>NZ_JALJZV010000034.1 GCF_024171535.1 Flavobacterium sp. HSC-61S13 | reverse complement strand
ACCAACAACATCTTTGAAAATGTGTATAAATTCAATGCGAAAGAACTCGATGAGTCCACAGGATATTACTACTACGGCGCGCGTTATTACGATCCGGGTACCAGTGTGTTTTTGAGCGTAGACCCCTTAGCGGAGAAGTTCCCAGGAATGTCACCCTATGTTTATGTTGCTAATAATCCTATACGATACATAGACCCGGACGGTAGAGATATTGTCATACCTACATCATTGAAAGGCTCTGAAAGAAGACAGATAATGAGAAATCTTGGAAAACTTACTAATGATAAATTAAGCTATGATAAATTAACAGGACAAGTAATCATTAGCAAGCAAAGAACAGGAAGTAAAACTAAAGGTACGGAATTAATTAGTAGAGTAGTAAACTCGTCTAACACTATGACTATAACTGTCGGAGCACCAGGTTCGGGAAATTCTGAATCAGATGTAAACTCTTCCAATGCTATAAGTGGTGTGGGGTCTTATGTAAATGTTAGTTTTGACCCTACATCTAATCCAGATATTTTGACGGTTGACCCTAAAACAGGAAATGTATCAGGAAAGAAACGACCTAATCAAATAGGTTTGGGACACGAGATTATTCACGGAGAGAGGTCTATGCGTGGAGAAGCAATTGATTATAATGATATGGGAACTCATACTTACCAAGATGCAAATGGAAATACAGTTACGCAAACTGTACCTAAAGAAGAATTAGCAACTGTAGGGCTAAAACACAACACAAGTAAAGATATTACTGAAAATGACTTAAGAAATGAACAGGGTAAAACAAAAAATAAACAAAGAGGTGCTTACTAAAAAAATGGTAATAATTATAAATATCGTAGTTGCGTTTATAACAATGCAATCTTGCGTTACGTCTACTAATTTGAAAAAAGAGAAAATAGTGATTGATAAAGAATTATGTTTAATGATGTCGATTCCTGGAGGAAGTCGAGCTCATATATTTTTCATATCTAAAAAAGGCAAATTGAGTTATTGTATTGGTCAGGTACTCAATTTTGAATACGGAAAATTTGATATAGATAAAAAATATAAGGTTAAGACCATTATGCTAAATTCAAAAGAAATTGAAATGTTAAAAAGTTCTTTATTGAAAATTTCTGAAAGTTCCGCATATAAAGATACTTTAGTCGTGAAAGATAATTGGCAATACAGTTTATATTTAGATGATGTAAGGAAAGGATTTTGGTATTCAAACAATACGAAAGAAATACCCAAAGAGCTAAAGGAAATTACTGATATTATAGAAAATAAAATTAGAGTTTTACATAAATTATCAGGAACATCTTAATGACAACCAAAAAATCCCCGCTACCGCGCGAGTCGGCTCGCGTGGTTTATATTGCACACAAGAACACTCCATCATGTTGAGGTTTTTTGCTCGCATAAAGCGTGTTTATTAAAGATATAAAACAGGAGTAAGTGTTTTGACTAAGCCAAATTAGCATCCGGGTTTTTGTATATAACTTGAGTTTTAAGAGGGAACTATTAGTATGTTGTATTGCCACACGAAAGGATTCGTGCGGCAGCGGGGGGTGTTAAATATGGTACATCAACACCGGGTGAGCCGGCACCCTGTCTGCTTTATGAATTAGTTGTTACCGGTTATAATTACTGTGCGGCTTTAGAG
>NZ_JALJZV010000033.1 GCF_024171535.1 Flavobacterium sp. HSC-61S13 | reverse complement strand
GGTCGAATCAGGATAAAATTTTGCAAGCTGGTTATTTCAGATCTACCACCAGATCCGGTATCTCCGCCGCAGGAGGATCCGGTTTTTCCGAAGGAGACTTTAGATCCGGGGATTGATGGAGGTACTTGGACGAACAATCCACCAAAAAAAGTTGATATCATTGCTGATCCGCAGCAGGAGGATATACCAATTTGGTGGTATCACGGCGATCATTTGGGTAGTTCTTCGTATATTACAGATGTTTTTGGCAAACCGTGTCAGTATATAGAATATTTGCCTTTTGGGGAGATTATGGTACAGCAAAGTACCAACAACATCTTTGAAAATGTGTATAAATTCAATGCGAAAGAACTCGATGAGTCCACAGGATATTACTACTACGGCGCGCGTTATTACGATCCAGGTACCAGTGTGTTTTTGAGTGTAGACCTGATGGCGGAGCAGTTCCCCGGATGGACTCCCTACCACTATGTACACAACAATCCAATCAATCTGATTGACCCGACAGGGATGGCTGCGGAAACAGATTATACTTTAAATAGAAAAACGGGGGATGTAAAACAAGTTGGAGAAACGAATGATAAATCTGATAGAATATTAGCTACTAATGGTAAAGGTAATGTGAAAACTGATAGAGAAGGGAATCCTAAAGTTGCTATTGATAATATTGACAAAGGTATTTTATCTGATGGAATGAATTTAAAAACCGATAGTAATGTTATTAATGTTGGTGGGGCTGGAAATGCAACTAGAACAGGTGTAGAAAGATTTGCATTGGAATTAGCTGACTATGTGGGTAAAGAAATAAAAGGGGCTTATTTTTCAAATAATGGAACGGAAGAAATTACACATATGACATTAGGAAAGTATAAAGGTAATACATATACAAAGAGTTTTTCGTCGGGTTCAGACGCTATTAGAGATGTTGTTAGTACTATCGGAGAATTTAAGAGCTATGAATTGAAGGGTTTTTTTCATACTCATCCCAATGAACCATCTCGATTCGAGCCGTCAGGAGCAGATAAAAACTCAAGAGATAGTGGACTTAAACAAAATTCTAAACTCAATTATTATATATTAACACATCCAAATGGATATGGAGCGAAGAAGCCCCATATTATTGATTATAGTAAAGAATAATATGAAAAAGTATTTATATGCCTTGATTTTTATAAGTTTAGTAAGTTGTAATTCGTATAAATCACAACTTAGTGAAAAGGGAAATTATGAAGATGCTATTTTTAATGGTATCATTGATTTTTCAAACACACAATTATTCTTAGAGGGTAAAGTTTTTTTTGTAAATTTTGATTTGAAAGTGGAAGACTATTATGCCTTTTCAATTATGGACAATTCTGATAAACTATTATTTTCTGAGAAGAAAGCTTTTAGTGATAATTATCTCCCAAATAAGTTTATTATATATAAAAATAAATTATTCTTTTGGTGGGATGATAATTATGGAAGTGATAAAGATATCTTAGAAAAACTGATTCTGAATAACAAGATTCAAAATGAAGAGGAATCTCCTTTTATAGATTTTGAAACAGATGAAAAAAAAAAGGGGGCTAAATATTTTTTTTGTAAAAATAATTTGAAGAAGTATAAAAGAGTTATTACCAATTTAGGGATTATAAAAACGCCTAAATTAAATTGTGAATAAATGCTTTCTCTCCCCCGCTGGTACACGAATATTAAAAACATTCGGCTAGGCTACCGCGCGAGTCCTCCCATAAATCCGCAACTCTATAGCAGAAGTTGATATTTTATCATTTAGAACTACTAAGGATGAAGAAAAGTAGCTTAA
>NZ_JALJZV010000032.1 GCF_024171535.1 Flavobacterium sp. HSC-61S13 | reverse complement strand
AAGTTTTTATGGTCTGCGGGTTATATGTTTGGAACGGAGAGCCGCAGTGGCTTTAGTTATGAGCCGTCCTTTATGATTCAGTATACCGATGAAACGCGTGAAAAGTCATTTGATATCAATATGAAGGTATATCAGAAGTTAAACTTCGGACAAGTTTGGGGAGGGGTTTCCTACCGCCGTAATTTGGAAGGAGCCGACTACCTCAAAAGAGAGGGGGTTTCCAAACAACGCATGCAATACATTACTCCTATAGTGGGTATCAATTATAAAAAATTTATGTTGGCGTATACCTACAGCCATCTAACGGGTGATGTCAAATTTGGCAACGGTGGATTTCACCAATTGACCATCGGTATCAACTTGTTTTGTAAACCGGATAAATATGACTGCGATTGTCCAGCAGTTAACTTTTAATTTTAAAAGCTGCTGTAGCTTATGAAATACAGTAGTGATTGCATTTTAATATAGAGATAAGTGGTAAAATGAAGAGCATCTATGCTTGTTGTTTTACCACTCTCTTTTTGGTAGCATCACTAGTTGTTGTCTAAATGTAACTTTCGTTGTTTTTTAATTGTATGGTCTAGATTTGTGTCAATATGAAAATGGGTGTTGCTATTTAACGAGTTTCTTTGGTATAGAATTTAGTGCGTATCTTGCTGTTTTTGCAAAAGATCTTTTTACTTTAAGATAAATTAGGCTATTAATTGTATGGTTTAAGAATTCGCATTATGCGAAAGATTGCTTTTAGGTGAGCTAAATGAATTAAAAGTTGTGATTATCTGCTGATTTTGCTAATATTATTCAATATGTTTTTGTATTTGATATTTTTTTAAAATAAAAAGTTTTAGATTTGTGTGCGTATTATGTTTTAGTAAAAAATAGCTAGTACAATAAAAAACCTCAAAAATTATGAAGCGAATTTTATTATTATTATTAATGATGTTTGTTTTTTCAACACCTCTCTTTGCGAGTACAAGTGTTTGGAAAGAATCGACTAGGGTATATGCACCAGACTATAAGAGTTCATTGAACTATTATAGTTTTGTGGATTATTTTGATGTCGTAAGAACAACTACAATTAACAAGGCGACTGCTATGTTATTGGCAGCACCCCTAAACGACGAATGTGGTGGGGCTATAGATTTACCTGTGAATCCAACTTTCGAATGTACTCGCACTGTAACGGGGACTTTTAAAGAAGCAACCAATAGTGTGAATATATCACAACCATCTTGTAATCCAGCATCGAAACGCGATGTTTGGTATAAGTTTGTTGCGACGGGCAAGATACATCAATTGAGTGTTGATGTTCCAGGTGTTGCTACTTGGACCATCAATGTAGCGGTCTACGATAAATCGGATTGTTCGTTGATCAAAGCAGCGGCATTTAGCTGTTTTAATTTGACAAATACAGCAAAAAGTAATGTACTGAATAATCTTGTTATTGGACGCATCTATTATGTTCGTCTAGGTAATACGACAGCCAATGATTATCCTTTTACTTTGTGCTTGACAACAGCTCCACCACCAATGCGCGTTAGTGCTAGTGGTGATCAGTATACTGTTGAAGAATTGGTGACAGAGGTTTTGGTTAAATCCGGTTGTAATTTAGTATCCAATATTAAGTATCAAATAGCCGATGGTAGCCCTAAAACAAAGCAATATAATGCATTGGGTTATTTTAATAAGAACGGATCTGTTTTTCCTTTTGATGAAGGGATTGTTTTGACGACTAACGATGTTAATTTTGTAGCTGGTCCTTATAAGGGAAATGGAAGTTCGCGAGGAGCTAACGATGAAAGATGGGCTGGAGATAAAGATGTCAATGATGCCATTAATGATGCAGGTGGAGGGGCTTACCCGCAGAAGCGTGTGACTCAATTGGAATTTGATTTTGTACCGGTTAAGGATTCTATTAAGTTTGAATACTTATTAGCTTCAGAAAGTAATTATCAGGGTTGCGGGGAAATGTGTGCACAGTTTCCAGGGGCCTTATTTGCTGCTTGGTTGATTGATACGACAAATGGAACAGGTGAGAATTTAGCAAAAATACCAGGGACAAATGATCCTATCGGACTAAATAAGGTTAGAGATACTCAAAAAATTGGTTCGGGATGTGTAAGTGTGAATCCACAATTTTATGGGAATCACTATGCGCAACCAGGTGATAATCCAACGGCCTTTCAGCTTAATCCTCTAGGGGCTCCTTTTGATTTTGTTGCATCGACTGTAGCTATGAGTTCTCGTATGGTTAAGGTGATACCCGGTCGTAAATACCACATTAAATTGGCGGTAATGGATTTTTGTCCTAATGTGAATCACTCCTCTGCGGTTTTCTTTAATGCTCGTAGTTTTGATATTGGAACACCAGATTTGGGAGAAGATCTTGTTATCGAAGGTGGTAATGCGATCTGTCCAGGTGGTTCTTTGGTTCTTGGAGGAGATTTAGACGCTAAGGATTATACGATTCAATGGACTAAAAACGGTGTTGACAT
>NZ_JALJZV010000031.1 GCF_024171535.1 Flavobacterium sp. HSC-61S13 | reverse complement strand
AAAGAAAGGCGACGACATACTCTCCCACATAAATGCAGTACCATCTGCGCTAACGGGCTTAACTTCTCTGTTCGAAATGGGAAGAGGTGAGCCCCGCTGCAATAACCACCTTAAATCGGTTGTTATCCAAAACTCTGGAATAACGAATATCGTAACATACGAAGATATTTAAATACTTGTATTTTTGTAGAAAGTCATCCTGTCCCGTTTAGAAAAACGGGACAGTACACATAAGCTTACGGGTTATTAGTACTACTCGACTATGACATTACTGCCTTTACATCTATAGCCTATCAACGTGGTCATCTCCCACGACCCTTTAAAGAAATCTCATCTTGTGGTGGGTTTCGCGCTTATATGCTTTCAGCGCTTATCCCTGCCAAACGTAGCTACTCTGCGATGCCCCTGGCGAGACAACAGATACACTAGAGGTTTGTCCAAATCGGTCCTCTCGTACTAGAATCAGATCCACTCAAATTTCTAACGCCCGCAGTAGATAGAGACCGAACTGTCTCACGACGTTCTGAACCCAGCTCGCGTGCCACTTTAATGGGCGAACAGCCCAACCCTTGGGACCTTCTCCAGCCCCAGGATGTGACGAGCCGACATCGAGGTGCCAAACCCCCCCGTCGATATGAGCTCTTGGGGGAGATCAGCCTGTTATCCCCGGCGTACCTTTTATCCTTTGAGCGATGGCCCTTCCATGCGGAACCACCGGATCACTATGCTCTACTTTCGTACCTGGTCGACTTGTTAGTCTCTCAGTCAAGCTCCCTTATACCATTGCACTCTACGCACGGTTACCAAGCGTGCTGAGGGAACCTTTAGAAGCCTCCGTTACTCTTTTGGAGGCGACCACCCCAGTCAAACTACCCACCAAGCAATGTCCTCCATTATATGGAGTTAGATCTCAAATAAGCAAAGGGTGGTATTTCAACAATGACTCCACAACGCCTAGCGACGCCACTTCATAGTCTCCCACCTATCCTACACATCACTTATCCAAGAACAATACTAAGCTATAGTAAAGGTGCACAGGGTCTTTTCGTCCCACTGCGGGTAATCGGCATCTTCACCGATACTACAATTTCACCGAGCTCATGGCTGAGACAGCGTCCAGATCGTTACACCATTCGTGCAGGTCGGAACTTACCCGACAAGGAATTTCGCTACCTTAGGACCGTTATAGTTACGGCCGCCGTTTACTGGGGCTTCAATTCAATGCTTCTCCTTACAGATAACATCTCCTCTTAACCTTCCAGCACCGGGCAGGTGTCAGGCCCTATACTTCATCTTACGATTTTGCAGAGCCCTGTGTTTTTGATAAACAGTCGCCTGGACCTCTTCACTGCGGCCAGCTTGCGCTGGCGACCTTTCTCCCGAAGTTACAGGTCTATTTTGCCTAGTTCCTTAGCCATGAATCTCTCGAGCACCTTAGGATTCTCTCCCCAACTACCTGTGTCGGTTTACGGTACGGGTACTTATAATCTAAGTTTAGAAGGTTTTCTTGGAAGCCCTTAGGCACACTATCTCGTTGTCCGTAGACTCTGAGTACTATCGGTCTTTGCCATCCCAAACGCATTTTACTATCTGGGATATAGCTACAACCTTCAACGAACTATTCCGTCAGTTCGCGGTGCTTTCATCACTCCGTCACTCCATCACAATTATAAGTAGTACGGGAATATTAACCCGTTGGCCATCGACGTCCCCCTTCGGGTTTGCCTTAGGACCCGACTAACCCACAGCTGATTAGCATAGCTGTGGAAACCTTAGTTTTTCGGTGTGCGGGTTTCTCGCCCGCATTATCGTTACTTATGCCTACATTTTCTTTTCTAATTAGTCCAGCAATACTCACATATCACCTTCAACCCCATTAGAATGCTCCCCTACCACTTACAAACCCTTGTCTGTAAATCCATAGCTTCGGTAGTATACTTATGCCCGATTATTATCCATGCTCGTCCGCTCGACTAGTGAGCTGTTACGCACTCTTTAAATGAATGGCTGCTTCCAAGCCAACATCCTAGCTGTCTGGGCAGACAAACCGCGTTTTTTCAACTTAGTATACATTTGGGGACCTTAGCTGATGGTCTGGGTTCTTTCCCTCTCGGACATGGACCTTAGCACCCATGCCCTCACTGTTAGTGAACATTATATAGCATTCGGAGTTTGTCAGGAATTGGTAGGTGGTGAAACCCCCGCATCCAATCAGTAGCTCTACCTCTATATAACTTATAACTAACGCTGCACCTAAATGCATTTCGGGGAGTACGAGCTATTTCCGAGTTTGATTGGCCTTTCACCCCTACCCACAGGTCATCCGAAGACTTTTCAACGTCAACCGGTTCGGTCCTCCATTTAGTGTTACCTAAACTTCAACCTGCCCATGGGTAGATCACACGGTTTCGCGTCTACCACTACTGACTAAAGCGCCCTATTCAGACTCGCTTTCGCTACGGATCCATGGCTTAACCACTTATCCTTGCCAGCAACGGTAACTCGTAGGCTCATTATGCAAAAGGCACGCCGTCACCCCACTTAAGGGCTCCGACCGCTTGTAGGCGTATGGTTTCAGGATCTATTTCACTCCGTTATTCACGGTTCTTTTCACCTTTCCCTCACGGTACTGGTTCACTATCGGTCTCTCAGGAGTATTTAGCCTTAGCGGATGGTCCCGCCAGTTTCAATCAGGGTTTCACGTGCCCCGACCTACTCAGGATACCACTATTCTTATCTTTCTTTACTTATACGGGACTGTCACCCTCTTTGGTCAAGCTTTCCAACTTGTTCTAATTCTGTCCGCAAGAAATATCGTGGTCCTACAACCCCAATATTGCCGTAACAACATTGGTTTGGGCTGTTCCGCGTTCGCTCGCCACTACTTACGGAATCACTTTTGTTTTCTTCTCCTCCGCCTACTTAGATGTTTCAGTTCAGCGGGTTTGCCTCCTATCGGATACTATGTCTTCAACATAGTGGGTTGCCCCATTCGGATATCTACGGATCAA
>NZ_JALJZV010000030.1 GCF_024171535.1 Flavobacterium sp. HSC-61S13 | reverse complement strand
AACAACATCATAAAACACATTACTGTTTTGGTAAGAACCGTCGTTCAATGCAAATTCATAAACGCCTGCTGGGGTTTTCTGATCCAATACATTGACGATAATCGTCTGTTTACCATTCTCGGAAATCTCATCTCTATTGCCCGTAGTATCATCAATGGTGATGCTAAATGGCGCTAAAGCCGTCAAAGTAACCGTAGCGCTGTTAACCGAAGCACAGCCCGTAGCTTTTGAAACCGTACTAACGGTGTAGTTTCCTGCTAATTTAGCCTCGTAATAAGACAATTTCGCGCCTGGAATCTCTACGCCATTAAACTGCCAGATAAACTCATATAGAGACGAATCCAATTTCGAATCAATCAAGAATGGGGTCACTTGACCCGTTTCCAAGTCTTTACACAAGTAACCGCCTTCTAAATCCGTGATCACCTCTGGCAATTTATTCACCACGATTTTCAACTCCACTAGGGCACTACAATATAAATCTTTATCCTTATTCTTAACCACAGCAATAATCGTTTGTGGACTAGAAATGTTCACATAATCATTTGGTGTCAGTATTGGAATATTCGCGTTGTAATCAGACATCGAAGCATAATACGTAACGATTAAGTTTGCCGCATTAGGCTGAATTCCGATGATTTCCAACGAATAAACCGTTAAATCAATACTGGTGAATCCATCATTTACAGGAGCTCCAACTTTATCGTTGTCGTCGCAATACTCTTTAACAACTGGTGCAAAAGCCTCTACTTTTGGCTCTATACTCAACAACAAGCGCTTAACATTAAAACAACCCGTCGCTTTATTTTCTAAACGAACCCAAATGGTTTGTTTCTTAGCCGTTTGATTGGTGTAATTATAAGGCAATGGCTTTTTATTGTCCTGAGCTTCGGTCTGGGTAGCATAGTAAGTAATTCTATAATCACTCGCTAAACGACCATTTAAAATCTCTGCGTCTTTATCCGTTAGGGTAAATTCATAATAATCAACAACTTGTTCCAAACAAGCCAACAAAGGTTTTAAATCTTTTAAGGCCGGAATCGCATTGACAACCAATTTCAACTCAACAATAACATAACATTTTGGACTGATTAAAGCCAGTTTATTTTCTACACGAACATAAATCGTTTTGGAAGTAGATGTGTATTTGTCTGGTCCAGGTATCGTTTTGGTATGATCCCCTTCTTCTGCCAAGGTGCGGGTTCCATAAAAATACAAATCCAAATTCGTATCTCCATTGATGATCTCTTCCACACTCATGTTCAAATTAAATACCGCACTACCCGTTCCTACGGTCGCTTCACAAGTGCTTAAAGTAGCACTCTTAGCTGGGTTAGGCGTAGCATAAACGATCAGCGTTTGTATGGTCATCGAACGACAACCCAGCTCGTTAACCACAACCATCCAAATACTTTGAACAGCTGTTTTGTTTTTATACTTGGTCAAGTTCGCTGTAGCAATCGCATTGGTACCCGCCAAGGCATCAGCCTCACTCTCATAATAAAAGTAGGTCGTTCCAAAAACAGGCAGTCCACCTACAATAGCAAATTTATGCGTAGTCAAATCAAAATAAGCGAAGTTCTGTCCCAAACTAATATCACTACAACTAACAAGGTCTTGGGGTTTGGTCAATTCAAGACCAATGGTAACTTTTAAATTAAAACTACCAACCACACTACAACCCGTAGTGGTATCCAATAAACGATACCAGATCGTTTCTTCAGCCCCACCGCTCACGTAATTCTTTGGACTACTAATTGCATTCTCTGCTTTATCAGCATCAGCTTGAGTCTTATAGTATGAGATACTAGATCCGTGTCCAGAAGCAACTCCTGGGATAATACTCGCTTCGTGAATCGTTAAATCAAACAAAGCCTTACCATCAAATAATCCGTTGTAGTTATCACAAATAACCGTAACAGGTAATTTACCGACAATAACAGGAGCTTTATTTACTTTTAAATCAAAGTCATAAATACCCACACAACCCGTAACTTTATTGACAATGCGCACCCAAACCTTGGTTTGAGTAACCTTCACATTGCTGTAAGCCTCTGGATCCACAATCTTATTCACATTTTTCTGAGCATTTTCCAAGCTTTCAAAAAATTCGAATTCAAAATTATTATAAGATGGAATATATTTTTTACCGTGTTCGATCAAATTGAATATACCAATTCCACTGTTAGAGGTACTACAAACCGTGATGGTATTTCCAGCTGTATCAAACGCAGGATAGGTATTCACAATTAAATTGATACTGATGATTTTAAAACAACCCGACTTCACATCCTCTACTCGCGCATAAACCGTTTGAGTATAGGCATCTTTGTTGGTATAGTTGTTCTCATCAATCGGTTTTAACGCCGATTCAGCATCCGTTCTAGTTTCGTAGAAACTGATCTTTAAACTCAAACTAGAGGTAATCTCTGGCTTTTTAGAGGCCAAGATAAATTTCATCTTACCCGTACCTTCTTTGGAATCACAAACTACATAATCCGTTACACTGGTAGCAACATCGGGTAAAGTAACCGTTTTTAAATGGATCAACTCCACACTAAAACAACCCGTAGTTTTATCCTCGATACGTACATAAACCGTATTACTGGTTAAATTCGAATATTGTTTCGGATCTTTTATCGCTTTGTCAAAGTCCCCTTCTATAGCCAAACTATTGGAAGCATAATAATAAACGTGATAATCAGAAGCCGTTAAGCCCGCTAAGATTTCAACCTCTTTACTGGTTAAGTCAAAAAACGTAACTCCGGAACCATTCGTATCACAGATAGAGAAGTCACTTGGAGCTGTGGTGCGGGGTTTCGATTTTACAAATAAATCGATAGCCTTAATCGTTACACAACCAAACGCATCTTCTACACGCATATAAACCGGTTCTCCTCCTGGTTTGCTATTGGTATAAATTCCGTCTTTAACATTGATCGGATTCGAATTCGAAGTAGCCTCACTAAAGGTTCTAAAGAATGCGTGTTTCCATTTGATGTTCAATCCTTTTTGATCGGATGCGATAACCGTTAAATCAAATGTTGAAATCCCTAAATTATCACATACAATATATTCATTAGGCCCAACTAAAACAGGCGCTATATTAAATTTTAAATCAACACTAGTGATGGAGTAACAAGCTGAACTCGGTGAATAAACGCGAACCCAAACCGTTTTCTCGCCACTTTGGTAATTCCATTTTGGCAAGGCTTTGGTCACATCGCCCGTATTGGCCTCGGCTTGCGTCAAGTAATATTCTACCACCAAACCACTGGCGCTTAACTTCACTTCGTTATCCTTGGTATTCAAATTGAAAACAGCCGTAGCAGGACCCGATGCATCTACACAAGAAATCAAAGGAGTAACCCCTTTATTAACCACAGGAATCACATCGCGCAACAACTCAAAAGAAGTAATCGCATATAAAGTAGGATCGGTTAAGGAGCTTACACGTACAAAGATGAATTCATGGTGTTTTCCGTCATAAGCTGCAGCTCCTACAATAGGATCGATCTGAGCCATAGCATCGGCATTGGACTTATAGTAATCTACTTTAAAGCCGGGAATACCGTGGTAAACAATATTGTCATAAACCGTCAGGTCAAAGGTCGAACCAGGAGCATTACAAATACGCAAAGGGCT
>NZ_JALJZV010000029.1 GCF_024171535.1 Flavobacterium sp. HSC-61S13 | reverse complement strand
TGGATTTCACCAGTTGACCATCGGTATCAACCTATTCTGCAAACCGGATAAATACGACTGTAATTGTCCTGCAGTTAATTTTTAACTAAAAAAAATCTCGATCTTATCGAGATTTTTTTATTTTTGTTTCAAACGTGTTTTTGTCATAAACATGAGTTATGTTAATTAAAAACAGTGTTTTTTTGTTAAGTAACCTGTTAAAAGTGTTTTTATTTTACGAAATGTTTATTTTTTAAAACATGGAGTCTTAAAATTTAATAGATATTAGGTTTTCTTAAACAAAATACATATTACTAAAAAACATTAAAACTATGAAACAACTATTATTCTTATTAATGCTTGTTTTTTCAACTTCTTTATTTGCTAGTAAGAGTGTTTGGAAATCATCGAGCAAAATGTACGAACCGAGTTATGGTAACGCTTTGAGTTATTATAGCTTTGTGGATTATTTCGATCTTGTACAAACAACTGTCTACAATACTTCAACTTCTATGTTATTAGCGGCGCCTGTCAATGATAATTGTTCGGGAGCTATTGATTTGCCTGTAAATAATACTTTTGACTGTACGAGTACTGTAACAGGAACTTTTAAAGATGCAACTGTTACAACAAACATAGCGCAGCCAACCTGTAATCCTGCTTCCAAGCGCGATGTTTGGTATAAATTTGTAGCTACGAGTAAAATCCATCAGTTGGGAATTGAGGTATCGGGAGTTGCTATCTGGGCAATTCATTTGGCAGTCTATGATAGGGCGGATTGTTCTCTGATTAAAGCATCGGCTTTTAGCTGTGTTAGCTTAAATAATATTACAAAGTCTACAGTATTAAACAACCTGGTTATTGGACGTGTTTACTATATTCGTCTTGGGAATACTACGGCTAATGACTATCCTTTTACGTTATGTTTGACAACAGCGCCACCTCCGATGCGCGTTAGTGCTAGTGGAAATCAGTATAGTGTTGAAGAATTAGTTACAGAGGTTTTGGTTAAATCCGGTTGTAATTTAGTGTCCGATATTAAGTATCAAATAGCCGATGGTAGCCCTAAAACAAAGCAATACAATGCTCTGGGCTATTTTAATAAAAATAATTCGATTTTTCCTTTTGACGAGGGAATCGTTTTGACGACTAATGATGTTAATTATGTAGAAGGTCCTTATAAGGGAAATGGAAGTTCGCGAGGAGCTAACAATGAAAGATGGGTGGGCGATAAAGATATCAATGATGCCATTAATGATGCAGGTGGAGGCGCTTATGATAGGAAGCGTGTGACTCAATTGGAATTTGATTTTATACCAGTTAAGGATTCTATTAAGTTTGAATACCTATTAGCTTCAGAAAGTAATTATCGAGGTTGCGGGGAAATGTGCAGACAGTTTCCAGGAGCCTTATTTGCTGCTTGGTTGATTGATACGACAAATGGAGTAGGAGAGAATTTAGCAAAAATACCGGGAACAAATGATCCTATCGGACTAAATAAGGTTAGAGATACTCAAAAAATTGGTTCGTCGTGCGCAAGTGTGAATCCACACTATTACGGGGATCACTTTGCGCAGCCAGGTGATACTCCCACGGCCTTTCAGCTTAATCCTCTAGGTGCTCCTTTTGATTTTGTGGCATCGACTGTTGCAATGAGTTCTCGTTTAGTTAAGGTTGTACCCGGTCGTAAATACCACATCAAATTGGCGGTAATGGATTTTTGTCCTAATGTGAATCACTCTTCTGCGGTTTTTTTTAATGCGCGTAGTTTTGATATCGGAACGCCGGAGTTGGGGGAAGACCTGGTCATAGAAGACGGTAATGCCTTGTGTCCCGGAGACACCAAGGTGCTTGGTACGGGCTTGGATACAAAGGATTATACCATTCAGTGGACCAAAGACGGCGTGGATTTAGTCGGTGAAAACGGTGCAAATCTAGTGGTGCGGGAAAAGGGAACTTATGGAGCTCGATTGAATTATAAATTTGTCACCTGTGATGTAGAACTCAAACCCATTCGCGTAGAGTATTTTGATGAGATTATTATTGAAAAAGTACCTCAAAATCTAGTTCAGTGTAAAGCACCGGGAGCTACTACTTTGTTTAATCTAGAAGAGGCAATCAAAGGTGTTACCCATTTTCCAGTGGAATTCTCTTTTTACGAAAACCAACAAGACGCTATCGATGATGTCGCTGCTATACCACCTTATTACAGCTTTGATAACACCTTTTTTTCTAAGACGGTCTGGGTGCGTATTCAAAGTAAAGCGAGTCCATGTTTTAAAATATTTAGTTTTACCATCAAAACGGAACCTTGCGTTATCGGCTTAGTTCCGCTGAGTCCCTTGCGTATTTGTAATGCTCCAGGTTCAACCTTTGACCTGACGGTTTATGATGATATCGTTTACCACGGGATTCCCGGTTATAAAATTGAGTACTATACCAGTGAAGGGAATGCCAAAATCGAATTAAACCCTATCCTGAATCCTTCGACTTTTAATGGAGGACATCACGATATCATCTGGGTTCGTGTAAGCTCTATAGCGAATCCAGCGATATACGCCATAACTTCCTTTGAGTTGCTTCGCGAAGTGATACCCGTTGTAAAAACACTGGTGAGTCCATTATTTGCTTGTGTAGATCTTTTTAATCCTCAAGAAGCTATTTTTAATTTGAATACTAAGGATAACGAAGTGAAGTTAAGCGCTAGTGGTTTGGTGGTTGAATATTACTTGACGCAAGTCGAGGCCTATATGGGCGATGTCACCAAAGCCTTACCAAAATGGAATTACCAAAGTGGTGAGAAAACGGTTTGGGCTCGTGTTTATTCCGCCAACTCATCCTGTTTTTCGATCGCTAGTTTTGAACTAAGATTTAATATTACCCCCACTTTAATTGGTCCAAATACCTATGTAGTCTGTGATAATTTAGGAATTGCCGATTTTGATTTAACGATCATCGCTTCCGATCAAAAAGGATTAAATACCACGTGGAAACACGCTTTCTTTAGAAATTATAGTGAGGCCGTTGCCAATATAAACCCGATCACGATTCAGAATAATATTTTTTCAAACAACAAACCAGGGGGAGAGCCGGTTTATATCCGTGTGGAAGATACTTTAGGATGTGTAACGATTAAGGCTATCGATCTTCTTGTAAAAGGCAAGCCGCGTACTCAGTCTCCGAGTGAGATGGTGATTTGTGATGATGGGATTAGTGGAGTTGCCTTTTTTGATCTAACCAGTAAAGAACTAGAATTCTTAAATGGATTAACCGCTTCCGATTATCACGTTTACTATTATGCTTCCAATAGTTTGGCTATAGAAGGGGACTTTGACAAAGCGATAAAAGATCCGAGTCAATATTCCAATTTAACGGCTAGTACGGTTTATATTCGTATAGAAGACAAACAAAGCGGTTGTTATAACATTGAATTGTTGCATTTAAGAATGGTTACGCTTACGGATGTCGCAAATAGTGTTTCTGATTATGTTCTTTGTGATTCCAAAGACGATACGGGTAAAATGAACTTTGTCTTGGCCTCTAAAAAGTCCGAATTGACTTCTAGTTTAAGTCTTAAAATCAGCTTCCACGAGAGTTTGCAGGATGCGGAATCGGCTTTGAGACCTATAAACGAGAATAGTTACATCAATAAAGATGCTTATACCCAAACGGTTTATGCCCGCGTTGAAGATGTAAAAAGAGCTTGTTATAAAGTGGTAAGTATCAATTTGATCGTCAATAAATATCCGTTTTTTGATTTGGATTTAGGACATACCCTTACGGTTTGTAGCACCTCTAATACGGGTATCGGTGTTTTCAACCTGATTGAACATGGAAAAACACATATTCCGTCTTTTGGGAATTTTGATTTCAACTTTTTTGACAATCTAGATCATGCACGGGACGGTGTAAATAAGATTGTTAGCCCAGAAGCTTACAGTAACGTGACAATCACTGAACCCAAGGTTTGGATTCGCATTGTCAATAAAGCTACGGGTTGTGTGGGTATTTATGACTTTGATTTAAAAGTAAATAGAGCCCCTATCATTGTAGGTAATTTACCTGTTACAGTTATTTGTGATAATTACACGGATTTATTTGATGGTAAGGCTATGTTTGATTTAACGATGCATGAATCGAATATTATCCCTGGCGTTGTATCTGGACACGGATCTAGTATCTCATACTATAAGACTCAAGCTGATGCTGAAAAAGCAGAAAATGCGATCAGTAGTCCAAAGAATTATGTAAATAGTATTCCAGAAGAAACCATTTGGTATCGTTTGTTGGATACCACTACGGGTTGTAGCGTTGTGGGTAGTTTTAATCTAAAAGTTCATATTGGTATTAAGCTGTTTAAACCTCAAGATTTAGTCAGTTGTAGCGACGTCACCTTAGGACAGAATTTTGCGTATTTTGACTTGACTTCGCAGGAGTATTTCATCGTTGGAGGAAGTCCCATTTTTGGTACCAGTTATGCTTATTATGAGAGTGAAGCCGATGCCTTAGCGCAAACCAATGCAATTGCTACTTCTAACTTGACCACATATAAAAACAAAACAGCCGTTCAAAGTATTTGGGTCGTTGTAACCAACGAAAATGGCTGTCGATCAATGACCATACAAACTCTAATTGTATATGCCATGCCAATTGCAGCTAAGAGTGTTACTTTAAGTGCTTGTGAGGCAACTGTTGGGACAGGTCGTGCGGACTTTGATTTGACCTTGAGTATACCAGATGTTGTTCAAGGAGATACGAATTTAGATGTTTATTTTTACGGGACTCGTGCCTTGGCTGAAGCAGGTGATCTTGGAGGTGTTATTCCGAATAAAGCAAAATTCTCGTCTCAATCTAACGTTATATACGTGCGAGTAGAAAATCGCTTAGCCTTAATCAGTCCAAAATGTTATGTTATAACAGAATTGAAGTTGGTTGTAGACCCGCTTCCGTCAATAAAACCTTTAAAACCTTTGTTGGCTTGTTTGGATCAAGTTGTGTCTCATTATGAGTTTGATTTGTCGGATAAGAACGAGGAGATTTTAAATGGCCGTTTGGCTACTGATTATAATATCACCTATCATCGGGAATGGAATGATGCTAGAAATAATAAAAAACCGTTGCCTTATAAGTATACCAATCAATTCGCCAAATTTGAAATGATTTGGGTACGCTTAGAGAATAAAGCTACGGGTTGTTTTAGTGTTGGTAGTTTATTGATTCAAATAGAATCAAAGGTTCAGGCTTTTGAACCTGAGGTAACTCCATATTGCGACGACAATGATAAGGAAATTCCAGTCAATGATGGATTCACCAGTATTGATTTGACGGTTTACTCGGATGAAATCATCGGAAATCAAATTGAAATGGACGACTTAATCGTCACGTACTATGCTTCGATGTCTGATTACAATGCGAATATTCCAATACTGACACCAGATGATTATGTGAATATTTCTAGTCCACAAACGATTGTTGCTGTGGTTAAGAATAAGGATAAAGATTTATATTGTAGTGCACTAGTCGAGTTTGAAATCGTGGTGAATAAATTGCCAGAGGTGATCACGGATTTAGAAGGCGGTTACTTGTGTAAAGACTTGGAAACGGGCGAAGTGACCCCATTCTTGATTGATTCGAAATTGGATTCGTCTCTATATGAGTTTATCTGGCAGTTTAATGGCGTGGAGATTCCAGAAGCGAAAGGATCATATTACGAGGCTAGATTAGCAGGAAACTATACTGTTAGTACGGTTTCAAAAGCTACGGGCTGTGCTTCGGTTAACAGTGCTACGGTTACTTTGACGGCTTTAGCGCCATTTAGCATCACCATTGATGATACTACGGGCAATAGAGATGAGATTTCCGAGAATGGTAAACAGACGATTATCGTCAATGTATTGG
The DNA here is from genome assembly GCF_024171535.1 of Flavobacterium sp. HSC-61S13. Lineage (GTDB taxonomy): Bacteria > Bacteroidota > Bacteroidia > Flavobacteriales > Flavobacteriaceae > Flavobacterium. The sequence continues at coordinate 626 of NZ_JALJZV010000029.1, read as the reverse complement.
ATCAGAAAACCCCAGCAGGCGTTTATGAATTTGCATTGAACGACGGTTCTTACCAAAACAGTAATGTGTTTTATGATGTTGTTGCCGGTGAGCACTTAGTTTGGGTTCGCGATCGATTGACTGGAGCATGTGCGGTATCGAAACTAATCAATGTAATGAATTATCCGAAATTCTTTACACCAAACGGAGACGGACATAACGATACTTGGAACATCAAAGGATTAAGTGTTCAACCGGATGCAAAGATTTATATATTTGATAGATTTGGAAAACTATTAAAACAATTAAGTCCAGCAGGAGAAGGTTGGGATGGAACCTTTGGAGGTCGACCGGTACCGTCTACGGATTATTGGTTTACTGTAGAGTATAATGATTTCCAAGGTAATCGAAGAGAGTTTAAAGGTCACTTCTCATTAAAAAGATAATTAGTTTATGAATATTTTTAAGAAACGTTATTTAGCATTAGCATTAATAGTATCGCAATTTAGTATAGCTCAAGAAGGTATGTCTGTTTATTCAGACTACCTTTCTGACAACTATTATTTGATTCATCCCTCTATGGCTGGAGCTGCTAATTGTGGTAAACTACGAGTAACGGCACGTCAACAATGGTCAGGTCAGGACGA
>NZ_JALJZV010000028.1 GCF_024171535.1 Flavobacterium sp. HSC-61S13 | reverse complement strand
CTTTAGAGAACCCCTAGTCTTCACAGACTAGGGGTTTTTTGTTTTACAACGGAGCGACGTGTTCGGCCTTTGGCCTCGGTTCGTCGCCTTTCTTTTAAGAACCCTCATCATTTATTTGGTGAGGGTTTTTTGTTATAATCATGTCACCCCTACGGGGTTTTTCGTGATTCGATAGTCGATAGTCAACTCACGATTTTCGAACAACGACTCACGAACCAAAAGTCCCTAATCTTTATTGATCAGGGACTTTTTGTATATAAGCTAATGTGCGTATTTGCATATCTGCTTTATAATCATGTCACCCCTACGGGGTTTTCGTGATTCGATAGTCGTAAGTCGAATCCCGATTTTCGAACAACGACTCACGAACAACGACTCTCGGCTCAGTCTGGAAAGTTGATTTCAAATCCAATGCCACGAATCGAGAGAATCTGTAAGTGTTGATCATGCTGAAGATACTTTCTTAACCGACTGACAAAGACATCCATGCTGCGCCCGGTAAAATAATCATCGGAATTCCAGATGCTCTTAAGAATTACCTCGCGCTTGACGATACTGTTATTGTATTGAAGTAAAAGTTGTAGTAAGTCTGCTTCGCGTTGTGTTAATCTGATTTTTTCTTTAGGGTGTTTTAATAATAAATTTTCGTGATCAAAGAAATATTCGCCTAATGACAAAGGCTTGGATGTAACTAATGGTTGGTGTCTTTTTAGTATATTGTGTATTCTTAATATTAACTCCTCGGGATCACAAGGTTTTGTTTGATAATCATCCGCTCCAATTTTTAAACCCGTGAGCCTGTCTATTTTTTGATTTTTTGCAGTTAAAAATAAGAAGGGTAAATTCGGATAGTTTTTTTTGATGGTCTGTGCTAACGTAAAGCCATCTAGATGCGGCATCATTACATCGAGTACAACAATGTCATATTTTGTGTTTTGAGACATTAATGGTAGAGCATCTAAAGGATTAAGGACCCAAGTAACGTCAAATTCTGACAAATTAAGGTACTGTTTTAAAATGATTCCAAAATCTTCATCATCTTCAATCAAGAGTAGTTTAGTCTTCATGTGGAATGTTTATTTTGACAACGGTCCCCGAGTGTATCTTGCTCTTAAATGTTATCGTTCCGTGGCACTTTAGTACGATTTTATTCACGAGAAAAAGTCCTAAACCGAGACCCTTTGTATTTTGAATGTTATTCTTTTGAATGCGGTAAAACTTTTTCAGTATATGTTTTATTTCTGCGGGTTCCATCCCTATTCCATTATCTGTTATCGTTATTTCAAGGCCTCTGACTTGACTATTTATATGGATTCCTATTATCGTGCCTCCATATTTTATACTATTGCTAATTAGATTGCTTAGTATGGTTTGGATCTCAATAAGTTGTAAGGTGGGAGTCTTTAGTATTTCCATTCGTGTTTCGAATCGAACCTCGGGATTGCTAAATGCAAAGTCATTACACAGGTCTATTATTTCTTGTTGTTGAAATCGTTCCTGGTAAATGGAAGGCTCATAGTCGTCCTGAATCGGTTTAAGTATGTTTTCTAGACGATTGATTTGTCGATCGATCAACGGAAGTATTTCTAAAGAACCACCCTTAGATAGTGTTTTCGATGCAATTTTTAGTGTGGCTAATGGGGTTTTGAATTCGTGTGCTATATTATCGACAATATCGTGTAGAATAATTGACTCCCGCCGGTGTTTAATCAAATTTTTATAAGTGAGGTAATAAAGTAAAGAAACAGATAGTAGTATAAGGATTGAGGACACAATAAGTGGAACTAATTCCAGTAATACAACGGAGTTTAGATTGGCAATGTCGAAAGTTGTAATTCTGTTTATTTGAAAGTGAAAGTTTGGTTTTTCTTTTCTGCTGTGGTTGTCATAGTCGATAAGATCAAATTCTGAATTTGAACTGCTGCTGATCCATTTTCCTTCTGTTACTGTGCGCGCTTCATGGATTGGAGTATTGGTTTGATACATCGCTATAGGTTTTTTTAGCAACGTATCTCGCGATGGAAGAGCAATTAAGTTGATTAATTCTTTTTTAAGAGCTACTTGATATCCTCGTTTTTGAAACAGACTATCTATATAGGCAGTGATTCGTGGGCTGGTTTTTGAATTTTTATTTCGGAAGTATTCCGTGATTGAGTCGTATGGAATTTCCTTTCGTTGAAATTTAGAGAATAGGATTAGGATCTCGTCTTCTTTGCTTGTCGTATCCTCAAAGTAGGGAACCTGTTCTTCTAAGTCCGTTAACTGGCTGTGTACCGTGTTAACGATATCTTTTTGTTTTAATTGGAAGGAATTATAGAAATAATGGGCGTGTATGGCCAGCAAGAACAGGAATAATGTGGTTGATGTAGCTATGTATAAAAAGTTTTTGTCTTTCATATAAACAAATATAAACATTTCCATTTGACGTTTTTGGTGTTAACCCATCGTTAACCGAGCATTAACCGTCTGATTGATTTTTTTACAGCATTTTTGGTAAAAATAATAAAGGATGAAATATTTGGTTTTATTACTGCTTTTTTCACAAGGTATATTTGCTCAAGGACGAATGCTGGAAGGTCGGGTCGTAAATGAGAAAGGAGAACAATTACCTTTCGCAATTTTAGTACTAACGGATAGTGTTAAAGAACATTTGGCCGAAGCTGCAGACTTTGAAGGCCTATTTAAGATCCTAAGCAACGCAACTGGGATTGTTTCGCTTGAAGTATCTTATATCGGTTATGTCAATTATACAAGAGTTTTATCGGAAGAGGATTTTAAAAAACCTTTATCCATCGTTTTACATTCGGAGGGGCGTGAATTGAATGAGTTAGTAATCGACAAGAGAGCTCCTCTTGTAAAGCGAAAGGTGGATCGATTGGAATTCAATATCGAAAACAGTGCTTTGACGAGTTTGAGCGGTTGGGAAATAATTAAGCAGACACCCGGGATAACTGCGCAAGGAAGTACCCTGAGTATTCGCGGTAGTTCGGGAATTTTAGTTACGATCAATGGGAAAAAAGTTATGTTAGCCGCTGATGAATTGCAGCGTTTACTTGAGGGTACTCCGGGTAAAGATATTAAGTCTATTGAAGTTATAACAAACCCTCCCGCAAACTATGATGCTTCGGGCAGTGCAGTTTTAAATATTGTAATGACAAAATCTCAATTAGAGGGGTATAAAACTGTGGTTTTTGGACGATATATACAAAGTAAGTATGAGAAGGGGTTGTTTGGGTTGTCTCAGTATTATAGGTCCGGTAAATTGTCGTTAATGGGCTCATATTATCGTGGAACTGGCACTTATTTAAGAGAAGGCTATGATGTTATTAATTACGTTGAGAATCAAACTACTTGGGAAAGTATTATGATACGAAAAGATATTAGTAGAAATCAGAATTCTTATACATTTAATATGGAGTATGATTTAGATTCTTTGATTAATTTCACTTTTGGTGCCAACGGCTATATTAGTCCGGGGGAGCATGGTATTTATGACGTTCCAACTTTGATTTACAACAAAGAACAGCAGCTTGAATCTTCGTATCGTACAGTAAATGATCATCGAAGTGCTACGGATTATCATAATCTCTATTTGCAAGCTGACCGAAAATGGGGTGCTGATAATAGAGTGGTGTGGACCAGTTACCTAACGAGTAACCATAAAGATAATTTTCAAAATATATATACTCAACTCCACTTTAAGGATCAGGATCCAAAAGAAACCACTTTTGAGAGTATTAATCCCAGTAAGGTTTTTTTATTTTCTACTCAGGTCGATTATAGTATAAAAAGAGAAAAATGGAATTTAGATAGCGGATTGAAATATAGTAAAGTCAATACCAATAGTGTATTAGATTTTTATGACGATGAAAAGGGAGGGTTGGATTTTAGACCTGAAAAAAGTAATATATTCGATTATGGGGAGACCAACTTTGCAGCGTTTACAACTTTAGCATACTCTTGGCAACAATGGAGTTTTAAGGGAGGACTCAGAGCTGAATATACGGATTTGACAGGTGTCGTGTCTAAGCCCGAAGAGAAAAATAGCCAAAATTATTTGGAGTGGTTTCCCACTTTTTTTGCGCAATATGAAACTAAGTCAAATCATCAATTTGGACTTTCTTATGGTAAGCGTATTAGTAGGCCTTCCTATTCTAGGTTAAATCCAGCAAAATCGTACTACAATTTATTTTCATATTTTCAAGGAGATTCGCAATTGAAACAGACAATTATTCATAATTTGAACGTGACTTATTCTTGGAATAATTGGAATCTCGATGTTTATTATAGAAAAGAAAACCTTCCTTCGATGGAGATCTCAATTCAAGATCCTGTAACTAATAACTTAATTTATCACTATACTAATATTGAGAAAGGTGAAATGGGCGGAATTGATTTGAGCAAGAATTTTGAATTATTTCCGTGGTGGACTGTTAACGTGTACACTTCTCTCCAATATAATGAGAATTATTTTTTTGGCTTAGACCAACAACTGTATGAAAATAGTATTACCATGTTTTATGGGCGTGCTAGTACTAATATTCGATTGCATAAAGATTCAGACTGGAATATGGAAATCGGATGTTATTATCACACTCCAAGTATTCAAGGTACTTTTACGATTAGTCAAATGTCTAACACCTATTTTATAATGAACAAAAAGTTTTACGACAAAAAAATAGAAGCCAGTTTGATGATTAATGATATCTTTAAAACGGAGCGATCTAAAGTAACTACTAAATATGCTAATCAGAACAATTATTTTTTAGATTATCAAGATTCTCAAAGTGTTTCGGTCTCGCTTAGATATAATTTTGGGAATCAAACGATAAAGAACAAAAGAACTATTGATAAAACGGAAGAGCAGGGGCGTATTTAGCAAAAAAAAACCGTTCAAAATTGATTTAGATTTGAACGGTTTTTTAGTTGAATCACAAACTTAGATTAGATCTAAGATACGTTCTAAGGCCATACCTCTTGATCCTTTGATTAATATAATTCCGTTTTCGTCCATCGTTTTGCTGTCAAATACTTCTGCGAAATCGTTATAGGTCTTAAAAAAGAACGATTTGGGTTGAACCTGTTGATGTTCAAAAAAATGATTTCCGATATAGTAGATCGTTAGATTGTCAATTTTGTTCAATTTCTCTATTAAAGTCACATGTTCTTCTGAACTGTTTTGCCCCAATTCAAACATATCTCCAAGGAATAGGGTTTTTGAACCTTTACTATCCAATTGAATAAAATTATCTAAAGCCGCTTCCATACTACTAGGGTTAGCATTGTAGGCATCTAAAAGAATCTTATATGTTCCTTTTTCAACCCACTGTGAGCGATTGTTTGTAGGGATATATTGTTCAATGGCCGTTTTACAGTCAGATATTGGTACTTTAAAATACGTGCCTATGGCAACAGCAGCAGCAATATTTGTCGCATTGTATATTCCGGTTAAATTCGAATTAAATAAGGTCTTTTGAGTAGTAATACTCGCCATCGGTTGTGCCTTATATTCTTCAATTACCAAGTCATTTTGCGGTTCAGTACCAAAAGTATATCTGGTAAATGTCATTGTTTTGATATCTTGGAGTGTGTCGTCGGTATTTGTAAAAGCTAATTTGTAATTATTTTCTAGATACGTATAGAGTTCACTTTTTGCTTTAATAACACCTTCAAAGCTACCAAAACCTTCTAAGTGCGCTTTTCCGAAATTGGTAATATATCCGAAGTCCGGATCTGCTAGTTCAGATAAATGCGCGATTTCACCAAGGTGGTTAGCTCCCATTTCAACGATTCCAATATCGGTGTCCTCATTAAACGAGAGTAAAGTTAACGGCACTCCAATGTGATTGTTTAAGTTGCCTTGAGTAGCTTTCACCTGATATTTCTTTGAAAGTATTGCTAGAATTAATTCTTTTGTGGTTGTTTTTCCATTGCTTCCAGTTAGCGCGATAATGGGTAGACCCAATTGTTGACGGTGGTATTTAGCTAACTCTTGTAGTGCCATTAATGCATCGGTATACCAAAACATTTTATCGCTATGGGTAACCAATTTTTTATTGTCCATCACAACAAAACTAGCTCCTTGGTCTAGCGCTTGTTGTGCAAAATTATTGCCGTCAAAATTATCGCCTTTTAGCGCAAAAAAAAGGGAATTTGGAGTGATGTTTCGAGTATCTATCGACACGCCATCACACTGTAAAAAACATTGGTAAAGCTCTTCTATTCTCATGAGTCAAAAGTATAAAAAAAAGCCCTAAAATTTAGGGCTTTTTTATAAAGAGTATTCTCGTTTTAATTTTTTGATCTTTTCTTAGATGGTTTTGCTCCGACCTTAGTCATGGCACAACGGAATCCAATAAAATCTGTAGCTTGATCTTCTGCGTAGAATCTTCTACTTGCTGGATCTAACCAATATGCTCTATCTTTCCATGAACCTCCTTTGTATACTCTAGATTGGTTGTTAACTAGTGAAGTACGGTTATTGGTATCGTACTTTCTAACTACGTCTCCGTTTTCATCTGCTAGTATGGTATGCTCTGGTGAATTGTAACCTTTACTTCCTCTTGAAGCACCATCTTTGAAAGCTCTGTTATCGCTAGCGTCAAAGTTTTGTCTTAAGAACGTATCTGATTCGTCAACCAAAACTTGGGCAACTGTTCCAGGTAGGTTACGAGCTTTGATCTTTCCGTTTGGTAAGGTATCGTAAACAATGGTCTCAGCAGTTACAATTTCAACTTTTCCATCAGGACCAATTTTATTTTTGTAATAAACATTTCCTCTGAAGTAATTGAAATCATTATCTTCTGAAGTAATGGAAGGTCTGTAAACATCAGCTACCCATTCTGCAACGTTTCCTGCCATATCATACAATCCGAAATCATTTGGAGGGTAAGATTTAACTTGGTTAGTAATATCTGCACCATCTGTAGACCATCCAGAAATACCACCATAATCACCACGACCTTGTTTGAAGTTGGCCATTTGATCTCCTAATTTATCTCTTTTTGCAGTTCTTGTGTGTGAACCATCCCAAGGATATTTTTTTCTTCCTTTATAAGAATTGTATTCTCTTTTTCCAATTAAACCGACTGCAGCGTATTCCCACTCAGCTTCTGTTGGAAGTCTGAATTCAGCAGTAAATAAACCAAACTCTTGAGTTGCATAGATATTCTTTGAACCATCTTTAGCCTTGTTTCTAACGCCTTGGAAAACGATATCTCTATTTCCTTTGTACATCGCATCAGGTGCAGCCAAGTACGTTTCCGTACTGAAATGGTTGTCTCCGTATGCTTCAAGAATTTTTGCGTTCTTTTTTAGGTATCCTGCTTTTTCTAAAGTAGCTTCATTAACACGATCTGTTCTCCATTTCGCGAAATCATTTGCTTGTACCCAACTTACTCCTACTACAGGATAATTGGCATACGCAGGATGACGTAAATAAGAAGTCGTTAAACTTTCACTAAATCCAAGTCTGTTTCTCCACACCATAGTGTCTGGAAGCGCTCCCTCATAAATATGTCTGTAGTTCTCTTCACTAGGAGGGAAAACAGTTTTAAGCCAATATAAGTATTCATTATACATTACGTTGGTTACCTCCGTCTCATCCATATAGAAAGACTGAACATATTGTTGGGTAGGGTTGTTATTCCAGTCGTACATTACATCGTCTTGGACTCTTCCCATGGTAAAAGTTCCCCCTTCAATAGCCACCATTCCCAACGGTGCCTGTTGGTCGCCGTAGTTGGTGTTGTATTGAAAACCTCCCTTTTTGTCATTTATTTTCCAGCCAGTTGCAGTTGATACTCCTTTAGTACTTGTATTGCTACAGCTAGTAATACCAAGTGATGCTATAATTCCGGCGATCACTTGCAATGTCATAAGTCTATTAATCTTCATGTTTAAAGTGGGTAATTAATTTGCTCGCAATATAATAATTAACGATTAATTAGCAATATTTATTTCGTAAATATTTAAAAAAAACTTAAAATTTGTTCGGTGTTCACAAATTTATCCTTCTATAACGTGTAATTTTGCTGAATATTGTCCTCCAAATTATTTTTTTTGTTGGCTTGTACTATTATGGAAATATTAACGTTTACTGTACTATGAAGAATGCTTTTTTATTTATTGCCTTTTTACTTTCATTCGGTCTTAGCGCTCAAAGTCGCGAGATTAAACTTTTTTGGCAAGACCCAAAACCGTATGCTCATGCTTTAGAACAAAAGAATATTCCTTTCTTCGATTCACAAAATTATAATTTTAATCCAATTTCCAATACTTTATTATATATAGAAAGTGTTAATGTTTCTGCAGCAGTCGATCCAGCTTCATTAATTATTACTCATGTAAATTATGAATCCATTGGTGTTTCCGATTTAAAAGACCTGCCTGTTGCCGATTTACCAAATCAAATCGATGCGCAGTTGCAAAATGTATTTGCTAGAGATCAAGTGAAATTATCTTTTTCATTTTCACCTATTATAAAGGAAGGACAAAACATTAAAAGGGTTAAATCCATTCAATATTCTTATAGAGAAGGAGGATTTAATCAATTGGCAAATAGAAATGCAAATAGGGATTTTAGATCGAATTCTGTTTTACAGTCCGGTAACTGGTATCAGTTTTATGTAGAAAAATCAGGCGTATATAAAATATCAAAATCTTTTCTTCGCAAATTAGGAATGCCTGACGGAATAGATCCTCGATCGATTCGCCTTTATGGAAATGGTGGGAGTATGTTGCCACTTTTAAATTCGAAACCCTATTTTGAGGATTTACAAGAAAATGCCATTCAGATTGTGGGGCAACTGGGTACGAGTTTCGATGACTCTAATTATATACTGTTTTATGCTGAAGGAGTAGATCAATGGAATGACGAAAATTTAACTCACTTAAATTTATATGATAGCAAGTCCTATTATTATTTGACTTACGGAGGGGAAGCAGGAAAGCGAATGAACACCTTATACCAGCCTACTTCATCTGCGAATACTACCTATACTTCTTATGACGGTTATGTCTTTCACGAAAGAGATCTGACCAATATAGGTCGGTTGGGACGGAAGTGGTTTGGTGAAAGTTTTGGTGTACAGCAACAACAAAACTTTAACTTTGATCTCCTTAATATAGATTTATCTAAACCGGTAAAAATAAATATCAATGCTGCTTCGGCCTCGTTTGGAAATACAAATTTCTCCTATAACGTTAACAATCAAAATTTGGGTTCAGTATCCTTTAATAAAATTAGTGGGCAAACCGTGTCGGGATATGAAAACTTTTTAACCAAGTCTATACAACTCCATAATGCAACTGCGACAGTTGCGGTCAATTACAGTAACGGCGGTGTTCCCTCTTCTGAAGGTTATCTCGATTTTATAGGCATCGAATATACGGCAAATCTTAACGGCAGTAACAGGCAGTTTGCATTTAGCAATAAATCGTTAGCTATGGAAAGCGGAACTGTTTTATATGTGATGAATAACTCAAGCCAGGTAAAACAGATTTGGGACATCACAGATATCAACAATGTTCAGGCACTCTTTAATAACGGACAAAATAATTTGAGTTTCAAAGTAACAGGAGGTGCTCATCGAAAATATCAAACCGTGGTGGAAAGTGATTTTTATGAACCACTAATTTCGAGTACAACGAAAGTCGCGAATCAAAATTTAAAAGCTGCGGTTTTTAATGAGGGAGATGTCGATTATTTGATTATTACCCATAATAATTTAAAAGCCGCTGCGGAACGACTCGCTAATTTTCATAGATCATCCAATAACTTAAAAGTAAAAGTAGTTACCGTAGACCAAATCTACAAGGAATTCTCTTCGGGAAAGCAGGATGTTGCTGCAATTCGAAATTTTATAAAATATGTCTACAAAAATGCCTCGAATACCGCTGCGAGAATTCGATATGTAAATATGTTTGGAGATGCTTCCTTTGACTACAAAGATCGCATTCCTAACAATACTAATGTAGTTCCCGTTTTTTATGGAATGAACTTGGGTTTAAGAAGTACATCAAGTGGCGATGGGAGTAATTTTTCGTCTTATACAACATTTATGTCCGACGATTTTTATGTCTTGATGGACGATGAGGAAGGACTGATGCTGAATTCTGATTACGGTATGGACCTAGCTGTAGGAAGGATGTTGGCGACTAACGTGGATGAGGCTAATGCGATGGTCGAAAAAGTAATTGATTACAGTAGTAAAGAGTCTTTGGGAAGATGGAGAAATGTTTTGGTGGCTTTATCTGACGATGTAGATGTCTTAGGAGATTTTGTTCTGCAAAAAGGCCTCGATGATATGATGAATAATGTTGCCGAGAAAAAACCGTTTTTAAACATTAAAAAGATTCATATGGATTCTTATTTGCAAGAATCTACCGCAGGGGGTAACCGCTATCCTCAAGCAAAAAAAGATTTTTTAGCGTCCATCGAGAATGGGGCATTGTTTGTCAATTATTTCGGTCATGGCGGTGAAGAAGGTTTGGCACAAGAACGCATTTTTGGTATCGACGATGCAAAGAAATTAAATAATTATAAAAAATATCCGCTGTTTGTAACAATTACTTGCGAGTTTACGCGTTTTGATAATCCATACCGTTTGACAGGAGGCGAAAGTATGTATAAAAATAGGCGAGGTGGAGCTATAGCATTAATCGCTACAACGAGAGAAATTGGCATAGAGTCGGGAAGACAAATTAATGCTATTTTAAGTGATCAATTGTTTCCAGCTTCCAATCAATACCCAAGTATTGCAGAAGCACTGATGGCAACAAAAAATAATTCATCACAAAGAGATAAAAATGTGGTGTTCTATATTGGAGATCCAGCAATAAAATTAGCTATTGCTAAACCAAAAGTGACGTTGACGAAAATCAATGATATCCCTTTTGCTGATTTTACAGGAAATCTTGAAGCCTTGGGGTATGTTAAAATATCTGGAGAGCTTAGGGATGAAAATGATCAGTTTTTAGATCAGTTTAATGGCTCCTTGGCAGTACAGATTTTTGATAAGGAAATTGATAGGAAGACACTGGGGAATGATGGTGTTATGAGTAACGGTGCTTTAGCGTTAATGGATTTTAAAACTTTGGGCGAAACCATATTTAGAGGAAATGCTACAGTTAGGCAAGGAACATTTGGTTTTGATTTTGTTTTACCTAAGGATATTAAGATAGCAATTGGTCCGGGAAAGGTCAGTTTTTATGCAGCAACGGATAGCGGGACAGATTATACAGGAAGTAATAATAAGGTCAATATAGGGGGGATTAACAAAAATGCACCAGAAGACAAAACGCCGCCAATAGTAAAACTATTTATGAACGATGAATCGTTTATATCAGGTGGGGTAACCTCTGAATCACCGGTTTTTTTAGCTTTTTTAGAAGATGAAAATGGTATTAATACATCAAGTGGTATCGGACATGATTTAACGGCAATTTTAGATGGCGACGAACTGAATCCGATAATTATGAATGATTATTATGAAACCGAGCCAGATAACTTTAGAAAAGGGAAAATACAATATCAGCTTAAGGATTTGTCCAATGGATTGCATACATTGTCGTTCAAGGCTTGGGATGTATATAACAACTTAACGACTTCAGAAATCCAATTTTTAGTTTCAAAAAATGAAGGGGTAAGTCTAGAGAAAGTATTAAATTATCCGAATCCATTTGTAAATTACACGGAATTTTGGTTTACGCATAATAGACCTTTTGAAAACCTAGAAGTGCAAGTGCAGATTATGACCGTGACGGGAAGAATTGTTAAAACAATTAATCAATTGATTACAACGAATGGTAATTTATCAAGAGATATTAAATGGGATGGGTTAGACGATTTTGGAGATCGAATTGGTAAGGGGGTGTATATCTATCGTTTAACGGTAAAATCGACCGTAACCAATCATAAGTCCGAGAAGGTAGAAAAACTTGTAATCCTTTAAGAAAAGAGTATATTTGTTCAATTAAAAAGTCATAAATGAAAAAAACGACGATAGTAGCTATAGTAGCGATAAGCTCACAATTCGCAGTAGCACAAAAATCTTTACCCGTTCCAGCGAATTATAATGATTCAAGGGCAATTACTACCGGTGTTCCTTTTCTGCAAATTGCAGCAGATGCAAGGTCTGCAGGTATGGGGGATATGGGAGTAGGGACGTCAACAGATATCTATTCTCAACAACACAATCCAGCTAAATACGCTTTTGCAACTCAACAACAAGGATTTGCAGTAAGTTATACTCCTTATATGACCAGCATCACTAATGATGTATCTTTAGGTCAATTGAACTATTTTAATAAAATTAACGACAGAAGTGCTTTTGCTGTTAGTTTAAGGTATTTTGGAATGGGTGACATTGAATTAAGACAGAATTATAATGATGTACCTGTAACCAGAAGTCCTAATGAATTTGCAATTGATGGATCCTACTCATTAAAGTTAAACGAACGGTTTTCGATGGCAGTTGCCGGGCGATTTATTAATTCTAATTTAAAAGTTCCTGAAGATATGGGAGGTGGAGATGCCTCTTCGGCTTCTACTTTTGCAGTTGATATTGCGGGTTTTTATGAGTCTGAACAAATGGCTTTTAACAGCTATGATGGTCGTTGGAGAGCGGGATTTAATTTTCAAAATTTAGGTCCGAAAATCAAATATGACGATAATGCGGATAATGCTAGTTTCTTACCAGCTAATTTAAAGTTAGGTGGTGGATTTGATTTTATTCTCGATGCCCATAATACGGTTAGTGTATATGGAGAAGTAAATAAATTATTGGTGCCTACACCTCAAATTCCAGATTTTCTTGACTTAGATGGCGATGGCAATTTGTCAGAAACAGAAAAAAATGCCGCTACCACAAAAGCCAGATCGGATTATAATAATATCGGATGGGCACAGGGAATATTCAAATCCTTTGGGGATGCTCCAGGAGGGATGTCTGAAGAGATGAAAGAATTTACTTGGGCACTAGGAGCAGAGTATTGGTATGACGATGCCTTTGCTTTTCGCGTAGGTTATTTTAATGAAAACGAATTAAAAGGAGCGAGAAAATACGCTACTTTAGGTGCCGGTTTTAAATACAACACGATTACGGTAGATTTATCCTATTTATTCTCCACATCAAAAATTAATAATCCTTTAGAGAATACCTTGCGTTTCTCATTGGCCTTTAATTTTGGAGGATCGAGTACTAGAAGTTAATAGTAGAATTTATAAAATATTAAAATCCAAACTTTAAAAGTTTGGATTTTTTGTCTAAAAGAAGTACAGCATGAAAGAAATTAAATTAACTACTACGTTTTTGGAATATCAAAGCTTAAGTGAGTTGTCAGCTAAGGATCAGGAATTGATGCAGGCTGCAATTGAAGTTAGAAAAAAAGCCTATGCCCCTTATTCTCAATTTAGAGTAGGTGCTGCAATATTGTTGGAAGACGGAACAATTGTAGTAGGATCTAATCAAGAAAATGCCGCTTTCCCTTCAGGGCTATGTGCCGAACGTACGGCTATTTTCTATGCAGGGGCAACGCATCCCAATGTCGCGATGGTTAGCATTGCAATTTCAGCTAGCTCAGATGTCAAAACTACGACAACCCCAATTCCTCCATGCGGAGCTTGTAGACAAGCAATTTTGGAGTATGAAGACAAACAGGCCCGTCCAATTCGAATGTTGTTTATGGGGGCAGAGGGAGCTGTTATTGAGTCACCGTCTTTGATTAATATACTGCCTTTCCACTTTGATAAAAATTCGTTGTAGTTACAGACTACTCTGTAATTGGTAGAAAGGTGTCATGTTGTTTTTTAATTTTTATATAAATAGTTTTGATAAAACGGTTTTTTGATTTGTTTTTCGCCTTGATTCTACTGGCTTTTGTTGCGATTCCACTGTTATTTGCTTGGGTGTTAGCTTCAATTGATACACGGTCAAATGGATTGTTTCGTCAGATCAGGATCGGGCAGTATGGACATCCATTTACGATATATAAGTTGAAAACCATGAAGGCAAATTCAGGTGACAAGTCTCAAATCGTTACCGCTCTGGGTAGTTTTTTTAGGAAAACTAAAATAGATGAACTTCCCCAATTAATCAATATAATTAAAGGCGACATGTCTGTGGTAGGGCCTCGTCCAGATGTGCCGGGATATTACGACTTGTTAGTGGGAGATAATAGGCAACTGCTGAATTTAAAACCCGGTTTGACCTCGGAAGCTTCACTAAAGTATTATAACGAAGCCCAAATATTAAAACTACAAGAAGATCCACTGCGTTATAATGACGAAGTCATTTTTCCCGATAAAATAAAAATGAACTTAGAATATCTTCAAAAACAGAGTTTTTTAATCGATATTAAAATTATTGCAAAAACGCTGTTTCGATAAACGACCATCTGCTTAGGGATATCTCTATTGAGTTAGACGTTATTATTCTTTCAAATATACTGGTTGAAGTTATTTATAAAGGATACTTAGGTATTTCGTTAAGCCTAAAACATTTAGTTGTTATTGTGGTGATCAGTGTTTTTTGTACTGTTTTTTATTTATACGCTAAAAAGAAAAACACAGCAGTTGATCAATGGTGGCTCTCGAGTTCGGTAGTGATTTTGCAAACGAAAAACGCTTATAACACTGTTTTTAATAGCAGTTATAAGCGTTTTTTATTTTGGAATATATAGATGTTGTGATTTTGTTTATTCTTTTTTAGCGCTTAACATCTTGTTCATAATTACGGACAACAAAATATACAGCATAATGATAATCGGTATAGCTAAATACTGTAACCATAGTAGGAGTACGGCTGAGGTGATTAAAAACAAATATTGAATTTTATTCGTAGCCCAATTTCCGTATTTTACTTTTAGTGAAAATAAAGGGATCTCAGCGTTCATAATGAAAGCACTAAATAAACTGATTACCACCAAGACATAAGGATTGCTAAGGAGCGTAATAATCCATTCGGAATTTGTGGTCGAAGTAATCATCGGCAAACTTAGAATAAACAAGGCATTAGCGGGAGTTGGAAGTCCAATAAACGAATCGGTCTGTCTGGTGTCGATATTAAATTTAGCCAAACGATAGCAAGATCCGAGGGTAATAATAAAACCGAGATAAGGAATTACACCCATATAATAGGTTTCTGGTGATAAGTTATAGATTTCTTGGTTTTCTTGTATACTCGCAAGTAATCTATACATAATAATACCCGGAACCACACCACTGGTTACCATATCTGCTAAAGAATCCAGTTGTACACCTAGTTCACTTTTTACATGTAGAAGTCTTGCGGTAAATCCATCCCAGAAATCAAAGAAAATCCCTAAACAAACCCAAAAGAAGGCCATGTGTAGATTGTCATCAAAAGCATAAATTGCTGCGATTAATCCAGAAGTTAGATTTAATAAGGTAATTGCATTGGGAATGTGTTTTTTTATACTCATAGCTTTTTGTTTTCAAAAATGGGTTTGACAACGATGATAACTGTTTCATGCAAATGTATTATAAAACTTGTGAATAAGTAAACTTAAAATGGAGTTTAGTATTTGAGATTTTTATTACATCTTTGTATAAAATGATAATTTTGTGAAAAACTTACTTCTTTTTGTTTTCTTGATCTGTTCAGGAATAATTCACGCTCAAAAGGTTAGGAAGTATTCTAACGAATTCCTGAATATTGGAGTTGATGCCGCGGCAATGGGGATGGCAAACAGTGTGGTTGCAAGCACTGATAATGTCAATGCAGCCTATTGGAATCCCGCTGGATTGATTCATTTAGATACGAAACAATTGAGTTTGATGCACGCGAGCTATTTTGCAAATATAGCGCAGTATGATTATGTGGCTTTTGCGATGCCGATCGATGAAAAAAGTGCCGTAGGTTTATCATTAATACGTTTTGGTGTTGATGATATTATGAATACGACCGAATTAATCGATCAAAACGGCAATATTGATTACGATAAAATCAGTCTTTTTTCAACAGCAGATTATGCCTTCACAGCATCTTATAGTCGTGCCTTACCCATCGAGGGGCTTTCACTAGGTGTAAATGCTAAAGTGATTCGTCGTGTGATTGGGAAGTTTGCTAATTCATGGGGATTTGGTTTTGACCTTGGCGTGCAATATCAAACGGCTTCTGGTTGGAAATTAGGTGCTATGGCAAGAGATATTACCACAACTTATAATATGTGGACGATTAATAAAAAGGAATTTGAAAAGATCAGTAATGCCATACCGGGACAAAATTCAGAATTGCCTGAAACAACGGAAATTACCATGCCTAAATTGCAATTAGGGGCGGCGAGAAAATTTAATTTTAATGAGGATTTTTCTGTACTAACAGCAATGGGCATTAATTTGGAATTTGCGGAAACTCAAGCGATCATTTCTACAAAAGGATTTAGTGTTAATCCTACTTTGGGATTGGAATTTGCCTACACCGATATGGTTTTTGTTCGGGGAGGTGTTGGTAATTTTCAAAATACCACACAATTAGATGGTACAGAAAAAATAGGATTTCAACCGAACATCGGTATTGGTTTTCAATATAGAGGGGTACAGATAGATTATGCCTTGACTGATATTGGAGACCAGAGTGTTGCTTTGTATTCAAATATTTTTTCCTTAAAGTTAAACTTAGATATTTTTAGTCGTTAACATGAAAACTATATTTTCCATATTCTTTCTTTTTTTCTCTGCTATACTTTGGGCTAATGACAGCGAATTTACATATCCACAACTAACGGACAAGGCAGAAGTTAGTGTTTTGACAGTTGGCACCGGTTCTGAATTATACACACTTTTCGGGCATACTGCACTGCGAATCTATGATCCCTTGATGCGTATTGATCGCATTTATAACTATGGATTGTTTGATTTTAGAACTCCCAACTTTTATAGTAAGTTTATTAAGGGAGATTTGATGTATTTTGCCGGTTACGAGGATTATCGTGATTTTGTAATGGGATATGCCTATGAAGATCGACCGGTATATGAACAACATTTGGTATTGAGTCAGGAACAGAAACAACAAATTTGGGAATTGGCCAATCGTTCTTTAGAAGAAGACCGGAAGTTTTATAATTATAAGTTCAGCCGGCAAAATTGCACTACAAAAATCGTTGACTTACTTAACGAAGTATTAAAGGAACCGGTGCAAGTAGATGCTTTTCAGGAAGAAGTAACTTATCGTAGCATTTTGAATAAATCGCTAGATGGTCATTTTTTCGAAAAATTGGGAATCAACTTGCTATTTAGTTCAAAACTAGATCAAAAACCCACTCTACTCTTTCTACCGGATACGTTTATGCGAGGATTGGCAGTTAGTTCCAATGACGGCTTGGCATTGGTTGATAAAACTACAGTATTATACGAGAAACAGCATGTTTCGAGGGGAGACTGGTGGAATACGTTTACATTTTTCGCCGTGATCATGGCTGGATTAGCGTTGCTGATTCGAAATACTACGGCTAGATATGTGTACTTTATATGCGTTGGTTTACTAGGTTGTTTGTTGGTTTTTATAAGTGTCTACTCCTCTCATATTGAGTTGTCTGGAAATGATACTGCCTTGTTATGTAGCCCTTTTATGATGCTGTTACCTTGGATAGGCAAACGTATAAAGTTTAAAAAAACCGTTCAGGTTTTGTGTTTACTAATAGGTCTAGGTATACTGATTTTTGCTATTTTAAATCTTACATCACAAAAGTTGTTTATTACATTTCCGGTCTTTTTGCTCAACTTATGGGCATTGTATTTGGAATTGAAAACACAAAAAATAAGTTTGAATTCAAATATGGATTGATATTTGCTATCAGGGTTGATGAAATATTAAACACCTCATTTTCGATATGATTTCATTTTTTAAGTCAAAAGCTTTTTTAAAAGATCTGATTCCAACAGGATTTGTGGATATACATTCGCATTTGCTTTTTGGAATTGACGATGGTGCCAAAACTAGTGAGGACACCAAGTTTTTGTTAGAGTCTATGCTGGCCTTGGGTTTTGGTAAAATAATTACTACACCACATACTACACCATATATTTGGGATAATACGAAGGACATGATTGTTGATAAATATGAGGAAGTAAAGGTGGTTTTGCCAGAGCTTACCCAATCGGTTAGTCTTCGTGTGGCTTCTGAATATTTAATGGATGATAGCTTTTCTCAACGCATTCAGTCAGAACGTTTATTAACACTGCAAGGAGATTATGTATTGGTTGAAATGTCTTATATCAATCCTCCGATACAATTATTTGATATTCTCTTTGAGTTAAAATCTGCGGGTTATCAAATTGTGTTAGCCCATCCAGAACGTTATAATTTTTACCACAATAATTTAGAAATCTACAAAAAACTAAAAAAAGTGGGTTGTTTGTTTCAGTTAAACTTGTTGTCTGTGACGGGGTATTATGGATCTAAAGTTGCTGAAACAGCCGAGTATTTATTGAAATCAGCTATGATTGATTTTGTGGGATCGGATATTCATCATAGCAACCACATTAAAGGTTTTGAATCCAAATTAAAGATTAAAGATAAATTGCCTTTGGTAGAAGCTTTTGCAGCTAATAAAATCTTTGATATTTAAACGAGTTACTCTTGATCTCCTTTACTTAGTTGTTGAATTGAGACCTTGATAAATTTTATACAAAAAAAGCTGCCTTAGTGATAAGGCAGCTTGAACTTTATATAAGTTTAATTATTTATTTTTCTACAACCTCTCCTTTGATACGGATAGCAACCTTTCCATCTGTAAAGTTAGTAGCATTAGTTTCCACTGTAAGTGTTCTACTAATTCTTCCGACAGACATGTTGTACTTTACTTCAATTTTACCAGTTTTCCCCGGCATAATAGGAGCTTCTGGTTTTGAAGGTACTGTACATCCACAAGTAGATTGAACATTAGTAACAATTAAAGGTGCATCACCCGTATTCTTGAATTCGAAAGTCCTAATCCCACTATCTTGACCGCGAACCACTGTTCCATAATCGATAGTGTTGTTTTCTGCCGTAAATTCAATTTTCGGTCCTGATTGAGCGAATGAGATAGCGCTTACTAAAAATAAGGCAATCAATCCTAGAAATTTTTTCATTGTTATTGTTTTTGTTATTGATTCGTAAAATTAAAAACTTTTGACAAACTCACAAATTTTATTTCATAAAGTACCTTATAAACTTTGTTTTTATATTTGGAGACTTATCAGTAATTTTGTAGACTAAATTACAAAAAACATACCAAAATCAAAGAAAATATAATTTTCGAGGTTTGGGGTAGCGTTTTTTGAGAGAATAATAATATATTTAGATACAGAATTCACTAAATAACACGTATATATAGATGACAATCCCAACGCAATTTGATGCTAAGCAAGTAGAAGAAAAGTGGTACTCCTATTGGATGGAAAACAAGTATTTCCATTCTAAACCAGATCACAGAACTCCTTATACCATTGTGATTCCTCCACCAAACGTCACCGGTGTGTTGCACATGGGGCATATGTTAAACGTCACGATTCAGGATGTACTGATTCGTCGCGCGCGATTAAAAGGATTTAATGCTTGTTGGGTTCCGGGGACGGATCACGCTTCTATTGCAACAGAAGCCAAAGTTGTGGCAAAATTAAAATCTGAAGGCATCGATAAGAATGATCTTTCGCGAGAAGAATTTTTAAAACATGCGTGGGATTGGACAGAAAAATACGGTGGTACAATTTTAGGTCAATTGAAAACATTAGGTGCTTCATGCGATTGGGATCGAACTAAATTTACAATGGATGCAGAATTATCTGCAGCTGTTATTAAATCATTTGTTGATCTCTATCAAAAAGGCATGATCTATAGAGGATACCGTATGGTCAATTGGGATCCAGAGGCGCAAACGACCTTATCCGATGAGGAGGTGATTTATGAAGAGAGACAAGGTAAATTATATCATATCAAGTATCAAATAGAGGGAACCTCTGAATTTTTAATTGTTGCAACTACGCGTCCTGAGACTATTTTGGGAGATACTGCTATTTGTGTACACCCCGATGATGAGCGCTACGCGCATCTAAAGGGAAAGAATGCAATAGTACCGATTTGTAATAGAGTTATTCCGATCATTTTTGATGATTATGTAGATATGGAATTTGGAACAGGCTGCCTTAAGGTGACACCTGCACACGATATCAACGATAAAGCACTCGGAGAACGTCATGATTTAGAAATTATTGATATTCTAAATGCTGATGCTACTTTAAACCAACAAGGCTTACATTACGCTGGCAAAGACCGTTTTGTCGTGCGTGAGGAGATTGAAATGGAATTGAAGGGGATTGGCGCTTTGGAAAAAGTGGAAATCCATATGAATAACGTCGGAACTTCTGAAAGAACTAAAGCTGTTATAGAACCTAGGTTATCCGATCAGTGGTTTTTAAAAATGGATGAATTGGTGAAACCGGCTCTTGAAGCAGTTTTGGAGACAGAAGAAATTAAATTATATCCAAGTCGTTACAACACTACCTACAAAAACTGGTTGGAAAATATTCGCGATTGGAATATCTCACGTCAATTGTGGTGGGGACATCAAATTCCAGCGTATTATTACGGAGATGCTAAGGAGGATTTTGTAGTTGCAGAAACGATAGAAGAAGCTGTTGTTCTGGCGCAGAAGCAGTCCGGTAATGTGAATTTAACTATTGAAGATTTACGTCAAGATGCTGATGCATTAGATACTTGGTTCTCTTCTTGGTTGTGGCCAATATCGGTGTTTAACGGACTTACGGAACCAGAAAACGAAGAATTCAAATACTATTACCCAACGAATGATCTGGTTACTGGTCCAGATATTATATTTTTCTGGGTGGCTCGTATGATTATGGCAGGGTATGAATACACAGGAGAAAAACCTTTTTCAAATGTTTACTTCACCGGTATCGTTCGCGATGCACAACGTCGTAAGATGTCAAAATCCCTTGGTAATTCACCGGATCCACTTGGTTTGATTGAGAAGTTTAGTGCCGATGGTGTTCGCGTAGGTTTGCTATTAAGTGCTTCTGCGGGTAATGATATTCTTTTTGATGAAGAATTGTGTAACCAAGGTAAAGGATTTACAAACAAAGTATGGAATGCATTCCGATTGATTCAAGGCTGGGAGGTTTCTGAAGCAATTGTTCAGCCAGAGGCTTCTAAAGTAGCTATAGCATGGTATGAAGCTAAGTTGCAGGCAACGTTAGTGGAAATTGAAGATCATTTTGAGAAATATCGAATTTCAGATGCATTAATGGCGATCTATAAATTGGTATGGGATGATTTCTGTTCTTGGTTCTTGGAAATGATAAAGCCGGCTTATCAACAACCTATTGATGCCGTTACTTACGGGAAAACGATAGAGTTTTTGGAAAGCAACTTAAAGTTGTTGCATCCGTTTATGCCGTTTATGACCGAAGAAATCTGGCAACACATCACAGCTCGTACTCCAGAAGAGGCGTTAATTGTGGCTAGATGGCCAGAATTAAAATCTACAAATACCGAAATTATTAAGGATTTCGATTTTGCTCAGGGAGTTATTGCTGGGATACGAACAATTCGAAAAGATAAAAATATTTCTTTTAAAGAAACGATTGATTTAAAAATTATTAATAATGAACAGGCTTCTACTGCTTTTGACGTAGTTGTTAAAAAGTTGGGGAATATTGAAAACCTAACTTACGTCCTCGAGCAAGTCACAGGAGCGCTGTCTTATCGTGTACAATCTAACGAGTATTTTATTCCAATTTCTGGTGCAGTTGATGTTGAAGAGGAAATAGAAAAACTACAAGAAGAGTTAAAATATCTAAAAGGATTTTTAAGATCTGTACAAGGTAAACTAACTAATGAGAAATTTGTTAGCGGTGCACCTGAAAAGGTTATTGATATCGAACGCAAAAAAGAGGCAGATGCGCTTTCAAAAATTGCTGCGATTGAACAAAGTTTACAAGGTTTGAAATAAAGGTCAATGAAAATTAACCTGCATACACATCAGTTTACTAATCACTTAAATGTTCTGGATATTGTAAATCAATATCCAGATTCTTTAGGGGAGGATTTTGAGTTTTTCTCTATAGGAATTCATCCCTGGTATATAAACTTACCAGACTTAAATAAGCAGCTAGCTATAATCGAAAGTCATTTGTCGGACGACTCTTGTCTTGCATTAGGAGAGTGTGGATTGGATAAACGTATTGAAACAACGATGGAAACACAGATTTTAGTTTTTGAAAGTCAATTGCTTTTGGCTGAGAAATACCAAAAACCAGTTTTGATACATTGTGTTAGTGCGTTTCAGGAACTTTTAGAAGTGAAAAAACGCTTGAAATTAACCGTTCCTTTTCTGATACATGGGTTTTCTAAAAACCGACAAGTCATGGAGCAGTTGTTGCATAACAATTGTTTTATTTCATTTGGGAAGTATTTGTTGCAAAATGACAACCTCGTAGAAGTTTTTAAAAATGTTCCAGATGATCGTTATTTTTTGGAGACAGATATGATGGAAAACGCTTTAGATGAGGTCTATGAAAAGGCAGCTAGAATTAAAGAATTACAAATAATAGAAGTAGAACAACAAATTGAAAATACGGCTCGAAAGGTTTTTGAGTTTTCAAAAAAATTAAGGAATACATTAGGATGAGTCAGTGGCAAGAAAGAGCGAGCCTGTTATTTAAGGAAGAGGGGTTGCAAAAATTGAAAAATTCAAATATTCTAGTCGTTGGACTGGGAGGTGTTGGTTCTTTTGCTGCAGAGTTTTTGGTTCGTGCAGGAATTGGTAGTATGACTATAGTTGATGGGGATACCGTAGATATCACGAATATCAATCGTCAGTTGCCCGCTTTGCATTCTACTATAGGGCAACCCAAAGTTGATATTGTAGGTGATCGATTGATGGATATCAATCCAGATTTGAAATTGCTGCGTATTCAAGAATTTCTTTCTCCGGAACGAACCCATGAAATCGTAACAAAGGATTACCACTTTGTACTGGATTGTATTGACAGCGTAACTCCGAAGATTCATTTGATTTTGGCAGCAAAACGCAAAAAGGTTAAGGTGATCAGCAACATGGGCGCTGGAGGAAAAATGTCTGCTAGTAAAATAGTGATTAAAGATATTAGTAAAACCGAGGTTTGTCCATTAGCGAAGCAGGTGCGAAAACGATTGAAAAAAGAGGGCATTTCGACGGGTGTAAAGACGGTGTTTTCGTTGGAGACTCCCGATGAAAGTAGCTTGAAATTGACAGACGGCCTTAATTATAAAAAATCATTCTTCGGTACTAACAGCTGGATGCCCGCACTTTTTGGGCTTCATTCTGCGGAATATGTGATTCGTTATCTGTTGTCCAAAGCATAAAAAAAAGTCCAGTTTATCTGGACTTTTTTTATGCTTTTAACTTTTTAAAAGAAACGGTTTATAATAACGTATAAAGACGCAACAGATATAAAAATCCACAGTAATACACCTTGTAAAAGAGGTTGAATACCCACGGATTTTAAAGCTTTTAAAGTTAGTCCTGCGCCGATAAAAAACAGTGTTAAAGTCAATCCTTTTTTAGAAATAAATACAATACCGCTAGTTATACTTTCTGGAATCGGTACATAAGTATTGATGATAATTGCCAATACAAAAAGCAAAATAAAGTAAGGGATTTTAATTTTGCTTTTCTGTTGTTTAAAAATAACGCTGATCAACAAGGAAATGGGGATGATCCATAAAGCTCGAGCCAACTTAACTGTGGTTGCGACTTGTAAAGCCTCATCTCCGTATTTTTGAGCAGCTCCTACTACAGAGCTTGTATCGTGGATGGCTATAGCGGCCCAAAGACCAAAGTCCTGCTGAGAGAGTTCTAAAAGTGTTCCTATGTAGGGGAATAAAAATAAGGCGACCGAATTTAAAATAAAAATGGTAGCAAGTGAAACCGATGTTTCCTCTTCATTGGCATCAATGATTGGGGCAACTGCTGCTATAGCGCTGCCGCCACAGATAGCCGTACCTGAAGATATAAGTATGCTGGTTTTCTTTTTAACTTTTAAACGATACCCAAGTAATAGACCAACGACTAGGGTTAAGAAAATAGACAATACCGTAAGCCAAAAACCGGTCTTACCCGTTTTAGCAGCTTCATAAATGTCCATACCGAAACCAAGTCCAACTATAGATATTTGCAACAACATCTTGGTGACTTTGCCATTGTACTTAATAAAAGGATGTCCAATTAAAAGTGAGAATATAAAACCAAGTAATAAGGCTACAGGCGGTTGAATCCAAGGTGTCAAACACAATAAGGCAACAGCTATAAAGGCGACTTTTTTAATTTGAGTATTCATATTTGTGATTTATGAATACAAAAGTCCGTTTAAAAAAACGTCTTTACCAGACGTAAAAAGTTATTTGATATAACTATAAGTTATGGTGGTCTAAAATAAATTGAATTAATTTCTCAATATAAGGTTTGTTGTTACCATGAGAAGTGATAAAATAGAAATTGCGCTCAAAACTGATGTTATCCAAGTCGATTATTTTAAAAGTTCCCTCTTTTAATTCGGTTTGTATGGCTTGAATAGAAACGATTCCCAAGCAGTGTGAATGTTCTAAGTATTTTTTGATGCTTTCCGTACTTCCCAAATGCATCTCTATATTCAAATCTTTTAATTTTATTTTTTGTTCTTGCAGTACATGTTTGATGACCTGTAGGCTGCCAGAGCCTATTTCGCGCAGAACAATAGGGCTAGTAAGAAATTCAGCAGTACTCAAGCTATCTCGGTCAGAAATAGGATTGGAGTGATGCGCTATTAAAACCAATTCATCTTTCATGAAAAATTGATATTTTAATTGCTTGTTCTGCGATTGTCCCTCGATAAATCCGAGTTCTATGTTTTGTTTTAAAACTTCTTTTTCTATTTTTTGAGTATTCCCATTGAGTAATTCTAGTGCAATATGCGGGAACCGATTTTTAAAGCGTGGTAACAGTTTCGGTAATACATATTGTGAAATAGTCGTACTTGCTCCTAACTTTACATGTGTGGGGAATGAATTTTTTAAGGAAGCAACTTGACTATATAACTCTTGATACTGGGAAAGTATGTAATCGACTTGTTTTTTTAAACTCTTACCATCGCTTGTAAGTGTGATTTTATTGCCTTTTCTGTGAAAGAGTTGCAGTCCAAATTCTATTTCCAATTCTCGTATAGATTTGGATATGGCTGGCTGGCTGACAAATAATTGATCAGCTGTTTTAGAAAAACTTAAGGTTTCGGCGACGGTTTTAAATACTATTAATTTTTGATCCCCCATAGTGTTTGTTGTGTTTCCAAATATAAGGTAATATGTTCATTAAAATTTATTCGGTGTACAATTTGCTTATTAAGACCAAGCTGATACAGTATGGCTAATTTTAATTATAAATTAGCAACGTCAATTTAAACCATATTTTAGATGTCTATACCTGATAAAGATCAAAAGTTGCCATTACCCAACTATGAGAGATTATGCTTTTTAAAAAACATTATAACAAATCCGAATATAATTGTTGGAGACTATACCTATTATGACGATTTTGAGGATTGCAGTAATTTTGAGAAAAACGTTAAGTATCACTTTGACTTTATTGGTGATAAACTGATAATAGGTAAGTTTTGCATGATTGCTTCCGACGTGGTTTTTATTATGAACGGTGCAAATCACTTGAGTTCAGGTGTCACTGCATATCCTTTTGCAATTTTTGGAGGAGATTGGGCCAAAGCTATGCAAGATACTTCTTATCCTAGTAAAGGGGATACGATAGTCGGAAACGATGTTTGGATCGGTCATCATGTTACGATTATGCCCGGTATAACTATAGGTGATGGAGCAATTATTGCTACAAATGCCACAGTAACTAAAGACGTAGCGCCATATACGGTAGTGGGAGGAAATCCAGCGCAATTAATCAAAAAAAGGTTTTCCGATGAGCAAATCGTTAAACTACTCGAGTTGCGGTGGTGGAATTGGGATATAGAAAAAATAACCCAAAACCTTCCATTATTGGTTAAAGGTGATTTGGATCTGTTGTTCCGTTAAAAAGGCAATCGCAGAAAGGAGGCATTGAAATTTCGACTTTGTAAGGAGTCTTGTGTATCATTGCTTTGTTGGTAGCATATCGCTAAAAAAATTACTTTTGCTACGAAGTGGTCTCGTATAGTGATGATTTTGAGACAAAACAGCAAGTTAGGATTGTGTTATTGCAAATGTTGAAAGTATCTATGAATAAGGATTGCCTCCGCTGTGCTACGGCATCCTAAAGGGTGGGATTCGACAAAAAGCGACTTAGCGCTAAGCGCGCTAACTCTTTTTCTATGCGCTATCACGGCGCTTAAGCAGGTTTGGGAATTATTGACATACCAAGGAATGAGGATTGCCTCCGCTGCGCTATGGCATCCTAAAGGGTGAGATTCGACAAAAAAGCCACTTAGCGCTAGGCGCGCTAACTCTTTTTCTATGCGCTAAAACGGCGCTTAAGCAGGTTTGGGAATTATTGACATACCAAGGAATGAGGATTGCCTCCGCTGCGCTACGGCATCCTAAAGGGAGGGGTTCGACAAAAAA
>NZ_JALJZV010000027.1 GCF_024171535.1 Flavobacterium sp. HSC-61S13 | reverse complement strand
ATCAGCACATCAGCACATCAGCACATCAGCACATCAGCACATCAGCACATCAGCACATCAGCACATCAGCACATCAGCACATCAGCACATCAGCATATCAGCATATCAGCATATCAGCATATCAGCATATCAGCATATCAGCATATCAGCATATCAGCATATCAGCATATAAGCATATCAGCATATCAGCATATCAGCATATAAGCATATCAGCATATCGCGCATCAGCAAAAACAACACTATTTCTTAGCTTTGTAAGTTTAACTGTAATATTTTTGCAGGTTCATAAAAGTTCATCTACCATGTTTACCGCAGCGTTAAGATCGTATATTACATCGCCTTTGCTCATCTATATAACCCGTTGTTTTCTAGGATTCTCTATCGGTTACAAACTGTATATGAGTTTTCCAGAGCACGAGTTATTATGGACGATGATTTCCATTATACTGGTCATTTCTCCAGAGGGAAAAGACTCCAGACGTTTATCGATCGAGCGTTTTAAGTCAAACATGGTGGGCTCAGCTGTAGCTTTGGCCTGTATACTAATGCATGAACCAAATTTTTATGTTATTTTAGTCGGAATTATTTTGACCATTATTACCTGTTATCTCTTTAACATTATGAATATGGCACGAGTAGCCTTGGTTACTTTGCTTATTGTTTTGGTTCAACCGCACACCACTCAGGCTGAGTTGGCGCCGATTTTCAGATTTGCATCTGTCACTATGGGTTGTATCATCGGTTTATTGATTACGATATTCACTTCGATGATTTTGAGGTATGCCAAAAGGAAATTACATATTGTGCAATAAGACTAGTAGTAGTCGATGAATTCTGGCCAAATAAAATTCTTAACTTATATTTGTATCTATTAAAACAACAAGCATGTCTGCAAAAGAAAAAAGCATTAAAGAGACTCCGTTAATGAAACAATATAACGACATCAAGAAAAAATATCCTGATGCGTGTTTACTTTTCCGAGTAGGGGATTTTTATGAAACTTTCGGGCAAGATGCTGTTCGCGCTTCAAATATCTTGGGGATTACGTTGACCAAACGCGGAGCCGGTTCAGCTAGTGAAACGGAATTAGCGGGTTTCCCACACCACTCGATCAATGTGTATTTACCCAAATTGGTCAAAGCCGGATTGCGCGTAGCTATCTGTGATCAATTAGAAGATCCCAAAACCACCAAAACCATAGTAAAAAGGGGCGTAACGGAATTGGTTACCCCTGGTGTCGCACTTAATGATGAAGTTTTACATTCTAAAACGAATAATTTTTTATCGGCCTTGCACTTTGGCAAAAAAAATATCGGAATTTCCTTTCTAGATGTTTCTACAGGAGAATTCTTAACCGCTGAAGGCGATGCGGAATACATCGATAAATTATTACAAAACTTTTTACCCAGCGAAGTACTGGTACAGAAAAACAATAAAAACCATTTTCTACATCATTTTGGCTCGAATTTTAATTTGTTTTATCTAGAGGATTGGATTTTCAAACAAGATTTTGCGTTTGACTCCCTTACCCAACATTTTGACACCAAATCTTTAAAGGGATTCGGCGTTGAGGATTTGCTAGAAGGAATCATCGCCAGTGGAGCCATATTGCATTATTTATCCGAAACCCAACACACCAAAATCCAACATATTTCCAACTTGCAACGCATTGCCGAAGATGCCTATGTATGGATGGATCGGTTTACCATTCGAAATCTCGAGTTGTATCACAGCACAAACTTAAATGCCATTACCCTTTTAGACGTGATCGACAAAACGCTCTCTCCTATGGGGGGTCGTTTATTGAAACGCTGGTTGGCATTGCCGCTTAAGGATATCCGTAAGATCAATGACCGACACGAGATCGTATCGTTCCTAAAGAACCATGCTCCAGTATTGGAACATTTTCAATACCAAATTAAGCAAATATCCGATTTAGAGCGATTAATATCAAAGATTGCTACGGGAAAGGCTTCCCCACGCGAATTGGTTTATTTAAAAGAATCGCTTAATGCTATCATCCCCATTAAGAAAATGGCGATGGAGAGCAAAAATGAGTCGCTACGCGCTACCGGTGAGCTTTTACATGCTTGTGAATTGTTGCGAGAGCGCATCGAAAAAACCATACATCCCGATGCACCCGTTGCTGTGTCTAAAGGAAATGCCATTGCTACTGGTATTCACGAGGAGCTAGACGCTTTGAGAGGTATTTCAAATACCGGCAAATCGTATTTGGATGATATGGAAAAGCGCGAAAGCGAAAAAACCGGTATTCAATCGTTGAAAATTTCATTCAACAATGTTTTCGGATATTATATTGAGGTTCGAAATACGCATAAAGACAAAGTTCCAGCCGAATGGATCCGAAAACAGACCTTGGTCAATGCCGAACGGTATATCACCGAGGAACTGAAGGAATACGAAAGTAAAATCTTAGGAGCGGAAGAAAAAATAGCCAAACTGGAAAGTGAGATTTACGAGCAGTTTATCATGTGGTGTGCACAATATATCAAACCGGTACAGCTCAATGCTAATTTGGTCGCTCAACTGGACTGTTTATGTTCCTTTACCCAATTGGCCAACGAACACCATTACGTAAGACCAGAAATCGATGAAAGTTATGATCTGGATATTAAGGACGGTCGCCATCCTGTAATTGAAAAACAATTACCGCCAGATGTTCCGTATATCGCTAATGATGTTTACCTCAACACCAGCAACCAACAAATCATCATGATAACGGGTCCCAATATGTCGGGTAAATCGGCTATACTAAGACAAACCGCTTTGATTGTCTTATTGGCTCAAATGGGTAGTTTTGTGCCCGCCAGCAGTGTTAAAATGGGGCTGGTTGACAAAATATTTACTCGTGTTGGAGCTTCTGACAATATTTCGATGGGAGAATCGACCTTTATGGTAGAAATGAATGAGACGGCATCGATCCTAAACAACATTTCCAATCGCAGTTTGGTATTGCTCGATGAAATTGGTCGCGGTACCAGTACTTATGACGGAATCTCTATCGCATGGGCCATAGCCGAATACCTACACCAACATCCGGCAAAACCCAAAACCTTATTTGCGACACATTATCACGAACTCAACGATATGCAAGAACATTTCGATGGTGTTAAAAACTTCAACGTTGCGGTAAAGGAACTCAAAGACAATGTGCTTTTTATTCGAAAGTTGGTTCCTGGAGGCAGCGCACATAGTTTTGGTATCCATGTGGCCAAAATGGCTGGGATGCCACAACTTGTTATCCTGCGCGCTCAAAAGATGCTTAAACAGCTTGAAAAGGGCCATTCCAAGGAAGTAAACATCGGTGAGATCGAAGAAGAAATGCAATTGAGCTTCTTTAATATGGACGACCCCATACTCGAAAACATTAAAAATGAAATAGCTGCTTTGGATATCAACACCTTAACACCAGTAGAAGCCTTAATGAAATTAAATGAAATTAAAAAGATGTTGAGCAAGTAAAACAGTTCGGTAAAACTACTACAAGATAAAATATTTAAAATTTCAAAAACCGGGTAAACGCACAGTGTTTACCCGGTTTTTTTTTACTGTTGGGACGCTTCCAATCCGTAGACCGAAAGCGGTATAAAAAAGTTTATTTTTTTATTTCTGAGAATCAATGAATTAAAAAAAACTTTAGTTTTTTTTCGTGCTATCCCTTGTGAATATGAAAAAACGTTCTATATTTGCACTCGCAATACGGAACAAGTATAGCGATGTTCTAAAACAAAAATGATACGCGAAAATAGCTCAGTTGGTAGAGCGCAACCTTGCCAAGGTTGAGGTCGCGGGTTCGAATCCCGTTTTTCGCTCAATTGCATACAATGCTCGAGTGGTGGAAGTGGTAGACACGCTGGACTTAAAATCCAGTGAACAGTAATGTTCGTGCGGGTTCAAGTCCCGCCTCGAGTACAAAAATCCTAAACACAACGTTTAGGATTTTTTTTTGCTCTCATTCAAAGCAAAATCTGAATTTTCCTGTCACGAAAATTTCACATCAGGATCTTTTCAAAAATCGTCCAAACTCAATAGCTTTTTATTTGTTATCAATCCAATAGTACTTTTCCTCTATTCCATTATGAGTGCATTTGTTATCAGCTTAAAAGAAAACGGTCAATTAAAATACACCTACAATTCCAGACGCGGTAAAACGATTTTAACCAGTATGGAATACAGCAGTAAGGAAGCCATACACGGTACCATCAACTTTCTTAAAAATAATTTTGAGATTGTTTCCCTTTATAAATTCAGAACTCCGAGCGGTAAATACTTTTTTAAAATCGCCATCGAGCAAAATATTTATGCCACGAGTAGAAAATTCACTACCGAATTGCGTTTAATCAAAGGAATGGATGAGGTGCGTCGAAATTTCGTAACGTCAGAAATACTTGATTTCTCGGTAGATATCTTTGCATCAGCAGAAGATGTGTTTGGAAAAGAAGAATAAATGATATTATCTTGTTTTGATGCATTGCTTTTACAGAAAAACACACTATATTTGCACTCCGCAATACAGATCATGTATGACGATGCTCGAGTGGTGGAAGTGGTAGACACGCTGGACTTAAAATCCAGTGAACAGTAATGTTCGTGCGGGTTCAAGTCCCGCCTCGAGTACAAAAAAATCCTAAACATAACGTTTAGGATTTTTTTTTGCTTTTTTTTTACTTTCTCCTGTACACTCGTATACTAAACCAAATTCAAATATGGATTCTATTACCTTCCCTTCAACTCCGAGGCTCCTTAACCACCAACAGATAAAACCTTGTCACTAATTCCGTTTCACATATTTATTGATATGATAATTGGTAATCGGTCGTAAATACTTACCCGTTTCAGGGTGCTCCCCACTATAAGTAAAATACTCATACGTTCCTTTTAAATTCTTCCCATACCAGACAATAGGCTTGTTATTTTGAAAAAATATGGTTTCTGGATTGACTTCGATTTTTTTAAAATGCCGAAACAAATGTTCTTGAACCGGCACAATCTTTCTGAATGATCCAAGCCCCAAAACTTGGCTATCGCAATCAATCGCTTTGTAATGACTCTGATCCCAGAACATGCAACCTGGCTTATCCGAAATCAATCTATTCGTCACCAATCCTCCTAGAAACATAACAATGGTAATCACGGTGATAATGATCCAATTTTTTTGTTTTTTGTTTGGAACAATCGCCGCTGCATTCATTCTCCCCCCCACTTCTTCATTCCCTATTGAATCCACCTCCATCGTTTCTTCTTTATTCTCTAAAACCTCTTTTTCACCTCCCAAAAACTTCCTTAATGGCCTTCTCTCGTAATCAGCAAGTATTGCTAACAATTCCACAACAGCAAAACTCGGCCTACCCGAATCACCTATAATAAAATTCCTAACCGGTCTTAATTTATCCACATTGAAACTCAAAAACTGATTGGTAATATCTGCTTCCAAGCTCAATTTAAAGAAATGTTCAAAAATTTTCTTATCCGAACTAGACGCCTTATCAGTATAAATCGCCATACAAATGTCACGCAATTTTGCAGGTGATGGATTTAATAGAATATAATCGTATTCACTACTTTTTTTCGCTGCTTCAATCGCTTCTTTAACTGCTTTTATATAATCAGCAGAAGTAAACTTATTCATAAATCTCCATTTCGTTAGTAAGATTAAATCGGATTAACTGGAATTCACACGGAACAATTGGAATTCCTTCGGAAACATTGGAATTACCGGAATTACATTGATACACTGCGTTTTAACCGTCATTTCTTTGCCTCAACAAATTTAGTTCTTGTTGTGGTTCGCTACCTCAACAAATGTACAAAACTAAATGAAGTCGGATTTGTGGGTACCCTCATTTTGCAAAAGGGAAGTTACATCACGAGAACTCACCTATACCGCTTCGCACTTCCCTATTTATCGAGCTCGATTTTTTTAAACGCCTCAATAAGGTCCAGAAGACCCTATGGCAAACAAAATTTTCAACCCTTAAGTAGAAGTAAAAATGAAGAAATTATATATTTTAAGTGCACTAATGTTAGTATTAGCATCAGGATTGTTTGTATCGTGTGAAACCCCTGACAACGATCAAGGCAAAGAAGTAAAGAGAGAAATGGGTGATGGTGAAGGTAGTATCCCCGTAAAACCAAGCCCTCCAAAGAAATAAATCCTGTATCACGCAGATTACTTAAATTCCTCATCACACAGATTACTTAAAAACTAATCTGTGTGATTTATTTTTAAATTATTCTATAACAATAGTTATAATTTAAAACTCAACGCTTTACTGATTTCTCGCAAAAAACCAGTACTTTCGAAAAATGAAAAAAGAAATCCTAGTTTTTTTATTAGTCTTATTATGCTCCCTTACTCTCTTTATTTCTTGCAAAAAAGAGACAACCACTACTTCATCCATTGCGAATAAAACAGCCTATTTTAACCAAAACAAAGCTGAAGAATACATCAATCAATCCATAAATGATAGTGCCTATTACTACTACCTAGAATCCAACCGCGAACTTTTAGTACTTAAAGACTCTGCAAACTTTACATACAATTCAATTAGAATTTCAGAAATTCAACTTTTTTCAGGAGATATTAGTGGTGCGGAATCAACATGTACTGAAGCCATTAAATATGTTCCAGCTGACAAAAAATATTATTTAATTGCATTGTACAATAATATTGGACGGTGCTATCGACAACTATACGATTACGACAAAGCTATTGAATATTATACTAAAGCGTTAAAGATTGAGACTGATGAACTAAGTAAGTTAATACTCAAAAATAATATAGGATATAATTACCTTAAAAACAGTCAATTTAGCAAGGCCATCCACATACTCGACAGCCTTATTCAATCCCCTATTTTAAAACAAAATCCTATACACTACGCACGCTCTTTAGATAATCTAGGAATTAGCCAATTTAAGATGGATGCCAACGAAGGTCTACCTAATTTACTACAGGCATTACATATTCGCGATTCCCTTAACTACGAACACGGTCTAGTAGAGAGTTATTCCAATCTATCCGAATACTATATCCAAAGAAACGCAAGCTCCGCAAGAGAATATGCTATGAAAATGTATGAACTTGCACAAAAGTTAAAAAATCGAGACGATGAACTCGAAGCTTTGAGTTTATTATTACAATCCAGTTCACCGAGCGAACTACGAACTTGGTCCGAAAAATACATTACCTTATCCAACAGCATTGCAAAAACCACGCAAACAGCCAAAAACCAGTTTGCCAAAATCAAATACGACCATCAAAAAGAAACCGCCGAAAATTTAGAACTCAAAACCAAAACCACCAAACAAGAACTTGATATTCAGAAAGAAACAAATAGGCGACAAATTCTTGTCTTTATACTTATCACCGTGGTTGTAGGTGTCTTTTGGTTTATCAAAAACAGTCGACGCCGCCATAAAGAAGAAAAAGCCAAACAGGTTTATCTAACCGAAACTAAGATTTCTAAAAAAATTCACGATGAACTCGCTAACGACATTTACAATATTATAGCTTTTACGGAGAATTTTGACGTGACTACAGATCACCACAAAAATCGATTGCTCAACGAGCTTGAAAACACCTATAATAAAACCAGAAACATCTCTTCCGAATATGGCGCTATCAGCTTTGGTGATGATTTTTCAAATTACCTTAAAGGTATTTTACAAGAATACAATGGTAAACAGGTTAAAATCGTTTCGGTAGGTATTGATAGCATCGATTGGAATTTACTTACTGAAGTTAAGAAAATAGCCCTCTATAGGGTGATTCAAGAACTGTTGGTCAACATGAAGAAACACAGCCAAGCCACTATGGTTAGTTTTAAATTTGAGTACCAAAAGCGCCATTTAAAAATCAGTTATTCCGACAACGGAACGGGAATTGTTAACGAAAAGTTAATTGCTAAAAACGGTTTAACCAATGCGGAAAACCGCATCAGAGATATTCAAGGAAGCTTTATATTTGAAATTGAAATCAACAAAGGAATGAAGATTTTTATAACGATTCCCTTATAAATATGTTTAAAAAAATATTAGTAGTTGAAGATATCGACAGCATTAATCTCGGTGTTGTAACCATGCTTCAAGAAGAGACCGATGCAGAAGTTTTCCATTGCAAATACTGTGATGATGCTTGGTTAAAAATACAAAGTGCGGCATTAAACAATGCTCCTTTTGATTTATTAATCACGGATTTATCCTTTACCCCCGATCATCGCGAAACTTTAATAGGCAGTGGGGAAGCTTTAGTACAAACCGTCAAAGAAAAATATCCCGAAATCAAATTGATGGTATATTCGATCGAAAACCGCTTCTCTACAATAAAGAAACTGATCGATGATTATAAGATCAATGCTTTTATCAGTAAGGGTAGAAATAGTATTAGTGAATTAAAATCTGCTTTAACAAGTCTGACCAACAGTGATGCAGTGGTTTTATCCAATAACATCCAAGAGGTGTATAACAACCCCGAATTGGTAGACCTGCAAGAAGAAGATATTTCGATACTAAGATACCTATCAGAAGGATTAAGTCAGTCCGAAATCAGTACTAATCTCAAAAAACAAGGCAGTAGCACTTCGAGTTTGAGTAGTGTAGAAAAACGAGTTAATAAACTTAAGACATACTTTGATGCAAAAAATACGGTACATCTCATCAGTGTATCCAAAGACTTAGGCTTAATCTAATTGCTATGAGATTGAGAGTTTCTAAAAGAGTTGATTTATAATAATCAGCTCTTTTTTAATTAAAAAACGGAACCTCTTTAAGGAGATCCCGTTTTAAATATTAAATCCTAAATACTAATATTAGGTTTTACTTTTCCTCACTTACGATGCAGACTGCAATCGCTGTAGTAAGTTTTTATTTAAAGCTTGCTCTGCATAGTGTGCATCTACGTGTAAGACATGAGTATCACTACTAGGCAACTCATACATCGCATCGGTCAATATCGCCTCGCATAACGAACGTAATCCCCTTGCTCCTAGTTTGTATTCCAACGCTTTTTCAACGATAAAATTTAATGCTTCATCGGAAATAGTAAAATCAACCTCATCCATCTTAAACAATTTTTCATATTGTTTGATTAAGGCATTCTTTGGCTGTGTCAAGATCGCTCTAAGCGTTTCTCGATCCAACGGATCCATATGCGTTAGCACAGGCAAACGACCTATAATTTCTGGAATCAATCCAAAATCTTTGATGTCTTTTGGTGTGATGTACTGCAATAAATTTTCTTTATCAACCAAGTCACCTTCTTTAGAAGTTCCATAACCTACAGCTTGGAAATTTAGACGTTTAGAGATAATTCTATCAATACCGTCAAAAGCACCACCAGCTATAAATAAAATATCTTGGGTGTTGACTTCAATGAATTTTTGATCCGGGTGTTTTCTACCTCCTTTTGGTGGCACATTAACTACAGTTCCTTCCAATAATTTAAGTAAAGCTTGCTGCACTCCTTCTCCTGATACATCTCTAGTAATTGATGGGTTATCACTTTTACGAGCAATCTTGTCGATTTCATCGATAAAAACAATACCACGCTCTGCTTTTTCAACATCGTAGTCCGCCGCTTGTAGCAACTTTGTCAGTATTCCTTCTACATCTTCCCCAACATAACCCGCTTCTGTCAATACCGTTGCATCGACAATCGCCAATGGAACATTAAGCATTCTCGCAATGGTTTTAGCTACTAAGGTTTTTCCTGTTCCCGTTTGTCCAACCATAATGATGTTACTCTTTTCGATTTCAACATCATCATCATTATTTGCCTGTAACAGTCTTTTGTAGTGGTTGTAAACCGCTACGGACATAACCTTTTTAGTTTGATCTTGTCCAATGACATATTCATCCAAAAAAGCGCGAATTTCCATCGGTTTTTTTAACAATACCTCTTGAGATAATCCATCTTGATCAGCCGAAGTGTTTTCTTCTAAAACAATACCATATCCCTGTTCAATACAACGATCACAAATATGCGCATCAATACCCGCTATCAGAATATTTGTTTCTGATTTTGGTCGACCACAAAATGAACATCTCATTTCCTCTTTCGCCATATTAAATATTTCCTAATTGATTATATTAATTATTTTTTTGAACGAACCAAAACCTCATCAATCATTCCGTACTCTTTGGCTTCTTGTGCTATCATCCAATAGTCTCTTTCACTATCTGCATGTACTTTCTCGAAAGTTTGTCCAGAATGCTCAGAGATAATTTGATATAGTTCATCTTTCAATTTTAACATTTCGCGCAGGTTAATCTCCATATCCGTTGCTACACCTTGAGCTCCACCTGATGGTTGATGAATCATAACTCTAGAATGTGGAAGCGCTGAACGTTTTCCTTCGGCACCAGCACATAAAAGTACCGCTCCCATAGAAGCAGCCATTCCCGTACAGATCGTCGCTACATCAGGCTTAATGAACTGCATGGTATCATAAATCCCTAAACCAGCGTAAACACTTCCTCCAGGAGAATTGATATAGATACTGATGTCTTTTGCATTATCAACACTTTCCAAAAACAACAACTGTGCTTGAATAATATTAGCTACATAGTCATCTACTCCAGTTCCTAAAAATATAATTCTATCCATCATCAATCTAGAAAACACATCCATCGAAGCAACATTCATGTGACGTTCTTCAATGATATATGGTGTCATGCTACCGACGATTTTATCGTAATACATACTGTTAATTCCACGATGTTTTGTGGCGAATTTCTCAAATTCTTTACCGTAGTCCATAGTAATATCTTTTAAATTTATAAACTTTTAAATACAACCAAAAATAAGTGCCGATCTCCTACGAGACAGACCATCAAATATAGTTATTTTTTTTTGGAAATAATCTTCTTACGCTTTGCTTTACAAAATGTTTAGCAGAATCTCCGCAGCCTTTTACCAAACTTTTTGGTCACGACTGCTCTCGTGTTTTTCTACTTTGGCCCATTTTTAAAATCGGACAAAGTAAGCTCGCTATATTTAATTCCTTTTTACTTGACAAAGCCCCCAAAGCTGTATTGAAAAAAAACGCCTAATCTAATACGATAGATAGGCGTTTTTTCTTAATATATTATAGTTGAAATTATTCTCCGTACATTTCTTTCATGAAATCTTTGTAAGAAACTTCTTTAGTTTTAAACGAAACTTTTTCGCTAAATAAAGCCATCATCTTATCATTCATCACTTGTTCAGAAATACGTCTAACCTCTTCTTGGTTTGACATTACTCGAGCAACAATATTTTCAACATCTGCTTCAGCCGGTTCTAATTGACCGAATTGAGCCATTTGTTTTTTGATTAAATCTGTCGTAAATGCTTTAACTTCTTCAAAGTTAATTTGAAGATTGTTTTCTGCGATAATTTTACCTTCGATCAACTGGTAACGCAATCCTTTTTCAGATTTGGTGTACTCTTCTTCAGCTTGCTCAGCAGTCAATGGAGTTTCTCCAGCTGTTTGCATCCATTTTTTCAAGAAAGTAGCCGGTAAGTCAAAATTTGTAGTCTCGATTACATGCTCGATTACATCGTTCATGAATTTTTGATCTGCTTGAGCTACAAACTGTTTTTCAGCATCTTCTTTAATTTTAGCTTTCAACTCATCTAGAGTAGTGACTACACCTTCTCCAAACAATTTATCAAAAAGCTCTTGGTTCAATTCTGCTTTCTCCGTTGTATTGATCTCGTTGATTGTAAAAACAACATCTACTTCCAATCCGTGAACAGCATCGTGATCTACTTTTAAGAAATCCATCAATTTATGGTCGTCATCAAAAAGCCCCTTGGTGTTTACCGTTACAGTATCTCCTACTTTCTTTCCGATAAATTTCTTTTGGTTGGTTTTAGTTCTGAATGCATCAACATTAATAGTAACTTCACTATTAATACCCGCTTCTTCATTTACAAAAACTCCTGCCATATCATCACCTTCAGCAACAACTTCCTTAGAAATTAATTTGCCGTATTGTTTTTGAATGTACTCTACTTGCTCATCAAGCATAGCATCATCAGCAACAATAGTATATTTAGTAATTTTGTTTTTACTCGATAAGTCTACAGTAAACTCTGGAGCCAATCCTAGTTCGAAATCAAATTTCAAAGTAGCTGCTTCCCAGTCAAAGTTATCTGTTACTTTAGGAAGTGGGTTCCCTAGTAAATCCAATTTTTCTTCTGCCAAATAAGCGTTTAGTTTTTCTTGCAAAACTTTATTCACCTCTTCAAACAATACTGCTTTACCGTATTGCTTTTCAATCAAGCTCATCGGTACAGCACCTTTTCTGAATCCAGGAACATTAGCATTTTTTCTATAGTTTGCTAATACTTGATCCACTTTACCTTGGTAATCTTCTTTTGCAAGCTCAACAGTAACGATGGCGTTAAGAGCGTCTACATTATTTCTTGTAATATTCATTTTTGTGTTTTTTTACATACTAAAATTGGGTTGCAAAAATAAAAATTTTATGCAACCCAACCAAGTTTTTAACTAATTGTATTTCAATTAATAAAAAAATTATTTTATTGTGCTTGTTTTTTTTCTAAAAAACCATTGAGTATTGACTGAACAAACGTTAAAACAACACTAAATAGTAGCGCAGACCAAAATCCGTTTACGTGAAATCCTCCTACAAAATAGGAACACAACATGATGATTACCGCATTAATTACAAACAAGAACAGTCCTAAAGTAATTATAGTTGCAGGTAAGGTCAGGAAAACCAATAAGGGTTTTAGAAACATATTCAGTATACCCATTACTACGGCCACCCATAAACCAGAGGTAAAACCATCGACTGTAACCCCTGGCAATATATTTGCTAAAATCACCACTATCAAAGTGGTTACTAATAATCTTATGATAAAGTTCATATGCGCTGTTTTTAGATTTTAATTTAACGATTATTTATTACTCGGCAACAAAGTTGGTCCCGGATAAGTCGCCGGATTAACCATAGGTAATTTTGCTTTATAGTGTGAATTTATAACTTTTAAAATCTCATTAGAGACAAAAGCATATCCACGTGCATTGAGGTGAACCCCGTCAAGAGAAAACATCACCGTACTTAAATTACCTAAACCCTTAAAATAATCCGCAGTATAAATTTGCCCATCTTCTGCTCTGAGTCCAGAAACGGCCTTGTTCAATACAGCATTCATATCCACGATTGCCAAACCTTTAGAAGACGCCGTTGCTTTGATAATATTATTAAAGTCCGTCGTCGCTTGTCTTGCAATAGCCACTTCATCTTTGGTCAAAACCCATTGGTCCGCTAGTGGAACCGAAAGTCCGTTGATCATGTTAACATCTCCTCCAACAACTGTTCCGATAATAGTACGAGATGGCAATGTCAATAGGTCTTCTTTGGTAGCATGTCTGTACGACGGAAGTCCTAATCCTTTTAAATCGGTAAGAAATTTATCTACTATAACTACGGCATTATTCCCCACTACAAAGTTAATAGTACGACTATCTACCTCTGCTTGTTTAATTAGCCCCGCTCCTAAAGCTTGTTTTAACCCACCATTGTACTGAGCAAAAGCTGCATTTAGCTTGGCAACATTATCCGCTTGTAAAGGTACCGGATTGTAAGGCACTGTAGTGAAATAAGGAATTGCCGTCACATCTGGTATGGTTGCTACGACACCTTTTGCCCCTTTCGATGTCAAGGTTTCTATAATTTTCTCGTAGGCTTGCTGAAAAAATGCAACTGGAGTAATATCATTTTCTCCCGTTCCTCCAACAGCACCAACTCCTCCACTAGTAGAATAGCCTAATACATCATTATTACCAATCCAATTGGTGAAAAAAGTTGGATTTAAACTCATCGCATCTTCTAGTACAGTAACCGAAGGGGATGTCGCATGACGCACAAAATATGGATTGGCTGTCTTTGTAATCACACCATTCACGTTACCGTAATTAGGCGCTAATAAGTGAAATGATTTGGCTCCTGGTACACCCATATTGTTGTAGGCCTTAGCCTGAAGCTTGCCGACTTCAATAGTAGGTACCCCTTTAAGGTTTTCAGGTCCTCCAGTATCCATATTAATGATTAGTCGAGTTCCCGTCAGCGGTACACCACCAAGCGTCAACCCGCCTAAATTATTTGTATCATCTGCATAACTGGGTTGTGTAAAAACACCCCCACCAACAATTGCAAACTGTTTGGACAAGATGTTCGGAAAAGAGTTTTCCTGGCTACTTTTAAAAACAGTTCCATCCATATATCCAGCTGTTAGTGAATTTCCAATGGCCACATAAGTACTAAAATCAGCTTCTCCTTTGCTATAACTGCTGTTATCCACTTCATTATCAAAAGACGGCTCACAACTTACCAAGGCTAGAGCCAAAGCAGGTAGTATATATTTATAGGTATTTTTCATCATTTCTCGTTTATAAATTAAAAATTATAAGATAATCCCAAACCGGCAGAAAACACACTTGTCAAATAGGTTCCTCCAAATGAAACAGGAGTACCGTCTTCAATAAAATGATCGTAAGAGCTGTTGGTTTCACTAAAATGAAGATAAGCCAGTGACACATCTACACCGAAATTTTTACCGAATTTATACGTAAAACCTCCCGTATATGCGCGTGAATCATTTCTAGGTGTTTCTGGAGCAAAAAAGCCTTGTTGAACCGGACTTTCATCATAGTACCAACCCGCTCTAAGTGATAGTTTATCGTTAGCAGTATATTGTAACCCCAAACGATACGTACTAGAATCTTTGTAATTTCTAGCATTAACAGAAGTCGCGATTTTAGCATCCTCAAAATCAATCACCAAAGCATCATAAGCTCTCCAATAGGTTCTGTTATAATCAAAAGCGAATAACCATTTATCCATTTTATACGACATACCTACTGTTAACTCTGCCGGCAGAGGCATGTTAGCGTTAAATTTGGTATCCCCATAAGTGGATTGTGCAAATGCTGGCAAATCATAAAAATTAGCATCGCCGTCTTTAGCCTCCATAATAATTTTAGAGCGGTAATTCAATCCCATTCTAAAATCTTCTGTCAAACTCACTAAGAAACCAGCAGTATACCCCCAAGCGTGAACATTTTTCGCGTCGATGGTTACATTCGCTCTCTTCCCTTCCTCATTAGTCATGCTTCGAGTAAGATTCCTATTAAACTCAACCGATCCATTGACATAGATTGGTCCACCACCAAAACTGAAGTGATCGCTTAATTTAAAAGCTACTGTAGGTTGAAAATAAAAAGCTTTAAGGTCGATATTATTAACTAAGTGGGAACCTTGCCAGTCTTTATCCCAATCAACGGCACTTCCATACGGAGTATACACCGCTAAACCTGCGGATATCCAATCGTTTAGTTTTACCGATCCATAGAAATACATCGGCGTACCAACATTTTTTGTACTGTTGGTCCAATTGTAAATTTCATTTTGAAATTTGGTATCTGCAACTAGGGCCGTAGCTCCTGCGGAAAAGCTATACTTATCTTCTAAATATACCATCCCTGCGGGATTGAAAAACATTGTTTCTGCATTACCAATCACAGCCACACCGGTATGTCCCATGGCTAATTGCCTCTGTCCTTGCATACTTACACGATATCCCCCAGCGAAAGCGGAAGACACCATAAGCGATAACAAGGTTACTGATAAAAGTCTTCTAATCATGATTTTTCTAGTATTATGCATTATTGTTATTCTCAAATTTAGCATAATTTACGAATTTCACAAGTTTTTTATAGTATTTTTTTGATTGACGGATTTGACTATTGATAATAATGCAAAAGGAGCGAAAAAATCGCCCCCTTTTTAACTTTATTTGTGATAAACTCCTATAATTACAAAAATTCAATCACTCGCTGCTGAAATTCCTCTGGACTCTCTGCATGAACCCAATGTCCAGCATCACCAATAGTTACTATTTGTGCTTTGGGAAAGTGACGTTGAATTAAATCGACATCCCCTTCTTTGATATACCCCGAACGACCTCCCTTTATAAATAATACAGGCCCTTCAAATATAGCGTCTTCGGCCAATGCTTCCCCAACAGCTTCAGGATCATTATTAAAAGCCTCAAGATTGAATCTAAATGCCAATTGTCCCGGCTCTTTCCAATATAAATTTTTCATTAAAAATAATCGGGTGGAAGCATCGGGAATAAAAGGAGTTAAAATAGCTTCAACATCAGATCTGGACGGCTTAGTTGTAAAATCCACAGCGTTTAGAGCCTCCAAAATGTCTTGATGATGAGGCGGATAATACTTAGGACTGATATCAACCACAATTAATTTGGACACATATTGTGGATGTTGGGTTGCAAAATTCATTGCTACTTTACCGCCCATTGAATGTCCCATAACTATTGCCTCAGCAATAGCGTTGGCTTTAAAGTACTCTTCAACATCTGCCACCATTGCTTCATAAGTAAACGCTGTCGAATGAAAACTCCGTCCGTGGTTTCTCATATCCAACAAATGTACTTCATATCCTTTTTCAGCTAAATGAGTACCAAAGCTCTTCCAGTTATCCGACATACCGAGGTAGCCGTGTATAATTACAAACGGAATCCCCGTTCCTTCAATTTTTGAAAAAATCATATCTAGTTGTTCTATTGCAATTTATTAATATACATATTTACGACATTTTCCAATCCTAAATACAGTGATTCCGCGATTAAAGCATGTCCAATGGAAACCTCCAAAAGATTAGGTATATGACTCTTAAAAAAAGCGATATTCTCCAAACTTAAATCATGACCTGCATTAATCCCCAAACCCATTTCTTCAGCTAAAACAGCGGCTTG
The DNA here is from genome assembly GCF_024171535.1 of Flavobacterium sp. HSC-61S13. Classification (GTDB taxonomy): domain Bacteria; phylum Bacteroidota; class Bacteroidia; order Flavobacteriales; family Flavobacteriaceae; genus Flavobacterium. Next base: position 10,676 of record NZ_JALJZV010000027.1, on the reverse strand, counting down.
AACATAAGGTATTATTCCTTTTTCATTTCCCAAACCATATTGTAAAGCAAATTCTTCCGTATACAATTCTATTCGATCTGCTCCGATCTCACGAGCGCCCTCAATCATTTTCAGAATGGGATCTACAAATACAGAAGTTCTAATTCCTTGCAATTTACACTCGGCAATCACCTCCTTTAGAAAGGCGTGATTTTTTATGGTATCCCATCCCGCATTTGACGTTAAGGCGTCAACGGCATCGGGCACCAAGGTCACTTGGGTTGGTTTCGTTTCGTAAACCAAATCCATAAATTGATCCATGGGATTCCCTTCTATATTGTATTCCGTGTGCACCACAGAAACCAGATCTCTTGCGTCTTGATATTTAATATGTCTTTCATCTGGGCGCGGATGAATCGTGATTCCTTGCGCACCAAATCGCTGAACATCAGCAGCTACTTTTAATAAATCCGGGACATTTCCGCCTCTAGAATTCCTTAAGGTTGCTATTTTATTGATGTTTACAGATAATTTTGTCATAAAAAATTAATTTTAAAAACAAAAATACAAAGTATAATGAAGCGCGATTGGTTTATTTTTGATTATTTTGCACGGTATAAAAGCCAGTAGCCATGAACAAAGATCTTACACCTGCAATACAGTTAGAACCTGCTATGGAATTTTCTACTTCCCAGGAAGAGGCTCAGCTTTTTATGGAATCCCATAGTCTCTCGCATTTTCCTTTGGTTGACCATGGAATCTATGTGGGCAATCTACTCGCTGAAGACATTTTCGCTTTAGAAAGTGGGCAGACCTTAGAAGTTTTAAGGCACAATCTCGAAATGTTTTCCATTGACGAAGATGCCAATTGGTTTGACATACTGGAACAATGTTCCAAGCATGATGCCAATATGGTCCCTATCATCAATAGCAAAAAGGAGTATTTAGGCTATTATCTTTTTAAAGATTTATTGGAGTCTTTTACGGAAACTCCATTTTTCGCAGAGAAAGCACTGACGTTAACGCTTGAAAAACAGAGTCAAAAATACAGCTTTAGCGAGATCAGCCATATCGTCGAAAGTAATAATTCGACTTTACTTGGACTTTTTCTTTCTAAAATCGAAAAAGACACGACTGAGATTATTTTAAAAATCAATTCGGACAACATCAATGAAGTCTTACAAGCGTTCAGGAGACATGATTACGAAATCATTTCAAAACACCTAGAGGACGACTATACCACTGAACTTCTTGAACGCTCCAATTATTTAAACAAGTATCTAAATATATAATTCCCTATACCTGATCGAATTCCCGTTTACAACAGAGAAACAAACGAAAAAGGTATAGAAAAAAACAACTGTTAATCGCAGGTGTGCGTCAAGGACTTGGACAGAACGAACATACCAACAATCCACACAACGATTTCAGTTATTCAATAATAAAACATGAACTGCTTATGAAATTTGCCATTTACGGACAAAGTTGTCAAACGATCACCAAAGACATTATCGACCGCATGATGCATGTATTAGAATCACACGGGTCGGCTGTAGTTTTTGAAGATCGTTACTATCAACTGCTTTTAGAAAATAAAATTTTAGAAGATCGATACGAAACTTTCAGTGAAAAAAGAGATCTCGATCAATCTTATAATTTCTTTATTGGTATAGGCGGCGATGGCACCTTACTGCGTGCGGCAAATTTTGTCAAAAGCAAAAACATCCCTATACTGGGTATAAACGCAGGACGATTAGGTTTTTTAGCCAATGTTCAGCAAGATGCCATTGAGGATCTATTGCCGCTATTGTTTACGAATGATTTCAAACTCTCTAGACGATCGTTATTGAGTTTAGATTGCGAACCCGATCAGTGCGATATATTTGAGATGAACTTCGCGCTTAATGAAATCACCGTATCCCGGAAGGACACGACGTCGATGATCACCATTGAAACCTATCTCAATGACGATTATCTAGCCTCGTATTGGGCAGATGGACTTATTATCTCTACCCCTACGGGTTCAACGGGATATTCGTTGAGTTGTGGTGGTCCCATTATCACGCCCGAGACGGCTTGTTTGATCATCACTCCTATCGCACCGCACAATCTAAATGTCCGCCCTTTAATCATCAGTGACGACACCCATATCAAGCTAAAGGTATCCAGTCGAGAGCCTCAATTTCTAGTTTCCCTAGACTCGGGCACAAAAGCCGTTGCCAACGAAACTGAAATTCATATTTCAAAAGCACCGTTTACCATCAATATGGTTGAATTTCCAGAGCAGTTATTTTTAAAAACCCTGCGAAACAAACTTTTGTGGGGCGAAGACAAAAGAAATTAACCTGTTAATTTTATACTTTTAGTTTTAGAAAAACGTTTTAGAAAAGAATATCGAATAAAAAAAACAGATAAAAAACGCATATCACGATTTTTAAAACTCTATATTAGTATATTTGCAACCTATTTTAACAAAATGACTCGAACTCTAACAACTTTTTTAATGCTTTTTTGCATTAGTACGATGAGTGCTCAAATCCATGAGCTTGGCGTGAGCTTTGGCGGCGCCAACTATGTAGGTGATGTTGGGTCAACCCAATTCATCGCTCCAAAGGACTTGGGATACGGACTAGTATATCGTTGGAATAGAAGTCCTCGACACTCCTTTAGGCTGAGCTATTCGCAGATGAAAATCAGTGCCAATGATGCAAAATCAGATATGGGCAGTAGAAAAGAGCGAGGATATTCGTTTAAAAACAATCTAAAAGAAATATCTTTGGGGATGGAATTCAACTTTTTTGAGTTTGACCTTCATCAACCTGGATTTGCAGCCACACCGTTTCTCTACAGTGGAATAGCTGGTTTCCAGCATGATGATTTCTATTTTAAAAAAGGACTATTATACGAATACGGCACACACCTGTCCATGGCAATTCCTATCATTGGAGGTATGAAAGCGCGAATAGGTGATCGATTAATCATCAGCGCGGAAGTAGGTGCACGATATACATTTACAGATAATCTTGACGGTAGTGCCGCAAACGACACTGCCTTTGAACAATATAATTTCGGAAAAAAGAATAATAAAGACTGGTATTTTTTTAGTGCCGTCACTTTAACTTATACTTTCGGAAAAAACCCTTGTTATTGCACACCTTAATGAATTTGATTGAACAACTACATCCCGAATCACTTCCCAATCACCTAGCCATTATTATGGATGGAAACGGTAGATGGGCGAAGCAAAAAGGTTTTCTGAGAATAATCGGTCACGAAAATGGCGCTAAAAGCGTTCGTACGACGGTAGAAACCTGTACCAAATTGGGAATTAAAAATCTAACGTTATACGCTTTTTCGACTGAAAACTGGAATAGGCCCAAGCTCGAGGTTGATTCTTTGATGAAACTATTGGTCAAGTCATTAAAACGAGAACTTAAAACTTTTATCAAACACGATATCGCCCTCAATGCTATTGGCAATTTATCAAGTTTGCCTAGTTCTGTTCAAAAAGAACTTAATGAGGTTATTGACAAGACTAAAAGCAACAGTAAAATGACACTGACACTGGCTTTAAGCTATGGATCAAGAGAAGAAATAATCAATGCAACCAAGCAAATCTGCGAGAAAGTTAAAAATAATATAATTTCAATAGCCAATATTGATGAATCAATTATTAATGAGCATCTTTACACGCATAATTTACCCGATGTAGACCTTGTCATAAGGACAAGTGGCGAACAGCGTATCAGCAATTTCTTACTTTGGCAAATTGCATACGCTGAATTTTATTTTACAGAAGTGCTATGGCCTGATTTTACCCAAGATCACCTTTGTCAAGCGTTGTTAAGTTATCAAAATAGAGAACGAAGATTTGGAAAAACAAGTGAACAAATTAAATAATACTATAATGTTTCAAAAAGGTATCAAGACTCTTTTTGCACTTTTTGTTGTTAGTTTCAGTGCTACCTCAAACGCTCAAGATAGCATTTCTATAACAAATGCACCAAAGCACTATATCCTAGGGGATGTAGAAGTGTCGGGAAAAGTGAATTACAATTCGCATACAGTGGTTACTTTCGCTGGATTAAGCAAAGGACAATCCATTACAATCCCCGGAGAAGAAATCTCTGATGCTGTAAAAAAATTATGGAAACTTGGTTTCTTTAGCGACATCAACGTTTACGAAAAATCTATCGTAGGTGACACCATCAATTTAGAACTTAATCTAAACGAATTGCCCCGTTTGAACGAGGTAAAAGTAAAAGGTTTACGCAAGGGAAAAGCGGCAAGTGTTCTTAAGGAAAGCAAATTAATCAAAGGGAAAATCGTCAATGAAAACCTGATTACCACTACGCGTAATTATGTTTTAAGCAAATACAAAAAAGACGGATTTTACAACACCAAAGTAAACATCAACACCATTCCAGACTCTACTGGTAATACAGTAAACATGGTGTTAAACGTTGACAGAGGAAGTAAAGTAAAGGTTTCCAAAATCCAATTTCATGGTAATGAGCATTTAACGGATGCCAACTTGAAAAAGGCGATGAAGGAAACTAAAGAAAGAAGTCCTCTTAACCCAATGAGAATTTTAAAATCCTCGAAATTTATCAAAGATAAATACCAAGAGGATTTAGGGAAAATCGTTGAAAAATATAAGGAAAAAGGATATCGTGATGCTCGTATAACGATGGATACGACAATTTACAACCCAAAGAACAACCGAATTGCGATCGACATGAATATTGTTGAAGGTCGAAAATACTATTTTGGAGACATTCGTTATTTAGGTAATACGGTTTATACCAATGCCCAATTAAATAGAATTCTAGGAATAGAGAAAGGTGAAGTTTACAACGGTACTCTATTAGAAAAGAGAATTGCAGACAAATCAAATCCGGATGCTTATGATATTACCAATCAATATCAAAATAATGGATATTTGTTCTCTAGAATAAACCCTATAGAAGTTAGAACAGCGAACGATACAATTGATTTTGAAATCAGAATCATCGAAGGTCCGATTGCCAAATTCAACAATATAACCGTTTCAGGTAATGAAAAAACGCATGATCACGTTATCTATAGAGATTTAAAAACCCGCCCTGGACAAACCTGGAGTAAGGCTACAGTAATGGAAACCATGCGTCGTTTAGGTCAACTACAAATTTTCGATGCTCAAGCGATCAATCCAGATATTAAAAACGCAGATCCTAGTTCAGGAACTGTAGATGTGGAATGGCAAGTAGTTGAAAAAGGATCTAGCCAAGTAGAATTACAAGGTGGATATGGTGGAGGTGGTTTTATAGGAACCTTAGGTTTATCATTTAACAACTTCTCGATAAGAAACCTTTTTAATAAGGATGCCTATAAACCTTTCCCAATGGGAGACGGTCAAAAAATGGCTTTGCGTTTACAGGGTAGTTCTTACTACCAAACCTATAGTTTAAGTTTCTCAGAACCGTGGTTAGGTGGTAAAAAGCCAATCAGTTTCTATGGATCTCTTGCATATAGTAAACAGTTTTTATACAATTACAACACTAGAGATGTTACCCGTGATCAAAGTTTTAATATCACAACAATCTCTCTAGGAGTTGGAAAGCAATTGGCTGCTCCAGATGATTATTTTACGTTGTACAATACGGTGAGTTTCCAATACTATGATTTGAATAATTACCGTACTGGATTGTTTACATTCGGAGATGGATCATCGAGAAACCTTACCTACACCGTAGAGTTAAAAAGAGATAACAGAGGTATGGATCCAATTTTCCCAACCTTCGGTTCGGAATTCAGTGTAAGTGCTAAATTTACGCCTCCATACTCCCTTTTCAATAAAATAGATTACGCTAAGCTAAAAGACTTAGAAGAATATAAGATTCGTACTACAGAGCCTATGAAAGCGCCAAACGGTGCAGATATTCCTGTAGGATCTTTCTTAAATGCAAAAGGAGAACCGGTGGACAACTATTTAGATGCAGCACCGAATCAAGAAAAAATCGACCAGAAAAAATTCAACTGGTTGGAGTACTATAAGATTAAATTCAAAGGAGATTGGTACACTACCTTATATGGTAAATTAGTATTGCGTTCCGTTGCAGAATTTGGTTTCTTAGGAGCCTATAATCAAAACAGAGGTCTGGTTCCATTTGAACGTTTCTATATGGGAGGAGATGGAATGGCTAACTTTTCTATGGATGGTAGAGAAATTATACAGTTAAGAGGTTATGAAAATCAAACACTTACTCCTGTAAATGAATTTGGAGAGTCAATTGGTGGTACAGTATACAATAAATTCTCACTAGAACTACGTTATCCTATTACACTAAAACCAAGTGCCTCGGTATTTTTATTAACTTTTGCTGAAGCAGGAGCCAATTTTGATACCTTTAAAAATTATAATCCATTTAAAATGCAACGTTCTGCAGGATTAGGTGTACGAGTATTTATGCCAATGTTTGGAATGTTAGGATTTGATTATGGATATGGATTTGATGCACCTCCAGGAACAATACAAAAAGGTGGATGGCAACCTCACTTTATCTTGGGACAACAGTTTTAGTTTCTATATATAGTATAACTAAACAAACAAAATATGAAATTATTATTTGCTTCAATCGCGACTGTTTTAACTTCTTATGGTATTTATGCCCAAGGAGCAAGTGTACGTGTTGCCTATATTGATATGGAGTACATACTCAAAAAAACACCGGAGTATATTGAAGCAAATAATCAATTAGAGCAAAAAGCTGCCGTTTGGAAGAAAGAAGCGGATGCCAAAAAAGCAGAGATCAAAAAAATTAAAGACAATTTAAATGCAGAGCGCACCTTGTTAACTCGAGAATTAATTGAGGAACGTGAGGAAAACGTCACACTTTTAGAAAATGAGTTGTTGGAGTTCCAACAAAAAAAATTTGGTGCCAATGGCGACTTGATTACTCAAAAAATAATGCTGGTTAAACCGATACAGGATCAGGTATTTACAGTGATACAAGAAATCGCAGATGCCAAGAGGTTTGATTATGTTTTAGATAAGGGAACAGAGTCGACTATGTTGTTTGCAACAAAACGGCACGATATTAGCGAACAAGTAATACAGCGGTTAGCTCGAGCCAAGAAAAGGCAGAATCTAACCAGTAAAGAAGTCGCTGTATTAGAGGACATGGACAAAGCACAAGACCAAGCAGACCTGCGAAGAGAAAAGCGCGATGAACAAGCTCGACGAAAACAAGACTTTGAAGAAAGTAAGAAAAGTTCTAAAACCGAAGACACACCGCAACCGGCACAAAGCCTTGCTAAGTCTAAGGAAGAAGAACAGGCTGAAAACTTAGCCCTATTAAAAGAACAACAGAAAATTGACGCAGCAGCATTAAAACAAAAGCAATTGGATTTAGCTGAGCAACGTCAACAAGAGATCGCTACGCGTAAAGCGGAGATGGAAGCTAAACAACAAGCGGTTGCAGAGCAAAAAGCCCTAGCAGACGAACAACGTAAACGCCTTCAACAAGAGCGTCTAAAGGAAATTGAAGATCAGAAAATAAAAATCGCTGAGGAAAATGATAAAAAGCAAAAAGCGCTCGATGATTTAAAAAAACAACGAGAACAAGAAGCTTTAAATAAAACTGGAAATAAAAACAAAGTTGACATGGGACAGCTTGTTGAAGAACGCAAACAACAACAAGAAAAAATCCAGCAAGAAATCAATCGCAAAAAGGAAATTGCCCTTGAAGAGCGCAAAGCAGCCATAGAGGCATCGCGAAAGATGCAAGAAGAAAAGAGATTACGCACACAACAACAACAAGAAGACGCTAAAAAAGCTCGAGAAGAAATGCTAAAAAACAGCATGAAATAAACCAAAATAAATTATATAATAAAAATCCAAAATCGAAAAAAAATGAAAAAAATGAAATCTTTATTAATTGCAGCGGTTGTATTTTTTGGAGTAAGTCAAACTAACGTTATGGCTCAATCAAAAACTGCCCATATTGACGTTCAAGAATTAATGGCTCAAATGCCGGATATGAAGAATGCTGATGCTACGTTGAAAAAACTTAGTGAAGGCTATGAAAAGGATTATGGAAATATGATCACTGAATATCAAAACAAAATGAAAAAATATCAAGACGAATCAGCTACTGCTAGCGATGCTATCAACAAGACTCGTATTGATGAACTAGAGAGTATTCAACAAAGAATTCAACAATTCCAGACTACTGCTCAACAAGACATCCAAAAGAAACAAGTTGATTTGACTAAACCAATTTTTGAGAAAACAAGATTAAGTATTCAAAAAGTAGCTCGTGCTAAAGGTTTTGAATATGTTTTAGACTCTTCAATTGGATCAGGAGTAATTATGGCTGATGGACCAAACTTGTTAGATGACGTTAAAAAAGACTTGGGAATTAAGTAATACAAATTCTTATTAAACTATATAAACTGCTCACGATTGTGAGCAGTTTTTTTTTTATATTTGTTTATGGACAACACTAAACCTATAGGATTATTTGATTCTGGAATTGGCGGAACATCAATTTGTACAGAAGTCAATAAACTTCTTCCCAACGAGAACACCATTTATTTAGCAGACAGCAAAAATGCCCCTTATGGACAACGATCTAAACAACAGATTATTGAGCTGTCCTATAAAAACATCGATTATCTACTGTCTCAAGATTGCAAACTCATTATCGTAGCCTGTAATACAGCCACTACTAATGCAATCACTGAATTACGCTCGAAATACGACGTTCCAATTATCGGTATAGAACCAGCCATCAAACCCGCTACTTTGTTAACTAAAACCGCTGTAATTGGCGTATTAGCAACTAAGGGAACGATTACGAGCGAGTTGTTTTCCAATACCGTTAAAAAGTATTCCGATATTGTGATTGTCGAACAAATCGGATACGATTTGGTCAAACTAATCGAAGACGGAAAGATAGATCATCCAGAGATGAACCTGCTACTAAAACAATACTTAGACCCGATGATCGAAAAAGGTATCGATACCCTAGTGTTGGGCTGTACCCATTATCCGTATTTGATTGCCCAAATAAAAAAGCTACTACCCGATAACATTAGCATTATAGACTCCGGTTTAGCCGTTGCCAAACAAACTCAAAAGATCTTATTGGAGAAGAACTTACTCAATACCAGCCCCCAAAGTGGCACACACATTTTTTACACCAACAAAGATATTGAAGTGTTAAAAATGTTCGTAAATGATCAATCAGCGGTACACTATTTGGATTTTTAAAGTCGAAAATCGGGAGTCGAAAATCGGGAGTCGAAAATCGGGAGTCGAACAACGAATCCCGAGTATCGAATCACTTACTATTTAAACCAACTCGAATACATGACGTAATTATTCGAAATGCGCTCTATTTCCCCTGCGAAGTCTGATTGATCAATGTCTTTGACCTTTTTAGCGGGTACCCCTGCGTAAATCGCCCCAGATTCCACCACGGTGTTTTGTGTGATCACAGCCCCCGCAGCAATAATTGTATTACTATGTATCTCACAATTGTCCATGACGATTGCTCCCATACCTATCAAAACATTATCGTGTATCGTGCAACCGTGTACTATGGCATTGTGTCCTATCGATACATTATTTCCGATAATGGTTGGATGTTTTTGATAAGTGCAATGTATAACCGCCCCATCTTGAACATTTACTTTATTACCGATTTGGATAAAGTTAACATCTCCTCTTAGTACCGCATTAAACCAGATACTACAATTTTCACCAATTCGAACATCTCCAACGATCGTAGCATTTTCAGCTATATAACAATCTTCCCCAATTTGAGGTGATATTCCATTAACCGCTTTTATTAGCATAATATATAAATTAAAAAATCCCGATAAATATCGGGATTTTTTTTTAGTTAAAAATTAACTGCAGGACAATTACAGTCGTATTTATCCGGTTTGCAGAATAGGTTGATACCGATGGTCAACTGGTGAAATCCACCGTTGCCAAATTTGACATCACCCGTTAGATGGCTGTAGGTATATGCCAACATAAAGTTCTTATAATTGATTCCCACTATAGGAGTAATGTATTGCATGCGTTGTTTGGAGATGCTCTCCTTTTTGATGTATTCGGCTCCTTCCAAATTACGGCGGTAAGAAACCCCTCCCCAAACTTGTCCGAAGTTTAACTTCTGATATACCTTCATATTGATATCAAATGACTTTTCGCGTGTTTCATCGGTATACTGAATCATAAAGGACGGCTCATAACTAAAGCCACTGCGGCTCTCCGTTCCAAACATATAACCCGCAGACCATAAAAACTTACGCATATTATCACTCTCAATATCCGTATACATATCGCGTTTACTAGACATGGCATTCTTCACGGTAAAGTGTGTATAAAACTCAAAGTACTGATACGACGCTCCAAAATCTACATTAAAGTACGAATCTTTCTGTTCCATACCCCCTGTGATAATCGGATCAAATCCACCGAACTTACTCTGATCCAAAGTCGTTTGAACCATACCCGCGCTCATACCAAAAGACAACATATTCAAATCGTAATACGATCTGGAAAATTGAATGTGGTGTGCATACGATAATTTTCCTCCTACTTGAGAATGGTAACCGTTTTTGTCGTTAAACGCAATCACACCAATACCCGATTGTTCCCCCACTCTTGTGTTAAAACTAACCGTTTGTAAGGCAGGGGC
>NZ_JALJZV010000026.1 GCF_024171535.1 Flavobacterium sp. HSC-61S13 | reverse complement strand
TAGGTGATTACATTAAGATCGCAAAGAATTGACTATTAAATATTTACCTTTTTTATTAACAGTCAGTTGCGGATTTATGGGTCCTCTCGCGTGGTATATATCAAATAAAAAACTCTCAATCCTGTTGAGAGTTTTGTGTTTACAAAGACAGTTTGTCTACAACAGTAGGTCTTCTGACTTCCGTAAAATAGAATTAGGTTTTTTGTATATTACTTGCGTTTTTAAGAGAGGAATATATGTATATTGATTTGCCACACGAAAGGATTGACTTCGTCGAATCTTCGATTTCGTGCGGCAGCGGGGGGATTCGTGCGGCAGCGGGGGGATTCGTGCGGCAGCGGGGGGTCTGTATGGAAATGATAATACTGATTCATCAAATGAATAGGTTAAGCATACTTATAAAAGTTATCATACCAGAATAATACCTTATACAAATTTGCCTTATGATGTAGTTCCTACATTGAAAGATACTGTTTTACTTAAAAGTAGGATTAAAAGTGCTGACTGGAATAGAGTTAGTACTGATGATTCGTTAAAAATGTCAAACAAATCAAGAATGTTGAACAAAAAATACAAGTTAGAATGAAAACAGTCAATTACTTTCTATTATTAATGTTTTTATTGATTTCCATATCGTGTAAAAAGGATAGGGATGAAATGATTCTTTTTGAAAAGTATAAAGGTATCAAACTTACAGAAAAACGCTCTAAATTATCAGAGAATAGTATTAAATATGCTTTAGTGTTTCCTGATACAGTAAAAGTAAATCAAGCTTATGAGGCGATTTTTAGATTTTCAAGTGATTTTGATAATATTGTTGAGCCAATGGTAGATACAGTTAATTTTAGGACCATTACATTTAATTATTACCTCCCAATTAAGATTGGTAATAAGATTGAAAATCACGATATAGTGTTAAAAGACTCAATTTTGATTCCCAATAAACTATTTGTTTTAGAGAATGTTAGATTTACTGAAAAAGGAAGTTTTGTGTTTTTGGCATTAATTGAAGATCGTATTATGTATAATTTCTATAATGATTCTGGGAAACGAGATTCTATACATTACGATAGGAAAATTCAGGAAATTAAAAAGAAAGTGGTTGTAATTGATTAGTTTCAACATCCGCTTCTACGCTACCGCGCGAGTCCACCCCGCTACCGCGCCCCCACTGGTTTGCAAGTATTAAAAATCTCCAGATACGCTACTGCGCGAGTCCTCTCGCGTGATCTGCATTATATACAAGAACTCTCAATTATGTTGGGAGTTTTGTGTTTACAAAGGCGGTTTATCGATAAAAGTAGGTCTTCTGATTATGTCAAAATAGATCAGGTTTCTTCGTATATTACTACTCTTTTTATGAAAATGCATTGATATTGTTAGTTTTGCCACACGAAAGGACTGACTCTGTCGAATTTTATTTGGAGAGGTGGCATAGTTTTTTAAGTACCACACGAAAGGATTCGTGCGGTAGCAGGGGAGTATTAAAAATCTCCGGATACGCTACAACGCGAAATCGAAGATTCGACGAAGTCAATCTTCTTGCCCAAGGTAGTTATACCAATACCCTGAAAAATCAATTTGAAAACCTCCTATTTATTGCGTTCGATTAATTGTTCTAATTTCTGCATCATCGCATCTTTTTCTTGAAGCATACGTTCGTAAAGCGCAATTTTTTGCTCGTGGATTTCAATGATTTTATCCACGGGATGAAAAGTAGGGTAGTTACTTATAGCTGCTGAATTATCGTGAAAAATGTTGGAGATAATATTTATAGCCGATTCTTCATCAAAATTTTCAATAGCTTCTACGGGTATCTTGAGTATCTCAGACACCTGACGTAAAATACCAACTTCTATATCTTGTTTTTGTTCGAGTACCGATATTTTTTTCTGATTCCAGTCCTCACCGAGTTCAAAGGCCAAAGCCTCTTGCTTGATACCGAGCATTTCACGGAAACGTTTTATATTTCGACCTTGATGTATTTTTGACTGTGACATAGTACGAGCTGTTATGCAATCAAATATAGTATTTTTAGTTTAAAAATACCAAGTAGGCTTGGGAATAAAATACCATTTTAACAATCGATATCTTGTAATACGCCAAAACTTAGCATGAAAAAGCTAGAGTGTTGGGAATTAAAGAAATATCCTTTTACCTTTGTATAGTGATAAAGATATTAGTAATAGAAGACGACACCCGCATGGCGGAATTGCTCAAGCGCGGTTTAGAGGAGCAGGCCTATGACGTTACCGTGGCCTATGATGGGTTTATGGGGCGCAAACTGGCTTTGCAGCATGCCTATGACCTGATTATAACCGATGTGATTCTACCGCAGATCAACGGTATTGACTTGTGTAAAGAATTAAAGCAGCACTTGCCACAAACTCCGATTATCATGCTGACGGCTTTGGGAACTACCGACGATAAGGTCGAGGGTTTCGATGCTGGAGCGGAAGACTATTTGGTCAAACCCTTTGAGTTGCGAGAACTGCACGTTCGCGTTCGCGCTTTACTCAAGCGTTTTGATACCAAACACAAACCCGTGTCCCACCTGTTGACCTATGCCGATTTGGAATTGGATCTCCACGCCAAACAATTGAAAAGGCAAGGAATTGAAATTCATCTGACACCCAAGGAGTTCAATCTGTTGCAATACATGATGGAACATGCCGAAAGAGTCTTAGCACGCACGGAAATTGCCGAGAAAGTGTGGGATACCCATTTTGATACCGGAACGAATTTTATCGATGTGTACATCAATTATTTGCGCAAAAAAGTAGATCGTGATTTTGATAAAAAACTAATCCATACCAAAGCCGGTATGGGCTTTATCTTGAAGGCCAATGAAGATTAAAATCCGTTTGACCATATTATTTACCGTATTGGCAGTGGCGATTTTGCTTGTCTTTGCTGCGGTACTCTATTGGTCATCGGAAAAGAGTCGCGAGAAAGAATTTTATTTGGTTTTACAAAAGGAAGCCATTACCAAGGCCAACCTTTTTTTAGGAGCACAGATCTCTCCCGAAACCCTACATCAAATTTACAGCAACAACAGACAAATACTACACGAAGTGGAAGTGGCGGTTTACGATACCTCATTTCACTTGCTGTATCACGATGCCGTTGAAATCGATATGGTCAAGGAAACCAAGGCTATGGTCGATGATATTTATGAAAAAGGGTCTCTAAAATTCTATCAAGATCGCTGGCAGGTGATCGGATTGAAGTACCGTTTTAACAATCAGGATTATGTGGTTACCGCTACGGCTTTCGATGAATACGGTTTTAAAAAACAACAAAACTTATTAAAAAACATACTGTTGATGACTTTGGTATCGACGGTATTTATTTTTGCCGCGGGATATTTTCTGTCCAATCGCGCTCTAAAACCCGTTCAGGATATCATCGATGAGGTCAATAAAATTTCGGTAACCAATCTGGATTTGCGCATCAAGCCACCGCGTTATAAAGACGAATTGTTTCGCTTGGGACAAACCTTTAACGCCATGCTCGACCGATTGGAAGACTCGTTCGACGCCCAAAAACAATTTGTTTCCAATATCTCCCACGAATTGAGAACGCCATTGGCAGCGATTATCGCCGAATTGGAATTGTCTCAACGGCGCGATTTAACGGTTGATGAATATGTGAGTACCATCAACAACGCCCTACTAGATGCCGAGCGTATTGTCAAATTGTCCAACAGCTTGTTGGACTTCGCCAAAGCGCATTATGACCGCTCGGAAATAGCCTTTAAAGAAATACGGGTTGATGAGGTTTTGCTAGACGCCTGTCAGCAATTACAGCAATCGCAGGCGGACTATAAAATCCACTTGAATTTTCAAGAGGACTTGGAATTGGAACAATGGATTTCGGCCTATGGCAATCCGTATTTACTTCAGGTGGCTTTTGTCAACTTACTGGAAAATGCCTGTAAATTTTCAGACGACCATCAATGCAGTGTTTTGATCTCGTCAGACGAATCGGATATGACGGTCACTTTTACCGACCGAGGTATCGGTATCGCTGCTGAAGAGTTGGAACATATATTCACGGCTTTTTACCGAGGCAGTACGGCCAATTCTTTTGCTGGAAACGGGATTGGACTTTCGCTGACCAAAAAAATCATTGAACTTCATCAGGGACAAATCAACGTGGTTTCTCAAAAAAATCACGGAACCACCTTTACCATAACCTTACCGCATCTTTAATCTCTAATGAGATTCTAATTTTTTTCTAAGGGCTTTCTAACAGCCTCTTTTTTGTGTATCCTATACATTTGCAACATCAAAAAAATAAACATGGAAGCAGATCCCAATAGGACGAAATTTAATTAGTTAATCAAAATCATGACGCAGTTGTGTTTTTGATGAAACACAAAAAAAGAGTTATGGTTATTACAGAATTTATTTTCCGATTAACATTGGCGTTTATATTGGGAACCTTAGTTGGAGCCGAACGCCAATTCAGACAAAAAAGTGCAGGACTTAGAACCAATACCTTGGTTGCCGTTGGAGCGGCTAGTTTTATACTGCTTTCCCTTTCCCTTACGGGTATAGAGGGCGATCCATCTCGAGTGGCGGGACAAATCGTAACGGGAATTGGTTTTCTCGGGGCGGGAGTCATCATGAAATCCGGGATGAGTATCCGCGGACTTAATACCGCTGCCACCATTTGGTGTTCCGCCGCTGTGGGCTCCTTATCGGGTGCGGGACTATGGCAACAAGCGGTTTTCCTGACCTTAATCATTGTCTTTATTCACATCAGTATGCGAGCACTGGGAAATCGAATCAATCGAATTTCCTTCGCAAAAGTAGATTCTAATGAGCCCTTGTATCAACTGATAGTCGGTTGCAAAGAACAAGTGGAGAATCACGTCAGAGTATTGATGTTGAGTGCTTTGAAAAACGAACCCAATCTACAACTTCGCTCTTTAAAGAGCAGTGATAATGGCAATCCTGCCTATTCCTATTTAACCTCAGAAATTTTAGCAAACGGTAAAAATGACGAAATGATGGAGCGCATTGCGCGACGATTATCATTGGAATATGGCGTTTCTGAAGTGAGTTGGGAAGTAATCAGTCATGTAAATGAATAAAAGCAAAGACTATGAAAACAGCCAAAACAATCACCAAAACACCGAGTACGTGGATTGCTGGATCTAGTCAGATCGATCACCTATTTCAAATTGTTCCCCTATTAAAAAAAATGCCGGTTTCCGAGATCAGCGATGTACTTGCGATGGTTGAAAACAGCCTGTTGAAGCAACTGCTAGAGGAATTTGACAGCGAAGTCCAGGTATTGATATTCATGCACTTTGATCTGGAAAAGCAGTTGTCCTATTTTCAGGCAATCACTAAAAAACAATTTTCGGAATTGTTTGAAAACATGAATTCAGAACAGCGAAGCAGTTGGTTTCAAATATTGACCGAGCAGGAGCAAAATGATTTGTTGCCGTTTGTCGTACAGCGAACGGGAGAAAAATTGATTTCGTGGAGTTATTATAAATCGAAAAAAGCGTGCAAGAAAGCACCAGCATTATAAAAGAATTCAAGGAAATAAAATCGGACGAGAACGCGTCCATTCAATTGATAAATTCAAAACCATTATTTCACCAAAAACAGAGTTACCATGATTAAAAAAGTACTAGTTGGAGGATTATGTTTTTTGTTTGCCTTCTGCAAACAGAAACCAATTTTAGAAGAAGAAGCGCCCTTTGAGGTTTCCGATCAGATTATAACACTTCGGGAGGGGTCCAATGTGAAAACAAGAATAAAAACGGCTAAGGTCAGTCAAGAGGAATTTAGTTTTCATTTAGTTACTGCTGGAGTAGTCACGACCATTCCAAATAATTATGCCGAGATCGCTCCCCCATTTGCTGGGAGAATTCAAAAATCGTTTGTTCGCGTAGGGCAAAAGGTACAAATAGGTACCCCACTTTTTGAAATTAGTTCACCGGATTATTTTGAAGCTCAAAAAGATTATTTCGAAGCCAAGCAAGAGTTCAAACAGTCAGAGCTCAATTTAAAGAGACAAAAAGACTTGTTGAAAAACGGAGTAGGTGTTCAACAAGAAGTCGAAGAGGCTGAAACGGAATTTATAACTAAAAAAGCCACGATGACACAGGCAGGGGCGGCGCTAAAAATATTTAGTATCGATCCGGATCAGGTCGTTTTGGGGCAACCGCTAATCGTTCGCGCACCTATTGCCGGTGAAGTGGTGAGCAATATGATTGTTCTGGGCCAGTACATTAAAGAAGATGCCGAGCCTATTGCTATTATCGCCGCTTTGGAAAAAGTGTGGATCGTTGCTAAGGTTAAGGAAAAGGACATCAAACATTTGTCCAAATTACATCAGGTTCATATTGAACTATCGGCCTATCCAGACCAATCGATTGTAGGGACTATCTATCACATCAATGAAATCGTTGATGAAGAAACCCGAAGTGTTGAGGTGATGATTGAAGTAGAAAATCAAGATCGCAAGTTAAAGCCGGGTATGTATGTCAATGTCAACTTTATGGACAAACCCGAAGAGGTCATTTTTATTCCAACCAAAGCGTTGATGCAAGATGAAGACAGTTCGTTTGTTTATGTAAAAGTGGCGGAAGATCAATACCGACGACAAAATGTAGTCAGCGCCGGAAGCTCGGGAGATAGAACCATTATTATAGATGGCTTGACTACCGACGCTGAGGTAATCAGTGAAGGCGGAATATACCTATTACAAGCCAAATAAAAACGAACAGCACGCGATGAAAAATTTATTACAAACAATTATAGAAAAAAGAGGTTTGGTAATCTCCCTATTTCTTTTGTTGGGAATCTTCGGTTATTTTTCTTGGAAACAATTGTCGATTGAAGCCTATCCGGATATTGCCGATGTTACGTCACAAGTTGTGACTCAGGTGCCTGGATTGGCCGCAGAAGAGATGGAATTGCAAATTACCATACCTATAGAACGAGCGTTAAACGGTATGCCCGGTATGCATGTTATGCGAAGCAACAGTACTTTCGGATTATCGATGATCACCATCGTTTTTAAAGATGGTGTGGACGATTATTTCGCCAGACAACGCATACAAGAACGACTCAATGATTTGGAGCTTCCCTATGATGCGGTTGCCGAATTAGACCCGTTGACCTCTCCAATTGGAGAAGTATATCGATACATCATCGAGGGAGATGGTTACAGTCTGCGCGAGTTAACCGATATTCAGAATTTTACCATTATTCCGAAGATCAATCAGGTTTCTGGAGTTGCCGAGGTAACTAATTTTGGAGGAATTACCACCCAATTTCAAATTGAACTGGATCCGCATAAATTAGAACAGTATGGACTATCGCTAAGCGATGTAGTCGAAACCGTAGAAGATAACAATGTCAATGCGGGTGGTAGTGTCTTAACCCGAGGAGATTTAGGTTATGTTGTAAGGGGGATTGGACTGATTAAGAATTTGGAGGATCTCGGTAGAATTGTCGTTAAGGCTGAAGATGGAGTACCCGTTTTTCTCAACGATTTGGGCAATCTCAAATATGGAAACTTGGAACGTAAGGGAGTTTTGGGATATACCGATCGCAAGCGAAACTATTCCGATAGTATAGAGGGAATTGTGTTGTTGTTAAAAGGACAGAACCCATCAGAAGTACTTGAGGGAATCCATGTGGCTGTAGCGGAACTAAACAACGGTATTTTACCAGAAGGCGTAGCAATCCACGTATTCCTAGACCGAACGGATTTAGTTGATACGACTCTAAACACGGTTTCAAGAACCTTGATCGAGGGAATCGCCTTGGTGATTATTGTCTTAATTGTCTTTTTAGGCAGTTGGCGCGGTGCATTGTTAGTAGCAGTAACGATTCCTTTGTCGTTGTTAATTGCTTTTATACTGATGCATTTTACCAATATCCCGGCGAATCTACTTTCCTTAGGTGCAATTGATTTTGGAATCATTGTAGATGGTGCGATAGTCATGATGGAGAGTATACTGAAAAAGCGGGAAGAGAAGCCTGATGAGGTATTAAAAGAGAAATCGATAGCAGATCGAGCCAAGCAGGTGGCTAAACCGATATTCTTTGCCACTCTGATTATCATCACGGCCTATTTACCCTTATTTGCCTTTGAACGTGTAGAGAAAAAATTATTTACACCGATGGCTTTTACAGTGGGTTATGCCTTATTAGGAGCTCTAGCAGTTGCTTTATTCTTAATACCGGGCTTGGCTTATATGGTTTATAAAAAACCCAGAAAAGTATATCACAACCGTTGGTTAGAAAAATTAACCGCACGTTATTACAACCGTGTCCAAAAAATCGTTGCCAAACCCAAACAGGTTTTTTTACCCTTATTAATTATATTGATTGGAACCGTAGCCTTGACGATGAAGGTGGGAAAAGATTTTTTACCGCCTTTAGATGAAGGCTCCATTTGGCTGCAAGTACAGCTTCCTCCGGGAATCTCTATTGAGAAGTCCAAGGAGATGAGTGATACTTTACGAGCGCGAACCATGAAATACGATGAGGTGACTTATATTATGGTCCAAGCCGGACGTAATGATGACGGAACCGATCCGTTTACACCATCACATTACGAATGCTCGGTCGGATTAAAACCTTATTCGGAATGGCCTAGTGGTAAAACAAAAAATGATTTAATCGAGGAGCTTTCAGCAGAATATGCCACTATACCGGGTATGACTGTTGGTTTTGCACAACCGATGATCGATGGGGTTATGGACAAAATTGCCGGTGCTCATAGTGAATTGGTAGTCAAAGTATATGGAGAGGATTTTCATGAAACCCGACGTATTGCTAATGATGTAATGAAAACGCTTAAAGGCGTTGATGGTGCTGTGGATTTGGCGATCGATCAAGTACCGCCTTTACCGCAACTTCAAATTCACGCCAACCGAGAGAAGATTGCACAATTTGGATTAAACGTTGCTGATGTAGCGGAATTGATAGAAGTAGCCATTGGAGGGAAAGCCATTTCTCAGGTCTTTATAGGAAACAAGGTTTATGAAATCAGTTGTCGATATAGCGAAGACAGCCGCGATACGCCGGAGAAGATCGCCAATTTGATGTTGACTTCAAGTACGGGGGCGAAAATTCCTTTGTCGCAAGTGGCAGAAGTAATTACCAGTACCGGAGAAAGCACCATAACCAGAGAGATGAATCGACGTCATTTGACTGTAAAACTCAATGTGCGTAATCGCGATTTGGGTTCGCTTCTAAAGGATGCTCAAAATCAAATAGAGCAAAAAGTGCAATACGACCACGAGAAATTCAAAATCGAATGGGGGGGACAATTTGAAAATCAGAACCGCGCTTATGACCGACTGATGATCATAGTGCCGCTGACCTTGTGTCTGATGTTTGTATTGCTTTATGGTGCCTTTGGTAAATTTAGACAGGCGGGATTGTTGATGATTGTGGTGCCTTTAGCACTGTTCGGAGGAATGTTGGCTTTAAATATTCGCGGTATGTCTTTAAACGTTTCCTCTGCTGTCGGGTTTATTGCCTTGTTTGGAGTAGCTATTCAAAATGGAGTTATTATGATTTCTCACATCAACCAAAAGCGAAAAAAGCGAACCAAGTTAAAAGAAGCTGTTTTGTTGGGGGCTAAAGAACGTTTTCGACCGGTCTTAATGACGGCAACAGTAGCCGTTTTAGGATTGTTTCCAGCTTCCTTAGCCACGGGTATCGGTTCGGATGTGCAGCGGCCATTGGCAACCGTTATTGTCTATGGGCTCTTATTTGCAACCTTACTAACGCTGTTTGTTCTGCCGGCTCTATATTATCTGGTTGAGAAGAAATGGGGTAGTGAGACCGACTTTTTAAAACCGGAAGATTTAGAAGAAAAATAGTTGTTGAAACCGCCTTGATCTATAAGGAGTTGAAAGCCCATTTCGTAGAATAGGGCGGTATCACAACATCTTAAAAAATACAAATAATAGCGAGGTATGAAAAATAAATGGATTTCCCTGTTGGTAACTTGTTTTTTGCTGTTATGGGTTTGCCCCAACGCAGTGGCTCAAGTGCAAAAGGCTCAGTTGCCATCACAGAAAATTACTTATCACGATTTTTTAAATCGAATAGGGACACAAAATTTAGGGTATATAGCTGAAAAATACAACTTGGATATAGCCGATGCGGAAGTGGAAGCCGCTAAAATATTTCCCGATCCAGAGCTGAGTTTTGGATGGGTTGATAACGGCGAGCGAAGAATGGAAATGGGCTATGGTTTTGAGGCAGAATTAAGTTGGGATCTCGAACTGGGCGGAAAGAGAAAAGCGAGAAAGAATTTGGCGAATAGCCAAAGAGTACTGGCTACGCTCGAATTACAGAATTATTTTCAAGAATTGAGAGCTGAGGCGACCATCGCTTTTTTAGAAAGTTTGCAGCACAGAATGTTGGTGGATGTCAAACAGGATTCCTACGAATCGATGAAACAAATATCGAAATCCGACAGCATTCGATTTACACTGGGACAGATCAGTAAAGTCGAATCGGTGCAGAGTCGATTGGAAACCAAATCGATGAAAAACGAAGTGGCGGATGCAGAAAATGATTGGGAGAATAGTTTGTTAGAGCTTAAAAAAATGTTTGCTTCTCGTCAAGCGGATTCGCTGTATATACCCGAGGGTAATTTTGAGAAGTTTGACCGCCTTTTTGATTTGGCAGAATTGGTGCAAACGGCAAGAAACCAGCGTACGGATTATCTGGTTGCCAAACAGAATCAAACGGTTTCAAGTAACGAAGTTAGATTGGCACAGGCAGAACGCGTGGTGGACTTGGGATTGAGTTTGGGAGTAGAAAACAACTCCTTTGTCCGAAATGCAGTGGCGCCAACTCCGGGACATACTGCTGTAAAAGCAGGGATATCTGTTCCGTTAAAGTTTTCCAACAAAAAAGACGCAGCACTGAAAACGGCTTTGTACGAGCAAAAGCAAGCCGAACTCGAATATCGCGATGTAGAACTCGAATTGGAAAAAGAAATCGCACAAGCGCTTCGTACGTATTTGACCAAGCAAAAGCAAATTCAACTGTTTGAGCAGAGTATGTTGGCAGAGGCTAAAGAGGTTTTAGATGGAATCACTTACAGCTACCAACGGGGTGCGAGTAGTCTTTTAGAGGTCTTAAATGCACAAAGAACCTATAATGAAACGCGTGAAGCCTATGTTGAAGCGCGATTTGATTATGCGGTGGCTTTGGTAGAACTCGAAAAAGCAGTAGGTATTTGGGACATTGAATTTTAAAATATAAGGATGATGAAAAAAGAAATAGTAATCGGCTTTTTTTTATTGCTGACCCCTTTATTAGGACAGGCACAAGATGGGAATCAAGCCAAGGGAAATACTTCATTCGGAATCAAAGCCGGATGGATTCAATCGGATTTATATGGTAAACATTTAGATCAATGGGTCGTAGACGGTAAAACCGATAAACAAGATAGTTTTTTTGTCGGATTTAGCGTTTCCAATTCGGTGGGCAAACATTTCGCATTAAGACATGAGCTCTTCTATCAACAATATGGAGCCGGTTTTGATCGAGAGTTGGAAGAAGATGTTGTTATGGATGCCCAACTAAAAATGAAGGGATTAAGGATAAATCCCATTTCGCCAACCTTTAAATGGGGTGGATTGGAAATTTATGCCGGTCCTTATATCAACGTATTGCTCGAATCGTCGATCACGGCATGGGATGAAAACGGAAACAAATATAAGGATTACGAAATATTTGGCACAGGGCCTGAAGATACGGAAGACTATAAATACTTACAGAAAATGGATTACGGTTTTGTAGCCGGTATTGATTACATTTTTAAAAAGCGATTTTCAATAGGAGCGTATTACTCCAGA
Source organism: Flavobacterium sp. HSC-61S13 (assembly GCF_024171535.1). Classification (GTDB taxonomy): domain Bacteria; phylum Bacteroidota; class Bacteroidia; order Flavobacteriales; family Flavobacteriaceae; genus Flavobacterium. Next base: position 18,225 of record NZ_JALJZV010000026.1, on the reverse strand, counting down.
GGGTTTGCGCCGATATTTGACAATGCAAATTCGTATGGACTCGAAGGCACGCCGGGTATTAAGACCTTAAAAATATACAATGAATCCTATGGTGTTTCTTTAGGAGTGCTGTTCTAATAACAGACGCTTTAAAAAAACTTCAATAGAGATATAAAAAAAGAGAAGAAGAAAGTGGAGTGTAAAAAGCCCCTGTTGCACGAGCGACAGGGGCTTTTTTATAGCTGTTACAACAGCGGTCTTTTTAAAATTTCTCAATAATTTCAGACAACTTCTTAATGGTTGAAAATCGCGGATGAACGATCTCGTGATCAATGCGTTCGTGTGCCCATGTGGTGTGGAACGGTACGTGAATAGCAGTGGCTCCAATGTTTAACACTGGCAGAACATCGGATTTTAAAGAGTTGCCGATCATCACAAATTCCTCGGGTTTGATATCCAAACGCAATAATAGTTTTTCATAATCAATCTCGCGTTTGTCTGACATCACTTCGATATGGTGAAAGTATTCCCCCAATCCAGAGTGGTGCAGTTTTCGGTGCTGGTCCTTTAAGTCACCTTTAGTCGCAACAACCAATTTATATCGCTGTTTTAGCTGTTGTAAAGTGTCTTCAACATCGTCTAAAAGTTCTACGGGCTTGGTCAAAAGCTCTTTGCCAATTTGAATGATTTTCTCAATCACTCGAATACTAGCCGTATGATTAGATACGGTATAAGCCGTTTCTATCATAGACAAGACAAATCCTTTTATTCCATATCCATATAAAGGTAAATTGTCTATTTGAGTTTTAAACAAAGCTTGTGATAATCCTTGATGTGATAAATAGTCTTCTAATAAGATACAAAATTTTTTCTCGGCCTCGTTAAAATAAGGTTCATTGTTCCACAGGGTATCGTCGGCATCAAAAGCGATTACTTTAATGTTGTTCATAGGTTTTTTATGGGATTTACACAAAGATATTGAAATTATTGATCTTTTTTTTGTTTAGAACCACTTAAACACAGACAGAATATAACATTTAGCTAACATTAAAAATTTTAAATCCTTTAATTTTGTAGCCGTTTAGTACGGTTTCTTTAAGCGATATCGTTTTTTATGAATGAATTGCCTTTAGCTAATGTTAATTGAATAACTACCGTTGTGCTGAACTACTATTATGATTAATTTTATCCTTACATAATTTACGATACACAGGCGCTAAGAAATGTTTTTTTAGTCAAAAGAACACTTAAGATATTAGCGGACCAAATTGACCTAATAAAGCAAAACATGAATTTAAAATCCGGTTTTTTAGTTACGATTACACTGTTTTTCTCACTGGCAACTTTTGCTCAAAATTCCTTGCCAAAACCCAAATTGGTAGTAGGGGTAGTGGTCGATCAAATGCGTTGGGATTATCTCTATCGCTTTCAAGATCGCTATGCGGACAACGGTTTTAAAAGACTTTTAGATGAGGGGTTTTCGTGTGAAAACACCTATATCAATTACGTGCCAACATACACGGCAATTGGGCACAGTTCTATTTATACGGGTAGTGTACCTGCTATTCACGGAATTGCTGGAAATGATTTTATCATTCAGAGCTCTGGTGAAAGTATGTATTGTACTCAGGATGATGCTGTAGAGGGAGTAGGTGTAAAGGGAAAAGTCGGTATGCAATCGCCAAAAAATCTATTGACTTCTACCATAACAGATCAATTAAAATTAGCGACTAATTTTAAATCCAAGGTTATTGGAATTGCGATGAAAGACCGTGGGGGAATTTTACCAGCGGGTCATTTTGCCGATGCGGCATACTGGTTTGACGGCCAATCGGGAACTTGGATCAGCAGTACTTTTTATATGAAGGAATTGCCGAAATGGGTATCGGATTTTAATGCTGCAAAACCGACTGAAAAATACTTGAATCAAACTTGGAATACCCTATATCCTATAGAAACGTATACCTTGAGTACCGCAGATAATACGGTATATGAAGGGAAGTTTAAAGGTGAAGTAGCACCGGTATTTCCTAGAGATTTAAACAAATTAAAGGCAGAAAACGGATTGGACTTGATTAAGGGAACCCCATTTGGAAATACCTTGACCTTAGATTTGGCAAAAGCGGCAATTGAAAATGAAAATTTGGGTAAAAACCCAGAAGGAGTAACCGATTTCTTAGCAGTGAGTTTGTCTTCAACAGACTATATCGGACATCAATTTGGTATAGATGCCATTGAAATAGAGGATACTTACTTGCGTTTGGATGCTGATTTGGCCAGTTTAATCAGTTATTTAGATGAACATATAGGAAAGGATGAATACACTTTGTTTTTGTCGGCCGATCATGGTGCGGCGCACAACCCACGTTATTTTAGAGATAAAAAGGGAAATGCTGGTTATTTTGACACCAAAAAACACAAAGCTGAAATCAATATGATGTTGGAATTGAAATTTGGTGAAAAGGAACTAGTCAATAGTTTGATGAACTACCAAGTGCATCTAAACAATGCATTAATTGCCAATGAAAAATTAGACGAATCGGATATCCGTGAAGCCATAGTGGCTTATATGAAAAAAATGGATGGGGTAGCGTTTGTAACGGATATGGACAAAACATCAATGGCTTCTATACCTGCGCGAATCAAGGAAAGAATCATCAACGGTTATCACATCAAGAGAAGTGGTGTTATCCAGTATATCTTAGAACCGCAATGGTTTAGTGGAACAGAGAATGGCACCGGGACTACACATGGAACGTGGGGGTCTTACGATGCACATATCCCTTTAGTTTTTATGGGCTGGGGAGTGAATAAGGGAAAAAGCAATCGCGAAACTCATATGGTAGATATCGCTCCAACTTTAGCTGCAATTTTAAAAATTGAAGAGCCAAACGGAAATATTGGAGTGCCGATTGAAGAGGTTATCAAAAAATAAACCGCTTCATCTTTTAGAATAAAAAAGCCCTTTTGATCAAAATCAAAAGGGTTTTTTTTATGTTTTTTATTTTTAAACAACTGAAATATAGTGTTTTGTATAATGAGGGTGTTGGTGTTTTTAGAAATCGCTATACCTATTAGGTATGTGATATCGGCCTGAGAAATCATACTGTATAATAGCAGGCTTTTTGAATAAAACACCGACAAAATCTTTGGATTATTGGACATTTTACCGCGCATTGTTTGTCGATTTCTTTTTTTTGATGTCGATTTAGTAAAAATGATGGCAGCTAATATTTTTTTTTGCACAAAATATAGTTATAGCCTTAACTTTGTTGACTGTAAAGAGAATCACATCAAATGAAAACAGATTTAATAAAACAGTTACCCTTAGTAGCGCTTGTTTTGTTGTTCCAAATCCCCTTAGGAAGTTATGCACAAGAGTTGCATTTGTCTATTTCCGAATTGTTTGCGCTGACTTCAAAAAACAGTGAGCGCATCAAATTAGCTCAATGGAGTGTTGAGCAGTCGAAAGAGAAGATCGGTCTGGCTAAATCCGCGCGATTACCGGATATAGAAACGGACATTTCGTATTCCTATCTATCGGATATCACCATTTGGGATCCGCATTTCAACAACAGAGAAATCGCTGCGATGCCTCATAACGGAATGAAATTCGGTTTAGAGGCTACTCAAATTATCTTTGCAGGTGGTAGAATTAATAAAAATATTGAAAAGGAGAGTCTAGCGAGTCAAGTGGCATATCTGAATTTGGAGAAAGACGAGGCTGATGTCAAATTATTACTGGTTGGCAAGTATTTGGACTTGTATAAATTGATCAAGCAAAAAGTGGTTTTTGAGAAAAACATCAAATTGAGTTTGTTGCGTTTAAAAAACATTGAGAGTTTAAATGCGGAGGGGATGGTTACCCATAACGATATTACTCGCAGTCAACTGCAATTGTCGAGATTAGAACTAAATCTAGAGGAAGTTGACAATTCGATAGAGATCATCAATCATGAGCTTTGTGTCACTTTGGGATTAGCAGAACACACACAGATCTATCCAGAAGAAGTAGATGAGCGCTTAATTCAATCCGAGCGTACTTACGATGATTGGATGGCAGAAGCGGTATCCAAGCTTCCAGAAAACAGAATTAGTGCGCTTCAACTGCAGTTGGCTCAGAATGAACTGGACTTGGTTAAGGCACAACGATTACCCGTTTTAAATTTTTTCGCTGATAATCACCTTCAGCGGCCATTGACTATCGTAGTACCGGCGCAAGATATCTTTTTAAATGAATATCAAATCGGGCTCAAACTGAAATACGACATTTCCTCTCTATACCATGTCAAGGAAAAAATCAGTTTGGCTAAACACGGTATTTCGTACTCGGAAACGGCTGTAAAACTGCAGTTGCAAGAAATTGATCAGAGGGTTCACCATGCTTTTATCAAGTATAAGGAAGCCATTTCAAAAATGGATACCTATCGAAAAAATGTGGAGTTGGCTCAAGAAAACTATGAGCAGATTGAAGTAAAATATTTTAATCAATTGGCCTTGCTTGTCGATATGATTGATGCGAGCAATGAGAAATTAAATGCGGAGTTACAGTTGCAAAACGGACAGGCAGAACGCATATTTAATTTTTACAAACTGGAACGAACAACGGGTAATTTATAAACAGACGGACAGCAAATGGAGGCTAAAATAAAAAACAAAAAGCGAATTAAGATCATCGCAAACGGCTTAAGTATTTTAATTGTTGTAGTAGTGCTTATATGGGCGGTGGTATCTTTTTTTCAATTGGGAGAGAAGGGGTATACCAATGATGCTCAGGTGGAAGAATTTATCAATCCGGTCAGTAGTAGAATATCGGGTTATGTCAGCGAAATTCGTTACCGCGAACATCAAGCGGTGAAGAGAGGCGATACTTTGGTGATTTTGGATCGTCGGGAATTTATGATTCAGCGCGAACAGGCGCTTAGTAATTTGCTTGAGGCTCAGTCGGGTAGTGCTGTGGTTTCCGCGGGATGGAATACGGCACAAAACAATATTTTAGTTGCGAAATCCAATATCGCAGAACTCAAAGCGCGCTTGGATAATGCCGAAGACAATCTAAAGCGTTATGCGAATTTGTTAGAAAAAGATGCGGTGACCAAATATCAATACGATCAGGTAAAAACGGAGCAATTGGCCTTACAGGCCAAATACAACAGTTTAGTAGGTCAAGACAAAAGCAGTCAATTAACTTCGGCAGAGGCTGGGCAGCGCGTCAGCGTCAGTGCCGCGACCCTAAAGCGTGCTCAAGCACAATTAGATATGGCGGAGTTAAACTTGTCTTATACCATTATTGTAGCGCCTTACGATGGTACTATGGGGCGTATGTTATTGCAAGAGGGACAATTGATTCAGGGGTCACAAGCTATAGGAACCATTGTCAAAAGCGATGAAAAATGGATTACAGCCAACTATAAAGAGGGCGATGCGGCCAAACTGATCGTTGGAGACCGGGTCAACATTCGTGTTGATGCCTTGTCTGGATTGAAACTGACGGGTACTATTACGGCTATTTCTGCTGCAACAGGAGCGAAATACTCGAATATTCCCATCGACAATTCTGCGGGAAACTTTGTTAAGGTAGAGCAGCGAATCCCGGTCAGAATCGATTTTGATAAGGACACTGAAGCAGCGATAAAAAACCTCAGAGCGGGAATGAATGTCGAGGTAAATCTAATTCAATAAACATGTATAATACCGGTGTTTTTGAAGATTGGGTGCCGCGTTGGTTGGTCGTTGTATTGGCTTTTGCATTAAATATTCCGATTTGTATGGTTGTGGGAACCTATGCGGGTATTGCAACGGTTTTAACCAGCGAATCTGGGAATATTCAGGAGGTGTATACCTATGCCTTCTACGCAACTTATATCGGTATGGCGGTGGTAGTACCGCTGTTTTTTCAGCTAAAAAGGATGTTGAAAACCCGTACTATACTCTTGAGAACTTATATTAGTGTAATCGTGTTATTATATATCACAACGGTGGTCACAGCGCCTTATTTGATTGTATTACTCAGCTTTTTAGCAGGAGCCATGCGGATGATAGCCGTACTTGAAATATTGGGTTTGCTAACACCGATTCTGGCGCCAAAGGGACAACCGTTTATCAAGTACAGTTTTTTGTATCCAATTATGATCGCATTTGGACAAATCGGAAATTATGTAGTGGGGGTATTGGCCTTTATGTATAATTGGAAATACGGATATTATGCGATACTATTTCTACAGCTGATACCGATTTTAATCGTCTTGATTTTTGTGCACAATAAACCCTATACTAGAAAAATAAAATTTCAGATGTTTGATTGGTTTAGCCTGTTCCTAACCACTGCAATATTAATGCTTGGAGCCTATGTCGCGACATTTGGAAAAGTAAGAGATTGGTTAGACGCCCCAGAGATTATTGTGGCAATTGGCATACTGCCGCTATTGATTTACGCGTTGCAAGATCGTTTAAGAAAATTAAAACACCCCTTTATCAGAATCGATTTGTTTTGGAACAAACATTTTAATTATGCGTTGTGTTTTATGTTTTTGATTTGTATGTTTTATTCCAGTACCAGTTTGCAAACGGTGTTTTATAGCAATCTTCTACAATACAATATACAAACGCAGGCGGAACTGGGTATGGCTATGATACCCGGTATATTGGTTGGGGCAGGCGTGAGTTTTTATTGGTTTAAAACCGGCAACAACTTTAAGGGGATTTATTTGATAGCGATTTGTGCTTATATGATATCTCATATTCAATTTTATTTTCTGATGGATCCCTATATAGCAAAGGAACAATTGTTTGTTCCCATAGCATTTAGAGGAATGGGATTGGGTATTTCGTATATAGCTATTGCCACTTATGGGGCTCAAGGGTTTACCGTACGGGAAGGATTATCTTCTGTTTTTTGGTTGATTTTAGTGCGTTCTGTTATTGGTCCGGTATTGTTTGCCAGTATATACAGCAACTTATTAAATTACAAATTGGTGGATTTTACAACTCGTTTGTCTTCAAAAGTCGATTTCACACAGCCACAAACCCATCATTTATACTTACAAACCTTTAATAAGGCACTGAGCACCGGAGTAGATCGGGTACAAGCGCATCAGTTGGGAATTCAACAGCTCTATTTGTCGATTAAAACCGAGGCGACCATGTTGTCGTTGCAATATATTTTCGGAACGGTGATTTTAGCGGGATTTGTCTTAATTTTACTGACGCTCCTGATTAAAGTGCCTCCAATTAATACCCGAAAGAAGGTTCGATGGAGACAAGCGCTAAGAGGAGATTTTATTCGAAACCATATTTAAACGTCACAGACCATGGCCACCAAACAAAAGAGAAGTGTTTTTTCAGAGATTTTTGAAATGTCCAATTTAACGGGATCTGCTTATCGAATTTTAGTGCGTCGCAGATTTAAGGAAGCACAAATTGATTTGACCGTAGAGATGCTTCAGGTATTGGGTTGCCTATGGCAGCAAGACAATCAGAGTCAGCAAGAACTGGCAGATCGGTTGCTTAAAGACAAAGTGAGCATGACGTATTTGATCAATAATTTGAGTAAGCGAAAACTGGTAGAACGCTGTGAAACGGAGTCCGATAAAAGGGTTAAATTGATTCAACTGACGCCGGAAGGAATAGCTATGGAAGAACAAGCACAGAGGATTTTGGCCGAATTGCGATCGTTGGTGATTGGAGATATACCGGCTGAAACCATGCGGGTGGTTTTGGATTATTACGATCAATTTAACCGTAATATTCAAGAACAGTTGGCTAAATAGTTTTTATTTTGCTTAAGTTTAACCTGTTTTTTTTGATGTATCATTCAGAATTTCATATATTTAAGAAACAAAACGAGCTACGATGAGTGATAAAATAAAATTTGGAAAATCGGACTTATTGGTCGCTCCGGTATCCTTTGGAGGTAATGTATTCGGATGGACCTTGGATGAGAAAGAGTCCTTTAGAATGTTGGATGCCTTGGTTGATAACGGTTTAAACTTCATAGACACGGCCAATAATTATTCGTATTGGGTACCGCAACATAGAGGGGGTGAATCGGAAGAAATTATAGGGAAATGGTTTAAGCAATCGCGGAAACGAAATCAAATTGTACTGGCGACAAAAGTTGGTGGACAAATGGGTGATGGCTCCAAGGGTTTAAAGGCAGCTTATATCCGACTAAGCATTGAAGCATCGTTAAAGAGACTGCAAACCGATCATATCGATCTGTATCAATCGCACTATGACGATTTAGAAACGGGTCAAGAAGAAACTATGGAGGTTTACAATCAATTGATCCGCGAGGGAAAAGTACGTTTTATAGGTGCCTCTAATCTAGAGCCCCAACGCATCCTGACTTCGAATCAAATTGCAAGAGCCAATAATTGGGCGGAATACATCAGTGTACAGCCATTATATAATTTATACGATAGAGCTAAGTTCGAAAATGAGTATTTACCGATAGTACAAGAAGGTAATTTGGCGGTAATGAGTTATTTCGCATTAGCCAGTGGTTTTCTCAGTGGAAAATATCGGACCGAGCAAGATTTAGAGGGAAGCAAACGAAAGGATATGGTCAAGGGATATCTCAATGAAAGAGGACTCCGTATTCTCGATGCTCTAGAAAAAGTAGCGGATCAGTATCAGTTATCTATGGCAACTGTGGCAACGGCATGGCAAATTAATAAACCAGAAATCACTACACCAATCGTCAGTGCTACAAACAGTACCCAATTAAAAGACATCATCAAAGCGATGGAGCTTAAACTGACCTCTGAAGACCGAGCAGTTTTAGATCAGGCAAGTAGCTATTAAGACTTCTTGTAAATCCTTTTTTAGGTTTATAATTAAAAATCCATAAGTACAAGCTTTTACCAGCTATACTTATGGATTTTTATTGACTACTAGGGTTATGTGAAACTATTTGTTTTGAAGAGCTTCTACTGCTTTCATTTTTTGTTCAATTTTATCGAGAGTCTTCTTAGTGTTTTCATCGAAGGCTTTTTGATATAATGTATAAAAAATCTATTCGAATTCAAAAAAGTTATATTGGTTGATTGTAGTATCGTAGTAGCCCAAATACATTTTTTGTTGAAATTGAAATAGAATTTCCGATTTGTAGCTAGACTTTTTTGAAAGGAGATAGGCGTTTATATTTTGATATACCGTTGGTTTAACAGTACCCGGGATGGATGTGAAATTTGGGTCTGTTAGCATGGTAGCCGTAATTCCTCGCGCTTGAGAAAAAGCCTGCAATTTTTGCATGGGCGGATTGCTAGGCCAATTATAGTATATTTGGTAAATTAGTGTTTCTATCATATTTCCGTTTAGAGCAGACGAAAGTTCGACATCTTTATTTTGAGGCTCGATCCCCCCAAAAGTGATATTGAAGCCCTCGTCATTTTTAGAACAAGTAATCGCAATAGAATTGTTTTTGAGATAACTTAAAAGTACCGATGTCTTTTTTATCTCTCTTGTATTTCCATTTCTTTTATTGAATTGTAAAGTTGGCTTTTCAGCGATAAAAGGGATATCTTCTCTTTTGTTTGCACTGTATTCGGAAATCAATTCACCTTCTAAATTTTTTATGGTTAAAAATAATTTGGATTCAGAAGTCTTGACTTGTACGAGATTTTTTTGGTATAAAAAGGAATTACTATTAATTTCATATCTAGATTCGACTTTTATGTATGGTTTCTTAATGTGTAATTGATTGACTTTGTATGTACCTAGGTCAATTTGGATTATTTCGGTGTAGTCCATATGATGATCAAAGGTGATCATCAGTACATTATCCTCAATATAGAATTTTTTCTTATTTGTAGCTAAACCAAGTGGCGTAGGAGATGCATTGTCTATTTGCAGCAACTCATAGGACTCATATCCTGTTTTTTCGAGTGAAAATGAGTACTTTAGAAATTGATCAAGATTCTGTTTTTTGTAATCCTTATCGTAAAAAACAAGAGAATTCAGGTTTATTAACTGTGATTTAACCGTTTTAGAATCGGTAAACCTATACACTTTAATTAAGTTGCTATCGTCTAGTACTGTAAATACGAAAAGTTGGTTTGCTGCAGTAAATTGACACAACACCTTTTCCTTTTTTAGGTTTATTTCAAATTCATGAGTGTCGTATAGGTGATTTTTAAAATCAAATTTTTGAGAGATAAAGGCATTTTTGTTTTTTGTTGACCAAAATAGTACCGGTTGTCCATTCTCTATAAGTGAACCGGAATTCACCTTATATTTTGAATCGATTTTGGTGTGAGGTATAGAGTCTTCAACCTGCATTTTAGCATTTAATTTATAAATGTTGGAGGTTGATTTGTTATTGATCAATAAGTAGTTCAGTAGCTGCTCTTGGTCAGAAAATGGGTGTACTACTGAGTTGGCTTTGATGTCTAAATCGAGATTATTAATTTTTTTTTGACCAAAAACTTGGGATACCGATAAAAGTATCCCAAGGATTAAAAGTGTATATTTCATTTGAAGATATTAACTTATAGTAGAACCATTATTAACCGCTTCCGCGTCTGGATTGACAAAAACCAATTTTCCTTCTTTGTTTTCTGTCATTAAAATCATGCCTTCGCTTTCAATACCTCTGAGGTTTCTAGGCGCTAAATTAGCCAAAACAGTAACCTGTTTTCCGATGATTTCTTCTGGAGAAAAATGCTCTGCAATTCCTGAAACTATCGTTCTTACATCAATTCCAGTATCGACTTTTAAAATCAGTAATTTGTTGGCCTTTGGCATTTTTGCAGCTTCAATAATAGTACCTACACGCAGATCCAATTTGGCGAAATCTTCGAATTGGGCCACTTCTTTTTGAGGTTCTACTACTTTGGATTCAGCAATATTGCTGATTTTGATATTTTCAAGCCTATCTATTTGTTTTTGAATCTCTTCATCTTCAATTTTAGCAAACAACAAAGTTGCTTGTCCAATGCTATGGTTGGTTGGTATCAAATCTGATTTTTCAGTAATCGATTTCCAGGTAAGTGCTGTTTGTAGGTTTAAAATCGATTTTAGTTTTGTCGCAGTAAAAGGTAAAAACGGTTCTGCCAAAGTACTTAACGCAGCGGCGATTTGTAAGGCTACATACATTTGAGTTTTGACGCGTTCCGGATTTTCTTTGATCATCTTCCAAGGCTCTTCATCGGCTAAGTATTTATTACCCAATCGAGCTACATTCATCATTTCTCCGAGCGCTTCTCTAAAACGGTATCTGTCTATAGAGCTGGCTATCACGTTTGGATATGCTTTTAGTTCTGCTAAAGTGGCTAAATCAACTTCAGAAAACTCGTTGGGTTGAGGAACAATCCCTTCATAATATTTATGAGTCAATACCACAACACGGTTGATGAAATTTCCGAAAATCGCTACCAATTCGTTGTTGTTACGAGCTTGAAAGTCTTTCCAAGTGAAATCGTTGTCTTTGGTTTCTGGAGCATTCGAGGTTAGGGCATAGCGCAAAACATCTTGTTTCTCCGGAAAGTCAACCAAGTATTCATGCAACCAAACCGCCCAGTTCTTAGAAGTAGAAAGTTTGTTACCTTCAAGATTTAAAAACTCGTTGGCTGGAACGTTGTCTGGTAAAATATAACTGCCTTCTGCTTTAAGCATAGCAGGAAAAATAACACAGTGAAATACAATATTGTCCTTTCCGATAAAGTGAACCAATTTGGTGTCTGCGGATTTCCAATACGGTTCCCAATCTTTTCCTACGCGTTCGGCCCATTCTTTGGTCGAAGAAATATAGCCAATTGGTGCGTCAAACCATACATAAAGTACCTTTCCTTCCGCTCCGGCAACAGGTACTGGAATTCCCCAATCCAAATCGCGGGTCACGGCTCTCGGTTTTAAGCCATCTTCCAACCATGATCTCACCTGACCATAAACATTGGGTTTCCAATCGTTTTTATGACCTACTAAAATCCATTCTCTTAAGAAGGCATCGTATTGATCCAAAGGTAAAAACCAGTGTTTGGTTGATTTTAAAGTCGGTTTGCTGCCGGATATAGTCGATTTAGGATTGATTAAATCTGTTGCGTTAAGCGTGGTTCCGCATTTTTCGCATTGATCACCATAAGCCTCTTCATTACCACATTTAGGACAGGTCCCTACTACGAATCGGTCTGCTAAAAATTGTTGAGCCTCCTCGTCATAAAGTTGGTCGGTTACTTCTTCTATGAATTTCCCGTCTTCATAGAGTTTTTTGAAAAACTCAGAAGCGGTATCGTGGTGGATCTTTGATGAAGTTCTCGAATAATTATCAAAAGAAATTCCGAAATCTTCAAAAGATTGTTTGATGATCTGATTGTATTTGTCAATGACTTCTTGAGGCGTAATTCCTTCTTTTTTAGCTTTCATCGAAATAGCTACTCCATGTTCATCACTTCCACAGATAAAAGCAACATCCTTATTTTGTAAGCGCAAATAACGCGCATAGATATCTCCAGGAATATACACACCAGCAAGATGTCCGATGTGAATTGGTCCATTGGTATAAGGTAAAGCCGCGGTTAGCGTATATCTTTTAGGGTCTTGTATCATATTATGGTAGAATTTAGCTTCAAATTGATAGGCAAAAATAAGCAATCGCGCTGTAACGGTAAACTTTTTATTGGTAAGACTCTATGACAAAGCTGATCTAAACGAAAAAAACCACCCCGAAGGATGGTTTTATGTCTTTTATGAGTTGAATTAGGATAAAGGTTGACCAACTGCGATGTCACAACGGTGACCCGGTTGTCCGTGTTCTGGATTTAAATTTCCAGTAGCAGCACTAGTTGCCCCTTTAGCTCCGTCATTAACTAAAAATGGTTGTTGAGCTTGAGCTGGTGCACTTGTAGCAGCTGCGTTTGGTTGAGTTGCCGCAGGGCTGTTTAATGGTGCTCCTACAGGAATATCACAACGATGTCCTGGTTGTCCATGTTCTGGATTCATTCCCTCAGCTTGCTGAGTGGTACCGTGGTCATGTCCATCATGTTCAGAATGACCCGCTGGTGCAGCATTGGTAACTGGTGTTTCTGTTGCTGTCGGATCTTCCGTCACAGCCTCTTTCTTAGTGTCATTACAAGAAGTCAAAAATGCCACTGAAGCTATTGCAATAAAAGCGTATTTTTTCATATTTTAAATTTTAATGATGTAAACATACATATTTTATTCTTTTTGAACAATTTTTTTATTGGTTTGTCAACGCCTAGGTTAGTTAATTACTTTGAGAATTGTCGGGTGTTTCTGATGGGGATACGGCTAAGTCCGACAACAAAACTTTCTTCTTTGTACTCGAAATCAAAAAGTATAAACAACTGATCAGCCAACCCAACCAAAACAGATAGCCCCCGCTGTGAAAACTGCCTTTCATCATTTTATGAGTGGTTGTGGTAAAGTCAATATAGGTGGCATAAGCTCCAATAAAGCCAAAAATTAGAAACAAGATACAAATCAAACGATTCACTTTTGAAGCACTTAGTGATCGAGCGATGACTAAAATTAAGATTAAGATCAACTGTATGGCTAATATGGCTAAGGCCGTTTTCCACCAAGTTTTGAAAATTAAATAATCTCGGTGTAAAAAATTGATGCCCATACGTCCAATAAACGACATTTTAGACATGAGTATGCCACAAATTAAAGCGAGTATAGCCTGAACAAGCGCCAGTATGCTGATGTTTTTCATGAGGTGAGTTAACTATTTGTATTAATAGGTGTTGAATATAGGTTGTTAAGGGTTAAAGGGAAACGCTATTTTGCAACTTCCCAGCCATATTGCTCGTCGTATTTTAATTTGAATTTTCGAGTGATAAAATTGGAATTTGGATTTTTGTCTTCTGCTAATATGGAGAAGGGGGTTTCCTTTTTGAACAACATGACCGTAATGTTGGCCGTGCGTTTGCTTTTGTTGTTAATCTGTAAGGGCTGGTCTTTGTCTAATTCATAAACCACCGTTTTCACAGTGACTTTGGATGATTTTTGATCAATTATATAAGGTTTAGCCAGATCTGTGATCACAATCGATGTATTCCAAATGCTATCTTTGGACAACCATTTCTTTTTGATACTTTCTTCTTCAAAGGATATCAATCCTTTCTTCTCTAGGTTTTTGTAATGCTCAATTTCTAATGCATCCTTAGTAGTACGCAATTTTAGGCTGCCTAACGAAAGGGAGGTCGTTTCATATACCGGTTTTTCAGCTAAGTAATTTTCTATGACCTTTAAGGCTGTAGAGGTGGTAAGGTTTTCATCGGAACAGCTAGAAAGTAATGCGGTGCTAGCTACTAGAAAACAGAGGAATACGTTTTTTATTAGTGTGTTTTTCATCTTCTAAAATTTTTAATAAAGATATAAAAAAATAGGTTTGTTACAGTCTATTATCGCAGGCCACTTCGGTGATAATAAAGGGGGTATGCGCAAGTTGCTAGAGAGTATTGCGGAATTGATCGTGCAAATAGGATAAATTGTTGACTATCTTTAGACGAATAAATTGAAGTACGCGCAAGAGATCGTGATTTCTTGAAATTGGCGTATTATAATAGAGTTGTTAATCTTAAAAATCGAATTACATGAGAAGTATGTTCCTTTTTATTTCATTGTTGTTACTGTCCTGTCAGCAAAAAACGGATGAAAAACAAATTGTTAAAGATAGGGTTGTTGTTCCGCAATTGTTAGATGTTAAATTGGCCAAGCGGATTTTTGAGTTGCCTGTTCACTGTTTAACACAAGAATATCCAAATAAATTGGGGCAAGTGCTGGGCAGTAGCAAGGATTTAAAATCACCAAAAACTTTACGTCCTTTATTCTATGGGTGTTTTGATTGGCATTCTGCTGTTCACGGATATTGGTCTATAGTTACTTTGATGGAGCTTTTTCCGGAATTGGATAGCGATGGACAAGTGCGTCATTTGCTTGACCAACATATTACTGCTGAAAACGTTCAAGTAGAAATCAATTTCTTTAATGATGTCAATAATACCAGTTTTGAACGAACCTACGGCTGGGCTTGGATGTTTGCCTTGCAACAGACGTTGGAACAATCCGATGATCCACAGTATCACAGATGGGCTAAGATTTTAAGACCGCTATCGGATTTAATGGTGGAGCGTTATACGGTGTATCTGCCGAAGTTGATGTATCCGATACGCACAGGGCAACATGATAACTCTGCATTCTCCTTATCGCTGGCTTTAGATTATGCGCGCGCAGTGGAAGATAAAGATTTTGAAGCGCTGTTGGTTAGTCAAAGCAAACGTTTGTTTGTCAACGATGTGAGCTGTAGTCTGACTTATGAACCGAGTGGTTATGATTTTCTGTCTCCTTGTTTAGAGGAAGCGCGCTTATTGACAAAGATTTTGCCGCAAGTGGAATATCGAATCTGGTTAAAAAAGTTTTTACCGCAGTTGTTTAAATCTGATTTTGCTTTAATGCCCGCTGAGGTTTCCGATCGAACCGATGGGAAGCTGGTTCATTTAGACGGTTTGAATTTTAGTAGGGCGAGTTGCTTTTATGATATATCAAAAGTTTTACCAGAGCTCAGTTATTTAGAAAAAGTAGGGGAAAGTCATTACCAATATTCTATCGGAAATATATCAAATGATGACTATATGGGAAGTCATTGGTTGGGAACTTTCGCGATTTATGCTATTTTGAACAGATAGTATTTAGCCCTCGGTCTGTCTGTTTTTTTTAAGGTGGTTTTTGCTAAAATACCACCTTAAAAATTAAAAATCTGATAATTGGGTTCGATTATTCGTAATTGCATTTGTTTTTAACTTGTTTTTTGAAAGTTTTTTTTATAAATTTATTCACATAAAACGAATTGTTGTACTTAGTGAGTATGGAATGATATGTAAACTGTCAATGTTTTGCTTAAAGTAAAACAGAGATAGTTTTTTTAATCGTTTATATTCCTATAAATTTGCAGTCGCTCGTTTGTGAATTTTAACTGTAAAAAATAAGAGTTAGATTTTATGACAATTAAACTTTTGTTGACGGAATTTAGAAAAAATACTTTTTTTCAATTTAATGTGATTTTAAAGATCATTTTAGGGGTTTTATTATTGCAATTATTCTTCATTTTTTTAGATATCCCCGTATACGTTGACTTATTTGTCGGACCACTGCTCTATTTATACACTAGTAAAACCAACAATATTAAAATTTCTTTTTTTCGAGTTTCTTTTTTACATATACTCTTGGCATGTTTTTTATTTTGGTTAACTATGTGGAATCATAGTGAATTTGTTTTGTTTTTTGGATGCTTTGTCCTTGATGACGTATGGTTTCCTGATTCGATTGCGATTAAAGCAGTCTTATGTCGCAAAAAGCCATTTCCATAGTTATACTATTTTTGTTAGTTTTTGTACATTTTATTTAGGGGTGGTTTCGCTAGTGCTTTTTATTCAGTTCTTAGAGAATAACGTTGTTAAGATATTCAGTTTTAGCAAGCAATTTCTTATAGTAGGAATGCTCTCAATAGTAATTTGTTTTCTGTTGTATTTGTTGTTTAATGCAAAAAAATCAACCCTTGAGTTAGACGAAGAAATTGATGAAAAAATCGAGATTGATGGGAATAAAGTAATTCCAGCTCCAGCGACGGAATCACTTCGTGTCGAAGAAGTAAACAAGATAAAACTGTTTTTTGAAAATTCGGATCTATACCTTCAAGCTAATTTTACACTTGAAGACATGTCTGTAGAGGTTGATATTCCGCGTGCTATTTTGACTGATGTGATGAATAAGGAAATGCAGACTGGATTTTATGCTATTCTAGGAGAGCATCGAATTCATCATGCCAAAAAAATGTTGCTAGACAAAGAAAATTTTACGATTGAAGCCTTGGTGTTTCAATGTGGATTTCACTCAAAATCTACTTTTAATAAGTATTTTAAGCAATTTGTAGGACAGACTCCATCTAGTTTTCGCATAGAGAATATGCATAATATTCGTACATTTTGAGCAATAGCGATTTACTCCCATACTGTTTTTTTTTAATTCTAACCGCTGTTATAGTACTGTCGTTGGCTACCTTATATTTGAACCTTCATTTCAGAAAACGTTCGTTATTCGATAAAGTTGTAGCTGTTTTTTTAGTTTTCTTAGTGTTTCATAGCCTTTATGTTTGTGTTGTTCGCTACGCATTTAGTGAGGTGCCTTTCGCAGATATTGCAGCTCCTTTTAGTCTTTTCTACGGACCTTTTTTCTACGCGTCCTTGTTAGCGTTGAAAAAGTCTGGAAATTGGAATGTTTCTATTGTTCTGGTTCACCTGATTCCTGCTGTGATTTTTGGTCTAGTATATATCGTTTTTTTAACTGATTTGGAATACTTTAGTTCGTACATCTCTACGTACTTATTAATTCTGTATTTAGGCGCTGGTATACAGTTTATCATTTATGCCTTATATGGCTTTATTAAATTTAATAATTCCTTCGACACTAAAGAACTGAAGTTGGTAACGAATTATGCCGTAAAAATCATGGTCATTGTTGCGCTGATCTTTTTGAGTTTAGTATTTGAAAACGAACGAACAAGAGGTGATAAAAGCTATATTGATGGATTGGTTATCTATTTCTTGATGTTTTTAATCGCGGCTGTTGTTTTTAGGTATCATGTACTGACCATTTTTAAAAGTAATGATTTAAACGATTTGCAAACTCCTGCTAAAATCAAGAAGATTGAAATTATTGAAAGCGGTAGTGTAGTAAAGAAAAAATACGAAAAATCGAGTATTAGCGATCAAGAAGCAATGGTATATCTTGCTCGATTAAATAAATTGATGGAGAGTGATAAGTTGTATTTGGATTCCGAGTTAACTATTGATAGCCTTGCTCGAAAACTTAAGATCACAAAACATCATTTAACACAGGTGTTGACCGGAGTTTTGGACTCTAATTTTAATAAATATATCAACAACTACCGCGTCCTACACGCTTCCGAACTGCTTAGAGAAACCGACGGCAAGGTTTCTATAGGTGATGTGGGTACGGAGAGCGGATTTAATTCACGGACTTCTTTTTACCGCGTTTTTAAAGCTTATCACGGAGTGTCACCCGTTGACTTTAAAAAGAGTAAAAATGATACTGCAGCGGAGTGATACTGTAATGCGTTCTGAAGTCTTTTTCAGTGCTGTTTCAATAGTTTTTATCGTAGAGAATTTTAGCTAGGTCTTTCGCTAGGTCTTTCGCTAGGTCTTTCGCTAGGTCTTTCGCTAGGTCTTTCGCTAGGTCTTTCGCTAGGTCTTTCGCTAGGTCTTT
>NZ_JALJZV010000025.1 GCF_024171535.1 Flavobacterium sp. HSC-61S13 | reverse complement strand
TATTGGAAACCTAAAACCTTTATGGAGTTAAAAGCTATGGTAAAAAAAGCAGTGTGGAATTATAATAACAAAAGACCTCATGACGCTATTGTTAAGATGACTCCTGTAGATTTTGAAAATAATTGGTTTAAAGAAAGTACTTTCTTCAAACCAATTATTACTATTTTTAATAACGAATTAAACATTCAAAAAACGGTCAACCTTATTTAGGGAAGTACATTGACTGATCAGTAATCAGTTGTCGAAAGTTGTGAGTTGAGATATCCTTATTCGCGAGTCGAACATCGATTCACGAACATCGAGTTATCAGTGATCAATTGTCGAAAGTTATGAGTTGAGTTATCCTTATTCGTGAGTCGAACATCGATTCACGAATAACGAATAACGTTTTTTACGGCTTCACTTCTGGAGTAATCTTGCCTTCAGCTTCTAAAGCAGCTTGTTTAGCCAGTTCTAACTGTCTGGCCTCTTCTACATCTTCTTCATCGGGTTTATCCTCCATGTCCTCTTCCTTATAACGTCCGAGTTTGATGTTAAATTTATCCGTAGTTCCGGTGATTCTCATCGGAATTCCAATAATCCCCAAAGGAGGTAATCCCAATCTAAATCCGATATTCATCTTACCATCCAAGGTAACTTGTCCTTCAAAACGCGGACGGAAACCAGCCATTTTCATACGAGTACGCTCAATGTTCATGACGTTGTTTTTAATTTGTGTTTTGATAGCTACCTTCGATACACTACCGTCTTCTAGAGAAGTCATATCCGTTTTATCGGCTATCGAGTTCAACAGGTTGAAACCCTTAAATTGAATATCCTCCAAAGTCAATTCACCGGCACCCTCCAGAGTATTCATTATTGGAAACATCTCTGCATTTAAAGTACCGTTTAACTTGTATTTCAACGAAACCTTACCATAGGCGTCTTTTGCCATGGTTGCCATTTCTCTAAACAATTTAATTTCTTTATACGCGCGTTGAATGTCAAAATTCGACGCATCGATTTCATAGTCAAAATGCGCTCTAGTATACGAAGTAGGTTTGTAACTCGCTTTCATATCCACTTGAGTTCCGACTAAATCAAAGTTTGCTTGATTAACCGTCACTTTTCCAGCTTGAGTTACTAAATTCCCCTTGAAGTTCTTCAATATCAAATCCGTGTATTTTATCTGAGCCACATCGGCATTAAATTCCATATTAAAGTGATTTGGAATCATCACCACTCCAGCAGTTACCGTTGACTTAGATGGCTTAGCAACCGTAGAAGTTGGCCCAAAAACCATCAATTCATCCACATCGAGTTTTCTGCTTTTCAGATCAAACTTTCCTTCCAATTTTCCGTTGTCACTGGTTATAAATTGAATAACATTCGATAAATGTCCATTCATTGAAAATTTAGAAGTTCCATAAACAGCTCTGAAATCTTCAAACAACATCTTTTCTTGAAAGAATTTAAAAACCCCTCTTTTGATATCTAAAGCTTGTGGAAACAATTCTGATTTTAAAAAGATGCGATCCACCGTCAATCTACCGCTGTTCTTAAGCTTGCTGTAGTTACCCGCCATCGCATCGCTTTGTAAACCTCTTAAGCTCAAATCCGTTTGTATATTTCCTTGGACATTTAACCCATCTATTTTAAACAATTTGTAAATATTACCTATGTTTAATTTACCCTTGGAGTTGATGTTATACCTAAGATTGTTTAAATTATAAAGATTTGCATCGATTTTAAAAGGCTCACCCGCAATTTTAAATTGAATAGGCAATACTTTAATCAACAAGTCGCTATACGACCCGCGTTTACTGCTGATATACGTTTCTATATCAATATCTTCAACCGGCAATTCGGGCATGGCTAACATCTTGATATAGCCGTTGTGAACCTTAACTACAGAATTGGTAATCGGGAAACGCTTTTTATGCGGTTCATAGGTTCCTTTGGCCACAACATCAATCAATACATCACCGCGCATTTCAACTTGATCTACCGGTACAAATTTTGAAATCTCTGCCAAATTAAGCGCCGCCTTAACGTTGGCATCCAAATCAAAATCCCGTAGATTTTTTAAGATGAAATGACCTTTGATATAGTTGGTCAATGCCTCAGCAGTTAAATGCTGAACCTCAATTCTTGTATTTTGATACAGGCTATCCGCCGCTTCTGCATGTATACTAAAATTGATTTTTTCAAGGGCTGCCGGCAATTGTGCCATTTTGAAATACCCCTCTTTAACTTGTCCTTCCAATTTGAATTTAGGAATACTCGAAACCACCGTATCGATCTGGTCTTTTCTCAAACCAGAAACCACTATAGAACGTGCAAATTGTCCTTCAGTCGAAAAATCCAAATCCAATTGACCGGCCAAATCCAGTTGACTGATACCCAAGGCTTCTTTAAAAACCTTTAAATCCAAGGAACTCTTCAAGGCTCCTGAAACTATCGGCGACTCCATACCTACACTGTGAAAAGATCCTTTTGTCACTTTATTTTTTAAGGTAAAGGCCAAATTATTGACATCAATTTTCAACCGATTCAAGTCCAAATCAGGCAATGTCAAATAAAAATCTAAATTAAAGTCCTTTAAAGGATCTTGAATTTTTTGATAAGCTATGTATCCATCCGAAATTTTTAATCCCAATTCGACACTCGGCTTAATATTGTCCTCTGCGATGAATTGACCTTTTAATTGAAAGGTGACATCTGAATTTCCACGAATATCGGTTTGCTCCAACCACGATTGATATTCTACAGGTATCACAGATAATAAGTTTTCCAGTTTTCCGTTTTTAGAAACCACATCGAACAACAAATCATAACCCTTATCTAAAAATCCGAATTTACCTTTAAAGGATACCGGCAATTCTTTAATTCTCAAATCGTTTTCCTCAAAGACAAAATTCAACGATTTGGTATCTACTTTGGTAATTAATTTAGCAGAAACCGGTTTTTGCTTTACATAGGCAACCTGATCAAAAACCAGATCAAATGATTCTATTTTCGCCAAGGTTTTCAATTCAAAAACCTCAGAACTCAAATCACCAGTACCTAAATAATTAAACCCTTTTGCCTCAATTTGAAGTTTATTTGCTAGATCATTATATACGATATGAGCATTGGTAATCTTTATTTTTTCAATACGTAAATCGGTGGCATCATCGTCCTTCTTTACTTTTTCATCTTCACTGATCCAAATATCATAGTTTGCATTTCCAGCAGAATCCACTTGAACATTAAATTCAACATCGTCTAAATACACGGTATTCAAATTGATTTTATCGCCTAGTAGACTCATCAAGTCAATTCCAAAGGATATCGAACTGGCTTGCAACAGCGTTTGATCGTCAAACAAACCGACACCTTTGATTTCAGGCTTGTCTATAGTCACTGTTAAGGATGGGAACTTTTTATAAAAAGACAAATCTATTGTCTCAAAATCCATCTTGGCTTTGATGTTTTCATTCGCGAGATCCCTGATGCTTTTGGTGATGGTATCCGCAAAAAATAACGGAACAACAAACATCAACAATAACAATGTTGCCAATGCAATTCCCAATATTTTTACAGCCTTAATCACGCTCCCTTTTATTCCCTTTTTGGTCGTTTCCATATCGTAGTTTAAACAGCCCACAAAGGAACGATTTTACTAGTACAAATAGAAGAATGTTTATACAATATTTTAAGGAAGTTTACCTTTAGCGAACAAAAATTTCAAAACTAATTTGCAATTCTTATTTTGAGATCAAATCCTTCAAAAAAATAGGCTATTATATCATACTAGAACTAATACACTGCTACAATCAACACCGCTATACCCCATTGAGAGAGCCAGATTCGCAATTGTTTATTTATTAAATCTAAATATAAAATCCTTTATATCAGCGAAATACCGCTAATTCTAATTATTTTTTCTTATATTTATAGTTAAACGCCTATGTTTTTCTCAAAACAAAGTTCAAAGTATCATCAAAAAAACGCACATTATGAAAACACAAAGACTATCACAGAAACTAACTCAGGCGCTCAATAGTCAAGTAACCTTAGAGGCAAACTCTTCACAGATTTACTTAATGTTGGCAAGTTGGGCAGACGATGCCCATTATGATGGAGTTAAAAACTTCTTGATGAAACACTCTCAAGAAGAACGCGTACACATGGCGAAAGTTATGGAGTACATACAAGAACGCGGTGCTAAAGTAGTCATTGAAGCACTGGAGAAGCCCGGTCCGGAACCCAAAGATATTTTGGAGTGTTTTGAAATGGTTCTCGATCAGGAAATAAAAAACACCGAAGCCATATATCAAATTGTCAATTGGAGTTTTGAAGAAAAAGATTGGGCCACCTGGAACTTTTTACAATGGTTGGTCAACGAGCAACGCGAAGAAGAAAAACTAGCGTTAAACCTGCTGGATAAAGTGAAATTAGCTGGCGGAAGAAGCATGTCCGATACCTCTAAATTTGAATTGGATAAAACGATTGGCAATACCCCACAAGAATTTCCTGTAGCCGACGACATCAATCCGTTGGAATAGTATCAATCGAAATACAATATACTGAAAATAAGTTAAAACCTAAATAGTATCACTGGATTTGCAGTCCTTATTTTTTTTATAAAAGCCTCGAACTAGCAAGTAGTCCGAGGCTTTTATATTATCTAATACCATCAATTTACCAGGGTTTACTCCTGTTTAGATTTGCAAGACTCCAGCGCTCTTATATATAAATTTTCATACAACGGCAATACTTTATCAATATTAAACTTTTTAGACACTTCTTTAGCATGGTGTTTAAATTCGTTTAAGGTGTTTTCTTCTTTTAGAATTAGCAGTGAATTTTTGATCATATCATCCACGTCTCCAACATCGCTTAGGAAACCGGAATAACCGTGTTCATTAACCTCTGGAAGTCCGCCTGAGTTACTCGAAATAACCGGAACGGAACAAGCCATAGCTTCTAAGGCTGCCAATCCAAAACTCTCTGTTTCCGAGGGCAATAAAAACAAATCTGAATACCATAAGATACGATCAACCTCATTGCTATTACCAAAAAAGATAATTTTATCATAGATACCCAAATCCATTGCCAACTGTTCCGCCTTTTCTTTTTCAGGGCCATCACCCACCATCATCAATTTAGCTGGAATTTCTTTTTGAATTCCGTTAAAAATCATAATGACATCTTTGATTCTCTTTACTTTTCTAAAGTTACTGATGTGCGTGACGATTCGTTCTTCTGGAACTGCCATCGCCGAACGCTTACAAGGAAGGTCATCAAATTCTTCGTAATGTTTTTGTTCAATAAAATTGGGAATGACTTGAATTTCCTTTTGAATATCAAACAATTCATAGGTTGATTTCTTCAAATTTTCCGAAACGGAAGTGACATAGTCTGATTTATTGATACTAAAACTAACCGCGGTTTTATAGAAAGGATGATTTCCTACTAAGGTGATATCCGTGCCGTGCAGCGTGGTGATCATCGGTAGATAAATCCCTTGTTCTAACAACATTTGCTTGGCCATATAACCCGCATAAGCATGTGGAATTGCATAATGAACATGCAATACTTCGATACCGTATAACTTCACCATATCCACTAACTTACTCGATAGCGCTAATTCATAGGGCTGATAATGAAACAAAGGATATTCTGGCACATTGACTTCGTGATAGAAGATGTTGTGATTCAAAAGGGCTAAGCGAACCGGTTGACTATATGTTATAAAATGAACTTCATGACCGCGATTTGCCAATTCTAATCCCAGTTCTGTTGCCACAACCCCACTACCGCCAAAGGTGGGATAACATACTATTCCTATCTTCATATACTTTATTTCCTAATTGGTCCCTAAAGTACTATAAAATACTTTATTTTAAAGGCTTTCTATTTTACATTATCAAATATTTTTCAACAGATACTAGAATCTACTCTTAATAAATCAATCCGAGTTACTTTTACAAAATAGACGATAATACGGTCTTATTTAATCGTTGATTGCTTGATAAATGGCTTGTTGAATGTCTTCTCTGACATTGGCTTTTGACAATTTATTGTCGTTGCTGTCTGGATAAGTTCTGTTAGATAAAAAAACATATATCAGATCTTTTTCTGGATCGGCCCATGTCATGGTTCCCGTGAAGCCCGTATGTCCAAAACTTTCCATCGATGTACATCCACAAGTTGGACCAGCTGTTCCCGGTTTCTGAGGTTTATCAAAACCTACTCCACGGCGATTTCCATCCTTGCAAGACCAACAAGTATTAAAGTCATTAAAAGTCTTTTCAGAGAAAAATCGATCTTCCCCATAACTTCCTTTTTGCATATACAACTGCATCATCTTAGCTACGTCTAAAGCATTGGCAAATAATCCTGCATGACCAGCAACACCACCTTCCATAGCCGCAGTCATATCGTGTACATATCCTTGTACGGTAGTATACCGGAAGTACGTATCAATTTCTGTTGGTGGAATGGTAGCCATATCTCTTTTTCTCAAAGGATTATATGTCATCGTACTTGCTCCTATCTTACTGTAAAATTCGCGATCGGCCAATTGGTCTAAAGACAAATGATTGGACTGCTCCAAATACTCTTTTAAAGCGATAAATCCTAAATCACTGTATTTATATTGCTTCTTAGGCAACAATTTACTCTCCGCAATCTCGTTTAAAATCATTTTGTTATACCCCTTTTTAATGTATAAGTTTTCCGAAACTTGATCGGGAAACTCCAACGAGTAATGATTGGAATAGAAAAATTTTGAGGGTTGATTTTGCTCGTCTAAAGTGCTTTTGTAAAAGGGTACCCATGCTTGAAGTCGCGCTTGATGCGTCAATACCTCTTGTATGGTGATGTCCTCTTTATTGCTGTCTTCAAATTCTGGAATCAAAGTACCCAATTTGGTTTTCATCGTAATTTTACCCGCCTCGTATTCTTTCATCAACAACGGTAAAGTTCCCAAGATTTTGGTCAGCGAAGCCAAGTCATAAACATCGGAATTTAATACGGGTTGACTGCTATCAAAGGTATGGTTACCAAAAGATTTTTGATAGACTACTTTTCCGTGTCTGGCCACTACTACCTGAATACCTGGAGTTAAACGTTGATCAATAGCTCTTTGAGCCAATTGATCGATCTTTTGCAGTTTTACCGCATCCATACCTTCATTAGCCGGAGTAGAGAATCCCAATCGGGAAAGCGTTTTGGTTTTTATGCCCGTTCCCTCTGCGAATTCATTATTAATAGTAACGGGTAATTTTCCCTTTGCCGCCAAAGTACCAAAGATAATCTGAGCCGAAGCCTGTTGAGCAAATTTGTTGTTTTGATACGATTGAATAACCGCTTCAATCGGTCCGAAATTTAAAACCGCCGACAAGGCATACGGTTTTGCGAAAGAAACCAAGATCGTTTTATTTTGTGCTGCAATCTGATTAATCCAATTGAGTTCCGCAAAAGTAAAATCGTGTTTTCTCCACGGATTATCAGCCTTGTGATAACCGATAATCACACGGGTAAACTGTTTTAGATCCGCTACACTAAAGTTCTCTGCAGCGGTATCAATAGCTGTGACAGCCGCAAACTGATTTAATTGATTTAGAAATTCGTCTCCCGAGTCATCACCCAATTTTAAATAGGCTATTTTCTCCTTCTCTAAATGCGCAATAGGCAAAGCATGTCTTTCGTTTTTAAGCACGGTCATGGCGTGATTGTACAATTTAGTATTGAGATCGTCGTAGTGACTGTCGTTTAATTCGGCCGTGATATTCGCTAACGGTATCGGCTTATAATCTGTTAAACCCGCTTTGTATTTATAACTTAATATTTTCTTTACCGAATGTGCCAAACGTTCTTCTGTGAAGACATTGGCATCAAAAGCCTCTTTAAATTTAACTAAAGCGGTCGGAACATTTTCAGCGAATAACAATACGTCATTTCCAGCCATAAATGCGGCCAAATCAATTTCACCGGGTTTTAAGTAATTCGAAGCCGCTTTCATATTTAGGGCATCAGTAAAGATCAAACCTTCGAAACCCAGGTCTTCTTTTAATAATTTGGTCACTACATTATAAGACAACGAAGTCGGCACTTTTGGGTCTGGCTCAATAACCGGTAAGCTCAAATGAGCTACCATCACACTTGCTAAGCCGTGATCGATTAGTTTTTTATAAGGATACAATTCGACCTTCTGCAAACGATCTTTCGTTAAATCCATCAAGGGCAATGAATAGTGCGAGTCTGTTGATGTATCTCCATGACCCGGAAAGTGTTTGGCCGTAGAAAACAGGTTTTGACTTTGATAGCCTTCCATAAAGGCTATAGCCCGATCGGTTACTACCTCCCGAGTTTCCCCATACGAACGTACACCAATAATCGGATTTTTGGGATTGATGTTGATGTCTACCACAGGTCCAAAATTAAAATGCAAGCCAATTCGTTGTGATTGCTGTGCCAATTGTACCCCAACTTGTTTGATCAATTCTAAGTCTTGTACAGCCCCTAAGGTCATATTCCACGGAAAACGCGGTGTTGAATCCAAACGCATACTCAAACCCCATTCTCCATCAATACCAATTAACATCGGAGTTTTAGCCAATTTCTGCAAGCTATTGGTCATGGTAGCTTGACGTAGAGGACCACCTTGAAAAAATATCAAACCTCCCACCTGCTGCTCTACCACGAGCTTTTCAAGACTTCTAAGGTGTGCATTATCTTTATTGGAATAGGCGGCAACCATAAAAAGTTGACCCACCCGTTGCTCAAAAGTCATCGCATTATATACGCTATCTACCCAAACTTTTTGCGCCTTTTTACTGTTGGTTTGTGCAAAAATCGAGCTGGATAACACTAAAAATAAGACAGTTAATTTTCTCATAGAATAGGGAATGAAACAATAAAATCATCACTCAAAACAAGTTGGATGATGATTTTATAAAATAAGATAATGTTGATTTATTTAAAAAAACCTACTGTGCCAACTTTCCGATGCAGGCACTTCCCAGAAATCGTTAAACTCCCCCAAGTCATTAACCAAGTTGTTAAAGACAATGGTTTGATCAGAAACCGCTTTCTCCTTGACCATTTTCTTAAAGTCGATTAGGGTTTTATAGGCGATAAAATCACCTGACTTGTAGGTCACGTTCATCTTATCCATCAAATCCACCCCGTATTTCTGTTCGAATTGTTGAATAATTCTAACGGAAGCATCGATAGAGCATCCCGAAGCCGGGTGCACATCTTGATCCACTACTAGGATAATAAATCGATTGTATTTTACAGCAAATGATGCTTGAAGGGGTGTTGCATGAGCAGCCCACTGGGTGGTAAACTCCAACAATTCCTTCTCTATATCTTGAACCTCGTCATCAGAGAACTTTCTATTGGATTGGTATATCCATATTCTCGAATGCTCGGGCATTTCTTCAAATGGTACGTACATAATTATAAATCTTGTGCAGTCGCGATTAATTCCGCAACATCTAACACTTTTACTTGATGTTCTTTTTCTTTGTATTTTATTCCGTCAGTCAACATCGTATTACAGAAAGGGCAACCCGCTGCAATGATCTCCGGCTCGGTCTCCAAAGCATCTTCTGTTCGTTCAACATTGACGTCTTTAGATCCTTTTTCTGGCTCTTTAAACATTTGCGCTCCACCAGCTCCACAACACAACCCGTTGACTTTAGATCGTTTCATCTCCACCAATTCAGCATCCAATTTTTGAATCAATTCCCTTGGTGCTTCATAGATCTGATTCGCTCTACCCAAATAACAAGGATCATGAAAGGTAATTCTTTTTCCTTTAAAAACACCTCCTTCAATGGTCAATCTACCATCGTCCAACAAGCCCTTCAAAAACTGGGTATGATGAACCACTTCGTATTTACCCCCTAACTCGGGATATTCATTCTTGATGGTATTAAAGCAATGTGGACAAGCTGTTACGATTTTTTGTACTTCATAAGCATTGAGTACTTCAATGTTCATCATGGCTTGCATCTGAAACAAAAATTCGTTTCCAGCACGTTTTGCAGGATCACCAGTACAGCTTTCTTCTGTTCCTAAAACAGCAAAAGGTACTTTGGCTTTATTTAATATTTTTACAAATGCTTTAGTGATTTTTTTAGCTCGATCATCGAAACTTCCTGAGCAGCCAACCCAAAATAAAACTTCAGGCTGTTCTCCTTTTGCCATCATTTCGGCCATTGTAGGCACTACTAAACTCTCTGACATAGTAAATGGTATTGATATGTTAGGGATTGACTACGGAATAGCCAATCCTAATTTTTGTTAGTTTTCGTCTTTCCAGTTCAAACGGTCCATTTGATTGTATTGCCAAGGAGCACCGTTATTCTCTATATTGGTCATCATTGCATTCAATTCCTGGGGCGCAGCACTTTGCTCCATCACTAGAAAACGACGCATATCCATAATGATTGATAATGGACTGATATTGATCGGACATTCTTCTACACAAGCATTACAAGAAGTACAAGCCCATAATTCTTCTGTAGTGATGTAATCATTTAATAAACTCTTACCATCAGCCACAAAGACACCTTTATTGGCATCGATATTTTTCCCTACTTCTTCCAAACGATCACGAGTATCCATCATGATTTTACGTGGAGACAATTTTTTCCCTGTCTGATTAGCTGGACAAGATGATGTACAACGACCGCATTCTGTACAAGAATAAGCATTAAGCAATTGCACCCAATTCAAATCTTGTACATCAGATGCACCAAATTTGACGTGTTCAGCCGGTTCCTCCGGAGCTGCAAACGGATCTGCATTTGGATCCATCATTAATTTTACTTCCTTGGTAACACTCGCTAGATTATCAAACTCACCCAACGGATTCAAATTGGCGAAATACGTATTTGGGAAAGCTAGGATAATATGTAAGTGTTTAGAGAAGTATAAATAATTCATAAAGGCCATGACACCTATAATATGTCCCCACCAAGCCACGCGTTCTACTAAAGCAACCGTTGCTGGCTCCATTCCATTAAAAATTCCAGCGATATATTGCGAAATCGGAAAAGACCCCACGGCAGTATAATGCGTGTATCCCAAGTTTTGTAAATAAAAATCCGCAGCATTCATCAATAAAAAGAAACACATCAACACCGTTTCAAAATAAATAATGGTATTGGCATCTTTTTTAGGAAAGCCATCTAATTCAGGCTGATTTAATCGCTTTAATTTGATGATATTTCTTCTAATCCAAAATACCACCACCGCAAAAATCACCAAAAAAGCCAAGACTTCAAAAGTTCCAATCAAAACATCATAAAATCCACCCATGAAGGATAGAACCCGATGAGTTCCAAAAAGGCCGTCGATGATGATCTCAATCATTTCAATATTGATCACGACAAACCCCACGTAAACAAATAAGTGAAGTATAGCAGCAATTGGGCGTTTAACCATTTTGGATTGCCCCAAAGCAACCATAGCCATATTCCTGAGTCGGTCTGCGGGACGATCCGTACGATCTACCTGCTGTCCTAACTTAATATTTCGCATCAACTTTTTTACATTCATGATGAAAAAAGTAAATCCTACTATTAATAAAATTAAAAATAAAATATTACTAAGGTACTGCATATCTCCAGTTAATTTATTGTCAATTGAGTCGTTGTTCTAGGTTTGTTTTTGTTATCATATAGATCAGCGTGATCTATTTAGTCGAATCTTCAGGAGTTTTCACTTCAGCTTCTACCTCTTTAGGCGTATATACTGGTGCTTTTTTTCCAAATAAGGAAAAGTGTACATAACGTTTTGGGTTTAATTTCAAATCGCTAAGTAACTCCTCTAACTCTTTAGAAGCCTGATTCAAATTTTTGTACAGTTCTTCGTCTTTAAGTAATTTACCAACCGAACCTTCTCCTTTTTCAATACCACCAATGATTTGATCAATATTATTAGAAGCCGACTCTAATTTAGCAAAAGTTCCTGTAATATCCAAAGCCGTTAAAGAATCCGATAGTTTCGAAAAATTACCACTAGCATTCGAAAGATTGCCCATAGTGGTATTTAACTTCGCAGTATTATTAACCACCAAACCGTCTACATTTTTAGTAATGGAATTCACATTAGCTAAGGTATTATCCAAATTAGCTAAGGTGTTTTTGATGTCTTGTTGTGCTTTTTCATCCAAAATAGAATTGACAGACGCCAACATCTTATTGGCATTTTCCAATACCAATTCCAATTTTTTCTGCAACGGATCTAATTGTTCTCCGAGTTGATCTGTAAAGGCCATACGAATCTGTCCGTTTAAGTAATCTCCAGAGGCTGCCACTTCTTTATCAGCAAAATTGGGTTCCAAACCAATCTGTTTACCACCTATTAAGCCAGGAGAATAAATATAAGCAACAGTAGATTTAGAAACATCGAAAGGATTTGTCATCGAAATCTCGACAATTAATTTTCCCGTGTTTTCCTGAATGGTGATCTTACTAACTTTACCAACAACCAGTCCATTTAAGGTTACATGTGAAGAAGTAGTTAACCCTTCTACATTGTCGTATAAAACATAATATTTCATACTGTTATCAAAAAGGCTACGCCCTTTTAAAAAACTATAACCCCAAATAAATAACATAATGGCAGATAGCACCAATATCGCTGTCTTAATTTCTCTTGATATTTTCAAAATTGTGGATTTTAATGAGCAAAAATAAACTTTTTTATCTAAAGGCTACCTATTTATTTCAAGGCTTCTGCAACAGATATTTTTTTACCTTTTTTAAAGGCTACTATAAATGAAGAGGTATAACCTCTAAGCTTAGCCTCTCCAAGTCTTTTCTGCGCCTCGTTATAATCACTAGTCTCTGAATAATAATATTTATTCAAATTGTTTTCTTTGATCATAAATATAGACGAAAGTCCATTAAAGTTTGACGGTTTCAAATCCAAAACTTTAGAACTCGCTGAAATCTGAATTCTAAATACAACATCTTTAGCTGTGACTACCTTGCTTTCAACTTTTTCTACTTCTTCTTTATTTTGTACTACTGTAGTTTTTACTTCCTGTACTGGTGTTGGATTATTTTTAACCGTTTTAGTGTCTTTTACTGCTACGGCTGTATTTCCTTTACTTGCAGAATAGAAATCTTTCTTATAATTTAAAATCCCCTTAGCGATAGATTCAGCTAACTCGCGTTGTCCGCGTTCAGAATTTAAGTATTCGCCCTCTTCTTTGTTCGATACAAAGCCCAATTCAATTAAGATACTCGGCATAAATGCTCCGTGCAGCACCCAGAAAGGCCCTTGTTTGACTCCTCTACTCTTTCTTTTTAGTTCGTTGGTAAAACCGTCTTGGACTTTACTTGCCAAATCAATACTCTGTCCAACATAATCTTCTTGCATCAAAGTCAGTCCAATCAATGACTCTGGAGAATTCGGATCGAAACCCGCGTATTTGTTTTTGTAATCATCTTCTAGAGTAATAGCAGCATTCTCTTTCTTAGCAACTTCTAAGTTGGATTTGTTTTTACTCAAACCCATTACATAGGTTTCCGTACCGCTAGCATCATTGCTGTTGACCCCGTTACAATGTACGGATATAAAAACGTTTCCATTTTCTTTATTAGCAATAACCGAGCGTTCTTTGACTTCGACAAAAACATCCGTTTTACGTGTATAAATTACATCAATATCGGGTTGTTTCTCTAATATTTCACCTACTTTTAATACGACAGATAAAACGATGCGTTTTTCAACATTACCGTTGTGACTGGTTCCAAAATCTTTGCCTCCATGACCGGCGTCAAGAACAACCTTAAATTTTGAATTGGACTGTGCATAACTAAAAAAAGACGTGAATAAAAAAATTCCTATTAAGAGAAATTTCGATTTGCTTAAATTCATAAACATAAATTTATAATTGAGTTTAAATTTAATAAAATTCTAAGTTTTAAAAAAAAATATATGTAAGTTTGACACTTCAAAAAACGATCCATAATTTACAAAAATAGCACTTATAGCCTTGCATACAAAGATAATTCATATCGTTTTCTTATCATTTTTTATCAGCGCGATAAACACTTCCGTTTATTCGCAAGATTTAAAACCTAAAAAACAAAGCTTAAAGGTTGACAAACAACCAACTACCACAGACACTATAGCCCCTACTTCAACCGATACTTTAGTAGTAAAAAAACAAGACTCCCTAGTCAAAAAAGCCCCTTTATTAGACGGAATTGTCTATAGAAAGGCTAAGGATTACGAAAAACTGGATCAAAAAAAGAAGCAATTGACCCTCTACAATGAGGCAGAATTGAACTACTTGGACTTCGAACTTAAGGCTGGAAAGATCGTTTATGATTTCGCAAAAAGCGAAATTTATGCGGGAAGAATAAAAGATAGTCTCGGAAATTATAGTCAGAACCCGGTTTTCAAACAGGGAAACGACGTTATTGAACCCGATTCCATTCGTTATAATACAAAAAGTCGCAAAGCGATGGTTTGGAATTCTAGAACCCAACAAAGTGAGTTTAGAATAAAAGCAGAGATCTCTAAAAAAGAGAACGATTCAGTTTATTTTATGCAGAACGTTCGTTTTACAACAGCTAAAGATATCGATAATCCAGAGTACTATTTTAAGACAAAAAAGATCAAATTTGTACCCAATAAAAAAGTGGTTACCGGTGTCACGAATATGGTCATCGCCGATGTACCTACTCCGATCGGTTTGCCTTTTGCCTTTTTTCCGATGTCCAAACAGGCGGAATCTGGTTTTATCATTCCGACTTTTGGAGATACCAACCAACAGGGATATTATATACAAAATGGAGGTTACTATTTTGCGATTAGTGACAAGCTTGATTTGAATGTTTTAGGAGATTATTATACCAATGGTAGTTATGCTCTAAGAGCAGAAAGTTCGTATGCACAGCGATATAAATATTCGGGTCGGGTTAATGTGCGCTACGAAAATCAGATTTTCAGCGAACTGGGACTACCCGATTATCAGCGATCCACGCAATACAACATTCAGTGGTCGCATACACAGGATCAAAAATCAAATCCGTCTTCGCGTTTTTCGGCGTCGGTCAACATGGGTAGTGGACAATACTTTACCCAATCATTAAACAGCAACAATATCGGTTCTCGTTTAAACAATCAAATGAACTCTTCGATAACCTATTCCAAAACTTTTGAAAGTGTCCCTCAAGTCAACATGACTGTAGGAGCAACACATTCTCAAACAACTGGTGTGGAGTCGGTGATCAACATGACCTTACCAACTATGCAAGTCAGCGTAGATCGCGTGTATCCTTTTGCATCGGAAAACGGCCCTAAAAAAGGTTTTATCAAAAACATCAATTTATCCTATAATTTAAGAGCGGAAAATCGCGTTAATACCACGGAGGATAAATTCTTTAAAAGCGAAATGTTCAACGATTTGAATACCGGTTTCCAACACAGCATACCCATCACCACAAACTTCAAAGTTTTCAAACACTTTAGCGTTAGTACAGGTGCTAGTTATAATGAAGTTTGGTATATGAATACCATCGAAAAACAATTTGATATAGCCGAAAACAAAGTAATCGACAAACGAATCAATGGTTTTGACAGTTTTAGAACCTATAATGTTAACGCCTCTGTCGGAACTACCATCTATGGAACTTTTAATTTTAGTAAAGATTCTAAATTACAAGCCATCCGCCATTTGATGAGTCCGAAAATAAATTATACGTATTCTCCTAGTTTTGAGCAATACTATGACACCTATGCCATCGATGCTACGGGAACTACCATGGCTGAGTATACTCGTTTTCAAGCTGGTATTTTTGGAGCTCCAGGTAAAACCTTTTCCAATATGTTGAACTTCTCTTTAAGCAACTCCCTAGAGGCTAAAATAAGAGATGACGAAAGCGAAACGGGAGAATCCAAGAAATTGATGCTGTTAAACAGTTTAAATTTTAGTACTTCTTACGATATAACAGCAGATTCTCTAGCATGGAGACCCTTGCAAATCAGTGGTGGGACCAACTTGTTTAAGGACAAAATGAACATCAATTTTGGAGCCACTTTAGATCCATATGCCATTGATAACAACGGGAGAAGAATGGATATGTTTAACATTGATAACGGTGGGAGTTTATTTAGGATGACCAGCGCTAATATGACGGTCAATTGGTCTTTTGCCAGTACAGATGCTATCTTTGGAAATGATCAAAAAAGCAATGATCAAAATGTTCAAAATGGAGGTCGTGCCGATGATTTGTTTGGTAGAGCAACTGATTTGGGAGACAATCGTCAGACACTCTTTGATGACGACGACGACGAAAAAGAGCGCCCTTTCACTGGATTTTACAGTGCCAAACTACCCTGGGATTTGATCTTTGCTTATTCCCTTACTTATGGAAATTCAAGAAGGGAAAGTCAAATTACCAATAACTCTGTCATGGTATCGGGTAATATTGAAATCACGCCAAAATGGAAGTTTGGATTTTCGTCGGGATATGATTTTGCGCAGAAAGGAGTAACCTTTACTCAATTGCGTTTTGAACGAGATTTGATGAGTTGGAGAATGAATTTCAGTTGGGTACCTTTAGGTGATTATACCAGCTGGGGATTCTTTATCGGTATCAAATCAACTATGTTGAGCGATTTGAAATGGGAAAAGAAAAGCGTGCCGGACAAACGATATAGAAATTAAACCTGCTGTCGCAACTTTGTAGTTTTACCTGCACAGAATACACAGAACCTTTTAGTACTAATCAAGGCGCTGGAGATTCAATAAAAAAAGGCTTACATTACAGCACAACTATAAAATCAAGCGATATCTAATATCGATATACATAAAATAGCTATGAAAACAATAATAAATTCTGAGCAAGCACCTGCTCCAATTGGTCCTTATAACCATGCTGTGAGCATCGGTGATTTACTGTTTATTTCAGGTCAAATCCCTTTTAACCAAGCAAGACAAGAACTGATTACTTCAAGCATAGAAGATGAGACAAAGCAAGTGATGGAAAACTTAAAAGCCATTTTGACCGAGGCCAAAATGACTTTTGAAAATGCTGTAAAAGCAACCATATTTATTCGTAATATGGATGATTTCGCACGTATTAATGAAATTTACGGCGCCTATTTCAACGCTGCAACTGCTCCTGCAAGAGAATGTGTGCAAGTTGAAAAACTACCGCGTAATGTGAATATCGAAATTTCTATGATCTGTTCGAAATAGCATCTAACAACAATTGAGCCGTGGCTAAATTAGTTGCCAACGGGATATTGTGAACATCTGTCACCCTCAAGAGCATATTGATATCTGGTTCATGAGGGTGTTTTCCCAAAGGATCTTTAAAAAACAAAACCATTTGGGTTTTTTCCTCTGCAACTCTAGATGCGATTTGAGCATCTCCACCCAAAGGCCCAGACAACATCTTCAAGACTTTAAACCCCTCCTGCTCCATTAATGTGCCCGTGGTACCCGTAGCAATCAACGTGACAGCATCGGAGCTTAAAAAGGCTCTATTGCGCAATACAAACTCAATCATCTGCCTTTTTTTTCCGTCGTGCGCTATTATAGCTATTTCCATTTCCATATTAAATATTTTGCTGATGAAATTCAATCAATCCGTCCATCGGTTTCTGATAAATCCTACCTAATTGTAAGCCGTTTAACTTTAAAACTCGAGCAAATTCCTCTTGAAGAAAATAAGCAACTGATCCTATAAAATGAACGGGAACAGTATCCGCTTCCTTAAATTGTTTGATATAATGATCTACAAAAAACTGAATCTGACTAACGATCATTTCTTG
Organism: Flavobacterium sp. HSC-61S13; assembly: GCF_024171535.1. Classification (GTDB taxonomy): domain Bacteria; phylum Bacteroidota; class Bacteroidia; order Flavobacteriales; family Flavobacteriaceae; genus Flavobacterium. Next base: position 15,944 of record NZ_JALJZV010000025.1, on the reverse strand, counting down.
GAAATATTCGTGATCTTTATATTGAATCAAGAAAGGTAAAAAAGAAGCTAAATAGGCATTGGGGTTTTCTTTTTTATAAAAATGATCCTTGATTACGTCGGGATGTAAATCGTATTTATGTTCTATTGATTTACGCAAATCATCGGGCATCATTTTTAGAAAATAACCACGAATCATCAGTCTACCAAAAGCACTCCCGCTACAATCATCCATCGCTATATAGCCCAAAGATTCTACCGCTTGATGTACTACATTTCCATCAAAATAACTGCAATTGGATCCCGTACCATTAATACACACAATCGCTTGCGAACCTATAGCCGTAGTAGCATAAACAGCGCCATAGGTATCCTCACGTACTTCTATATAATTTGCATTCTCAAAGTAATTATCAAAAAAATCGTAAGCAATTTTCTTCGCACGACTTGATCCACAACCCGATCCATAGAAGTAAAATGATTTGATTTGATCTTTGTATTTTTTAACGTCTGGCAGCAACTGCACACGAATTTCAAATTCTTCAACCGTTAAAACTTCTGGATTTAGACCCAGACTCGAAACGGAAAGCAACCATTTACCTTGATCGTCAAAAAATATCCAATCGGCTTTGGTTGACCCGCTATCTACTATAATTTTCATGCTATGATGTTTATTTTACTGTATGTACACGTACAGCTAAATCGATTAATTTTGCTGCATATCCGTATTCATTATCATACCATGCAATGATTTTGTAAAACGTACTATTTAATGCAATACCCGCTTTAGCATCAACGATGCAAATGCGCTCATCAGATACAAAATCCTGAGAGACTACTTCGTCTTCAGTAAATCCGACCAAGCCTTTATAATCGTTTTCTGATGCTTTTCTAAAGACTTCCATAATCTCGGCATAAGAGGTTTCCTTTTCTAACTTAACCGTCAAATCCACAACGGAAACATCAACCACAGGCACACGCATAGCCAAGCCTGTTAACTTGCCTTTTAATTCTGGAATCACCTTAGCTACTGCTTTAGCCGCACCCGTACTGGCCGGTATGATATTATTTAATGCCGAACGACCTGCTCGGTAATCTTTTTTAGAAGGTCCATCAACGGTTAGTTGTGAAGCAGTAGCCGCATGTATGGTTGTCATCAATCCTTCTACAATTCCAAAATTATCATTAAGAATTTTCGCCAACGGCGCTAAGCAATTGGTCGTACAAGAGGCATTAGAAACAATTGTATCTGCTGCTGTTAACGACTGATCATTAACTCCCATTACAAACATCGGTGCATCTGCAGATGGCGATGATATAACCACTTTTTTAGCTCCCGCTACTAGGTGTGCCTGTGCCTTTTCTAAAGTGGTAAAAACACCGGTACAATCTGTTACTACATCTACCTGTAAGTCATTCCACTTCAATAAAGTTGGGTCTTTTTCAGCCGTAACGCGTATGGTCTGTCCATTAACAAGAAGATGACCGTTTTCAACCTTGACATCAGCCTTAAAGTTACCGTGTACAGAATCGTACTTTAATAAATATGCCAACTGTTCTACATCCATCAAATCATTGATAGCAACCACTTGTATATCTTTTCTGGAGATGGATTCTCTCAAAACCAATCGGCCAATGCGGCCAAAACCATTTATTCCAATTTTTATTTTCATCTTTCGTTTTTTTATTTAATAATACGTCTATTAGCTCATTCACTGATTTGCTTGTAACTCTCGCGTCCCAAAACCTAAATCGAAATAATATCTGATACCCGTATCAGTTCTTGATCAATACCGGAAAATCCCTTTATAGCATTATTCAATGGCGTCAAGGCAACTTGATCGTTTAACAATCCTACCATATAATTGGTTTTGCCTTCAAGTAAGTAATCGACCGCTTTAACTCCTAAACGACTGGCTAAAACTCGATCAAAACACGAAGGAGCTCCACCGCGTTGCATATGACCTAAAACAGAAACCCGTACATCGTATTCCGGTAAGTTTTTTTCAACATAGTCGCCTAATTCAAAAACGTTTTTACCCAATTTTTCTCCTTCGGCTACGATAACAATACTGGAGGATTTACCCGATGCTTTGCTTTTCTTCAGAGATTCAACAAGCCTGTCCATACCCATGTTTTCTTCTGGTATAATGATTTCCTCGGCGCCACAACCGATACCCGCATTGAGCGCAATATGCCCTGCATCTCTGCCCATGACTTCGATAAAGAACAATCGTTTGTGTGAATTGGCTGTATCTCTAATTTTATCGACTGCTTCTACTACCGTATTTAAGGCGGTATCAAAACCGATGGTATGACTCGTTCCATTGATGTCGTTGTCGATAGTACCCGGAATTCCAATAATCGGAAAACCAAATTCTTCGTTAAACAGCATTCCCCCTGTAAAACTACCGTCACCACCTATAATAATCAAGGCATTAATCCCGTTGTCGAGTAAATGTTGGTGTGCCTGCTGACGCCCTTCAGAAGTTCTAAAACCCTCTGAACGAGCGGATTTTAAAATCGTTCCCCCTTTATTGATAATATAGTTCACATCACGTGGACCCAGTGATTTGAAATCACCCTCTACCAAACCTTGAAAACCTCGATAAACACCTATACATTCTATATTGTAAAAGGCACAAGTACGGACTACAGCTCTAATGGCAGCATTCATCCCTGGAGCATCACCGCCTGAAGTCAGCACGGCTATTTTCTTTATTTCACTTAACATGTTATGAGTTTTAAGTAAATTTACTCAATAAAAAACTAAATCCTACAAAAAAACCAGCAAGAACTACTGGTTTTTTTATTAATATTTTGCTACTATTCCGAATCGTCGTCCTGCGTCTCCGCATCGGGATTGGACTGCCTTCTATTCTCATAAAAACGAATAAATTCAGAGTTATAATCGGAATCCGGCAATTCATCACCGGCTTTTTTTCCATCCTTTTTCTTGATGTTCTCCTGCTCTGCGGCTTTATTAAGTATTCTGCGAAGCAAAGCTCTAAAAGTATCAAAATCGACTTCGTAGGACAAACCAAGTCCCTGCGTATAACCAATTCCTTCACCAATATAGTTGATGTCGTTTTCCCTATTAAAAACTCGGGCATTTAATGTTCCGTCGTCGTTTAATCGCAACAAAACTTCGACATCACCCACAATTACGGACTCTTCTGCCCCACCTACTGGTACTCCTAATTTTCCGTTGACCGAAATTCTTTCGTTTACCTTGGTAGAGAAGGTTACACCTACTCGACCTTCACTTTGCGCATACGGGTTTCGATCGGCTTGCGCATAATTAAGTCCAACCTTAAATTTATCGTCAGAATCCGAAAACAAATCGTCAAAAATACTACTAGCCCGTTCAAATAAACTTCCGTAAGCCAAAGAAGATGCGTTGTCAGAAGAAAAGAAACTACCTGTTGCCAGCAAAGCCATAGCTTGTCTTTCCCGCGTATCCTTGTCACTTAATTTATAGTCGATTTCCGATTTTACTACAGAACTCACATTGGGGAAATTAATTTCAAAATCGACTTCTGGACTGCTTAAACTTCCATTTAATAAAATCGATACATCCGTAGGTACTTTTCTATTTATAATAGCATTATCTATAATGACACTCGGATTTGCTTCGGTATGATAAATGGCTTGCAAATCTAAGGCGGCATTCATCGGATCACCATCCCAGCGAATGGTTCCAAATTTTTTAACTTGAAAACGCTTGTCGATAATCCCTCCATACTTGAAGTTGTATTCTCCTTCATAGGCCTGGAAATCTCCCCACATGTTAAATTTACCACTGGTATTGATCTCCATCGTTATAAATCCAGCACCACGCCCTTTCATCGCATGCCCCGACTCCCGATCCAAAATAATTTCTATCTCTGCATCTGGTGTGACAACAAATTCAAAATCCAGTTCAATACCGCTGTATTTATGGAATTCCTTTTCCAACCCTTTGAGTCTATTTGCTTTTTCCTGAGGGGATAGAAAGTGAATAAACGAATTATCGCCAACACCCTGAGCCTCATTTAACGGTATTTTGATCGAGGTGCCCTTATTGGATGTCGCATTTATATTGATCGACAACAAGTCAACCGGTCCAGAAATAGCAGCTGTTCCGTTGATGTAAGCTGTACCATAATAAACACTACCCTCAGCATATTGGGTATCCAAGCCCAAAAGATTTTCAGAAGACAGTTTTAAATCCAAATTCCAATCATCAAATTTCTTATGTTTGATAGAACCCCTGATAATTCCCGATGTTTTATATTTTGAATCAATCAATTTGACATTCCTCAAGATAAACTGCTCCTGCGTTAAATCAATAGCGGAACCTTGCTCAAAATCGTAATCAACTCCAGTGAATTTTGACTTCATTCCCGCCTCGTCCAAATATAAACGACCGTCAATTTCAGGTTTGATATGCGTTCCTAAAATACTTATTCTTCCAGAAGCATTTCCACGTACATCTGTGACTATAGAGCTCAATAATGGGCCTATGGTTTTGATATTAAACTTATTAAAACCTGCCGTTAAATTCAGCAAACTGTTCCTGCCTACTATATTGATTCCCCCATTCAGAAAAAACTTTTCCTCGTGGTCTTTGATGATACTCGAATTAACTTTAAAGTTTTGCAATTTTTCATCCCCATCAATCTTAAAAATCAGATCGCCCAAGGCCACTTTATTGACCAATAACGAATCAATAGTTATATCCGAGGAGGGATGAAAAATCGTTCCCTTTTGTTCAAAATTTACCGATCCATTGATGTTTCCACCAAACTCCATATTATTGAGCTCGGGAGTAATTTTATTCAAATCAACCCGATCAAAGGACAGTTTTAAATCCTTATATGTGGAATCGCGCAAAATCCCACTTAACTCTACCAATTGCCCATCGTGTGTCAGTGACATCTTATCTACTTTAAAATCGGTCAACTTTTTATTGAATACAATTTTATTTTCATCGTCGTCTTTTTCATTTAAAAACCACAGATAATCTTTAAAGTTTAATTCTGATTTCTTAAATCCTACTACCGATTGATTTTCCGGGTTTATCGTGTGGTATAAGTTTAAATTAAAATAATCTTTGCCGTGTTTTCCTCCTTTAAATTCAGTACGGAAAAACAAGGTATCATTTTGAGTGACGTTGATCAAGTTAAAATCCGATATAGAATACCCTTTGGTCTTCACACTATCAATAGATACAAAGGCATTGTAAAGCGGATTCTGATTATTGATATTCAATTGAATATTAGTCGTAGAAATATTATTTACCGCTACACCTGGTGACGAGAATTTTAATTTAAAATCTCCTTCATCGGCATTGATGTTTCCTTTGATTTTGCTGTTTTCTTTCACCGACAACATCGGTAAGAAAATTTCAATCAACTGACTGTTGATCGTAAAGTCGAAATCGATAAACTGATTGGGCTTAACTTTAAATGCAGAATAGTTGGTGTATAAACTACCCAAAGCGTTTTCAACCATCTTAACCATTTCGTCTATTTCAAATTTACCGGAGAGCTGTCCTTCAATCGCGTCCTTTGAACTCAACGATATCGTTCGCACACCGTCGGGACTAAATTTTGAATCCACTAAGAAGTCCTCAAACAAATACTGATCCTTACTATTTTGATACATGGCTTGTTCGAGGTGAAACTCCCCTGCCAAGTCATCTAGTGTATTTCCAGAGGCTTTTAACGACAAATCGCCTTTAAAAATAGCTAAAGTATCTTTTACAAAATTCAATTTATGCAAATCGGCATAATCAATTTTTGCCGTAAAATCGTAATTCTTAACTTTAGAACTCAAATCGATTAATCCGTCAAAAGCCAGTTTTAAGTTGGGGTCATTACTGTTTAAATATCCTTTAAAATAAGGCATTCTCATCGTACCATCAACTTCGATATTTTGATAATTATAACCTTTAAATGCAAAGGAAGTCACTTTTCCTACTAAGGAGGTGTTTAAGTACTTTTCCGAAAAACCACGTCCATCCAAGCTAATCTCTAGGTTTGTATTACCAAAAGACGGATTAGCCAAAACCTCGCCCAAGTTAAAATCAGTCAAGGAAATCGTACCCAAATAAGTCGCATCAACCATTTTATCGATATTGCTCATCGATACTTTTGCTACTGCACGACCTGATGACGTAATCAAATCGATATCGGTTTCCAATGTTTTTTTAGTCAATCCGATGGTACCTGATAAGTTCATACTACCCAAACGAGCCAATTCCTCTGGCAAAATTTGACCCAACACCCGAGGCATTAACTCTTTTAAATCGTAATACGTTGAACTCAATCGATTCAAATTGGTATCCATTCTAAATGGCCCTTCTCCGAAGATATTTTGAAATCTAAAATATCCTACCACCTCAGAATAGTGATCGTCAATCAATTTTAAATCGGACAAGGTAAAGTCATTCATGACTCCCTTTAACTGCGTTTTCAAAAACAGTTTTTGGTCCGCTCCAAACTCCGGATAGAATATATTGATATCGTTAGTCGATAGGGAAGCCTTATCAATCTGCACGTCTAATTTGACCTTATCGACAAAGTGCTTCATGTCGTCGCCTTGAAAATCCATTTTAATCGCACCTGACAGTACCGATTCATTGGTAGTCAACAGCAATTTATCTAAGGTGATATTGGTTTTGGTATAAGAAAACAACGATTGCATGTCTTTGACAATCAATCCGTGGTTTTCTACTAGTTGTAAGGATTTAATATTAGCATAAATCTCCGGTCCTTTTATCAAAAACTTAGAGATATTGGCGTTTAAGTCCTTTAGGTCGAGTGTGACGGGTTTTTCGTGGTTGTCGTCAGAAATTAGAAAATGGCTGTTTCTCAGCTTTAATTCCTGTACACTCAAGCGAAAACTACCGTCACCTTCCTCTCCGTCGTCAAAAGCCTCAATAAACAAATCAAAATTGGTTTTCGTCTCTCCCTTGTAAGTGTGCATATTAAAATCCAAACCATCCATGGAAGCCTTTCCAAAATACAATTTCCCTTGAATCAGTTGTCTGAAATCGAGTATATTTGTATTGAAGTGTTTTATATTGATAAAAGTTTTATCGTGATTATCCAACACGTTAACGCCGTTTAGGGTGACACCACCAAAAATAGTTATGGCTACTTTATCTATATAGATTTCTGTACCAAAACTCTCGTTCAACTTTGTCGTAACCACACGGGCTATCTTTGTTTGAACAAAAGGCAAGGTCAATGCTATACCTAGAGATAGCAACAGGATGATTAATCCTAAAATGACACGAAATAGTGTTTTATAAAATTTTTTGATGTTGTTTATTGTTTTAAATTTGCTTTTTAAAAACTAACTGCGCTATATACAAACTAAAGTTAACAAATGTACTAATTTCTTGGATAAAAGTCATCTATTCTGCTTATATTAAATTACAAACTTCGATATTAAAATGTCTGAAAAACCTATATACATTCTCGCTATTGAAAGTTCGTGTGACGACACTGCCGCGGCAGTAATGAAAAACACGACGGTACTTTCCAATATCGTCGCTCAACAAAAAATACATGAAGAATACGGTGGCGTCGTTCCAGAATTGGCTTCACGTGCACACCAGCAAAACATTGTTCCCGTGATTGATGTAGCTTTAAAAAAAGCCCAAATCACTAAAGAACAATTGACTGCAATCGCTTTCACTCAAGGCCCGGGTTTGATGGGGTCGTTATTGGTAGGTAGTTCGTTTGCCAAATCTATGTCTATGGCCTTGGATATTCCGTTAGTAGCTGTCAATCATATGCATGCTCATATACTGGCACACTTTATCGATGAAGCCGGTTTTGACAAACCGACTTTCCCTTTTTTGGCCTTAACCATCTCCGGAGGTCATACACAAATTGTACAAGTAAACAGTTTTTTTGATTTAAAAATCATTGGAGAAACCACCGACGATGCGGTTGGTGAAGCTTTTGACAAAAGTGCCAAAACCTTGGGTTTTCCTTACCCTGGTGGCCCGCTGATCGACAAATACGCCCAATTGGGCAATCCCAAAGCATTTCGATTTACCAAACCAAAAGTACCTGGATTAAACTTTAGTTTTAGTGGATTAAAAACGCAAATCCTATATTTTATTCAAAAAAATGTCGCTGAGAATCCCAATTTTGTCGAAGAGAATAGAAATGATATCTGCGCTTCTATACAGGAAACCATCATCAATATCCTTATGGATAAATTAAAATTAGCCGTTGAGGAAACCGGTATCAAACAGGTTGCTATTGGAGGCGGTGTTTCTGCTAATTCGGGTATCCGAAAAGCCTTAAAAGACGCTGAATCCAAATACGGTTGGAAAACTTTTGTTCCCAAATTCGAATATACCACAGATAATGCAGCCATGATTGGAATCGTCGGTTATTACCGTTTTTTGGAACAACATTTTAGTGACGCTTCTGTAGTTTCAAAAGCGCGTATTGAATTTTAAAACACCACCCATTATGCAATTATTTTACGCTCCAGATATACAAGCCGATCAAACGGAATTTTTCTTTGACAAAGAAGAAAGCAAACACATCATTAAAGTATTGCGCAAGAAAACAGGCGACATACTTCACGTTACCAATGGTTTGGGTTTTTTATTTGAACTTAAAATCACTTTAGAATCCGAAAAGAAATGCGTAACCGAAGTGTTAACTGCTAAGCAATATCCCCAACCCGATCACTACATCCATTTGGCAGTGGCTCCTACAAAAATGAATGATCGTTTTGAATGGTTTCTCGAAAAAGCTACTGAAATGGGTGTTCAGGAAATCACCCCAATCTTATGCGATCACTCCGAGCGAAAAGCGATCAAAACAGAACGTTTTGAGAAAATCATACAGTCTGCTATGAAACAGTCTTTGCAGTTTCACTTGCCGATTCTAAACGAGCCCATCTCTTTTAAAGAATTTATGAAGGGCGATTTTGACGGTAATAAATACATCGCACACTGTGAAGATGGTGATAAAAAACTATTGAAAAATGCGATTCCTAAAAACGAGAAATATACACTGCTAATCGGTCCTGAAGGTGATTTTTCCAAATCGGAAATTGAAACGGCTATAAAAAACAACTTTATACCGGTATCCCTAGGCAATACGCGTTTAAGAACCGAAACGGCCGCAGTAGTCGCTTGCCACAGTTTTGTGTTCACCAACGAACAGTAAATCTTTATCTCATTACAAAGTAGATAAACCAGAGCACCTTCCCGCTGGTTCGAGCGTCGCGCTCGGACCAATGACAAATAAGTTTTTTTCAAATCAGTCATTATAATCATCGCAATAAGAGGGTTTTTAGGCACGAGTACACTGGTAGTTCAAGTAAATTTTAAATTTACTTGAACAAAAAATTTGATTAGCACTTCTAAGATCCCAGCCATAATATAATTTTAATATCAAACTACTACCGCTAACAATACTTTTTTAAGAATATAACCGTAACATATTTTTAAAACGCATTACTTTTATTACATTTGAATAAAAAGTCTATGTCTACAGCTAAAGAAATCTCGGGAGGTATTGTCAAAGCTGTCATCACTTTAGTGGTAATAGCGGGTTTGCTATTTTTATTGTATCAAGTTAAAGCCATATTTATTTACTTTGTTTGTGCTTTAATCCTATCATTAATCGGCGCCCCGATCATTCGTTTTTTTGTCAAAAAATTACATTTTAAAAAGATTTTAGCCGTCTTGGTGACCATGGTATTGTTTATTTTAATCATGCTGGGCTTTGTTTTTATGTTTGTACCGCTCTTTACTACGCAGGCGCAAAATTTGTCCGTACTAAATACCGCACAACTACAGGAAGACGTCAATCATCTGATTCAACAAGTAGATGGTATATTGGCGGTTCGTGATTTAAGTTTAGAAAAATTACTGAATCTATCTGATATCAGCTCCAAGTTGAATTTCGATTTTATTCCGAATGTTTTTAATTCAATTATTGGAACAATAAGCGGATTGGGTATCGGTATTGCTTCGACTTTTTTTATTACTTTTTTCTTTTTAAAGGATCAAGCGATATTTCAATACCACTTTAAAAAAGTACTACCCGAAAAACAAGAAGAAAGGATACTGGCCTCTCTCGATAAGATCAACAATCTATTATCACGCTACTTTGTAGGATTGGTTTTACAACTGTTTATCGTATTTATCTTAACACTGGTTGTACTGCTGATTTTTGGTGTAAAAGGAGCCTTAATGATTGCATTTTTATGTGCTATTTTAAACATCATCCCTTATATAGGACCTTTAATAGCCAACTTATTGGGAGTTATTTTGACGATGCTAAGTTATATTAGCGAAGATTTCAGCAGCGTGATTATACCCAAAGCACTTTCGGTTATGGTTGGCTTTTTTATTGTACAATTTATCGATAACAACATCAATCAACCGTTAATTTTTTCGAACAGCATCAAATCGCATCCTTTGGAAATCTTTATCGTCATCCTCGCTAGCGGTATGCTGACAGGGGTGTTTGGAATGATTCTCGCCATTCCATTATACACTTGTTTAAAAGTGATCGGGAAGGAATTTTTCCCACATGTCAAACTTATTCAGCTCTTAACCAAAGATATTTAATTGAAAAAAGATCTTTTACATTCCGACGTTCAGGAATTTATACAACAATCGCTCAAGAAGGATACTGCACAATTGGCATTACAAAAAAACCCGTTTCCAGAAATTTCCTGGACGGAAATTTTAACACAGATACAGTCCAAACGCAAATCAGAAGAGAAATTACCCACTTGGTACAGCTGCCCAGATATCTTGTATCCAAGCAGTTTATCCATTGAGCAAACTTCATCAGAGCAATGTGCCGCGTACAAGGCTAGATTGGTGACTGGAGATCATTTAATTGATTTAACAGGAGGGTTTGGTATTGATGCCTATTACTTTTCGAAACACATCAAATCGGTATTGCATTGCGAATGGCAAGAAGACCTATCTCAGTTGGTACAACATAATTTTAGGGCTCTTAAAGCAGACAATATCAACTGTATTTCTGGAGATGGTCAGGCTATTTTAAAAGCTAAAAACCAGCAATGGGACTATATTTATGTCGATCCGGCTCGAAGGAATCAATCACAAGAGAAAGTGTTTTTTTTAAGGGACTGCGAACCTAATGTTCCGGAATTACTCGATGAGTATTTTCAATATACCGATAAAATACTACTTAAAACAGCTCCGCTGTTAGACCTAATTGCGGGATTAAACGAACTGAAATTTGTAAAGGAAATCCATATCGTCGCTTTGGACAATGAGGTAAAGGAGCTCCTATGGCTTTTGGAAAAAGGCTATTCCAGCACTATAAAAATAGTGGCATCCAATCTTAAAAACAGCCATAACAGTGTCTATGAATCCACTTTAGAAGCCGAAACTGAAGCATTTGCCAACTACGGACTACCGAAAGCATATCTGTATGAGCCCAATAGTGCTGTAATGAAAACAGGCCAATTTAATCGCATTTCCGAAGTGTATCAAATGGATAAACTCCACCCGCATTCACAGCTGTATACATCCAATGAATTGATCGAATTTCCGGGGCGTATTTTTAAGGTTATAGCTAATTACCCTTTCAACAAGCAACAGATGAAAGAACAGTTGCAAAATCAAAAAGCAAATATAACGATTCGGAATTTCCCAATAAGTGTTAGTGAATTACGAAAGAAATGGAAGATAAAAGACGGTGGTAATCAATATTATTTCTTTACCACAGACTGCAACAATGAAAAAATAATATTACTTTGCGAAAAAATAACTTAACCATGAAAAACATAATCCTATTTATCTGTTTAATTGTCACCATCAGTACTACGGCACAAACTAAAGACTGTAATATTGATTATGAGATTAAAAACGATACTACCGATTTTAAAAAAATCATGGAGTACTTATTTGTGGAAAAAAGCTATCCCAACTCAATCGAATCGGTTTACCTCTCACTGATAAAATCAGACGGTTTAAGCTTAATTCAATTACAGTACTTACAAAAGGATTCCAATTTTATCAGCGCATCTTGTGTCGACCAAAAATCCATGATCACTTTTCAGTTACTCAATGGCACTATAGTAAACTTTAGACATGCCAATACCGACTACTGTAATAATTTGAGTTATGATCCAGAACAAAAAGCAAATATTAGAATATTGAGCACCTATTTTCAAATACAAAAAGACGATTTCAAACGTTTAAAAGAATCCCCTATCAGCGTGATGCAGATCCGATTCCAAAACAGTACTAAAACTTTTGAGGTTGAATCTAAAATTGAATCTAAAGTGGTCCAAGAGACATACTCTCCCAACACTTACTTTATGCAAAATTTACACTGTATTGAATAAGGCATAAACATTCTCATCTAACTAATAGTATCACTCGTCATCTCACAACAAGATTCTTTAAAAGCTACTAACTTTCTATAGACGTACTGATAACTGCTTACTGATAACTGCTTACTGATAACTGCTTACTGATAACTGCTTACTGATAACTGTTTACTGTTTACTGTTTACTAACAAACTTCTTAGAAATTGTTGGATCAAATAGGTTAACGAAAGCATTATTAATCGTCCCATCGGCATTTAACAATAAGGCACGATGAACTTTGGTGATGATCCATTTATCTTTTATTTCCTGAAAGTTTAAAGCGCGTAGTTCTTTGATCTGCGGAAAGTGATAATTACCAACAATTCGCACCCATTCTTCTTGACTGGTATCTAAATTAATTGAAATCACGTCTATATTTGGATTTATAGCTAAGAGTTCTTGTGCTTTTTTATGAGTTGCTTCAAAATGACCGAGGGAGTTTTTTGTCCAAACGAATACAATGGTCGGTTTAGCTATAATTTTATTGATGGAAACCTGTTGACCTTTTAGGTCAATTAGACCGATTTCTGGTAATCTCTTCTCTTTTTTCAAATTGCGGATAGCATCTTGAATCTGGATAATTTCATTATGCTGGCTTTTATCTGTAGACAATTCGAAATACCTTTTTAGAAATTGTTCGTTATGGTTGATATTTTGATCGTCCAATAGATATAAAAATGCGATATTATTTAACACCGAATTTTTAATAACTGGATTTTTAATTAAAGTATCGACCACATTGAGTTTGCTGATATTTTTATCCAAGCTGGTTTTACCGACAAATTCCGTTTCATTTTCGTCTACAACCGAATTCAGCATTACAGACAGGTATCTGGTGAATGAAGAGAAGGTATTTAGTTTTTCATTATTGAAATCGACTTTGCTTCTAAAGTTGTAGTAATCTTTAGGAAGTTGTTTTCGGATGTCCTCTTTTTCTCGTATTTGGTGGGCGAGCGGATAGATTTCTTTTTTAGAGAAATAATGCAGATCCAACATGGCTTTAGCATAGACATCAAAGTTGTTGTCCCAACCTATTTCCGTTTTTTTACGAAGGTAATAGGCGATTTTTGCTGCGTGAGCCGAATCATTTTTTCTAATAAAATCTTTTACAGGGTCGTCAAACTGAGCATACATTCGTTGACGATCGACCAGATTTTTAGTATTGAGATCCATTAAAAAATTATTCTTCTGATCACCGCGACCTGAAAAGATGATGGAATGATCAAAATCTCGAGTATTGAGTCGCAAGTTTAAACTATCATTTTTATCAAAAAACACATACTGATACTCTGGGTTGTGTTTATAAATATACATACCGGGAGCGAGCGAGTCAAATTTCTTAAAAAAGCGGTTGTTCTGATCAAGATATAAAGTATCTAAAACCTCATTGTCTTTACAAAATAAGACATAGTTCTCCTGAGGATTAATGATTTCTCCTTGAAAATAAGCCGAATAGTCTTTAGCATCAAAGCTTTTTTTACAAGCACAAAACAAAGTAAGCAAAGAAAGTGATGATAGAATAAGTGAACTATTTTTTATACAAGAACTCATTGATGGGGCTTTAAACTGTTGGTTTTAAGCAAAAATAAACTATACCGCTAACTATGAATGTTAATGCGTCGTTAAATAACTACTTATGAGTGTCTTTTGTAAGATTGCTGTTATCTAGTATATTTTTAGTAAATTTGCAAAACAATAAAAAACATATATTTAATAGACATGTTAACAGTTTCAAATCTTTCAGTACAGTTCGGTAAACGAATCTTATTTGACGACGTCAATGCAACCTTTACCCAAGGCAATTGTTATGGGATTATTGGTGCCAATGGTGCGGGTAAGTCTACATTCTTAAAAATTATTGCTGGCGAATTTGATCCGACTTCTGGTCGAGTGATTCTGGAGCCTGGTAAAAGGATGTCTGTGTTGAATCAGAACCACAATATGTTCGATGAGTACACCGTTCTTGAGACCGTTATGATGGGAAATAAAACCCTATATGCGGTTAAGAAAGAAATGGACGAGTTGTATTTGGACTATACCGATGAAAATGCAGATCGAATTGGAGAATTGCAAGTTATTTTCGAGGAAATGAATGGATGGAATGCCGAATCCAATGCAGCGACTTTATTATCGAACTTAGGGATATCTGAATCTTTCCACTATTCTTTAATGGGAGAGATGGATGGTAAACTTAAGGTAAGGGTCTTATTAGCTCAAGCTTTATTCGGAAATCCAGATGTATTGATTATGGATGAGCCGACCAACGACTTGGATTTTGAAACCATCGCTTGGTTAGAGAATTTCTTAGCTAATTATGACAATACCGTTTTAGTAGTATCTCACGACCGTCACTTTTTAGATGCGGTTTGTACACATATTTCTGATATTGATTTTGGTAAAATCAACCATTACTCAGGTACCTATACCTTCTGGTATGAATCAAGTCAGTTAGCAGCAAGACAACGTGCTCAACAAAACAAAAAAGCAGAAGAGAAAAAAGCGGAATTGGAAGAATTTATTCGTCGATTCAGTGCCAACGTAGCCAAGTCTAAACAAGCTACTTCTCGTAAAAAAATGATTGACAAATTAAAACTCGATGATATCAAACCTTCTAGCAGAAGATATCCTGCGATTATTTTTGATCAAGAGCGTGAAGCTGGAGACCAAATTTTAAACATTGAAGGATTGACTGCAACTCTTGATGGAGATGTTTTGTTTAAAGACGTTGATTTCAATGTTGCCAAAGGGGATAAAGTGATTATCTTTTCAAAAGATTCTCGTGCCAGCACTGCTTTCTATGAAATTCTCAATGAAAAACGCCAAGCTGATTCTGGAAAGTTTGACTGGGGTATTACAACCATACAGTCCTATTTACCCTTAGACAATCACGATTACTTTGAAAATGATGACACTTTGGTAGACTGGTTACGCCAATGGGCAAAAACCGAGGAAGAACGCGATGAAGTATATGTTCGTGGTTTCTTAGGAAAGATGATTTTCTCTGGAGAGGAAGCATTAAAAACAGGTCGTGTATTGTCAGGAGGAGAGAAAGTACGTTGTATGATTTCTAGAATGATGATGCTTAGAGCCAATGTATTGATGTTGGATGAGCCTACCAATCACTTGGATTTGGAGTCTATTACAGCCTTTAATAATTCATTAAAAAACTTTAAAGGAACTGTATTGTTTACCACACACGATCACGAGTTTTCTCAAACTGTTGGAACTAGAATATTAGAACTAACCCCGAACGGAGCTATCGATCGTTATATGACTTTCGATGATTATTTAGACGATCCGAAAGTACAAGAATTAAGAAAGAAGATGTACAATCTTTAAAATATTTAGCAAAAGGCTGTCTTGATAAGACAGCCTTTTTTTTGATGATACGCGGATACGCGGATACGCAGATACGCAGATACGCAGATACGCTGATACGCTGATACGCTGATACGCTGATACGCTGATACGCTGATACGCTGATACGCTGATACGCTGATACGCTGATACGCTGATACGCTGATACGCTGATACGCTGATACGCTGATACGCTGATACGCTGATACGCTGATACGCTGATA
>NZ_JALJZV010000024.1 GCF_024171535.1 Flavobacterium sp. HSC-61S13 | reverse complement strand
TATGCCGCGGGTACGATGACGTATTTGAACGAAGCGGGTACTTCAGTAACGGTAGATATCAAAGCGATGGTAGCAGCCGGAGCGGAAACCATCACTACTTTAATCAACAACGGTAAAGGAAAATACACCTATACTTCTGAAGATAAAACAGTTACGGTAATCGATGTGCCAGCAGATGTCATCAATAATTTCGAAGAAATCATTAAAAACAAGACGGTATTAGAACAATTGATCACGTATTTGACCAATACCTATGTAGGAGGTAACGTATATTACGACGGTACTAAATTTACCTATGTTGACAAACAAGGAAATGTTCATAATATTACTTTTGAAGATATCGTTCAAGCGAATGAGACTTTGACCATCTTGGCTTTCAATCAAGCTACGGGTATCTTAACGTACCAAGATGAGAAGAAAAACATCACGAGTATTGATATTAAAAGTGCGATAGACAGTTTTGAAACGATCACGACTTTAACAGCGGATTACACTGCAGGTACGATCACCTATCTAAACGAAGCGAGTAATCCAGTAACGGTTGACATCAAAGCGATGGTTGCAGCCGGAGCGGAAACCATCACTACTTTAATCAACAACGGTAAAGGAAAATACACTTATACTTCTGAAGATAAAACAGTTACGGTAATCGATGTGCCAGAAGATGTCATCAATAATTTCGAAGAAATCATTAAAAACAAGACGGTATTAGAACAATTGATCACGTATTTGACCAATACCTATGTAGGAGGTAACGTATATTACGACGGAACTCAATTTACTTATGTAGACAAACAAGGAAATGTTCATAATATTACTTTTGAAGATATCGTTCAAGCGAATGAGACTTTGACCATCTTGGCTTTCAATCAAGCTACGGGTATCTTAACGTACCAAGATGAGAAGAAAAACATCACGAGTATTGATATTAAAAGTGCGATAGACAGTTTTGAAACGATCACGACTTTAACAGCGGATTACACTGCAGGTACGATCACCTATCTAAACGAAGCGAGTAATCCAGTAACGGTTGACATCAAAGCGATGGTTGCAGCCGGAGCGGAAACCATCACTACTTTAATCAACAACGGTAAAGGAAAATACACCTATACTTCTGAAGATAAAACAGTTACGGTAATCGATGTGCCAGCAGATGTGATCAATAATTTCGAAGAAATCATTAAAAACAAGACGGTATTAGAACAATTGATCACGTATTTGACCAATACCTATGTAGGAGGTAACGTATATTACGACGGAACTCAATTTACTTATGTAGACAAACAAGGAAATGTTCATAATATTATTTTTGAAGATATCGTTCAAGCGAATGAGACTTTGACCATCTTGGCTTTCAATCAAGCTACGGGGATCTTAACGTACCAAGATGAGAAGAAAAACATCACGAGTATTGATATTAAAAGTGCGATCGACAGCTTCGAAACAATCACGACTTTAACAGCGGATTACAATGCAGGTACGATCACCTATCTAAACGAAGCGAGTAATCCAGTAACGGTTGACATCAAATCGATGGTAGCAGCAGGAGCGGAAACCATCACAACCTTGACTAAAGGTGCCAACGGTACTTACGTCTATAAATCTGAAAACGGTACTTTAACTACGATTGATGTTCCAGCCGATGTGATTAGTAATTTCACACAAATCATACAAGATCCAACGGTATTACAAAAATTGATTCTAAACTTAACCGGAACCTATGTAGGAGGAAATGTGTATTATGACGGAACTAAATTCACTTATGTGGATCAAGCAGGTGCTGTTCATAATATCAACTTAGAGCAAATTGTTCAAGCCAATGAAACCTTAACAATTCTAGGTTATACTCCAGCTACTGGAATCTTAACCTATCAGGATGAGAAGAAGAATGTAACTTCAGTAGATATTAAAGCAGCTGTTAAGTCTTTTGAAACCCTAACGAGTCTATCGGCTAATGCAGCAAACGGTACCATTACTTTTAAAGATGAGGCTGGAAATTCAACGACTATCAATATTAAAGATTTGGTAGGAATGAGTGAAACGATAACCACCTTCGTTAAAAATGGAAACGGAACCTATACTTATAAAAACGAAGCGGATGTTACTACAACAATAGATCCAAGTATGGTTAACGTAACCTATGCTAATGGTATCTACACCTTCAAAGACAACTTAGGTAATAATCTGACAGAAATCAATACCAATGCGAGTAATATCATTTACAACAACAATACATCTGGATTAACAGCTGTGAATGTTCAAAATGCTATTGACGAATTAGTACTGAAATTAAATAATGTTCCAACTACGAAAGGAAGTATAACAGGAACTGGAATTACGGTAACCAATGGAAATAATGCTACTTTAAGAGATGTACAAGTGGCGATTACGCCAGGTGCTGCAGGTCAAGTGTTGGTTACCAATGCTAGTGCAACTGCTACGGAGTGGATCGATAAAGCAAACTTTATTCCAACGATCTCAAATACCTTAACTAAAGAAGGAACCAATACATTGGTATCTACGGTTAACGGAGTAGTAGCTAAAGCGAATCTTGTTGAGAGTGTGGTTAATGCTATAACGGGAAGTTCACTAGTAACTACGGTTAATGGGGTAGCTTCTACGGCATTAGATTTGACCAATGCAATTCAAGCAGGACAAAAAACGGTAACGGTTGTTGATGGTGAGAATACCACGGTATCTTCATCGACCGGTAATAACAATACGGAATACAAAGTAAATGTTTCTAAAGCAGCTATTCAAGCA
This sequence comes from Flavobacterium sp. HSC-61S13, assembly GCF_024171535.1. Taxonomy (GTDB): domain Bacteria; phylum Bacteroidota; class Bacteroidia; order Flavobacteriales; family Flavobacteriaceae; genus Flavobacterium. Next base: position 34,980 of record NZ_JALJZV010000024.1, on the reverse strand, counting down.
GCTCAGAAAACTACTGTTGTAGCTGCAGGTACAGGTGTTACAGTAACTCCTGACACGAATGGAGATATAACAACGTATACAGTAGCTACTAGTGGAACTACAGCGGTTACTTTGGCAGGAGATGTCACTGGACCAACGACTAATACTAAAGTAGAGCGTATTCAAACTGTACCGGTAAGCGCAATTGCACCGAGAAACAATGAAGTATTAACCTTCGATGGAACCAACTGGAAACCAGCATTGCCAACGGTTGATGCAGGAACAATTACCAATGGTAAGGCATTCACATCGACTGATTTAGATTTACAAGGTGATCCAAGTACTTCACTATTAAAAGCGGTATCAGCTAATATTAAAACAGGAGCTGTGACTTCAGAGAAAATTCTAGACGGAACTATTAGACCAATTGATATGAATTCAGAAGGAAATAACTTAGTCCTAACAACAGATGCTTCGGGTCGACCTACTTGGATTAATAAAGCAGACTTAAATCAAGCTAATCAAAAGACCTCTTCTGTTACATCGACAACTGCAGATTTGGTTGTGACGCCAAAAGTAGGTGGTGATAATACAAATTACGAATTAACGCTTAAATCGGCGATGCCTAAATTCTTCTATATGCCAGCAGTGATTTTTGATACCAATACGAACGGTGTCAGAACTAAAAATTTATATGCAGAGTATACAGCACAATTCGGTTTAGGTGGTGGAATGATTGCTAGTGCAGGATCGTCAGGATCTATCCCAGTTCTAGGGTCTAGTGAATTAGAGTTTTATGTAACGTATTATGACCCGGCTGTTTTTAGTAACTTAAGCATAACTGCTGACGGTATACTAACCTATACGGTGATTGGAAAAGCTACAAGAGCTTCATATATGAATATAGTATTTGTGGTTAAATAAATATAAATACTGCATAGCACTCGAAATTAGAGTAGGGGGCTATGCAGTCTTAAAAAAGTGAAAAGTATATTTATTAAATTAAACAGTTTTGAAAACGAACAAATTATACGGAATCTGCAATAAGGACGATGAAGTGGTTTTAAGGAGTATGCACATTCTAATTCAATTTAAAAACTGTTTTTAAAAACAAACAACTATGATGAAAAAGTACAATCAGGAAGGATTTCTGCCCCAAGCGAGCTTAGGTTTAGAAATAAAAAATAATTCTAACGGGCCAGTCGGCGATATGATCAAAGAGAAGTTTTTACTTTTTATAATCCTCTTTCTAACGTTAGGATGGTTTGGAAGTCACAGTACGTATGCACAGGCTATTGACTTATGTGATGGACTTAGTGATCCGGTAATAAGTTCTCAATATAGTAATCTTTTTAAAACGGAAAAGGGATTTGTCGTATTTGGTATGTCGGCAGAACCTGCTGGTAACCCGAGTACTACAAATTCTACTCCAGTTTTAGTAACACCACAAAACGGGTACAACTACACCGGAACCCCGCTTTTGGCGTCGTTGGGTTCTCGAAGTTCCAACATTGCGCAATACCTTTTGTTAACCACTACTGGTTTGTATTCTTGGGGAGGCGTTAGAGGAGCTCTGCCTATTTTGATGAAAGGGACACCAGCATTTGCAGGAGTACCCTTACCAACGGGGGTGACGCCTACCGATATTAAATACATGACCTCTGGTGGAGGGGTAACGGCTTTGTTAACCAATCTAGGTGAAGTGTATATCGCTTCTGCGAATGATGCTACCTCTGGAATATTTGGAGTGCCTACACCAGATCCGCATGGATGGAATAAGGTTAGAGGTTTAGGAGGTGGAGATCTAGTGGATGTCAAATTTATAAAAGTAACGACCCATGCCGTTTTTGCGGTAACCAATTCAGGGGACTTTTATACCTGGGGAGATAAAGCCTCTTTAGCAGATGGTAAAGCACCAGCTGTGATCAAGACACCTAAAAAAATGACATTGCCGTTTCCAGCTGGTGATTTAAAGATGATTGCCATGACATTAAATACAGTTGATGGCTTTAAAGGAGTGAGTTACTATGCTTTAAATGGCGCGAATAAAAAAGTATATGCATTTGGTGACAATTATAAGGCGCAATTGGGTAATGGTACTAACCTGGATGTGAAAAGCTGGACCATTGTACAACGTGCTGCAGGTGTGGAATTGACGAATGTCACCTTTATCAATGCCAACGACAATTCATTTATAAACCCATCAGCAGGAGCAATTACAGAGGACGGTACAGTATATTTATGGGGATATGCAATCGCGGGAAAACTGGCGACTCCAAGTTATATGACCGATGTGAAATATGCGCGTGTACCCGATGGATTTGTACCGGGTACTAAAGCAACTTATGTAGAGCTGGGCGGGTATTTTACCATTTATACCACAGAAGACAACGACCACTTTTGTTTTGCAGGGCACCCCAACTATGGGGTCATGGGAAACGGTACAGTTAATACTACGGATGTTAGGGTATTTGATTGTGATGACACGGGTATAATTGATGATTTTTGTTTAAATAAACCCAAAATATCCACTTTTAAAGTAGTCAAACACGGTACGTTTGAAAACCCGAGAGGCACTGGATTTGCTGAAGTTGGCGATCGTATTTTGTACACTTTTCAAGTAGAAAATACCGGAAATGTCCCTTTGACCAATATCCAAATTAACGATCCTCTTATTTCCGTTAATGGAGGTCCATTATCGCTTAATGCTGGACAAATCGATACCAATACGTTCTCTGGGGTTTATATTATTACCGACAACGATTTGTTGGAAGGAAAAGTATATAATCTGGCCACAGCTACGGCAAAGAATCCGAAACAAGAAACCATAACAGTACAATCAGTGGCTAAAAATCCTTTAGCACCGACCGATCCCAAGTATCCGACCTGTCCAGATTGTACGATGACGGAAGTTCCTGAAAATGCTTTGTTGATCACAAATCCGATGATTTACCAAAAAGTTAAATAAAACAGCTATGAAAATTTCTAAAAATAAATATATGTTGTGTTTGTCTTTGAGTTCTATGCTAGGATTTGGACAAACGGTTAATGAAGGGCTATTTAGCATTCTTCCAACGACGGACGTTTCTACTGTTTTTTCTTTTGTCAACGAAAAAGGCGCTACAGTACAAAATGACGGTGGATTTTATTTCTACGCGCATTTTACCAATGAGGGACTATATACTTTCGATGGCAATAAAAAAACTTCCTATGCGGTTTTTCAGCCCTATGATGGAAGTGCAGCGACACAAAATTTGCAGGGATCTGCTCCCAGTGGTTTTTATGATGTGCTTTTCAATAACCCTACTACTGTGCGGGCCTTTGAATTGCAAAATGATATGAGTATATCCGGTACGGCTAACTTTACCGATGGAATCGTTCAAATTGATTCCCTAAGTGGAGCAATGCTTTTCGAACATGGGGCCAAAGCGATCAATACTTCTGACAAAAGTCATGCGGATGGGGAAGTAGAAAAAGTGGGAAGAGACGCATTCACTTATCCAATAGGTGATGAGGGAATGTATCGGTTTGCTCACATTTCTGCACCAGCAGCAATTAAAGATGCGTTTTTAGGTAAGTACTACTTTAAAAATTCTAATGCTGCACAGCCTCATGCTAATAAAGTAGATGAGTTGGAGCTGATAGATAATAAAGAGTATTGGACCATTGAAAAAATGGTCGGTAAAAGCGATGTTATTTTAACGTTGAGCTGGGACACCAGAACCACGCCACCGGAGTTGCTTGATGATATCGAAAATACCTTGCGAATTGCACGTTGGGATTCCAAACAAAATAGGTGGGTAGACCAAGGGGGAATAGTGGATCTAGGCAATAAAACAGTGACCTCTCCTACAGAAGTCGACGGTTACGGAGTCTTTACTTTGGCTAAAATAAAAGCAAAGGCAACTGTTGGTGATGTCGTGATCTATAATGCAGTGAGTCCGAATGGCGATGGAGAAAACGATTACTTCATTATTGACAATATCGAACGCTATCCAAATAATACGGTTCAAATTTACAACCGTTGGGGGGTGAAGGTGTTTGATACCTCTAATTATAACTCGAATGACAATGTGTTTAAAGGATATTCTGATGGTAGGGTAACAGTCAAAAAGAATGACAAATTACCGACAGGAACCTATTATTATATCGTTAATTACGAATATACTGATAAAGACGGCACACGCATGATTAAGAAATCTGGGTATTTACACCTAGAAAACAACTAAAACGAGACAGATGAAAATAACAGATAAAATCAAAGGTTTAGCTTTAGGAATTCTTTTTTTAGGAGTCGTATTCCCAGCTGATGCCCAACAGGATCCGCAATACACACAATATATGTATAACACCATTAACGTGAATCCTGCCTATGCAGGTTCTCGCGGGGTGATGAGTGTATTCGGAATGTATCGAACCCAATGGGTAGGCCTTGACGGTGCGCCAAAAACAGCTAATATTTCGGTTCATACCCCACTGGGTGATTCGAGATTAGGACTGGGGGTTTCCTTTATAAACGATCATATCGGGGCTATGGATGAAAACAATATTTCTGCCGATCTTTCTTATACCATAGATTTAGATAAAAAATTCAAATTGTCTTTTGGTATTAAAGCAACGGCCAATTTACTAAATGTAGATTATAGTAAATTAGATATTTACGATCCCAATGATGTGATGTTTCAAGAAAACATCAGCAGTCAATTTAGCCCTAATATAGGAGCGGGTTTATACTTACATTCCGATAAAACCTATGTCGGACTTTCGGTACCCAATTTTTTAGAAACCGATCGTTATGACGACAATGATGTGACGACCATGAAACAGAAAATGAACTTTTTCTTGATCGGGGGACACGTATTTGACCTAAGTCCAAGTTTAAAATTAAAACCGGCTTTTTTGGTCAAAGGGGTGCAAGGAGCTCCCTTACAGGTCGACGTCTCTGCAAACTTTATGATTCAAGAAAAGTTTGTTGTCGGAGCGGCTTACCGTTGGGATGCAGCATTTAGTGGACTACTGGGCTTTCAAGTGACTGATGGATTATTTATCGGGTACGCCTATGATGCAGAAACCACCAAATTGGCACATTACAATTCGGGATCTCACGAAATATTTTTGCGATTTGAACTATTCAATCGCTTTAACCGAATCACTACTCCAAGATTCTTTTAATTGAACGCACTATGATAAAAAAATTATATAAAATAGGTGTTTTTGGATTTTTACTGATCAGTCTTGGAGTTCAAGCACAGGTAAATCAAGAAAAACTAGGAGATAAAAATGTGGATAATTACGCTTATATCGAAGCGATAAAAATCTACGAACGCATCGCTTCAAAAGGATATGAGTCGCCTAATTTGTCACGTAACTTGGCTGATTCGTATTACTTCAATGGTAAATTGGTGGAAGCCAACAAATGGTATGCAAAAATGTTTGAACAACTTGGTGATAAACCAATGACGTCAGAATACTATTACCGTTATGCGCAAACCTTAAAAGCCGTAGGAATGTATGCAGATTCTGACGCTTATTTAGAGAAGTTCAGAATCCAAGAAATTGCCGATACTCGTGGTGTTATCTTTTCGGAACACAAAGACTATTTGGCCGAAATCAAAGCCAATTCGGGTCGTTACAACATCAAGAATATCGACATGAATAGTAGTTATTCAGACTACGGATCAACGGTTTATAAAGATCAATTGATTTTCACCACGGCTCGGGATACAGGTAGTATTTCTAAAAAGATTCACAGTTGGACCGGAGCATCATTTACCAATTTATATGCTGCTAGTATAGAATCGGATGGAAGTGTAGGGGAAACGAAACCGTTCGCGAAGGAAGTGCGAAGTAAATTCAATGAATCCACGCCAGTCTTCAGTGCGGATGGAAATACGATGTACTTTACACGAAATAATTTTCTAAATGGCAAACGCGGTAAAGATTCGAAGCAAACCACTTTGCTAAAAATCTATAAAGCTACTTTAAAAGATGGAAAATGGAGCGATGTGCAGGCCTTACCTTTTAACTCGGATCAGTTTAGTACGGCACACCCCGCTTTGACAGCAGATGGAAATTGGATGTATTTTGCTTCCGATAGAGAAGGAGGTGTCGGCCAATCAGATCTTTATAAAGTTGCCATTCTTACGGGTGGAAGTTTCGGTGAACCCATCAATTTGGGTGATCTGATCAATACCGAAGGAAGAGAGACTTTTCCTTTTATCACGCCAGATAATGAACTGTATTTTTCAACAGATGGACGTCCGGGATTGGGCGGGATGGATATTTATGTAGCCGAGATTCGTGCAGATGGAAGTTTTTCGGAAGTCCAAAACTTAGGAGCTCCAGCAAATAGTCCTCTAGACGATTTTGCGTACTACATCAACTTTGAAACCCGAAAAGGTTTCTTGAGTTCGAATCGAGACCATGGAATCGGGAACGATGATATCTACTCCTTTCTTGAGACAAGACGCCTAAACTTAAAATGTTTGCAAAATGTTCACGGTATGGTTTACGACAAGCGTAGCAACGAGCCCCTACCAGGAGCCAACCTGATTTTAATGGATGGAGATTTTACTGCTCTAGCAGAAACCGTGTCTGATGCCAATGGATTATATCGATTTGATGCTTTAAACTGCGGAGACCGAATTAGAATCAATGCCAGTTTGGACGGATTTAATACGGCAGAAATTGCTGTGAAATTACCGATGGAAAACGGCGAAACCTTAGTGGATTTTGGTCTAGAGAAAAACAGAATTGAAGTCAAAAAAGGAGACGATTTGTTTAAAGTGTTAAAAATGGAACCGATCTTCTTTGATTTTGATAAGTCAAATATTCGTCCCGATGCCGCTTTAGAATTGGCGAAAATTGTGGAAGTTCTATTGCAATATCCTGAAATGAAAATCGATGTCAGATCGCATACCGACAGTAGAGGTAAAGATGCCTACAACATGAGTTTATCGGATCGTAGAGCCAAATCAACGGTTCAATGGATTATTGATCAAGGTATTGCGAAAAAACGCGTGACCGGTAGAGGATATGGAGAATCACAACTGATTAACAGATGTAAAAACGGCGTCAAATGTTCTGAAGAAGAACATCAAGAAAACCGTAGAAGTGAATTTATCGTATTAGACTTATAGAAATTAGCAAGCGCAATGTCTGATGCATTATATAGAGAACGGGAGTCGTAAGAACTACGATGTAGAACTTGAAGCTCCCGGAACTCTTGAACTTAAAAAGTGATCCAAAATGCATGACCGATTGACCATCAACAGGGACAATCAGAATTCATAAGGTTGTTTTTAAAGCGCTAACTAATATTAATCAGACTTTGTAAATGCTAAATAAAAATAGCAAAAGAGGTTGTCTGTTCAAGACGGCCTCTTTTGTTTTTTTTTGACCCAACACGAGTCTTTTTACAATGCTGAATTTCTATAAAGATTAAGGGATAGAGGGCTATATGGTATAGCTGTAGGACGTTTTCAAACGAATAATAATAGTTGAAAAATAGTTCTATTTTTTACCAGATTGCATTTTTTTGTACAAAATATTTTCAAGTAAAAATTTTTATTTTGTAATTTTAGTAATAAATTAGTTTTTAAAAGTCTAAAAAATTGAAAATATTCGCGCATTCATACAGTCCTGGACAACTGATTGTTGAGATGGTAGCCCAAGCTATGGAGGGAAAATTAGATGGGAATTTTGTAAAAGGGGATACACCATTTTACAAAGGAACACACTATACCTTAGAGGGAGCTGCTCCCTTTTCAGCCTTATTGTCTGATGTTCACTATAAGGAAGATGCGTTCATCAGCTTTGAAAGCTCCGATACCAGATTTGTCCATTTATCTTTTATCATCACTGATTTGGAAATTTCATTTAAGATTAACAATACGGTCAAAAATATTGATAACTGGACCTACAACATGTATATTAATGATGTGGCTTTAGCTAACGATTATACGGTTAAAAAGGGTAGCAATATTTTCTCCATTGGTATTTTTGTGGAGAAAACAGCTTTAAAAGCCGCGTTCGAGAAAAAGGGCATGGGGGATTTACAGGCTGAAGATATTTTTGACGAAACCAAAAACACCTTAATTCGCACGGATAGAATCAGCAACGAAAGTTTAGAAATTATTAATAACTTTCGTAAGATCCCGTACAACAGTCCTTTCTTTGACTTGCATTTTAAAAGTGTCGTAAATCGTTTATTCTACAGGTATTTATTGGAATTAGACATAAATAAAATAGTGATTGGCAAAGTGACCAAAGAGGATTTCGAAAATATACTGAAGTCTAAAGTACAGTTATACGATAATTTAGAAGGTGGATTTCCAGGCATCGATTCATTGTCATCAAATATCGCCATGTCTGCGTCTAAATACAAAAAATTATTTTTTAAAATTACGGGTACAACGCCTGCTTCATACTTTAACCGCAACAAATTACACAGAGGTAAAGAATTGTTAGAATCGCGGCAGTTTACGATTAACGAGGTCGTTAATCAGCTGAACTACTGTAGTACCTCATACTTTGCGAAGTGTTTTAAAGAAAGTTATGGCTTATTCCCTAAAGAATATCAAAAATTGCTTCTATGAAAGAATCGAAGTCGTTGGTTAGAATTGATCATATCTACTCGTTAAGTACCTTGTGGCTTGAAGAATTGGCAGCCATGCTCGGCGGGGAAGTTATTCAGAATAATTTGTTGCATATCCCCAAACAGCTGGGTGAAGGACTGGTATTTACGCACCAAATTTTACCCGAAATGCATGTGGTATTATTTGACCTGGTTTTAAGTAAATCCATTTTATTTACGCGCAAACCCGTTGAAGAAGATTTCTGGATTTTGTATTACGATTTATCGGATTACAACAACATTCATATTGTGGACAACATCAAACACAAGGTAGGAGACAATTCTTTATTGGATTTTGCAATCTTAGATAGTAAGGTAGAGAGTTCCTATATGTCCAAGGCCTACAACAGAGAGTTCTCCATGAGAATATTAATCGGAAAGTCTTTTGTGCTATCCTCGTTAAAGGAACGCGGTCTGGATGAGAAATTCATGGAAATTATTACAAAAAAACAAAATTTTTTCTACGGTTCCATCGATAGCAAAAGCAAAGCTTTGTTATACGAACTGAAGAAGCAAAGAGTAGATAGCCCGCATTATGAACTGTTATTAACGGGGATTATCTATAATTTATTAGCCTATTTCTTAGAACGTCAGAGTTCCTTAATGATTGAAACAAGTGTCATTACTGAACGAGATCGAATGGCGGTAATAAAAAGTCATGAATATTTGTTATCAGACCTAACCATCCCTTTTTTAGGACTTGATGCTCTAGTAGAGGTCGCGCACATGTCTGTATCTAAATACAGAAAACTATACAAACAAATCTACGGTACTACCCCAGTGAATTTTTTTAGGAATGAAAAAATGTTATTAGCACAAACTATGGTAGAATCTGGAAATTATAAGTCAATAAGCGAAATTGCCTTTGCTCTAGGCTATGTGAATGTAGATTATTTTTCACGCAGTTATAAAAAACATTTTGGAGTATTTTTAAGCGATATACTCTAAGATTTTTAAAATCGTAAGGCTAAAGATCGCTTTTAGTAATCTCTAGCCTTGATTTTATTAATTGTTTTTCTTGAGCGTTTCTAATTCGTGTTGAGCCTCTGCAAGTTTTTTTCTTTTCTTCTCAATCTTTTCGCTTTTCTGTTTTTCCTGAATAGCTTGATTTAATTCAACGGTACGTTCCTGAACTTTCTTCTCTTTGGACTGTATTTTTTTTTCCAATGCTGCAGCATACGTTCCAGTACCCGAATAGCACTTGCTTTCGACCTCTTTGATAGCCTTTTCCAACCCGCGAATTTGTTCCGTTCTACCGTATTGTTTTGCATAGGTTAACTGGGTTTTTAACTCACATATTTTGCGTTCGCAACCTCTCAACTCTCTGCAGTTACTTTGTGCAAAGCCGCTTAAAGTAAAAGCAAAAAATAAAATAAAAACACTTCTAAGTTGTAAAGTCATATCTTTTGTATTTCGTTAATAAATTTTAGTTAAGTAATTAATAGAGTCGAATAGTTCTATTAATTGTTTTATATTAAGTTAAATACATAAAGTATGCCAAAGGTGCTGATTTCGAAAGCTCTTTGGATCTCTAAAGACAGCGCTTAAAAACGCAAAAAGCTCAAGCTAACGGGCAATTGACGCGTTGGCTTGAGCTTTTTATGGTTTAAGAACAGTACTGTTTTAGAGATCGGACGTTTCGGTTTTGGGTAGTCCACGGGTCAACCAACCTCTGCGATTCGCTGTAGCTATGGCATAAGGGGTAATCCAAAACAGGGTAAACGTATAAAAGATGCTATATGGATAAACCCAAAATGATTCTACAATGGTATATCGTTTCGAATAAAAGATCACTTGTATACTAGAGAATATAAAAATACTCAACAAGGCTGAACTCAAAAACAAAATCGGATGTGTAAACACAAAAAACAACATCAGCAAGATCATCGGATAAGCCATAATCACTTTAATCCATTGATTGATTAATAATATTCTAGAACCGGTTTTAGGACCTTTTCTAAAGTTTTTAAAAGCAAACTTACTCATCATGATATTCTCACGCACATTACTGCGCTCCCAACGAATAAACATTTTATACAGACTGGTATAGTTTTCTGGTATATTCGTTAACACCAAGGCATCACGTTGAAACAAAACTTTGTAGCCCTGTTTTAAAATCATATTGGTCATGGCTCTATCTTCACCGATATCCGTAGGTTGCCCCATAAAGGTTTGATTCATCCAATCCTCCAAACAATTCATCACGGCATCTTTGCGGTACGCGGCTAATGCTCCGGGAGTACATAAAACAGTCCCCAACACGCTTTGTGCCGATCGGATAAATTCAAAACTAAACACAAAACTGACGTTTAGCATTCTTGGTATGATCGCTTTTTTATTGTTTAATACACGGACATTACCACCGACTGCACCACATTGTTCATTAGTTACAAAGGGGCTAACCAAATTTCGCAACGTATCCGGTTTAACAATCGAATCACTATCTACCGTAACGAATACTTCGCTGGTTCCGAGTTTAAATCCACGGTATAAAGCATGTCTTTTACCTAGGTTTTTCGGTTGTTGGTATATAGATAATCGATCTCCCAATTCACTTTTTGCTCGAAGCATCCATTCCCAAGTATCGTCCTTGCTTCCGTCATCGATGGAAATCAATTGCATTTTCTCGCTCGGATAATTACTTGCAGCAAGACTTCTCAAGGTTTCCAATACCAATTTACCTTCATTATAGGCCGGTACGATTATGGTACAAGTGGGCAACAGCTCATCAGTTACCGAAGGAACCGCTTTGTAACGGGTATATAAATAAAAGATATAAAGCAAAAAGGCTATTTGGCTGGCCAATAAACAAACAGTTACGGTCATTAAAATAGGACCCCAAAAGGTTTTCATGCGTTCCAAGTGAATTTGCTGAAAGTTGGGTTGTAATTCATACACTAAGAAAATAGCTCCAAACAACAACAAAAAGGTACCGATTAAAATCAAATAATCCTTTCCCGCTAGTGGGGTTGGAACCGCGGCCTTCACCGCTTTTGGCTGGTACAGGGGTATTTTGAGTGAGCTAGAAAAGGGCACGGCACTTTCCGTAGCAGTTGTATTTTGATTGTTTTGATTCATCATGATAAGGCTTATAATTTGTATTGAGTTTTTGCGATCCGCTTGTTATTTAAACGCTTTCCACTGCCTTGATTAACTGCTTTAAAACTTCGATCCAACTAAAAAAAATAATTTAAATCGAGGTCAGTTAAAAATGAAAGCATAATAAGAAGATATTGCTAAATGTAGTATCCAATTACTATGCCGTGCCACTTTACTGCAATACAAGCGTTTTTAAAGTGGTAAATGACTACATACTGTGGAAATGGTCAACAATCTAGCCGCGGGAATGGCAAATAATTCATAATCAGCGCAGTATTCGCTGTTGCTAATTTGCAGGCTGTGAGGGAATAGAGATAAAGGGAATTGTCTAGTAAGTCCTGTACAAAAGCAGTCCTATAAGCCTTTTTAAAGAGAACGGCCTAGCACTTTTTACCTAGAATATTGGGGATATGGATTAATAATGCAGCTCAAATCCCAAGGATTTACAGAGATTATAATGAGCGTCAAACAAGGTTTCTACCAACTCGGTAACATCGTCGATTTCCTGATACAATCCAAAAAAAGCAGTATCTAATAAACCGCTGGATATCAGACTGGGAACACTATAGCCAGACAAAGCTTTGGCACCGGTAAGATTTAGAAAATACTGGGCGGTTTCCGTATCGATATTCAGCGTTTTGCTATTGGCAAAATGAATGATTTTATCGGTTAATTTGCCTTCAAACACCTCGGCTATTTCTTCTAAGGAATACGTATAACGATCGATTTCTACCACGTTCTCAGCTCCCTTAAATACAAAATAGAGAATTTCATAATCCTTAAAATTGCGATCTTCGTACAATAAAACATTTAAACTTTCCTCAAAACCCTCAATGCTATCACAAGATTTATAAACATTGGTAATGCCGTAGCGCAAGGCCAGATGCTCCAAAAAAGGAAATACGGCACTGTCTTTTTCGTTCTCAACATCAGAAACTGCTTCGAGACAGAATAAATGGGAATTTTCGTTGGGTAAATACATACTAACTGTTATCGTTCTATACACAAAAGTACTGTAAAATTATTTAACGATACGGAAGGACTGATCGATGAATAGGACGAGAGCTTCGAGTTCTAGACCAAGCATCATCGTCATCATAAGCGTACTGCAATACGGTATAAATGCGAAAAACGGGGATATTTAGTACTTTTTGAATTTTTTTTTGACTGCCATATTTGTAATAAAGCAGTAGTATTGATGCTTAGTAAAGACCCATTAGCTTTTTTAATTAGAGATAAATAATAGTTAAGGTCTATCTGTTGAAAATCACATAAGAGGCAGTCGCTTTGCAAGTGGTAGTATGCTGATAATCTTAGGTGTAAACGGATTTATTTTGATTAAATTTGTAATAAAACAGTCACATATTTATACAGTATTGTAAACTAAATAATAAAATAATCAGCATGAAAAAATGGAATATGATGTTAGTACTGCTACTGATCGTTTTAGCGAGTAGTTGCAAGGATACCCCAAAAAACAACCTTAGTGATCATCCCGCAACAAATCAGACAGATCGAGTAGTGGGCAATGTAGAACAATGGCAAAATGGAGATGTCATCTTTCAGACTTCGCGCTCTTCACAGAGTAAAGCCATACAAATAGCTACCAACTCGAAGTATTCACATTGTGGGATTATCTTTTTAGACGGTGCGGATTATTTTGTCTTTGAGGCCGGTGATCAAGTGCAACGCACCCCATTAAAGGAGTGGATTTCGAGAGGCGAAGACCAGCATTATGTGGTCAAACGCCTTAAAAATGCAGACAAAGTTCTGACGCCTGCTGTGATGAAACAAATGAAAAACATTGGGGAAGCATGGCAAGGAAAGGACTATGATTGGGCTTTTGAATGGTCGGATGATAAAATTTATTGTTCGGAATTGGTTTGGAAAATGTATCAAAATACCACGGAGGTTGAATTGGGGCAGCTTAAAACATTAAGGGATTTCGACCTGACTCATCCCGAAGTTCAGAAAAAACTGAAAGAGCGCTACGGAAACAACATCCCTTTTGACGAACCGGTTATAGCACCTCAAGATGTATTTGAAAGCGAAAACTTACTAACCGTCGGGTCAAATTAATGAATCAAATTCCTAGCTATCTGTTGGTTGCGATATAAAATGAAGCAACACAACCCTATAGAGATCTACAGTATCGGGCTTTTTTATAGAAATCGGGTTTTATGGAACTGTTGTGCGCAGTTTCTACCGTATAAACGAACACCTACTGTGCGTATTCGAACAACGATAATTAAAACTAAAACATAAGTGTCTAGAAAAGAATGAATTGGGTTTTCTTATTTTCATGGCATGAAATTCCTTTATGGGTAGGTAGAAATACCTATTCAACTTATAAAGGAAAAATATGAGTAAACAGTTTTATTGTTTTTTGGTTTTATTTTTTGCGGTAGCTTTACCGATGCAAGCACAGCAATTTAGCATTTCAGGCGGGCTAAAGGATCAAAATAAGCAAGCGATTGAGTGGGCGGAGCTCTACTTGAAAACGGCTGATTCTACGGTGGTCAAACAGACTAATACCCAGGCCAATGGGCAATTTGTGTTCGAGGATGTACCGTCGGAAAATTATATTTTAGAAGTCTTGTATTTTGGTAAAATAGCTTATCAGCTACAATTGGACGTCACTGCTGATGTAGACTTGGGGCTTATTGAGATCATAGGCGAGACCCAAATGACAGAGATTGTTGTACAGGCACAAAGAAAGTTGATGGAACGCAAGGTGGACCGTTTGGTTTTTAACGTAGAGAATGCCATAATGGCAACAGGGGGCGATGCCTTAGACGCGCTAAAAATCACACCCGGTATCCAAGTTCAAAACGACAAAATCGCGATGATCGGTAAGAGCGGTATGGCAGTAATGATTGATGATCGTTTGATTCAACTTTCTGGCGATGAACTGGCCAATTTTTTAAGAACCATTCCTTCAGATCATATAAAAAGTATCGAGATCATCAGAACACCTCCGGCAAAATATGATGCACAGGGTAACAGCGGATTGATCAATATAAAATTAAAAACGGCAAAAAAGGACAGTTGGAATGCCTTGTTAGGCAGTTCCTACCTGCAGCGTTTTTATCCGAGTACTTCGATGCAAGGCAGTTTTAATTACAACAAAAACAACTGGACCATTCAGGCGGCGATCAATGGAGGTACTGCTACCCGAAGAAATGTCGATCAGGGCAAAACCTACTTTGAAGACGAACTTTGGTCTACGGACAATCCGCGAAAAATCGAACAAGATTACATCAGTACCAGATTGGGAATAGACTATCAGTTATCGCCAAAATGGAGTACCGGCCTACTTTATTTAGGTAATTTTTACAAAATGGATATTGTGGAAGATTCCCAAACAACGCGTTCGGACTACCAATTTGATAAGGTTAATTCCTATATCAAATCGCTTTCAAAGTCGCAGACCAAACCCGATCAAAACGCCTTCAATTGGCATAATAGCTACAACTTCGATACCCTCGGCACCAAACTATCGATGGATCTGGATTATTTTTATTACAAAAATACGGATCAGCGCGACTATAAGGGAAACCAATGGAATGCGGATCAGACCACGATACCCAATACGTACTTTGCGGGTTTGAACACCAACCTAAAAAAACTGAATAATTTTTCGGCTAAGTTTGATGTAGAACTACCGAGCAAGTGGGCAAATTGGACCTTAGGCGGAAAATTCTCCAAAACAAACACCAAAAACGACCTGACTTTTTACGACAAACAAACCGGTATACCGGTTTTAGACCTTTCTCAAACCAACGGTTTTGACTATACAGAAGCCAATGAGGCTGTGTATTTCGGACTTAACAAAGAAATCAATCCCAAATGGGAAGTGCAATTGGGGTTGCGACTGGAAGCGACTCAAACTCAGGGATATTCACGAAGCTACGATCAAACTACTAAAAAGGACTACTTACAGTGGTTTCCGACCTTTTATCTCGTTTATAAAGCCAATCAAAACAACAGCTGGGCAGTAGATTACAGCAAAAGAATCAACAGGCCAAACTACGAACAACTGAATCCATTCCGAATCAATGAAAACCCATTCGTCTATATAGAAGGTAATCCCATGCTGCAACCGGCTTTGCAACATAATTTCAACATCTCACACACCTATAAGGAAAAGTGGATCAATCAACTGTATATTTCCAAAGAGGTAGATGGTTTTGAACAGGTATCTATTATTGACTTAAATACCAGCATCACTCAGATCATCCCGTTAAACTATTTAAAAGTATATTCCTTCGGACTATCGGAAACCTATACCTTCAATACGTGGTCGTGGTGGACTAGTGTCAATACCTTAGATCTATCTTATCTCTATGCTAAATCGTCTATTCCGTATACTTCAAAGACCAATGAAGGATGGAATGCGACTTTTAGTACTAATAATGACATTATACTGAATCAAAACAAAACCCTACTGATGTCGATAAACTATTGGGTTAATTTCCCGGGAGTCAGTTCGTTTTACACAGAATCGGGCACTTCGAGTTTAGCTATGGGTGTTAAATGGCTGTTGTTAGACAAAAAGCTGACGCTAAACCTTACTGCAAATGATATTTTCAGTGGCCAACGCGGTATGTCGACAAGTTCAACGAACGGGGTAAAAATCAGTTACCGAAACTATTACGATTCTCAAAGCATTAGACTAGCTGTAAATTATTCGTTTGGAAATAGTACATTAAAGGTTGCTAAGCGAAACTTTGGAAATCAGGAAGAGAATAATAGAGTAAATTAATTTCCCCTGCTGAGCGCTTGATCAAAGACCGCACAGTAGGGGAGTGTAAAAGTTGCAAATCACCTATGGGACAAAGATTGGCATTAGTGCTTAGATTTCCCAATTGTTGCGATGGACCCGGCATCAAACGCCTGAAGCGTACACCTGTTTGAGATAAGCGGTATACAGACCGGTAGGTATCTTGTTGAATACTTTTTTTCGTTCCGTAGCAGTATAGGAAAAGAGGATGTTATCAAGTGAAAAAACAAACACATTTTCAATCGCATTTTTGACTGTGGTATCGCCTTGGCTATAACAGCGTCCTACCAATTTCAAACAGGTATCTACGCGTTCACCGCGCCTTTGTTCCACCATCTTTTGAGTGTATTTGGTGATCACACGGATCAGCGCATACGAGTTCTTAAAGCCGATTGCTCTTGATATTTCTTTTTTTAATTCCGGAATACTGCTGGTGATTTCATCACCGACTTCGAGTGGATTCATTTTAAAGGATATTGGTTTGGATAACAACAGACCAATTTCGTTCCATAGTAAAATAAAATCAGTTAAACAGCTGTTTATTAGTAGGTTATCTGTTTTTAGGTTTTTGGTTCACCGATAAAAAAGCTGTCAAAACGCTAGGCTTATTATCGAAATGCTAGGGGAATGGTCAAAATGAATTGACCTAAAACGAGTGAAGCGGCAGCATAGCGCTATTCAGGCAAACCAAATAAGTGTCATAATTTTAAAAGTCGTACTAATTACGATATCAAAGGTGATGATTGCTAGTAGTTTTGGTTTCATATCGCATATTGCAATATGCGATATTGCACTTTAATATGTTGTGTATTAAAGATTTAATTGCTAATATTGTGTATTGAAATATCAAATTTAATTATGGCACACTTAAATAAGAATCTAAAACCTCAAGACATCGTGATTTTATTAAAAATAATTGTACTTAAAGATACGTCATGGTTTCATCATACACTTGCGGAGGATTTGGGAATGAGTCAATCAGAAATAAGTCAATCATTAAATCGTTCGAGATACGCGGGTTTAATAGATTTTACAAGAAAAAAAGTCAATAAGATTGCACTAACCGAATTTATATTGCACGGCATTGCGTACGCTTTTCCTCAGCAACCAGGGGTATTAGTAAGAGGTGTTTTAACAGCACATGCTGCAGAGCCACTTAATAGAATAATTAGTGCGAATGATAAATATGTTTGGCCGTACGCAAAGGGATTAGAGCGCGGACAGGCAATAGAACCACTATATAAAAGTGTTGTACTAGCATCATTAAAAGACAACAGTTTATACGAACTGCTAACGATGGTTGATGCTATTAGAGTAGGAAGAGTCAGAGAAAAGGAAGTGGCGAAAAAAGAATTGGAAAAAAGAATATTGAATGTATAATAAAGTTATTAATCTGGCCTTAGTTAGTCAAGTAGCCAAAGGATTGAAGGAACTAAACGAGAGAATGGTATTCATTGGTGGAGCAGTAATTAGTATATATACAGACGATCCTTCTGCTGAAGAAATTCGCCCCACGTTTGACATTGATTTGACTATAAATTTAGCCAACTACTACGAATGGACACAAGTACAAGAGCGCTTGTCTGAATTGAATTTTTTTCCAGATCCTGAGGGACATGCTATTTGTTCCTATAAATTTCATGGAATTGCAGTTGATATACTTCTTGCAAAAGACAGTAATTTGGGGATAGCTAATAAGTGGTATTTACCAGCTATTGAATACTTGCAACAAGTAGAATTAGAAGAGGGAAATACGATCAACGTTTTACCGGCTCCTTATTTCTTAGCGACTAAATTAGAAGCGTTTAAAGATAGAGGTAAAAATGATTTCTATGGAAGTCACGACTTTGAAGATATCATTTATCTAATTGATAATAGAACTACGATTGTAGAAGAAATAAGAGCTAGTGATGAAGAAGTAAAAAAATATATAATACATGAACTGACTGCGATTAAAAATCATCCCCAAGCTGATGAGATTTTAGCCATGCATATACATCCGCTGATCAGGGAACAGCGATTCCAAATGTTGATGCAAAAAATAGAACAAATTTTAGCTTAGATAAACTGGGTAATAGAGTCAAACAAGGGCTTTTTTTCAACTTCCCAAAATATACCATATTTATGGTATATTTTCAAAAAATCGAAACCCTACATTTGTACTGTTCAAGAAGGCTAAATAAAAGCCGGAACGATTAATTTAAAGTACAGAAATTATGAGTACAATTGATTTGAGTGTAGCAGTCCTTTCTTCGAAGTTTGATGGAAAAACACCATCTGTAAAATCAATGCGTCAAAATCTTATGATGGCTTGTCCATACATGTGTTGCCAATAACACAACCCTCTTTACTCCGAAAGTAATTCTACGGGAGTTTTTTATCACTATTTATTTTTATCGATGCCTGACTGGGCTTTTTAACCTTAGCAAAGATATTGCTTACGGCTATATCTATTGTTATAAACTGTTTTTTATGAACAAACTTTATATCTTATTATTGTTGAGCGTGCTGTTTTCAAATGGTTTACGCGCTCAAGAATTACTCGTTAACGGAACCGTTAGCGATAACCAGGGGCCACTTCCAGGGGTCACTGTTTCTGTAGTGGGTTTGCCCGATACGGCTACCATGACTGACTTAGATGGACACTATCAAATTCGGGTAGATGCCAATGGAACCTTACTATTCTCTTACCTCGGATATGAAACGCTAAAGGAATCGGTTATGAACCGATCTCTGATAAACACGGTTTTAAAAACATCGTCTGAAGAATTGGGCGAGGTCTTGATCACCATTCCTTATGGAACTGCTAAAAAGTCGACTTTTACGGGTTCAGTAGGGATTGTAAGTGGTGCGAATATCGAAAAAGCACAGGTGAGTAACGTGACCAAAGCATTGCAGGGAACCGTTGCCGGTTTGCAATCCTTTTCGGCTAGTGGACAGCCGGGTTCGGAGGCTACGATTAGAATCCGAGGTATCGGTTCGGTCAATGCGTCGAGTTCACCGCTTTATGTAGTTGATGGAGTTCCTTATGACGGAACCTTATCTTCGATAGCAGCGTCGGATATCGAATCCATCACCGTGTTAAAAGACGCGGCTTCAGCTACCTTATACGGATCCAGAGCTGCTAATGGTGTCATTATGGTGACTACCAAACAAGGGCGTAAAAACAGTCCGACTAGCCTCGAAATCACATCAAAATACGGTTTTTCGAGTTTAGCCCGTCGCGATTACGACCAGCTCAACACCAACCAGTACTTTGAACTGTATTGGGAGGCTTTGCGCAACAGCCGTTTGGACAATCAATTTACACCAGCTCAGGCAGCCCAGTATGCCACGGACAATATCGTGGGACGTATCGGTATCAACCCTTACGGAACAAATAACCCACAACCTGTAGGAGTAGATGGTAAATTGACACCGGGTTTACAACCCTTGTGGAATGATGATTGGCGTGATGCCTTATCGCAAAGTGCCCATTACAAAGAAATCAACCTTAGAGTTAGCGGAGGTGGTGAAAACTCGAGATACTTTATCTCAGGGGGCTATTTGGATGATCAGGGGGCAGTGATCGAATCGGGTTTTAAACGATATAATTTCCGGACCAACATCACTTCTGATGTCAAAGATTGGTTGCAAGTAGGCTTAAACGTATCGGGTACCCATTCGATACAAAACTATCCCAAACAAGATGATTCGGCCATTTCCAATGTCATTGGTTTTAGTCGTGGTGTGCCGTCTTTTTATCCGATTTATGAGCGCAATCTTGAAAACGGTACATACCTAATCGATCCCAATACGGGACAGCGCATCTTTGATTATGGAAATTACAGAGGTACGTCTTATGCCAAACACAATTTGGTCGGATCCATGCCTCACGACAAAAACGAAATTAAAACTGATGCGGCCTCGGTGCGAACCTTTGCGGAGGTCAAAATCTTGGACAACTTAAAATTTAAAACCTCGTTAAACGTGGACTACAACAGTAGATTTACGCACAACTATATCAATCCGAGTTATGGGGCAGACGCCTTAAATGGCGGTAGTGTTTCCAAGTCCAACGTGCGTACTGTCGGAATGACCTTTAACAACGTCCTCAATTACAACTTAGACATCAACGACCGCAACAGCATCAGTGCTTTGGCGGGACAAGAATTTTACAGTTACAATACCTCCAAATTTGGAGGAACGCGAGAGAAGCTGATCACAGATGGATTTTACGAACCCGATGCCGCTTCGGTATTGAGTGCTTTTCAGGGAAACAGCGACGAATACAAACTATTGAGTTTTTTCGGGAATGTTGAATATGCCTTAGATAAAAAATATTTCCTTTCGGGATCGGTTCGTTCCGATGGATCATCGCGTTTTCATCCGGACAACCGTTGGGGAACCTTCTGGTCTGTAGGGGCTTCGTGGAGAGTAATTGAAGAAGACTTTATTCAAAATCTAAGAGATAAGGGATTATCCAATTTATCCTTAAAAATGAGTTATGGCGCACAGGGTAATGACAACATCGGATACTATGCTTATCAGGCCTTATATGCCATTCAAAACAACTTGGGGGAATCCGGTTTAATCGCATCGCGTTTGGCAACGCCAAACTTGAGTTGGGAAACCAATCTTAACCTAAACATCGGTTTGGACTACGGTTTGTTTAACAACCGATTGACGGGAACGGTAGAATATTTCGAACGCAAATCCAAGGATTTGTTATTTAATAAATCTTTGGTGCCCTCAACGGGATTTTCGTCGACCAGTCAAAACATTGGGGCGATTAAAAACTACGGTTTTGAATTTACGATCGAGGGAACTCCTATTGCCACACCGGATTGGAACTGGAGACTTTCATTAAATGCCACGACTTACAAAAACAAAATTGTATCCTTACCATCTGCGGAAATGTGGAGTGGTGCTAAAAAATGGGTTGAGGGCGGTTCCTTATACGATTTCTATTTAGTGGAGTGGGCGGGAGTCAATCCACAAAACGGAAATGCGCAATGGTATCGTTATGAGGCAGATGGCACTAAGGTCATCACGGAAGACTATGCCTCGACTAAAGAAACCGACAAGGTTAAAAGTGGGAACTCTTTACCGGATGTTTCGGGTGGATTCCAATCGGACTTGTCGTACAAGGGATTTGAATTATCGGCTTTATTTACATACTCTATAGGAGGAAAAATATACAATGGTGACAAACAGAGTTTGCAGCATTTGGGGGCAGAGGGAGCAACTTGGAGTACGGATATGCTGAACCGTTGGACGCCGGAAAATACCATTACAGATGTACCTCGTTTGACTACCGATCCGAAGAGTTCTTGGCTGAGTCAATCCGATCGTTTCTTGGTAGATCGATCATTTTTAAAATTGAAAACGGTAACCTTATCCTATAACTTGCCTCAAAACTGGTTGCAGAAAGTAAAACTAGAGCGTGTGAGTGTTTATTTACAAGCGGAGAACCTATTGACATTCACCAAAGAGCAAGGTTTGGATCCGGAGCAAAACCTCGATGGAACAACCTATTACAGATACCCATCGATGAAAACGATTTCCTTTGGAGTCAACGTAAAACTATAACAAAACATAAACCAACAATTCAGACCGGCCTTGTCTGTAAGACATAAAACATCACAAGGCTGTATAGCGAATTACAAACATAAAATAGTCACTGATGAAAAAAATATATAAACGCGGACTACTCGTATTGCTCACCTCTTTTTTGGTGGTGTCTTGTGAGTTAGACACCGATCCGACTACAGCGGTGGATGCTGCTGAAGTATTTAAAACCACTACAGATGCCGATAAAGTATTGACTGGCTCGTGGAGTTACTTGATGGAAACCTTTAACTCCTATGCCAATCCGGGTTATGGAGCCATGTTGAGAGCGAATGATGCTATGGGATCGGATGTGGTATTGAACACCCGTTACGGGTTCAGTTCGCACTATGCTTTTTCGGCCTTATATGGCAAGGGAAGTACCAACAATTTGAGTTGGGTATTGGCATATAAAACGATCAACAACATGAATGCGGTTATAAAAAACATCGATCAGGCTCAGGGAACAGCAACGGAGAAAAACCGAATAAAGGGGCAGGCTTTTGCGCTTCGTGGATTTATGTACTTGCATTTGGCGTCGAGTTATGCCTTTGCCATTGACAAAGACCCCAATGCTCTAGCGGTACCGGTCTATACAGAACCTTCAGACGAGAACACCATTGGACGTCCGGCAGCTACGGTAAGTCAGGTCTATGCGCAATCGATAGCAGATTTAGAGCAGGCTTTGGCTTTAATTCCAGATAACTATCAGAGAAACTCCAAACACAAAATCGATAATCAAGTGGTATTGGGATTACTATCTCGTGCGACATTATACGCCAGAGATTGGCAGAAGGCCAAAACCTATTCCGATCGACTCTTGGCGAAAGACAACTACTTGATGACGGAAACGGAGTACAAAGCGGGCTTTAACGACATACAAAATAGAGAATGGATTTGGGGGCATCCTCAAACCGCGGCACAGAGTGATGCGAGTTACCAATTTCACTTTTTGGACACCACTACGGAAGAGAGTTATTACTACAGTTTCAATGCCGATCCGTATTTCAGAACCTTATTTGACGATTCGGACTACCGTAAAAAAATCATCAACTGGGCAACAGATCCGGGCAAGGACCCGAAGAAAGAAGCCTTTGTATGGATGCGTGTAGCCAAATTCAAATTTAAACCGGGGGCTATTGCTGATATCGTATTGATGCGAACTGCGGAGATGTATTTAATCAATGCGGAGGCTAAGGCTCGCTTGGGAGAGGGTGATGCGTTGGACGTATTGAACCAATTAAAAACCGCACGTGGAGCGGTTGCTGCGCAGGGATTAGGCGGTCAAGATTTAATTGAAGCGATTTGGTTGGAGCGTCGTAAAGAATTATTTGGCGAGGGATTTAGTTTGACAGACTTGGTTAGAAATCAGCAAACGGTGGTTCGTAAAGAATATCCACAAAGCCCTAAAATCGATTACCAATATATCGATGCGGAGGGACAGCTGCAAACGGTTGCTTTGACTCCGCAGGGGCATCGCATATTTGTATTCCCTGACCAAAGTAAATTTGTAGCGAACAGCAAATATTACCTGTATAGAATTCCTAACTCGGAGGAATTGGAAAACACGGACTTATACAGTGAAATAGCCAAAAGATAAAGTTGATTGATTAGTTAGTACGAAAGGGGCCGCTTCATAAAGCGGCCTTTTTTGTTGTAATAAATCGGCGCGCCCATTTATGATTCACTCTTTTACATCAACTTCTATCAGGTTGATATGCTGATGGGCGTATAGGCAAATCCGCGTTTGTAACTATCTTGTACATTTAAATCAACCCGTACCATTAACGAACTGATCACCGATCACTGATTTCTAGTCACTCTTTTACCTCAACCTTTACCAGTAACGAACTGATCACCGATTACCGATCACTTTTACCATGGACAGCACTTGATCAAATAAGCGAAACGGTCTAAAGTTACACCAGAATTTTCATATTACCGTACTCTCATGACCTTATAAAAAATCCGTTAAGAAATCGCCGAATGTAGCCGTAAAAAGATTTTCTGTTTGAGCGGAGCGAGTTCAAAGTCTTTTAGGTGGAATAAGGGGATTTTAGGAATTTTTTATACAGTCTTGACTTTTTGCTTCGTTAAATGGGCACCCGCCTCGGGTTCAAGACAAAATGAAGAAATAGTGCCATTGTATCGGTCTTGTATATTTACCACAACCTTTACCATTAACGAACTGATTTCTACTCACTGATGATCTATTCGTGATTTTGCTTGTGCCAGCGTCACGCTGCTGTGCATTGCGCTGCAAAGCAATACAACTCAATTTTGGCTTATTGGGTTATTATTTTGATTCTCGCGTATTTTCTGAACTACTGAGGCACATGCTGCTTTTTGAGCATCTGAAACAGAAAAATAATAGGTTTTCGTTGAGGTGACGATCTTCAGAAACATACCGTCGTTAAAAACATAGGCGATGTCGTTTTTGCGGGATCTTTTTCCCCATCCTCCGAATTTGGTGGTATAGTCCAGAGGGATTAAATCGATGCTTAACACGCTGCTCAGGGGTAGGAGTTGCTCTGACTTATCGGAAGGTATCAACTGATAAAAAATCCCTTCATCGGTTATTCGCAGTGCTAAAGCAGTCGAATAAATGCGCCATGCACTGATAAGTAAGATCAAATTAGTCACTAAAAGAATATAGAATAAATAGATATCCTGATAAAAAATAAACAACAAAAAAGTGATGATCAAAATGGGACCACAGATCATTAAGAATGCAATTTTGGGATATTTTGAACGATCGTAAAAATCCATACTAATTGTTTAAAGGTAAAACAGTGGTTAAAGATACTATTATCGTTAAATAAAGCAAATAAGTTTATATGCGGATGAGCTGATACGCTGATGGGCTGTTGCGTGTATCTGCGCATAGACATATAGGCTTTATGGGCGTAAAGGAAAATTTACAGCGATTTATAGGAACTCGCCTCAGGTTCAATACAAAGTTAAGCAACTTATTTTTGTACGGGAATAGCGATATTTTAACTGTCTTGCAAATAGACAAAAAGGAGCAGGACATTTGTATATACGCAGACGAAAGAATTGGTATTGCTCGTGAGTTCTGACGATATATAATAGATTTGTTTTTATTTATCATAGTAATGTCCTTGAGCAGACAATACTGTTACGATAACTTGTGAGTTATTTATACTATAAATCAAGCGGTCTTTTGAATTAATTCGTCTGGACCAAAAACCGGATAATTGATATTTCATTTTTTCAGGTTTTCCAATGCCACTTTCTGGGTGTATTTCTAATTCTTTAAAAATTTTCTCAATGGTAGCAATAGCAACTTTATTGCCCGATTTATAGATATTTGCCAATTCTTTTTTAGCTTTTTTTTCGACAATTATAATATATCTTCCCATATATTATTACTGTCTTTTATGATAGTAACAGCACCTTTTTTCGCAGCTTCGTTGGCTTTCAGTACTTTTTTTACAAACTTGGGATTATATCCCTTGTCTTCGAGCGTATTTATAGGCACAACGGCAAATGCTTCGCCACTTCCACGACTGACAATTATTCTCTCTGTATGCGCCAAATCAGCATATTTTTTAATGTTTTTTCTAAATTCAGATACGCTTATTGTTTTCATAGTATACATTGTTCTATAGTGCAATATACTATTTATTATGTACATAAACAAGTACTTTTTAGGTAACTGATTTACACTGCTGAGGTACAGAAGCAATATGCAGAGTCTAATCAATTCCTTCTAAATATTTCGAGGGAGTGTAAAGTTATACCAGAATTTTCAAAATATCGGACTCTCACGACCTTATAAAAAATCCGTTAAGAAATCGCCGTTTGTAGCCGTAAAAAGATTTTCTGTTTGAGCGGAGCGAGTTCAAAATCTTTTAGGCGGAATAAGGGGATTTTAGGAATTTTTTATAGAGTCTTGACTTTTTGCTTCGTTAAATGGGCACCCGCCTCGGGTTCAAGACAAAATGAAGAAATAGTGCCATTGTATCGGTCTTGTATATTTACCACAACCTTTACCATTAACGAACTGATTACTGATCACTGATTACCGATAACTTTTACTATGGACAACACTTGATCAAATAAGCGAAACGGTCTAAAGTTACACCAGAATTTTCAAAATAACGGCCTCTTGCGACCTTATAAAAAATCCGTTAAGAAATCGCCGAATGTAGCCGTAAAAAAGATTTTCTGTTTGAGCGCAGCGAGTTCAAAATCTTTTAGGCGGAGTAAGGGGATTTCTTAACGGATTTTTTATAGAGTCTTGACTTTTTGCTTCGTTTTGTGTCAAGACAAAATGAAGAAATAATACCATTGTATCGGTGTTGCATATTTACATCACCCCTGTACCATTAACGAACTGATTACCGATCACCGATTACTTTTCCCATGGACAGCACTTGATCAAATAAGCGAAACGGTCTAAAGTTATACCAGAATTTTCATATTACCGTACTCTCATGACCTTATAAAAAATCCGTTAAGAAATCGCCGAATGTAGCCGTAAAAAGATTTTCTGTTTGAGCGCAGCGAGTTCAAAATCTTTTAGGTGGAATAAGGGGGTTTTAGGAATTTTTTATACAGTCTTGACTTTTTGCTTCGTTTTGTGTCAAGACAAAATGAAGAAATAATACAATTGTATCGGTCCTGCATATTTACCACAACGCGTACCATTAACGAAACGATCATTGATTACCGATTACCGATCCCTTTTACCATGGACAGCACTTGATCAAATAAGCGAAACGGTCTAAAGTTATACCAGAATTTTCATATTACCGGGCTCTCATGACCTTATAAAAAATCCGTTAAGAAATCGCCGAATGTAGCCGTAAAAAGATTTTCTGTTTGAGCGGAGCGAGTTCAAAATCTTTTAGGCGGAATAAGGGGATTTTAGGAATTTTTTATACAGTCTTGACTTTTTGCTTCGTTTTGTGTCAAGACAAAATGAAGAAATAGTGCCATTGTATCGGTCTTGTATATTTACCACAACCTTTACCATTAACGAACTGATTACTGATCACTGATTACCGATAACTATTTACCTATCTGCAAATAGGCAAATCTGCATTAAAAAAAAATCTTTTAGGCGGAGTAAGGGGATTTTTAGGAATTTTTTATACAGTCTTAACTTTTTGCTTCGTTAAATGGGCACCCGCCTCGGGTTCAAGACAAAATGAAGAAATAATACCATTGTATCGGTCCTGCATATTTACCACAACGCGTACCATTAACGACTGATTACGGATCACTGATCACCGATTACTATTCATTGATCCCCGACTATCAACGGATTAGCTCATTTTTCTTCATCATTTTTTTGATTATTAAAAATTTTATAGGAACTTTAGGAGCTCTAAACCAGCAATAAAGAAGATGAAAAAAGCCATATTATTAGCGGCACTATCGGTGGTAGTGCTCTCGTGTAACAAGACAAATAAAACAGAACAGACCGTTATTGAAAGCGAAAAGCAGTCTGAAGAGGTTGTAGATACGGCTGTAGTGCCGCAAAAGGCGACTAACTTTGACATAAAAAACATTCCTTTTTCGGAGGGGGATTTGGGAGTATTTCCATTCTTTACTTTGCCGGAGGGTTTGCGTACCATACAGCCTTTACAGAAAAAATTTGACGTTTGTTTTTTCCCGATCAATGGGGTCATGACGCCGTTTGAGGGTCGGTTGTATAAGGCAAACATCACTCCCGAGCAGGGGGAGGAGTTCTCACAGCGTTACTTTGAAAAAAGCTTGGACGACTACCTACTGGCTGTTGGGGCGGTTAAAATTTTTGATGGTGAAATCACCAAAGAGGAGTACGACCGTTACAACAAGGAAGACCACAATAAGGGTGATCAGGGCGACATGGGTTATGCGGGACAGCGTATTAAATTTTACGTGATCCGATCAAAAGAGCAGGGTAATATCTACGTACAATTCACGGCACACAGTGCAGGTGGCTCTCTAAACATTCTACAGGAAGAGGCCTTTAAACAAACCATAGCCAAAATATCTGCAGACGACATACAGCGCGACCTAAACGACAAGGGAAAATCGATTCTCTACATCCAATTTGACTTGGATAAATCTGATATCACGGCTGATGGGGATGATGCGGTTCGTCAAATTGCGACGGTATTAAAAAGAGACCCAAATTTAAAAATCGCTATTGAGGGTCATACGGACAATACGGGAAATGCGGCACACAACAAAGACCTATCTAAAAACCGCGCTAATGCTGTGATGCAATCCTTAATTGCACAGGGTATTGACAAAACGAGATTATCGGCTAAGGGGTTTGGAGCGGATAAACCTTTGGTGGCTAATGATTCGGAAGATAACAAAGCCAAAAACCGTCGGGTAGAATTGGTAAAAATCAAATAAAATAAAACTTTGTCGGTGGTATACGTACTTGTTGAAAGGAGATTGTTACCTCTCAATCAATATAGGATGGCAAAACTTAAAAAAGGAACCCTTTACTCAAACAACTTGGTAGATGAAAACCCTTAAAAGCATTTTAATAGAAGAATTAGACTTTTCAGAAGACTACTACCAGCGCGTGGTAGAATTGACGGAGGTAAAAAAAATTAAAAAGAAAGAAATGCTTTTGGAAGTGGGTACTAGCTGTCGGTTTATTGGATTTGTAGAAGAGGGGGTATTGCGTTCCTATCGAGAAAAGAATGGAGAAGAATATATCGGGGACTTTCAGGTACCGGGATCATTTACCACTTCGTATCGCAGTTTCATCACGGGGCAACCCAGTGTAGGAGCTATACAGGTATTAAAAGACGCTAAGATTCGCATCATCTCCAAAGCGGTATACGAACAATTGATAAAGGAGTCGCCTTTATGGTATAAATTTGGCAAATACATCAGTGATAGCTTGTACATCAAAAAATGCATCAAGGAGAGTTCGTTGCTGATGGATTCGGCTCAAGACCGCTACAAGCTTTTGTTGGAAACCTATCCGCATTTGGAGCAAGATGTGGCGCAATACCATATTGCGTCGTATTTGGGCATCCAACCGGAATCCTTAAGTCGCAGTAAAAGTCTTAACATAGGTCAATGAAAATAAAAAACTTTCTCTAGTCCTTTACACTACAAAATCGTAAAGGCATGAATACAAAAATCTTTTTAATAGCGGTACTGCTGCTAGCTAGCTTTGTTCGGGTTATGGGGCAGTAAAACGTGCAGAGAGTAGCATTGCAGTCGATACTGCTTGCTGAACAAAAACTAACCAAGATCGAGACACAGGAAATAACCATTCCTGCTGCTGGGAAGGGTGTAAGACATGGGCATCCGTGTCCGGTGATTGGATACATAAAATCGGGAACGGTCTTATTTCAGGTTGAGGGTGAGGCGGCGCAACTTCTCGAGCAGGGTGCGGTTTTTTATGAACCCAAGGGCGTTCCTATACTTCATTTTGACAATGCATCGACAACGGTACCGTTGACGTTTATCGCCTATTACCTATTGGAGGGCGAAGAGGAGTTGATCAAAATATGGGATACGGATTTGACGCTTGTCAAAAGCGCTTGTATTGAAGAACAAACGGCTTCGGACATATATGTCAACGGCTGCGTTACGATCAAGAATTTGTTAACGGACGATGTGGACTGTCACCTCTCAGAAGTAACGTTTTATCCCGAGGCGCGTACACATTGGCACAGTCATCCCAACACTCAAATACTGATTGGTAAATCGGGAAGGGGATATGTGCAAAAGCAACAAGGAGAAATATTGCCGTTGTTTCCTGGTGATGTGGTGGTCATTCCGGCGAATCAAATCCATTGGCATGGAGCAGGGCCGCAGCAAACCTTTATCCATACGACTATACAAATCAAAAACGACACCGCTTGGGTCTCACGACCATTATCAGAGCAGGAGTATAGGGCAGTATATAACTTTTAGAGGGTTTTTGTCAGATATTGTTTGATGTTTATTTACAGACTAGTATAGAAAATCAAGTGGATTCCATATTGACAAATCGGTAAATCGGCGAATGCGCAAAATTAAAAAACCGTATCTTTGTGCCAAACTCCTCCAAACACATGAGAGCATTGGTCATTGCGGACAAACAGGATATTACTCGATGGGGAATCGCCCATTTGGTTCGCGATATGGATGGATTTCAATCTGTTGAGGAGGTGCTCAACAAACAGAAACTTAGAGAATATATATCCAAGCATCCTACGGCTATAGTGCTGATGGATAATAACCTTTTTGACTTGGAGACTTTTGATGAAATCTCAGAATTGGCTCAAGAATTTGTTGGGGTGGATTGGATTTTATTTTCGGACGACTTTAGCGATATCTTTTTAAAGCGTTGGTTGTTGAACAAGGAGGATTTCAGTTTAATATTAAAAACGGATTCCTTATATCAGATTCGCACAGCCTTAGCTGCAGCGGTTAATGGGGAGACTTACATTTGCGAACGTATCACTGAAAAAATTCAGAATTACAACCGTTTTTCGGGACATGTAGATCAGGTTTTAACCCATTCTGAGCGTGAGATCTTAAAGGAAATCGCTTCGGGCAAAATGACGAAGGTCATTGCATTAGAGCGGAATCTGAGCATACATACCATCACCACGCACCGCAAGAATATCTTTAAAAAACTCGAAATCAACAACGTACACGATGCTATTCGATATGCTATACGCGCGGGTATTATCGAGAGAGATGACTATACCATTTAGATAGCAGTTTAGTACAGCTTCTTTATAATGAAATTTTCCATGGGATAATTATCATTTTTATTACCCCAAACCCCGTCGGGGTGATATTATGTTAGCATAATATGATTCCATCATTTAAAACCCCGTAGGGGTGTAATTCTTATAGATTATCGACAATAGAAACCCCGTAGGGGTGAAATGATTGTAGATTGTTGATCCATAAAACCCAAACCCCGTAGGGGTGAAATGATTATGGATGAAATGATTATGGAATGAATGAATGATGATTAAATTATTTAGGAAGCCATAATTCTAAACGATATGATTTAAAACATTATCGACAATAGAAACCCCGTAGGGGTGAAATGATTGTAGCATAATATGATTTCAATATTCCAAACCCCGTCGGGGTGAAATGATTGTAGATTGATGAACCATAAAACCCAAACCCCGTAGGGGTGGAAGGATTATGGATGGAATGATTATGGAATGAATGAATGATGATTAAATTATTTAGGAAGCCATAATTCTAAACGATATGATTCAAAACATTATCGACAATAGAAACCCCGTAGGGGTGATATTATATTAGCATAATATGATTCCATCATTTAAAACCCCGTAGGGGTGATATGATTATGGATGATATGATTATGGATGATATGATTATGGATGATATGATTATGGATGATATGATTATGGATGAAATGATTATGGATGAAATGATTCAAAATAAATTGATTTTAATTAAAAAAGATCTTCCACAGACAAATACCGTTCTCCGGTATCGTAGTTGATGGTTAGTACCTTGGTGCCTTTGGGTTGTTGCTGTAAAACCTTATCAACTGCGGCTAAAGAAGCTCCGGTAGAAATTCCGACAAACAAACCTTCCTTTGTAGCTGCTTTTAAGGTAAAGGCATAAGCTTCTTCCTTGCTGATTTTTTCGATGCCATCGAGTAGATTGACATTAAGATTTTTGGGAACAAATCCTGCTCCGATACCTTGAAGGGGGTGTGCACCGGCCGGGGCTCCACTGAGCACAGCGGACAAGCTCGGTTCTGCGGCGATAACTTTAATATTTGGGAAATGATTTTTCAGCACTTCACCGATACCGGTCAAATGTCCTCCGGTACCGACACCGCTGATAAAATAATCAAAACCTTCGGGAAAATCGGCTAGGATTTCCAATGCGGTAGTTTGGCGGTGGATCTCTGGATTTGCGCTATTCTCAAACTGTTGTGGGATCCAGGCACCTTTGAGTTCTTCGGCGATTTCGCAGGCTTGTGCGATAGCTCCCTTCATACCTAAATCTTTAGGTGTCAGGACGAGTTCGGCACCAAAGGCCTTCATTTGTTTCTGACGTTCTACCGACATCGAGTCGGGCATCACGATGATCACTTTATAGCCTTTAATAGCGGCTACCAGTGCCAATCCTATACCTGTATTACCAGAAGTAGGTTCAATAATCGTACCTCCGGCTTGTAGTTCTCCTGATTTCTCGGCGGCCTCGATCATACCTAATGCGATGCGATCTTTCAAACTACCTCCGGGATTGGTTTTCTCCAACTTGATCCAAACCTCGTGGTTGGGAAAAAGATTACTCAGTCGAATATGCGGAGTATTGCCGATGGTTTCTAAAACATTATTATACTTCATGATACGGACGTATTGGTTAGACACTATCGACAAAGATAACGTATTACGACAAAACATAAAAGCGCATAGAGAGGGGAACTTATTGTTTTTAGGGTGTTAAAACTATGGGACTTTAAACCCTACAACCAGCGGATGATGCTGTGTGGTTAAAATTGATATTAACTTAAAAGCCCGTCGTTTGAAGTCGAGCCGGTATATTGCTGTAAAAATGATTTCTTATAAATTTCGCCTATTGGGATCTCGATGGTTTGGATATAAATGCTGTGTTTATCAAACGAATTGATGTACTGCATATTGACTACATAGGACTTGCTAACGCGAATAAAATCTGGCGACTGTATTTTTTGTGAAATCGACTTCAAATTCATGGCGGTCACTAACTTCTGTTGATCGGCTGTGTGAACGATGCAATAATCCTTTAATCCTTCGATATAAACAATATCGCGGTGTAGTACCTTATAGAACTTGCGTTCGGATTTGATAAACGTATAAAGGTCTTTATCGGACGGTTCCTCAGTAGATTTATGAACGAGTTCGTGATGGTTTTGTGCTTTGACAATTGCTTGGGAGAGTCGTTCTTTATGAATGGGTTTCAGCAAATAATCCAATGCCTGTAAATCATAACTCTTTAAAGCATATTGAGAATAGGCTGTGGTAAAG
This sequence comes from Flavobacterium sp. HSC-61S13, assembly GCF_024171535.1. Taxonomy (GTDB): domain Bacteria; phylum Bacteroidota; class Bacteroidia; order Flavobacteriales; family Flavobacteriaceae; genus Flavobacterium. The sequence continues at coordinate 1,907 of NZ_JALJZV010000024.1, read as the reverse complement.
ATTGTTAACGTATTTTTATCGATCTTTTCGGCAAACTCCAAACCGGATATTCCGGGCATTTCAATATCGAGGAAAATCAAATCCACCTTATTATTGATCAGAAAATCGATGGCTGATAAACCGTTGGAAAACTTGGCTACCACGGTTAAATCAGAAATCTCTTCGATCAATAACTTGAGACCTTCGCGGGCAATGGGTTCGTCGTCTATAATAATACAGGTCATAGTGGTAAAATTAATTGTACTGTAAAGGTATCTTTTTGATTATCAAACACCAATTCAAAATCGTTCTCATATAGTAACTCCAAGCGTCTTTGGATATTGACTAAGCCCAAGCCTTTGTTTTTGGAATTAGCATGAATTCGTTGATCGTTGTTTTTGGAATTGCGGCATTTAAAAATCAATCGTTCTTCGTGAAGATAAAAATGGATCTCGACGGTGGTTGGAGTTTCATCGAGGTTGACGCTGTGTTTAATGGCGTTTTCGACAAAAGTTGTAAACAGATTGGGAGGAATCAGTAGGATTTTGGTTTGGTCTGGGGGAATCGCAGTTTGTATCTGAAAACTAAAATGATCGCGTCGAATATTCTCGAGGTTTAAAAAATTTGAAAGGAACTCGAGTTCTGCTTCTAGGGTAACTTGATTTTGATCGTTTTCATACAATTGATAGCGCAGAAACTCCGACAACTTATGAATGGTAAATGATGCTTTTTCGGGGTTTTGTTTCACTAAAAACGAAACATTATTAAGCATATTAAATAAAAAATGGGGGTTGATTTGATTTTTCAGCTCATTGAGTTCCATTTTTAAAGTAAGGCTTTTGAGGTCGTTGATGCGGTCGCTATCTTTGATCCAGCGTTGAAATAATTTTAAGGTGGTTGAAGCGATGATAAAGGGGGAAAAGAAGACGGTTGCTGAAAAAATCTCTCGTATGGGTTTATTCCAATGCAGGCGATCAACGATTCTATAGGGTTCAAAATAGATTTCGGATATATATTTCATCGTCATAATACCTAAGGCGACCATAATAAAAACCAGACCGAGATAGCAGATGTAATAGGCTTTAAAAAAGAAATTGGGAACCAAGACATACATATTGATATAGAACATGCTAACAAACACCACATAGGCGATGACCAAACTGTAGTATTCATAATTACCGGAATACTCTTGCCAGTCTCTTGCATTTAAAATAAAGACGATTAATATCAATAAAATGGTGATATGTCGAAAAAAGCGAAACCGATTTTCGGTCAATAAACTGATGAATTGTTTGCTTTGAATATTGTGATCCATAAATACGAGACTGGTTTTAATCGACTACGGGGCAAAATTACATTATTAAAAATTGGCAGTACTTGAATTTATGCTCGTTTTAAGCTTCGAATCTATTATTACGAGGGCAACTTTACTGCTTTGGTATAATAAACAGCGGGTTTAGTATAATTTTGAAGAACATTCTTTTGTTCGCGTATCAGCATCTAAAGCCTATATGTCCATTCGCCCATTCGCCCATCAGCCCATCAGCCCATCCGCGTATCAGCCCATCCGCGTATCCGCCCATCCGCGTATCCGCCCATCCGCGTATCCGCGTATCTGCGTATCAGCGTATCAGCGTATCAGCGTATCTGCGTATCTGCGTATCTGCGTATCCGCGTATCCGCGTATCCGCGTATCTGCGTATCTGCGTATCTGCATCTAAAGCCTATATGTCCATTCGCACATACGCCCATTCGCCCTTACTCGTAAAAATGGAACAGCCTTCAACTTATCCGCGCATTTGCCTATCCGCGTATCCGCGTATCTGCGTATCCGCGTATCTGCGTATCTGCGTATCTGCGTATCTGCGTATCTGCGTATCTGCGTATCTGCGTATCTGCGTATCTGCGTATCTGCGTATCTGCGTATC
>NZ_JALJZV010000023.1 GCF_024171535.1 Flavobacterium sp. HSC-61S13 | reverse complement strand
GTATAAGTATATACTCGAGTCGTAGCATTTTGTTCGATAGTCGTCAGCGTTTCAGCAGCTTTTACTAAATCGGTGATATTGATGATTTGTAAAACCCCTTTATCATCATAATAGTTGAAATTGGTACCATCATAAGTAACATTTCCCTCTATTTTTGTGATGTATTGGTTTAAAATCTCTTTTACAACAGTGTTGTTGATGATCTCTTCGAATTTATTCGTCACATCTGCAATTACGTTGATATCAACTGTTGCTCCAGCCTCGTTGGTATAAGTATATACTCGAGTCGTAGCATTTTGTTCGATAGTCGTCAGCGTTTCAGCAGCTTTTACTAAATCGGTGATATTGATGATTTGTAAAACACCCTTATCATCATAATAGTTGAAATTGGTACCATCATAAGTAACATTTCCCTCTATTTTTGTGATGTACTGGTTTAAGATATCTTGAACCGTTGTATTGTTAATTATTTCCTCAAATTTGTTGGTGACATCGGAGATTACTGTAATATCGACTGTATCTCCAGCCTCGTTGGTATAGGTATATACCCCAGTGGTCGCATCTTTTACTAAGGTTGTTACCGTTTCAGGTTTTGAAATATCGCTAAGCAATACAGAAACGATATGTCCTTCGGTATCTTCTAAAACCAATTGACCATTAATAACACTTAATTTAACGTTGCTCGTATTTAAAAACAGGGTAGTGTCTTCATCACTAATCATTCTAGTCCATCTATTTCTAAACCAATAAAAATAACCCGGTTGCATTTCAGCATTTGAGGTTATATTATACACCAATAGACTTTCGACATTCCCATTGGCGATTGTTGAAGCATCAGTTACACTAGTTAAAGCAATGCGCGGGATTAAAACCCCTTTGTCGTCGGATTTAATGTCCAATTGTGACGACTTGTTCGGATAATGTGTACCAATACCGACTTGGGAATAAACCATACCGCTCACAAGTAATGCTGCTAAAGGAAGTAATTTTTTCTTCATCTGAAATAAATTTTAATTATTTTTTCGTTTTGTAACTCTCTAGAGTAGATGCCTCCGAATAATGGATAAATCAATAATTTTTTACAAATTCGCCTATACTATCAAAAGTATTAATCTCTAGAATGCGAATTTGGCAATTTATTTTACTAATAATGTTTCAAATTAATGGACGTACGTAGGTCTAATAATATGACACATATTTAAAAATCAGCCGTTTAATGGAAAACCCAATAAATAAACTGATTCGTTAAAAATTTTAAAGTAGGATCACAGATATTGAATAATTCCCATAAGATATAAGCCATGACTTCAATTAATCAATTTGAGACTAAGTTTAATTTTATCATAAAAAAAATATAAAAAAAATCTTAGATGTACAAAAAGGGTTGGAAATAGGACAAAAAAAATAAATAATTGTAGTGATAAAAGTCAAAAAACATCAAATCCCGTAATTTAGCACTCAAAAATGACTTTTAAATTGCCAAAAAAAGAGGTTTAAAACGAGTAAATACCGAAGTACTTTAAATACAAAACAGTTGTTAAAAACGGATTATCATCTTATATTCAGTTAATAAACAGCCGAATACCGTTTAGTTTACGAAAAAAAATCGTTTCAAATCATGAATTCCTGTAGCTGATAGCTACGGGAATCCAATCATTATGCTTTGTATATAAAGTAAATATCGACAGCCCTTGCCTGTTTACGGGATAATACGATAGACCGTTTCCACTAATACTCAAAGTGCGTACTTTATCAGTTAACTTGACCATAAATACTCCACAATATGTATCATTTGAAAATAAGTCTATTTTATCCCAACGGACAAATATCCAGAAGAAAAGACTGTAGGGTTTGTTTGAGGGGATCTTTGCAGCGGTGAAAATCCGGGTCACGATCTTTTGCGATAATCGAAAGCCGTTGAATTCTTGTCCGCATACCGTAAAATATTTGGACAAAAAAAAATCCAGTTACTTGGCAGTAACTGGATAGGTAACTATGAATTGAAGAAACTCCGAATAGCCGCGGCAATTCGATGTAGTTCCTCTTCTTGTAAATTAGATCCTGAAGGTAAACACAGCCCCGTTTTAAACAGATCTTCTGCGACTGTTCCTCCATAATAAGGACTTGCCGCAAATACAGGTTGTAAATGCATCGGTTTCCATAATGGTCTTGATTCTATTTGATCTTCTAATAAATGTAATCTCAATTGTTCTGTCGTTTTACTACAAAGGCTTGAGTCTATAGTAATACAACTCAACCAGTGGTTAGAGAAAAAATCGTCAGACGGCTCTACAAATACCGAGACTCCAGCAATATCTTGAAACAATTGTCGGTAAAAGAAATTATTGGCTCTACGTTGTTGTACGCGATCTTCTAAAACTTCCATCTGACCTCGGCCGATACCCGCAGCAATATTACTCATGCGATAGTTATAACCTATTTGAGAATGTTGGTAATGCGGTGCTTCATCTCGCGCTTGAGTCGACAAAAACACTGCCTGATCTTTAGCAGATTTGGTTTTACAAACCAAGGCTCCTCCTCCAGAAGTGGTGATGATTTTATTTCCATTAAAACTCAAGATACCGAATGCTCCAAAAGTACCGCAGTTTTCACCCTTATAAGTGCTTCCTAGACCTTCAGCTGCATCTTCTATAACCGGTATACCGTATTTTTCAGCTACGGCATTGATTTCAGCTACTTTATAAGGCATTCCATATAAATGAACAGCGACAATCGCTTTGGGTTTTTTACCCTTGGCCATACGATCTTGAATAGCTTCTTCCAATGCTATAGGACAAAGATTCCAGGTCTCTTTTTCACTGTCTATGAATACAGGGATCGCTCCACAATAGGCAATCGGATTGGCTGAAGCAGAGAACGTCATGGTTTGGCAAATCACCTCATCTCCAGGCTGTACGCCCGACTGAATTAAGGCTAAATGAAGAGCCGCTGTTCCTGCGCTTAAAGCCGCTACAAATACTTCTTTATTTAATGCTTTAGCCAGATCATCCTCTAATCCGTTAACATTGGGTCCCAAAGGCGCTACCCAATTTTCATCAAAAGCTTGATGAATATAGTGCAATTCATTTCCTCCCATATGAGGAGAAGACAACCAAATTTTTGAATTCATGCTAGTATTTTTTGGAAATATAAAGGTAAAGGTAAATTTGACAATTTCATATAGATATTTGAGCTTTGTTTTATCAAAATTTTATACTTAATTGGCAGATATATCCCATAATTCCCAGATGATTATCATCTAATATCCATGCTGTTGTTCCTATTAATACTTGCTGATACGATTTTGTATTATTTCATCTGTAAAAATTGCCGTTCTTGTAAAAGATCCCCCTTGCATCCCTATCCATCTCCCTTAAAACAACAGGAATATCAAGGAGGACTAACCATGTCTACGTGGTGATTTACTCCGTTTTCGGGTAACTGAGCATTTTTAATACGATTCTAAAATTATGATCAAAAAAAAATCGAATTTCCACAAACACAGCCTTATAATATATCAACTGGTAAAAACGGCAGTGACTAGCTTATTTTAATAAATAAACCTTTTAATTGTTATAAAAAACCTCCTTATATCCCGCTATCGTTTCCCTTAAATAGTGGTAATAATAAGGAGGCAAATCCATGTGAAACCTACCGCCTGTAAGGACTTAAGGTTAAACGGCAATTTCAGTTAAAAAAAGGCAATCTTAAAATAAATAAAAATCATGAAAAATGAAAACTTTAAAATTCCGCCACACGGTGTTTAAATTTAATCCCATCATAAAAAACTCAACTTCAGCGTTCGTTTTTTATAAGCCCATAAATTCCTCCAGAAGCCCTTAGGCAGTTCTCCCGTGTACACCTAAAAACTATATAAAGAAGGCAATAACTAATCTTCAACGTTTTATTAGTACAACATTTTTATTATTTAACTGTACAAAAAACACGGCTATGTGTTTAAAATAAAATTTATACGGGGTACTTCTAAAGCCTATAAATGGGATAAATATTCTTAAATCTGATCTATACTATACGGGTTTAAATCAAAAAACCTCTTAGCTTAAAAAAAGGCGCGAGTACTCTACGCTATCGTACAGACACTCGGCTTATCTATAAATAATCGTCGAGCCCGCGCCAAAAGTTGAAAGCCACCCCTCACTTCTTAGCTGAATTAAAATCTTTCAGTAAGAAGATCAAAGAACGCCTTCCATCATTAAAAAAGAGTAACTAAAAACAAGTATTAACCTTAAATCATATTTAATCTAGCAAGCACCCCTTTTATATATTTTGTGTTGTATTGGTCGGTTATGAAAAGGCTCTATGACTCCGAAGGCTATACCTTTTGAACAATTCAGTTGGTTCTTCAAAAAGATAGCGCTTTCCCAAACATACTGCAGTACTCTCCTTTTAGTTTCTTTGTCGAAATTTCAGCCAAACAACCGTATTTGCGTATCATCGTGCGCATTTTTATTTGGTTATTTGTGTTAATTTGATCCCATGCTTGACATTAACTTTATCATCTGCAGTTACATTTATCATCATTGGATACTCGAAGCGTACTCGCAACGCGGTTTTGCCTTAGATCATAATATCGAGGAAAGCATCGTTCGAAAAATTAAGACCACAGCCCTTAAAACCGGAAAAGTGGTTTACCACATACCGGTATTTACTTTAAAGAAAATTTGTGAAGCCCGCAATATAAAACTATATGAATTTTTTAAATTAATTGATTGTTAGTTTTAATTTGGTAAAATTTTTACTAGATGTTCTTTTATAACACTGCTATTTTTTTTAACTTCCAAACCACTATACAACGTCTTTTACAATACCTCAAAGAGCTCTTTTTTTTTCGAAAAACCAACTTCAAAAGCCCGTTATTCCTACAATATCCACCAGACTTAAACTTTCCATCTCATTGATATTGACCCAAATATAAAAATAATTTTTAAAAACAACCTATATGTATCCAAATATTTTTTGTTAAAAATCGATATTTACTACTATGGACAAAAAACGATTTAAACAGGAGAACGAGGCGTTGGGTTATCGAATTCGAGAACTGAGGGAGAATTATGTCCACGAAAAACTCTCTCAAGAAGAACTCAGTTATAAAACAGGGAATGCCAAAAAAACCATAGGCGAAATCGAAAGAGGAAACACCAATCCCACCTACGAAACCCTACTTAAAATAAGTAAGGAACTCGATATTACCATCAAAGAACTCTTTGACTTTGATATGGATAGGTACATCCAATTGTCAAAAGATTTTAAATTGGGAAAGCTCAAGTAAGGACTCGGGATCTGAAATTAACGGATACGAGTGAGCAGTAATCAGTGAGCAGTGATTAGAGAATCGTAGGCTACAGAGAATGCACGACTAACGAATCACGACTAACGAATTACGACTAACGCGTCAATCGCGATGCTGCTTCTTGATCCAACACGTATTCGACATTTTTAAATTGCTGTAAGTAGGTTGCAGGTACTCCCGCTGATATCATTCCCTCCAGTGCTTGATGTATAATTTCAGCTTTGCGTTGGGATAAAGCCAATAAGATGATTTCCTTGGCTTGGGTAATGGTTTTAATCCCCATGGTTATTGCTTGCTTAGGAACGCGTTCCCGGCTTCCGAAGTCCATGATGGCATCTTCGATAGTAATGTCATTGAGCGTCACTAAACGCGTAGCTGAATGCAGTTCCGAACCCGGTTCGTTAAAACCAATATGTCCGGTACGCCCGATGCCTAGTAATTGCAAGTCCAAACCGCCAAAGTCTTTAATTTTCTTTTCATATAAATCACAATGCGCCTCTACCTGTTCCATAGAAAGGGTCCCGTTGGGAATATGTATGTTTTCCGACAATATGTCTACATGGTCGAACAGATTTGCATTCATAAATGCACTATAACTCTGTTCATCAACCGGCTGCATCGGATAGTATTCATCCAGGTTAAAGGTCACCACATGTCTAAAGCTCAATCCCTCATATCGATGTAAACGAATCAATTCCCGATACACTAATTTGGGTGTCGATCCCGTTGCCAAACCCAATATCAGTTTTTCTCCTTGGATCTTCTTTTGATTGATCAATAAAGCGATTCGCTGTGCCACATAAATAGACGCACTTTCGTTATTGGGGTATACTTTTACTGTTTTTTCGACTTGGTTGTTCAAAGACATGGATTTAATAAAGTTTCTTAAGGCTTATAACTAAGACATCTTCAAAAATACAAAATCTATCTGAAAAAACACAGAAAAATATAAAAGGTTCCCAGTTGGTTTTATCACTCGATCAGTTGCTCCGCACGATTAACTACACGCAACTATAAGCGCGCTATTCATTAGTAGCTGTATCATCTAATACACCCCAGTTGCCCATTTTTTTTGCTAAAACTAGGTTTTCAAAATTCCATAAAATGGTTGACCATGCAACAGTAATTCTAGCGATCACAGCAGTAAAATGTCCTCCCTTTATCCTCCCTTTATCCTCCCTTTATCCTCCCTTTATCCTCCCTTTATCCTCCCTTTATCCTCCCTTTATCCTCCCTTTATTTCTAAATACATTTTAGAAGAAAAATCAAGCATCTAAAAATCTTATAATTATTTGTATATCTCGCTGCGATCTTTTATTAAGGACACCTCGTATGCAAAATTTTTCGCATTCGAGCAATAAGAGGAATTAAATAAGAAAACTTAGCCGAAATATTGGGTATTAGCCAACAAAATGTTTCCAATTAAAATACCGCCGAATTGTAAGACCACAAAATCAGCATGATTGCACAAGCTCTAGAAGTAACCGATGAAACTATTATAAATTCCTTAGACGAAAAAATTTGGAGCACTATAAAGAAATACCTTTTAGAATGGAGCTGCTAGCTACACACCCATCGACAAAGTATCCGAACGATACAAACGTCTATAAAAAGCTGAGCAAGAAGGAGTAAATTATCAAAGAATTCCCGTTTTCTTAACTAACGATAGCGGGTTCACAATCTGTATAATGGACTGATTAAAATACGCACGACTTATTGTAAGAATCGTCCGTATTCAACTTGTGGTCGTATTAAAATAGCAAGCCATATAAAAGCTTATATACCTCAATTAGAACAATTATTTCAACTTATTTTAATATACTCTTAAGCTTTCTATTGTATAAGGAGAGGATTTTTCTATGCACATTGATAAAATAGAAAAGGGAAACTAACTTATCAATCACATGGAGGAATTAAGACAATAGAAGCGGATTTTGATGCGGATGATTTAACCGAAAGCATTGTACTTTAAGAGAGGGCTAATCGTGTTTTTTAATGTTGTATAGATAAATAGTAAGATAAAGCAAGCTGTGATATTCTTGTAGGTCGTACAATACCTAAAAAAGTAAAAAAAATGACAGATTGTTTGCAATAAATACCATGTTTATGGTATTTATTGCAAACAATCTGTCTCTAAATTTGCTGTTCAATAAAAATTATAATTATGAAAAAAGTATTATTTGGGTTATTTGGAGTTCTATTCTTTATTTCTTGTTCGTCTGATTCAGAAAACACAGTAGATAGTAAAGAAGATGTTTATTTAAAAACTAATCTTTCTAAAATTTTGAATCTAAGTGAATCAGATAGAAGTGATTTTAAAAAAACAATGGTTTTTGACTCAAATGGAAAACTATCTTCTTGGAATATTGACTTATTAGAGAAGGCTTATGTTAATGAGGAAGATTTTACAAATATATTCTCTTTTTTGGTCAGTGATTTAGGTGGGGACACTAGTAAAATAATTATAGTTGATGAAAATAATAATGAAAGAGTTCTATACCCTAAATCTAAAAGGTTAAATAACAAAAAGATTTTGTCTAGAGGAGATCATATGACAGATGATGCAGATACTGGCGGTACTGGGACAATTACATATAAAGATTATATAAAGCATCAAAGTACCGGGGATTGTATGAAATACATAGGTCATTCATGTACAAGAACATATTAATTTTATGAAAAAAATATTTTGCCTTTTTTTAGTGTTGGCTTTTTTTTTATCTTGTAAAAACAAAATTAAGGACAGCAAAGAAGATGTTTATATAAAAACTAATCTTTCTAAAATTTTAAATCTAAATGAATCAGATAGAAGTGATTTTAAAAAAACAATGGTTTTTGATTCAAATGGAAAATTATCTTCTTGGAATATTGATTTATTAGAAAAGGCTTATGTTGATGAGGACGATTTTACCAATGTCTTTGCTTTTTTGATTAGTGATTTAGGTGGGGACACTAGTAAAATGATTATCGTTGATGAAAATAGTAATGAAAGAGTTTTATATCCTAAATTTAAAAGTTTAAATAGTAAAAAATATTCTTTAGATGAAGTAAAGAATATGAATGCTTTATTTTATATAACATCTACTAATTGTGGGGGGTGTGTATCAGAATATAATAATATGAATATTTTAGCATCAAAGTTCAAGGATAAAAATATAAAGTTCATCGCTGTTTTTGAAAATGTAAATACTATAGAAAATTATAAAAAAGGAGCGATTTATAAGAAAAATGGATTTATTAATGATGATTGGATTATATTAGAATTGAATAATTTGTTACCTGTTTTGACAAAAAAATACAAAAATGAATTAGGATTTCCTTTTGCTTTTTTTAGAAAGAATAATCTTGATTTAGATATATATCCCAATCCGCACGATTATCAAAGTATTGAAAAAATAATAAGAGAAAAATTTTAGTTTAATTATTTATTTTAACAAAGGCTGTCTCAAAAGGACAGCCTTTATCGTTTTAAAAATCCAACAACATTTAATTACATAGCATCTTGTTTTTCAGCATACTTAAGTATGGCAACACAAAAACCAAATTCTAAAGCTCTATAATTAATCGCAACTATCTCTTTTACCACATTCTTTAGATGATTTTGGTTGGCGATAATCATCCTGCACCTCTTGATAATAATATTATAGTCAAAATTGACACCCACTTATTCTGAATTAAAATGAAATAGGCATCACGAGTTATCGTCCTATTACTTGATGTAGAAAACATTCTAAAATGTTTCACCTTACTTCTACAAGTTTTAAGGTAAATACCTTTTATCTTATACTTAATTTTACCCTAGTAACTATTGATTTTATTAGTACTCGCCGATTTCCGTTTGCACTAACTTCGATTATTTCATTTCCTTGAACTACGCTATAATTTATATTCAACTCTTTGTTTTACAACACAGCAATTGACCACGCTTGATACTGATTGAAGTTAAGTCCCATTAAGTATAAGTCTACCTTTTCCATTATATTCCTAGATTTGGACAGTGTAAGTACAAGTAAAATATTTTTATATAATTCATCATTTTGAATAGACTCCGCAAAATGAAGAAAAAACTTCCAATTCAAGGTTCTGTAGCCAAAATTGTACCTTGCGACATATCACTATGGAGAATGAAACTTTAAGAGGTTTGTAAATAGAAAAGGACCTGTAAAAATCACATCTCCTCGAAGCCATACTACAGAGGAAGCATTTGGTGTTATTTACTGCATTTAATATAAACTCAATATTAAAATACATTATATTTAATGATTCTTGCTGGATTCCCGACAACTACAGCGCCATCTGGTACGTCTTTAAGGACAACAGAACCTGCTCCGATAGTCGCCCAACTTCCAATTTTGACACCTTGAATGATTGAGGAACCTATACCCAAGTGGCTGCCTTCTCCAACTTCTACATTTCCTGCTAATGCAGCATTAGGCGAAATATGAACAAAATCAGCAATAATACATTCGTGATCTACAGAAGCATTTGTATTTATGATACAATGTTTACCGATCTTTGCCCCTGAATTTATGGTAACACCCGCCATTATAACTGTTCCCTCCCCTACACTTGCTCTTTTGGAAGTAGTACTATGCGGATGTATTAAAGTTATAAAACTTAATTTTTTGCATCGCGTAGCTATCTCTTTGCGAATTTTATTATTGCCTATAGAAATCACCACTTGGTCGATATTAATAGGTATATCTTCAATAACAGAATAATCTAAAACCACTTCTATTTCGGGATTTCCATCAATAAAACCTGAAATAGGGATATTCAGAGCTTCAGCAATTTCTGCCACCACCTTTCCATGACCACTCGCTCCATATAAATACATAATAAAACTTTATTTAACTGTCACTCCCTTAAATTTAAACTCGTCGTTCCTCAAGTTTTTGGTAGCCAAATTGACTTGCAGCAAGCTAATTACTGGGATATAAGCATTAATATTCTTAAATACAAAAGTAAAGCCGTAAGGAACTTCAGTTGTAGAACTCAAAATCGAAAAGCCTTTTCCCGAAGGGTGTAATACAGTAAAGGTTTCATGAAATTCCCCTTTTGAATCTACGAAATTTGCTCCAAAAAAATTGATCCCCTTATAATTTATATTGTTGTTCTCCACAAGACCACTCACCCGCAACTGCTTCTCTTTCGCATCATAAACTACTTCGTTTATTATAACGATTCTGTTATCAATTTGGATCTTACTTTCTGATTGCCGCAAATCTAAGGCAACTTTGAAAAAAGAGTTGTCTTGTTCGAGTTTTATATTTTTTGTTTTTAAGCCATCACATTCATTTTCATTGCTTTGCGCGAATCCAAAACTCGAACTAGAAAATAGTATAACCGCGATTATTTTTCTCATAATATTACCTTTTACTACCTTTAAATGCTTCCATAGTTGCTTGACCGTCCGCTGATATCCCCTCTCTAATAAACACCTTTTTTAAAGTTAAGATAAAAATTTTAATGTCCAACAACAAACTCAAATGATCTACGTACCAGACGTCCAGTTCAAATTTTTGTTCCCACGAAATCGCATTCCGGCCGTTGACTTGAGCCCAACCGGTGATGCCCGGACGCACCTGATGTCGCTTTTTCTGTTTATCGTTATACAACGGTAGATATTGCACCAATAAGGGACGTGGTCCTATCAAGCTCATATCGCCATTTAGGACGTTAATGAGCTGTGGGATTTCATCCAAAGAGGTTTTACGAACAAACGCCCCTATAGGCGTTAATCGTTCGGCATCAGACAACAATTGCCCGTCTGCCCCCTTTTTGTCGTTCATCGTTTTAAACTTGACTATGCTGAAAATTCGTTCGTCTTTACCCGGCCTTCTTTGAAAGAAAAAGGGTTTGCCTGAATTGGCAAAAAACAGCCCAATTGTAACAATTATAAATATAGGACTCAATAAAAGCAAGCCGATAAGTGCCGCAAAAAAATCCAAGATGCGTTTTAAAAAATGTTTATACATTATAGTTATTTTGTTGGACAGTAAATCCTTTATCCACTAACAATCGATTATATTCCGCTAATAAGGCATTCCAAACGAGCTTTTGTTCGTAACGCTCGGTAATCATACGTCGAGCATTATTTTTCAGATATTGAAAGTAATCGTTGTCCTCATACAATTTCAAAAGACTTCTATAGATTGCACCAACGTCTTTTACCGGAACAATCAATCCGTTTTCACCTTCAATAATAATTTCGTTACAACCGTTAATATTGGTCACTATAGACGGTAATCCCATGGCCCCTGCTTGCATGACTACATTGGGAAAACCCTCTCTATAACTCGGAAAGACCAAAGCATCCGATATCGCAAAATAGGGCCTTACATCGGGTTGAAAACCTACAGAAATGACATCTTTGTTTGAGTTTATTTCACTCAATGTTACAGTTTCTAATGGGTCTAATGCTGCTTCAAAATCACCAACCAATAAAAGTTTAATATTATTTTTTGCTTTTGACACCAAAACAAAAGCCTTTAAAAGCTCATTGATCCCCTTATCTCCTACTAGCCTACCAACAAATACAAATACAAAATCTTCCGGACTAATTCCTAAATCTTGTTTAAGTAGGTTTAATTGTTCCGACGAAAAATGAGATGTATCAAAAAAAGCCGTATTGATACCATTAGAACTTCCCTTACCAATTACTTTCAATTTATTGGGATCTGTATATTTATTTTCAACAATAAAGTCATATAATCCGTTTGAATTGGGATATACGTTTGTAGCACAACGGTAGGTCAGTTTTTCTACAAAATCTAGCAACTTTCGTTTTACTCCAGTAGCTTCCATTAAGGGCAAACCGGCCACGGTATGCAATCGAATGGGTACGCCGGCCAATTTAGCCCCTAACATTCCTACGACACCCGCTTTAGGGGTATGGGAATGTACGATAGTTGGCTTTTCTTTTTTACAAAGTTTGTAAAAATTCCATAAGGAAACCATATCTGCTAAGGGTGCAATAGTACGCTTCATTTCTAACGCAACAACAGCAACCCCTTCATTGTCCCGAACCGCTTCTAAGTCTCTTCCTTTAGAAGAGACTCCTATAACATCAAATCCTTGTTGGGTCATAAATCGATGCTGACCCTCTAAGAGTTTTTTTAAAGAAACCGGAACAGTGGTTATGCGTAAAATTTTCAATTTCATCTATTGTTTACTAATTTTTATTCTATCTCAAAATCTAAATCTAATCAAACCCTTTTATTCCACTTGAATACTCCGTTCCTTAAACCATTTTCGAAATTTAAGTTCACTATCTAAATCCTTTTTATTTTCTTGTTGAATCTGAAACTTCTTAACGAAAATAGGAGGTGTATAAGTATAACTACCCGAGCTTTTAGAAAAAAACACACCGCTATTAACAGTAGTAAAACCTTCAAAAGAGATTTGTCCTTTTATCTTTTTTATAGTTTTATCATAATTATTAAGAAGTCCCGGTATTGAAATTGCTTTTGCGGAATAATAATCGGTACAATTAAGAAACCGAATATCGACCGTTTTTTGATTTTCACCTAAAAAAGAGCCCAGAAAGATTAAGAAACCAGCATCTCCATTATTGTAACTAACAATATTCTTTAAAACAATATTCTTTAATTCCTCATGGTTGTGATTGGGTTCTAAATCAATCCCTGCCATCGGCAGCGTTCCCGAGGTATTAGAAAGAACAATATCATTTATAGAGATGTTTTCTCCACTGATTACTGAAATCCCATTCCTCCTATTATCATCGACAATCCCACCTTCAATTAAAATGTTTTTAGATTTTATTCCATCAAAATCGTTAATATATATTCCATCGCCCCAACATTTTGAAATTATTGGATTAAAAATTTTTATATTTTGTGACCCGACAATATTTATTCCCATACCCCACTCGCCCTTAGAACTTAAATGAGCGTATTTATCACCTACTAAACGAGGGTTATAGATGGCTACATTAGAAATGTTTTTCAAATTAAAAATGGAATAATTTGTTAAACTGTTTGGTTCTATAGTTATTTTAGATTTTTCTCTGAAAAAAATCTTACTGTTGCTTTGTAGCTCCAACCCCAATTGATTAACTAAAATCGGAAAATCCGGAAAAACCAAATTAGGGTTTTCATCGAGCGCTTTTTGAATATATATAGTATAATCTATATTTCCCCTTTTGGAATATCCTTTTGGCAAATAATTACTAACCTCAATAAATCCCTTTAAATCTATAAGAACCCTTTTTGACTTATTAAGTTTTAAAGGCACCTCTTTATATTTAAAAACTGCCTTGTCTTGTCCCCTACAACTCGAGAAAAAAAACACTAGAGTCAATAAAACGTATAATGCCTTTTTAACTATCATATTCCTTTATATAAAGATTAATCATTTTATCTAATGTATATTCCTCAGCGCGTAAGGCACAACTCTTGGCTTTTTCAGCATAAAATTGTTGATTAGTATAAAGTTGTAATATACAGTCCGCTAATTCTTTTTCATTTCCCTGCTCGAACAATAGTCCATATCCATCCACAATTTCCTTAATCCCTTCAACATCCGATGCTATTGCCGGTTTACCAGCTGCCATACCTTCAACTATAGACAAACCAAACCCTTCGTAATAAGAAGATAAAATAGCAACATCGGCAAAATTAAGCAACTCTGGAACATCATATCTATTCCCCAAGAAAATTACTCGATGCATTAAATCTAGTTTCTCGGCAAAATCCTCATGTTCTTGTCGCAGACCTCCGTCTCCAACAAAAATTACAGAAATTTCTTCGGGAAGATATTTTAGTGCTTTTATAACCGTCATTTGATCTTTTTGAGAACGAAAACTAGACACCTGAATGAGATTAAATCCTTGCGGTAAATATTCAAATTTCGCTGATTTATTTTTATAATTCTCAACAACAATCCCATTATTGATAATTTTAGCTGCTGTATCACGACCTAAATGTTGGTCTAAGTTTTTCTTTGTTGCAGCTGTAATGCAACAAATGCTATCTAGACCACGATAGATAACCTTATCCACAGCGCGCCAAATTTTACTTTGTCTCCTTCTATTATTAGTGCTATGTTCTGTATAAACTATCCTCGTTTTACTAAAACTAATAAATCGCGCCAAAACCACCCAATAGAGCGCAGGAAAGAGATGTACATGTACCACATCATATCGGTGTAAATATTTTACAATTTTAATGATATGCCAAGGGTTGTAAACGGACCCTTTACTCATAAAAAAAACGCGACCGTTGGTACTGGCTTTTAATTGATTTCTAAAACCTGACTCCATATCCTTCAAAACAAGAACATCCGTTAAATGTCCTTGTTTTTGTAAATTCGGAATCATATCTACAATCAATTTTTCCGCCCCACCTGTTGAAAGACTTGTGACAACTTGTAATACCTTCATTATACTTTATCTGTTTTTATAATACTGTTCCCTCGCTAAAAACCTCGTATTTACATTGTCATCACTTAAAATATTGTTGGAGTAAGTGTAAAGTTCATTATTATAAGAAAGCCCCGTTCTCATAAAACAAAAGAGCAAAATATATCGAATCCAAAATCGACTATTATTAGCTGCAACACTTAAAACTACATTGGTGTACATATAAATATACCCTAATAAAAACAAATTTGAAAATCTGTTTATAAACGATTGCGACGTACTAAAATATAAATAAACCAATAAATAAATGATACACGAATTCACTAGGAAAGCATTGTATTTTATTACCCGATTGTAATATATAATGATAAATCCAAGCAGTACAATCTTCTCCAATATACCCCAAGTGATTCCGTAAGCTTTTTCCGTATCATCCGCTCCTTGATTTAGTAAATGTTCAATTCTCCCTCCAACTGCACTTCCAATCATTTCAAGAAAGTCCTTGTAAAAATTAAACTCAAGTAAATAGACTATTATTCCCAAGAAAGAAAGAACGACTAACAATCTCTTGTTTATGACTTTTTTACCTATAAAAAAGAGAAAAAATAGAAATACTGAAGATGTATGAAATGATACCGCCAGCAATATAATTAGAATTGCTTTTGTTTTTTTGTTTTCAATAATATAGGGAATTGCGAACATCCCAATCAAAATCGCTGTAAAATTTCTAAGTAAATCGATGATAACTATTGGAAATAATGCTATCAATAAAATATAACCTAAAGAAACATACTTTAAATAAGATCCAAATAATTTATTAATTAGAAAAACTTGTATTAAGGTAATACCCAAAACAAAACTCTGATAACTTAATCCTAACAACTTAGACATTTTCATTAAAAAAGAGAATCCAATTTCATAATCATCAGCTGTCCATACGTTCCACAAAGTGGATTCATATTTTAAATTATAATTAAACCAATCTGATCCTATATACCCTCTAAATCCAAAAAATAGTAAAAACAAAATAGCGCTACAATATTGTATTCTAACCCTTACTTTCTGGTCCGTTATATAACTTCTTTCGCATAAGAATAGCACAAAAAAAACAAAAAGAAGTACTAAATAGGGTAAACTGTGTAATTCCATTTATAAAATAATTTCTTTTAATTTATCGTCTATATTAGTAGCATTAAATAATGCTTTTGACCCGTCAGAATATAGCGAATAATTTGCGTCTATATCGGTAATCACTTTTGCGATCCTTTCAGGTGTAAATCCCTCCACACTGATTCCGCATTTATGTTTCTCGAACAAGTAGTTTAGCGCAGGAATATCATTCGAGAGCATCGGAATTCCAAAGTTAGCATATTCATAAATTTTATTGGGCGCACAATACAGCGTATTTAGCGAATGTTCAATTTTACCACCATCTGAAAAATAAGTTAAAAAACCTATATGAGCTTTTTGTGTGATTTTTAGATGTGAAGGACTTGCTACAAATGGTAAAAAAACAATTCTATCATTATTCTCATACTTTGTTTTTAGTGTATTCTTATAGTCGTTATCACTCCCCATTAAGCAGACGATATACTCGTCTGGCAAAAAAGCAATAGCCTCACACAGTTCGTCCATACGCCTTTCAGGATAATTAAAAATCCCTTGATATAAAATAATCTTCTTTCCTGTAAAGCGACTATCATCCTCTAGGCTTCCATCAATTGCTATATCCATTATTGGTTTATTAGGAATTATGTGAGGTAGCCGTTGTAAATTAAAAAAGGACTTGGTTATGTGACTTCTATTGTACTCACAGCAAATAACATTTTTTGCATTTTGAAGCGCTTTTTTATAATTAATAAACGGTGATAACAGTCGATAACGAAGGGAAACTTCTAATCTAGGAAACTCAAACAAATATAAATTTGTTTTAAAATTATTAATAAGACGATAAAACAACCATATTGAAGTTTGTCCAAACAGCCATACAGTAGGAGATTCTTGAGAATAGCTTTTCAATATTTTTTGTACTTTTTTTCTAAAAAAGATTAGTCGTAAAAATTTGACAATGGAATTTGACTGCGTATTGTTGTCAATTAAATTATAAAATGTAACTCCTTTCTTCTTCAAAGATTCTATATAAATCAAATCATAACAACAACCAATTACAATAATGTCTAAACCATTATTCTGCAAAAAGTTAATTATTGACAATATCGGAGGATACTTTTGAATATCATATTCAAAAATCAGTATATGTTTATCGCTCATTTAAAAAGAATTTCACAATTTTCTCACTTGCTTTTCCATCACCATAAGGATTGTGTAAGCCAGACATAATTTCATATCGTTTATGGTCCTGAAGCAGGCTTTTCGTTTCTCTAACGATTAAGTCTCTATTGGTTCCCACTAAAATCACTGTTCCTGCCTTTACCGCTTCTGGTCTTTCAGTAGTATCACGCATTACCAAAACCGGTTTACCCAAACTCGGCGCTTCTTCTTGTACTCCTCCAGAATCCGTAATAATCATATACGATTGATTCATTAGCCATACAAAAGCAGGATAAGCCAATGGATCAATCAGTTTAATGTTATCGATACCCGATAACAGTTCATATACAGGTTTCTTTACATTGGGGTTTAAATGCACGGGATAGATAATCTGTACATCGGTATGCGTGATTGCAATTTCTCTTAAGGCCTCGCAGATTCTAATAAACCCATCCCCGTGATTTTCCCTACGATGTCCGGTTACCAAAATCAATTTTGCATTCGGATTCACCAAGGTCTTTAATTTCGCAATTTCTTCATTTTCAATTGTCTCTACACGTTTCGAACTGTCCATTAAGGCATCGATGACGGTATTTCCGGTAACCACGATAGTTTCTGGGCTAACATTTTCTTTCAGCAAGTTTTCTCGCGAAGCCTCTGTCGGTGCAAAATGATAATCTGCTATTCTTCCTGTGATTTGTCTATTGATCTCTTCCGGAAAAGGCGCTCGCTTATTATGTGTACGAAGTCCGGCTTCAACATGACAAATTTGTGCTCCTGAATAAAAAGCGGCAATACTAGCAGCCATAGTGGTCGTAGTATCTCCATGAACATATACATAATCGGGTTTAAAATCCTCTAAAACCTCTTGTAGATTTAAAATAATATCAGCCGTTAAAGAGTATAAGTTTTGATTGGGTTTCATTAAATCTAAATCATAATCAGGAACAATTCCAAAAAAATCTAATACCTGATCTAACATTTCTCTATGTTGTGCTGTAACACAAACTCTAGTGTCAAAAAACTCTGCATTCTTTTTAAATTCATTGACTAAAGGAGCCATTTTTATGGCTTCAGGTCTAGTACCAAATACAATTAAATTTTTCTTCATTATAATTTTCTAAATTTATTAATTTTTCTTAAAAATGAAATTATTCTAAATCTACTAAATCGCGTATCCTTGAGATCTTGTAATGTAAATGACGATAGGTTTACTTCTTGCAATAACTGTCGAGATACATTTTCTATACTGTGGTTTTCCATAAAATATCTATAGCAACTATCACCCTCTTTTAAGATAGAGTGATCTTTAATCTTTGCTATTATTTCCTCGAAATCATGCAAATATCTATTTTTGACATCGTAAACATCGCCAACAGAATAATTAGCGGCTTCATACAACCACCTAAATTTATTATCAATGGGCATATAAGTATAAGATAAATCTACGAGAATAGTAGGTATTTTAAGACTCGCAGATTCCAATGTTGATGTTCCCATAGCAAACATCACATGAATATTATTTACCATGTACTCATTTAATTCATCACCAATTATGGTACCTAAATGTAATAGTTCAAGATTTGGATGCAATGCTAGCTGATCTATTTTATGCTTAGCTTCGCCTTCTCCTATTATATGAAATTTAATGGTTTCAGTAGGGTATCTATCCAAAAAAGCATTACAATGTTCGATTACATTGATTAAGGGATTAACCTTTTCACTACTCAATCTACCTAAAGTTCCCAAATGAATAGTATTTGTCGGAATTTCGCATTTTAAGTAATCCTTTTTGCCGAGACAAATAATAGGAAGATAATTTTGAGGTGTGTTTTTAAAATTAAAGATATCACGTTGAGTACTTAAATTTGCACCATCCATAAACACCAATGCATTTTTGTCAATCATAAAATCAATATCGTTGGCAAAATCACTCCATGCGAAAGATTTAAAACTATACTTCTTAAAAGGTGTTAAAGCATTTTTAAGTCCCATTGGATGTATCGACCAGAAAAAGAGATTACAATCGCCTTTGCAATAATTTAGTATATCGACACTAGACGAAATTGGAGCAATCATAACAGTATTTTGGGGTAAGGTTAATTTCGTAACAACCTTAAAAGGAATCAAATTAATCTTTAGATTATTCTTCTTGACTTCACCTGCAACAAATCCATCTTCATAGTCAACATAATTTACAGATATAGACAAATCGTCCGACAAATAGTTTGCTAATCTCAAAAAAAGAAACTCAGCACCTCCAACAATTTTACTCGGATAAAAGAACGTAATTGAACTAAATTTACTATTTTCCATAAAATAAAAGTTTTCTGAATATTATAATAAATAATAATAAATATAATAGATAATTTAAACAAAACCCCATTGCAGCCCCTTCGACGCCATACAAACCAACAAACCAATAACTAAACAAAACATAGCTAATAGAAAACATAATCTCCGTAATTATATAAATTTTCATCATTGCTTTTGCTAACATCAAATAAGCCAAAATATATGAGGCTATTTTAAAAACATCTCCTAAAAGTTGCCAGAAAAATAATTTTTCCATCGGATAAAAATCCGCTGTGTATAATAAATCAATAATAAAATAGCGCCCCAAGTACATTGTAAAACTCATTACCATCACGGCAGGAAGTATCATTTTATATCCTTGAAATATTTCTTTTCTCAATTCCGATTTCAACTTAATACTAGAAAGTTTAGGTAGATAATAAGTCAATAGTGCCATGTTAATTATCATTAAGTAACCATCAGAAACACGCATCATTCCTTGCCAGATTCCTGCATCCGTTATATTCAATTTCTCAATTATAATATTACGAAGAAACAATTGCGAAACCGGAATTGTTAAAGCTGTGACAATAGCCATTGACGTATAGCTACTCAGTTTGCGAACTATTGAATAATCAATTTTCTGTTTAAAAAGTTCCACAGTCATCCACGGTTGACGAAAAACAATTGTCAATGACACAAAAAACACTAGTGTCTGCGACAAAATTAAAGCATACAAGGCTCCGTGAATTTTATAAAAATACACTAAAGTCAAGGTAATGAAGAGGCCTATAATACTACCTAGCGTATTAACTAAGGTTAATATTTTAATCTGTCCCTTTCCGTTTAAAATCGAAACCAACAATGAATTCAGAGAATAAAACAACAAAGTAACCCCTAAAGTGATAATAACAAATTTATATGAATTATCAGCAAATATTAACTGTGATAGAGAATTAGAAAATATCGTTAAAAACACACCTATAAAAAAAGAACAAAAAAAAGAAATACGCAAACTTGTACTAAACAGTTTTTTTGTTTGCTGCTCATTATCTAAGTATTCAGCTGTATACTTGACAACACCTGTATTTATCGCTCCATTTCCAAAAGTTAAAACAATAGCTAAGAAATTCACAAATGCCCCCATCACTGCTACACCAGGAGCTCCAATTAATATTGCAACGATTTTGGTCGAAACAAACCCTGTTGAAATTTTAACAAGAGTAGTTAACCCCGAAAAAATTGTTGTTTTAATTAATTTCAATCTAATATTGATTTAAGTATTTTACAATTTCAAAAGCTTCCTCTTCTGTCAATACTTCACTTATAGGAATACTCAAAACCTCTTTATGAATTTTTTCTGAAATTGGTAAAGATAGATTAACCCAGTTTTTATAGGCTTCTTGTTTGTGAGGTGGTATTGGATAATGAATCAAAGTTTGTATTCCTTTACTTTCTAAATATTGTTGTAGTTTTTCTCTATCATCGCAACGTACAACAAATAGATGCCAAACATGATGATTTTTATTTGTAACAACAGGTAAAACAATTTTTGGATTGTTAATTTCACTAAGGTAAATATCAGCTATCGCTCTCCTTTTCTTGATTACAGCAGGCAAATGTTCCAACTTAATACTTAAAAAAGCAGCATTTAACTCATCTAGACGACTATTTATACCTTGATATAAATTTTGATACTTTATATGTGAACCATAATTACGCAAGGCTTTTAAAACGACATATAGTTCTTCATCATTTGTAGTAATTCCACCCCCATCAGCTAGAGCACCAAGGTTTTTACCAGGATAAAAACTATGTCCAGCGGCATCTCCCAAATTACCTGCCACTTTACCGTTGTATTCTGCACCATGGGCCTGTGCCGCATCTTCGATAACTTTTAAATTATATTTTTTTGCTAACTGGTTGATACGATTCATATCCGCCGTTTGCCCATATAAGTGCACAACTAATATGGCTCTAGTCTTTTCGGTAATATGGCTCTCTATCAAGTCCGGATCCATATTGAAAGTACCCAAGCTCGGCTCTACCAAAACTGGAGTTAATCCGTTCGTGGAAATTGCTAAAATGCTAGCAATATAAGTATTTGAAGGAACTAGAATCTCATCCCCTTCTTTAAAAATTCCCATCTCTTTATATGCTCTAACAATCAATATTAAAGCATCCAGACCATTTGCTACTCCTAAACAATATTTAGTTCCACAAAATTTAGCATAGGCCTGTTCAAAGTTAGCTAATTCTTGTCCCAACAAAAACCATCCTGAATCTACTACACGATTAAATGCGCATGTTAATTCCTCTTTATATTCTTTGTTGATTTTCTCTAAATCTAAAAATTTAATCATAATAATAATTTATATAATTCCTTTTTGTACAGCTGGATTACCGTACCATATTGTATTTGCGGGAACATTCTTGGTAACAACACTTCCCGCACCTATTAGTGCGTTTTCTCCGATCACTATACCAGCAATGATAGTAGCGTTTGCACCAATTGACGCGCCCTTTTTAACTAATGTTTTTTCAAATTTTTTTGGGTATTGTTTTGATTTAGGAAACAAATCATTTGTAAAGGTAACATTAGGTCCAACAAACACATTGTCTTCTAAGGTTACTCCATCCCAAACTTGAACCCCCGATTTTATAGTGACATTATTACCAATAATAACATCATTCTCAACAAAGACTTGTGCATTTAAATTGCAGTTTGAACCGATTTTAGCTCCCGCCAAGATAACCGTGAATTGCCAAATCATAGTATCGTTGCCAATATTCTCACATTGTACATCTGCTAACGGGTGCACTGTATAATTTTTCATGAATTTATAAATTTTAAATATGCATCATAACTCCGTATATAATCTTTTTCATCGTATTTACGAGAGGCCAGAACCAGGCAAATACTACCACTTGAAAAGCCTACAATTTCTCTCCAAATACCTGGTTTGATATATAATGCTTTTGATGGATCGTTTAGAAAAACCGTTTTTTTTCTTTCACCGTCATCTAAAACAAATGAAAATGATCCGCTTGCGGCAATAATATATTGCTCTAACTCGTAGTGACCATGTCCTCCTCTTTCACTTCCCATAGGAACATCATAGAGATAATATATTCTTTGAACTTTAAACGGCATATCGATGTCGTTTTGTAAAACCGTTATATTACCGCAAGTATCTCCTATTTTAGGTAGATCTACTAAATTACAGTCATCTATTTTATACATTTTTCATATCTTTAAAATGTACAAAATCCCTTATATAATCTTCTTCTTGAAACAATTTATCCGATACGATCAAAGCAAGTGAATTTGTCGAAAAATTCTCCAATTTTCTCCAATACATTTTTGGGATAAAAAGCCCGTAATAAGATCTATTTAATGAAAATTTCATCTCCGAGCGCCCATCATTTAAAACTACATCAAAGCTACCAGATAGTGCAATTATAAATTCTTGTTGCTCTTTAAAAGCATGACTACCTCTAACTTCTCCACCTGGGACGTCATAAATCCAATAAGTTCGAGCGATTTCAAATGGTAACTGATTAGGATGTTCCAAAAAAGACAAGTTACCTCGTTCATCGAAAATCTTTGGTAGATTAATAATTTTTGCTGTATTCATTAAATACTATGTTTTAAGATTATCTTCTTTATATAATCATAATAATCCCCCTTTAAATCCTTTATTTGATCCCAAAGTTTATTTTTATCAATCCATTGATGTTTTAACGCAATTTCTTCCAAACAGGCAATCTTTAAACTGGTTCTCTTTTCAACAGCTTTTACAAACTCCGTAGCTTCTGTCAAAGATTCGTGAGTACCGGTATCCAACCAAGCAAATCCCCTACTCATGGTTTGCAATTTGAGTTTTCCTTGCTTCAAATAATCTTGATTAACCGAAGTGATTTCCAATTCCCCACGATGCGATGGCTTAACTTCTTTTGCTATCTCCACCACCGAATTGGGGTAAAAATACAAACCCACTACTGCATAATTGGACTTGGCTACCAGAGGTTTTTCCTCCAAACTCAATACGTTCCCAACGGCATCAAACTCCGCTACACCATAACGCTCGGGATCATCGACATAATATCCAAAAACCACGGCCTTATCTTCGTCTGTTACAGTTTGTATAGAATCTTTGAGTAACTTCAGTAATCCTGCACCATAAAAAATATTATCACCTAAAACCAAACAAACATCATCTTGACCGATAAAAGCTTCTCCAATAATAAAAGCTTGAGCCAACCCGTCTGGATTGGGTTGTTCGGCATAAGATAATGACAGTCCCAATTGACTACCGTCACCAAAAAGACTTTTAAAATTCGGTAAATCATGTGGAGTCGAAATGATTAAAACATCCTTAATTCCTGCCAACATCAATACCGATAAGGGATAATAAATCATCGGCTTGTCGTAAATAGGCAGTAGTTGTTTGGAAACCACTTTGGTCAAGGGATGCAATCGAGTACCTGAACCTCCTGCTAATATTATTCCTTTCATTTTTTTATAGTGTAGTTAGGCGTTATATTGTTATGTATAATTGAATGCTTTTTAATCTAAATAACTGTTATTATGATAGGTACAAAATTAACTGAAAGAAAACTTTAACTACCTAATAAAAATCACAACCTGGTTAAAAGTATTCATTTTATCATTTGATAAAAGTATTCTATTTTTGATATTGTTCCTCATAATATTGTTGGTATGCGCCACTGGTGACATTCTCTAACCAAGTTTGATTATCCATAAACCAATCGATGGTTTTCTCCAACCCCTGTTCAAAGGTCACCGACGGTTTCCATCCCAATTCGGCATTAATCTTACGCGCATCAATGGCATATCGCAAATCGTGGCCAGGTCTGTCTGTCACATAAGTAATCAAAGATTGCGAAGTTCCTACTGGTTTCTTTAATTTCTCGTCCATCAATTGACATAACAGTCTCACCAAGTCGATATTGGTCCATTCGTTAAAACCACCAATATTATAAGTTTGATGATTTTCGCCGCTATGGAATACCAAATCAATGGCTTTAGCATGATCAACGACATACAACCAGTCACGAGTAAACTTACCGTTACCATAAATAGGCAAGGGTTTATTGTTTAAAATATTGTGAATACAAAGTGGAATCAGTTTTTCAGGAAAGTGATTGGGACCATAATTGTTCGAACAATTACTGATTACATAAGGCATCCCATAGGTTTCGCCATAAGCCCGAACAAAGTGATCAGAACTTGCTTTGGAAGCTGAATAGGGGGAATTGGGGGAGTAAGGAGTACTTTCCGTAAAAAGTCCTGTTTCTCCTAACGTACCATAAACCTCATCGGTACTCACGTGATAAAAGCGCTTACCTTCCCAATTGTTGACCCAAAGATTTTTAAAAGCCTGCAATAAAATGACGGTCCCCAATACATTGGTTTTAACAAAAGAAAACGGATCGGTAATCGATCGATCGACATGAGATTCGGCTGCTAAATGTAAGACTCCTTCAAAGCGGTGTTCTTCGAATAAACCATTAATAAAGTTTTCGTCTGTAATATCACCTTTGACAAAATGATAATTGGGTAAATCCGCTATATCCATCAGGTTGGCTAAATTACCCGCATAAGTCAAGGCGTCCAAATTGTAAATTTGGTACTCGGGGTAATTCGTAACAAATTGTCGTACTACATGAGAACCAATAAAACCAGCACCGCCTGTAATCAATATTTTTTTCATCCGTATATATTTATAATCTACAATCTACTTGTGAACCTAGTACTCCTTTGACATCATAAACAATAGCAACTTCTTTTTGAGATTTTTTTAAATCTAAATCTAAAAAAGCAGCATGAGCTACGCCCAAAACAATTCCATCAAATTGCTTTTCAGGTAAAGTCTCCCTACTTTCAATACCGTATTCTTGATGTACATCAGCTGGATTGGCCCATGGATCATAAGTCGTAACTTTGATACTATACTCTTCCAAAGCGCGGATCACATCGACTATTTTGGTGTTGCGCACGTCGGGGCAGTTTTCTTTAAAAGTCACACCCAACATCAGTATTTCAGCGCCATTAACCTTGATATTTTTCTTAATTAAAGTTTTTACGACTTGAGAAGCGACATATTCTCCCATAGAGTCGTTTAAGCGACGTCCCGCCAAAATGATTTCTGGGTGATAACCGTGTTCCTGTGCTTTCTGCGCCAAGTAATAGGGATCCACACCGATGCAATGCCCACCAACTAAACCGGGTTTAAACGGTAAGAAATTCCATTTGGTACCGGCTGCTTCCAAAACCGCATGGGTATCGATATCCAACAGATTAAAGATCTTTGCCAGTTCATTGACAAAGGCGATGTTGATATCGCGTTGGGAATTTTCGATCACTTTAGCCGCTTCAGCTACTTTTATGGTCGGTGCTAAATGGGTACCGGCTATGATGACCGATTTGTATAATTCGTTAACGACTTGTCCAATTTCTGGAGTGGAACCCGCTGTTACTTTTAGAATTTTTTCAACCGTGTGCTCCTTGTCGCCTGGATTGATGCGTTCTGGTGAATAGCCCGCAAAGAAATCCACGTTAAATTTTAAACCGGAAATGCGTTCCAAAACCGGAATGCATTCTTCTTCCGTCGCGCCCGGATATACCGTCGATTCATAAATAACGATATCCCCTTTTTTTAGTACTTTACCGACCGTTTCCGATGATTTGTATAAGGGGGTTAAGTCCGGACGATTGTTTTTATCCACCGGTGTCGGTACGGTAACCACATATACATTACAATCCGAGATATCTCCCAAATCATAAGAACAATATAAACCGGTGGTCGCCTTGCTTGTTTCCTCCATAACGCCTTCGGCAATATGAGGATTTTGAGTCAACAGTACGCTCTGTAGAAGACTATCACTCACTTCCAGCGTTCGGTCGGTACCCGAGCGCAGTTCGGCTACTCTAGTCTTGTTGATATCAAAACCGATTACGCAATATTTTGTTGCGAACAAACGCGCTAAAGGTAAGCCTACATACCCGAGGCCTATTACTGCTATTTTGTGTTGTAAATTACTCATCTGAAAGTATTGATTCTGTGATTCCACATCCCTTTCGGGTTTTCTGTTTTTTTATATCTTTTAGGCTACTGAAAAGTGCCTCTTTTCTCTTTACTTTAAATTTTGCCAATACCAACCAACAGCTTCTGCAAGACCTTGTTTGATAGTATGCGTTGGCTCGTAATTCAAAAGGTTTTTGGCTTTATCTATAGAAGCCAAAGAATGCGGAATATCGCCTTGACGGTTGGGACCGTGTATCACGGCTATCTCGGCAATAGCCTGATCAAAGGCCGTTAGATATTCTTTTAGATAAGCTACGAGTTCGTTTAACGTTGTACGGTCACCCACTGCGGTATTATACACCGTATTCACCGCTTCAGGATTTTGCGTTAACATGGCGCGTTCGTTCATTTGAACGACGTTGTCGATATAGGTAAAATCCCTGGAGAAATCGCCTGTACCGTTGATCAACGGGCTTTGGTGATTCATAAATTGTTTTACAAATAGCGGTATTACTGCAGCATAGGCACCATTGGGGTCTTGACGACGCCCAAAAACATTAAAGTAACGCAATCCTATGGTTTCTAAGCCGTAGGTTTTACTAAATATATCGGCATACAATTCGTTAACATATTTGGTAATGGCATAGGGTGACAAGGGTTTACCAATCTGATCTTCCACTTTGGGCAAAGCCACGGAATCACCATAAGTCGAAGAGCTGGCAGCATAGACAAAACGCTTTACTTTCGCATCTCGAGCAGCGACCAACATATTTAAAAACCCAGAAACATTTACATCATTGGTTGTAATGGGATCTTTTATAGAACGCGGTACCGAACCCAAAGCCGCTTGATGCAATATATAATCGACATCTTTTGCTGCTTTATGACAGTCTTCTAAGTTCCTAATATCGCCTTCGATCAGTTCAAAGAGCGGGTTTTTCATAAAAGGAGCCAAATTATGACGGTGACCGGTTGCAAAATTATCCAATACGATAACTTGATAATTTTTGTTTAAAAAATGCTCACATAAATTGGAACCGATAAATCCCGCTCCCCCTGTTATTAAAATTTTTGCCATTCTCTTTAAAAATACTTAAGTATTAATTGATCGTTTATAATTTTTTCAATACGTGCTCTTGAATAAGGTTATTCAAAACCCGCTTCTCCTGAGCTTTATGACCAAAAGTTTGATACGTCTACCGCTGAGGAAAAACAGGAGATGCGTATTCCCCTCAATGCACTATATTGATACCTATTTTATTGTGTAACAAATCTCCGATTTTCCAATGTAAGTAGTCAAAATACGCGCCTTTTAAACCTCTAATTTGCTTTTGTGCCAGCTCTTTAGTGATCCAATCGTTATATCCAAATACGGTGGCTTCTCTATTTTGTTCTACATCCTTGATGGCTTGAACCAACAAGTGTTGCAATCCCGCCCCATAAAAAATATGGTCGCCCAAAATCATACACAGCTCATCTTGACCAATAAAGCTTTCACCGATGATAAAGGCTTGCGCCAATCCATCGGGCGTGGGTTGTTCGGCATAAGTGACTTGCATCCCCAGAGCACCGCCATCTCCCAATAACTTTTTAAAATTGGGCAGGTCATTAGGTGTTGAAATGATTAAAACTTCCTTAATTCCAGCCAACATCAATACCGATAATGGATAGTAAATCATCGGCTTGTCATACACCGGCAATAACTGTTTGGAAACCGCAATGTTCAACAGGTGTAATCGGGTTCCAGAACCACCTGCTCGTACGATGCCCTTCATTTTTTAATTAAATTGTATTGTTCTTTGTAATATTGTTGGTAAGCACCACTGGTGACATTCTCTAACCAGTTTTGATTATCCATAAACCAATTGATGGTTTTTACCAAACCCTGTTCGAAGGTCACCGAAGGCTTCCACCCCAACTCAGTATTGATCTTACGCGCATCAATGGCATAACGCAAATCGTGTCCGGGTCTATCCGTTACGTAGGTGATTAAGCTTTCTGAAGTTCCGATGGTCTTTCCTAACTTTTGATCCATCAATTGGCAAAGTAACTTTACCAAGTCGATATTAGTCCACTCGTTAAAACCACCTATATTATAAGTTTCGCTATTTTTTCCTTGGTGAAACACCAAATCAATGGCCTTGGCGTGATCTATCACATACAACCAATCGCGAATAAACTTGCCGTCGCCGTATATGGGCAAGGCTTGGTTGTTTAATATATTGTGAATACACAAAGGAATTAATTTTTCGGGAAAGTGGTTTGGTCCGTAATTGTTAGAACAATTACTAATTACATAGGGCATGCCGTAGGTTTCGCCATAAGCGCGAACAAAATGATCCGAACTGGCTTTGGAGGCGGAATAAGGTGAATTGGGTGCATAGGGTGTGGTTTCGGTAAAAAAGCCCGTTTCTCCTAAACTTCCATAAACCTCATCGGTGCTGATGTGATAAAAGCGTTTGCCTTCCCAGTTGCCCATCCAAATATTTTTAAAGGCTTGTAATAAGATTACGGTACCCAAAACATTGGTTTTCACAAAGGAAAACGGATCGCTAATCGATCGATCCACATGCGATTCGGCCGCCAAATGCAAAACGGCATCAAAGCGGTATTTTTCAAACAAATTATTGATTAAGGTTTCGTCGGTGATATCAGCTTTTACAAACGTATAATTCGGCAAAGCTTCCACATCGGAAAGGTTGGCCAAATTACCGGCATAGGTAAGAGCGTCCAAATTGTATATATGATCATTCGGATAATTCAAGACAAACTGCCTTACCACATGTGACCCTATAAAACCGGCACCGCCTGTAATCAATATCTTTTTCATACTTGATTAACTATCCTATCTTAATGATTTTACTTTGTTCCTTTTCCGCTACTTCTCTACGTAAAGAGCTGCTGGAAAAACGATGATCTCTACGGTTGTAATATAACTCAATCCCCTTTTGCTCACAATAGCCTCTTCCTGTAAAATTTTTATCTTGATATTCGTCGCCGATTATACGTACATCGATCTTAAAAGAACGCAACACGTCTTCCAAATCTTGTTCGGTAGCATAAGGCACGATTTCGTCTACAAAACGACAGCCCTTTAGTTGAATATATCGTTCCACTACGGTTTGAGTGGGATGATTTTTTTCAGGACGGTCTAGGGTTGGATCCGTTTGAAGACCAACAATTAAATAATCACATTGGCGCCTGGCCTCTTCGAGCATTTTAATATGCCCAGCATGTAATAAATCAAATGCACTAAAGGTAATTCCTACTTTCATATTTTTTCTAAGCTATTCATTTTTAAACGTATCTCTAATGGTAACCGTTTGTGAAATTATACTATCAAAAACAGCACCAATCCGCTATAACATATTCAAAATGATTAATCAATGATTTTTTAGCAAATCTTATCAATTCATTTCCCCAGAATGAGGAAAACAGAATCACAATTTTATTTTAACACATTCCAATTCGACTTGCGAACTTTCGGTGTACTTTATTTTATTACTTCACTCCTACTATCCAGTAGTATCAGACCCGCTGTTTGCGGTGTTGCTGTTAAGGTCAAGGCTACTTTACGGTCGATTAATACTTCTATTTTCTCACTTAACTGAGCCACGTATTGGCTGTCAAGCGACTGTCCGACAATAGTCACACAAATGGTACCAGAATCCAGTCCATTAGCATAATCCCCCGTAACGACCACTTGTTGCACTTCGCCCATACGTTCCACCACACTAGCCACCAAAGTATCCAATCCCAAATATTTTCGCACGATATCCTGTAAAGAACCGAATAAAGGATGATGGATATTGGCTTTATATCTAACCTTATTCTGAACGTTTTCCTTTTCGAGATATCCCGCATCCGACAGGTTGTTTAATTCCTTACGAATAGCATTAGTCGATTCGTTAAATTCCGTCGCTAAGCCTCTTAAATGCGCTTCATTACTGGTGTTTATAAAAAACTTCACCAACAACCGAAGCCGCGTTTTAGACGTAATAATAGAGTCTAACATTATGTATTTTAATTTTAATTGTTGTTTCGTACAACAAAAGTACTCGATTTAATAAAACGAGCAAATTTTTTACTCTCTTTTTATTACATTTTAGCAATAATTTATTTTAATATATTTATCTTATCCAACCATTTTATCATTTCAGTCGATTAATCTGCTTAAAATATAAAAAAAGACAAAATTCCTAAAAAAGCGCCCCTTTATAGAATAGCTAAATCCTTTTTTTAAGTAAAAATTCCATCTATATGTATCACTATTTCAAAAAACTATAAATAAATCAACTTTTGTACTTAATATATAACAATAAAATTAGTTTAATTCCTAATATTTGTTATTTTTATAACACTAAAAATTTGTCAAGCAAAAACTTTTAACATACTATCTTCACCCTTTGCCTCATTCGTCATCGCTACAAAATCCAACTGTACTAACAACCTAAATATTACACTACTGAAATTCAAACTACTGATTTCTTTATCTCCGTTTATTTAAGCTTATTATTATGAAAACGCTCCCATACTCTCTATTTAAAACACGGCTTTTTGTTAGTCTCTTTTTTTTAATTTCTCCTGCGCTATTCGCACAATACGACAAATTATTAAACAAGAGCTACGCAGAGAAGCAACCTATATATGCGGAAGATTTTTATTCCAATAAAAAATTATTAACCGATTCGATAGGCTATTTTAAGGAAATGCAAAAAGTTTATGATTTAGGTGTTATATCCAACGATAGAAGTCTTATAAATGAAGCGATCTTCATTAAGTTACATTTTCTCGGTAAAACAAATTACGCCAATTATATACCCGAAATGCTTCACCTGATTACCTTGGTTGACTTGGATAAGAATGACCAACTACAAGCACGAACAAGGCTCGCTTTAGCTGCGCACTATTACGAAAAGGGAGATTGCATCAATGCCTTCAAATACATTTCGAATTCTTTTGATTTCCTAAAGCAACTTGATATCAATGAGCTACCAGAAAAACAAGAGATGCTTTTCATTATGGCTTTATTGCACTACAATATGGGCTCAGGAAGTAAATCATTATATTTTTTGAACCTCGCCAATGCGGTTCCGCACGACTTTTATCCTGAAATAAAACTAAAGATTTTAAATACTCGAGGATTGATAGAAACAACGAACCAAAACTTTTCGGTAGCAGAGCAGAGTTTTAAGAAGCTACTCGAATTAAGTACGGAAAATAAAGATACGATTTGGCAAATGACGGCAATGACCAATTTGGCTACAACTTATTTTTTTAATAAAAAGTACCAGCAAGCCTTAGACATTTTTAAAAATTATCAAACGGTCGACACAGACAAATTTGTTAGGCCTAGAATTGACGTCTTACTGATCAAATCAAAAATCTATCAAAAGTTAGGGCAACAGGATTCTTTTAATCTCAACGTAAAAAACTTGATCAACGATATAAAAAACATTCATTTAAACGTAGAATCAAAACAAGAAATTTATCCTTTAATCGCTCAATATTACAAAAACCGAAACCAATTGGATCTGGCTTATGTATATTCCGATTCTGCACTTAGTTATTTAAATAAAAACATCGAACAGAAAAAAACCGCAGCTATACTGAATCTGGATATTCAAGATAAGATGAATCTTCTACAGCAAAAGGATATCGAATTAAAAAACAATAACGATCGTATCCGCATGTTGTGGATTGTGGGATTAAGTATAGGATGTGCGCTTAAATTAATCGTTTTTGGTATTTTTCGTTTTGTCAGAAAAACCGAACGCCGCAAGCGAATTCAATTGGAGTTTGAGAAATTAAAAATGAAAAATGAACTTCAAATTGCCAATGAGAAATTAAAAATCTCGTTGCACGATTTATTAATCAGTAGAGGAAGTTTGACCATTATAAAAAATCAGCTGCAAAAAATTGATTTTCCCGAAGCAATTAACCAAGATACCCCGAATGATCTTTCTTTGCTGTTCAACGAAAATCACACCTTTTTTCAACAACATGCTTCAGGCCAACATTGGTCTGTATTACAAGCTTCCTTTGAAAAAGCCTATCCGTTATTTGTGTCCAAAATAAAGAAGAAATTTCCTCATCTTACTTTGGTTGAAAAAAAATTCATCATCCTTAAAAAAATCGGTTTAGACAATGCTGAAATAGCACAGATCATGGATGTCAATCCATCTGCATTACGCGTTTACAGTCACCGCATTCGAAAGAAATACAACTTTGATAGTACGGACAGTCTGTATGAGTTTATCCATGAATTATAAAACAATGTAATCTGTATTAGAAGATACAAAAAAAACCCTAACATAGTTAGGGTTTTTCTGATTTTAGCTGTTCTTTAATTTTGGTTATTCGTTGTTTAATTTTAATCGCTCTAGTGGATCACTACAATTCCAATACGATAAACTCGCTTCTTCTGTTTTCTTGATGTTGTACTTCTGAACAAGGAACTCCGTTTGAACAGGAATTAACCAATTGGCTTTCTCCATATCCTTTAGCGGACAATCGAGTTTTATCAATGCCTTGCGCTTCTATCCAAGCTTGGGTTGCCTCAGCTCTCTTTTGAGATAGTTTCTGATTGTATTGATCGTCTCCTCTACTATCCGTATGGGAACGTATATCAATATGAATTTTTGGATATTCTAGTAAAACCTCTACGACTTTAGCCAATTCAACGGCAGCATCTGGTCGAATCGTTGACTTATCGAAATCAAAGTAAATTGGACCTAGCCTTAATGCCTTAAACAAATCGGTGCCTTTTTCAATAATTACCTTTGTTTTTTCCAATCCAAAATCAACCTGAGTAGTGCCGCTTATATTAGGTAATTCAACCGTAACTTCAGCTGTGTTGTAATTTGGTACTTGTGCCTTAACACGGTATTTTACTCCACATTGCAATGCATCAAATTCATAATATCCTAAACTATTTGTAGTTGTTTCCCCTACTAAGTTAAATAAGGCGTCGTATAAAACCATTTTAGCATCGGCCTTTTTTTGTTGATCTGTTTTATCATATACGGTTCCAACTATTTTTTGACTACAAGATAGCGGTTGGGTTTCTACCAATGAATAGATATCATCATTTCCCACCCCATTTTTTCTATTGGAACTGACAAATCCTTTTTTCGTATCGGTATTTATAGTCCAACCAAAGTCGTCAAAAGGGCTGTTTGCCGGGGCTCCGATATTTTGTACCTCACCAAAGGTATTGTCGCCTTTAATTTTTACTACAAATATGTCCAAGCCTCCCAAACCCGGATGTCCATCGGAGCTAAAATACAACTCATTGAGTTCTGATATAAATGGAAAGCTCTCGCGTGCTTCTGTATTGATTTGATTACCGAGATTTTCAGGTTGTCCAAAACGCTCTGCTCCCAATATCGCAACGCGATATAAATCAGACTGTCCCACCGTTCCGCTTCGATCAGAGCTGAAATACATCCATTTACCATCAGGGCTCAAAGCTGGATGTGCAGTACTATAACTATCTGAATTAAAAGGCAATTCTTTGACATTGGTCCACCTTTCATTCACTTTCTGTGCACTATAAATCTTTAGTAAGGTGGTGCGATTTTCATCTTTGCCGCGCTTTCCGTTTAAGAAATTATTTCTCGTAAAATACATGGTTTGTCCATCTTTAGCAAACACCGGAGTTGATTCGTTAAATTTCGAATGTACTCCGCGATCAAAAGCAACGACTTTTCCGAGTGTTCCATCAGCTAAGATATCTGCTTGATATAGGCTGGTAAAGCTGGCATTGGTCCAGGAGTGAATTTTCTTGGACACACTACCCGTATCGCGAGCAGAAGTAAACACCAACTGTTGATTAACTACCGCGGCTCCATAGTCAGAATAGATCGAATTTAAAGATAAATTCTCAAGGGTGTACCTTCCTGAATTGGCTTTAATACGTTCTAAGTAATCGAGATTTTCCCTAAATAGTTTAGCGCGTATTTGGTTGTTTTCAGCTGCATTAAACTCCTTTAAATACTGGGTCGCTAATTCGTTATTACCCGTTGCTTTTAAAGTTTGTGCATAACGATATAAATACTCGCTCTCTACCTCTTTAGTCAACTCAAACAATGCTGCATACCAAGTATTTGCGCTATCTAAATCGCCATTAAAATAATATGCATTTCCGAGTTTCTTAAATACATCTGGGCTTTTAAAACCCTTTTTCGCCACTCTTTCGTAGACTTTTGTAGCATCGATGTAGGCATAACTATCATATTTTTTATCCGCTCGTTTGACACTTCCCTCTTGAGCTGTAGCGCTTAACGAAATCAATATCAATATAGCGCTGAATAGATTTTGTAGTGTTCTTTTCATTTTTTCTAAATATTAGAAGAATCTCGGTGTGGTGATTCTGTTAAAGCGATTAAATAGTTCAAATCGCAAAAATATTTCGTGCGATCCCGAGTTGTAATTCGCCAATTTGGTCGTTTCTGCATCATAACTATAGCCTATAAATAGGCCATCAGTGACCTGAAATCCAACTAAACCACTAAAAGCCGCATCCCAACGGTAAGCTCCTCCAATGACAAATTTGTCTATAAACATAAAATTCGCTGTGATATCTGCCTGTAAAGGTGCTCCAGAAACCGCTTTTACTAAAAATGCGGGTTTAAACTTTAGGCTTGGGCTTAGGTCAAAGACATGTCCCCCCATCAGATAAAAATGCATTTTTTGTTTGGCCGTCGATACGATGTTGTCATCATATCGCTCGGTTTCCAAAAAGTTCGGTACAGATAAACCTAAGTAGGTTTTCTCTGAGTGCAAATACACACCGGCTCCCACATTTGGTGTAAACTGGTTTTCTATATTATTGGCCAGCATCGGATCATTGGGATTATACTTGTTGAGCTTGGTGTAATCGACATTAAGCAGATTCGCAGATCCTTTGATTCCAAAGGCCAACTTATAACGTTCACCCAGATCTATCGTATACGATAAATCTGCCGAGATGGTATTTTCGTCCATGGCACCAATGGCTTCATTGACAAAAGACACACCTAATCCCAATTTAGAGTTATTGATCGGAGTGTTTACAGAGAAGGCCGCTGTTTTTGGAGCACCATCCAAGCCTACCCATTGCGTACGATATAATCCAAATATACTCATCACTCCACGTGAGCCCGCATAAGCTGGATTGATATTAATCGTATTGTACATATATTGGGTATACTGGGGATCTTGCTGCCCATACATTTGGTTTATACTGCAAAAAACAACTGTAGCATATCCAAATCCTCTTATGATATTTCTTAATTTCATCTTGTTCAGTTTAGATTAGTTGTTTTCTAAGTGCAGATAACCTGCTTTTTTGATAGTTTCGGCTGTACCGCCAACCACTACCTCATATTGAACGATATAAAAGTAAGTTCCGGTTGGCAATTTCTCCTCTTTATTCAAAGTTACCCGCCCCTCAGAAATACCTCTAAAGACATTTCCATTACTGTTATATGCATTGGTTTCATAAACCTTCACCCCCCAACGATTGAAAATCTGCACGGTATTTTTGGGAAATCTCTCGATATTATCTATAATAAAATAGTCGTTTTTCCCGTCTCCGTCAGGGCTTACAGCATTGTAAATAACAACGTCTCCCTCGAAAATTAAATTTGGTTTAACCGTACCCAAAGTAAAGATTCCATAACCTTCAACAACTGTTGGTGAAGTCACGGTTTTTGCCCCCACATCTACAATACCTCCTTCATCTACCCATAGAGATTGTACGGTATCCCATCGAAGGATCCTCAGATTTTTAGCATCCTCGGTCAACAAAACCGCAGGAGTGACCTTGGTATTCCAACTCAGTGTAAGCATGATGTTGTTTTGAGTATTAGCTCTTTCAACGGTCCAGTACTCCGCATCATTGATTAGATTAATGACCCCTGTTTTACTATTATGTGGATGCTTTTTGTTTGAATTATCCAAATAATATTTTGCTATAAAAGCGTCTTTAATATTCGGAGGCGCACTGATTTGAGCCATTCTGTATATGTTTTTATCACCTATGGGATAAACAAATGCTTCCCGTCCTACTTTCTCTACCAGTCCATCGGCAAAACTTTTGTCTGAAACATTGACTGCCTGCGCACCTGATTCAAAAAG
Organism: Flavobacterium sp. HSC-61S13; assembly: GCF_024171535.1. GTDB lineage: Bacteria > Bacteroidota > Bacteroidia > Flavobacteriales > Flavobacteriaceae > Flavobacterium. Next base: position 4,231 of record NZ_JALJZV010000023.1, on the reverse strand, counting down.
CATATATCCATTTAAAGAATCTATGTTGACAATCCCGTTTAAAAAATTTGCCTTTCCATTTATGCTCATATCGTTTTTTAAATCAAATCCACTATTGGCAGCAGGGCTGTGAAACAACACGTCATAAAAACTTGAGGGAATACTCCCCGACAGTTGTTGGTTGGCTGTTTTATCAGCAGACTGTTGAAAAACCGCATAGGATGATTTCTTCTGCGATGAGAAAGTATAGAGTCCTTCGTTGTCAAAATTGGCCTGATAATATATCGATCCGTCATTGAATACCGATGCGTCTTTTAGGTTTAAGAAATCGGCAGCCGTTGTTAAGCTGGTTTCGGGCATTACGGTTAAGATCCCGGCATTGGCAGTCTGCCCTTTCCCCTGTAAAGGAAAAAGAGCGATTACCCATGCACTATAAAAAAGTTTTTGTATCGTTTTCATATCAAATTCGTATTATAAATTTTGATGGTATCATCGGATTGGTAGGCAGCTTACATCCTTTAAAAGTCAGTGTTACCTCTTGACTGATGGTTTCACAACCGGCTGTAGACTTCATCACAGCACGAATTTTAGCTGTAGAAACATTTGCATAGCCAATTCCGATAGAGATTTGATTCCCATTTACACTAAAAACACCCGACCAATTGGCCGCACTTATGTCTTGCCATACATTTCCGACCATAATCTGCCAAGTAATTTGGGGAGCTGTTGTTTGCAACTCAATCAACTGAATAGCATCATCACAAATGCTGTATGCTAATTGCGGTAAGGTTCCCGTTGGTCCAGCCAGTATGGTAACCGTGAAAGCCACTTTGCTTCCAACACACAACTGGGCATTGACCGTTTTGCCTTCAGCTACGTAGTAAGTATATGTTCCTACTGTTGTTGGATGTGGAATTGTAGTCAACGGGGTTGTACTCGCAGCAGTTGCAAAATAATACAGCTCAAATTGATTGGTCACTCCAACAGCAGAAAGCGCAACATCTAAATTGTAGGTAGCTCCAAAACAAGCCGTAATATTAGTGGCAGTAGGGACCGTGGTTACCGAGGTTAAATTGATATCAAATTTCACATAACAACCCGGTTTCATTCCATACACTACGGCATAAAAACTATTTGTTCCAGCAACCACACTAAAGTTTCCACTTACCAAATTGGCAGGATTGATTAGTCCGTCGGGTTGACTTTTGTAAAAAGTGGTTCCCGCGGGGTATTTGGCAGTTACCACGGCTCTATCTATAGCGTTATTCGGCACGCTACAGAAATAATTAAACGTCATTGGATCTGTCACTTGTGCAACACTTACACAATTGGCTAAAAAGGCCGCGGAAGGCACTACATTGATACTATAAGGATCATAAATCGGTTGTCCGACACAGTTTGCTCCGGTTGTAAAACCCTTTATAAACTTTATATTTAATGGTTTTAAGGAGTTTTTCCCTGTTCCGTTAAAACTTCCGTTAACTTCAGATTTTAAAGCACAGTCACTACTGGAAGTTTGCAACAAAGCACAATCGGTCGTTACTCTTAATTTATATTTTAAGGTTGAATAAACCAAATTGTTATTCGGAATTTCAACACCAGTCAGGTCCCACACAATTTTACCTCCTGGGGTTAAAACGGGATCGGTACTCGATGGATGACTCCAAGTAACAGTACCTACGGCCGGTGTAGCACTTGCCGATACATAATGCATGTTGGCCGGAACAGGAATCTCAATTTTCCCATTGATAATGGGTTCCGAACCTTTGTTCTTTAGGCTTATCGTAAATTCTAATTCTTGGCCAGGTACTACATTGTCAGAGGCCGCTCCGGCATCGGTACGCGTATTTAGCGCGTCCATCTCCGGTACGTAAGCATCTACGGCAAAAGTGATGTTGAAAATACTATATACATCCTGAGTAGTTCCGAATCTAAAAGCCGTTTGGGTTTGATTGTTCCCAATGAGTACATTACCGGTATTGGGCAAATCAAACATGGCAATATCTATCCCATAATTGTTTAGATTTTCAGGATTTCGGGCATTACTACCCGTAAAAATCGACGAATTAAAAAAGTTATTAGTCGTATTTTGCGTGTGTGATAAGGTTTGCCAAGTGTTGGTTGCTAATTTTCGAATATCAAATGAATCGCCGCTAATATCTCTGTCTCCCTCACCAGCCATCATACCCATCTTGATATTAATCGCGCCACTTTGAGCGGCACGAAATCCAGAAACGGCTAGATTACCATAAGTAGTAGCACGACTAAGACCTTGCATCGTACCGTCCCAAGCGATTTGACTAAAACCGTCAAAAACCGTAATATCTCTCCATTTCATCGTTGGGTTTTCATAGATTACAACCATTCCCCAACCTCCATAATATCCGATATCACCACCTGTTCCTTGAAATGTCGCTATATTTCCAACAAAATAATCTCCTACACCTCCAGCTTTGACATAAGTGGTTACATCTACATAACTAGAATACATACCATAGACATCTGAACCTCCGTAATAAATTTTATCTGTAGTTAGTTCCACATAATTAGCCATGCCCGGTGCTTTGAACTGGATTTTTTTCTTACTTAATCCGTTTCCTGCATTTCCCGATTTGGATAATACATCTCCCGAAGTATTATCTCCACGTCCAGCCCAATATAAACCGGCATAAATTATTTTTGTACACGGTGCATCTACATTGTTCGGTATCGGCAAGGCCAATCTCGAGGAAGAAGAATTCTTTATTGTAGCATTCGTGGGATCCAAATTGGAAAACTTCATATCTCCTGAATTATTTCCACCATCTGAGTAGGGATTTAGAAATACATTAGAGTTTCCAATCATCACAAAATCACCACGAAGATTATAGTTCAAAACGGACTTATACGGATCTGCTACTAAAGCAGAACTTCTCGGTGCAAAAGCTACTTTGTTCAATGCCTGTGCTTGTGCAAATTGATTGCAAGCAACCAAACTCCACGCCAACAGTACCCACAGAAGTAGCCCTCTGTTGCACATTTTTTTTCTTAAGATATCCATCTGTTTACTTATTTAGGATTGTTAAGTCGCATTAAAACTATTTCATACGGTTGATTGTACATAGAACTATCCAGTAGTTTTTCAACTTGCTCGTATTTATAATCTTCGTAAAAACTAATGATCACATATTTTAAATGTGGAAATAGTGTAAAATAACTCGGATCAAGCATTTCTTTACTAGCTGGAGTCCATAAAATCTTAATGATCTGAACCTTATTTAGTAGCGATTGATTGGAGTTTGCCTTCAATTGATCTAATGCATCCCAAGTCATATCTACGCTCAACACAGTTCCTTCCCATAATTGCTGAGAGGTATTTTTGTCTGCATACCATTTTGGTACCGTTTCAAATAACATCCTTTTAATTTCCTGTGCTTCCTCAGTCGGTTTACCCTGTATCCACTTATCGTATTGTTTACTCTTAACCGATTGAGCTTGTGCATCCATAGTGAGGCACAACACCATTAAAGAGCAAAGAATTGTATATATCGTTTTCATCGCTCAGTTATTTAATTACAAATACTATGTTTACAAAAGAATTGCGTGTTGCATTCCCGACTACTTTATAAGTTAGTTTCCCATCGTTCGATACGGATAATACTTGAATTGCCAGATTATCGAAATAAGTGATGTAGTAATCCAATTCCGTATTGGTTGCGATATAAGGTATATTCGCTTGTGATGTTGGATTTCTTTGCGTTGCTGGTACGTTTACAAACTGAGATGTATATTGTGCATATAAATCCAGTACATAGGTTGCATTCAAATTTTGAACATCAATCAATATCGATGGCATATAAAAGAATTTCGGCATGGTTGATTTAACCGTTTTCAAAATTCCAGTAGCATCAGCTACTACCACTTTATCCGTCGCAGTACCAACTGCTGTATTGATATCTCTTACCCTAACATTACCATTTGCGACATCCAAACGTTGTGAGGGAACTGCTACTCCCACAGCAACTTGACCCATTTGATAAATAGATTGGGTATTCGATGTTGCTTTTGTTCCATCAGCAGCATTATTCCATGGTTCTACAGCCAATGCATTCAAATCTGCAGAGACAACCCCTTCTGCACTATCAGTCAATGTTAAAACACCAGACGCTAAAGTCAACGTACTGTTGGTCGTGTTTTTGTCAATAGCACTTAATGCGATCTGAACCGCCACTCCTTTGTTGTCCGTCAAAACTAAATTCGTTCCCACTACAGC
>NZ_JALJZV010000022.1 GCF_024171535.1 Flavobacterium sp. HSC-61S13 | reverse complement strand
AAATTACGACTCTCAAATTACGACTCTCAAATTACGACTCTCAAATTACGACTCTCAAATTACGACTCTCAAATTACGACTCTCAAATTACGACTATCGAATTACGACTATCGAATTACGACTATCGAATTACGACTATCGAATTACGACTATCGAATTACGACTATCGAATTACGACTATCGAACTACGACTCTCAAATTACGACTCTCAAATTACGACTCTCAAATTACGACTATCGAATTACGACTATCGAATTACGACTATCGAACTACACGGAAGACGAAATTCGGAACCCACCGATTCAGCACTAACAACAGTTTTCCCTTATCCCGATTACCTATATAAGACTGATATTTCCGTTTGGCTATTGCCCTAACAGCTTGTTGTGCGGCTTTATCTACCTTACAACCCGGTGCATCCGATTCTTTACCTGAGGCTTGACCGAATTCATTGAGGGATTTTTTCGTCAGGGTTGTTTGTAGAAAACTGGGGATTAAAATGGTCACATCTATTGGGATTCTAGCCAACTCGGCTCGCAAACTATTGAAATAACCGTGTAGTGCCGCTTTTGCACCGCAATAAGACGAACGACCTGGTAAGGCTACCTGGGCCAACACACCTGACACCACGACGATATGCCCTAGGCGGCGTTCTATAAAATGAGGTAACAGATGTCGCGTTAGTTCGACCACACCAAAGTAATTGGTATCAAAAATGGTTCTTGACACCTCTTCCGACGTTTCGAGAGCGGTACCGTTCTGCCCCACCCCGCCACAATGGACAACCATATCGATACAACCAAAAAAGCTAATCGCTTCCTTTACTTTCTCATAAAAACTATAGGATTCCAACAAATCCAAAACCAAAACGCGCGAATCTTTTATATTAGACTGCACCGCGCTCAACTCTTGAGCCCTGCGAGCCGATAAGATCACATTTGCACCCTGTTTAGCGAATTGATAAGCCAATGCCTCACCGAAGCCCGAAGAGGCGCCTATCACCCAAATAACTTTTTCTTTATAATTTTTCATATATTCTCATCTAAGTTTATAGTTCAGACCATGCACCAATACAAAAACAATATAAATTTACGCGTTCTATTTCATTGGCATTATGATATTTCTTCTGTTTTATGTTTTTTTGCGGCTGGAACTATCAAATTGAATTCATATTCGCCTATTCGATCGCTATTATAACTCACTCCTTAACGCGTCCATTCCTTACGGCTACTGGAAAAAATGTTCCACTACTCCCCTCAAAGTAAGTTCAAATTAAAAATCCTTTTCAAATCCCAATAAAAAATTATTTTTATACTACTGATTCTTAAAAACTTAGTAAATCACATTGAAAAAACATCAAAAAACTTCTATATAAGATTTGCAAAGCCCATAAAAAGCTCTATATTTGCACTCGCAATACAGCAATGAATTGCACTGGAGAAATGGCAGAGTGGTCGATTGCGGCAGTCTTGAAAACTGTTGACTGTAACAGGTCCGGGGGTTCGAATCCCTCTTTCTCCGCCATAAAAATGAAACCCGACCTTGGTCGGGTTTTTTGTTTTATAAAAATGTTGTCGAGCTCGCTCGAAACAACATTTTTGAAAAACAAAAAAACAGCATTGCGAAGTAATGCTGTCATTTTTATGAACCGCTCACCCCTACAGGGAACACCGCAGCAAAGCGAAGGTAATCCCGATTATCTAAATAACAGTGTCGTTTTTATGAACCGCTTCCCTCACAAGGGAACACCGCAGCGAAGCGAAGGTAATCCCATCTTTATTCCCTATTTCAAAAGCGAACTAAAAACATAAAAGACCAAGGGCGAAGACCATGGTCTTTCTTTGAGCTCACTTCCCCCTACAGGGAATACCGCAGCGAAGCGAAGGTAATCCCATCTTAACACCCCCTATCATAAGTTCCATGCAAATTCACTATGCCCACCACTGAACCGCTTCCCTTACAAGGGAACACCGCAGCGAAGCGGAGGTAATCCTGTCTTTAATATTCTACTCACTCAAAAGCGTACTGAAAACAAAAAAGACCATGGTCTTTCTTTGAGCTCACTTCCCCCTACAGGGAACACCGTAGCGAAGCGAAGGTAATGCTTGCTCAACTCCCATTTTGTCATAAAAACTAAATTACGCAGGTTGTATAAGTTTTTCAAGTATCATCTACATAAAGATTTAACTATATTAGCTATGTACTATACGAAATGCAGATCTAGAAATGATTGAACAAAACTAAGATGTGTTTTTATTTTGTACAAAAAGCAATTCTACACCTACTTTTAAATAATATGCAGAAGATAATTTCAATTATAATACTCCTTATTCCAGTTCTTTTCTATTCACAAAATAAAGAAACTATAAATTGGATAAGTGATAACTCCATTACCATTGAAGATGCAAATCCAGATTCTGAACTAGATATCTTCAATAGCAATACGCCTATTAAATTCGAAAATGCTAAAATATATGGATTTGGAGAAGCTTCGCATAATACAAAAGAATTTTTTGATATAAAAGCAAAGTTTTTTAAGTATTTAGTCAAAAATAAAGGCCTTAAAGTTTTTATAATGGAAGAGAGTTATCAAGCCGAAGAAGGCATAAACGAATGGTTAAAAGGAGGTAAAGGTGATAAAAAAACAATAGCAAATAACTTTAATAATGGATTTTGGCATACCAAAGAAATCACAGATCTTTTGGAATGGATGCGTAATTACAATATTGGAAAACCAGAAGAGGAACAAATAAAGTTTTATGGTATGGACATACAATCAGGTGATAAAATTAATCTTGAAATACGAGATTTTGTTTTGTTGAATAAGATTAAAATTGATGAAAATCTATTAATTGTCGCAGACAGTTGTTCAAATAAAAAGATTGATTATCAAAAACCTACTGATTGGTGGCAACTTCAAGTTCCTAAATTAAATCAGCTTAAGCAACAAATATTGCATTCAAATTTAGAAAAGAAAAAATATCAACCTATTGAAAAATCTTTAAATTATTTAATCAGTTATGCCGAATTTGCGTCTTCCACTAAAGAGAAATATCCTGCTTACGTTGAATTCCGGGATTTAAAAATGTTTGAAAATGTAAAGTACCTTGTCGATCAACAATCGAATAGTGAAAAATTTTTTATATGGGCACATAATGAACATATAAACAAAAAGGAAATGTACTATACTGCTAGCGGAATACTTACTTTAGGGAAATATCTAAAGGATTATTATAAAGATGATTATTACAGTATAGGATTCGACTTCGGTACAGGTAAAATAAATGGTTCTGTAAATGATAAGAAAAAAGGAAATTATTGGAAAACTTACCATATAACAAAACCTTTTCCAAAGACATATGCCAATACGTTAATGTCAATAAATAAAAATATATTTTTTATAGATATGGAAGATTCTCATTTAAATGAACCAACTAATTTTTTCTCCAAAAAATCAAGACATATAATGATTGGTGGAGGTGGGTATCAACCTGAACCTTTGCATAGAATTTTAATTAATAAGATATATTACGAGACCTATGACGGGTTAATCTTTGTAAAAGAAATTTCACCTCCAAATCTTAATCTATAGTAATCATAAAGACAGCGCATAACTTCGCATTTAATAGCATTAAAGAATTTTTCCTTACTAGAGAAATAATTAAAAGAGCCAACCTCAGTTTAAAACTTTGCTAATTAGGTCCTCACCACAATTCAAAAAGTGAAGATCCCTATTTCATAAAGAATTACACTATGCAAAGAACTGTGTTATTTGTCGCTAAATTCTTTTTGAAAATCAAGTGTTAATCGGTAATTCTCTTCGATTGGGACTAAGGCTCTGGTTGTTTTCGCAATGTCTTTTCCTTCTTCGGTCCACAAAAATGGCATAAAGGAAAACACTTCATTTCCGTTGGCTGCTTTTATATCGTCTTGCCAGTTTTCCCATCTAAAAAGTTTATAGAATTTATGAATATCGCCAGTAAAGGCCCAATAAAGAAATTCAGAATAGCTGGTATCTAAACATTCCCATGCTAAGCTGTCTTGAGCTAAATAGTACACCTTCCCTATCTCAGTTCCAATACCGCCAGCATTTAAGGCAAAATAGCCCCCGATGATGTCATCGGCAATTAAAAAATGAGACGGTTGATCGCCATAATTCTCAAAGGTTTTACCTTTGTTCCAGCTTGTCAACCCTCTGTCGAGTTTTTCACTGCCAGAACCTAAAATCCGCAACCATCCGTGGTCAATTAATATGCCGCCGGTTTCGTAGATTACAGCACCCATGGGCGAACGGGTTGTCACTTGTGCATTTACCAGTTCTTGCTCTGCGCGTGCGCCATCCCTTGGCAATATCTCAAAATCGTTTTCGGCTTCGCTTATCCATTCGGAGACTAACTCCCAACCCGGTTCGTCTAAGTTTATCAATTCTTTTAGTGTCTTCATGTGTTAGGTACTTAGTAGATATAGAGAACTGATGGATACTATGCCAAGGATAAGGATGACGATCATTATTTTGCGGTAGTTTTCATAACCAAACCATTCAACGAGTACCACGCTTTTTCTGTTTCCCGTCGGGTCTGTTGCCCATTTCCATCGCTTTATATATCCTATTAAAATTACTATAAAAACAAGACCAACAATAATATAGGCGAGTTTGGGATTACTTTTTATATGGTTAAAAACTTCGTCAATGTTCATTGTGTCTTCTATATTTGGTTGTGTTTTATAAAATTACTGGTAAAAAGCGAGAAGAAATTTTTCTACTCAAATCTCCCTATTGCAAAATTCTGGTTTTGTTCCGCTTTTGTCGAATGTAACCAAAAGCGTTTTACTTTTTATCAATACTTTCTTTTATGCAGTCAATAATTTCTAAAATATCAACAAGTGTATCCTCTTTATAGTCTCCCAGCATTTCAAATAAAACAAATTTCTCTGTATTATTGTGAATATCAGTCAGGGCATTTTTTAATGTTAGCAATTCCTCTTTTGAGATGTCAAAAGTTATAATTTTTGAACCGTAGGCAGTTGTCAAATCAGCACTTCCATTTAATTCACTTTCAGCAACAATTGCCGTTAGTGCAATCACAGCATCTTCATAATGTACAAACTGTTCGAAGTCTGGATTATCAAGCCGGACGTTGTTATCCGTGCGTTCATCGAGCAGTTCGGGTTGATCCAAGTATCTTTTTAAGTCGCACCGTTTGTAAATTTCCGTCAAGGTTAATTTTTTACACGGAATTTTCTCTAAAAATTGTTGAAAGTCTCCACCATAATCACTTCCAAATGCGGTGTCTTTCCATTTTTCTATAAACATATTTTTTTTTTATTTTAGTTACCACTCTCGCCAATTATCGATATATTCCGTTGTTTCATCAAGTCCTACTATCGTTCCCATTTTATATAAGGCATCACATAATCCTTCTCTTTCTTCTGTGTCGATGGTACTTTCAATAGCATCGTTATCTTCAATTTTGTTTAGCGATAAAACACAGTTTTCAAACAAATTAAGTATTTCGCTACTTTCTGTATTTTCAGGAAGTGTCCTTAATTTGTCGCGCAGTGCATTGAGCTCCGCCATTATAATGGGTTCTAAATCTTCATAAACTACTGGAAGGGACTGTTTGAAATCGATCTCTTGTAATTCTAACTTTTTCATAATTCAAAATCAGCTACTTTTTTGTGAGAAAACTTCAGCGTATAATATAATTCGCCTACTTTTTTTGTGGCAATTCGGGCTTGGTTAAGGTCAAGCCGATATTCTTTTAAACAAGTTTTGATACTGCTAACCGCTTTTTCACTGTCTACAACCCTACAAAAAATATTTAATTTCTTTTGCCCCATATCAAAACCATCCACATCACCTACCCCATTCCAACCTAGATGGTCTTTTAGATATTCTTGCACCTTGTCTTTAAGCCATAAATCCCTTTTATTTCCCAAATCACTCTTTAAAGGAAACTGAACAACAACCCAATGATGATGGTCTTCATCTATTTGAGCATAGCCCTGACTTTCACATTCTTTACAGAAATTAAGGACAAAATCGTCATTGGCCATGTTTGTTTCAATCGGAATCTCTTCTACTTTTCCTTTAAAACCCACTTTTCCATAGTGAACAACGGCTACTTTTCTCTTTTCGTCAAACCAAGTTTCTTTGTAAAGTAGTTGTTCTTTATCGTCAGCTTTATAATATTTTATCATGGTACGTTCACTTCGTTTAATCTGTACTGGGATCAGCTTGATCAGCATATCCAATTCTTTTCCGGTATTTTCTATAACCGAAGCAGCTAACTGAATAAAGCCTTCGGCAGCCCCATTTTAGCAGTGGTTTTTTTTAAAATTTAGGATTTCACGATAAAATCATAGGCGTGTTCGGTAAAGTAAACAGGAATGTTTCCCCAATCCAATTTTCTTTCCTTTGCCGCTTCGTGTGCTTTTTTCATGATTTCCATAAATCTGGAAATTATTATTTGTTCACACCAATCTCTTGCATCTTGCATTTCATCGGTCCATTCGTCATTTTCTTCCTTTTCTTCAATCGTTTCAAAGAGATTTTGAAATTTTTCGTAACCTGTCAAGACAAATTCCTTAGTCGTCATGACATCACTTTTGCAGTCCGATAGCCATTCCATGTCCTCTAGGTCAAGTCCGCCGTCTTCTTTGTAGGCAACACCATCGATGTACCAAACATCGGTATTTATATCAAATTCGTTCATTTCAAAGTACATGGCTTTAACAACCATTTTCTTTGAAATTTCTTTGTAAAAACTGTCCATCCAATTGACTAAATCGTCGGTAGGATTTGTAAAGGTTTTACCTATGATTTCGTGGAATGCTGTTGTAGCAATATTACTGAGTTCTTTTTCCGCTGTAGAAATGGCTTTCTGAAAGTCAAGATTTTCAAGGTCGGAATTTATTTGTTCTGCAAAATCAAAGTTCATTTTCGTGTCTTTATATATTATTTGTACCTGTCGTGGTATGTTTACTGCTAACGCTTCTAGGGCTTGGGATGCTACCGCACTCGAAGCACTCATCTTCCATGTGGTTGTAAAATTCAATCGAAGTACTATCTTCTAAGTTAAACCTTTCGCCTCACTATTGAAGACGGTGAAGCCCTCGGTGAAATTAAACCTTTACTAGCGGTTGCCTTTCGCTCGTTGTTCAAAAAATGTTTTTACATATTTTTCAAAATCCTTTATTAGTAAAAGCCTTTCTCTTAGCGTCTCTATTTTTATGAAATCTTTGGATTTTGTCAACACCCCAAAAGCAGCATGTCTAACATCTATATCTTCATTTATGTTCTCCATAGCATTTATAGAAAAGTCTATAACGTCGGGAAAACTGCTAAAACTCCAAGACAAAGACATAAACCCATATTGTCTAATCATTTCGTCAGTTTCATTTTTTAAAGCTTCTAAAATCCTGTTTTTTATGGCTATACGATTAAGATCGCTAAAGTCTGCAATTTCAATAATCTTGTAAACATTCACTTTTACGAGGTCGTAAGTTTCACTTTGCTCTATTAAATCCAATAAAAAATTCCATTTAGTATGGTCATTCAAGAATTGGAAGTCTGTGATAATGATTTCAGCCTTTTCGTCCTCGTCCACTTCGGATTGATAGTTGTCAATTAGTTGATTTAATTCTGTCATTACACATTTTTTTTTAGGTTTCCGCTAACTTGTATACTCCACTTTAAAGTAACGACAATCTGCTAATAATTGGATGTAGAGACGCTACAAGCGCGCGAATCAGTAACAAATATAGAGAATCTGTTTTATTACAAATCTTCTATATGGTATAAATATTTAGTCGAAGAACTATGGTTGAACTGTATAGTTTCTCCCCACTAATTTTACCGGGTCGGTTTCCAAATGTAATCCCCGTCTTTATTGATGTAACCATCTTTATAAACAGCGTGGTCTTTTCCGATGGTAACTTTTGCTATCCCATTTTCAAAACGTTCTACATGTTCAAATTTTGGTTTAATAACCATGTTTCCATCGCGATTTATAAATCCATGTTTGTTGTTTTTTTTAAACTGAACACTTGCCAAACCATCTGAGAAATTTTCTCCTACTAAGTATTCGCAGGGAATAACAACGGCTCCCTTCGTATCGATGTACCCATTGCCATTATCCCAAATACAGCATAGTCCTTCTGAAAAATGTCCATTAGCTATATTAAAATCAGGCGGAATTAAAGATTCGTTGTTTCTATTTACAAAGCCAGATAATTGTTTTTTATTAGCTTTTTTACCAATAAGCGTTGGTATTACGGCTGCCAGGCCTTCATGAAAGGAGCTGGTATAATGGTATATGGGCGGTATAATGAAGTTGTTATCCATATCAACAAAGCCCCATTTCTTCTCTATTAAAGATTTACAATTAACCAGACCTTCATTATATTCCGATACGCCAAATTCCCGGTTATTCAATATTGTTTTGCCACTTGTATTTATGAAATAAGATGAAGTAAACATATTGTCTTGTACTAAGGCTATTCCGTTATGAAATTCATTTACGCGATAGTATTTAGGTTCAATGACGATATCATTTTCGCTATTGATGAAACCAAATTTCCCGTCAACTTCCACAATTGCTAACCCATCGTTAAAACCTCCAAAGCCATATTCGTATCTATAGTTTGGGTTTATATGGATATTACCTTTACCGTCCATATATCCAAACTCCTCATTAACTTTTATGCCTCCAAACATATTGGCGAAGTCAAATTCAAACTTTGTAATCAGGTTTCCCTGCTTGTCTATAAACGCATATTTCCCATTTTTTTTAACCGGATAAAATTTCTCTGCCATATCGTTCAATAAGTTTCTGCTAAGGTCTCGGTGTTGTGTAATGATTCTGAACAATCTAAGTACAAACAGGGAATGGATGAACTACGATAGAAATTACCGTTGCCCCCTACTGTTCCTAACCAATTTTTAGTTGCCGTTTATTTCTGTGTTAAGTTGTTTAAATTTATTCTTATTAACTCGTTTTATATTGTCCAGAATTTCCGTTTGTTTTTCACTGGGTAGTTCTTTTAATTTTTCAATAAATGTTGGATAAACGGTCTTATTAGCATAGAACCAAAAAGGGTTTGTCATCGTATCAATTTGTCGCCAATCTTTACCGAGGTTTAAGGCTAAAACTTCGATTAGAAAATCTAAATCTTCAAGCCATACTTTTTTTCCTTTTTTCCAAAATATCCCACTTATAGAAAACTCGCCTCCTTTTTCCCGTCCTTCTACAAATCTTTTTCTCCAATTTTCGTCCCAATATTCGGGAATAGCACTTTCTTTCGTTTTTGCGATGGGTTTACCTAATTTTTCCAAAACGCTTTCCCACGCTTCGTCGGCTATAAACCATTTTTTTAGCGCAGCCATAGAAGATCTTCTCTCAGCTATAGTCCATTGCTTCGCTGCTTCCAAAAAGGCTTGCAAGGCGACTTCAGCAGTTGGAAGGGGAATATAAAATCGAAAAACTTGGTCAAACTTCCCCATTCTTTTCTGAAGCTCGGATAGTCTCTGGGCAAGAATCTCGCCGACCAACTTTGGAGGGAATACCCAAAGTGCATTATACAAACTTTCATAAACACCGGAATCGTCTTTTAGTCTTATCGCGTCGATAAGTTTATGTAGGTAATTACTTTCCTCCTCGCCATTTAATGAATACATTAATTCACTAAATTTCACACAGTCTTCCGCTGTTTTTAAATCCCAAACTTTTTCAAGTTCTATACCCCAATTTTCAAAGTTTGTTGTTGTTGTTGTCATTCGTCTGTTTTATGTGTTGCTTTTATTTGCTAGCTACCCTTCGAACGGCAACTATAATTAAGCATTCGGTACTGCGACACGATTTGGTTTGTTTTACTTACTGTCAAAAAGAGGATTATATCTACGCGACTTGCGGTTGTATAATACCGTTTTACTCACACTTCAAAAATCTAAAGCAGTAACAAATTACTGATGATGATGATGATGCTTCATGATCAAGTTTTTAAGCGTTAAGGCATCATCCGCAAATCCTTGAACTAAGCTAAATGCCGATATACCGAAACTATTTTCTGCATAAATATCGGCTCCATGCTCTAAGAGTTTTTCTACAAAGTATAAATCGTCATTTGCTTTAACTCCGGTACTCGACATGGCTTTTGTCAAGACAGTACCTCCATGTCCGATGCGCCTATTTACATCGGCTCCATTTTTAATTAGGTGATCAAATATTTCTTTTGATTTGTAGGTAAAACCAACACTAAGACATAATGCGGTATACATTCTAGGGCCTCGCTGTGGCTGTGCGTTAATGTCAATACCTCTTTTTAGCAGCTCATCTATAACTGGAATGGGATCTAATAGGTATGGGCGATTTATTGCAAATTCCTCCAAATTGCTATCATAAATTAAACTACCGAGGTAATAATGCAATATGTTTTTAGAACTTTCATCTATGGAATTTATTTCAAAATCATCTAAAAACAGCTTAAACGCTGGCTGTGTTTTGCAATGATTGAAAGCTATTTTGTGGGCGTTGGTAAATTTCATGCTAACTTGATTTATAAAAAATGGATTCTTCTGTATAGGCATTTACAAAAATTAAAATTTCTGAGGCTAAACCTAGGCGAACGTTATCAGGTCTTGAGTACATTACACAAAAAAAACTGTATATATTTTCTGCGACAAGCTTGATTTCACCTTATTGTTGATTCCGCCTTTTAGTCTACTAATTCATTCTTCTGAATAATTTTCAAGTAATATTTCTCCAACATTTTAGTGTTATCAATCTTATTCGTTCTATCTGTATACGTAAACCAATCTGTCATAAGGTCAGTAAAAACCAGTTTTCCACTATCAGTGAGATCTTGGTTTTTGTAGTTCATATACAGAATGCGATTGTTTTTATCCAAAGGATTTAGCACTAATAATTCCTTCTCATAACAAAAACGAAGAAACACAACAAACATTTCGTAGATGTTGACGATGTGTTCTGGATATTTTCTATTGGCCGTAAAATGACTGGAGATATCGCAAACAAAATTGGCCCAATCAAATTTTTCTTTATAGGTAAGAACGAGTAAATCCACCGCCTTTTCGATAGGTATTAAAAGCATTTTATGTTGCGCTTGCGTTGAATAGCCCTTATATACTGCTGGGGGATTATCTAGCAATTTATTTACTGCTTCTGTATAAACAAAGTATAACGCTTCATCAAATAATCCGCCTATAAAATGGTTGTTACACAGCATCATCCAGTTTTTATTTTTGGCAGGGGAAAATGTAATTCTATAATTTTGACTATTTAAAAGTTCGTATGTTTTTATGATAAAATCAATCGAAGTCATTACTCTATTTGTTTAGCCAATAAAACTATGGTTTTTTTATTTACAAAAATACCATAAAATTAACAAAGTGAATAAAAAGTATATAAAATTAGATAAACTGCGAATTCCAGTGATATTGACCAGCAACGAGGGCTCGAGTTGGACCTGGAAAACTACTCTGATGTCGTTGTTTTTTGTTTACAAAGTAAATAAACTCAAAATATTGATGAGTTTACGGATTTCCGTATTTATAATATAGATATAGATGTTATGTTTGGCGCTAAAATAATATTGTTTCGCTATCCACAACAAATTAGTTTGCTAAATGTTTAATTTACAAATATTTAATTATTTTGATAGCATATTTCACGAAATACGGATATAGGTGGAGTTTTACGAAACTACAGTGTATTTTGTATCGTAAAAAAACAATGTTATCGGCAATTATTCCCAAACAATATGAATAGATTAGAAGCTACTTTTCAAGAGATTAAAAAAAGTAAAAAACCAAGTAAACTATCTACAAGACAGGTAATTAATGAATATGGAGTTTCAAGAAGAGGATGGAGAGTTATTAATAATGTAAATGCTTGGCTAGAAAAACATGAACTCATAATGGAACCCAGTTTTGAAGCCGCTAATTTTTACGGATTTGTCGAAATTTCTCCTATTCCAACGTTACAGGTTAATGGTGAATTAAAAAAGCCAAAGTATACGGATGCAATACCAAGATTGAGCATCATAAAATCATCTGATTTAAATAATTCTGAAGAAAAAAATGTCTCGCTAATTTCAATAAAAAAAGAAACATCACTTGTTGAGGCAGTGACTTTAATGATAAAACATAATTTTTCACAACTCCCAATTTTAACAAGTAAAAATGAAGTTTATGGACTTGTAAGTTGGAAAAGTATAGGAAAAGCCTTGTCACTTGGAAAAACTTGTAAACAAGTAAAGGATTGTTTTGAACCTGTTGAAGTTCTTAACTATGATGAACCATTATTTAAAGCTGTCAAAATTATACTTGAAAAAGAAGTAGTTATGATAAAAGATTATAAAAGAGAAATCTCTGGAATTATTACTGCAACAGATATAGGAGAGCAATTTTTAATTTTATCAGAACCATTTTTTTTAATAGAACAAATTGAAAATTTGATACGTCGAATACTAGATGATATTCTGACTTTTGACGACATTAATTCAGTTTTGGATGTAAACAAGTATGACAAAGAAATTAAACATTTATCTGATTTATCTTTCGGTCATTATGTTAGGATTATTGAAAATGAATCTCTTTTCAAAAAATTAAATATTAATATCGACCGAGTAATTTTGCAAAAAATGCTTTCTGAAGTCAACATAATAAGAAATGAAGTCATGCATTTTAATCCAGAAGAAATGGGAACTGCTGATTTAGAAAAACTAAGGGAAACTCGCGATTTCTTACTTATAATAGTAGAACATAAATAACTGTAGCTAACATGGGTTTGGCGCAATTGCAGTTTAAGGCAAAAATTCGAGGTTTCGGCTTTCTATTCCGCAAAAAGCAAATTACATTGACTTTTTTATTAAATTTATTTAATTAATTGGCTTTTGCTTACCGTGTCGCTAAATCGAAACTTTTCGCTTCAATTTTCGCCACTGACACTAAGCCCCGAAACGTTAGCGGTCATTAATTAACGACATTAAAGGTGTAAAACCACATTGACATCAATAAAATATGGATAAAGAATTTTTAGAAGAATACTCACTGTTTAGAAGGTTTAATTTCTCTGTTCCACGAACCATGGATATAATTCCTACACCTCCAATAAATATGATTTGTAGAAACTGTGGAAATCTCCAAACATTTAATATGATTAATAAATATTCGCAGTTTTATGGATATTCAAATCCAAAGAGTGCTGACGAAAAAGTAAGACTTATATACCTGTGTCAATCTTGTAGACAGTTTAAACGACAGTTTGACGTATACATAAGTCCAGAATTAGACTACATTTATAAATTTGGGCAATATCCTGAATGGGAAATTAAAATGGACAAAAACCTTGAAAGTACTCTTGGTAAACACGCTAAGACATTTAGAAAAGGACTTGTTTGCGAATCTCAAGGCTATGGCATTGGTGCATTTTCCTATTATCGAAGAATAACTGAAGAAATAATTGACGAACTTCTTGACTCTATTACTGATTTAGTTGAAGAAGTAAATAAAGTAGAATACAAAATTGCGTTAGAAAAAACGAAACAAACGAGAGTAACGCAAGACAAAATTGACTTGGTTAAAGACTTGCTTCCATCAATTCTAAAACCTAATGGAATGAATCCTCTTGGTGTTTTACATAGTGAACTCAGTGAAGGTCTTCACGCTGAAACAGACCAAGCTTGTCTGGAAAACGCAAGTCATATTAAAAGCATTTTGACATTTTTGATAAACCAAATTATTCAAAGTAAAGAATCAGCAAAAGGATTTACCGAAAGCATGAAATCATTGCTTGAAAAGAAAAGTAAAAAATAACGAACCGCTAACAGGCGTTTGGCTCAATGGCGGGCAAAGTGGCTAAGTGAACATTCTACCTAGTATCAACTTTTGTGGTGTACTGACAGATTTGTATTCCGAAATCCGCCGCTGCGCCATGCGCAAAACGTTAGTGGCAATATTACAACAACCGTGTAAACAACAAAAGACAAATGGACTTTTCTAAAATAAATATTGAAGGTGTTTTAATTGGATCATTAATTGGTCTTTTTTTTAAAGCTTTTTTTGACAGAATTTCAACTGCACTAAAACTAAATCGACAAAGAAAAGTTTTGCTTGATTATTCGAGATATATTGGACTTGACAAATCACATAAATACATTGAAGATTTAGATTTTATTAAAAAATACGTCATTGCTGAAACAGAAGAAGAAATAACTGAAATTCAAAATAGCAATTATGGAGTAGATGCTATGCCTATGTTTACAAGTGCTATTTTCAAAAGTTTTTCGCAAGACGAACTAAGAAGAACTTCCTTCTCTACAAATAATTACATAACTATACTTGATATTTCGTATAGTATTGACTTTTTGAGAGATTATATGCCGTTAGAACTTTGGGAGAAATATCAAATTAAAGTTAGACAACATATGGAGGATGATAAAATAAAAATAGAAGACGAGATAAAGCACTTTCAAGAATGTGGCTATTTAAAATCACTTGCGAAACAAGCACTAGTAGAAATTAAAATGAAAAAAGAAAGAGCTTTCCAAACTCACAGACAATTCCATAATCTTATTGAAAAATTAAAAGGATGGAGTTTAATATGGACAATAAAATATATAATCAGACAATAAATACTGCCACTAACAAGGGTTTGGCAATAGCGAGCGGAAAGCACAAAGTTCACGTTTTGTACTTCGATTTACCCGCCATCGCCAAGCCCCGAAACGCTAGCTACAATTGTAAAACAACATGACATCAAAATTTATGGGAATTCTTGACAATAAAGAGCACGCTCAAAAAATTAAATCATTAGAAAAGTCTACCGAAAAATTGTTTAATAATCATAGTGTTCTAGCTGATAGAATTAAACAATTAAATAATGATTTCATTGAAGCTACAAAATCTAGTCCTGAATATGAAAAAGAAGCAAAAGAAGCTTCAAGAAGAACCTCAGAATATCGAAACAAATCTCTTCAAACGTTAGAAGAAGCTAAAAACTTTCTTACTTCAATAGAAAGTAATAATTCTATCATTGAAGAAAATAAGAATATTTCAGCAGAATTAATCGAAAGTATAAAAAATGATTTTGAAATTTTTAATACCTATAATAATTCATCACTTGAAAATTTAAATTCTCTTAATGATAGAATTGAGGAGCTTAATGAAATAATATCTGCGTTTGAGGAAACTATAGAAAATCACCCAGACCTTGAAACAGAAATTATTGAATTAGAAACATCGATTACAAAAATTAAGGAAAATGAAAGTAAATCTTCTCAATTAATTAAATCTATAACGAATAGAAAAATAGAATTACAAACCTTATATAATGAAATTTTAGGTTATGAGGAAGAAGACGATGAAGGGAATATAACTAAGATTAATGGCTCAAAACAAGAACTATTAGAATCTTTAGAAGGTTTAGAGGATAGAATAAGTAATTACAAAGAAGAGTTTGATACACTAAAAAAAAATACTTCTGAAAATATAACAAATCTTCTTAAAGTTAACAGCGAAAAGATATCAGAACAAATAAAAGGTTGGGAAGATAAATACGAAAAATTAAATAAGAAGATTGAAAGTTTATTGCCAAATGCAGTTACTGCGGGATTATCTCACGCATTTTCTACAAAGAAAGAAGATGAAGTTCAATCTTATGAAAAACATAAAAAACAATTTGGATATGGTATAACTGGAATGATTGTAGTTTCATTAATCCCTTTTTTAATTTCTTTATTTACATTGTTTGGTAACGATACTCTAGATGTCATAATTAATAGAGCACCTAAATTAGTAATAGCAATTCTTCCTTTATATATACCTGTTTTATGGTTATCAGTATCTTCTAGTAAAAAAATGAATTTATCTAAAAGATTAATTGAAGAATATGCACACAAAGAAGTCTTAAGTAAAACATTTGAAGGTCTTTCACGACAAATTCACGACTTGGAAGAAGATAACATATCTAAAGAATTAAAATTAAAGCTTTTACAAGATTTCTTACAAATGTATTCAGAGAATCCAGGTAAACTTATTTCTGACTATAATAAGTCTGACCATCCAATTATGGAATTATTAGAAAATTCAAATAAACTAGATAAAACTATTCTAAAGATTCAAAAATTCCCAGGACTTAATAAAGTAGCTGAAATCATTGAACAAAAATCTGAACGAAAAATTAATCAAGTAGCAGATGGAATTGAAAGAACAATAGATAGAAAATTGGCTATTGCAGAGGATAATGAAGAAAAAGTAGAAACTACATAACAACTGTAGCTAACATCGTATTGGCGAAATGGCGAGTTAAGGGAAAAATTGAAAGTTTCCCCTTTTTTATCACAACAGCCTTTTATATTTTCTTTTTTCATAAATTTAGAAAACAATAAAAACCTATTGCTCAGGTTAGTACAAGATTAAAAGTTTTGGCTTTCTAATCCGCCACTATCGCTAATCCGCGGTCCATTAGCTGTAATTTAAATCTAAAAATACTTGAATAGAAAAGAGATATTTATTTACTACTCTAGTCCAGAAAATTGGATTGCTACTGCAATGGAACTAAATGAAACAATAAACCAATTAAATTTAATAAAAAATAAAAGATTTTGTTTAGATACTTATCATTTGGATATTGAAACATTTGCAAGACCATTTTGTTCAAAATCTATCTATTTGTTAATGAGTTTCGCAATAGAGAACATATTAAAAGCAATGTTAATTTTAAGAAAACCGGAATTAGTAAATACTGGGAAAATAAAGGATGAAATAAAAAGCCATAATCTAATTTTACTATTAAATAAAGCTGAAATAAATTTAATAAATGAACAGATAGATTTTCTAAAAAAACTTAGCCATATAAGTGTATCGACAGCAAGGTATCCAATAGGGTTAAATGAAAATTATGAAATTCAAAAAGTGAGCATTCTCGATAAAGATTATTCCATTTATGAAAATTTATTTGAATCAATAATGGAATTATTACTAAAAGAATTTAATGAAAAAGGTTGGAATTCAGGTCATAAAAATGAAAAGTTAAATATTAAACCAGGTGAGTTTAAATATAAATATGAATAAACTACAATTAACAAAAGGGGTTGGCGAAATGACGGGTTAAGGCTAAAATTAAAGTTTTCGGCTTTCTATTCATCACAACTTCGCAAAGCCCAGGTACGTTAATGGCAAGCATATAACATCGCAACACACAACTACTAACAGAAAATTGAATTATGAGTATTGAGATAATTCCTATAAACGGAAAAAGTCAATATTTTGACTATGAAAACTTTGAAAAAAGTATCGAAGAAACTATTGGGAAAAGATGTTCTGATGCAAAAGTTTTTCTTTTCAACAACTTTCCTGTTTCTGTTTCTTTTGAAACCAATATTGATTTGATAATTGTAATTGCTATTGAAGATAAAAAAGGTAACTTTTATATACCAAAATCAAATAGTGATGGAAAAGCTGTTTATTTCCATAATCAAATTATTCCGCTCAAATTTATTACTCGATACCAAGATGACACGATTACAATAGATGATGAACAAATTATTGCAAATGAAGAATATATTGATTATTCAACAGAAATAAACTCAATTAGATTTGGTTTAATAAATTATCTATCATACAAATGTGGAATGAATAGACAAGAATTATTTGTTCAACCCTTGATTTTTGTAAAAAACAAAAACGAGTTTATTCAAAACAATTTAATAATTGCTGAAACTTTTGACTTTAAAACAATTCATAAATATTTTGCCCAAAATGGTGTTGAAATTTTTATAGCAAATAAAAATTGGAGATCTGAAATTGGCTATCAATTCACGTTAAACAACGACATAGAACGTATAACAGAACAAGCATCAAAAGACAGTGAAATTGGATATTTAACGAAAAAGAAAGTTGATAGAATTGGTAAAAAACTATCCAACTCAAGATTAATTTATGAAGAGTTAAACAAACATCTTGTAATTGTAAGTGGAAAAGCAGGAACAGGAAAATCAAGTGAGCTTTTATTACTGACAATTAAATGTATTAGTAATGGACAAAACACTTTGTATTTAACCTATAACAAATTGTTGATTTTAGATATTGCGAAAACTGTAAAATCTTACGTTAATGTAAAATTAGCGAATAGTAATAATAAAGGAGAAAAACCAGGTGAAGCATCTGTTCTTACACTTCACGCATTCTTTTACAGATTAAGCAAGTCGTTGGGAGTATTACACGTATTAAGTGAAGTGAGAATCGAAAACCTTTTAGATATTCTTAAAGACCGTATACGTAAAACGTATGATATTGTAAAATCAGAAATCGCGAAAAATACAAATATTGATGGTATCAAAAAAATAATACAGAACAGTAGTAAGTTAGATATTGGCACAAAAGAAGTAGGAATAGATTTTTTAAACTTTCTAAAAAGTAAAAATGGAGCGACAGTAAAAGACCTTAACAGAGTAAGCATTAATTTTTACAATCATAAAAAAAGTATCATTGGAAATATTGGTGCAAATGAAGTTTTTTTAGCTGATTATTATGGCGTTTTAGAAAATACACTGCTACAAATCCAAAATCCCGAGCAATTTTACGATAAATACAATATAGAAAACAAACACGAACTGCTTGACGTTGCAATTGGGTTAAATAAAAAATATATAGGAGAAAAAGACGGCAGGAAAACAATTACAGAGGAAGGATTTGTAGAATTTAAAAATAGAAGAATTGGCGGGCACAGAAGAAAAAGAACACTTTTTATTGACGAAGCCCAAGATTGCCATAGATTAGAAAAAGAAATTCTGATTTCCATTTATGGTAGCAACAACGTGGTTGTTGCAAATGGAGGAAAAGAACAGTTAATTCGACACGTTGAACTATGTAATTGGGAAGTTTCACAAACAAAAAAGCTTGAAGTAAAAAAACATTTCACAAAAAATAAATCATATAGAGTAAAGAAAACCGTAGTTGACTTCTGTAATTACGTAGCAAAGCGTTTTCAGATAGATTTGAACTTAGAGCCATTAGAATCTGAAGACGAAGGTGAATTGCTTTTTGACTTTAGACTCAATCTCAATGAAACGGAAGTAACAGAAGTTTTCAAGCATCTAAAATTAAAAGGTGAAATAAATGGTTGTTTACCTTATGAAAACCTTTTAGTTTTACTTGAATCTAACTCACAAAAAGAAAACATAATAGGAGTAAATGAAACAAAGAGAGAAACAGCAATTATAAACGAATACGATAACATAGAAGATACTACATCATTAAAGCGTGGAAATTGGAAACATCTTGAAGTTTTAGAAAACAATGACTTTATGTTCTGGGATGGAACTACTGACGATAAGTCACAACTTATTGTTCCTAGTCCAAATGAATCAAGAGTCATTTATTATGAATCATGTCGTGGTTTAGAAGCGTGGACCGTTGCTTGTTTTGCTTTGGACAAATTCTTTTCTCAAAAAAGAAAAGACCATGATGCAGAAAAATATTTAATTGAAGACTTGTTTTTAAATCAAGACAACGAACAAAGGAAAAGTATGTATGCTGCTACTTGGGCTTTGATGGCTTTGACAAGAGTAATAGATACATTATATGTTCAAATCAACGATAGAAATTCTGAATTTGGAAAAATTGTTGTTGATTATATAAACCAAAATAAAGAGAATAAAAATGTGCGAGAAGTCGGAAAAAATGCCAGTCATTAACAAGGGGTTTAGCAGAATCGTTGGGTTTTGTCTAAATTGTATATATAAATTATTCTAAAATCACTCATTAATAATGGAAAAGACAATTTCAATTGATTCATTTAATCCATATTCATCAAAATTTCCAGACAAAAAATTAGTTACAAAAGGAACATTAGAATTGATTAAAGAATTAAGAAGCAATGGTTACGAAATCATCGTAAGACCAGAAAATAATCAGCCAATTCAGTATTTATTTAAAAAAGGTATTCATGAGTTCTTTAGTGATCCTCTTTATGCTTTTTTAGCAGGAATTCCCACAAGTATAATATTTAACATTGCAAGTAACTACATTCAAACGAGTATTGACAAATGGAGTCAAACTGATGAAAATAGAAAAAACATAATCATTATTAACCAAACTATTAATGAAGCTGTTAATCTAAATAATAAGAAAGTTACAAAAAGTGAAATTTTAGACAAAAAGAAAAAATCGAACAAGAAAAAAGAAACTTTTCAAAAGTGCTTCTCGATAATAAGTCCTTATCCAGATTTACCAACACCAATTTTTATAGAACATAAACCTCATATTATTGGATGGGGAAGATTAAAAGTTTCTGATGAAGAATTAGAAATCGAAGAAAGTAAGATCTTGGATAAAACTATAAAAAGAAAAATTAAAAGTGGTAAAATTAAAGGTGCAAGCGTGACAGGAATTGCTGAAAAATCGATTTGTAACATTTGTAACGAAAATTATGTTGATTGTAATCATATAACTGGTGAAATATATAATGGCAAAAATTGTGCGAATAAAATTCACGAAGCAACATTTGTAGAGGTAAGTTTAGTTAATATACCAATTAATAGTCATTGTCTCCTGAAAATGATATAATTATATAATCTGCGGATAAAATTGTATAGACAAAATTCGGGGTTAAGTTAGAGTTAAACTACTCTATTTTTCTATACGTCAATACTTTTTCTATTATGCACAATCTCCCCAAAACTCCCGTAAATAAATTGAAAATTCACTTTTGCCTCAAAATCAATAATTAATTGGTAAGTCAGGAGATTCCAATCATAGTTTAAAACTTTCCTAATTAGGTGCTCACAACAATCCCAAAAAGTCAACAGCCCTATTTATTAAGCATACAGAAGAAAGTGTAAATCCCTCTTCCTCCGACACCAATAAACCCGATAGCTAAAAGAAATTCATAACTAGTACCCAATTAGAATCTTTTCAGCCTCCAAGAATAAAAAACGACGACAAACAGTTCTTCAGAATCACCAAGACACTTCCAAACAACCAACTCACTACCAAAACTTTAACACAATTATTTTTAGCTCATTTTGGGTATGGAACCAGAAATATTTATATTTGGTTTAGAAAATATTACGATCAAGCGTAAGCTGTCGAATTTGGTAACAGAGAAACCGCGAATTTTTCCTAAACAACCATAATTTCGATAGACTTACGCTCGTGCCAACTATTGGCGTGGGCTAAGTCTTTCTGGTTGTTGGGTTCTTCGCGGTACCTCTGTGCCGATTGACTTTAGCTTCACGCCTTTTTTAACCTTAAAAAACCGGCACGATGAAAACCCCAACCAACACCACTCCCCTTTTTTATGCGATTTTAACGACCCTGTCTGTTACAACAGCAACTTATGACTCCATCTCCACTTTAGGATTTAAACCAACGGAAAACGACGCTATGCTTTCACTCTTCATACTCCCCAGCTTATGAAAACGAAAGAATTTTACACCGTACTGCTTCCGCTGATTAACTGCATACTTACCGGCAAGCCGTTTGTCGATGCTAAACAAAGTCCCATTCTATTGTCAAAAGCTTTTATAAGTTCGTTAACTGATTCACTTCCTCCCTCCTTCAACAAACACCTACTCTACTGTATTAAGAGCTACTTAAAGAATCTCAATGAAGGAGAAATAGACCAGCTCACTTATTTTTTTGTCGACAATCGTCATTTGTTGTCCGTAGCGGTTTTGATTCGAGATGCCGAATGTACCACCACACAATCCAAAGCCTATTATAACGATGAGTTGATCCTGATACTACACGATTTTCTCGAACAAAAACGCTTCGATATGAGCCTAAATCTAACGTTATACCTTTATCTGGAAAACCTATTGCAAATAGAAATGGAAAACGGTCATATTTCTGTGGAAACCTACCGCAAGAGTCTGAATTTTAATTCGAGAATCAGAACGAAAGATGAAATTGCTTTTTACTAAACGTAAAATAATCATTTATCAATACCGCCAAAAACCTGAAGCGGCAGGATTTTCAATTACGTAAAGGCGCTATTTACTTGCATAGTGATTTATCTATTCAAGTTGGCGTCAACTGTCGAGCCTTGCGTAAAAAAAATGAAAAGTATAAAACACTATAAAACAAAAACAACGAGCAACTTCATTGAAGTTCCTCGTTGTTTTACAAACTAAATCACTGTAGAATCAATAACACTTTACAGCTACCAGTGTGAAAATTCGATATTTTTATAAGCACTAACTATTGATATAACAGGCGTTTTTCGTTTTGAAAACACTTTGAAGTCTTTTAGACAATCGCTTGTAGGTATTGGATGTCTTTACGTAAAAAGGGATTTCCACAAATGGAAATTTCCTTGCTGATTCGATCATCTCTTCTTCCGTTAAATTTGTCATTAAGGATTTACTGATCCATATTGAAATTAGACTATTCCATTGGTCCTTATTTCCCCAATAGTGGCCTACGATATGATCGGCAGCTTTTACCGTAGACAATTGATTACTCGCGATTCCAAACGACAATTGTTCCATGGTAAAACAAG
Organism: Flavobacterium sp. HSC-61S13; assembly: GCF_024171535.1. GTDB lineage: Bacteria > Bacteroidota > Bacteroidia > Flavobacteriales > Flavobacteriaceae > Flavobacterium. Next base: position 22,561 of record NZ_JALJZV010000022.1, on the reverse strand, counting down.
TCACCTTGGCCGCACACATCTCATCAGTAATTTGCAGAGCCAGAGGAATGGTTGCAAAATTTTGAGTGGATATACCAATAACACCAGAATTCCACATCGTGGTATTTTCATCGATCAGGATATCCGCAAATTTTTTATACTTGATTTGCTCCCATAACTTTTTTTCGGTTTTTGTTTTTAAAGTTGGTAAAGTTCCTTCATTGAGGTGTAAGAAATTATGTCCTTTAGCCAATCCCGCCTTTATAATACTCAACGGCTGATAAACAAAAGTATCGCCATCGAGATATAAGATGTGTTTATCGGGGTATTCTTGGGATATATATTCGAGGGCTTTGATTTTTACTCTAAAAAAATAATCATAATCTCCTTTCCAATCCGAAATCATTTTTGTATCGATTGGAATAACTTTGACACGATCGCCAAGTTGTTTAAAAAGAGTAGGATCTTCTGCTATTACAATAATATCGTCAGTTTCATCCTTATTAGCTAAGACTGTGTATATTGAGAAAAACACTTGTTGATAATAACTAATATTAGTTCCAAAAACGAAAAAGATAATATTCATTGTTTTTTCTTTCAAAAATACAAATAAATATTACAAACAACACATTTACATTAATCCCAACTAAATCAACACTTTATAATGAATTTTACAAAGTCTGAAATCCATTAGCATTAATAGGAAATTCCTAAAACAGACTCATCCCTGGCAGCTGATGATCAATAATTCATCTACAACTAATTTTGTAATTTACCAGTCAACTGCAAATCTCTAGTTTAAATCAACTACACGACAAGACATTTCAAAACAGTAAAACGAAAATGCAAGCAATTTGACTAACTGTAACCTATTGAAAAAAAGTGTAGGACGCTATTGTGCTAATAATTCATATCTTTCGTCCATGGAGAAAAACAATTATTTAATTACTCGAAAGCCCACAAACGAGCTATTAAAAAAACATATTGCATACTATTATTTCCATGCATCCAGTAACGAAATGCATAGGGAATCGTTTTATTTCTATCCAAATTACTTACATGCTTTGACTATTTACAAGGGCAATGACATCGTCATAACCTCTGATAAATTAAATTCACAAGTGCGTACTTCGTCAGATGAAAACAAAACCACCCTATTGTATACCATTAATGTAAATAATAAAATTCAGGTTGATATACAAGGTGCTTTTTACAAAATAGGTGTCGTATTTTATCCGATGGGAATCAATCATTTTATTGATAAGCCCTTGAATCAATGGATAAATCAATCTTTTCAAGAAGTAGCTTTAAATGAAATTTTTAATTCTAAGATCGCCTCACTGAACAAGGCGCTAGCTGTGCATGAGCAGTTAGAAATACTGGAAACTGCCTTACTAGCTGTCTATCGTCCGTTTCAAGAAAACACCCTTCAAAAAGCCATTAAGGAGATTATATTATCCAACGGCACCATAAAGGTTGAGGAACTAGAGCCACTCACAGCAGTCAGCAGAAAAACCCTACTGCGCTTGTTTAAAAAACACAGCTGTACAACGATAGAGGAATACAAAAGAGTAGTGATGTTTCGAAATTCACTTAATTATGCGCTTCAACACAAAGAATTGGTCAATCTAACCGATGTCGCTTTATATAGTATGTATTACGACCAGTCGCATTTTATCAAACACTTTAAGAGTATTACCGAAGAATCCCCCAAAACACTGCTGCCCAAAATAATTCAAATAGGCAACGAAGATTTATATTGGCATTTTTTAGAAGTGTAGTTAAAATGTCCCAGTTTTACAATTTTGGCCCTTTATTTCATCCTAGTTTTGTGTAATAATTTATAATTGTACACATGGCAACGATTACCATCAAACGACCCCATAGAGCTACCAACAGGTTTAGAAATTATAAGATATTTTTAGATGGCAAACTACTCGGTACCCTTGGTAATGGAGAAACTAAAGCGTTTATAACCGATGCGGCTGGTACGCATCAACTGCAGGCCACTATAGATTGGTGTAGCAGTCCGGTGTTTTCGACAGCTATAACAGCCGATGAAAATAAAAAATTAGCCGTAGATCTCAATCCAGTTTCTACTAAAAACTGGTCGTATTTCTTTTATAGCGGCTTTTGTATTTTAATTCTTGACTTTATTTTAAACAAAACGCTCCACTTTCCATACGCCTTGATCCTGATGGTTTTTCCTTTTCTTTATATGATTTACACATTAATACTCGAACGAAAAAAACAGCTTATAATTACTGAAATTCAAACTGTAAATCAAGAAGATTAACGATTGTATAAGATTGAACTACAGACCAAATACATCACTATTTCCCTAATCTTTCCGAACATGAGAATAAAAAATTACATTAATTACTGTTATATTCTACTAGTTATTTTCTTTCCCTTGCAAGCCAATGCCCAAACTTATAAAATAAGTGGAAAAGTAGTCGATCAGAACGATGGGAAAGGCATTTTTGGGGTCTTGATTACCAACAACAAGAGTCATACAATCACTAATGAAGATGGCGCCTTTACCATGGTGGCGGAAAGCGAGAGCGAGCCCTTATATTTTAGCCATATTCAATATCAATCACAAGAGCAACAGTCCACAGCAAATATGATTGTGAGGATGCCACTTTCCGATACACAATTAAACGAAATACTGATTTTCAAGAAACCTTTAAGCGATGTTTTTGCTCTAGCCTTTAGGAATGCTTTAAAAACAATGGACAAAGGAGATTTATACAAAACCTATATACGCCAATTTAATAGGGTCAATAACGAAAAAACAAATCTTGCGGATGGAATTGTAGATTTTTACGTTAATCACCCCAACAAAAGGCCGTATACCGCTGTCTTGGAGCATCGGGTATTTACGAGTACTGAGGAAATCGATCGAGATGCAGATACGGACGAAATACTAAACGCTTTCGGCATGGATATCAGAGATGTATTAATTATTAAAAAAAACATCACTGAATTACTGGACATATTAAAGGACAACAAAAACTATGACTACACGGTTCAACAGAAAACTGAGACGGGCAACAAATCGAAGATTATAGTCACCTTTGAACCCAAAGATGGATTGACAGATTGGTTGGTCTTTCAGGGCTACATCGTCTTCGATGAATCGCAAACCAAAGTATTAGAGTATAAATATGAGTTAGCCGATAAATATATCGACAAAATTAAAATATTGAAACTCTTGTTTTTTAAAATCCAAATCCAACAAATAAATAACTATGTTGTTTTTATCGATGACGAACACTATCACTTATTTTACAGATCCCATTTGATGGATTTTGCGATAACGAGCAAATTAATCAAGAATCATCAAGTGAAGACCATCCAAGAAGTTATGGTTGACCAAGTATATAAAAATGTGGAAATCCCCAAAGAAAAACCGTATAAAGGTGATTTATACAAACAGAAAAGCAACTACAGTACTGAATTTTGGAAGGATAGAAATATCCGTCCGCTCAACAAATGGGAACAAGAAATACTTGACAAATTAGAGAAAAAATCATAAAATCAACGGACTACATTTTACCTTAATTCTTATAAATCAATAATTTAATAAAAATCCCACATGATAAAAATTGGATACTACCTATTGAATTTTATAATCGAGCTATTACTTTGCTTGGATTGGATTACCTTTTAAACAAATTCGTTGTAAAAAGTGTAGCCGTATTTTGGGCGACAGCTTGTGAGTCCCTCCTCATCTTTTAGGCTCTCGCCAAGGTGCGAATTCTATTATATACCACGAAACCACAACAAGGTATCGGGTATAGTCTCATTCGCACCGTCCCTTAGACCACCTCATCAATCCAATTCATCACCGAAGTAAGTTACAATTCATAAACTGTCTTATCATTTAACTGTAAGTACGGTTACATCTCTATCAAACTTATTTAAGCATAGCTGTTTTTAATTTATTAATTTGCGTCACCAACTGATCAAACTCTTCAAAATTCAACGTTTGTTGCCCGTCAGAAAGTGCTTTTTCCGGTTCGTAATGGATCTCAGTCATCACACCATCGGCTCCTGCAACCATCGCCGCTAAGGCAATTTTACTGACGTGACTTCTGATACCAATACCATGCGATGGATCAGCAATGACCGGCAAATGACTCTTTTCTTTTAAGATGGGAATCGCATTGATGTCAAAGGTGTTGCGATAGGCATTTTCAAATGTTCTAATCCCGCGCTCACAGAGTATGATTTTCTCATTTCCCGCCGAGAAAACATATTCTGCGGACTGTAACAACTCGTCTATAGTACCCGAAATCCCCCTTTTGAGCATCACCGGTTTGGCGGTCCTTCCCAGCGCATCTAACAAGTTAAAATTCTGCGCATTTCTAGCTCCCACCTGAAATACATCGACATAATCGATCATATCATCAATTTGTGAAACCTGCATAACTTCGGAGATGATCTTGATGTTGTGCGCCTGACAACTAGCGTGAAACAGTTTTAATCCAGCTATGCCCAAACCTCTAAAGGCATAAGGAGAACTACGTGGTTTGTAAACACCTCCACGCATGATTTTGACGTTGTTTTTAACCAAATGCTGTACGATTTGATCAATCTGCTGCTCACTTTCAATAGAGCAAGGTCCTGCAATTACTGAAAAGTCGTTTTCACCAATACACACTCCATCGCCCAACTTAATTTCAGTGGGGTCGACCTTCCATTTTCTCGAAACGAGTTTATAACTATCCGTTACTCGATGTACGTCGAGTACGCCCGGTAAATTGCCAACAACTCGAATATCTATATCGGAGCTCAAGACTGCCACCAGGTAAGTATTGTCGCTTGTAGTTACCGGCGTAACTTTTATCTGATGCTGTGATAATAAAGCCGCCAAACGATTGCGCTGTTCTGTACTTACATTTTTTTCTAATTGAATTATCATGGTCGAAATTCTTTAATAAATTGACTTATACCAACTGATGTAATACCGTTTTCAGTAAGGTGTTTGACAAAGGCACTTCCAATAATACAACCACGACTGAACTGAGCTGCACTTTTAAAGCTCAGAGCATCGTGAATACCGAATCCCGTAAGCAAAGGATTTTTGAGTTGCAACTTTTGGGTGCGCTCCAAATAGGTCGTGTTTAATTGATTGGTATTAGTGCCTCCTGTAACACTATTTGACGAAACCATATAAATAAAACCCGTAGCATGGTGATCAATTTCACGTATTCTCTTAATCTCCGTTTGTGGAGTTAGCAGTAAGATATTAGAAACTCCTTTATCCTTGCAACTTTGCTGTAAATTAGATTCGAAATATCCAAAAGGCATATCGGGAATAATGATACCGTCTATACCCACCTCCGCACACTTGGCTATAAATTCTTCTGCTCCAAATTGCAACACCGGATTTAGATACCCCATTAATAAAACGGGTAATTGCGTTAGCGTTCTCAATTCCTTAAGTTGTTCAAATAGGACTTTGAGACTCATCCCATTCGCAATCGCGATTTCGCTGCTCTGTTGTATGACCGGTCCATCCGCCAAAGGATCTGAAAATGGAAATCCAATTTCTATCATATCCACTCCAGCGCGATCCAATTCTTTGACTACACTTAAAGTATCCTCTAATAGCGGATAACCCGCCGTCATATAAATCGAGAGGATGTTTTCTTTTTTACTCTCAAACAATGCTGTAATTCTGTTTTTCATAATCCCAAGTATTTCTTATAAGTTAATAAGTCTTTATCTCCTCTACCCGATAAGTTGACGACCACCACATCATCTTTTTTAAATTGCAGCTTGTGTAAATACGCCAAGGCGTGTGCCGACTCCAAAGCCGGTATGATTCCCTCTCTCTGCGAAAGCATTAAACCCGCAGCCATAGCCTCGTCATCCGTAACATGGACCACTTCTGACAAACCCGCATCGTGTAGGAACGAATGAGCCGGACCTATACCCGGATAATCTAAACCCGCTGAAATAGAATGTGGCTCAACAATCTGTCCGTCGTCTGTTTGTATTAAATAGGTTTTACTTCCGTGAATAATGCCCTTTTTACCCAAAGCAATTGTCGCCGCAGTTTTACCGCTATAAATTCCCTTTCCTCCTGCTTCAACAGCGATAAGTCGGGTTTTTTTGTCGCCTATAAAATGATAAAATGCCCCCATAGCATTACTTCCCCCTCCCAAACAAGCAATGATGCAATCGGGCTGCTCCCGCCCGGTTTTGTCCTTGAGTTGTATTCTGATTTCCTCGCTAATCACCGATTGGAAAATCGATACCATATCTGGATATGGGTGGGGTCCAACTACAGATCCAATGATGTAATGCGTATCAACAGGGTTGTTGATCCATTGTCTGATCGCTTCATTGGTCGCGTCTTTTAGGGTTTTACTTCCACTGGTAACCGGAGCGATTTTAGCACCGAGCATCTTCATTTTTTCGACATTAGGCCTTTGCCGCTGTATATCGATTTCACCCATATAAATAGTGCATTCCATATTCATCAACGCACAAGTTGTGGCCACGGCGACCCCGTGTTGTCCCGCACCGGTTTCGGCAATGATTTGTTTTTTATTCAACCGTTTTGCCAAGAGTATCTGTCCAATGGTATTGTTGATTTTATGTGCTCCCGTATGTGTTAAATCTTCCCGCTTTAGATAAATATTTGCTTGAAACATTTCAGAGAGATTTTTTGAAAAATATAAGGGTGTAGGTCGCCCCACATAATCCCGCAATAAGGAGCGAAACTCCTCTTGAAAATCTTTAGAATCGATAATTATCTTATAATTTTGTTGCAGTTCCAATACGTTTGGATAAAGCATTTCGGGAATAAAGGCTCCGCCAAATTCACCATAAAATCCATTGCTATCAGGGCTAAATGCGCTCATTTTTCTTTATTATTTTTATTATTGATTGAACGAGTTCCCGGTCTTTTAATCCGGGTTCACTTTCCAAACTGCTGTTAAAGTCATATCCGTAAAGCATAGGGTGTTTCACCGCTAAAAGCTGTTGTACATTATGCAGTCCCAAGCCCCCGCTTAAAAAGAAAGCTGTTGACAATTGGTACTGCTGTAAAAGATCCCAATTAAATGAAATACCGCTACCACCATAACCGATACTCTGTGTATCAAAGAGGAAATAATCAACGACCTTCTCATAATCCTTTAACGTCGAGAAATCGAAATATGCACCTATAGAAAATGCCTTTATAACGGTATATCCCTTTTGTTTTAAAGTCCGGCACTGTTGTGTGGATTCCCCGCCGTGCAACTGAACGGTTTTAATACCGTATTGCATGAGTTTCGCTACCATAACCTCATTGGATTGGTTGACAAAAACAGCCGTTTTCTCTATGGGATTCTGAGAGTCCTCCAATGCTAAAATTTCAAAATCCTCCCCTACAAATCGCGGCGATTGCTCGTAAAAGATAAAACCTAAATAATCGGGTCTTAGCGCGGTGATTTCTCGAATATTTTCGAGATATTTCATTCCACAGATCTTAATTTTCACAGTCGTAATTCTTTTATTAATGCGGCACATTTGGCCGCAGGATCAGCGGTTTTCATAAAGTACTCTCCGATTAAAAACCCTGAAAAACCGTTGTTTTTAAGGGTTTTAATCACAGCAGCCGATTCCAATCCACTTTCGGCAATTTTTACAACACCCTCAGGTAATAAACCCGCCAAACGGATGCTGTTTTCAACATCTACTTCAAAGCTGTTTAGGTTGCGGTTGTTGATCCCTACCAAATCCGCATGGGTATGGATATTGTCTAAAATCTCCGTTTCGGTGTGTATTTCCAAAAGTACTTCCATACCTAATTGATGAGCCAAAGTGGTGAATTGGGCAATTTGTGCTGGGGTAAGTATTTTGGCAATCAACAAAATGGTGTCGGCTCCCATGGCTTTTGATTCGATTAACTGGTATTCGTCAATGATAAAGTCCTTTCGCAGTATCGGACAATAATTCAGTTTTCTAGCCGTAGGCAAATCCTGTTTTTTTGCTCCAAAAAAGGTTTCATCGGTTAAAACAGATAAGGCTGAGGCCCCAGCCTGCATATAACCCAAACTGATCTTCTCCACATCGGCATAAACATTAATATTTCCCTTTGACGGTGATTTTCTTTTAAACTCCGCTATAATCCCCTGATGCTTTTCACTGTGGATATACCCTTTTAATGAAACACAAGCTGTTTCAAAGTACCTACTTTGCTCTAATAATTTTATAGGGTATAGACTTCGGCGTTCGCGAACTTCTATAATTTTTTGCTGTTTGATCGTCTCTAATATTTTCATTGTATTGCTCTTAAGGTGGTGAATGCTTTTTTGGCCTTTAATCCAAACAAAGACGCTGTTGCCATAGCCATTGCCTCTTCATAGGATTTGGAGGGGTAATAGGTTTTAATAGCCGTAGCCGCATTGGCGAGTACTACCTGGTTTTGGGCTACTGTTCCATTCCCTTCTATAATATTCATAAAAATATGGGCGGCTTCACTAACGGTATTCCCACCGTATAATGTGGCTGGTAAACACGGGTCGAATCCGAATTGTTCGGGTTTTATGATATGTTCACCTTGGTTATTGAATAGCTTGGTGTTTGCTGTTAAGGTAATCTCATCATACCCATCTAGAGCATGCACAATACAGTATTGAACATCTTCTTGTTGAAAGAGGTACTGATACATCCGCGCGAGTTCCGGATTAAAAACCCCTGTCATTTGAACTTTTGGTTGAGCTGGATTAACCAAGGGCCCCAGCATATTAAAAAAGGTTTTTACACCCAATGCTTTTCGAATTGGCGCTACTACTTGCAGTGCCGGATGAAACAAGGGCGCGTGTAAAAAACAGATGTTCGCTTCCTCCAACTGCTTTTTTAAAAGCACTTCATTCGTTTGGAATTGAACTCCCAAAAATTCTAATACATTGGATGAACCCGAAATGGATGATACACCATAATTACCGTGTTTTGCAACTGCTATTCCTGCCCCCGCAACGACAAATGAAGTTAGAGTAGAAATATTAAAGGTGTTCTTACCATCGCCTCCAGTACCGCAAACATCCATCGGATTACAAAAGGATAAATCGACGGTATGGCTCAATGAAATTAACGCTTCTCGAAACCCGCTGAGTTCGTCTAAGGTGATGTTCCGCATGATAAATGTGGTTACAAAAGAGGCTATCTGATTGGAATCATACACCCCCGTTGCAATGCTGGTCAATACCGCTTTGGCTTCACTCTTTGTAAAGGTTTTATGCTGGTATAAATGTTCTAATACGTCTCTCATTTTTGTTTTTCTTTAAATTCATTGGACTCCATTTGAGATCCCCCTATCCAGTTTGCTATCATTTTTACGCCCATTTCAGTCAACACGGATTCGGGATGAAACTGTAATCCCCTCAAATCATATTGTCGATGCTTGATCGCCATAATATGACCGCTCTCATCTAAGGCGAGTACTTCGAGTTCGCGTGGCAATTGATTTTCTACGATCCAAGAATGATAATGTCCGATTTTAATACCCGAAGAAATTCCCTCAAATAAATAATCTGGATGGATAATGGTCAACTGGGAAGAAATACCGTGTAAGGGGGTTTGCAAATTGATGAGTTTAACACCAAAGCTCTCAGCTATAGCCTGATGCCCCAGACAGATGCCTAAGATGCTTTTTGAAGGTCCAAACCGCTTGATGATTTCAGGCATCAATCCGGCATCTTTTGGAACACCAGGTCCTGGAGATAATAAGATTTTATCAAATTGGTTGATGGTTGTCAAATCAATATTATCGTTTTTACAAACTACGATGTCTTCTAAGCCGAGGTTATATAAAATATGAACCAGATTATATACAAACGAATCGTAATTGTCTATGACTAAAATTTTCATAACTAAAGGGTATTTGCTAGTTCAATAGCCTTGCGCAAAGCCATTAATTTATTATTAACTTCTTCTAATTCGCTTTCAGCATTGGATTTGGCTACTACGCCACATCCTGCCTGATAGGTCAGAACATGATGTTGGCTTAAAAACGATCGAATAAAAATGGCGTGATTAAACGATCCATTAAATCCAATTAATCCAACTGCTCCACCATAAAACCCTCTGCTTTCCGGTTCATTGGCATCGATAATTTGCATGGCTTTGTGTTTGGGTGCTCCCGATAAAGTGCCCGCAGGATACGTATCGCCAAAGATTCGAATAGGATTAAATCCCGGATTCAATTGTGCGCTTACTTTAGAAACCAAGTGTATGACATGAGAGTAAAATTCCACCTCTTTAAAGGCGTCTACTTTTACCCTTTGGCTGTTTTTACTCAAATCATTTCGCGCCAAATCAACCAGCATAATATGTTCGGCATTTTCTTTGACGTCTTCACGGAGTTGAATCGCTAACTGCTGATCTACTGCAGCATCACCACTACGTCTAAAAGTACCGGCAATGGGGTGAATGACAGCCGTATTGTTGTGAATGGTTAATTGTGCCTCAGGTGAGGAACCAAAGATCTTAAAATCGCCGTAGTCGAAATAGAACAGATAAGCCGATGGATTTATAGAGCGCAAAGCGCGGTAAACATTGAATTCATCACCTTTAAATTTCCTGCGAAATTTACGCGACAGCACCACTTGAAAAACATCTCCCAGATAACAATGTTCAATACCTCTAGCTATCGCTTTTAGAAAATCGGGATCCGTGAAATTCGAGCTTTCTACCGCTTCAGCACTAAAGTCAAAAGGAGTGATTGCGCGTTTTGAAATCAGCTCACTAATATGATTCAGTTGAGATGATTCGCCTTCTTGTAAATGTTCTAGAAGAAAAATTTCGTTGTTAAAATGATTAAAAACGATAAGAAATCGAAAGAAGTGATATTGCAATAGCGGCAATTTAAACGATTTATTCTCAAAGGATATATCTTCAAAAAAAGGAATCGCATCATAGGAAGTATAACCAAACAATCCGTTGTTTACAAAACCTAAATTTAAATCAACAGTATCAAATGATTTGGCGAATGCATTCAATTCACCCGCGAGGTCGATTTTGCTATTATCCAAAACATCTTTACGCCCATCTGGATATTGTATGCTTGTACTATCCCGCTCTGCAATAAACGATGCTAGCGGTTGTAAACAGATGTAAGAGTAGCTATTTTCTCTGCTTTTGTATTCTGAACTCTCTAATAAAAAGCAGTTTTGAAACTGATCGCGCAATTTTAAATACAACTCTACAGGCGTGTTCGTATCGCTAAGTCCCTTTTTTACAAGGGTTTTGAAAGTATAAATCATGAAATTGATTTAAAAGATTATAAAATGAAATGGAAATTTTGGGCACAAAAAAAGCCCGCTGGATCCAGCGGGCTTCTAATAGTTATTTTAGATACAAAATAATATAATAGCGTTTACCAACTCAATCCGAAAGATTTAGTTAGCCACCACCACGTATTATTTTGTGAAATGTTTTTCATAAGTGGGACAAATGTATATAATAATATTTTATACTTCCAAAAATAAATTAAATTATTTTTCAAAACAAACACTATCAACTACTTACAAATTAATATAAACTACAATAAAAATGATAAAAATAGAATTAGACATAAAAAGTTATCTAGTACCTTCTAATTTCAGTCAAATATTTACGCTGTTTTTCGCTTTTTATTCATTCGATCAGCTCCTTTATTCATCCATAATTTTTACGAATTATAACACTAAAGATCAACTATTAATTTCAGATTAACGCTCGAACGAACGAATATCTAATGCGCTATTAATTATAATAAAATGGTATGTTGTCGGAATGTTTTAAAAGATTTGTCCCGACTATTTTGTTCAAACAGCAACTTCACTGACAGCATTAGCACTTCAACATTAATCATTGTTCGTAGTCGACTTTAAACAGCGTCCTCTGGGTTCATCGCCTTCGAAGAGCACGGTTTCAGAATGTAGAAATTCGGCAGCGGCGGCGGAGTCTTGTACCTTAACAGCACTGCGTTCTAACATGTTAGATTCAAACTCGGACAACACACTTTTTCTTAGTCCTTGTTGTCTCCACGGATTAAAAAATCCACACCCCTTAGATATACCGCGTGCCAACATCAAGGCATCTATTAAGGCCTGATTGGCACCCTGCCCCTTAAATGGGCTCATCGGATGTGCTGCATCGCCAATGAGCGTTACTGCTCCAGCATGGACTAAGTCCTCGGGCTGTAAGAGTTCTCTATCGTAAACAGGATAGCCTGAAACCTGAGCCGGATCTGTTGCCGCTAAAATCTGAGTGATGGGATCGTGCCAAGGTGTCCTGTGACAGGCTTCATCCTTTAATGCTTGTGGCCCCTGAGCACTAAGGATTTTCGCCTCTGCTTCATCCATCGGAAAACTCAATTGCCACATGATGCTGTCTTTGGTATAAGGCATCATATAGATGCGCTCGTTGCCATTGGCGGTTTGAAATACCGTAGCCGAATCGAGTAAAGTACTTTGCAATCCTTCTAAAGCCGCTAAAGGACAAATACCCAATATCACGATACATCCCAAATAACGCAATGGGTTAATTTGCTCGTCGATCAACAATCGACGTACCGAACTGCGGATACCATCGGCACCAACAACCAAGTCAGCTTTGGCTTGTTGCAAAACTCCATTTACGCGAAATGACAAGTCTACTCCCGCTCCGTCCGTTTGCTTTATATCAATTAATTGATGCCCCCACTTGACCATCTGCTGCCCACCGAGCTGTTCCAATAGTGCCAACCGCAAAGATTGTCGAGCAATGTGAACATTACTTCGCTTTGCAGAAGTTATGCTTTCAGACTGCATCCATTTTCTAACGCCCCACTCTCCAATGACTTTTCCATCTGTTGTATGTACCAAATGGCGTGTAGAAATAACCCCGTCTTTTAAAGAAAAAAGTCCCAAACCTTCGATGGCTTTACTCGCCTGTTGTAAGGTTAATCCATAACCCTGCGATCGCGCCTCAAAATCGTAATCGCGCTCATAAAGTGTAAACGGAATACCGCGATGCAAGCAGGCTACTGCCAAAGCTACGCCACCTATTCCCCCACCAATAATCGCAACATGAGGTTGGTTCTCTCTATCAGGTATCGGATAATGTGAAGAATAAAGCAATCCCGATCCCCCACAACTTTCACAGGGATATTGGTGTCCTGTTGGTCGGATAGGTGCTATTCCCTGTTTATTAGATCGTTCAAATTCAGCAACTAACAAAGCATAGTCGCGCCGAGCTCGAGTACTGAGCTTTCTACTTTTTTTTCCACGACCCAAACAATCCTCGCACATCAACCAACTCGACGCTTCGCTTTCTTCTTTTTTCATCAATACTTTTATTTATGCAAACTGCAATCCCAAAAAATTACTTTTTCTTAAGTATACCCTTTTCAACGCTTTGCTCTATCAATTGCTCCGCATAGTCCCAAATCACTTCAGACCCCTCGGCCATGACTTTCTTTTTTTCGATGACTTTGTCATAACTGACATCAAATTCTTTCCAGGTTCCGCCATTGTTAGAAGTATTCTGCAATAAGGGCTCCAATCGATCCATGGTTCTGGCAAACTTAGCTTCGGCGGTTTTACCCGCTTCAAATTCTTCCCAAATGGCTAACATTTCATCAGCTTGCGCTTTGGGTAACAATCCAAAAATTCGCTGTGCAACCGCTCTTTCTGCATCGGTATTGCTGTGATTCTTTGCGGTATCATATATAAAAATATCTCCTGCATCTATTTCAACGATATCGTGGATCAACACCATTTTTACTACTTTTAAAAGGTCAATCGGCTCATTCGCATGTTCTGCTAATACCAATGCCATCAGTGCCAGATGCCAGCTGTGTTCGGCATCATTTTCGTTCCTGTCACTGTCGAACAATTTGGTTTTACGTTGAATGTATTTGACTTTATCAATTTCCCTTATAAAGTCTAACTGTTTTAATAGGTTTTCAGAAAACATGGCAATAGCATAAAATTTATACTGCAAAAATAAGGTTTTTTTAGCGGTCGAACTTATAGTTATAAAAAACCATAAACTTGAAAAATGCCCTTGCCCATTAAAATAACAATAGTACTATATAAGCAAAACAAACCTCGTTTCAATTATCAACTGATCTACTCGTGAATCCGCAGTTGTTAATATTACTATTTTAAAAAAACAGTATCACGTTCATTCTAAAAAAGTTAAGTTGTCCACCTAAAATAACGTTTACTAAATTCATATCCATCGATTCTTTTTGGCACGGTTACTGAAATATGCCTTTAGAACTAAGCCATAACAACATGAAAACAACCATTACTCTTTTAGCCCTATTTACAGCCACAATCTTGTTTGGTCAAGAAGCTGGTAAAACCGGTGAATTGCTTAAAAATGAAATCAGCGGCACTACCACAGCCCGATATCAAGAATCATCAACCCGATCCAACACAAACAGCAACACATCCAGTCGCGGCGATCAATATGATAATTCATCGAATCGCCAGTCTTCGCGTTCCAACAAAAGCAATCGAGAAACAAAAAAGCGATACCAGTGGAATCAAAATTATGGGTATGCCGAAGTTTTTGTAAGAATCCCAGAGGGAGGCCAATTTACTGTTGAAATAGGAACGCAATCGATGACCAATCAATCGGGAAAGTTCCGATTTTTCGATCTGAATTCGGGAAGTATGTCTATCTCGATTTATGAAGACGGTTATCTGCAATATCGCAGTCAAATTCAAGTGCGTAACGACAGCCGATTGGTGTTGGATTATTTCAGCAATTACGGACTATACCTCCTCGATAGTTATGCGGTAAAGGGACAACAATACGGTTTTAATCAATGGGACGATGTATGGAACAACCCCTACGGCAATGAATCTTGGGAATCCGGAAATTCCAATTCGCAAACCATGGACCAAATATCTTTTGATCGTTTCGTCAAAAACTTAAAAAAAACAGCCTCTTTTGACAAGGACAAATTAACTGTGATCACACAACAAGCGCGAGTGAGTCTGTTTACCGCACAACAGATTAAAACCCTCTTGAAAACCTTTAGCTTTGACGATCAAAAAGTAGAAGCGGGTAAAATACTATTTCCACGATGCACAGATAAGGTGAACTTCTATATAGTATACGATAGTTTTACCTTTGAAACAGGCAAAAAACAACTGATGAACTATGTGTCTAATCTGCGATAAGAGTAGATATAGAAATATTACAAGCGACATAGCATAAATACTCCATTTTACAAGAGAACTTAACACGTATCGCTAATCTAAAGAAGGCTGTCTAAAAGGACAGTCTTTTTTAATACTAAGTGATGCCGTTATTGATTTTTAAGCAAATATGATCTCACTTTGCATTCAACGGTTGTTTCACACAAAAAAAGCAACTACCGATGACGCTCTTTTTTTATTGCTAAACAATCGATATTTACCTTAAAAAAAACTAAAAGTTAAGCACTTATACAGTAAAAACATATAAAGCGTTAACTGATAATACTTCTACCTTAAAATTTAAAACAAAAAAATACTAAATACAATAAAAACCTAAAATAAGTAGAGTAACAAAAATAATTTATTGCTAAAAAACGTCATTTAATTGATAATATATCAACATTAATTATTAAAACACAATAATATTATATAAATTTGAGTTATTCATCGAGCTTATATTTTTAAAAATTAGAACAGTTATTTCAGTTAAATCTTAAATACGAGAAAGCTGTTCCTAAATGGTCATATTATGAAAAACAGGTTTTTGATCTTTATCTTTAGCATTTTTAGTTACGGTAGTTATGCACAAATTGGAATCGGCACCTTGCAACCCGATAAATCTTCTGCTTTGGAGATAAAATTCACAGATAAAGGGGTTCTTTTATCGCGTGTAGCACTTAAAAGCATCGATGATATGACCACTATAGCGAATCCCACTCATTCCTTAATGGTTTACAATACGGCGACAACAGCGGATATTACACCAGGTTATTATTATTGGAATGAAACTACAGCAAAATGGGTTCGGTTACTTGACGCGGTAGCGCCAACAGACGGATGGAGCCTAAGTGGTAATAGCGGTACCGTTGCTGGTGAGCATTTTATCGGCACCACCGATGATAGCGATCTGGTTTTCAAGAGAAATGGCATTCATGCGGGATTATTAACTCAAACCACTTTCAACACCTCTTACGGGGTCAATTCCTACAAAGGCACCATGGCGGGTAGTTTTAACGGTCGCTATAATACGGCTATAGGCTACAACAGCCTTCACGGAAATTCGCAAGGTTTGGTTGTCGGTCATGATAATGTCGCTTTGGGAGCCAATAGCCTTTCCAATAATTACAATGGCGCACGAAATACCGCCTTGGGTTCAGCGGCGATGAAAGGCAATACCAACGGTAGCAATAACACAGCCAGCGGTCATGAAGCCCTAGTTACCAATTCCATTGGAAATAATAACGTAGCGAATGGAGCATATAGTTTAAATCGAAACAACGGTAATGATAATGCGGCAGTAGGTACTTCAAGCATGTCGTCAAACAACAGTGGTTCATACAATGCTGTTTTGGGAAGTAATGCCTTACAGACCAATACTACGGGCAACAATAATGTCTCCATTGGCTTTGAATCCTTACCTAAAAGCTCAGATGCTAGCAACAATACAGCAATTGGTTATAGAAGTATGATGTATATCACATCAGGAAATAACAATACGGCTATAGGATACCAATCCGGTCCGATAAAGTACGATCTGACCAATACTGTTGCTGTAGGTAGCCAAGCAGAAGTTCTAACTTCTAACACCATACAGTTGGGAAATACAGCGATAACCACCATTGCCGGTCAAGTGCCGTTTACAGTAACTTCTGATCGACGGTATAAAGACGCAATAGCACCACTTCCTCTCGGTCTCGATTTTATAAATCGACTTCAACCCGTGGAATATATTCGTAAGAATAACAACAGCCAAACCAAAGAATGGGGAATCATCGCTCAAGACTTAGTACAAACGCTTCAAGACATTCATTATAAAAATGCTGGAATCGTCGTTGATACTCAAGATGCAGAACAGATGTTAAGCGTTCGCTATAATGATTTACTTGGCCCTGTAATTAACTCCATACAAGAATTAGCTTCAAAAAATGAACAGCTAGAAAAAGTAAACAGTGCACAACTCGAACGTATTGACCAACTTGAACGTGATTTAACCCAAATCAAAAACTGGATGCAACAACAACAACTTAAAAACAATCATTAGTTTGTATCTAAAAGTTTCTCTATGGATTAGATATTACTACATTCTCCCATTTATTTCTCAATAATTTTTCCAGTTGCTCGATCTCTTTGTGATACATGGTTTTCTTTCTAGTACCAAAGTAAAGGGTGTTTTCCAAGGGAACAACACCCTCCCAAATCAGTTTTATTTTTCCTTCGATGATAGCCTCACGACACAGAAAATCAGGAACAACAGAAAATCCGATATTATCACTTAAACAGCGAATGATAGAACTGATATTGGGAACAATATAATTCGGACTGAAATCGGGATGCTCGCCAAAATGTGTCATCCAAAAGTTTTTTAAATGATCCATATCCGCAGCCGTACTATACCAAAGCTGCTGCTTGAGAAAATTAGATACCTCCTTAATTTTATTAGAGGTCAACAAACTTTCTATTTCGGTAGTATCGGTATTGTTACCTGCAATTAATACAATACGTTCTTTGGAAAACGGCAGATACTCTAAATTTAATTGGGTTCCGATTTGCGGTGTGATAATCAAATCCAAAAGACCGTTATCCAAATCCTGCTGCATCTGAGGATATTCGCCAAATTTTATAATCAAGTTAAACGGTAAACTCGCTATATGTTCCTCTAAAGTATATTGAAAAGTCTCAAAACACATTCCTACACTAATAGTTGCTCGCTCCTCTTTCGAACGCTTGTGAAAATGCTGTTCCGCATTTTCCATCTTTTTCAAGGGCTCAAAAACACAATTATATAAAATCTTCCCCTTTTCAGTGGGAACCATTTTTCGAGCTGACCGATCAAACAATTTATATCCCGTATAGGATTCCAACGAATTTAAATGCAAACTCACCCCCGGTTGTGAAATGAATAGTTGCTGCGCAGCAGCCGATAAGGTTCCCGTTTCATATATCGCTTTAAAAGTTCGTAACCACTCTAAATTCCATCTCATACCTATAATTTATATGATACAAATGTATGATTTAAATTATTTTAATCTTAGCAATATGTGCTCTAAATTGGAAATTCTTTCATACAAACCTATCGTATACCATTAATTTACAAAATTTTACAGTAAAAAACAATAAATCTATCCGGTAAATAATCCCGACAGTAGCATTTTCATAAGAGTTACTATAAATGATTGCCTGGTTTTATAAATAAATTTACAACTATTATTATTATGATATAAATGTATTATTTAAATTATTTTTATGAGTTATAAATATTATAGAACTTTGCAGTATCAATAATCAAAATAATACAATGAAACATATACTTATTATAAATGGCGGACAAACCTTCGCACATTCAGGAGGACTTTTTAATAATAGTCTTACACAATGGACTAGCGAAACGCTATCTCGAAATGGTTTTAAGGTACAGACTACCAATATCAATGAAGATTATGATGCGCATTTGGAAGTAGAAAAATTCAAATGGGCCGATGTCATTATCTATCATACACCGATTTGGTGGTTTCAAGTGCCAAATCGCTTTAAAAAATATATAGATGAAGTTTTCACAGCTGGTCATAACAACGGTATTTACGCTAGTGATGGACGAAGCAGAACCAATCCAGATATCAATTACGGAACAGGTGGATTAATGACGGGTAAAAGTTATATGGTTACTTCTTCATGGAATGCTCCAGAAACGGCATTCACCTTAGAAGGCGAATTTTTTGACCAACACAGTGTTGATGACGGTATTTTATTTGGTTTCCACAAGATGAACCAATTCGCAGGATTAACGAGAATTGATGGATTCCACTTTCACGATCTAGAAAAAAATGCGACCGCTGAACGCGTAGAAAATTACCGCATTTTATATGACAACCACCTTCAAAATCAATTTATTAATCAAAAAGAATTAATATGAGCATTTATTTAACTGCCATTATACAGGTAAAGCCAGAGCATCAATCCGCTGTTTCGATACTTTTGCAAAAAATGGTTACTGAAACCAGAAAGGAAATCGCTTGTATACAATATGATCTACATCAGGGAGTCAAAGATCCAAATACCTTTGTATTCTACGAGATATGGAAAGATCAGATCGGTTTGGACGCACATAATCAACAAGAGTATATCAAGGAATTTAACCGTTTTGCTGAACGCAAACTACAACAACAACCTCAATTATTTCTAACTGATAAAATTGAAATACCTACCTTGCTCTAAATACAAAGATTCGTTTAGGGTTTTATCTGTATGGATCAGATTTTTTTTAGTTGAATTAAGACTGTTGACAAAACTTAAGAAAGTTCGAGATGTTCAAAAAAAAGAGCCAAAAAGGCTTATAAAATGGAGTTATATAATTGAAGTTTTTCATTGCTCGATTTACCACAAAAAAAATCTCCCTAAGCAGAATTGGAAGCCTGACATAGGGAGTAACGTTGATCAAATAACAAACTTAATCAACACTGCAATATTATGACTTTGAATTGGTTTTAAGGCTGTTTTTTAAAGTTTTTATTTTTTTATTTTCAAGAGTTGTATTAAAAAAGCTAAACGAAAAGTTATCAGCATTTTACAATTTAAAAACATCGATATTCTTGTTGGCTTCTACGCTAAAATTGAGAATTTATTCAAAAAACACAGACAAAACTGCCGCCACTCCTCATTTAAAACGTCGAGTAGCGGCAGTTTTTCGTAAATAACATGACTACGGCTTATCGATTAGTAGTCGAAAACTCCACGGTATTTTGTGATTTATAAAATAGTCGAAACAAAAATTCCACTTATATTTACCGCAGTTTTAAAATTTGCATTAAAAAAGAGATTCTAACTTTAGATTTAGTCTAAAAAGTCCAAATAGAAAGCGACTCATTGCTTAAAAATACAAACTGATTGACTTCACAAATAATTGATTACTTCATGATACAAGATTTACAGCATAAAATCGATATGAAAACAAAACCCCTAGGTTCTTTAGGGATACTTGAAAACGTCGCTTTACAGATCGGATTGGTTCAGCAGAGCTTAACTCCGATTTTAAACAAGCCTACTGTTGTGATTTTTGCAGGTGATCACGGTATTGCCGAAGAAGGTGTTAGTGCATATCCGCAAGAGGTTACTTATCAAATGGTGCTGAATTTTTTAAGTAAAGGAGCCGCTATTAATGTTTTTGGCCGTCAAAACGATATTGATATCAAAATTGTAGATGCTGGTGTAAAATTCGATTTTGAACCACATCCCGATTTAATCACAGCCAAAGTCGGAATGGGCACAGGAAATTTTCTGATCGAGAAAGCCATGACTGCCGAACAATTGGATCTCTGTTTCAATAAGGCCGATCAAATCGTAACTAAAATTTTTGATACAGGTTGTAACATCATTGGATTTGGTGAAATGGGAATTGGAAACACCTCTTCCGCTGCGATGATTATGAGTAGTATTTGTAATCTCCCCTTAGAAGTCTGTACAGGAAAAGGTACTGCAAGCAACAACGATCAATTGGCCAACAAAGTGCGTATTCTAAAAGATTGTCAAAACTTTCATGGAGTGATTAACGACCCTATGGAGGTACTCCAAACATACGGAGGATTTGAAGTAGCGCAAATATGCGGTGCCATGCTTAGTGCCTATAAAAAGAATATGCTGATTATGGTCGATGGTTTTATTACTACCGCAGCCTATTTAATCGCGGTACACCTCATTCCCGAAATAAAAAACAACGCCATTTTCTGTCACTTATCTGACGAATCTGGACATCAGCATGTACTCGAGTTTTTAAAAGCTGATCCGCTTGTGAATTTACGTATGCGACTTGGAGAAGGTACCGGTTGCGCTGTGGCCTATCCTCTAATCAAAAGTGCGGTTCATTTCTTAAACGAAATGGCTAGTTTCGACAGCGCTGGTGTATCTACTAAAAACGACTGATGAAAACCGAATTGAAAATATTTTTTACCGCTCTAATGTTTTATACGAGGATTCCCTGTCCAAAATGGGTGGGTTATACTCCGGAATTACTCAATAAATCCACCCGATATTTTCCAATAATTGGTTGGATCGTCGGAGGCTTGTCGTTTCTAGTATACTATTTATGTAGCTTTGTATTTAGCATCGAAATTGCTGTGCTACTTTCATTAGCAGCCGGTGTTTTTATCACAGGTGCGTTTCATGAAGATGGATTCGCCGATGGGTTTGATGGATTTGGTGGCGGATGGACCAAATCGCGCATTTTAGATATCATGAAGGACAGCCGAATCGGGACTTACGGTTCCGTAGCCTTGATTTTTTTGTTTGCTCTAAAATTTCTTGCACTCAGCGAAATATTGATTATCACAACTGATAATCCGCTCCTAATAGCCCTACTATTTATCAATTATCATACGCTTGCCCGATTTACTGCTATAAATATCACCTTTACCTCAAGCTATTCCAGAGAGGATGAAAGCAGCAAATCTAAACCCATCGCAAAAGCCTATTCCTATAAAGAAGTACTCGGTGTTTACAGCTTTGGACTACTTCCTCTTTTTGCATTGACCATTTACCAGTGGCCATTTATTCTCATTCTACTACCCCTTGCAGCCGTTTATTATTTTTCTCAACGATATTTCAACAAATGGATTGACGGATATACCGGCGATTGTCTGGGCGCCGTAGAGCAATTATCGGAAATTATTATTCTCTTAAGTTACTTAGTGTTATGGAAATTTATGTTATAAGGCATACCGAAGTCGATGTAGAAAAAGGAAGTTGCTACGGACAATCCGATGTAGCATTAAGCAACGATTACCTGCAACATATAGACCAGGTTAAATCTAAATTACCCAGCGAGTTCGATCAGGTTTTTAGTAGCCCACTAAAACGTTGCCGCATCTTAGCACAACATATCACAGCAGCTAAAATTGAATATCACAATTCTCTAATGGAAATGCATTTTGGCACTTGGGAAAATCAATTATGGGATAACATCAACGCCTTACAATTGCAAGAATGGATGGACGATTTTGTTTATGCAAAAACACCTGAAGGAGAAAGTCTCGAGTTACTATACAAAAGAGTTTCTTTATTTATAGATGAGTTACGCGGCCACAAAGCCCGTAGAATCACCTTGGTTACTCACGCCGGTGTGGTACGTTGCATCTGGGCCTATTTATTGGATATTCCCTTGGAAAACATTTTTAAGATCCCCATAAACTACGGTGAAGGAATGGTTTTTAAACTTGGAGAGACCAAGGAATTGGATCAAATTGTTAAGATGGTTTTTTAGTGATCAGAAATCGGAAGTCGAAAATCGGGAGTCGGGAGTCGAGTCACGAATCACGTGTACGTCCCTGATATAGGTTGACCTAAAAAATCAATTTATATGAAAGCAAATATTCAAGTCATTAAGAAGCAGCGCGTTTATAGTGTTGAAT
>NZ_JALJZV010000021.1 GCF_024171535.1 Flavobacterium sp. HSC-61S13 | reverse complement strand
TGAGACGATTTGCTCGATGATTTTTTTGACAGTCTCCGAGTTGTTGTTGACGATAGTCTCAAAGTTTTGAGATACCGCTAGGGGAACATCGATGACGGTCTGCGTACCGTCTTCCGACAGGTAAGTGTATTTACCATCGGCGCTAGCTACTAAAGTAGTTACGGTTTCATTGGCTTTGACCAAACTTGATAAATCCACGCGTTGCTCCTGACCCTTAGAGTCTTTGTACACCAAGTCCGTGCCGTTGTACGTCACATTTCCCTCGGCTTCTGAGACGATTTGCTCGATGATTTTTTTGACAGTCTCCGAGTTGTTGTTGACGATAGTCTCAAAGTTTTGAGATACCGCTAGGGGAACATCGATGATGGTCTGCGTACTGTCTTCCGACAGGTAAGTGTATTTGCCATCGGCGCCAGCTACTAGAGTAGTTACGGTTTCATTGGCTTTAACTAGAGATCCTAAGTCTACTGTTTGTTCTACTCCTTTTGCGTCTTTGTATACTAGGTTTGTTCCGTTGTAAGTAACATTGCCTTCGACTTCTGAAGCAATTTGTTCTATGATTTTTTTAACGGCTTCTGAGTTGTTGTTGACAATAGTCTCAAAGTTTTGAGATACCGCTAGGGGAACATCGATGATGGTCTGCGTACCGTCTTCCGACAGGTAAGTGTATTTACCATCGGCGCCAGCTACTAAAGTGGTAATCGTTTCGTTGGCTTTAACTAGAGATCCTAACTCTACTGTTTGTTCTATTCCTTTTGCGTCTTTGTAAACTAGGTTTGTTCCGTTGTAAGTAACATTGCCTTCGACTTCTGAAGCAATTTGTTCGATGATTTTTTTGACAGTCTCCGAGTTGTTGTTGACGATAGTCTCAAAGTTTTGAGATACCGCTAGGGGAACATCGATGATGGTCTGCGTACCGTCTTCCGACAGGTAAGTGTATTTGCCATCGGCGCCAGCTACTAGAGTAGTTACGGTTTCATTGGCTTTAACTAGAGATCCTAAGTCTACTGTTTGTTCTACTCCTTTTGCGTCTTTGTATACTAGGTTTGTTCCGTTGTAAGTAACATTGCCTTCGACTTCTGAAGCAATTTGTTCTATGATTTTTTTAACGGCTTCTGAGTTGTTGTTGACAATAGTCTCAAAGTTTTGAGATACCGCTAGGGGAACATCGATGATGGTCTGCGTACCGTCTTCCGACAGGTAAGTGTATTTACCATCGGCGCCAGCTACTAAAGTTGTAACGGTTTCATTGGCTTTAACTAGAGATCCTAACTCTACTGTTTGTTCTATTCCTTTTGCGTCTTTGTAAACTAGGTTTGTTCCGTTGTAAGTAACATTGCCTTCGACTTCTGAAGCAATTTGTTCGATGATTTTTTTAACGGCTTCTGAGTTGTTGTTGACAATAGTCTCAAAGTTTTGAGATACTGCTAGGGGAACATCGATGATGGTCTGCGTACCGTCTTCCGATTGGTAAGTGTATTTACCATCGGCGCCAGCTACTAGAGTAGTTACGGTTTCATTGGCTTTGACCAAACTTGATAAATCCACGCGTTGTTCCTGACCCTTAGCGTCTTTGTACACCAAGTCCGTGCCGTTATACGTCACATTTCCCTCGGCTTCTGAAACGATTTGCTCAATGATTTTTTTGACAGTCTCCGAGTTGTTGTTGACGATAGTCTCAAAATTTTGAGATACCGCTAGAGGAACATCGATGATGGTCTCTGAACCATTTTCTGATTTGTAATTGTACTTGCCATTACCTATACTTACTAATGTAGTTATTGTTTCATAACTTTTAATTAAATCCGCAAAATTTAGTAATTGTCGCTGTCCAGATGGATTGATAAATTCAAATTTAACTCCATCATAAAAAACATTCCCACCATAACCTTCAAATAAATTTGATAAATGATTCTGGACTATTTGGTTATTAATGATTTCTTCAAAATTATTAATAACCAAAGCTGGTACATCAACATCAGCTACCACGCGTAGCCATTTACCATTACTCCAATAATAAAATCCAGGGACAATATCTCCTTGTTTTTTATTGGCATAAACCAAAAGGCTTTCTACATTTCCATTGACTATTGTAGAAGTATCCTTGGTGTCTTTTAAAGATAAATTAGGAATTAAAAATCCTTTATCTTTAGAAAACAAAGTCAGCTCAGCTGACTTACTCGGGGTCTGCGTACCAATCCCCACCTGTGCTTTAAGTGATGACACGAAGAGCAAAGCTCCAATGCATAATAATGTTCTTTTCATATCCGATAGTTTTTGTCTTACGAATATCATCACAACAAGAAAACTAGTAGTCCAAAAATGTTAACAAAAAATTCATATTAACAATTCAGAATTATAAAATAACATTAGAGCAATACAACATAACAAAATGGTATTTGGGTATAGGTAATTATTAACAAAATACGAGTTAATGGTTATTGCCATCTTATTTAATAAGATGATTCTCAATTTCCGAAAATGTGAATTTTCGGTCTATCGCAACCATTTATCTTAAGGATTATTTATTTTCACACATCGATGTGTACTAAATACATCTTTTAGAGAAGTAGCAACTTTATAAGTTTCCGCAGAGCTAAGCAAGAAAAGCGACAGAAGATTTATAAGTTTTCCTAGGCTTTCATAAATAATGAAATGTTAGGATAATAAGGCAAAAATTATTAAAATAATATTTAAAATAAATTTCAATGTTCATTCTATGCTTATTTTTATATTACAATCCATAAAAAAGACTGCTTTCATCAAAATAAAAGCAATCTAAATAGTTTATGTTGTCAATTCGTTTAGTTACTACCCCATAATTAAAAGCAAATTGTTGCCAAAACTGCTTTGACTGAATTTTATATTAATACTTAAATTAAGTAGCACATTTTTCTTTACTGTTTTAAATCTTACTATAAAACATAAAAATTTTTGAGCAAGCAAGTACTATCCTAAAGCTGTTTTGATGTTCGAATGATAAAATCAAGTTAGATAAGTCTGTAAATTAAAACCGAAGAGAAGATTATATATAAAAGATATCGCAGCATTAACTTCAAAATGAAATATTTATATTTGAACCTAATTTGTGTTACAAAATGGATAAAAAACTCAAACAATTCTTAATAAAGTCGGTTGCATTTTTAGCGTTAATTCATGTGGGATACTTTCTTTACGGTTTTTATAAATTTAAAGGTATTGACCAGGTTAATCTATTCACGGAATTTTACCGTTTTAAGTTTTATGACGATGTATCCATTTCCCACTTTTTTATCACGGGTTTATTTTTATTGATCTTTTTGATTTTACTTTTAAAAAATCATACGAAACAAAAGCAAACGTGGACTAACTTAATTAAAATCGGTAGTATACTGCTGCTTATGACCTTTTTGAGTTTTTCGTTTTTTATCAGTTACAGCTTTGGGATGTATGCCCAATTGAGATCGGAATTACCTCAAAACCAATTCCATAAAGACAAAAGACTGTTGAATGTCTTAAATCCTTTTTTATACAATACTGCCTCCTATGGATCAGAGGAATTATTTGATCCAGTAAACATCTTATATCCAAAACCCTATCCGGTTATAGAAGTAGTGGACAGTACCTTACTCATAGATTCTTATTATCAGGTTGAATATACCTATTACAGCATCGATACTTTGAAAGTGCTGACCAAAGACTTCAATCAAGCATCTACAGCAGCCAGCAAGCTTTTAGATCAAATCGGTTTTGATCCAAGTGATTTGATTGCTCGGATCATTAGAAAAGAGGTTATCAGAGACAGTACACAAATCATTTACAAGGGGCGTGAGGTCAGTCCGAGATACGACAAGGACATTTGTATATTTATCGAAAACAATACGTTGTTCAGTCCTGAAAAAGATATTCCTATCGAACAACAACAATACAAATCCGCCGTCAAGCGCTACCAATTACTGTATGACAAAAAGCCGGATTCCCTATTATCGCATTTTCAAAAGTTGGATCGCTTACTGATCCAATATGGAGTGGAATCTCATATAGTTCCTAAAGATTTAGTGGAGGATGTTTATTATTATAGAGATAGTCAGGGAATCCCAACAACCATCCGAAACCAATTTGATCGAAAAGCATTAGTCGAAAAATTCACGACTTTGGATCGGTTGTTTTACCAACCGAATTTCCTGCATCCTTCCATTACATCGTTGCTTTTTGGATTGGTACTCGGTATTTGGCTTATTGGTTTTACGATTTTTATGACAGTAAATTACACCAGAAATAAAAGGTAAAGAAGTTACTGATATATTTTCTTATTTAAAGCGGTAACAAGGCGTATTCAAAATATGATCCTATTTTAAGATAGAATAAACTGCTTGATCGATTTTACCATTTCAAAAGAATCCATTACTTCTCAATATAACAATAGAAACATTTCCTCATTTAAGATCTAGTACATATTAAGGTCACTGCTCTATAACAGGCTTTATCTGATTGTTTATGGCTAAACTATTTATGATTTCTTCAAACAGGGCTTTAATGTCGTTTAAAACGGAAAACGCAAGGTCATCTTTGTCGATGTAAGTAGCCAGCTCATAAATATTTTTACCAAGAGCGGTTCCCCAGATTCCGTCGTTGTTGTCAATGATTAATTCTACCACATTCAAGTCCAAGATTTTATTGGTAGTAACACGGTTTAATGCTGCTGGAGAAACTCCCCTATTTAAAAATACTTGGTATATACGATTAAAACGCGTATCCAATATTCTAAATCGACTGGTATTGAAAATGTTGAGCACACGATTTAAAAACGTCGCTTTGCAAATTTTGAGATACATTGGTTTACTCGATTCAAATTGACAATACACTCTCGTTACTGTAGATTCAAAACTTCGAATTCCCACACTACTGTGAAAGGTGTAATGATCGAAAATTATTCTATACCCTTTATAATCATATACAGCCTTTGACGAATGCCAATACGAGCGCTCCATATAATCGGATTGTATAAATTTACTGTAGTTTTTCCAATACATCTGTTTTTGTTTAGTCAATACGTACACCAGCCTATAAATAAAGCGAATTAATTCTACTAATATTCCTTACTTTCAAACTATACCTCAGTTACTAATATTTTATCTCTTAGCGCTTTTTAATTGAAACACGTTACCTTCCGGGTCCAATCCGTCGCACAACCAAAAATCATAATCCTCAAAAGTTTTTATATCACCCATTCGAATGTTTTTCGAAATCAACTTATTTCTCGCAATTTGAATATCCACGTCGATCTCAAACACCATTTTCGCGTTGTTTTGGGAGGACTGAACCGCGTTTGCTTTTCCCCTATATTCCAAGCCCATCGTATGCAATCCGATGCTTACCCCTCCAGCGTTTAACAACACCCAATTCAGGTCTTCTTCAATGATTTGCAATCCGAAATTTTCTGTGTAAAATTCCTTGAGGTTTTTTACATCCTGTACATATAGTATTAAAGTACTCAAACTAACATTCATTGAACTCAAAATATAAAATTAAAAAACGAACTCTTTTTAAAATATCAAATCAAACAGACCGCAAATTCCCGCTCCGAGTATAAAAGTCCAAGAAATCCAATCTTTAAATTGATTTTTCGCATGCTTTAAATACACCAGATGCGCGACGAGATGTATTAGTAGGAAAATATCAAAACCCGTTTTAAATATTTCGGGCGAATCAGAAGCTGTTAATTGCCAGATCATAAAGTAGCCTATCGGTATATGTGCCAACAAAAAGATTCGTTTTCCCCATAGATCATTAAGCTGGGAAAGCCCCGGAAAAATACGCCATTCCTTACAGCGAACGGCATCTATTTCATGTAAGACAAAAAAGGTGATTCCTAAAAAAAACAAAAACGATGCTGACATAAAATGGGAAAACTATTAAATAATGCTTTACTCAAACTCCGCATAACGGAACACAAAGATAACGAAGCATATTGTACTGCAAGAGTTCTAATACCAAATTTACAGACCGGGATTTTAATTTTTTAGCTCCCACTTACTTTAATTAATTTACAAAAAAAAAGTATAAAGAACAAACTAATTAACACAACAAACTGCAAATAAAACGTTTAAAATTATCCAAAACAGCACCTAATTTTAAATGAAAAAACACGGTATTATATGTAAATTAGTCCGCATCAATACAGCACTATGGCACATCGTATTTACATCTATAACATCGATTCGGTTTCCGGAGATTATTACCCCAATTATTTGGCAGAGTGGAAATACGATATTCCCCCATTAATACTGCCTCTATTCTCGGCAAATGGACGATCTAAACGATCTGACTTGTATTTTGACACCCAAGTTGGTATTGAATTTTTAAAGCAATTCTATCAGTTGCTTGAAGAGATTTATATGTTGCACGATCATTCCGATTATATAGAGGCAAAGACTGAAATGTTTCGATTTTTAGACAGTTTACCGTACGACCGTTTTCAAATAGACGGTAGCGATGTGTTTACGATGAACGACGAAAAACCTACTGCTCAAGCCAAGGAATGGGTCATTCAAATACAAGAACAAATAGAATTGTATCAATTGGCCGTTAAAACAAAAAGTTTAGAACCTTTAGAACCCCTATTAAAAACCTTTGGTTATCAGTCTTTTTTAGAAGTGCTCGAAAGCGATTGGATTCGTTACGGTCTCGGTTATTGGAATGAAGAAGCCTATCAGCACCCACTCAGCTCGATAACAGAGAAAAACGGACTAAAAGGCTTAAGCGATCTCAACGGCAACGCCATCACCCCTGCTGTCTACGACGAAATATATGATTTCACAGACGGCATAGCTGTTGTACAACGCAACGGTAAATTTGGTTACCTCAACAGTGCAGGAAAGGAAATCGTTCCAACGATTTACGACGCAGCACATGAGGTTTTCGACCTGCACTACGGTCCGATTGTAGAGCAGTGTTATACCGATCAGCTTATCGCCGGACTGGTGGAACAGCAAAATCGCTTCGGGTTGATCGATGTCGAAAAAAACGAGTTGCTGATTCCAACTTTATACAGTGAATTGGAGTTGCTTTTTGGCGCTTATTTCAACGCTAAAAAAGACGGCAAATACCAACTGATTCATATAGATAACCAACGTATCCTAGACTTTGACAGCCCTATACCCTTTGAATGGGAATATATCGACCTGTTCTTTTTGAGGATAAATGGCAGTTCGAAACGCCAATACTATACGGCCAATGGAATTTATTTGGGAGATTATGCTTCGGATATACTGTCGCCACTACCCAACGGTTATTATAGTGTAAAACCTCATCAGGGACAGTCCAAGAGCAGCATACTCGACCCGCAAGGACAAATACTAAACACCGAAATTGATCGGTTAATGGAACTGTCTGAGTATCGATCTTTTGCGTTTAAAAAACTGCAACAATGGTATCTTTACAGCAGTGTACAACACCGATTTCTACTGACAGATTTTAGGATTGACAAAATCGTTATCGACTATTTAGCCAATTATTTTGAGGACATCTATATATTGGAAACCGATCAAGGCAAGGGAATTTACGATGCTCAAAGCGACAGCTGGAAACTAACTCCCGATCCGAATTATATTAAAATTGAACACGCCTCCCAGCAGTTGTTACGCATAAAACTTCGAGACGGAATGCAATACTGGGATGCCGCATCCAATGCAGTCAGCCCGACTTACGACTATATCTCAGAGTCGATTTATCGCGAAGACCTGCTGCTGTTTTTATATCAAAAAGACCAACTGTTTTACCTCACTAAAAGCAAGCAAATTTGCGAAGCGACTGCCGCGGAAATCGGACAATTCCAACATAGAAAAGAAGAATTAAACCAAGCAGATCTGCGCTATTTCTCAAAATTCTATGAGCTGTGGAAAGCCAAAGTGGGAACGGATTATTACCGTCATTTTGACGACGACATACTCTACAAAATGGCTTTAGAACACTTTGAAAACGAAGAGTTCGACCTGGCCGTTGCCATTTGTGAAATCGGCGTAGATCGTCAACACCGCGAACTGATGTGTGAATTGGGGTATTTTTATGTCAATGCAGAGGATACGCAATACCAACGTCTTGACATAGCCTTGAAACTCTACCAAAAAGCGGCAGATTTAGGCGAAAAAAACGCTTGGAACAACCTCGGTTACCACTATCAAAACGGCATCGGTTGCGAACAAAATACCGAAAAAGCCATAGCCGCATATACCCACTCAGCAGCACTCGGCAACGGACTGGCTTGGTCTAATCTAGCCCATTTATACTACTACGGCGAACTCGTAACAAAAGACGACGATTTGGCTATCGAATACTATTTAAAAGCGCAAAAACTTAAACATTTTCATCATGATAAGTTAGCCGATATCTATTTTAGCAACGGCGACTATAAAAAGGTTTTACCGCTCTTAAAAAAGGATTATGAAGAAGAATTTTCGCCCATCTATTATGCCTTGATGTACGAATCGGGTTTGGGCGGACTAAAGACCAATATAAAAAAAGCGCTGGCTTATTACGAAAAAGCGTTAGACATCGCACTTTACCCTCATGCTGTAAACCGACTGCTTTACCACTACCGCGCTGCTTCTGAATTGGCCCATGCCGATCTATTTGCGCAGTGGTTGCACTATGCCGCAGAAAACAATATTGAAATAGATTATCAATTATTAGGTATTGAAGACCCAACAGAAAAACCAAAAAAGTCCTTTATAAAAAAGTTGTTTAAAAAATAAGTATTTCCCTTGCAAGTGGCGTTACTTGCAAGGGAATAGATTGACTTATGAAACTACATTTCTTAAAGTTAATGCATTCAGATACAGTCCAATTCCATAGATAGCATGAGCTTGTATGCTCCTTAACCTGGCTAAAGTGGGGTTCCCTGTTTTGGAAGCGGCAATGCCGAAACCAAAAGCAGGTTGCATAAGGAACCAGGGGGCGACGGTTGTTAAAATACCCACGCCTAAGGCTGGCAAAAAAGCTGGATGATATACCCATTCAAGGCCGCAAATTAATAAAAGTGTGAAAGCAAAAGAAAGTATGCAAACCTACTTCAGCAAAATATGGGTAGTGAAATGTAGAATGATTCATTGGAAACATTAATAACAAAACTATCCAAGTGATATCGTAACGGCAGTAGGTGAATACACTAGTCCAGCTGATCGTTGAACTTATTTCGGAAACTTTTTGGTGACATACCGCTTTGTCTTTTAAAATACCTGCAAAACAAACTCGTATCTCCGAAATGCAGTTCAAGGCTAATTTCTTTCACGGATAAATTGGAAGATCTCAACAGTGTTTTAGCGTGTATCATCGCCACATGGTCAATCCACTGCAAAATGGATTTTCCCGTTTCCTGCTTCAATACGGTTGTTAAATATTGTGGAGTTAAGTATAACTTTTCTGCATAGAATTTAACATGGCGTTGCTGGCTGGCATATTTAGAAATCAACACATAAAAATTATCGATTATTTCATGCTTACGGCTCTTGGGTAGGTTTTTTGTCTGCGCAAAACCAGCATAGGATTCTGAAAGAAACGTAATTATTGCAATAATTAGATATTGTAAGACTTCTGTCTTTCTAGTGCTTTGGATTTTAAGAAAAAACTTCTGCAATACAATAACTAATTCAAGTTGCAGTTGTTGCTCTTCCTCTTCTAACCTAATAATGGGTTGCCAGCGAATCTCATCATTAGTGATAAATTCTCGTATTATCGGAAACCTACTGAGAAAATCCATAGATAAGCCG
This sequence comes from Flavobacterium sp. HSC-61S13, assembly GCF_024171535.1. Taxonomy (GTDB): domain Bacteria; phylum Bacteroidota; class Bacteroidia; order Flavobacteriales; family Flavobacteriaceae; genus Flavobacterium. Next base: position 36,763 of record NZ_JALJZV010000021.1, on the reverse strand, counting down.
ATCGTAATCATTTTAGCATCCTGACTTGCCCTGATGGGTTCAATGATTAATTGTGGCAGAAGGATGACTACTTCATTTTTTTTTATTTCATACTCTGTAAAATGAATACGAGCATTCATGGTACCCTCTATCATAAAGCCTAGCAAAAGTCCATCAAACTGTTGCTTGTAATTTGACAAATGATCTTCTTCCAAAAAGATTTGATCTACGACTACAATACCTTCCGTTTTTAGAGAAGAATCGATTTCATAAACTTTATAAAAGTCATCCAAATTATAGAGCGAAGGCGTTGTTGGCATAATTACAAAATGAATATTAATATCAATTACAGTATTTCAAATGTACATAAATCTTACAAATTGAATGTAATGTGCGATAAAAAGAAAATATTATCACGGTGATATTCTATAATTTTGCAATCAGTATTTCTTTTAACGTTACGATTCTTTTAGAATAAAATGCTCCAGAGAGAAAGAGATGAATATACCAAAAGTTGCTGAAGACATTATTTCGATCATATCAAATTCAGCATCGGGATAAAATTTAAAATAATCGAATATGAATGTAGGATATACAAAGATAAATATAGACAGTTGGAAAAGAAAGGAGCACTTTACTGCTTATCGTGATTCGGTAAAATGTGGATTTAGTCTTACGGTTAAACTAGATATCTCAGAGGTTATAGCTTTTGTAAAAGAGCGAGGATATAAATTTTATCCGGTGATGATTTATTTGCTAACAAAAGCAGCGAACCAACATGCTGAATTCAAAATGGCAATGAAAGATGGTGAATTGATTGTTTGGGATTACATAGATCCAGTTTATACCGTCCTTCATACAGATACAGAAACTTTTTCCGCACTAACTTTATCGCATTCCGATAGCTTAATGGATTTTATAGACCGCTATAATGAGCTATTTCACAAAAATAAAAACAACAAAAGTTTCTTCCCCGATAAGGCACCCGATAATCATTTTAATATTTCGTCGCTTCCGTGGATTTATTTTGATAGCTTTAACCTGAACATTGCAGATTTCACCGACTACTTTGCCCCGAGTTTTACCATTGGAAAATATCAAATGGAAGGAAACAAAATACTGATGCCCTTGGCCATACAAGTACATCATGCAGTTTGCGACGGAATTCACGTCGCTAAATTGATCGACACTTTACAGGAGTATAGCAATACTGTTCAAATATTTTAATAAAAGTAAAAAATGCACTTACGTCAATTAACAACCCAAGATATTCCAAATTTATTAAATGCCATCAACGGTGCATTTGCCGATTACATCGAACCCTTTCAACTGAATGCAGCGCAATTGGAATTTAAGATGGCATCGGAAAACATACTACTTGAATGGTGCGTAGGGGTTTATAAAGCAGACCGACTGATTGCTTTTATTATGCACGGCGTTCGCACATCAGATGGCAAAACCGTAGTATACAATGCAGGAACAGGCGTGCTACCCGAATACCGAGGACAAGGGTTGGTAGGAAAAATGTACCATTACCTACAAACTTATTTCGAAGAAAATCAGGTACATCAACTCGTTTTGGAAGTTATTGAGAGTAACAAGTCTGCAATTCGTGCCTATGAAAAAGACGGGTTCGCTATCCGCCGCAAATTATTGTGTTTTTCCGGTAAACTACAATCAATCCCCCAATTAAGTACGGCAACGTCTATCAAACCTTTGCAAGATTTTTTATGGCAAGATTTTCAATCGTTTTGGGATATCACGCCCAGCTGGCAGAGTGCGATTCCAAGTATGGAAGTAGTAAACCCCACTGCCTTGGGAGCCTTTATTGATGGTGAAATGGTGGGCTATGTACTATTTAATGTCGAAAAGAAACGAATTTACCAATTAGCAGTAGCACCTTTATACCGACGAAAAGGCATCGCAACACAAGTTCTTGCAGAAGTACGGAAGCTATCATTCAACGAAAAAGTAGAGGTTAACAACCTGGATGAAAGCGCAGAAAACCTCAAACTATTTCTTGAAAAACAAGGCTTAAGAAACGATATCAACCAATATGAAATGGTGAAAAATTTATTATGATACGTCTAGCTAAGTTTGAAGATTACGAAGAATTAACAGCCATTTGGCTGGAAGCGTCTATTCATGCTCATGATTTTATTGACCCTACTTATTGGATCAATCAAACACATGAAATGAAAAATATTTATTTGCCTTCCAGTGAAACATGGATATTAGAAGATAAAAACCAAGTCGTCGGTTTTGTTTCTATGCTCGATGATCATATTGCAGCCTTGTTTTTAGCTACTGCATATCAGTCGAAAGGTATGGGCTCTCAACTGATACAATTTGTTAAAACAAAACATCATTTCCTAAGTTTAAATGTCTATGCTTTAAATCAACAAGCCGTTCATTTTTATAAAAAACAAGGTTTTAAAGTAGTTGAAGAAATGCTGGATAAAAATACAGCAGCAATGGACTACCGAATGGAATGGAAGCAAGAAGGTAATTGAAAACACTCTATTTACAGTCTTCCGGAATCAAAAGTCAATTAGATTATTGAAAAATCCCAATAAGTATTATTGGATTATCATTCGACCGGAGCTTTCGGAACATCGCAGATTTTTAAAAAATTTATCAGAGGGTAACAGTATCATGAAATCTTCCTAGACTATGTAGTTTTTATATCCAATCCAATTTGCGCTTGGTCAACTCGTTTTCGGTGTCGCCCGTGTTTATAGTGGTTGCAGGTTCAAAAAGTATTACCAATACTTCATTTTCAGCAACAGGTCTATGTTCTGTTCCTTTGGGGACAATTAGAAATTCGTCTTTGTTCACGGTAACCGTTTTCTCTCGAAATTCAATTTTCAAGGTACCTTCTACTACGAAGAACATTTCATCTTCATCTTCGTGTTTATGCCAGATAAATTCACCTTTGAATTTGGCTAGTTTTACATTTTGCCCATTGAGTTCACCTACTATTTTTGGAGACCAGTATTCTGAAAAAAGAGAAAACTTTTCTCCTAAATTTATTTTGTTTATCATGTTATCCTTATTAATTAAGTCATTGTACAACAGCGCTTTCGATCTAAAAAAAAAAAAACTAAAATCCCATGTGAGCAAGTGTATTGTTTTTTAGAAACTTTTTTAAAGTATTAAAAAATAACTCCTATTGATCTTAATACACTAAACTACCAACGAAAGAAGAAGACTAATCTAGAGGTTTATTTGTACTGATTGCAACTCTATTCCATGCATTAATGGTTATAATTGCCATTATAATTAGTCCTATATATTCTTCATCAAACAACCTAGCAGCATTCTCATAAGTTTTATCAGATAATCCTTTATTACTAATCAAAGTTATTTCTTCTGTCATGGCTAAAATAGTACGTTCTTCTTCTGAGTATAAATCAGTTTCTGGCCAAGCATTTAACAGGAAAATTCGCTGTGCACTTTCTCCTTGATCAATGGCATCGCGAGTATGTAAATTTAGACAATAAGCACATCCATTTATTTGGGAAGCTCTAATTTTTATAAGTTCCAGATGAGTTTTGTTTAATCCTGAATTTTGAACTGCACTATCTAATGCTATAATTCTTTTATAGGCACTTGAAGCTACACTCGCTAAATCAATACGTTTTTTCATTTTTTTTATTTTAAATTTATATAATTCATTTACCCCCTGCAAAACGCCATTTTTTAATGTACAAAACGTGTTATTTTAAATAAGCATGTAAATGCACAGCACTTAGTTCAAACCCATTCTTGAAATATAATTTTTGCGCAGTGTGATTATTAAAACCGGTATCCAGAACAACTGCGTCCATCTTTTTAGATGCTGCTATAGTTCTGACATATGATAATAATTTGCTACCAAGTCCTTTACCTCTATAACTATCTAAGGTACATAAATCATCGATATAGATAATATGACCGCTGTGTAATGTAGTCATAATGCGATATCCTACAAATGAAATAATGTTACCCTTATCATAAATTCCTCTAAGGGTATATTTTTCATTAGCTACCATTTCACGGATGGTACTAACCCAAACTTCTTTTTTCAAATGAGGTCTTAATACCAGGGCTACATTGAAGCATTTCTCAATTTCTACTTCAGATTCAATAGATTTAATTTCAAACGTGTTTTCCATGCTCTATTTTTTTTGTAAAATTAAAACACCTTTGAAAAATTAAAACACACCAGATTAGTAAAAACATACAGCCCAGAGTCAATTACCGTATCACTTTTTTTAAAATAGAAATGGCATCCGTCATTTCTTTTTCGTGCAAAGAGGCAAATCCCATTCTAATGCCATGGGTAGTAAATAATTCATTTTTATAAAACAAACCGTTGCCAATATCAAGTCCTTTTCTCGCGGCATTATCCGATAATTTTATTAAATCAATATCCGTATCAAAAACAGACCATACCGCCATTCCTCCCTCTGGAATTTTAAATTCCATTTCATCGGGAAAATTAACTTTTAGCAATTCGCAAAACATATCTCTACGTTGCTTATAAATCTTCAAAGCTTTTCTGTAATATCTATTCATCTCGCCCTGATTGAACAACGACGCAAAAGCTTCTTCCAAGATAGTGTCTCCCTGTCTGTCTATAAGTTCCCTTAAGGCAGTTGCGGCGTGAATAAAATTGGAAGGTCCAGTCATAAACCCTATTCTTAAAGCTGGAGCAAATGTTTTAGTGATTGATCCAATGTAAATCACATTTTCATGATGATCTATACTCGCTAAGGGCAAAAAAGGTTTATTAGCATAATGAAAATCAAAGTCATAGTCGTCTTCAATAATGGCAAACTTGTGCTCCTTAGCAAGCATAAGAAATTTCAATCTGCGTTCCATACTCAATGTAACTGTCGTTGGACAGTGATGATGAGGAATTAAGTAAACCGCCTTTATTTTCTTTTTTCGAAGTGCTTGTTCAAGATAGTCGACATCCATGCCATACTCATCGACAGGAACCCTTAGCAACTGCGCTCCTGTTTGTTTAAAAATCTCATCAGCAGTTGCATAGTTTGATACACCTACTGCAATATAATCGCCCTTTTCAAGCAGTAACTGAGCCGATAAATAGATTCCCATCTGACTACCTTTGGTAATAAGCATATCCTCAATCTCAACATTTAGTCCTCGAGTAGTTAAAAGGTATTTACACAATGCTTCCCGTAGATTTTCTGAACCCTTTGCATCACCGTATTTCAAAAAGTTACGACCGTAGAATTTTCTTGATATACTTCGGTATTCCCGCATCAGTTCATCTATCGGAGCAAGCCTTACATCGGGAAAACCGTCATCTATGGCTAATTGCGTTTTTTGCAAATTCTTGCTAAGAATTGCCTTACTGAACTTATTTGTCCATAAGAAGGCATCTTGTTTTTCCTTTATATTTTTTACATCAGACCTATTCTTTTGAGTGCGTATAGGCAGACTGGATAAGACATATACTCCTTTGCGTTCGATAGATTCAGTCCAACCTTGACTAATTAATTCTTCGTATGCTAATTTTATCGTATTGCGATCGACTCCAATTAATAGTGCTAGGTTACGAGTGCTAGGTAACATTTCCGACGGTTGCAAAGTACCGTTAGTAATCAATGAAATAAAGTAATTACATACCTGGATATATAGGGATACGGAAGAAGTTCTGTCAATTTGAATTAAAGATTTATAAGGTAGCATCTGGGCTGTATGTTTTATATTTTTTGGCATACAAATGTAAGTCAATTTCATACTATTTTTGTCAAAAAACAAGTATGGATTTACAAAACGAGAAACTAAAAAACGTATTAGTTATAAATTCAAGTGCAAGATATACAGGCTCTAAAAGTAGAACGTTGGCAGAAACTTTTATAAATCATTGGAGAATAAAAAATTTAAACTCCAAAATTCAACTTCGGGAATTAGGAAATAAAATCATACCTCATATAACAGAGGAATGGATAAGAGCGGCGTTCAAACCTTTAGACAATCGCACAGAAGAAGATTCAAATGCTTTAGAAGTAAGTGATGAGTATATTAAGGAATTAAAGGATGCTGATGTAATCGTCGTAGCATCGCCTATGTATAATTGGTCCATACCTAGTAGTTTAAAAGCTTATATCGATCAGGTAGTACGCGTTAACGAAACTTGGAGCTATAATCCTGAAAATTTTCAAAATCCCTATATAGGTTTATTGGAAAATAAGACAGTAGTTTTGTTACTGACAAGAGGGTCTCAAGGTTATGAAAAAGGTAGTTATAATGAAGATATTGATTTTCAAACTAATTATTTAAAAAGGGTTTTCAATGTCATTGGAATCACTGACATTCACGTAATAAATATCGATGGGGAGGCAAATAATCAAGAAGAGTACCGTTTAAATATAAGTATCGCACATCAAAAAACTATAGAACTTATTGAAACCAAACTCTCTTAAGATAACATAGCGCAAAACAAACTAGAATAGAGTAACTTTATATATCCCTATTGGAATTGAGTTTAATTTTGATCTCTCCTACTCTTTTCACCACCTTAATTGCGATTCTTTGGCTTACATTTATTGACCAGATTGCTAGTAACTGTATCCCATTCACTATCCTTCTATTAGTAAAAGCATAAAAGAGATTTAAAACCACAAACCAGTAAATTTGAGTAAAGAAAAGTATTTTTTATAATGGAAAGAAAACTTATTGTAATAACCGGTGGACCTGGTGTTGGAAAAACAACATTACTTGCTGCATTGAAAAAAGAAGGGTTAATTGTTGTTCCAGAAGAGGCTAGAAGAATCATTCAGGAGCAAATAGAAGTTGGCACTGATGCATTGCCGTGGAAGAATAAAGAACGTTATGCACAATTGATGTTTGAAGCATCAGTTGAGACTTATAAAAACGTAGTTAAGGAATTTTCTTTACAGCCCGCTTTTTTTGATAGGGGTATCTTGGATACAATCTGTTATATGAAAATGGAAAAAATACCGATATCTGTAGAAATGGATAGTCAGGCAAAATCGCTCACTTATGCTCAACAGGTTTTTATTCTTCCACCTTGGAGAGAAATATATAAAAAAGATAATGAAAGAAAGCAGACTTGGGAAGAAGCTGTTTATACCTTTGAAAAAATGAAGCAAACTTATTTAGAATATGGCTACGATGTAATTGAAGTTCCCACAGCTACAGTTGAATATCGGTGCGAATTTATCTTAAACTGCATCAAATAAGTCCGATAACACCTTTTTTAAACGCAAAATGTAGATTTCCTCTAAAAAAATCTACATTTTTTTACGAGAAATTTGAAGTATTATCCTTCAAATTCTCCACAATCGTTTTCCTTAAACAAAGGTAAAGCTTCCTTGGTCGTATAGTAATTAGAAGTTCTTTTATTTCTTAAATCAAATTTTTTACCGCTGATGCTCAACTTATAAACCGGTGCTTGATCTATTTGAGTGAGTGTAAAGATTCTGTCTGAGGTTGTGAAAATATATTTATTAGATTCTGCATCAAAAGTAAATCCGTCGATTACATAAGTGTCCTTTTCGTCGCAAACATTGGTCCATTTCATTTTATTCTCAGCAATGGATAAATTCGCTACATCGCAAGCGTAACAGTTGCCCAAAAATTCAATACCATATTTCTCGTAAACATCGGTGCTTTTACTGTTTAATACGACTATCGGAACCAATGCTGCAAAAGCTTTGGGAACGGCTGTTTTTTCACTATCTACCTGAGTTACTTCTTCCTTGGATAGACTATCTACACTAACTGTTTTAACTGGGGTTTCTACCGTTTCTTTTTTAGCAGTAGTAGTACACGAACTGAGCAATGCTATCGCGATTGCAAATGAAATCAAGGTCTTTTTCATAAGAATGGATGTATTCACTAAATTAATTTATCAACTGTAAAATTGGACAAAATCCGACGTCCATTATATCCCTGTTTCCAGCTATTTATCGGGCAAATGAAGGCGGTTTATTGGTGGTTTATCCGAATCCTGATATCTTCGTCAAAAAAAGCAAATGAAAATCGCATATCCCTTTTTTATAGCAGCTGTGGTTACCCTCTTTATAGGATGCCAGTCGCAAACTAAAAATACAGAAAGCATTCAGGAAGTAACGCAAATTACTAAAAAAAATGCAACATTTACCGATTTTAAGAAGGTGAAAGGAGTGAATAATGTACTAGAGGTACCCTTTGAATTGACAACCCAATTGGATTCGATCCGTTTTTTTACAGCGCCAAATATGGATGCCGCTCAACTGAAAATAGCCTACAACAAATTCGATAATTATTACGGCTTTGAGGAATTTGACAACTTTTATTCCATACATTACAGCATTAACAACAACATTTCAAACAGTATTGAAGCTTTTGTTTTAAAGTCCGAATTCACCGCAGCCTTTGATATGACCTTAGAAGGCGTTGATTTATACCAGATCAGAAGCAGTATGTACAAAGCGATTTCCGATGTTAAAACCAAATCGTTCGAAAAATATGGAAGCATAACCGAGGTTTCTGAAGCCGAATTTAAAGCATCATCAAAAAACCGAAGCAATGAACTCTTGGTAAAAAACCCGTTGATCCAACTAAAAGACGGCAACTGGGTGTATAGTGAAAACACAAGGGAAGTCATAGTTACCCAACATGAAAACATATCGACAGAAGACGGCTACCTATCCAATGAATATATCGGTCAATCGCCTTACTTGCACTTGGAAATTTTTAAAGAGTACAGTGCTGAAGTTACCGATACTTACTACTCTTTTTATCAAGTAAAAAACGATGCCGAATTCAAACTGTTTACCGCGGGTTATCCACAGATACTACCTGCACTTAAATGGATTTCATATATATCTTCAAACGACGATGTAGGCAGTAATTTTGAAGTGGGTAAATTCTCAGAAAAAACGTATAACCAAGAAAGTCTGCTGTATGTCAACTTTACCAACTTTAAAATTGCCAACGAGACCACAGCTTTTTGGGCGGACAACAACCGTTTTTACGCCGAAGTTTTTCCAGTAAATTCAAAAGCCTCTAAGGGTAAAAAGCAAAAGTCTGCTTTTATAAAAATACAATTGAAAACCGATTTATTCTAACCGTATAAAGTCGTCTGAGCCTCTAGCATTAAAAGCCTTAGCGCACAATTATAAAGTAGAAAAGTCCAAAAATACCTGAAATCAACTAGTAATTATCGGTACAAAACCCGCTAATTTTGAACTTCAATACTAAAGATAAAAAATGAAAAGAATCTACTTAATCTTATTGTTTTCCCTATTCCATTTGATGGTATTTGCACAATCGTTACAAGTCACTATCAAACAAGATGGAAAGCCTATTCAAGCGGTAAATGGTATTTACCAACTGAAAAAAGCTCCATTCGTATTTGAAATTAAAGCTTCCAATCTCGAGGGATTTTTAATTGGTGCTACCCCAGACGAGCAAGTCTACCGATCAGCTGTAGGCCCATTTAATCCAGAAGTTTCTTGGTTTCAAAATACCGGTCTCGCAGAAGAGGAGTACAACATAAGCAAAGAGCTTTATTTGATGGATCTCGCACCATCGTATTGGTACTACACCGACGCAAAGGATCACAGATTTGACAAAAATCCCGTTGGAGACTTGGATAACTGGACGGCTAAACGCAGTGTCAACTCCTTTTTTGATGTCATGATCAATCAAAGCATCGACATCAAAGATTTTGACGGCAGCGTTTATCTACTGATGTATGCACCCGAATACGACGAATATTACGATCTGATAGACAAGCAGAATTTATTTAATGCCACCCTTCAATTCACAGAATAAACAGCAAAACTATAATAGACAAGGGCCCGACTGTTTTCAGTCGGGCCCTTGTTTTTGGTACTAATAATTCTATTCTATAATCAAACCATATTCTATGGCCAATTTGATTGCAGAACTCAGATTGGCACTTTGGAATTTCTCGATGAGATTTTTTCGGTGACTTTCCACGGTATGCGGGCTTATAAAAAGTTTTTCCGCTATTTGATTGGTCGTTAATCCCTTTGAAGCTTCGGCCAACACCTCTTTTTCTCTGCGCGTTAATTTGGGTACCTGACTCAGCCCATCGGAAGTTTTTTTATCTAAAACTGACTGGGTTTGTGGGCACAAAAAACAATGACCTCCGTTTACGGTTTTTATACCCTCAATGATTTCGGAAACCGAAGCGTTCTTTTGAATATACCCCATAGCCCCTTCAGCCAAACAACTGTTTATAACTGGCAGTTCGTTGTGAACGCTTAACATAACGATTTGTAGGTGCTCGTACTTTTTCTTAAGTGGCTTGATCAATTCAATACTGTTGATGTCGACCAAATTGATATCGAGCAAAAGAATATCGACCGCTTGCTTGGCCAAACCTGTATTCATTTCTAAAGCGTTTTTAAAACAAGCGACAACTTCGATTTGATCGCTGTTTCCCAAAATATTTTTAAGCCCCTCTAATAAGAGTGGGTGATCGTCTGTTATGGCTACTTTTATCATATTTACTCGATGGGTATTTGTAGTTCTATACTGGTTCCAATATTCCTTTCAGATCGGATGTGCATCACGCCTTTTAAAAAATGGACTCTGGATTCTATATTGTGAAAACCCGCTGTTTTTGTAAGATCTAAGTCTTTAGAGTCAAAACCGATACCATCATCCTCTATGGTGACATTTAATAGTGCCTGATCTTCACTGAGCTGAATGATGATTTCGGAAGCAGCAGCGTGTTTGATTGCATTGTTAACCAATTCTTGGATGATTCTATAAACGAGCAATTGTTTTTCTTTAGGTAGGGAATTGTTATAATTAATGCATTCGGTGTGAATTTGTAACGCGTTGTGCGACATACGATGCGCAAATTCTCGGACTGCAGCTTCCAAACCGTATTTGAACAGTAAATCGGGCATTAAATTATGCGCCACCCTTCTCAGTTCTTCTACAGCGGCATCAATTTGGTCGATGGATTTTGAAATTCCCTGCTGTACGGTATCCGGTGGTTGAGCCTCTAAATGAGACAATTGATGTTTGGTACCAGAAAGCAAACCGCCCAATCCATCGTGTAAATCGCGAGCCAAACGACTGCGCTCCTTTTCCTGACCTTCGAGCAAGGCGGTAAGCGTTGCTATTTTAGAATGTTGCTTTTCCTTTTCCATGGCCAAGAGGTGTAATTCATCTTGCTGTTGTAGCGATTTCACCCGTTGTTCGTAGGCATACAACAACAAAAGAATCAACAAGATGAAAATGACGATAAAAATGATGTAATAGGTATTAATTTTCTCTTTAAAAGCCAACAGTTTTTTGTAGGTATCGAGATCACTGTTCTTTTGCTCCGCTTCTAACTTGGCCAATCGAAGCTGTTGCTCTTTTTTCTCCGATTCCAACTCTGTGAATTTGAGGCGCTCGCGCTGATTTTCCTCTACCAATTTTAAATTGTTGTACAGCTGTTCGCGCTGTGCCCGAATCATCTGCATCAACCTGATTTCTTGTGCATTTTTATCACTGACCAACTGCAACTTAAGATATTTTTGCTCTTGGCGTTCGTTCTCAAACTGCGATTCCAATCGTTTGGTAATTTCGAGTTTCTCGTGATCATATAGACTTTGGTATTTGTCTATATAACGCTTATAATACGTTAGTGCTTCTTGGTAGTTGCCCTGTGCCTCGCTGATCTCAGAAAGAGATTCAAGTAGGGCTAACTCGATATTATCATCGTTAACCGAACTTTTTTCTATTTCTATCACAGCTTGTAGAAAGTAAGATTTGGCCAATTCATAATCTTTATTTTGTAGGGCCAATTCCGCCAAAATCCCAAAGGACGAAGCGATGTGAATCGCATTGGCGGTTTCAATACTTACCTTATTGGCTAATTGGGCATATAACATCGCTTTTTCACGGTCAAAACCCGTATATAAATTGGCTAGATTAATCGCTGCATACGAGAGATTACTCTTGTTAATCATGCTGCTTTCATTTTTTCGGAAAGTTGCAATTGCCTGTAAATAATACTGTTCAACCCTTTTTCTCAAATCGACATTTGAAGGATCTTGTACATATTTTTGTTCGTATACATACCCCATCCGCATATAAGCATCGAAAGTCAAATTGGGATCATGCTGTTTGGATGCCAAAACCAAAAATTGCTTGCTGTATTTCTCTTCGAGTTGGTACTCATTGAGATCGGCATAAATAGCTGCCAACTCCTTAACTACATTTGCAAATCTGCCGTATGAGGTAGCAGTCGTTGGTGTGTTTTCGAAATAGTCTATGGCTTTTAGGTATGCTTGTACAGCCTCAGTGGTTTTCTTATCTCGTGCGAAAACCCAACCTTTGGCATATTGCACATAACCCTTGGCCTCGTTGTTATTGGTTTTTAAGCTGTATGCAACTGCCTTTTCCAAGCTTTTGATAGATTCTACTTTTTTATTATCTAAGCGGTAATTCATCGCTTGAACGGCATATAAAATCGCCGCATACTTCCCATCGGTTTGTCGGGTAGCTATGGATAGGTTGGTCTCTAAAACCTGATACGATTTGGGTTTAAAATTGTTTAAAAATAGAGCTGTCGCGTACTTGGGAGCATTATTTAACTGGGCGCTAATATCGTTGGAAGCTTTGGTATATTCGTTTTCTAAATCACTCAACGCCGTCTGTGCGTGAATGTAAAACGGACAAACAAACAATATAAAAATCCATAAAAACCTGTACATCAAAAATTTATACCTATCCATTTTTAAATATCAAAGACTGTAAATATAACGAAAATACCCGCTCCTCAAAATGACGTTGATCGACAAATCATGCACTAAAAAGCACAGCATTTATGCTATAAACCAATAGACTCCATCGAGAAAAATACAGTTTGGATTTTCCATAACGTCATAAAATCCAGTTTATAGGTCGTAAAAAAATGATTAGGTCCATCGAGTTATTGCCTAGTCAATTTCAACTGTGTTTTTTCTTTTGAAATATCAAAAACCACCTTTTTTGAAGGCTTAAAAATCTGGGTAGGCGATTGACAAGTTCCCGATTGACCAATGCTGTCCACTTGCATTTCCACTTGGTCGACGCCGGTAAAAATATAACGCCCATATACCGTTGTAAAACAATCGTTGCCACATTCCCAGCTGTCGTAAGACGTGAAATTTTCGTCATCCAAAAAATCCATTGCCTGAAAATTAAAACGCGTCGCGGAATCCGTTCGCCGAGACAACAAATAAACTTCTTCCCCGTCTGAGTGAAGCAAAACTTCACTTTCAACAAACCATTGGGTGTTTTTTAAATAATTTGGAAAATTTGATTTTTTAATTTGATCGTCTTTACAACTGAACAACTGCATCAAAACAAAAATTATCAAGGCGATAGACAAGAACTTATTGATCATAATTTTATTTTTTGACTTACCTCATCCCGATTTCCTCATTAAATAAAGACGGTATTTGATCTTACAAACGTATACTTGATTTACTAATTGAATTTATCTAGAGTGCAGTAACGGTTGTTCTAATCCAAGCTTTGGCCAGAACCGTTTTCTCACTATATTTTATATCCTTACTATTTTTACTTAAAAATCAAAGGTTTTCACGGCAATGCATTTAGATTTTGTAGCGGCGCTAAGATTTAGGTGATCCTCATACAGTTCGATTTTCAATCTTTTCACCCCTTTTGGAATACGATAGCTCATATCTTTAGTGTAATTATATCCTTTGATCAAAGCCCCTTCTTTACCGGGTTTATTTTTGATCTCTACATAATACTTTAACGTGATTTCCTTATCGTTTTGCTCGCCTTTTTCATATCGAATCCCGCTTACATTTCGCACTTGGTGTCCACTGGAACTAATATTGCCCTGTATGCGGAAATGTAGTTTTGACTTGTTTGTACTAAGCATCAAAACTTCGGGTTCCAGCCTCGGTGTAACTTCTCTAAGGGTTGTAGAAGAATATGTACGGTCCGTTTCTGGAATCTCTCGTGTTACCCGTTGTGCTGTTGCGTAAATCGTAGTTACCGTCAGTTTCTGCGCTTGGGTTTTAAATCCTAACAACAGCATCAACGAAGTTAAAATCCAATAATTTTTCAATGCTTTTTATTTATTCCACTTTGATCGAAAGATAGGGATAGTCCTTAATTCAAACCATCCCTGATACCGGTGGTTTTTTGACATGCCTATTGCAAACCAATACTGATTTCACTATTCCAAAAATTGGGTTTTACAATAATCAATCTTATACTTTCCATTTTCAGTAATGACTGTTATTTCATTAAGCGTTTTACTACCACCTCCATAATCGATATATACCTCGTAAATGCCCTCTTTCAATTTACTGATTTTTAAGTCCTTTAATTCCCCTATATCGCCATTTCCCCTTCCAAACAACCACATCTCCCGCTCTTCTATGGGATAAATTTTAGACCATTTGAGTTTATACGCGCGCTCAGCGGCATCATATTCAGCATCTGTAATATTGGAAGGCCCATAAATTTCCGCAGTATCCGTTATAAATTCGTAAAAACGCTTACTGCAACATGCTTGTTCGACATTATAATCCGGGAAATAACGATCCGAACTCTCGGTTTTAAAAATACTTCTGACCCACGCCTCTGCTGCATCATTCACAGCAACGTTTCCACTCTGATTGCTCAAAGAATCAATCCCCCCTACTTGTGCTACTTGTTTGACTTCGTTTTTTTGATTGCAAGAAACTATCAAAAAAAGGCTTAAAACAAGAGTAAAATAACTGTTTTTCATCTCTTAATTTTTTTAATCTAGACACCCTGTTTAGGGGAATCGCAGTTTGTCTATAAGTTTTTATGTTCTCTATACTCCCTCCCAGAGTATATATCTATATAAAAGTACAAAATATCTCCAGAATCTTCTACTAATCGCACCAAACCATCTGAATTAATCGACGAATAGGCCTGAAATCCAATGCGCTTTTTGTCTTTATGATCATAGAGTATATAAGTATTCTCTGCCGTATTCTGAAGGGCATAAATTTGTTTTTTCGCATCTAAAACCGAAATATCTCGGTATACCGGTGGCAGCTCCCAAATCATTTGATTGCTGTTCCACAGCCCAATGCTGCGCTGTTGTTTTCCATTCTCAATACGAATCAGATACCACCCATCCATTTCACGATAGGTGTTTACTTTTCCAAACTTCCACCCCTCACCGACAAATTCATCGGGAATAATCATCTTTCGATCGGGCCAGACCATATTACCCAGTTGATCCAGAACCTTAAAATTATAAGTGTCAACGCGATCTATTAGGTTTCCATCAGTATCGATATACAGCCAATCATAAGCCCAAACATCGTGATCGTAATTAAATATACCGAGTAAAAAATAGGGAGAGTCGGCAATGGAATAAATCAGGCTAGTCTTTTTTAGAAAATCGATCTGCGCAGCTGTTGCCGACTTGATTTCCCTCGGAAAAACCTTATCATATTGCGGAAAAACATATACATCACCCTTATCGCTATCAACCAAAAGTTTGGGTAGCTCGGGTGCAAAACGTTCTTTATTGATGTCGTTTAAAGAAATCTCCTCCTTGCCAAATTCGATAGTCAATGTTTCGGTTCCAAGCAATGCCTTGTGAATCGGCTTTTTTGAATTGGTATTATATATCGAAAAACCCGTTTTGTCCATTTTGACAAAACGTTGGTCTTCCAACACCTCTACTATATGATGCGCTACTTTCTTTAATCGCTTGTTATTGATTTCATAAAGACTTGCATTCCAAAAAACCCGCTGCCGATCAACGGCAATAAAGTTTAAGTAATAGGAGTCCTCCAAGTACGGAATTTCCTGGTTGACTAAAGTTTGTTTGCTTTCCAAAACACCTATCTCTATACTGTGATAGGTTTGCTCCTTTTGAATTCCACCACCTAAAATGTTCCACTCCCACCTCCAAAAAGGCATTTTCTTTTGGTATTCCCTTTCCCTTTTATAAAAAGTGATTCCGTTAACCACATTTAAATCAATTTCGCCAGTGGAAAAATCCAAAACCGTTTTTCCCAATTGGTCTATGACTGCATACCTATCACTCGCATTTTCTACAACGGCAAAACCGGTAACAGTAAACACAGAGGCCATTTTATAACGCGCTGCAGAAATTGGTTTTAAATGCGCTTTATCCACATAAATAAAATCACCTTGCTCAGTCAAAAAAGGAACGGTATTGATGGTTTTCATATCTGTGGGGATTTTTACAACAGCCTCATTGTTTTCCTGGGCACAAGATGTCGTAACCGTCAACATAAAAAAGCTGCTCCAGAACATTGTTTTCATATATCGCAATTGTAATGATCTCATTGGTCAATATTACAGCAATCGCGCGCTGTACACAATCCCTTTTATCGGCTATATTACAGGCTGCATTTTCATTGATTTTACAATCAACTTACAGTTAATGGGAGTTTTTTTGATGCTCGATTCACTGCAAACAACACCATTCCGAAAACAATCCAATCGATCAATGCGCTAGCTATATAGATACTGCTAACACCATAAAACTGGGGAACGATTAACATGACGGGAATAAAAAACACCAACTGCCTTAAAATACTGATTATCGAAGCCGGTTTTGCATTTTCGATCGACGGAAACCAAACCATCGCCATGAATACAAAAGGCAGAACGAGCAATACACTCATATAGACGCGGAAGTCTATCATTTGTGTTGCTGAAAAGGTCATATTGGGTATCATTAGCGACATGACGCCTGCAGGATACAGCATGACAAACAACCAAAAAGGCAATAGTATAATCAAACCGGTAAACGAAAATAATTTATAAGAACGGATACAGCGGTCGTATAATTTTGCTCCGTAATTCATTCCTGAAACCGGTTGCAATGCCCTCATTAGTCCCCATAGAGGTGTATTTAACAAAATATAAAACCTGTTTACTGCCGTGAAAAAAGTGATATCAAGCGGTGTACCGTATTTGACCAGTGCATTGAAAACCACAATATTCTGAACAACAATCATGATCATCATCACAAAACCAGGCATGCCTAAAGAAAGGGTCTCTTTGATAATGGCTTTATCCGCTTTAACGGACCAGAATTTAGTTTTAAAAGAGGATTTCCCACTGCCATAATACCAAACCCCTAATAGGGAATAAATGATCATTGAAAAATTGGTAGCCCAAGCAGCACCTGCTACTCCCCAACCAAAGGTATCAATAAATATAGGCTTAAGTATTACATCAACCACCAAGCCAATCGCGATCATCCATGCAGCTGTTTTCATTCTTCCTTCTGCGCGAACAATCATATTCAGTGCCAAACCATGTATCCAAAAGAAACTCCCTAAAATAGTAACCCTAAAATATTCTACGGCAAAAACTTGAATTTCATCTCTACCTCCCATCATATATATCAGCTCCTCTGCAAAAATATAACAGGGAATCGTAATCAGCGCGGAGAATAAAAACGTCAGAAAATTTGCGGTACCAAACGCTTTTTCGAGTTTATCTTTTTTATCCGCACCAATCCATATACTTATCGCCGATCCTAAACCCGTACCTATTAAAGTTCCAAATCCTTGTGCAAATTGCGCAAGCGGATAAGCCACACCAACGGCTGCTAATGCGGTGTTACTGATCAGATGACCTACGAAAATACCATCTAGAAAATTATTCATTCCATATAATACCATAGCAATAATAGCCGGCCAAGAAAGCTGCCACATCACCTTAGGTAGTTTCCCATTTAAGATAAGCTGTTTTTGTTTTTCCATTTTTTTGGTTTAAAGTTTTTATTTTATTGTTTTGATAACATCAACTGTTGATTGCGATTCGCGCTATGCCTCTGATCAAGGTATCATTGATATCGCTGAAAGATTGTTTTTACAACTCTTTCATTTACTAGCTATGCATAAACAAATAGACCGCAGTCGGTATTTGAATCTTTCAACTTAAGCCCTAATAGAGAACGATCGAATCCATTTATACCTACTTCACAAACGAAGATCTTAGCCGTATTACAACAATTTGCTTTCCCTGTTAGCTTTTTACAAACCACCTTATTAAGAACAATTCTAAATAATTCAGTATCTTTGTGCAAATATAAAACCTTCGGTTATACCGATAGGTCTGTTAAAAGGAGTAAAAACTCCGCGTAAAGGAACAATTGAACCAACCCTGATACTGATGACATTACGATTATACGACAGCGATATTAGCTCCTTATTTTTAGAAAGAGATTATGCAGTTGCTTCCGCCTCATCAGAAGGAGGTATACAAGAATATACCACTCGAATAGGCAATCCTATAGGCGAAGGATATTATCACGAAATTTATTTTGAAGGTGTACATATAGGATTTGGCAATGCGCTATTATCCAATAAGGTATTGTTGTATTTTGAAAGTGATTTTGAGACTGTGGAAATGCATTTCGCATTGAAGGGATCCAGTACTGCTACATCTGACCAATTTCAAAGGCAAATTGGTTTTCATGCGCATCAGCAAAACATGATATACGCCAACAAATTGCGCGGAAAAATGCAATGGGAAAACGAAGCCATTCAGCTTTTTGAAATCAATCTGTCACCGGTATTTTTTAAACGATTCCTGCCTGATGATTCCAAACTATTCAGCGACTTCCGCAAAATAATCGATTGTGGAAATGCAGGTTGTCTAAACACGAACAACAAACTGATTACCCATCAAATGTATCAAATCATCGATGACATCATGAATTGTCAAAGAAAAGGATTTTTTAAAAGAATGTATCTCGAAGCAAAAGTCATCGAACTTTTACTACTACAGTTGGAGCAGTCAAATGACCGCAACAGTGCTCCTGTATCTTTGAGTAAAGAAAATATAGATAAGATATATGCAGTAAGAGATTTTATTTTAGATAATATCAATACCGCTTCCTCACTGATCGAACTGGCACATCGAGCCGGTACTAATGAGTTTACCTTAAAGAAGGGGTTTAAAGAATTGTTTGGCACAACGGTTTTTGGTTTTTGGAGCGATACCAAAATGGAACAAGCCAAGGTAATGTTGACTGAGCAGGATATGAATATCACCGAAGTATCTAAGGGTTTAGGTTATAAAAATCCTCGTCATTTCTCTGCCGCTTTTAAAAGAAAACACGGGTTTTTACCGAGTCAGTTAAAAAAATAAATCCAATATTACATCAACTCCACTGGTCAGCTAGAGCCCTATTTTAAAAAACCAACCCTCAAAAGACCTTGAAATAATTGTTCCTATTTAAAATCAGCATAAGTCGTGAAGAAGTTGATTTTATACGATGCTATTTTGCATTGCTCCCCCACAGGAGAACATGGAGTGGTTTTATTTTAATTCAATCTTTTTGATTTAAAAATAAATTATTAGACCACATATATAAAGGGATTTTGAACTACATGAGCTCCTTCTATCGATTTAAAAAAATAAGGGCTGTCTTTTTGAGACAGCCCTTGATTATTCTTGCTTACTAGTTTATTTCTTGATCGGTGTTCCTTGGAACTTTGCTTTAAAGCGTGCGTTTTTGATATCTAATTTAACCATATCAATGATGATTTTATACGCTCCATTTTCCTTGGTGATTTTGATATCTCCGTAGTCAATATCCGATACTAACTGTCCCGTTTTAAGGTTCTTTACGGTAAAATTATCTGCAACACGTAAAGGACCTGGTTTACCTTGGTCTCTGCTAGAGCTTAGTACGTAATCGCCCACAGCGATTTCGTTAGCATTGGTACTTAAAGCGCCAATTTCGAATTGGGCTTGCCAGTCCGCATTTTTAAATGTGAGGTTGTAGTATGCCAATTTTTGACCAGCTTTCTCCTCTAACTCCGAGGTGAATTCAACGGAAGTCATGTTGACTACTCCATCTTCTTCTGTTTCATCAGCTTTTTTTGTTTTGACTTTTGCCGTACGCAACACCTTAGCATCAGTATGAGACACTGCTGCTACATATATAGTGTATTCCGTATCCGCCTGAAATCCTTTAGGTTTTAATGTCGACGCAGTTTTTACATTCATCACATTACTACCATTAGTCAATACGTCATCGACACTTAACGTTTCTGTCGAAGGAACTACTTTATATTTGATTGTCTTCGCTCCTTCTGGTGTAATGGTAAAAATAACTCTTTCGTTAGTGGAATCAAGATCACTTAGGGTGATGGATACATCTAATTTCTTTTGAGTAGTCGCAATTAGCGGTTGCTCTAATACAGTAATTACACCTGCGCTATTTTTTGCTGCGGCATAAATATAGTAGGTCGTTTCCGGCAATAAATTCGCCACTTCAACGGTTTTCGACCACTCTTTTACCGTGATCCCTTTTGAAAAGATATCTTCTGGAGTAACTGCGGGTGGTGTGGATGCTATGGAGCCTGGTAATACTAAGTAAGTCACCGTTTCGACATGAGTAGCTTCAATACTAAAACCTATTGATGTTTCTAAAGTTTCTGCCAATGTAATGGCTAAAGTACCTTTTTTGATAATTATTTCCGGTTCTGTATCAGGATTATCAATTGTTTTTTCAGTAAGGATGGGTTCATCAGGAACACAACTTGTCGTAGTAAGCATTACTGTTCCCATACATAGGGCAACAAATAAATTGGTTTTGTTTTTTAACATGGGATTTTGAGTTACTTTCTTTAATAAAAACCCGCAATATAGGATATATTCTAGGTTGTTCAAATCATTGCAGAAATAAATTTTAAAAATCAACACCACTCTAATCATCACCATTTCAACACATTTTGTGAAATTTTTTATAGAATGCCACTTATAATATTTTACAAGGAGAACTAATCAATATTTAAATGCTTAATTGGTGTCGATATGCATTATAATAAAAACAAGATAATTGTAAAATATAACTTATAAAAATCGTTATTTCCTTCCGCGACTCGGTTAACAGTAAAAAAAAATGAAATTATTTACCTCTCTAAATGAGTCAAAACATAGGCGCCCATTAAACTCTTTTTTATTCCCATATTTATACTATCACAATTACGAATTAAATCATTACTCGACCTAAAAGCAAAATGCACCAATCGTTTGGGACTGGTGCATTTGAAACTTCTTTTAAAAAAAGGATTTATGGTAAAGCATTAATTGCAGCTTCTACTTGATTATAAGATGTCGTTGTGATTAAACTTCCTGCAGGAATAGTATATATTGCATTATTCCCAACCGTTGTAGATAAAATACTATACACATAATTACCGTTTACTTCAGCTACGAAAATTACATGAATCTTTAAACCAATGGGCACTAGACCAGTATGCTCTTCAAAAGTATTGGTACCTGAATTAAATACGTCAAATTGAGCTAACATATTATCTTCTCCTTGAACAGCTAAATATACTGATGAATTGGTATGATTGAATCCAGCTGGAGGTATTACCCCAATTTTAGTTTTAGTCCCAGGAAAATTAATCAATCGGTCTATATTACACCATCCAAAATTACTGGAATTATTAACCAAAACATCATACATATCTGAACCTTCTCTACCACCAAAGATGGTACCATCGTTTTCAAAAATTAAATCCGTTGGTTGAGCAGGTATCCAAGTCAAATTTTCATCTGAATTGATATCGCCATTCCATAAAACCATTCCTGTTGGATCGGCTTTAGAATTGAATGTGCTGATGTTGACTTTAATTGGATTAACGATGACTACCTGTTCTCCGTTATGTCTGATATCCAAATAGAATTCTCCTCCAGTCACCAACAGTCCTTTTTGCCCTCCTATTAGACCCATAGTGGGTTTGTTAGCAACGGCCATTTTACTTTTATTGAAAATCTCGATATAATCGATTACAATAGCTCCATCCACATCTTTACCGTCTTTAGTCTGAATCGAATGTGGAGGAATCACAATGTTTGTTTTTGACTTGGTGTAAAAAACAACGCCCTCCTTAGGGGTGTAATTCACTTTACCTCCGTAGTTCATGTCGGATAACACCTTATCACGAATAGATTGAAGTCCTTGAGTAATTCCCGAAGTAGCTTTTGAAGATGCTTCTCTTTGATTGGACTCAACGGTATTAACGGAGTCTGAACTGCATGATGCCATTGTTAAGGACAAAGTCAATAACATAAATAAAACTTTTTTCATAATTTAAATTTAAAATCGGTTGTTAATAATTTTTTAAGACCTCATTGTACTGAAAATCTCGATTCAAAATAAATTAATGCTTCTAATAAAAGTATTCCGGACTAAGATTACAAAAGACATATTTACATTATAAAAATAATAATTATAATTAAATTTTAACATAAAAATTTAATTAAAAAATAAAATATTTTAAAATAACCTAAAACAACAACACCAAAAATCAATAAAACACAAATAAAAACCTATATTTTTAAGGGTTTTTCAGCAATAATTGATACATGAAACAAATTTAACTAAATGCCATATTTATTTTTATAAAAGGTATTCAAAACGGATATAGCACTATACTGCTTACAATAAAATAATTATACTTGAAGTAAAAACCAACCCTGCAGTTTTCTAAAAAGCATTTGATGAAATCTCCGCAGATACTAAATTGTAAAAAAACCGTGCAACTAATTAAAAAAAAATACCCCGCTATTTTTGACTTATAAAATTTATGAAACCTTGACCTTTTTGCGTTGCCATAAATACATATCCAACACCTCAATATTCTCAACAGTGCTGTTTTATTCCCATAAATAACGTGATTGTTTTAAATGGAGGAAGCTGTCCTTTTGAGACAGCCTCCTTCAAGCAATTCACACAATCTTCTAGGCAGTTTCCTTGTTCTGACTATTTGAATAAAGCTGCTCCAAAACAGTTTTGACAGCGCCTTACACCATATAATGAATCATTATTTTGCAGCCCAGATTTCAATTTCTAAATGAATCTCCGGTAATCCCAATGCAGCAATGTAAGCAACAGTCATGGACGGGTTATTATTATTAAAAAGATCAGTCCATATAGAATCAAAATATTGCCATTCTATTTCCTTTGTTGCCCAAATATTCACTTTAATAATGTTTTCACTAGATAAGTCTTGACTCGTTAAAATGTGTCCGATATTTTCAAATGTATTGTACACTTGTTCATTAAAATCACTTGGCATTATGCCGTTCTTGTCATTTCCTATCTGTCCAGAAAAAACATATATGTTTGCGTCTTTCGGAACGATAGTAACATGTGAATACTTTCCAACAGGAGGTGCTAATGTTTTCGGATTTAGCCTAGTAACTCTTTGAATGTCCATCATAATAATTAATTTTTAAATTTGTAGGTTTGATCGTATCTAGATTCAATAGTGCTGGAATTGAAAACTAAATATCAGTTATATTAACTGCAAAACTACTTATCAGGTAATCTACAGCATTGTATAAAACCGACATTTTTAAAAATTAAATGGGATGCTTTACTAATATAAGGGCGATTCACTTAAACAACTAATCAACATTATTTTTCCATTTGGGAAAATTGATTAATTGTTCTTCTGCTTTTGCTAAAAAGTCAGTTGGCTTACTACCTGTCAAGTCTCTAAAATCTCGTATAAAATGTGACTGATCGAAATAATCGTTTTCATATGAAATTTCTGTAAGACTTTTGAAATCTAAATTGCGTATTATTTTTAAGCTTGATTGAAAACGATTAATACGAGAAAACGACTTCGGTGACATACCTATATGTTGCTTAATCAGTCTTTCCAATGTTCTTTCAGACAAGTTCATTTCTGATTGTACCTGTTTTACTGTTGCACCGTTTTGTAACGATTTAGAGGCAAATTCAGCTTTTGTATTTATGTAATCTGCTATGTTTAATTTTAATAATAAAAAATCAGAAAGGATGTCAATCTTATCTTTTACAGTATAGGCATTAACAAGTTGCTCAAGAATGGACTCGCGAGCGATATCGTTTAAGGAGATATTTTGATTACTGAATTCAGAAGCATCTATTTTAAAAATAGATTTTAACGCGGTTGGCTCTAAATATGCACCAATAATTCTAAAGGGCTCTGTTACTCTTTGATTGGTGAATTTTGTAAACTGTCCATAGATATATAATTGTGGCGTTATGATATTATCCTCCCCGTAAAATAGCGATGGTCTATCCTGAAATATTAAGGCAGGTAATCCATCAGGAATAATTTTATAATTGTGTACTTCAGAATTTATTGTAAAATCTTCCAACACCCAAAAAAAACGGACGTATTCCCTTAATGATTCAATTGGAGCGATTTCTTGATAATGCATAATGCCTAATTGTTTACAAAATATAAATATCAGTAGTACAAAATTAACTGTTTTTTTTAAATTCGCTGTTTTTAAACCATAAGGCACTTCACTTAAAGTAGATTATAGGACTCCAACCTCTAATAAACAGCTAGTTTGTTAAGGGACTACAATTCAGTATAAATGCAGCTATCACTAGCCATAATACGTACAGTTTTCAATTGCAAAAAACGAACTAGTGGATGTCCGCAAAGCCCTACACAGCGTAATATAATTAGTCGCTACTTTTTCGGAGATCTAGAGGCGTCCTATAGTTAAATTTTTAACATATAAAAACTTAATTTATCCCTTTAAAGCTTTAATATTGCAATCTTGAATTTTTTGCATAAACGACAAATGATCAAAAAAAAAATCAATATATCATCCATTATCAATAAAATTTAACTAACAATCTCAATTTATATGTGCACTTTTTTAAAAAAACTAGGCTTTAGTTTGTTATTTATGGCTACTGCTTCTACAGCTTTTGGACAAGACACCCCTACTCCAAGTTACAATGACCCCAATAAAGTCTTTATGGGACTAGGATTTGGACTAGACTATGGCGGAATTGGTGCGAAAATCGAATATCTACCTATTAAAAATATTGGTGTTTTTGCAGGACTGGGTTACAATTTATCTGAACTGGGCTGGAATGTCGGCGCTTCGTATAAAATAAAAGCCACAGAACGGTTGTCAGTAAACCCAATGATACTTTATGGGTACAACGCAGTTATTAAGGTAGATGGAGCTCCTCAATATGATATGGTTTCTTATGGAATGACCTATGGCGTTAATTTAGACATCTATGTCGGTAAAAAAGGCAATAAAATCAGTGCTGGACTATTTGTTCCCGTTCGCTCTGAAAAATTCAACGATAATTACGATGCCGTTAAGAACGATCGATACGTGAAAATGGATTCGGAATTGTTCCCTATTACCGTTGGTGTAGGTTATAACTGGAGACTTAATTAATAGAAATACAGTCACCGTTTTAGAGATATAAAAAAAGCATTGTAGTCACTTACAATGCTTTTTTTGTCTTAATTTGTACTTCGATATACAATATGGCAGCCCTTTTATATATAAGGGTTTAGATGGATGATCTGCTATAGATATAGTGAAAATTAATACAATTTTTTACTTCTTTATCCACGAAAGAATTTAGACCTAGATTAAATTCTTCAGCAAATCCAGGTCTAATCAGAATTATTTATCGAATTTAGGGGTTTTCCAAGAAGAAAATTCTAAATAGGACTTAGATAATTATGAAAACACCTAAGAGTATTTATATTATATGTTTAATAATCGCTGTTTTAGCGGTTGTACTTTATTTAGCTCAACAAAGTAGAAGTGACACGTCATCTATTAATCAAACCAATAAGCAATTAAATGACCAACGCGAATTAGATTCTCTGATTAAATGGAACTCCCCAATTGTACAGTATAAAATCAAAAAACTACTACAAAACGCCAATGAAAACCACGACACGCTAGCATTAGCCTATACGAATTATTACAAATGTGTAGTGTTTCGAAAAAGAAATGAACCAGACAGTATTCCCGCGTTATTTAATAAAGT
This sequence comes from Flavobacterium sp. HSC-61S13, assembly GCF_024171535.1. GTDB lineage: Bacteria > Bacteroidota > Bacteroidia > Flavobacteriales > Flavobacteriaceae > Flavobacterium. The sequence goes on along the minus strand of NZ_JALJZV010000021.1, from coordinate 10,959 downwards.
CGACTTCGATTTAAAATCCTTTCCATACAACCAGCTAAAAGCACAATTAGATTACGAAAAAGGACTGTTTTACTTAGGCGGTGAACAAGCCGATTTCGTAAAAAGCATGGAGCACTTATCCAAAGCGCAATCGTATTTTGAAAAAAATAAAGATCAAAACCAACTCGCATATTCCTATAATGCATTAAGTACGATATACAACAAATTAGGTGACGCTACTAAAGCAGGTTATTTTCTAAATGAGGCTTATACGCTTTTTTCACAACAAAAAGACAGCTTAGGGCTTGCGGTAATTCTCGCTAATAAAAGCAAAATGAATTTGGATAATTACGAAGCCTCTAGGGTTAAAGAAGATTTACATCAAGCACTACATACTTTTAAAAAATATAACGACGATTTAAATACTATAAAAACCTTACTTTTTTTAGCAGATGTAGAGCTCGCAAATAACGACATTTCAAAGTCTATAGAGTATCTGGGATTAGGATACAAAAAAGCCCTTTATATAGGAAACGAAAAACTTCAAGCCCATATTGTTTTGCATTATGGCAACGTATATATCGGAACTCAAGAATACGATAAAGCGATTAGGTCTTTTCAACAAGGTCATTACATTTTAGGAAACTCAAATATAGATTTACTCGTTTTAAAGCAGTTGTCAGAAGCTTATTTTAAAACCAATAATTTTAAACAAGGATATCTGTACTTAGATCGATTTCACCATTTAAAAGATAGCATAAAGAGCCAGGAAGTCAAGTCTGAAATCGAAGAAATCCAATGGAATAACAAATTAAAAAAAGAACAATCCGAAAAACAATTGCTCCAAAACAAGATTGAAATTCAAAAACATAAAAACGACAATTTAAAAAGCATTTATTCCATTTTCACCCTGCTTTCCATATCGGTTATGATCTTTATTTACCTGCTTTACAAAAACAAAGTTAAATCCATAAAACTGGTTGAAGCTGAAAAAAACAGCCTCTCTGATAGAATAAAATCAGACACCCAATTAAGTTTGCTACAACACCAACAATATGAACGCGATTTAGAAGTTAAAAACAGAGAATTAACCTCAATCGGGGTGCAACTCGTTTCTAAGGGTGTGTTTTTAAAAGAAATTGAAAGTATTGTCAGTAGCAATGAAAACCATAAAGATATTTCCAAAACGATACACGATTTAAAAGATACCATTCGCAAACTCAATAATCAAGATAAAGACTGGGAGCTATTTAAGAATGTTTTTCAGAATATTCACCCTACTTTTTTTGAAACGATCGAAACCAAATATCCCTTGCTGTCAAAAACAGAGGTTCGCATTTGCGCTTACATCAGAATAAATATGAGTAATCATGAAATAGCCGCTGTATTAAATATAGGAAACCGAAGCCTAATCACTATAAGAAGCCGAATACGAAAAAAACTATCCCTAGATACCAACGACATTCTAGACGACTTTATAAAGCTTTTGTAAATAGTACTCCGAACAGTGGCTGAATTGCTCCTAAATTTTCTATTAAACACATCCTTGAAAAAGCATTTGAATAAAGTACCTTCCTAGTCCGAAAAAGAGCTTAAAAAAGAAATATTTTCAATAATCAACTCCGTGGAGTAATACAGCATGCTTAGCCCACAAGCCGCGGACTAAACTAAACGACATATTCAACTTAGGGACTGCATATTAAACCACCTAAAAGATGTCCAGTAAAACCATGTCTTTCGGTGATCATACTCATACCAGAATAAAAAAATATAAGTAATAAGTCCCTTCTTTATTTAAGTGCTTACGTCCTTTTTGTTATTGTTATGTGAAGAGACATGCTTTTAATTTGTCCGCTTCCCTTTTCTATAAAAAATAAATATTTTCAATATATTTTACTTATTTACCCTCACAAAAACAACAATTAACTGATTATAAAACAATTAAGTTTTAACAAAACCATTCTTGTTTACCTTTTGTTGACCCCTAAAAAGCGCATTATCATTCGAAAAAAGATATATTGCACGTTAAATTTAAGTTAACAATGTGCTGGCTATAAAAATATTATATCATTTTAAATTTTAGATATTATGAGTAACAAGAAGTATTTTATCCTAGTGATCTTATGTATTGGATTAGGAGCTTATGGATTTCAAAAATGGAATTCTACTAAAGATTTTATGGTAGAAGTATTCTATAAGGCTGCAGAAAATCCCTGTAAAGGACCTGATCTCGCTAACATATCCTTTACAGATTTAGAGAAGGACAAGGTTACTTTTGACTGGAATGATACCAAAAATTCAAAATGGGAAATTAAAGTACAATTGGTTGGAAATCCCAAACCGGTTGCTAGTGGTACATTAATAACCACAAAACCCATAACAATAACGACTTCAACAGGTATAGGCGCAGGTGTCTTACAACCGAATATGGAATATGAATTCTGGATTAAAAGTGTCTGTGCTGAGTCCGCGAATAATGAATGGATCGGCCCGATCCGTTTTAAAACTCTATGCGATACAAAGCCCTTGCCTTTTTGGGAAGGCTTTAATTCAGATTCTCAAACATTAGAATGCTGGACAGTTTTAGATAAGAACAATAAATCCATGGCTCCCTCTACGACCAGTAAAATTTGGCGTATAAATTCTACTTTTGACCCAACTCCATTTGAAGGGAATCAGTTTTTAATTTTTATCGGATCAGTGACAGCTGCTCCTTTTAATGACTTTTTGATATCCCCTTCTTTTTTACTCGATGATACAAAGTATTATAGATTAAAGTACAACTATACTACTGGTGTCGCTTTTAAGAGCAGTTTTGATGTTGTATTGTCCGATAAAGGAATTAAACCCTCTAGTTTTACAAAAGTATTGTTGTCTAAGAAGGATCACCTCAATAAAGGCACCTATGGATCTACCTGGAATGATGAAAAAATTATAATAGGCAACACTAAAGGTTTGGTTAATATTGGATGGCATATCAAGTCCCCCGCATCTGCCGTATCTTTGGGTATAGACAATGTTTCACTCGAAGAAATTGCTTGTCCAGAACCCATTCAACTAGACGTAAAAGACGTAAAGGGAGAAAGTGTTACGCTTTTATGGGGTGATGATTTTGGTAAAAACTGGGAATATGCTGTTCAAAAATCAGGTGGAATACCGCCTAATTCTGGTATTGCAACAAATAAAAAAGAAGCTTCAATTACAAAAGAAAATAATGGGCAAAGCTTGCAGTCTAATACAGCCTATGAATTCTATGTTCGCACTAATTGTGATCAAGGACTCCACGGAGGATGGTCTGGGCCTTTTCTATTTCGCACTGCATGCGCTGTTTTAAAGATGCCTTTTTGGGAAGGTTTTAATCCAGACTCAAAAACATTCGACTGTTGGAGTATTATCGACGGAAATGGTGATTCCGTTAGCCCAGCAGGCAACAATATATGGAGAACCCACAGTATCGCTTATGAAGGTATTAGCGGTATGTGGTTCAACGGTACTGCACAAGTGGGCAGTTCACACAACGATTGGTTAATTTCTCCAACGATGAGTTTTGAAAAAAACAAAGTATATCGACTAAAGTATCATTACAAAACAGGTTCAGTTGCTTCCTATGACTATGAATTTGAAGTATTACTTTCAAAAGAAGGTACGGATCTAAGTAAATTTTCACAGCTTGTAGTCCCTAAAGCCAAGTATAAATTTGGCAGTGAATGGATCGAGAAAATCATTTTTATAAAAGCAACGGAAGGTGCTATAAATATTGCATGGCATATTACAAGTTCGACCGCCACTCAAATTATGATTGATAATGTATTTATTGAAGAGGTTTTGTCTTGTACTGAGTCCATACTCTTAGATGTAAAAGACCTTAAAAAAGACACTGCTACCATTTTTTGGGATAATGATTTTGGAGCCAGTGAATGGGAGTATTACTTGCAAAGAGAAGGTCTCGGATCTCCCGCTACATCAGGCGTAGTGACGGATAAAAACGAAAATACCATTTCGAAAGAAATCAATGGCAAACCATTAGAACCCAACACGGATTACGAGTTCTATGTTCGTACAACTTGTGACACTGGAAAGCACAGCATCTGGCAAGGACCGTTTAAATTTACGACTAGTTGCACTGTTTACAACATACCGTTTACAGAAAACTTTGAAGAGACCGATAAAACGTATAGATGTTGGACTATAATGGATAAAAATGGTGACTCAACAGCTCCAACGGGAAGCTACATTTGGCGTTTATTCAATAGTCCTTCTGGTATAAAAACAGGGGAACAATGTATGTACTTCTTCGGTGCATCTGGGAAAAAGAACGACGATTGGCTGATTTCACCTACATTTAAGATGAGCTCGGGAAAGTATGTCTTAAAATATTTTTACAAGACTAGCAACGTAGCAACTTACAACAGTTCTTTTGAAATTCTATTGTCTTCCAACGGCACTAATCCAGTAAATTTTACAACAGAGATTTTAGCGAGTAAAGTTTATAAAGAAGCCAATTGGAAAGAGGCGGTATTGTTTTTCGATGGAGTACCCGGAGACATCAATCTAGCGTGGCATGCAGATGCTACGGGTTCGGCTTATGTATATATAGACAACATCACTTTAAAGAAAGTGGAAAACTGCCCTGAACCCTATTATGTGACAGTAACCTCAGTTACGAACAACAGTATAGATTTAGATTGGGAACAAACGGGGGGTGTAAGTGAATGGGAGGTAATCGTTGTCAATTTTGGAGATAACGAGAATGCTACCCCAGTAAAACAACTCGTTGTCAGCGGTGATTCCAAAACGACCTTAACAGGACTTGACGAGGGAACGCCATATACTATTTATGTCAGAGCAAAATGTTCGGACAACGGAACTAAGAGCGATTGGTCTAGCTCCTTACAAGCTTCTACTAAAGTTAAGCAAAATGACGATTGTGCCGGTGCCATTAACATCCCTATCAACAACACTTTGGAATGTATTAAAACTGTTTCTGCAACAATTAATGGCGCTACAAATACGCTAAGCCCCAAATCCAGCTGCAATAGTGGAAATGCTGGCAAAATGGATGTGTGGTTTGAGTTTACAGCCATTTCAACTACTCATAAATTAGAGGTTCTCGACTTAATGAGTATATCGAATAGTTCAACACCTAATTTATATGCTGAAATCTACAATCAACCGTGTGCTGCCATGTCTACTCCATTGGAATGCTTTGGAAGTTTTTCATTAACGACAACGAATTATTGGATACTTCGCAATTTGACCGTTGGTACAAAATACTATATTCGTTTAGGTAGTTCAACGGCTTTCGCTGATTATGTATTCAAATTATGCCTCACCACGGCTTCCGATAATCTAGCGTTAATCGTAAGCCCAAACAACGATAAATACAACGAGGAAGAACTGGTAAAATCCGTTTTAGTTAACTCGGAATGTAACTTGGTCAGCAATGTGCAATATCAAGTTGGAGATGGATCACCCATCACCAAAAACATAAATACTCTAGGATATTTCAATAAGGGAAAATCAACATTCCCTTTTGACGAAGGCGTTGTATTGTCTACGAATGAAGTCGAATATGTTTCTGGTCCGTTTAGAGGGCAGTTTTCAGCACGAGGCAATAACAACTATCGCTGGCGTGGTGATAAAGATTTGATCGATATCATTAACGCTACTGGCGGGCACCCCATGGCTTATGCACCTAGTGCGGATATGAGGGTGACTCAACTGGAATTTGATTTTATACCCTTAAAAGATTCCATTCAATTTGAATATTTGTTTGCATCAAATAGTTATGCCTCTAAATGTTCTTATTCATGTACCAACGCTGCCCTATTTGCTGCTTGGTTGGTAGATACCAAAACAGGTAGAGCGCAGAATTTGGCGAATATAGAAAATACCGATATTGCCATATCGGTGAACACCATTCGAGACTCCGAGAAATCAGGTATTACATGCAGCAGTAAAAACAAGGAATACTACTGGAAACACTATGATTATGGAGTCGATAACCCCTTAGAATCACCTATTGATTTCATCGGATATACCAAGGCTATGAAATCCAAAAAAGTGGTCATTGTTCCCGGAAGAAAATACCATATAAAACTAGCTGTAATGGACTTTTGTCCCGTAGTCTCCCACTCCTCTGCAGTATTTTTTAAAGAAGGTAGTTTTGATATGGGCCATTTAAATTTAGGCCCAGACTTATTAATAGCTACCAATAATGCACTTTGCGAAGGAAGTGATTTCGTGATTGAATCAGGCATTAAACTATCTGAAGAATTAGATACCGAAATTGCATGGTATAAGGACGATATACTCATCAAAGATGCTCATGAGGAAAACTTAACCGTTAGTGAGCCTGGCAAATACAAAGTAGTTTTAAAGTTTAAGGAATTAGAATGTGAAACCTCTGGGGAAATTTCTGTAGAGATCTATCCTGCTATATCGAGCTATATCGATGCAGCCGAGCCGATTGAAATATGTAGAAAGTCACTACAGAATACAATTATTGACTTAACAATAGTCGAAACGAAGATGTTTAAAGCGGTATCTAAAGATAACTTTTCAATTGCGTATTTCGAAAGCGAAAGCGATGCCCTAACTATCCAAAATCATATTGCAGATCCTACTGCATATGATTTAGGTACAAAATACGAATCAAAGAATCTAATTATACGAATAGAAAACAAGAAAACAGGATGTTTCGAATTATTCAAACTACCAATTCGATTAATTCAAGGTGTAGTCCCAACAAAAGTATCTGATCTTAAAGTTTGCTCAACATATGTTCTTCCAAGTTTACTCGAAAATCAATACTACTATACAGAATCAAAAGGTGGCGGTATAGCTTATAAAGCAAACGACATTTTATCAACACCAGGAGAACACACTATTTATATCCTTCAAAAAAATGGTAATCAAGGATGCTTTGAAGAAATTTCGTATAAAGTTACCATCACAGCTCCTGTAAAAGCAGATGTTTTTGAAGATGTCATAGAAAATTGCGACGTATATCACCTTAAAGAGCTCTCTCCGTTCAACAGTTATTATATGTTAGAAAATGGAATAAAGATAACTTTGCCAGCAGCTACTCCTATTTTATCCGACACTACTATTTACATTTATGCTGAATCTGAGGATGGTTTGTGTACAGACGAAAGCAGCTTTAAAATCAAATATGAAGAATGCCCGATCCAAAAAGGTATTTCACCTAATGGAGACGGTGTGAATGACTACTTGGATCTCAGCAGTCATGGCGTTAGCAGCTTAAAGATTTACAACCGTTACGGAGCTGAAGTGTATTCTCATGGAAGGGGATATACCAAAGAATGGGTAGGACAAAATAAAGCCGACAAACAACTACCAGATGGAACATATTACTATGTGGTGATCTCTCATACTAAAACCAGAACTGGTTGGATACAGATCAACCGCTAAAAAAGGTTAAAATATATTTTGCATTTTTGTGCCACGCTGTACCACTTAAATAAAATCGGGTGGTACAACGCTGGTTACTCATTTATCACAATATATAAAAACTAAGACACAGATAGCTCACCGAAGCCTTACAATATGAACAAAAACGGCCTAATGATATGAATCAATAGGCCGTTTCTATTATAGTTAAAAGTGATATTACTTCCCGATACAAAAATTAGCAAATATATTCCCCAGCAACTCATCATTGGTAACTTGACCGGTGATTTCGCCAAAGTAATACAAGGCTTGACGGATGTCAATCGCCATTAAGTCGGCAGGGAGGTTGGTTTCCAATCCCCATTTGACTTTTTGTATCTCTTCCAAGGCTTTTAGTAAAGCGTCGTAATGACGGCTGTTGGTGACTATGGTTTCGTTGTTGCGCAAGGCACCTGTATTGACAAACGACAACAAACGTTCTTTGAGTTCGTCTATACCGATTTTCTGTTTGGCCGAGATTAAAAGAATATTTGGGATTTCGTACTCCAAAGTAGCACGCGTATCTGCCTGGATCATATCCGATTTGTTCCCGATAACCAATAACGGTTTTAACGGGTACTGCTCTTCGATACGTCTCAGTTCGTTTTTGATTTCAGCTATACCGATGTCGGTTAATTTGCTGTTATCCACCAAATAAACCACCACCTGAGCCTGCTCCATTTTCTCAAAGGTCTTTTTGATCCCGATAGACTCCACTACATCGACCGTTTCACGAATACCTGCGGTATCGATAAATCGAAACCCGATTCCATCAATAACCAACTCATCTTCGATAGTATCTCGTGTTGTTCCCGCTATATCCGAAACAATAGCGCGTTCTTCATTTAATAAAGCATTGAGCAAAGTCGATTTACCTACGTTGGGTTCCCCAACTATCGCTACAGGAATACCGTTTTTGATAACATTACCCACTGCAAAGGAATCGATCAGTCTTTTCAATACTAAATCAATGCGTTGTATCAACTCATTAAACTGGGTACGATCGGCAAATTCAACATCTTCTTCCGAAAAATCCAATTCCAATTCAATCAACGAGGCAAAATTTAATAATTCCTCACGCAATTTCGCGATTTCATTGGAAAATCCACCTCGCATTTGTTGCATGGCAATCTGGTGACTCGCCTCATTATCCGACGCGATTAAATCGGCTACCGCTTCTGCCTGAGACAAGTCCAACTTACCGTTTAAGAAAGCACGAAGGGTAAACTCACCCGGCTGTGCCATTTTAGCGCCTTTGCGCAACACCAATTGAATGATCTGCTGCTGTATAAATGTAGAGCCGTGACAAGAGATTTCTACTGTGTTTTCGCCTGTATACGAGTTGGGGCCTTTAAAGACCGAAACCAACACCTGATCGTAAACCTTATCCCCATCGACCAAATGACCTAAGTGGAGCGTATGTGTCTTCTGGCGGTTTAAGTCTTTACCACTTACCGATTGGAAAATATCTGCTGCCAAAGTAATCGCATCCTCACCCGAAACACGGATCACTGCAATCGCTCCAGCACCAGACGGCGTAGCCAAGGCCACAATAGTATCTTGTAATATCATTTTGTCGTTTTGTTTACTACTACAAAGATAACCTTTTATCGGCAGTCGAAAAAAGCATATTCAAAGCGAAACACACTTTTCTTAACACATTTTCCATTTATATTACTTTGCTTTTTTGTATCTTTATGAAAACGCAATAACACAAGCTATGAAAAAGATTTTATTTCCTACCGATTTCTCTGACACAGCAAACAATGCTTTGGTCTACGCCCTTAAAATGGCCGAAAATAGAAATGCCACCTTATATGTGATCCACGCCTATGAAATGCCGGTTATATCGGCTACAGCGAATCCTATGATGATACAGGATGTGTATAAAACCATCGAATTAGGGCGCTTTGAGAATTTTAAAGATCAGGTACCTGCTATTCGAAAAATTGCAGAAGACAACAATCTAGGCCATATTCCGATGCATTTTATACTCGAAGAGGGGTATTTAAACACTATTTTAAAGAAAATTGTCAAAGATGAAAATATCGATATGGTTGTGATGGGAACCAGTGGTTTATCGGGATTTGAAAAAAAGATCCTAGGCTCCAATACTGCTAGTGCTATCTCGTCTTTAACTGTACCTGTACTCAGTATTCCTCATGATGCGGTTTACAAACCGATAAAGTCCATCGCATTTACCACGGTATTCGATCATCAAGACGATGCGGCACTAACGAAATTACTACCTATTGCCGTACGCAACAATGCTGTTATCAACTGTTTACACATCAGCAACGACGGAATAGATGAAGCATCCGAAGTGGTACAAACCTGGAAGCAAAAGTATGCCGGAGAACCGGTTGAATTCCATTTTGTCTCAAGTAAAGAAACAGAGAAATCCATTTTTGAATTTATTGACCGCGAACACATTGATCTTATTGCTAGTGTCACTCGTAATAGAAACTTTTTTGAGAAAATATTTACTACGAGTTTAACCAAAAAACTAGCCTATCACACCAAAATTCCAGTGTTGGCATATCATGAGCATTAAATAACTACCAATAAAAGGAAATCCTAAAAGCAAACAAAAACACACCATTTAATATAAATGGTGTGTTTTTTTTACATCTTGACCGATCCATAATTATGTCACCCCTATGGGGTTATACGAAATGACACATCATCGTCTACAATCCTGTCACCCCTACGGGGTTCTAGGGAAACGATATCATTTTCAAATAATGCATTAACAAAACCATTTTGGTTTATCACAAACCCTGTAACATATAATCGCTATAAAAAGACAAACACGTTAAAAACTCGTGAGTCGTTGTTCGAAAATCGGGATTCGACTTACGACTATCGAATCACGAACACCCCCATAGGGGCGACCTGGTTCTAAGGCGTATTACAATCCTGTCACCCCTACGGGGTTCTAGGGAAACGATATCATTTTCAAATAATGCATTAACAAAACCATTTTGGTTTATCACAAACCCTGTAACATATAATCGCTATAAAAAGACAAACACGTTAAAAACTCGTGAGTTGTTGTTCGAAAATCGGGATTCGACTTACGACTATCGAATCACGAAAACCCCGTAGGGGTGACATAATTTTAAAGCAGATACGCAAATACGCACATTCGCTTATAGGCAAAAAGTCCCTGATCAATAAAGATTGGGGACTTTTGGTTCGTGAGTCATTGTTCGTAAGTCGATGTTCGTAAGTCGATGTTCGTAAGTCGATGTTCGAAAATCGACTATCGAATCACGAAAACCCCGTAGGGGTGACATGATTCTAAAGCAGATATGCAAATACGCACATTAGCTTATAGGCATAGAAAACCCCGTAGGGGTGACATGATTATAACAAAAAACCCTCACCAAATAAATGATGAGGGTTCTTAAAAGAAAGGCGACGAACCGATGCCAAAGGCCGAACACGTCGCTCCGTTGTAAAACAAAAAACCCCTAGTCTGTGAAGACTAGGGGTTCTCTAAAGAAAGGCGACGACATACTCTCC
>NZ_JALJZV010000020.1 GCF_024171535.1 Flavobacterium sp. HSC-61S13 | reverse complement strand
GTGATTCGATAATCGATTTTCGTAAGTCGAATCACGATTTTCGAACAACGACTCACAAACAAAAAGTCCCTAATCTTTATTGATCAGGGACTTTTTGCCTATAAGCTAATGTGCGTATTGGCGTATCCGCTTTAGAATCATGTCACCCCTACGGGGTTTTCGTGATTCGATAGTCGATAGTCGAATCATGATTTTCGAACAACGACTCACGAACAACTCACGAATCAAAAGTCCCTAATCTTTATTGATCAGGGACTTTTGGCTTATAAGCGAATGGGCGTATTTGCGTATAGGCCTCAGAATCATTTCACCCCTACGGGGTTTTCGTGATTCGATTTTCGATTTTCGATTTTCGATAGTCGAATCCCGATTTTCGAACATCGACTCACGAGTTTTTAACGTGTTTGTCTTTTTATAGCGATTATATGTTACAGGGTTTGTGATAAACCAAAATGGTTTTGTTAATGCGATATTTGAAAATGATGTATCGTTTTCTTAGAACCCCGCAGGGGTGTCATAATTGTAGATAATGTATCGTTTTCATGCAACCCCATAGGGGTGATATAATTCTAGATGATGTATCGTTTTCATATAACCCCGCAGGGGTGTCATAATTGTAGATAATGTATCGTTTTCATGCAACCCCATAGGGGTGATATAATTCTAGATGATGTATCGTTTTCATATAACCCCGCAAGGGTGACATAATTGTAGATGATGTGTTGTTTCGTATAACCCCATAGGGGTGACATAATTGTATAAATTGATGTGTTGTTTCGTACAACCCCATAGGGGTGAAATGATTGTATAAATTGATTTATTGTTATCGTATAACCCCATAGGGGTGATATAATTCTAGATGATGTATCGTTTTCGTAAAACCGCGCAGGGGTGACATAATTGTAGACCTTGATTTATTGTTATCGTATAACCCCATAGGGGTGATATAATTCTAGATGATGTATCGTTTCGCAGAACCCCGTAGGGGTGACATGATTAAAGAATCACGATTTTCGAACATGGACTCCTGAACATCGAAATTTTTACAGATATTTACCTATCATTAATATATCGACAATGACAAAGACAAAATATCGTGCTTGTGTGCTACTTTTATCAATTTTGTGGACTGGTTTCACAGCATCTGCACAGCAAGTTGAATCATCCCTATTATGGAAAATTTCAGGAAATAATCTGACAGAGGAGTCTTATGTTTTTGGCACCATGCATATGATGTGTGCGGAGGATTTTGCATTAAAAGAAAAGGTTTTAAAAGCTTTTGAAGGATCTAAACAAATGTGCTTCGAATTGGATTTATCCAATCCGAGTGAGTTAATGATGATGGACGAATTGTTGTATAACGAGGTACCGATCAGTTCGCGGTTAGATGCGATCTCGATTAGTAAATTGGATCAGATTTTAAGACGGGATTATCAAACAACTTTGCAGACAGTAGACCATTGGCCTAGTGTCAATATTATTAGCTTAATGTTGACAAGGGCTGCAGAATGTCCGAATTTAGAATATTATGATTTGGTTTTGATGGAAATGGGGTTGCGCGAAAAAAAGAAAATGGTCGGTTTGGAAAGTATTTCTGAGCAGTTTGAATTAGTAGAGAGTTTATATTCCGCAGAGGAAGTATTAAGTCAATTAGAATCGTTGGAGGTTAATAAAGAGGGATTTAAGAAATTGGTACAGCTGTATCTCGCTGAGGATATTGATGGGTTACTTGAAAGTGCAAAAAATCAGGAGTTTAGCGACGCAGTATTTATGAAAAGATTCTTAACAGATCGGAATTATCAGTGGAGTTTAAAGATTCCTAAACTTATCAGTTCGCAATCAACTTTTATTGCTGTTGGGGCAGCTCATTTGCCGGGAAAGGAAGGGGTTTTGCAATTACTGAGAGACCAAGGTTATTCTGTTGTACCGGTCTTATAGTATAAAAAAAAGCCCTATAATCAATATTTATAGGGCTTTTCGATTAATCGAATTTGCTGTTTTGAATTCTGACTGCATTGAGTATAGCTAATAAGGCAACGCCTACATCAGCGAAAACCGCTTCCCACAATGTTGCATTTCCTGTTGCTCCTAAGGCTAAAACAATAAATTTAACTGCAAAAGCAAGCGTTATATTTTGGTATACAATCTGACGTGTTTTTTTACCTATTTTAATTGCCGTCGGAATCTTGCTGGGTTGATCGTTTTGTATAACTATATCCGCGGTCTCTATCGCGGCATCACTACCAAGTCCTCCCATTGCAATACCCGCATCTGCGAGGGCTAAAACAGGAGCGTCATTGATACCATCGCCTGTAAAGGCAATTTTATGTCCTTTGCTTTTTAATGCCTCAACATGTTTTACCTTGTCTTCGGGTAATAGGTTTCCAAACGCCTGGTCAATACCTAGCTGTAACGCGACTTCTTGTACAATGCTATCTTTATCTCCGCTTAACATAACGGTTTTAATACCCATACTGTGTAACTTTTGTATGGTCGCTTGTGCGTCTTCTTTTATTTTATCTGCAATCGTAATATAGCCGATATAAGCGCCTTCTAGAGCAAGAACGACAATCGATTCTACAATAGCGTTTATTTCTTGAGGATACGAAATGTTGTATTTATCGAGTAATTTGGTGTTTCCTGCTAAAATGTTTTTAGCGTTTACAACACCTTTAAGGCCGTATCCTGCAATTTCTTCAATGTCAGTCGCTTCCAGAATTGGTAGCGCTTTATCATAGCCTACAATGGCTGTGGCTATAGGGTGCGTTGAATGTCGTTCCAAAGCCACAGCATACTGAAGTAATTCCTGTTGGCTAATAGTGACTGAATGTATTTTTTGAACGGCAAAAACACCTTCTGTTAGCGTTCCGGTTTTATCCATCACAACCATATCGATTTGAGTCATGACATCTAGGTAATTACTACCCTTAAATAAGATACCGTTTTTAGAAGCGAGGCCGATACCTCCAAAATATCCTAATGGTACAGAAATAACTAATGCACAAGGACAGGAGATTACTAAAAATACTAGCGCGCGGTATAACCAATCTGAGAAGACATAGGTATCGACCCATAAGGCTGGTGCGAAAGCGATGAGTATGGCCAATGCCACAACTATAGGCGTATAAACTTTTGCAAATTTAGAGATAAACTGCTGAGTTTTTGATTTGCGCGCAGTAGCTTCCTGGATCAGTACTAAGATCTTCGATAATTTACTATCTTCAAACTTGGATGTTACTTCGATTTCGCAAACGGTATTGAGGTTGATCATACCTGCAAGAACTGTTTCTTGTGCTCTCTTGGTGTCAGGTTTGCTTTCACCAGTAAGAGCAGCAGTATTAAAGGAAGCCACCTCTGATAGTAATATACCATCCAGCCCAACTTTTTCTCCAGGTTTGATCTGTATGATTTCACCGATAGCCACAGCCTTTGCATCTACTACTGTTGCAGTCTGATTGCGTAGAACAGTCACCACATCAGGACGCACATCAAGTAATGCTTTAATGCTGCGTTTGGCTTTTTCCACGGAGGCATGTTGAAATAATTCACCAACTGAATAGAAAAGCATCACTGCGACACCTTCGGAATACTCACCGATGGCAAACGCACCAAAGGTGGCAATGCTCATCAGGAAAAATTCAGAAAACACATTACCTTCTTTGATTTGTTTAAAGGCTTGTATGTTCACCGGTAAGCCTACATAGAGATAAGCAACCGTATACCATATAATTCTTAGAGGATTTTGGAAAATAGCTACGTCTAATTGCTCCATGACAATTCCTGAAATAAGGAATAGGAAGCTGATAATTGCCGGTAGGTAGGTTTTCCATACGGAATCGGTTTGCTCATCCGTATTTTTAAAGTCTAATTCATCGTGATTGTGATCATCGTGTGAATGGTCGTGAGTATGTGCTGACATCTTTTTTTAGTTTAAAATGAACTTAAAGTTTGCTAATATAAAATAAGAAACATTTGATTATTATTTAAACAAAATTAGTTAATGTATTTGCAATATAATAATATTGAGATAGAATTAGAGAATCTTTGCAATGTTGTTGCAACGCAAAAAAAAGCCACCCTTTTTAAAGAGTGGCTAAAAAAAAATACATCTATTTAAAAAACTAGAAACGCATTCCAACTCCGAAACCAATTAGTAACGGATCTATTTTAACATCTGCCGGAATATCTAAAGGTCCTCCGGCTAGATTTGAAGCATCAACAGTAACGTCTGTTTTGACAAATATCTTTTTAACATCTAAGTTGATGAAAAATTTATCGTTTAGATCGATATCCACTCCAAGTTGAAACGCATATCCAAATTGATTTTTGTATTTGACATTCTGTACAACATCACCTGCTTTTTCACTGTAGAAAATTGTGTAATTTACACCAGCTCCTACATAGGGTTTGATTCCGTCATAAGCATGTATGTGATACTGGGCTAATAGGGTAGGAGGTAATAACCATACACTACCTAAGTCAACATCGACATCGGTAGGTAAACCTATGGCCGAGAGGTCAGATGATGTAGTATTGACATTGTGTTTGGTGGTCCCTAAAATAAGCTCTGCAGCTATATTTTTGGTAAAGAAATAAGTAAAATCCAATTCTGGTATAAAATAATTATGGATATCAACGTCACCACCAATAATTCCGATGGTCGCTTTTTCTTGAGGTACTACTGCAACACCACGAAGACGTACTTGCCATTTTTTATAATCATTAGGATCTTTTTGCTCTTGGGCCATTACACTCCCTGTGAAGAGCGTTAAACTTAATAAAGTAATAATTATTTTTTTCATGTCTACTGTTTTTATTTTATACTGTAAAAGTACCAGCTAAAAAACAGCCTAAAAATGATAGTTATCATAGGAGAATAAAGAGTTTTGTCTACTTTAATATTGCCATAGTTTTGATAAAAATTTGATTATAAAACAATGAATTTATTAGTAACGCTGTTTTCCAGGCTATATTATAAATAAATGTTTAAAAAATCCAAAATATTTTGTAAATTTGATTAGAAACAAATAGGGCTATTATGAAAAAGTCATTGGTTATAGGGGCGTCAACAGATCCACAACGCTATTCATTTAAGGCTGTGTCTATGCTATTAGAACGTAATAACCCAGTCGAAGCAATCGGCTCGGAAAAGGGGAAAATTTGTGGAGTACACGTTTACTGTGACCAACCGCATTTTTCGGGTATCGATACTATAAATATGTATATTAATAGGCAGACTCAGGAGAAATTCTATGACTATATACTCGAGCTCAATCCCAAGCGGGTTATATTTAATCCGGGTACAGAAAACCCTCATTTGTATTCATTACTTTCAAAATATAACATTGAATACGACGAGGCTTGTACTTTGATTATGCTTAGTCGAGGTCGTTATTAATTTTTTTGTTTTTACTGATTAGAAGCAGTAACAGAAAAGTGATTAGCCCATTTACAACGATCAGTTCGCTATCAAAAACATAATTGCCTAATAAATAACTTGAGTTCGTACTGATGAGATACGTAGCCAGAGGCGAAACGATACAGATTAGCGGTACCCATTTATCGCGAACGGTTTTATTTTTAAGCAATATACTAAACGCAAATAAACCTAATAAAGGACCATAAGTATAAGAGGCTATCTTAAATATCATACTTACTACAGAAGCATCATTAATTGCGTTGAATAGCAATATCACCAAAAACATTAATGTAGAGAATCCTAAGTGTACTAATTTACGATAGTATACATTTTTGGTGTTTTTTGCTTGTTCGGGTTTATCCATTTTCAAGAAATCGATACAGAAAGAAGTAGTTAATGCCGTAAGTGCGGAGTCTGTTGTGGCAAAAGTAGCTGCTGTCAATCCGAGTAGAAACACTATGGATGGAATAATGCTTAAATGATGAAAAGCGATCTCTGGAAATAGCAAATCGGTTCTCGGTTTTCCAGTTAAGCTGTCCACTGGAATCTCGACACCATTCTGTTGTGCATAGATATACAATAATGCCCCAACCCCTAGAAAAAATAGATTGATTACTACAAAGATTGCTGTAAAAGAATACATGTTTTTTTGTGCTTCTTTGATGTTTTTACAACTGAGATTTTTTTGCATTAAATCTTGATCCAGACCGACCATTGCGATGGTCACAAACATCCCTCCTATAATTTGCTTGACAAAGTGGAAACGGCTTCCTATGAAGTCTTCAAAGAAAAATATTTTAGAGTATTGGCTTTCCTTTACGGTTTCAAAAGCTTGCCATAGCGATAAATCAAGTGAATCGCAGATAAAGTATATGGTTAGAAGTACCGAGGAAACTAGAAAAAAGGTTTGTAAGGAATCCGTAACGATTATGGTTTTTAATCCACCTTTATAGGTATAGGCATAAATGAGTAGTAAGGCTATAAGTACGGTTGCGAAAAACGGAACCCCAAAGTAGTCAAATACATAACGCTGCAATACGATAACGACGAGATACAACCTAAATGCGGATCCTATGGTTCTGCTTACTAGAAAAATACTGGCTGCAGATTTGTAACTGTAATGTCCCAATCGCTTCTCTATATAAGTGTAGATGGAGATCAGATTATATCTATAATACAACGGAAGTAATACTGCAGCAGTAACAATAAAGCCCAAAGCGTTACCCAGTACAAATTGAAAGTATTTAAACTGTTCTCCACTTGGGGCACCCACTTCACCGGGAACTGATATAAAAGTTACCCCAGAGAGGGCTGTACCAATCATTCCAAAGGCAACCAAATACCATTTAGAATTTTTATTAGCCATAAAAAAGGCATCATTACTACTGTCCTTTTTACTGATATAATGAGAAATAAAAATCAATAAACCGAAATAAATGACAATAATGGCAATGATGGTGATTGGAGTCATGGAGTTTGTTTTATAAAGATCAAAAATAGGTAATTTCAGCCTAAAAAGTTCATACTAAAAGCAAATAGATCGAGAAGCAGAAATTACTATCTTTGTATTATGGAATTTCCTTCAAAATTATTAGAAAAAGCAGTGGAAGAAGTGTCACAACTTCCGGGAATAGGAAAGCGTACTGCGTTGCGTTTGGTATTGCATTTATTAAAACAGGCTCCTGATCAAACCAATCATTTGACCCAAGCTTTACTTCAAATGCGTAACGATATTAAATTTTGTAAAAAGTGTCATACCATATCCGATGTAGAGATCTGTCAGATCTGTGCAAATCCATTAAGGGACGCATCTATAATTTGTGTGGTCGAAGATATTCGGGATGTGATGGCTTTGGAAAACACGCAATTGTATAAGGGTACTTATCACGTATTAGGAGGTAAGATTTCTCCTATTGATGGAGTGGGCCCTAGTCAATTAAATATTAGTACACTTTTAGAAAAAGTTAAATCAGGAACGGTTAAGGAAGTGATTTTTGCCTTGAGTTCTACTATGGACGGAGATACCACGAATTTTTATATTTACAAACAGCTTAAAGATTTTCAAGTGTTGACTTCGACGATCGCTAGAGGAATTGCCGTTGGTGATGAGTTGGAGTATGCGGATGAAGTTACGCTGGGACGAAGTTTGATGCATCGTATACCATTTGAAAGTGCTTTTAAAAGCGTATAAGTTAACTATTGCAAATTAGCTTCTCTTTTTAAGAGATTATTTAGTAATGGGGCTGCTTAATCTTTAAAATTTCTGTTTTTTAAGTATATTTGGACGCGCTAAAACCCCTTTGGAAAATTTCCGGAAAGTCGGCGTTTATTAGATATATTATGAAGAAATATTACATTTATTCACTGTTGTTGTTGACAGTTGCTTGCAAGACTGAACCTAAAGATCAGCAGGTCGAACAGACTGAGGTCTCACCTACCGCGGTTTCAAATTTGGAATCACCTATATTAGGAGAGCGTACTCAAGGTACGGTCCTGATTTTAGATAAGGCGGATGGGATTCCATTATTTGAATTGTATGACAACGTTTTAGTGGAGTCTACTCCAGCACAAGGCGGTGTGGTTCAAATTTTGGTTTATGCCGATCTAAAACCTGAAGAGTTTAATCTAGAGATGCTCGAAGAAGGTCGTTATTTAGTAGCTGCTGGAGATACTATTGGAAAGGTTTTAAAAACACATGAGGCCAATACGGGACAAGGTGAAAAGACTTATGCCATGTTGATGGGATACACTGCTTTGAAGAATATCAAACCGGAAACAATCATTGAAAACGATCTAGCGCAAAAGTTACAAGAAAACAATAAGGATTTTAGCAATTGGGAAGGATTCATTAAAAAATATGATTTGAGTCCTGAGGGCTTTGATTATAAAAATTTTGAAAGTTATTATAACTATGAAAACTCTATTGAAGATCCATCACCGGGTTTTAGAGTCGTATTGCTCTTTGAAGCTAAAAGATTAGTTGGGATTGTACACGCTAGGCCGATGAATTTGAATGGATTTAACACGCAAAAATTGGATCGTGGATATCGAGTTTCTTTCGTTGCGGATTTTCCTCAAAACCAACAAAAGGACTTTGTCAATTATGTGAATACTTGGTTGAAAAATGTCGATTAAGTTTTTTTTGATCGACAGCTTAGGTTTTGTAAGTAATTGCTAAGTAATTAGATTTAAAAATTTTATATATAGTGCCGCTGTCGATTTTTAATCAACAGCGGTTTTTTTCTTAATAGTAGCTTCACTTTTTATCAAAGTTCTTTTTGTTTAGAGAAATAGTAAGGCATGAAGTCTTGAAAATATAACGATTAGTTACGGGTTGACTGGCTAATTTGTTTTGAGTTTATTTTATAAATGCACCAAAATTAAAGGAGTAAACTATTTTTTAGATTAATCTAATTTTGTACTTTTGTTAGACTAAATAGTCGACACTGTATCATAATGAATCTATCAGAACTTAAAAAGGGAGAAAAAGCCTGTATACTTGGAATTTCTAAAGGATGTACTTCAGAAGTGCATCAGCGATTTTTAGATTTGGGATTTGTTAAAGGTGTCGAAATTGAAATTCAAAACATAAGTCCTCTACGGGATCCTATTGCATATAATATTCACAATACTTTAATTTCATTGCGATTAGAAGATGCAAAAATGATTTCGATTGAAAAACTAGAACACAGACCATCATGATAAAAAGCGCTTGTGATAGTTGCGATTTAAATACGACTTCCGATCTTCTTAAATTAGGAGATTCATCGGGGAAGCACGATTATACTATAGCCTTAGCTGGAAATCCCAATACGGGAAAGAGCACTATTTTTAATGCATTAACCGGCTTAAAACAGCATACTGGAAACTGGCCTGGAAAAACTGTCACCCGAGCAGAGGGGAGTTTTTCTTATCGCGATCATCAATATAGATTAATTGATTTACCGGGTACTTATTCGCTTTTATCTACTTCTGAAGATGAAGAGGTCGCACGCGATTTTATACTTTTTGGAAGACCGGATGTAACGGTAGTTGTGGTGGATGCAGGCAGACTTAATCGTCATTTGAGTTTAGTATTGCAAATACAGCAAATAACAACTAAGGTAATTGTTTGTCTGAATCTGATGGATGAGGCAACTCGCCATGGTGTAGATGTGGATGTGCGAGCATTGTCACGCGACCTCGGTGTACCTGTGATTCCTACATCGGCAAGAAATAAAGAGGGAATTCAAGATTTACTGTTGGCTATAGATCAGGTGGCAACTGGAAAATTGGAGCCTAAAAAAAATTCTATATCAGGCATTCCTCTTGCGTCAAGAAAAGCAGTGGAAGCCGTTTCGGATAAATTATTACAGTTGGATGCAAATTTGCCTAGTGTTTCTTGGTTGGCGATGCGATTGATTCAAAATGATGACAGTATTAAAAAAGCTTTGGTAAGTGGTACTTTCTCAGAAGTAATTGATACCGATAATATTTTGGAAACATTTGCTTTGGCAAAAAAGTATAACGAACAACTCGGTATGCAATATGCCGATAATTTGGCAGAAGCGCTTTTTGCGCAGGTTGCCAAAACAGTTAAGACGACCGTAACCACAGTGGATAATCCGCGCTCTTTTAGAATTGATCGGGCTATTGACGATATAGTAACGAGTCGGATATGGGGATTTCCTATAATGTTATTGTTGTTGGGATTTATACTTTGGTTGACTATCGTTGGATCCAATTACCCTTCAAGTATGTTGTCAAACCTGCTGTTGGATAAATTCTATCCCTTGTTAAAAGAAGGTGCTGCCTACGCACATTTTCCATGGTGGTTGAGTGGATTTTTAATAGATGGTGTTTATTTGGCTACAGCCTGGGTTGTTGCGGTTATGTTACCACCAATGGCTATATTTTTTCCGTTATTTACTTTATTAGAAGATTTTGGATATCTGCCTAGGGTGGCATTTAACTTGGATCGAATTTTTAAAAAAGCAGGCGCGCACGGTAAACAGGCGCTGACGATGAGTATGGGATTTGGTTGTAATGCTGCAGGAGTGGTCGCAACGAGAATCATCAACAGTCCGCGTGAAAAATTAATAGCGATTATTACGAACAACTTTTCATTGTGTAACGGGCGTTGGCCAACACAAATATTAATAGGTACCATCTTTATAGGTGCTTTGGCTCCGCCGTATTTATCACATACTATTTCCACTTTAGCAGTAGTAGGTATCGTAGTTTTAGGTATCGGCTTTACCTTTTTTACCTCATGGTTATTATCGAAAACCATGCTTAAGGGAACGTCATCATTTTTTACCTTGGAATTGCCCCCATACCGACCTCCGAAAGTATGGCAAACCATTTATACTTCTTTAATCGATAGAACGCTGATCGTCCTATGGAGAGCGGTGATTTTTGCAGCACCTGCAGGGGCTATTATTTGGCTTATTAGCAACATTCATTTAGGAGGAGGGGAAAGTGTAGCGGTATGGACCATACAGGCTTTAGATCCTATTGCAATGATTATAGGGCTTAATGGAGTCATACTTTTGGCTTATGTATTGGCTATTCCAGCAAATGAGATTGTAATTCCTACCATATTGATGTTAACAGCGATGACATTGGGTGATCCCAATCTCGGGTCAGGTGCAGGTGTGATGTTTGAAGTCTCAGATGCGGAAATCGGAACTATACTACACAATGCCGGTTGGACTACACTGACAGGGATCAATTTGATGCTTTTTAGTTTACTACACAATCCGTGTAGTACGACTATTTATACCATTTACAAAGAAACAAAAAGCGCCAAATGGACTTTTGTTGCTTCGGTACTTCCTATAGTTTATGGAGTAATTGTATGTTTTACGATTACCCAAATCTGGAAGTTTCTATAATATTTTATCACAGTTTTTTTATCGTTTGAACGATAAATTGCGATAAAATATCGCTTCCTTGAACTGATCAAGTGCACCGACAGGCGTTTTCTTTGACGACGCTCTAGTAGAATGTATTGAACAATTTGGAGCATCGATACAGGAAATTCTTTGGATATATCTTGAGAATCTTTGCTATGTCAATAGTAGATAAATGGTGATTTATAATATTCTCATGGTTTTTTCGGAAGCTTGTTTTAGGGCAAAGGAAGGTCGGAACTTTTGTATATTTGTGTAAAAGTAATAAAATGTCAATAAAGAAAATACTGTTGCTCGTTGTCGTTGTTGCGGCATTAATTATAGGTGTGCTTCAAATCAGAAAAACTTATTTTTATAATGCTGATAAAACAGTAGGACAGGCCATTGATAGCTTAAATGGGGTAGTTGTTTATTATAATGGAGGAGTTGGTCATATAGGAAAACGAAATCTGACTGTTGATGACTATAATCTTGGATTAGAATATCAATGTGTAGAATTTGTAAAAAGATATTACTACGAGCGTTTTCAACATAAAATGCCGGATAGTTATGGCAATGCAAAAGATTTTTTTGACAACACTTTGGCAGATGGCATTGTAAATAAAAAACGTGATTTACTTCAATTTACCAATCCCAGTAGTTCAAAACCACAAGCAGAAGATTTACTAATTTATAGCCCGACTATTTGGAACCGATTTGGGCATGTGGCGATCATTGCGGAAGTCAGTACAGATTCCATTAAAATAGTCCAACAAAACCCTGGACCAAACGGTGCTTCTAGAGAAAAATATGCTTTAAAACAGTTTGATGGAAAGTGGCAAATAGATAATTCGAGAATTTATGGTTGGTTGCGTTTAAAACCAATGAAAGAGGAAATAGCTGATGCACTTTAAGGATTACATATAAAATAATCAACCGAAGTTTAATCCATTTAATAGGATGTGTTTACAAAATGATATAAAAAAAACGTTGGTTAATACCAACGTTTTTTATTTTCTTTTGAGCTTGCAGACTTTCTTGATTTGGTGCTGCTTTTAGCTGCTGGTTTTTTCTCTGCTTTTGCTTCTGTAGGTGCTGAGCTAGCTCTGCTTCCACTGCGATTTGCAGGTTTTTTCTTAGCATTCGCGGAGGTATGTGCCTCTTCTTTTAGTTCTTCATCCGTATAGGGGAAAGGATGGTTGTCTACCGTTTTTACGTGAACGTTAGTCAGTTTTAAAATATCTTTCCAATATGGTTTTTCATCAGCACTGCAAAAAGAAATAGCGATTCCTTCATGTCCAGCTCGACCAGTACGTCCTATTCGGTGTACATAAGTTTCCGGTACGTTTGGTAAGTCAAAATTGATCACATAAGGCAATTGATCAATATCAATTCCACGTGCCGCAATATCTGTTGCTACCAATACGGTAGTTTCTTTTGCTTTAAAACTTTCCAATACTCTTTGTCTAGCCGATTGAGATTTATCACCGTGTATTGCTTCTGCTTTTACACCATTTTTCTTCAAGGCTTTTACCACATTATCCGCACCGTGCTTCGTTCTACTGAAAACTAAAACACCCGATAGTTTTTCTTC
The DNA here is from genome assembly GCF_024171535.1 of Flavobacterium sp. HSC-61S13. Lineage (GTDB taxonomy): Bacteria > Bacteroidota > Bacteroidia > Flavobacteriales > Flavobacteriaceae > Flavobacterium. The sequence goes on along the minus strand of NZ_JALJZV010000020.1, from coordinate 55,669 downwards.
ACTAATTAAGTGATATAACAGCTTACGTTTGTTCAGTTTGCTAACAAAGTATATTTTTTGTTTAACCGTTTCTGCCGTAGAAGAAACGGGTGAAACCGTAACGTATTTTGGTGATTTTAAAAGCGTGTCTGCCAATTCTCTGATAGCCATTGGCATGGTAGCAGAAAAAAGTAAAGTTTGTCTGTTGTCAGGCGTTAATTTGACGATTTTTTTAACATCGTTGATAAAGCCCATGTCCAACATTTGATCTGCCTCATCTAAAACTAAAAAATGCAGGTTATCCAAGTCGATAAATCCTTGTTTGTTTAAGTCTAAAAGACGACCAGGTGTAGCAATTAGAATGTCAACTCCTTTTTTAAGTTGGTCGACTTGGTTTAATTGAGAAACTCCACCAAAAATAGTCAACTGAACCAGATTGGTGTATTTGCCATAGGCATCGAAGTTTTCTCCAATTTGAATGGCTAACTCACGAGTAGGGGTTACGATCAGAGCGCGAATTTTCTTTGCCTTTTTTGTCGAACCCACCATATGGTGTAAGTGGTTTAGAATCGGAATGGCAAATGCAGCCGTCTTTCCTGTTCCGGTTTGTGCACAACCAACCAAGTCTTCTCCATTTAAAATAATTGGAATAGCTTTTTCTTGTATAGGAGTAGGTGTGCTGTATCCTTGATCGATCAAGGCGCGTTGTAAACTTTTATTTAGAGATAATTCTTCGAATGTCATAAATATAATTGTAGGCTTTTTTATTAAAAGCATCATTGAATCTTGCAAAGATAGTTTATTTAGATTACAGCTGGGTTATCATCAGTAGTCTAATCAAGTAAAATCACTGTTTTAGTTGGAAACCGGGAAACGAAATAGGTTATACTATAATCGCCATTTTGAAATGTACGCAAATTTGAAATCAGATGTACATTTTTTCGTACTTATGCAATAACAATAAACCCTGTTTAAAAAGTCTTTAAACAGGGTTTATTGTTATTATGTGTTTAAATTAAAATTAGGTCTATCTCCTGCTAACAAGAGTCTGGTATTATCGATATTGTTTTCATATATATGAACATTCCCTAACATCAACGTAATTGACTTCAAAGGAAGCGATATTTGCCTACTTATTAAGTACAAGTGATAAGTATCCGCAGGCAGCCCCAAAGAAGCGTCAGAACTCCTCTGATAAGCTGAAAGCACAAGTTTACCATTATCTATCTGAAATTGTATTAGCGATAAACAAGGATGTTGATTACTTTCAATGTCATTTTTTCCTAAAAACAGCACATAATTTTTACTGTTCCTCTTTTCTTTATTTATCTTTTTAATCAAATCAGGCAACTGCTCAAAGTATGTAGGGTAACTATTTACTAGAATTGGACCACAGTAATCCCACCAAGCAATTCCAGCCTCTCTATATCTTTCTGTCATCCTTTCTCCTGATTGAAATAGGTCTAATTCTGTTTTTAACTTATTTCTGGCAATACCATGTCCCTCAAATATCTCTAATAGATCAATTGCTTTTAATTCTAACTTCTGATTAACTAAATATTTTATATTCCCTTTTTTATTTTCTTGAACCTTCCCTTTAGAAAGAACTTTTTGTAACATTACATGGTATTTATTCATTGCTTTATAATATTTATTGTTTGTATCTTTGTATTTCTCATGGATTATTTAAATAGCAAAGCCAGCATTAGAAGACTTATGTCCTCCAACGCTGGCTTTGGTGCTAAATTTAAAATCCGTGAGAAAGTTTTTAATTTGTTGGAGGACTTTTTAATCTTACTCCAAAAGATTTTATTATAGGGCTACAATGATTCCATTATTCACCCATATTTGTTTGTTTCCTGCAATAAAAGAACAGGATACACCAGTTTAACCATTATAGAAACTCCACCATTAGCGATATTCAGATTGGTCTTATTTCTAGGTTTTTAATTTTAAGTAACCCTCTGAATCCATATACATTGTACCTAAATCTATATCCTCGTTTCTAATAATATCTATTTCTTTTAAAACTTCTTGGAAGTTTATAGCAGGTCGAGCTACACCATTAACTTGAAATGCCCGAAAGTCGATTGCACCTGCAACCGGAATATCAGGACTATCTATACCAATTGATAGTCCATTTCTACTAGTATCAAGATACGCCACAACATTCTCGCCTGTTGAAACTTGAAAAGATTCTGTGATGATTCTAATTCTGTCAGCAATTACATCTATAAGCCGAATACCTGTAAATACGCCTTTCTTACAGTAAATACTTCCTTCTTTCCCATCTAAAATTAGGTTAGGATTTGTAGGGCTTGGATTTTGCGAAACCAAACGATTTTCTTTAAAGATGAATCCCGCCAAATTAGCCTCTTCAGCAACAATTAACTGAACAGCAAGTTGCTCTAGCGAATTGAGCTGAACATATTGGCTGGTTGGATTGATTTGTGCCACAACGTTATCATAACTGTCTTTTAATCTCCACCAAGTCTTAGTTAGACGGTGGTAGATATAATCGATTACATCATGATTATTTCTGTGCGTTTCTCCAGTTTTCCATTCCCGTTGAATAGGAATAGCTCCTGGTCTACCTTGAGTCCCTGATAAAACCTTCGTAATGGAAATAGATTCTTCATAAACGTTCCCATCAGTTGCCGTGACGACAACTCTAAAAGTTTCGACTTGATCAACCTGATTGTTTGCAACAATAAAGCTTTGATTTGTCCCACCTAAGGCTGCTCCTCTATACCATTGGTACGAACTGGCAACGATTCCATAATGTTGCGCAAGCAAAGTAATTGTTGCAGGGCTCGCTCCTTGAAACTGATTACCATTACTTTGTATTTTTACAAATTTCGCCAATTGGCGAAGTTTTATGCTCCTTTTTCCTCTTACCATTTTTCTTTTTTGTTTTATACTTCAGTAGCTTCAAAAAGTAGATCTATTTCACCACCGGCATCTGCAACTTGAGTTCCAGTGACTACATAACTTGCTCCGGTACCTTTAGGGCCTAACAGCGTACCATCAATTTTTATCTTCTGATAAGCATAGGACCAGTTGCCACTTGCTGGTGTAGTAGTTCCCCTAAACACTACCTTGGGAGAATATTTTATTTGCCCAGTCACTTCTAAATCGTCTTCGTGTCCAACGACACCATATTGCAATTCCAAAGTATCAGTTTCGTCTCTCACCGATATTATTGCAGTTTTAACTTTTAAAGCATTTTCAAAAATGTCGACAGAATAAGTATCATAAGTTGCAATATCATCCGCAGTTAATATAATTGTTTTTTGTGTTTTCCCTGGCAATAGCATTCTATTATCAGCTGTAGGATCATTGGCTAAATCTAATAACGGATCTAAAGTTGTTTTAAACCACTGATAAGTGATTCCTGCAGTCTGCGGAATTCCTCCTTTTTCCAAGATAGCTTCCAAAGTTACAGTTGGATATAATGCCGTTATTGCTGCACCACGACCATTTTGATCAACAATATAAGCAGTGTAGGTGTTAGCACTTATATTCTCTTTACTTATTGCAATAACCGCACTTACAGCCGTCGTATAACCACCAGTATAGGCATTCGCCGTAAATTCTATTGAGCTCGTTGTAAGTAAGGCAGACATGACATCTGCCTTTATTTTTAATGCAGGTACGGAGGTAGAACCAATACTATAAATGGTTTTTTCAAATCGATTGTCGGAATCTGAAATTTCAAGCCCATTAAACTTCCACTTAACCAAAGTCAATCCTGTATTCCCAACGGGAGTATTGCTCAAACTGGTCAATATTTGAGCATAAACAGTACGGTAGTTAGCAGGCTGTGCCCAACTACCTATTACGACATCATCTTGGTATTTTGCCACAAGGGGCTTATCTGCTATTAGCCCAGTGGTTAAACTATCGCCTTTTTTAGATAAAGAAATAGTTCTTTTTCCTCTTACTAATTCCATGAATCAATTTTTTTTAAAGCCAAAGCCGTTGTTATTTCTTTATATTCAGTTGTTTTCTTACCCGTATTCTGCTGCCAAATAGTTAGCAGATCACGTTTAAAAATGACAGTTCCATCATTTTTCTTGTAAGGGTGGTTTTGGGTAATTATCCCCAAGTCAACCGCTAATTTTTCATTCATGATTATACACATCATATTTTATAATTTTTGAGATAAATCTTCGAAGACCTCGTAGTCGAGCTCCTTATTTTGTGAATTGAGTTCTAAAAGTTTTGCCATCGGAATTTTTACTTTAAATCCTTTGTATAAGAAAGTTCCGTTTGTCTGCTTTAGCCAACCCACAGAAAAATGATCTGGTGCATTTTTTAAAATACCATCTGAGGTATTTAATACAATTTCATATTCTATCTCTGTTAGATCGGGATTGATAGATTCTGGCCCGATTAGTTGGGGTTCATAAATGGGATATTTTTTTAAAAGCAAATAGTCCCCCTTGTAGAGTATTGTCGGTTTGTCTGACGGACGATAATTAATTGGCAATTTTATGATTGTCTCGCTTTCTTGTTTTTTCTGATTAATCAATTTTTGAAGATCTGTTTTCGATGGAGACCACAATGGGGATAATACATTTCTAAAAGTTAATTTTTCAATAGTAGAGTATCCTGTTCTATCCATTGGATAAATAGAGAAGAACGCCCCCTTTAACATATCCAATTGAGGAGAAAAGAAAGCAGTAAAACTATTTTCTTTTTGAACGAAAGCAGTAATGTAATTAGATGCCCCATTATAATACAAAGCGAAATGACTTCCATTTAATATGCCTTTAAAATTACAATAACATAGAGTGCCTTTGGGTATGGTCTCGTCTAAATAATAATAAGCAGTAGGATAATTTTCATTATAGACTTTACGATAAGTATCGTTCAGTAGATTTCTAGGATTCTCGTTATATAATTTTCTAAATTCAATTACTTCAGGTTGTTCTTCGACCCAGGTATCTTGTAATTGATTTAAATACATAGAACAATCAGCAACTTCCACCTTAATGATATCACCAGTTTTTGAAATCGCGGAAGCTGGTACAAAAAGCTTATCCGTTTTACTGTTTAAGTATCCGTTTGAATCTGTAATCTCAACGTTGTTTTTCGACCAATAATAAGCAGCAGCTAGCTTTTCAGGGCCTCGAAATAAATCTGCCTGACAGATTAGTCCCTGATTATTGATTGTAGGGTATAGATTGTAGCCATAGGGCGCGCTCGTATTGAGTAAAGTCGCTGCAGTGGCAATAGGATTGGTAACCAAGACAAAACTATCTTGAAAGCTCGCTATTCGTTTACTAGTCGGCTCTAAGTATTTTGCAGTGAATGTTACCGTTACATTTTCCAAGTCGGAAATATTTTTAAACATCTTTAATTGGCCTTTCTCAATACCTTTTCCGATTTGAAACTCTCGGTTATTTTCCAAAACATCAATAAAGATGCCCCCCGATGAAATCCTCCACACAACATTGGTCAGATCAGCATTTACCAATCCATTTTTATAATTATGTGGATCATTGACACCGCATTCAACGAGAATGACAAGTGGATCAATTCGCCTATCCGGTTCGAAAAACAGATTATTGGTGTCATAGTTTTGGCGTACGGAACCGGCTAAAATCTTTGTGTTTTTATACGTGTTCAGTGGTTTGTAAACGATCTTTATTTTTTTTGTTCCCGTTCTCATATCTCAATTTTTACGGTTATAGTTTCATTATTAACGGTTGCTTGACAAGTAAAAGCCACGCTACCTAAATGTATATTTTGCGTAAAATCCTCTGCATTTAGCTCTAGAACTGCAGTGTTTTTATCAATTGCCCAAATTTCATCTGCGTCCTTATCTTCTTGAGTTGTACCTGATTCTCGATACCACTGCCATTTAACAACATCGTTTGTAAAATCTTTAAAATAACGCATTACAGTTGGCGTTAAGGATGTATTTAGGTTATCTGCATCTAATAATTCCCCTGCAGATGATTCAACAAAAAGACTTAAAGAATCAGTTCCCAAGACATCGGTTATTCTAGCAGGTATGTTATTAACTTTTTGAGTTGTTATAGCTAATTTATCAACCAGATGACCCATAACATATGTATCCTTCAAATACATCAGTTCTTTAATTACAAACCAATTTGGGAAACGCGAATCATCAGCAATTTCGAATGAAACATCGTGTTTGTTTTGCAAATTTTGTGTAAGGCCAATAATCCGCATTCGCCTATTAATACCTAACTCACTATCAATGATTCTAACGGAAACACCCACATCCAGCGTAATACCTTCACGCTCAAAATGTATTGGATCAGCAATAAGATTATATTGAACTTGTTCGGTTGCTCCTCGGTCTATTTCTGATTGGGCTTTCATTTTGAGTTTTTGTTCTGCTTCTAGGACATAACTTGCAGGCATTTGAATATCAGTTAAAACATATTTATCGAATACCGCTGGACTTAAATCTCCTGAAAGCAAAGGAAGGTTATTATCATCCGTATTGTTTTTAAGGACAAAGCGTTTGCTAGTCGAATCAAAAGATTTTAAATCAAATGTGTAACCTGCAAGTTGCCCTGTGTTGAATGTTACTTTTGCGCTTATTCCGGGTATTAGTATCGTTGTATTACCATCTTGATCTACTTCATTAATATCAAAATCGATATGACTATCCCAAAAAGAATCAGGAAACTCGTGATGAGTTCCAGTTACATAACCAACTCTAGTTGGATAAATGTCTTCGTAAACAACAGAATGTTCGATTAATCCAAATTTACTCGTGTTTTTTTCTAAATAAGGTACAGACATTTTTAGCCTACTTGATCCATAGTCAATAGGAAGGTTAGTGTTTCCTCCCGTAGCATATAATCTAGTATATATATTTGTTTCATCCTTTTTTTGACGAGTGATACTTCTTAGACCCTTGTTTCTCCCATATTGAAAAGTGAGATTAGTATTTTGATCTTTTTTACCAAAGTTGATTGTTTGTCCAACAATCCAATATTCTTTTTCAAACACCTCTGCCAACATACCTAGGGCCATTAAAAGATTTGTGGAAGAAAAGGTAAACAATTTCATCTCTGTCGAAACAACATCCCCTATATTCCAAAGTTGACCTACTCGTTGTGCATTTGCAATTACATGCTCAATAATCTCTTTGGCATTTGCATAAATAGAGTAGTCCGATTGAGTATATTTATTGTGTTCATCTAAGAACAACAACTGTGTTTTAGCAAGTTCGTACTTTATTGATTCAAAAACGCAAGTGTATCTATATTCAATAGTTGATATCTTTTCCACTGTCGGTGTTTGGTTTAATCTATAATTATTCTCATTAACAATTACATTGTCCCCAATTTCTAACAATTGATAGTATTGCAATGAAAAAGACATATTGACCAAGTCTTCTTGCATTAATTTAGTAACGACACTGCCTTCAGCTTGAATCGATACAACATGCGTTCCCCCTCGTTTTATAGTATAGATCATCTTACTTGAAGTGTTAAATCAAATTTCACAAATAGTTTTGGGACGTTTTTAAGTCTTTTTAAAGTTTTTTGAAATGAGTCAGATTTTTTATAAAACACTTCGTAAGTTCGATCATGGTCAAATATAAAAAGACGTTGCCATTCGGGTTTAGTTAATTCTTGGAAAAAAGCATTGTATTTTGCCCAAAAATCAGTAGGGCTCGAAGCAAGAATAGCACATTTTAGAGTAACTTCTTTATCTTTAAAGAATACTTGCCTTAAAGAATATTCCGTGCCGTTCTCTTCCGCCCAATCCCATTTCAAGCCTTCTTTCCGTTCAGGATAATTTAAAAGGGATGCTGTACCAGTTTGGATTATGAGCCCAAAATCGTTTTTTAAATTCTTAAAGTTTAAGGTATCCATGCGCCTGTTGCTCTTTGTAAAATAATATCGCGGGGTTGCCCGTCCAGTTTATCGTTTATTTTCTTCAACTGTGTAATTGCCATAGCTGTGTTTGAGGAAATTTCTCTTGTATTGTATTCTATTTTAATTTGCAGTTCGATTTGTTTACTTGCTGCTTCGAGCTGTTTTGCACCCGATGATTTTAAAATGGAATTCGTATCTATTTGTGTTAGTCTTAAGCCTCCAAACTGACCCGCAAGTAAATCGGCTTGTTTTTCTGTCATCCCTTTAATAGCTCCTTTTAAGGAATTTCCCTGATTCATAGAGCCAATGTCAATACCTGCTTGATTCAATATTTCAAGCTGTTCTTTAGATGAATTCACAATATTCATATACATGTCTTGAAAACGTTTTTTATCTTCTTCAGACAATATCCCATCCTTCATCATTTCGTTTAACTCATCTTGTAACTTTTGAATTTGTTCTGCCATAAGTTGTGTGGACAAACCAGAAAGAATTGCATTTCTTAAAAAGCCTTCTATGTCATCTGCAAAGTCTGCAAAGGTTTTTTTTCCAGATGCTAGACCTTGCTTTATTGAGTTTGCTAGTTCTGCTGGCGTTGTGCCAGTAATCAAATTTTTCATTTCAATTTCTAAAGCGCGCATAGCTTCTTCAATTGAGCCATATTCATCTTTTAACTTTTTTAGTTGTTCAAAAGCTTCTTTCAAACCTCCTTCAAAAGGATAAATATTATTGATTTTCATTAGTTTATCAAATATTTCATCCGTTAACATAGGCATTTCACTTAGATTATTGAAATCAAAGCCTAATAGTTCCCCTATATATGCACCACCTCCGACCTTTGCCAAATCACCCAGAACTGAATCTTGTAAGCTTCCAGTCAAAATAGGAGCAAAAAACACCTTTAAATAAGTATTATTTAGATCCTTAAGTACTCCTTGAGCATTTTGCTTCATCAGATTTAACTGTTCTTCTATTTGTCCTGTTCTGGATTGATAGAGGTCATTTATACTAGCTTCAATCAAGAGTTGATCTCTAAGTAGTTTATTATACTCTAATTGATTAGCATAAGCTTGTCTGGCTTGTCTAGCTCGTCTCTCTTGTTCTTTTTGTGATTGACGACCGATATCAGCTATCATTTTACCAACCATTGCTATTGCTGAGACAATGGCACCTACATAGTCACCACTCGCAATTTTGGAGAGAATGTTAGCAAAAGCAGATGCTAATTCCGCTGCCTGTACAATTGCCTCTCCTAATTCCGAATTAACATCTATAAGATTGTTTCCTAACCCTGCAGCGGAATTTGAAACTTCAATTATGTTATCAACTAATTTTGACGATTTTTCATCTGCTAATAAATCTGTTTTAGAATTAGCAATCTCTAAAAGCCTTAATAATTCAACAACCGCTTCATTACTTAACACTTTAGATTTTAGAATTTCTTTCTCTAGTCCTTTTTTTTCTTGTAACAGCGCTTTTTCCTTAATTCCTAAATCAGAGCTAGACTGTATTGCTTTTGCCTTCTGAATTTCATTTTCAATAAAAAGTTTTTGTTCCGCTGTAAGTAAATCCGCAGATAATCGATAATATTCTTCTAGAGATTCTATACGTACTTTCAGTTCTTTCTTAGTAACACCAATTAAGTCCTGCGTTAAATTTTTGAAAACTCGATTTTTTTGATAAGCCTCGTCTTTTAGTTGATTAATCGCACTGTTTTTTAAATATTCTAATTCTGCTAATTTGTTAGTTCTTACTTCTGCATCCTCAATTTTATTTAACTGCTTTTTATCAATTAGGTATTGCCTTTCAATTGCTTGTTTCTTTTCTTCAAATGTAATTGTCGCTTGATATGTATCTAGGTATTTTGAATCGTTATCTTTAGAGATTTCTAATTCTTGCTTTACGAGCATTTCTTTTAAAGCTTTAAGACGAGCTTCTTGTTCTGGAAAAGCAATTTCGTTAGTACTTGAATTTTCTATTTTTTCAATTTCAGACTTTAGTCGTGTTTTATAATCTTTAAAACCCTTCAAATCATTATCATATCGTTTCAATAATTCATCAGAACCAATTTGTGTTTTTAATTCTTCATAAGCTTTAAATAGCTCCTTTTCTAAATCTAGTTGCTTTAATAATTTATCCGTTCCATTATTATATAGTAAACTACTTTTTTCTTCGACTTCTAATTTTCCAATTCTTTCGATTTCTTTAGCATCTAATTTTGCTTTTACAGCTTGTTCTCGGAGTTTTTTAAAGCGATCTTCAATATCTGCTACTTCTTTGTCTATAGCAGTCATTCGTCCCTTTGAATATTCTCGCTCCGCTTGTGATATGGCTTCTAAAGCTTTTATTCTTTCTTGAAAAAGTTTATCTGCAGTTTTATCTTTTTTATCGTCTATTTTAATTTTAAGGCTATCAGCTAGTTTTGCAGCTTTTTCACTTATATCATTTGAGACTAGTAATAACTTGTCATTTTTCGCTTGCTCTGCTCGAAATTTCTTTACATTTTCTGTCACAATTGAAGAATATCCTTTTAAAGCATTGTCAACCTCTTGGTCGTTAGGTAATCCAATAATGCGAAGAACATCCTCTTGTGTTATTTCATAATTTGGATTTAAGTCCTTACCGAACATACCCCACATTCCGTCAAACATTTTATCGGAAAAATTCTGTAGGCTTTCGTACCATTTTATGTCGCCAGTGGAAAGAGCCATAATTTGCTCCAATAATTTTTTTTGCTTTTCTAGAGATAATATATAAGCTGCTTCTGCCTGAGATTTTAGTTGTAAATATTCTATGTATTTTGGAGCATTTTGAATTATCTTTTTCTCAAGTTCCGCATAATCCTTCATCGTCCCCAGAGTGTCAGAAAACTCTTTATTGAAGTCCTTTACAGCCTTTTTCTTTTGTTCTTCGGTCAGGGTTACATCTTTATTCTGCTTGACTAAAAGCTGAAGCTTTGCAATTTTTTCACCATACATTTCATTAGCTTTTTTGACTATGGATCTATTACGATCTAATTCATCACTAGTTAAACCAATGGCTTTTTTTACTGCATCCCAGTTAGCTATTAATTGACCTAACAGAACCAGTACGACACCAATACCGGTTGCTAATAAGGCTATTCTAAATGTTTTTAAAGCTCCTGTACTCTGTCCAACAGCAAGCGTATATATTTTATGAGCACCCGCTAACATTAGTGTGGCGATACTATCTTTTCGCTTCAGCTCCGTAGAAATCACTTGCAAAGATTGAAGCAAACTCATCGCAGAGGTGACTTTTAAGATTGTCTTTTCGATTTCTTTGTTTTCAGAGCCAAACAAAACGGCCGTACTTTTGGCTAAAGCATAACCCGCCGCAACTCCATTAGTTGCACGAATTAATGTGTCCAGGGAACTTGTTGCAGAAGCAGATGCTCCAATTTCACTATTTACCGTAGCAACTGCTGAGCGCAATATGGAAGCTTCTTGAGACATTGCTCGATACTGCTCGGTATTATCCTTTCCTTCCATTTTTAAGCGGGCCATCTGCTGAACAAGACCGTACAATTCAGCTTTCAATGCTTTGGACTTATCGCTTGTGTCTTGAAGCTTATTACCGAACTCATCAAACCCAGCTTTACCGGCTTGTGACAATTGACGAATACTCTGGTCTAAATTTTCAATGTTTTTATTTAGAATATTGATCTTCTCAACATCTGTTTCAGTGGCTAACTCACTTTTAAATCGAAATAAAGCATCTTTCATCTGATCGATACTATTACCAGTAGTGTCGTAGATTTTAGCTGTACGACCTAGTATCTCATTTGCTATAGAAATGTCTGTCTGTAAATTTTTAAAATCTTCAGATGCCTTATCCATGCCGGCCAATTTGGCTTCGACGAAATCAATCACTACTCCAAGTTGTTTCATCTCATCCGTAGCTTCATTTATGGTTGTTGACAATAATTCAAGTTCACCGTTACTTGCAAAGGTTGGTTTGAAAGTTTTATCAGAAATAGCATCGAGTATTTTTCCCGCTTCTTCTAGTTTTTGAACATCGAATACTTCAACCTTGTTTTTTGCCGAATCTATTAAATTGGCCATTTTAAGTTGAGCTTGTTCAAGACTATATGATAGTACACCTATTGAAGTAGGGTCTGTCGCTTCAGTCAACATTCCTTTTAAACCTGCAACTTCATTTGAATAGCTATTAAATGCCCTTTGTTGCGCTTTGGTTAAGTTAACCCCCTCCAACATGGCTTTATTGGCTTCCAATTGCTCGGTAACGTAGTTTTTAAAAGCGATCTCGCTGTTTTTTACAGCAGAATCCACGCCTTTCAATGAACCTTCAACGCGAGTAGCATCTTCTATTACTTGAGGAGAGTTGATAAGAAACTTAATTTCAATAGGATCTAAATCTGACATATTCTATTCGATATCGGACAACCAAGCTTCGAGCTCATCGTCGGAGTTAAATTTTGATTTTTTCTTTTCGGATAACTTAGGCGCATCTGCTAACATAAAGGTGAGGGTAGCAAATGGCATTTTAAGAATTGCATTTTTACTCCAGCCAGTTTTCTCGGCAATTGCATAAATGAATCCATAGACGCTATGGAAGCTTTCGCTTGTTAACTCGTCTTGTTTTGACTCAGGTTCATCGGCATCGTTATCCTTGTCGCCCCTGCTAACCTGATAGTATTTATAAAATCCTCAACCCCTCCATACACAATGATAAGTTGAAAAATGTAACTCATCTCTTGGGATGTAATTTCATTCCTTAAAAACCGAGCAACTAGCCCAACAAGCCACATTTTATACGATTTACTTAAAATAGCTATAGCAACAACGCGGCTCACCCCTTTACTGTGGTCCCTTACAAGCTCAAAGGATTCACTTAAAGTAAAATCTTTGTTATCTTTTATTTCCAATTTTAAATAAGCCAATGCAACTCTGAGTAGGGTATCCAAACTCAAAGCATGAATTCTAAAATGAATTTGTTTTTTTCCGAATATGCGTAAAAAAAGAGGTGCCGTGACAGACACTATTACACCTCTTTCTAACAATATATTCGCAGCTTTACTTTCTACTGCTTCTTTCATCCTATGGCGTTTTGTCACCGATTAACACGGCAGGTTTACCTGGACCAGGGCTCATTGGTTTGATGGTAACTTCAATTAACGAGAGACCATTTTTAACAAACTTAGAATTGAATTTAGCTAAAATCCTCGCTTTAGGAAATGAGAAATTCATACCCGTAGCAGTTGTGATTTCTACTGCTTGTATAATCTCTGGTGTATTGGTAGGCTCAGCCCATTTACCTTCTACTATAGTACCGCCTTTCAGTTTCTTTAAGGTTTCTGGAGAATAGTCAAAAGTGGAGAATTTCACTGATTTTGAGCCTTTTTGAGAAAAAGTTTCAATGGGATCATCTTCTTGATCACAGAACTCCTCAGTAATTTGTGCATCATCCTCAGTGAATTCACAAGAATCTTTATAGGTTCTGCAAAGTTCTGTTAGCGCAGTAGGCATAGTTCCATCAACTGATGGGTCTGCGGTCTTAACGGATTTAAGTCCGTATGTTCTTTTTTCTGACATTTTAAATAGTTTTTAAAAGATCTTTAATCTTCGTTTAAATTTTCAGTTTGTTCATCTGTCCCAGTTCCTACAGTAACCTCTTCTAGTAAGATTGTAGCTTCAACTTCAGTGTTTTTATCTTCTTTTTCTTTCTCTTGGATTTGCAGTTGAAGTTTAGTAATACCTAAGTTATGAGCCGGTTTCTTCCCAAAAAGTTTTTCGTACTTGGCAACGAGCTCTAATCTTTGATTTAAATCTGAGTCCGTGTCTGGAGTCTCTGCTTCCAGTTCTGTATTGACATTATTATCAATATAATGCTCAATATTTTTGTCGGATAAATACCTTGAGTGATCTTCTGCCCTTTGAAGGTCTTTAAAACCTTGGGCATCAGATGTAATAAACACTTCTGCTAAAGAGTGTGCTAGCATCATTACTTTTGCTTCGTTTCTGAATTTTTGTGCCATTTTAAAAATGAATTAAATTGTAATTAAATCCCACACCAATGTAGGGATGGGCTTGTATTGCTTTATCGTTTAATGTAAACCCATAACCCGCAGATATTCCAAACCCAAACCTTTTGGCAGGGCGTTCTTCGATTGTGAACGTATTTAAACTCTTTATTTTTACTCTTGAATCATCGGCAAACACATCGATATAATGTTGTTTTTTTCCAAGAAACCATTTCTTATCAGCGTATCTCACTACATTTAAAGAAATATCATACTTAAGCTCTAAATCTTGAGTCAGAGGATAGTATTGAATTTGCAACCATTTATCTTGATAAGTTACAGCATCAGCTGTGGGTGTCATTTTGATTTTCGCTTCAAGTTGGGCGTTTACTTTCGAGGCTTGAGTGATTTTATTTATCGAAAGTTTAAGTGCCTTTTCTAGCGAATCAGCGTAACTATTACTCAAAGCAAGGCGTCTTTCAAGGGCTGTATCCTTTATCAATTTGTCCTTAAAAACAGTATGCGGTATGCTGTCTCGGATGTATTGGGTAATAATCTGTGTTTTACCGCTTAGTTGGACAAGTTCTGCATAGCGCATATCTGCTTTTTTGTTCTCTTTATAAAGTGTAACAGCCATTACAATGCTTATTATACAAACAATAGCTAATACTGTAATTATCAAGTTTTTTTTCATTTCAATAGTTTTTTTACAAATTGTTCTGTCCTGCCTCTGTATAAGCTATCGAGATTCTGATTTTCATTTTCAAGGGCATTTGATTTTTGTTTGTAAAACAACATCGATTCATATAAATCTATGCGTTCGGAGCGTTCTTTTAAAATCAGCCGGTACAGTTCTTTCTTTTCGCTTTCACACTCCTTAACAGTATCTTCTCGCCGGTAAAAAACAGTTCCTAAAAGCGAGCCAAATACCAAAATCAAACCGATTAAAAATGCTATGAAAACCGCTTTTGGATAATTCTGTATGTCTTGAATTTTAAAAGGTTGCGGTAAGTCGGTTTTCATACTTGTTTTAAATATTTTGTTGCTTAAGCCATTCTTTTACTTCGAAACTGGGACATTCTTTTGTCCATTCGTTAGGGCTTATAACACCATCTCCATTGAGGTCTGGGCTCAAATCACGATGACCTACAATTATAGCAGTAGGGAACATTTCCTTAGCTCGAAGTACTTCCTGTCTCAGTACGCATTTTTGCTCTATTGTACGATTGTCGATTCCATTTTGTCCCCCAATCCAACTAATATGATAACTATTAGCATTATAACCTGCAACACCATTTGCGATTTGCTCTGGAGCAGCTAATTCAGTTACAGTTCCATCTGATGAAATGATACGATGGTAACCAGGATTATTCCACCCAAGAGAGCTCTTCCAAAAAACCTTGATACTTTCAACTGTTTGGGACTGTTTCGCTCCCGTGCAATGAATTACGATTCGATTTACTTTTCTCATCTGTTTTGTTTTTATTGTGCCGACTCACATCGGCACATATAATTAAACCAAACTTTGCATTAAGATTCCAACACCTTCGTAGCCTTTGCGTCGAGCTCTTCCTCCACATCTAACCAAGAAGGAATAGATGTCCCCATAATATGTTGGATCGCCAATACGTTCAAAAGCTTCGGTGGTTCCGATAGCTTTCTCGGTCATATTTTTGTTCCAAAACAAACAACCCTCTGAATCGGTATCGGCTTCAACAGCCCCAAACGCTTTAAATCCTTTGTCTGAGCCTAAAATATAAACACTAGAACGCTCCATTATACTCCAACCTTGAACCTTATAAATGATACCAGCTCTACGCTCTGCTTCTGAAGTAGCTTGCATATAAGTAGCTGTGATAGGGCTGTCAGCAGGAAACATTTGAGTGATCGCCTCTGCTGTTAACAAGGCAAACATATTCCCTTCAGTCCAAGCCTTTTTCTTTACAAAATCCTTTCTCATATATTGAAGATCTGTCAAGCTATATGCCTTACGTTTACCGGTACCCACGGCCGAGTCTACTTCAATTGCAGAACTAGTCAGAATGATATTAGCCTTTGGAAGTTCTTTGTTATCCCCAACTGGGCTTACTACCAAGTTAGTTAGCATACCTTCTGCAACCTCCTCAGATAGATTCGCTAAATCTTGATCTAAAACAGAACGACGTTTGTCGTAACTTAATTCCTTAGTTTCTGCATTTTTAATATGAACCGGATCGGATGTGTACTCATCAATTTTATAAAGAACTTCCGTGTCTTTACGTTGTTTTACCACTGCTGGTAAACTTTGCCTGTTCTTTACAACAGCAGATGGTTCTCCTGCTTGTGGTAAGTGAACAATACTACCATTGATAATGTTATCACTAGATAC
Source organism: Flavobacterium sp. HSC-61S13 (assembly GCF_024171535.1). Taxonomy (GTDB): domain Bacteria; phylum Bacteroidota; class Bacteroidia; order Flavobacteriales; family Flavobacteriaceae; genus Flavobacterium. Next base: position 39,450 of record NZ_JALJZV010000020.1, on the reverse strand, counting down.
ATCAGCGATATGATTTAGAAAACTATTGTCTTCTAAGAGTTTTTTCTCAATGGTCTCTGCCCAAATTTCTACTTCTATAGCCATTTTTTATTTATTAGGTTCTTTGTTAAACTTTTCTTTAAATCGTTGAACAAAATATTCAGGATGATTTAGTTTCATACTTTCTAATTTGTTGCCTTTATCTAATTCATCCCAGCTCATTTTATCAAATGCAGATAAAGTTGCCTGTTCTCCGAATAATTTGTCGGCAATTGGATTGCGTTTTGGCAATGCTTTTAAAAGCCCTGTAGCCTTTTCAAAACCACCTGATTTTGCTAAATCTTCAATAGCTTTTTTTCCTGCTTCATCCATGCGTCCATCGAGTTGAGCAGCACTCAATTCATTATCAAAATTGGCTTTTAGGGTTGCCGTTTCTTTCGACTTAAACTCTGCAACAGTTGCTTGAAGATTGTTTACTTCAATCGCTTTTGCGCTTAGTTTTCCTTCAAGGCTTTTGATTGCTTCTATAACTTCAGGCTCTTGAGCCGAATCTGATAGCTGTAGGTGTAATAACACTTTTTTCATTTGTATATTTGGTTTTTGAATTTGTGTGTTTTGTGCCGCAGAAAGGCACATCGCTTTAATGTCCGTCTCTGTAAAAGCCATTCCATCTTGTGCATAAAGCATCAATGTGTTTGCTGATGATGGTACGGCTACTATGGAAATTTCCTTTAGCTCGCATTTTACAAGTACCAACTCGCCATCTAAAAAGATTAAATCGTCTGCATTAAAGTCAAAACCTAACGAGCAAGCTTTTATCAGACCTTCATTTACTTTTCTAGCTACTTCTTTTCCGTCGATGTCTTCTGTATTGAAAATGACCTCTCCTAATAGTAAGCCATCTTCAAACCTCAAATTACTCCAAGCTCCCAATACGTCTTTAGGTGTATTTCTGTGATCATTTAAACAGATGGGATTTCTATTAAATCGATCGAGGTTTATTCCCGAATTAAGGATTCTAAAACCATAATTGTTTTGCATGGATTCATCATTGAGTACAAAGGTTTTATTCATCTGTTTTGCTATTAATTCGTATTATTTGATGCAAAGATTCTTCAAAATCAAAGCGTGTAAAAGTTGGTAAAACATCATACTCCTATTTTAACAGTATGATACCCTTGCCCAATAGGCGTCATACTTTACCAACTTTCTCAAGCACACTTTAAGAGTCATTTTTGTATAAAAAAATATGGCTAGGATGACTAAAGAGGAGCAGGAAAAAAAGCAAGAACACGCCAAATTGCTCTATACCAAAGAAAATATAACTTCATATAAGGAATTAGCGGAACGCGTTGGAGTCACTGAAAAAACAATTGCGAAGTGGGTGGAAACAGGTGGATGGAAAAAATTAAAACGAAATATCCTTTTGACTCGTGAAGAACAAATGGTCAATATGATGGATGAACTTTCAGAACTCAATGAGTTCATTAAAAATAAAAAAGAAGGTGAACGATACGCTGATCAAAAAGAAGCTCAAATCCGACGACAATTAGTAAAGGATATAAAGGATTTAGAAACCAAAGCAATGCTACCGGAGATAATTAATGCGCTAACACAATTCTTAGATTTTGTTCGTCGTGAGAACATTGACGACACGAAATTACTAGCGGGATATGTAGACTCATTTTTAAAAATAAAATTACGTAGCTAATGGCTTTTGTTAAAACAAAATCAAAGGAGGATAAAGTGGCCTTGGATTTTTGGGAAGAGTATTACAAATCACTTAAAAATACTGAAGTAGTAGATACTTCTGAACCCGAAGAAGAAAAGCTTTCCAGAATTAAAAGACTTGAAGCTGATCCCGAAGCTTGGTTTAAATATTACTTTGAAAAGTATTGTTCGGCAGAACCTATGCCATTTCACAAACGATCAACCAAGAGGGTATTAAACAATGCTGAATGGTATGAAGTACGCCCTTGGTCTCGTGAAATGTCGAAATCAGGGCGAACCATGCTTGAAATGATGTATTTGCATTGCACAGGTCAGAAGAGGTTTACGTTTATGATTTCAGCAAATAAAGACTCTGCGGAGCGCTTATTGAAACCTTACAAGCTTGCCTACGAAAAAAATCAAAGATTGCGACATGATTACGGAGATCAAGTTAATTATGGAAGCTGGGCCAGTGATCAATTCACAACTAAATCGGGTTCCTATTTTATTGCCGTTGGTGCAGGCCAAGCACCTCGTGGTGCAAGAAACGAAGAGCTACGTCCTGATAGTATTATTATGGATGATTTTGATACTGATGAAGAGTGCCGCAACCCAGACTTAATTGATAAAAAGTGGGACTGGTTTGAACAAGCAGTTTATGGAACTCGTTCTATTTCAAATCCGATGTTAGTGATTTTTAATGGAAACATCATTGCCGAGAATTGTTGTATTAAAAAAGCAATGAAGGTTGCTGATTTTTTCGAGATCATAAATATTCGAGATAAAAATGGCAAGAGTACTTGGCCAACTAAGAACACTGAGGCAAATATTGATAGAGTACTTTCTAAAATATCAAAGGCATCAGCTCAAAAGGAATATTTCAACAATCCAATTGTTTTAGGTAAAGTTTTCGAAAAGCTTCATTACGGAAAAATGCGCCCTTTAAAGGATTATAAGTTTTTAGTGGCATATACAGACCCCTCATACAAGAAAAATGGAGATACCAAAGCAACGGCTCTTGTTGGAAAGTGGAAAGATGAATACCATGTTTTACGCATGTATTGCGGACATGTAAAAACTTCCACAATGCTTGATTGGCAATATGACATTCTGAGTTGGGTAAACGACCGGGTAGCAGTGTACTTCTGGATAGAATGGCCTTGGATAGATGATATGTTGAAAGAAGAAATCAAACTAGCAAATAAACGACACAGCATAACACTTTCTTTAAAACCTGATGAGCGATCAAAACCAGATAAATTCTATCGGATTGAATCAAATCTAGAGCCTCTAAATGAGAATCTTAAACTGATTTTTAATGAAGAAATCAAAGAAAACGATTATATGAAGGAATCTGAATTTCAATTTAAAGCACTTTCACCAAAATCAAGAGCTCATGATGATGCCCCAGATGCTGTCGAAGGTGGGGTTTGGAAAGTAAATAATAAAGTAAAAGAAAATGTAGGTCCCCCTTCCATTATTCTACCATTTGAAAATAAAAAGAGGTATTAGCGTTAAACCTTGCTCCGAAATTATCTTTAATAATATGGGACGCAAATAAAATAACCAGTTATGTATTTAGAAATCGAAGAATTAAAAACACATGCGTATGACGAAGAAATCAGCGCAATCATTAGAGAGGACGAAACCATTGCACACGCTTGTATAGATATCGCAATTGAGTTCTCAAGTAGCAAACTAATGAAACATTACAAAGTGGACGAAGTGTTTTCACAACAAGGGAAAAGTCGCAACCCATTAGTTTTAAAGATAGTTAAAGACATCGCAATTTGGGAACTCATCGGACTTTCTAATCCAAGTATTGATTACCCAGACAAAAAATTCAGATACGAACAAGCAGTCGACTGGTTAACGGCGGTATACAAGGGAATGCCGGCCAACTTACCACGATTAGAGGACAATTCAAACCAAGCATCTTCTTTTAGTTATCACTCAAATCCTAAACGGTCAAATCATTTCTAATGGCAAAATTGAAACATAAAAAAACAACACCTATTAAAGTGTCACAAACTTTAATAATAAAACCGCCACAACGCACTACTGTTGGTATAGAACGTTGGCGATCGGCCATGACACAAGCAGATAAAGGGAGAAGAGCAACATTAGTTGACCTATATAATGATCTGTTAATTGACACTGTTTTATCCAATGCTGTTGAAAAAAGAATCATGGCAATCACGAATTCCGATATCGTTTTTCAAATCAATGGAAATCAAATTGAACCCATGATGGATCTTATTGATACTCCAGAGTTTGAAAATCTTTTAGAAGAGATTATGAAAACAAAGTTTTATGGTAAATCCATCATAGAATTAGATTTTTCTAATGGTTTTAAGAGTACCTCTATCGATAGACGACATATCAATACAGAATCAAAACAGATATTGATCAACATGTTTGACGTTACAGGTATCACTTATGAAAATGACGATTTTATTCTAAATCTAGGAAAAGATACCGATTTGGGAATTTTCTTAAAAACCGCGCCACACGCTATTTTTAAACGAAATGGCTTTTCAGATTTTGCCCAGTTTTGTGAATTGTTTGGCATACCACAGTTAGTAGGTTTATACGACCCTGATGATGATACTGGTCGTCAAGAGATGGAAACCGCATTTAAACAAAGGGGGTCTGCAGGCTCTGTTGTTATGAGTAAAAATGGAGATATCAAAAGTATCGGTGAAAATGCCTCTGGAAATGTTGATATACACGATCGGTTTTTAAATAAGTGTGATGAACAAATACTAATCGGTGTATTAGGACAAACGATGACTACTAAAGATGGTTCTAGTTATTCACAAGGTAAAGTTCATGCAGATGTGGAGAATGATATTAATAAGTCTGATCGACGATTTGTACAACGCATATTAAACAAAGAACTCTTACCACGACTAGAAAAGCGCGGATATCCTGTAACAGGTGGTTGGTTTAGTTTTGCCGAAGAAGGTGATAATTTGACCAAATTGGAACAACTCGACATAGCAGAAAGAGTCGATGCGAAAATACCTATTGATAAAAAGTATTGGTTAGAGAATTTTGGGCTTCCAAAAGGAGAAGACGAAGTATTATCTGATAAAAAAGACATTCAACCAGAACTTGAAAACAAAGAAAAAGAAACCAAAACGGAAGTCGAAAAAACCAACAAAACAACTGCTTTAAAATTATCGTTTTTTGATCAGTTAAAAGATTTTTTCGCAAACGCTCCTCGTTAGAAATCAATCTACACGAGGAGCTAGATTGGCAAGCTCTCAAATTTGAATATAACAAATGTTGTTCACATCATACCTTAAGCGCCACAGATAATGGCGTAACTGATTGGGCAGATTTATTGGCGGCACAATGGATGGATGTTGTAAAGTCGGTTTATAAAATAAAAGAAATGCCACAAGATAACGTGTATCATCCCATTGTAGAAAAGCAAGGTAAAGAATTTAGTTCGAGGATTAATCAGGAATTTGGGGCAATTGATTTTGATACTCCGGATTATTATATGCGTGAAGTTTTAAAGAAGAATTCGTGGCAATTTTCAGTAGCTAAAAATTACAATGACTTAACCAGGTTAAATAATCTATTACTTCGCGAGGATGGTAGTTTAAGACCGTGGAATGAATTTAAAAGTGAAGCTAAAAAAGTAGTTGGAGACTCCATGAAATATCTTAAAACAGAATATGACACTGTTGTATCGGCTGCACAAATGAGTCGGCTATGGGTAGAAATACAAAGAGATAAAGAGATATTCCCTTTTATTCAATTTGTGATTGTCAACGATGGTAGAACCAGCGAAATATGTCAGCCGCTCTATAATGTGATTGTGTCAGTAGACGATCCAATATTAATGAATTATTTTCCACCAAATCACTTCAACTGCCGAACGACAGTTAAAAAATTACGATACGGTGTACCTAGTGATAATTATGAACTTCCAGAAATCCCTGATGCTTTTAAAACGAATGTAGGGGTTTCAGGTGAGATTTTTACAAAAGAAAATAGGTACATCGCTAATACTCCAGATAAAGTTTTAAAATTGGGGAGCAAGTTGTATTATGATCACGAAAGAACAAATCGATACAATAATATTCCATTTGAGGTTACAAAAATAGGGAAAGGTATTTTAGAGATTTTCACCAAAGGGAAACAAAATAAGTCTGAATTTAGACCTAATACTGAAACTCTAACTGTTCTTGTACGACGAGGCGAGCAATACAGAATGTTACCTGTTTTAAATGATGGTGCCACTAATCCGGATGCCTATAATATAAAAACAAATCAATTTGTAGATATTAAGGTAGCGCAGGGAACCAATGGAAAGAATATCGTACAAAGCGCGATGAAAGAAGCTAGTAAACAAAATGTTCAAGAGTTAATTATAAGACTCAAAAAACAACCTGATAGTTATAGAAAAATGTATGAAGCTTTACGATATACCGTGAGTAGTAACCGAGCTAAAAACATTAAAGTTATCATTGTCGTTTTTCCTGATAATTCAGTAAAAGAATATAATATCGGTAAAATTCGTAGAAAATAAAGAAGGCTCAAACTTGAATAAACAAATTTGAGCCTCTAGGGGTGCGGGCAATAGCAACACGAAGTTGCGTCCCTCACCAGTGGTACAAATATACAAAAAAATAAATGCAATTTAAAAAGAGTTTATAATGGCAAAATCAGCAGCGGAACAATTCACTAAACTACAGGAAAAACTCGCAAGTAGTTTAAGGACTTTACCCGCAATAATTGGGGAGGAGGTGGTTAATTTCTCCTTGCTAAGTTTTGAACAGGAAGCTTGGAGTGGAAATAATCAAGAAGTTTGGCCTAAACGTAAGAATCCAAATAAATGGGGTAAACCAGATGAAACCGATCGGGCTTTACTCGTTAAATCAGGTAAGTTAAAACGTAGCATTCGTGTAACAAGGATAGTGAACAACACTGTGTGGGTCGGTGCAGGAGGAGTTGATATTCCATATGCTAGAGTACATAATTATGGATTTAGAGGCCGAGTAGATCAGAATGTACGAGAACATACCAGAACTAATAAGAAGACAGGAGGGAAAATTAATGTAAAAGCCTTTGAACGAGTTATCAACCAGAACATTCCTAAAAGGCAATTTATTGGAGCAGAAGCAGACTCGCCTTATCTCAAAGCGAGACTGCGTCGAATGAGTGCTGCAGAAATAAGAAAAATATTTAAATAAACATTATGGAAGATTTATATCTTATGCTCGTTGAGCTTTTAAACGAAATTCCAGAACTGCGATATGTAGACTTAGATACCGGTCAGATTTTAGAGGAGCAACCACCTTTAGCTTATCCCGCCGCACTAATCGAGATTGATATGTCTAGTTGTGAAGATATTCAAGATAATATTCAACAAGTTATTGGCTATTTCTCTGTGCGTTTAGTAGCAAAGGGATTAAGTGAAACCAATGGACTTGCTCCTGAAGGAGTGAGAAGAAAAAGTTTAGAATGGTTGAGATTACAAGAAAAGGTATATAAAAAACTACAAGGTTATGGCACTGATAGCTTTTACCCTTTTAGCAGGAAAAGTGGTAAGAATGAAAATCTTAGAAAAGGTCTAAAGGTATTTGCCCTCCGTTTTGACACCTCTTGGCATGATTATACTGCCAACTCATAAATGGGTATGAATCTTTTAACTCGGATACAGAAGCTTTCTTTAGTTCTAAAGAGGTTATTAACTCACTGTTTTCTGCCAATAAATCGGCAATTCGCGCTTGAGATAAAAAGAACTCTTCTTCCAATAGTGCCAGAACTGCAGAGAACTTTAGATTCATAAGGGTAGAATAAAAGTAAAATCGACAAACTAAAATATAATTTCGTTTGTTGATTAGTCGCTCATTGCGACCTCGCTTATTTATATGTACCGGCGGTTCTAACATCACCCAAAAATAAGAAACCCCAACCTGTTTTGCAAGTTGGGGTTTCACTATAAGGATTAAACTTTACCAATCCTCAGATGTATTTATTTCACTTTTTAATAAATTCAAAAATCCGACAGCAAAATCATTTAAATCAGTCTCTGCCATTTTTGATTTTACAATTCCTTTTTTATTGTAAATCGATAAATTAGCGCCATTCAGATCCGTTTTTACATGTGAAATATGTAATATTTGCTTTTCGCCATTTGAAAAAGTTACAAGCTCAACAATAGGAGCATTTATCCTTATTTTACCATCCTTAAATGACATTACAAAAGTATAGTTATTATTAAAAGCGTGAAGGTTATTTCTCCTTATTAGCTTTGATGAACGTGCATTTATGGTTATAGCATCATATTCAACTTTACTTATAACGTCTTTGGCAGATTTGAAGTTTTTATTAGCAAAAACCAACACGTCTTTAAAAAGCTCTTCTTTTGATTTACCAGGGTATTCTAGAATAATGTAATCAATTTCTTTATTTTCGGAATTTACAAAACCATCTGCTGTCAATTCAAATTGTTGCGAGTAACTGTAGTTACAAATGATTAAAAGTAAAAAAAGTATAAATTTTTTCATGAAATTTTATTTTTGTAAATATATTGAATTCTTTTCGTAAGAATTATGGCTTTCCTCAAATAAAAAAGGAGTCAGCTATACAGCTAACTCCTTTACAATCTAAGATCAAAAAACAATTAAGTCGTTTTTTTAATGATTAAAATACAGTCTGATAGAATATAAATTATGTGATTTATTCTATTTTTAAATATCATTTATTAATAATTTGAGTTGGCTAAAAATTCCACTGCTTTGAATATATCTGAGGCATAAAATTGTCCAGCACAATTATCAGAATATTTGCTAAGAGATTTAGGTCGAGCAATATAGATATTATATTCTCCGGAATTCTCCGGATATTCTAATAATTGGATATATTCATTTTTGAATTTAAATTCAGATAGAATCTTAATTCTTTCGGGTGTATATATTTTTTCCATGGTTATCCCACTTTCGTTCAGTACGGATCGACGGGGGATATATTTTTCAATAAACTCATCCCATTTGTATAAATCAAGATTTACTAAATCTAAATCTGATTCAATATTTTCATCAAACACAAGAATTGTCTCCGCATTTGATTTGCTAATTGCTACTTTATGCATTTTTAAGTTGTTTTAGAAAGACAAATATATTTATTACTATTTATGTTTCGATACAGAAATCCACAAAAAAAAGGAGTTAGCAATATTGCTAACTCCTTTTTTTAATATTCATCCTCAAAATATTTTTGATTGATATAAGTCGCTAAATGTGCCTGAGCTTCTTTGCTTTTAGCAATTCGTTGTTTATACTTTGGAATATGAATAAAACATTTTACTTTATCTGCTTCTTTAAGTTTCTCAAACGCACGTTCAGCGAAAACCTTTTTCACCTTATTGTCATAAAGTTCCCAAATAGCATTAAAACTTAAATCGGGTTCACCTTTTATTATCTCAAAATGGTGTTTTAGTTTTTTTGTCCATTCTTTGACCTGTTCTTCGATGTATGGGAAGTTTCCTTGCCTGAACAACCAATTTATTTGTTTCTCGGACAATGTACCTTCCAACGATTTAAACTCGTTTAAAAACCCATTTAAATCGTATTTAAAAACCCAAACGTTGGTCGTGTTTTTACTTCTGATTGTATAAGTGGTTAATTGATTCATTTTTCAATGGATTTAATTTAGACATTGAGCTTCTACCCATGATTGCACAACATGCGGAACAACACTGTTTCCGATAAATTTTTTCTGATCGCTTTGGTTGCCAAAGAGTTTATAATTCAGTGGAAATCCTTGTATTAATTTTAATTCAAGGACCTTCAACATTCGCATTTTAATGTCCGAAATACCATACAGTGCCATGAATTCTTTTATTTTAATCATGGTTTCACTGTCTCCTTCGTAAATTTCAATTGATACATTTGGGTCTTGACTATAATTCACTAAATACAATGGTGCTTTGTCTTGTCTAGCAATAATAACTGGGCAAGGTTGATTGGTGTGCATTGTGTGTCCTCCGTGACTTGGATTGAGTATAAATGGCGCGCTGACTAAGGCGTGTTTGTCTGAAGTCATAATTGTGCCGGCCGGTTGATCAATACTTTGATGATTATGCTTTCCAGAGTATTGCTTATCTAGCCAATTACATTGAACTTTTGTAAAACGATCTTTTGTTGTTAATGTTCCTGCCGGTTCTTCAATTGAAGAGACATTATTTCCCGTGCCATAGTATTTGGTCAAAAATGATACATTAACTACAGATTGATTACATGCAGTTGTAAGAGTTCCTAGTGGATTATCAATCGATGTGACTTTTCCTGCTGGTCTTCCGCTGAAATATTTTGCAATAAAAGCTTTTTCTCCTCCTGCAACATGCTTAATTAATCCTGCATATATTCTTTGAAGTGTTCCTTCTACAAGCGGTTTCTTTCGTTTAAAAATAGACTGGCCTTCATCTTCAAAGTCTAAAACTTCTTTGACTGCTTTCCATTTTTTTAAACTGGAGTTAAACAAATCAGTAATTGTCGACGGTAGTTTTGAATGAGTTGGTTCTGGCCAAGTTATCGGCAACCCACTTTTAGCGAAACATCCGAAAAGGCGATTTCGAGAAGTGTAAGCTCCGAAATTAGCACTGTTGAGTTCCTTCCATTCATCGCGATAACCGAAAGAATTTATGTGATTTCTCCAACGCAACCAATCTTGACCGGACTTCATGCTAATGGGCTTGCCTTTTTTATCTAAAGGTCCCCAACTCATGAATTCAACTACATTTTCGATTTGAACATAATCAGGATCAATTGCAGTTATATATCGATCTAAATGCTCTGCTAACGTTCTGCTATCTGCATCACGAGCTTGTCCTCCTTTTGCTTTGGAAAAATTGGTGCATTCTAATGATGCCCAAAGGATGATTTTTGCATTTGGATATGCTTTTCTATAAGCCCTTAAAATTTCTATTAAAGGTCCTAAATTCAATATTCGGATATCTTCTTCAAAGTGATAAACTTCTGGGTGATTTTCCCAGTGTGATTTTATCGCTTTGTGATCGTGATTTACACAAACTGCTATTAAAGCAATTGGATCCCCTTTTTTGTTCTTTGCGTTTGCAAATCCCGTGGTTGTTCCGCCAGCTCCACAAAAAAGATCAATCACAATAAATTCTATGGATTCTGGTTTTTCTACTTTTTGAACTGCAAAACGTTTTTGAAAAGATAGAAATGTATTTGTCATGTTAATTTCTGGTTTAACTCGCTAATTATTAAATTAACTACGATTTGATTGTAGTGGTTATCAAGCATTACGCACAATTCATTTAAAATGATTTCTAGTGCCCAAGCTTCATGAAATTTTAAACTCATATTAACTTTTTTATTTAAATCAAAAAGAGAGTTTTTTTTAATAAGCCCTTTGGCTTTAACTTCGAACTTTTCAGCTAGATCAAAACCAATTGATCGATAAATCTTTTGTTTTGGATTACTGGTGTTTTCCAAACAATAGAGTTCTTGTAATAGGTTACTAACTACGATCAAAGTTTCTTTATTAAGTTTTAAGTCAATTTTCATTATATGATCTTTATAAGATATTTTAAATCACCTGCTAATTTGCAGATATTATGTTTCAACTACAGGCTTTGTAAGCTCTAATCCACAACAAGAACACACTACAACTGTTACTTCGATAGTACAGATACTTTCGAGTATTTTAATATGCTGGCTTGAATGTTTACATTTTTCTATCATTTTTTGATTCTACAATTAGTAATACTATAATTAAGCTGAGTACGACACTGCTAAAGAACTTTATAAGGTTATATAGGCTTATTTCCATGTTTTTTTAGTCATCTCTTCTAAAGCTTTTATGATTTTTGAAAGTTCAAAAACATTCATTTTATTAAGTGGTTTTTGTACTGGACTTTTAATGCTTTTCAAAAACTCTGAAAGTCGGTTTGTATCTGGAACGTTTCGTCCTTTGATTTCAATTGTCCAATTCAGTTGATACATTAATGATAATATACATTTATGCTTGGAGTCATTGTTGTTGAATAAACCCCAATTATCGCCCTTGTATAGCTTATCTCCTTGTTGGGCAAGTATTTGATTAGCTTGCTCAAAAGAAAGGTCGTTAAGGCTAGTTTTGGAGTTGTCACCAGTTGCCCATTGTACCCATTCTTCTTTGATATCTTCTTTGAACTGGCTATTTCTACGAATAGCCAGTTTTTGTTCTTTAGTTGCTTTCATAAGCTTCAATTTTTTCAACCAAATATTTAAATCTCAATATATCTCCTTGGTTTGTAAAACTCAATTTTATTCCTATTTTCAATTGACCTAATATTACTTTGCTATTCAACCATAGCCCTCGAGTTGTGGGAGAGCAATCAACTACTTTTCCTTTTTCGTCTATAATCCAGTATAGACAGTCCTGTCCTTTATCTTCAAATATGATTTTTGTCTTCTTCATAGATTAGTTTATAAACTTGAAAAATTTAATAATATGTTTTGCCATTTACCCCCTTCATCTTTGTATTTGAACTCATAACCAAATCCTTTTAAATGGTTCGAATAAGACTCTTTAATTAGTCTTAAACCTTCTTTCCAACGTGGGTCATCAAACTTGTCTTCGTGAGAGTATAAATCCATTACTCTTGAGTATTCAAGCTCTCCTTTTTCATTTCGTTGTAAGAAGCTTAAAAGGATTTCGTACATTTTAACATCTCGTTTCTTTATGGTGTCACCTAAGAAATCACGAATCAATTCAATTGCTTTTTGTGAGCGTTCGTCCCACGCCGGTTCTGTATCTCGTCGACGAGTAATCCTTTTGGTGTCGTCTGCGTTTGAAATTGTAAAACCGCCTTTTGAATTACTTCTAATTTTGCCATATTCAGCAAGCTTTAAAGCCTGCTCATCCATCATTTTGTGAATGTCTTTTTTAAATTCTGAAAGTATGTCGAACAAATCCAATGCGTTTTTTACAGCTGTGTCAGTCTGTGTATTTCGTTGAGTCTCGTACAACTCTTTTTCTTTTTCAAGCTTCTTTTTTTCTTTTTCTTTTTTATCTTTCAAAAGAGCTTCTAATTCCATTGTACTCAATTCATGAGCGGGTTTTGCTTCTGTATTCATAACTATTTATTTTTTATTTGTTGGTTAATGATTTTTCCGATCTCATTTTCATAATATCGAATGGGTTGTTGGCCAGTTTCAGTTTCGTAATACAAAACCCGGTCGTGATCATATCTCCATATAGGAGATTTCCATTGTAAAGTTTCTATTAGAATAACAACTTTCTGTATGCGTTCAGTCATTACTAGGCTTTTTTCGAGTAAAATCAAATGACATAAGTGTCGTTCGTAAATACTAAGAAAATTGTATAGACAATCTAAAGCCAATACATCCTTAATTAAAAATTTATATTCCATAATCACTTAATTTTCGTTCTAACTCTATTTTGTCTTTAAGGATAATCGCATAATCAGGATGCCCTTCGTTTTTGGTTAACCAGTTGGTTAACTCGTTAATTTTTACTTTTAGATCGGCTTTAGTCATAGCTAGTTGAAATTGGTTAATATTCGTTCTGTTGCGTTCAATTTTGGCAGTAATGCAGACGGATAATTTTTGAATATCGCATTAGTTACTTCTGCGTAGAATTCGTTTTTATCCTCTTTACTTACTGATTCGAAGCTATTTATTTCACTTTCAAACTGCTTCTCTAGAGCGTTATAGTGAACTTTAAAATAGTTCTGCAGACCTTTCGATGTCAATGCCATCTGTAAGGCTTTAGGTGCTGAAACATAAAGCATACACCAATTAATGAATGTTTTTAAGACTATTTCATCATAGTACAATTGGCTTATTTCAAGGAGTTGGTGTGTTTTCATCTTGGTTGTCTTTTTTTCGTCCGTGTAAATCCTCATATCCTTTTTGCCAAACCACGTATTGAGTACTATGTGGTCCGTATTTCCTTCCTTTATTAGTAGCTAAATAACCGCTAACTAAAACCTTTTGTGTGGCGTCGTACATGATTTTCATTTCTAACTCCGACTTAGGCCACTGCCCATTGGCATGTGCTGTGAATATTATTGTCTTGTTTTTAAATTCTCGGGTAAACTTTAAATAGTCCGAGAAAGTATATTCTAAAAAGAAGTAAACCGCAGAATCAATAACTACTACCTGAGGACTATTCCGCTTTCTTAATCTTTCACTAAGCTCTTCGAGGTTGTCATCAACAATGGAAAAATTCTTTTTAACATCTTGCATCTGAAACAGACGCAATCTATCTTGTAAATTTTCATCATCAACAGCCTCTTCTAAGGTGACCAATAAGGTTTTTTCTGTTTCTGAAAATTCTTTAGCCAACTGCATCACAAAGGAACTTTTACCACTCGAACTCAATCCCCAAACTAGCCAACGTCCTTTTTTTTGTGGATGATCAAACACATCGTAGAATCTTCCTTTAAAAACTATTCTTTCAATTTTGGTCGCTAATATATTCGCGACTGTCAAGGCTCTTTTTCTTTTCATGAGGCTATCAATTTTGGCATTCCGAGAATAGTTCTTACAAAATCCTCTGTCAATGGTTGATTAGTTCTGTCAGCTTCTCGCATTGCAGGCACTAATACATCGTGTAGCTCCCCATAATTATCACATTCTTGTTTTAAGAATAGACGCAGTTTTTTGTCCTCAATGTTTTCAAGGAACATTTTAAAACTTCTATCAATATTTGGAAGTTCTCTAATACCGAATTTTATACGGCGGTAAAATTGGGGAATCCCATCACGGTTCTTTTTTCGTAGCTTATCAAGCTTGTCAGTAAGTTGGTTGGTACCGATTAACACAATGCCACAAATATTTTGTAAGGCATCATATAACTCTTTCATAGAACATAGTGCTGGTTGTTTCATATATTCACTTTCATCAAAAATTAAGAGCGGTTTTCGGCCTTCTAATCGCAATTGCTTTAACTTCTTTGCAATCTCTCCGATTTTCTTTGACTTGGTTTTTGGAGTAGCAATTTTTAAGACGTCGATGATCTTATCTAATAAATCGCCTATAGTATCCAAAGAGCCTACAACTATTTTAAAAGTATCAACTGGGTTTGCTTGCATAAATATGTCGGATATGTAAGATTTACCGCATCCCGTTTCTCCAATAATTATATTTGTCAACCCATTTTCTTTAGCATCTTCTAACGTTGAAAACATTCTATACATTTGCGGTGTTTCAACCATTGACCAATATTGCTTAACCAGTTTAAATCCAATAAATTCTGCAAGCGTTAAATACCATTTATCTTTGATATCAGTTTTCCCGACAGTTGTGTCACCATTTCTAATGGAAGAAATATAACTTTCGTTTACTCCAGATCGCTTTACAATTTCATTCGCAGAAATATTATACTGAGCGATATATTTATTTAAAGCTTCGGTGATTTCTAGTTTTTGCTTTGCTGTTATCATAATTCTAGGTATTTTGAGAGGTTAACTTTTTGTTTTAAATATTGATCTTGAGAATCTGACCAAGTCGCTTCTTGTTCCTTATGTTGCTTTTTCTCTTGGCTGATTAAAATCTTTTGAGCCGATTGAATTCTTTGCGCTGATTTCTGATCTTTATGTTGTCCCTTCGAATCAGGTATCATAAACTTTCTTAAAGTATCCAATTGAGGGTTGCCATCAAATAATCCCTCAAGTGTCTCATGTCGAGTAATACTTCTATTGATTATTTCTTCATTCATTCTCTTATTATAATCGTATACCAATTGGCGTTGACTTGAATCGGTCTTTTCTTGATCATACAGGGCCATAGGCTGAATGTGTTTCTCTGTGAGAATAAATTCTAATGTCCCAAGTTCTTTCTTGAATTTCCCATTGGAACTTTCAGCATTACTTACCAATATTTCACTTAGATTATCAGGGTCATATCGTATCATCCAGTCTTCATGCATATGCTTTCGAAATGTCAAATCAAAGGTGTCGTAGTATCTTTCAATACCATTTATCTTAGGAGTTAATCCTGAACCATCAAACTTGTTAGTGAAACCAGTAACAGCTCCAAATGCTCGTAGAAAATTATTAATCGTCATTTCCATTTTGTCTTCTTGAGGGAATTCAATAAAGCTTTGAACATAAGCTTCGACTCTTGAGGCTCTTTCATTTTCAATCGCCATTTCAATTTGACGAATACAACCTTTTTCATCGGGAAAGGAATGTCTAATTTTAGTTAAAAAATCTCCATTGACTTGGTTCTCTGTTTTCGAGGTTACATTATGTCCAGACCAGTTAGGAGTTAATGTGGCTTGGAAATTTCTCTCATTAAACTTGTCAAAGAAGTTCTCAATTACTTTAGCCTTTGAATTTTTAACCTTCGCAGGTGTGAAATACCGAGCTACTGCTTCATAGGTTGGTTGTAAGTTCTTCTTTTGGTAATGATCCGTTTGTAATTGATATGGCTTAAAACGTGTTCCAAATAATTCTTTGGTATGGTTTAACGCGTTTTTTAAAGCTTGTCTTATTAAAGCAGGGCTTTCGTTGGTTCCTATTGCATAACCGATGATATAGTTATTAAAAGGGTCTAATACCATTACTACGTTTAATCTGTTGGTGTAAGTTGTAACACTATTGCCGTTCTTATCAAGAGTTGTGGTTTGATAAAGTAACTCAGCATCCCAACCGTCCATGGTCCAGTACAACATTGCAGCACTTGGTTTACTTCTCTTAATTTGCATGTGCTTTTGATGCATTAAGTTAGTTTCGCCATGTTGACCCGCAAAAACAAACAAGTCAAATTCTTTTCGTTTGAGAGCAACTACTCCAACTTCGATAGTTTTCCATTTCAAGTTCTTTGCTACTGTATTGTATAAATCAGAAATTTGTTCGTTATTCAAATTTTGATGTTTGTTCAGTAATTCCTCTAGCAAGGCCAATTGTTCTTTCTCTTTTACTTTAGCTGCATTCTTTTTACCATACTTACCTGAAATCACTGAGAGATATCCTTCATTGATGTACCTTGTGACCTTGCGCCTTAAACTGTCTTTAGTCGTTGGTAAATCGTGTTTGACGTCTTGATAACTATTTACATCGTTGCTCAAACTTTCCCAAATATCAATACTCCCAGTTGTTCCTAATGCTCTCACGTAGGCTTTTCTATTGTTTTTAACAGTTATAACTGTATTCAAAACAGAGGCATTGTAAGTGTACAATTCGATTACTTCCGGATCTAATTTTTTATTGTCATCGTCTCCGAAACGGTGTGCACAAAAGAAATCAAAAGCCTTACGGTCTGATAAATAATGTTTAGCAAAAAAAGATTGTTTAATTTCTTCTTTGGGTTTTCCAAACTTGAATACCAAGGCATCGCGCCATTCTTGCACTAAAGAATTAAACTCAATCAAAGCATCAAAACCTAACGATGCACGACGAAGTTCCCGCTCGCAACAGGTATCACTTTTTAAGCGTTTGTATAAAGCGTTATATCTGATTAAACAAAGGCTTTCTTTATGTGCTTTGTTTTCATCCGAAACTAAAAACTTCAACTTCACACCGAGAGTTTCGTTTTGATATTCAAAAGGTATTTCTAATTGTGCCATACTAATTTTATAACTAATTATTGCTTTTGTACTATTCGACGTCTTCGTTTATAGATATTTGAACCTTATTCGATTCATTTAGTAGTAGTTCTTTTGATCGTTGTCTAATCGCTTGAGCTGTTTGGCTATTATTAAAATACCGTAACGCAGCGTAGACTGTTTGACGAGATACAGCAAACTCATTTGCTAATTTTTCTCTATCCGATGGATGTAATAAAATTTGTTTCATACGGGATTCCTTATTTTTCACATTTCAAAATAAACTATCTTTACACCTGTAAATACTTGCTGTTATTTTGTTTTACAAATATATAGAGTAATTCTCTAATAAAACAAATATATATAGAGTAATTCTCTATAAAATTTATATATCACTGATTATGAGTATAAAAGAAAGGATAAAAGAGCTTGCGGAATACCACAATATTACTATTTCAGCATTTGAAAAATCAATCAATGCATCAAATGGATATGTTAACAGCATTTCAAAAAGCATTGGATTAGATAAAATAACAAAAATATTAGAGGTTTACTCTAATTTGGATTTAGAGTGGTTAATTACAGGCAATGGGTCCATGTTTAAGGATAATCCTAATTCATTAACTACAGAGTCAGTACATTCCTCTAGAAAAACAG
This sequence comes from Flavobacterium sp. HSC-61S13, assembly GCF_024171535.1. Taxonomy (GTDB): domain Bacteria; phylum Bacteroidota; class Bacteroidia; order Flavobacteriales; family Flavobacteriaceae; genus Flavobacterium. The sequence continues at coordinate 21,558 of NZ_JALJZV010000020.1, read as the reverse complement.
CAGATGCAGTTTATGATTTACAACGAGTTCCATTGTTCAATTTAGAAGCAACATTAGGCTTAGTTCCCCTAATGAGTAATGGGAACGATGATGCAATCATCGACTATTTGACAATTCCAAATTTACCGTCTTGTGACGGAGCTATATATGCTACAGGCGATAGTATGTATCCACTATTGAAAAGTGGGGATATCATTGCTTTTAAAAGGGTGGACACAACTAATTTGTTTTTTGGTGAGATGTATATTCTAAGTATATTTTTAGATGAGAGCAACACATATAAGACAGTGAAATTTGTACAAAAATCAGAATTAGGGGATGATTATATAAAATTAGTTTCTCAAAATCAACATCACTCGTCAAGAGACATTAGATTAAATCAAATAGCCGCAATTGGACTTGTGCGCGCGTCAATACGTATTCACGGATAGACTATTGCCTGTTTATCAATAACTTACGCGGTCTGTAAATAAGTAAACATTGTATTAAAGGGGGGGATATCTATTGAATTACTATTTGTTCAATGAAATATTGGTTATTAAGGGGTTTGTTTCGAGTTGTTTTCATGTATTCAAGAGGCAACCCATGAGGCAACCCATTGGGCAACCCATAAACAATATTCTACGTTTTATTTATATTTTAAAAACTATTTAAATGGCTTTTAATTACTTATTTTTCGGAAGAATATAAAGACTATTATTAAAACACAAAGAGCCGTAAAACACTTGTTTTACGGCTCTTTAGAAGTAGAAAGTAGATCTTTGCAGTAATAATTTATTTAAGCCTATTAAATAGTAATTAATACTTATGTAATCGGTAGTAATATGATACTTATTAGAAGTTAATAGTACATTTCATTTATTTTATCTTTCGACCTTACTTTATATTAAACCCTTGATTTCATTGACGTTTTCGACCTTTTTATCATATTTATTTATTGTACATTTCATTGTAGGGGGGATAATACGTTGTCGGTTATATCGAGTTTAAAAAAAAACACCGAATAAGTTCGGTGTTTTTTATCATTTATTCAGCATCTCCGATTAAGATCTCGAGGATGGTGATTGCGGCTTCACTGATTTTGGTACCAGGACCAAAAACGGCTACTGCACCCGTATCAAAGAGAAATTGGTAGTCTTGTGCAGGGATTACTCCTCCAACAATTACCATAATATCATCTCTTCCATAGTTTTTTAATTCTTGAATGACTTGCGGAACCAAAGTTTTATGTCCTGCAGCAAGCGATGATACACCTAAAATGTGTACATCATTTTCTACAGCTTGTTTAGCAGCTTCAGCTGGGGTTTGGAAAAGCGGACCTATATCCACATCAAATCCTACATCCGCATAACCTGTAGCTACCACCTTGGCACCGCGGTCATGACCATCCTGACCCATTTTGGCAATCATGATACGCGGTCGTCGACCTTCAATTTTAGCAAACTTATCGGCCAATTCTTTTGCTTTGGCAAAACTGGCATCATTTTTTATTTCTTTACTATACACACCACTAAAAGATTTTATTTGTGCCTTAAATCTACCAAAAACTTCTTCAAGAGCATCACTAATTTCTCCTAAAGTTGCACGATGTGTAGCGGCCTCAACTGCAAGCTCCAATAAGTTGCCTTGCCCGGATTGGGCACTTGCCGTTAATTGTGCTAAACACGTTTTTACTTTGTCGTTATCACGAGTGGCTTTGATATGAGCCAAACGCTCTAATTGTTGCTTACGTACCGTTTCGTTATCTACCTCTAAGATATGAAGTGGATCTTCTTTTTCCAAGCGGTATTTGTTCACACCAACTATAGTATCTTGTCCGCTGTCAATACGGGCTTGTTTTCTAGCAGCAGCTTCTTCGATACGCAATTTCGGAATTCCCGCTTCAATCGCTTTGGTCATGCCTCCTAACTCTTCAACCTCTTCGATCAATGCCCAAGCTTTGTGCGCAATCTCATGGGTCAAGTGTTCTACGTAAAAACTCCCCGCCCAAGGGTCAACAGTTTTGGTTATTTTGGTTTCCTCTTGTAAAAAGATCTGTGTATTTCTCGCTATACGTGCTGAGAAGTCCGTAGGAAGAGCAATGGCCTCATCAAGGGCATTGGTGTGTAGCGATTGGGTTCCTCCAAAAGCCGCCGCCGCTGCTTCGATACACGTACGAGCTACATTGTTAAACGGATCTTGTTCGGTTAAACTCCAACCAGAGGTTTGACAATGTGTTCGTAAGGCCAATGATTTGTCGCTGCTAGGTTTGAATTGCATCAATAATTTTGACCACAACATTCTGCCTGCACGCATTTTTGCAATTTCCATAAAATGATTCATCCCAATCGCCCAAAAGAAAGAGAGACGCGGTGCAAATTCATCGATTTTCATTCCTGCGGCCAAGCCCGTGCGAATATAATCCAAACCATCAGCTAAAGTATAGGCTAACTCAATGTCTGCTGTAGCTCCAGCTTCTTGCATATGGTATCCGGAAATGGAAATGGAATTGAATTTCGGCATATTTTTACTCGTATACTCGAATATATCGGCTATAATCTTCATCGAAGGTGTAGGCGGATAGATATACGTATTACGTACCATAAATTCCTTTAATATATCGTTTTGAATCGTACCGGATAACAATTTTGGATCAACTCCTTGCTCAATAGCGGCTACTATATAAAAAGCCATAATTGGCAATACAGCACCATTCATGGTCATAGATACCGACATCTCATCGAGCGGGATTTGATCAAAGAGAATTTTCATGTCTTCAACACTATCAATGGCCACTCCGGCTTTACCGACGTCACCTACCACGCGATCATGATCAGAATCATAGCCACGGTGTGTTGCTAAGTCAAATGCTACGGATAAACCTTTCTGTCCTGCAGCTAAATTTCTTCTATAGAAAGCATTGCTTTCTTCTGCGGTAGAAAATCCAGCATACTGACGAACGGTCCAAGGTCGGCGCACATACATCGTAGCGTATGGGCCTCTTAAGTTGGGTGCAAAACCAGCTGCAAAACCGATGTGCTCCAAACTTTCAATGTCTTCTGGTGTATACTTTTCTTTAACTTGTATACCTTCTGCAGTAGTAAATTCTGAAGAGACAGATGCTCCAGGAGTTAAAACTTCCAGTTTTAAATGTTGTAAATTCTTTCTCATAGTTCTAATCCTTATTGAGCGTTGTTTTTTCTGCTTCCAATCGTTGTTGTTCCACTTTTTCAGCCAATCGTCTTTCGATAATAGGAACTATAAGTGTTTTACGAGGATTGGATTTTACAAAAGGAAACAGCTCTAAGTCATGAGCCATTTTATCTTGTGGATTAGGGTATTTATTGGTACCCAATAATACTTCTTTTCCACTGTCAAAAAGTTCTTGTTCTTTTTGAGCACTTTCATTTATTTTTCGCTGAATGGTACCTTCTATCAATTGCGTGATTAACCCGCCATTTGATTCAATATCCTTGAATAATTCTAACGCTTTTTCCGCCAATTGATGCGTAAGGCTTTCTATATAATAAGAGCCTTCAGCCGGATTGTCCACAATGTCGAAGTAACTTTCCTGTTTCAAAATCAACAATTGATTTCGTGCGATACGATCGCCAAACTCATTGTCTTTGTGATAGAGGGCATCATAAGGTAAGTTGGTCACGATGTCCGCGCCCCCTAATATAGCGCTCATACATTCCGTTGTTGTGCGCAACATATTGACATTATAGTCATAAATCGTCTTATTCCTTTTTGTCGGAGTAGCCAAGATTTTAAAACTAAAATCGTCGCTATACTCTTTACCAACTAATTCCAAAAGCCACCTCAAAGCTCTTAACTTTGCGATTTCAAAGAAATAGTTTGTTCCAACGGACACTTCCACTAATAAAGGTTGCTTGGTTGGTTGTATGCGATTCCAATATTCATTGGCATGTGCTAAGGTATACGCAATTTGCTGCACCATATTAGCGCCTGCATTTTGGTATGGACTGCTATCAATACTTAAAAATTTGATTTTTAAATCGGCCTTTTGTAGTCGGTTTAAAATTTTAAAATCAGTTTCCAGATTGGCATACCAATTTCCATCTTGCGTCAAGCGAGCTATCGGATCAACCTGAACCCAAATATTAGCTTGGCGCTCGACAGCGATTCGATTGATTTTATTGATATACTCTTCGTCCAAAAAACGCAAAGCAATAAAGATCTCAACGGTTTCTAGAGGTAGCGCATCCAGTAATAATTCAGGAGCTATATTTTTGTCTTCAATGGTAAAACGGATTACTTCCGCTCCACGCTCTAAGGTTTTTAAAGCACGACTTACCGATTTTTCAACATCGAAGACAAAAATGTCTTGAAGTATATTGAATTTTGATATCGCGGTCGGTATTGGATGTGACACTTGGGCGTCGTCTCCATGATAAAAAGGACGCACTTTTATTCCTTCTAAACTTTCCCAAACTAAAGTGTCGTTATAATCGGCACCTTTAAGTTCGTATTGAATCAGATTTTTCCATTCTTTAGAAGAAACTTTATCAAAATCTTCAAATAATTTTTTAGTCATAAGGGTTGATTTAGGGCGTATTAACAGGGGTTAAACTGTCAAACTCTATGATGTAAATATCTTCATTATCTCGCTTCATATAATATTGCTCCCGAGCATATTTTTCGGTGGCTTCGCCATTCTTTAGTCTTTTTACTGCCTTTTGGTCGCGAAGTATTTCATCTTGAAAATAGGCTTTATTATCTTCGAGATCCTTGGTAATCTTGTTGAGGACCCGATGCTCTAAAAAGGAATAGTTATCAATAAATAACATCCAAATAATAAAAAAAAGCCCGACGAGTAAAAACCGATTCCGCAGCAATGCTGGGAATTGGAATTTTCTTTTCTTTTTTTCGATTTCCTCATCCATAATGTTAGGATATTTTTTGGTTGATCACAGTTCTAACCATATCAATGGCAACAGTATTGTAAGTATCGTAGGGAATAATGATATCTGCAAAGGCCTTAGAGGGTTCGATGAACTGCTCGTGCATAGGCTTTAGCGTTGTTTGATAACGGTTTAAGACTTCTTCCATATCTCGACCTCGATCAGCAATATCTCGTTTTAATCGACGGATCAAGCGTTCGTCTGAATCGGTATGTACAAAAATCTTGATATCAAAGATATCTCTTAATTCCGGATTAGCTAATATAAGAATTCCTTCAACAATCATAACCTTTCTCGGATGTGTAAGAATATAGTCATCCGTTCTGTTGTGTTTGACAAACGAATAAACGGGTTGGTTTATGCTATTCCCAGCCTTTAACTCTTTTAAATGTTCGGTCAAGAGATTGAAATCAATCGATCTGGGGTGATCAAAATTAATTAAAGCACGTTCATCAAAATTCAAATTATCTGTCGCTTTATAATATGAGTCTTGTGAAATAATGCCCACTTCTGCTCCAGGTAACTCATTCATTATCTGATGGACTACGGTTGTTTTTCCACTCCCTGTTCCTCCTGCAATTCCTATAATTAACATCGTCGTTTTGTTTTTGCAAAAATAGGAATTAATCTACGAGCTTGGAAGGTTTTTCTTCTAAAAAACACCCCAATAGCACCTTGGTAAGCGTTTTATTGGAGCCGTATCCGTTTGACGTTTTATTAGCAGGTATAAAATCGGTTGCAGCTAGCGAATCTTATGTATTGAAATAAATGGAGTAAAATTTATTGTAAAACGGAGTTGAGACGTTTTTAATGGAATATGTTAAAAATTATTAAAGCTTATTTTTATCGATTCTAAATAACTTTAATTAGTTATATTTGGGTTTTAATGTTAGGGAATAGTTGTTGCTATTTCCTATGTAAAGGCAAACATACTTTATGGCAAAGAAAACAGATTTAACACCTCGGGTTTTTTATCTAAAAGATAGAACTTACATTACACCAAATTACATTCGAATTACCTTAGAAAACGATTTTGTTAGTGATTACAAAGATTCTACGATTGGTGTTAACAATAAAATATTCGTAGCACCTGAAGGTACAACTAAGGTTTATCTACCGGAATTGGATCCGGATAAGATGGAGTGGAAGCCTATGCCTGCAGCATTGACGCCGCATCGTAGAACATATACACATCGTGGGATTGATTTAGAAAAGAATGAAATTTACATTGATTTTGTTGCTCATGGTGATGATGGACCCGCTTCTGCTTGGGCTATTCATGCTCCTCTAGGCTCTGAACTGGGAGTGGTTATGAGAAAAGAGCCGCATGAGTTATATAAACAAGCAGCTTGGTACTTGTTAGCGGGTGACGCAACAGCTATTCCCGTATTAGGTGCAATCCTAGAAGATTTGCCTGCAACGGCACGAGGATTCGCCCTTATAGAGGTGGAAACCAAAGCAGATATACAAGATATAAGTACGTTGTCTCAAGTCCAAATAAAATGGCTTATTAATCCGACACCGGGTCAAAACAGTCAATTGGCTGTAGAAGCGGAGAAGTTAGTACGTGATTTACAAGAGGACTCCAAGTTTGCTTATATCGCATCGGAGTTTAGTTCGGTAAAACAAATTCGTTCGTTATTGAGAAAAGAGTTGCAGTGGACATCGGATGAGCTTCATGCGTATTCCTATTGGAAATATGGGAAGTCGGAAACCAGTTCAGAACCAGATCGCCGGGCAGAACGCGAAGAAATTTAAGTCGATTTTGTCGGCAGTAATATTTTGATTGGAGTGGAATTTTGATGTTAGGCATTGTTTTTGCTACTATATATTAATAAAAATAATTGCTATGAAAAAAATAATTTTTACCGGTTTAGTGGCTTTCTCTTTTTTGGTAGTTTCGTGTAATTCTACTAAAAAAGACTCAGAAAATTTAGAAACGAATACCACGACTGAAGCGCCAATTAGCGACGGTCATAATGCTGAAAATTCGTTGGATATTGCAGGTGTTTATAAAGGTGTACTTCCTTGCGCAGATTGTGAAGGTATTCAGACTACAATAGAACTGAATGAAGACAATACTTACAAATTGACTAGTTTGTATCAGACCGATAAGAAAGGCAATAACGAATTTGTAGAAAATGGGAAATGGTCTATCGCTGTCAACACATTGACATTAGAAAACGCAGTGAAAAATGGTGAACCTCATATGAAATATTTTGTAGGCGAAAATACCTTGACTCAACTGGACTTAGATGGTAATAAGATTGAAGGAGCTTTAGCTGAGCACTACATTTTAAGAAAATAATTTTATATACTAAACGTAAAAAAGCCTTATTTAATAAGGCTTTTTTTATTTGTAAATACCTAAATAACAGTTAATTATTTGTTTTAGTTGATTTGTATTCGTATATTGATAAAAGCGCTTATTATTGGAGTTAAGCTACACTAAGTACGTTAATTATTAATAGTCTAATATATGGTTTTTAAGAAAATTCTAGCCGCTGGAAGCGGTGTATTGGGGTCACAAATCGCATATCAAATTGCGTTTCATGGATATACCGTTCATATTTATGATATCAATCAGAAATCAATTGCTTATGCAAAGGAACGATTGACTAAATTAAAAGATAATTACAAACAGGATTTGAATGCGACACAGCAAGAAGTAGATCTTGCCTACAATCGAATTGTCTTTTTTACCGATTTGGAAAATGCCGTAGAAGATGTTGATTTAGTAATTGAATCCGTACCAGAAGATCCTGAAATAAAAAAGGAGTTTTACAAGCAATTAAAAGCTGTTGCTCCTGAGAAAACAATATTTGCTACCAATACTTCTACCTTGTTGCCCAGTTCATTTGCGACAGCAACGGGTAGGCCTAAAAAGTTTTTAGCACTGCACTTCGCTAATGAAATTTGGAAACACAATACGGCCGAAATTATGGGACATCCAGGTACCGATCCAGAAGTCTTTAAAGAGGTAGTTTCCTTTGCGAAGAGCATTGGTATGGTAACTTTAGAACTCCATAAAGAACAGTCGGGTTATCTGTTGAATTCCCTGCTTGTTCCGCTACTCGATGCCGCAATGGATTTACTTGTAAAAGAAGTTGCAGATATCGAAAGTATAGACAAAGCTTGGGTCATTGGTACTGGAGCCACAGTTGGACCTGGAGCTATATTTGATACGGTTGGACTCAATACGGTTTACAACATCAATAAAATCAAGGCAGAACAAACTAAGGATCCTTGGGATGAAAAAGTGGTTGCCTATATCAAGGAAAACTTTATTGATACAGGCAGATTAGGTGTTGCGGAAGGACAAGGTTTCTATAAATACCCAAATCCTGCCTATATGGATCCGGATTTCTATAAAAAATAATCCTTGTTCAATCTCAAACATTTTTAGGGTGTTTGATCGCTGAACGATTAATGTAAAAACAAAAAAGAGGTACTCCTTTGAGTGCCTCTTTTTTGTTTTTACAATCTTATTTAATCAGGGACTTGGTTTTGTGTTTTCGTACCATAAGTAACCAGCTTATAAAGGTTATAACGGATATAACCAGCCAAAGTAAATCTATAAATAACAAATCGTTATAGCCTTTGATATAACTAATCCATAACCAATTGTCGGTCATTATTCCATTGGCAATCGGAACCAAAAAACCGAACACACTTCCGAGCAGTAAGGTATCGCGTGTGGTGATATAATTATTTTTTCTGACAATTAAATAGAGAGAAAGCAGCAACCAACCTATAAAGTAAAAGCGATAAATAAAATCTTGCCCCGCCGGATGGTAAACTTTTACTGCTATAAAAATTAAGGCAGTCATCGGATACATACTCAAACATACTGCAAGATAAATATTGACCAACCATTCATTAAAAATGCGTTTCTTAACGGGTATGTTTTTGCGATCTCGTGCAATCAACCAAATCATTACACCTGAAATGATGACAAAACAACTGGCTATTCCGACTAAAAAGTACATGATTTTTAAAGCATAACCGCCGTAATTTCCGAAATGAAGTTTATACAATAAACTTTTGACAACATCGCTATAAGTCGCATCGTCCATTGGCTTCTTTTCTTCAAGAATTTTGCCGGTGTTTACTTGGTAAACAACCTTGCCATTGCCGGTTAATTTAGTTGAATTATTTACTTGACCTTCAACGGTTACTGTCATACTTTGATCACCGTAATTCTGAAGAGATACGCGAGTTACTTTGGAGTTGCTCCAGTTTGCCTCTGTCTTTTCTAAAAAAGTTACGATGTTAAATTCATTCCCTAAGGGAGTATTTTCAAATGGATAGGCTTTGGGGTCGGTATAACCCATATCGGCAAACATTGCGTCGCGATTACCTTCATATAAAAATTGGGTCACAGGAGCGGTAAACACGATATTAATCATAAAATAAGCACCAGTAACAGCAAAAATAAATTGATAGGGCAGTCCTATGATTCCAAGTGCGGTATGTGCATCTGTCCACAGTGTCTTAAGCTTTGACCAGGGGCGAAAAATGTAAAAATTAGAAACAATTTTATTCCAATGTAATAGTACTCCAGTGATAATAGCAAATAGAAAGATAAAAGAAACAAATCCCGCTAAGTGATAACCGTAAGGATAAGGTATTTGAGCAAAGAAATGCAAACGATATAAAAACTCTCCCAAGGAGTAGGAATCCATATAGGTTGAGGTTTTATTGGTTTGGTTATCCAAAATAAAAAAAGTGCTGTCGCCTCTGCGTCTTCCCTTTTTTTCTTTCTTTTGCTGATCTGCATTAGCAGCTGAAATCGTATCCTTTTTAGGACCAAATTGAACGCCAATTTTGTTGTTTTTTTCAGGCAAGTAAAAACTGATATCTCGCGAAAATAGATCTTGCTCCCGGTTTAAGGAATCTAATATAGATTGAAAGCGGATGTCCTGAGTTGAATTTTTGACTTCTAATGTATTTGCTTCCCAATTGTTGATTTCACTTTTAAAAAATGAAAAAGATCCAGCAAAGAATATCACGTACAACAAAGCACTTATGAAAATACCGCTGATGGTGTGTGTATGGAAGAAAATATTATAATTTCTATTGTTCATGTGGGGGAATGAAGGTTAAAAAAAAATTTTATAAGCAAAAGGGGTGAAAAAAATCAGGCTAATTAAAAGGTAAATACCCCATATTTTCCAGCCGTTTTTTGCCAAAAATGCAATGACGAATAAAGATGCCCAAATGATAAAACCACTGAAGGCCATCGTGATTAATAAATTTTGACGATCTACCCACAGCCCTAGAAAAAGATGCAAAGTGGCCGTTACTAAATAACCGCCAAGTAGACCTGCGGTGAGTTTTAGAAATTTTTGCAACGGAGTAGACAAATATTTGGTGTTGGCTGGCATTAGTTAAAAATTAAAAATTCGGAAACGATTAAAATAGAGGTCATAAAGACCAGATGAGGTCCCTTTACAATTTTAAGAGGGCTGAAAATAACCACTAAACTTGCGATTGCTGTCAACAATACTATAAAGCTAAAAGTACCCGCCTGATAGCTATCGATCACTATTAAGATTAATAGACTAGCTATCAGAAAAAAGAGAGCAATTAATTGAGTCGCTTTTTTATTTTTTTGCAACCAAATTTCGATTTGGTAATCTCGATGTAAAGAGGCTTTTTTCGATGTATTGTAGAGACTGTAAAATCCTAAAAAACAACATAGCGCTGAAAGAGTATACATAATGTTTAAAATAGTTTTACTGACTAACCGTTAAATTGTTTGGTGTGCGATTGATGTAATAGGTAGCACAGTTCCAAATAAATTCATAGGGAACTTGATTAAATGCTCCAGGACTTTTATCGATATAGGTCACTTCAACAGTGTAGGATGTGGACCAGGGTAGGGTTAAGGTTATTTCTCCGGATTCATTAGTTTCAGCTTCCTTATTCCAGCCGTCTTTAAAAAAGAATACTACTTTGTTTTTGCTTAGCGGTTTATTTTTAAATAAAACCTTTAGTGTAATTTGTTGACCGTTCTTATCTAGTTCTACAATCTCCAATCCATCGGCATTAGTTTGAAATGATTTGGCGTTGGAATTTCCGATGCTGATTTTGGCTGTAGCATGATATTGGGGTTTATAAATGCCAAAATTATATTGAGAGCCATCGACAACATCCATTACTTTATTGTCAAGGTAAATCAGGTAATCTCCAATCTTAGTTGGTGTGAAAGCAGCTTGATAATGATCGCCATTTGCTTGAACTTTAAGCTCCTTCTTGCTCCCATCAGGGCTAATAAGCCAAAGTTCAAAGTTTTTTACCTTTAAAAAAGCCTCATTATTCACTTGCTCTGTCTCGCCATACGCAAACTCACCATACTTAACTTTAATAGTCTGCAGCTGGTTAAGCTTACCATGTTGTTCTGTTTCAATCCAGAGATAATGGGAAAAGGCTTGGGTAATGGGGGTCAATAATAAAAATAGAAGTGCGAGTTTTTTCATAATATAAGCGGGTAAATAACCCATGAATTAAATGTTTGAAATTCTTAAAAATTACCTTATAAATATTTAGTCTAAATAAAAACAAATATATGGCATAAATATTTAGAGCTACACAATTTTTTTTAATAATTTTTTAAGACTTGTAATGAGTTTGAAAACAAGGAGTTGTGTTTTTGTTTTTTTGTAATTCGTATAGGTCGCTACTGTTGGCTGTGATGGTGTACGCGTAAAAAAAGTAAGACGTTAGATATAATCTTAAAAAGATCTGATCTAAAGATGGTAGATTTTATAGGTAATCAATTGCTCCTTGTCGTCATCGAGATTGCTGCTCGGTAGGCGATTTAAAAAAGGGCAAAAAAATATATTTTATAATTATTTTATGAGTTTTGTTGTATTAATTAGATAATTAAATATATTTGCGACATCAAAAAGAGAACATGATGAACACTTGGATTATAAAAAAGGGAAAGAAGCAATACTTACGTCGAACGTCGTGAGCTGCTTTCTTATTTGTTGAATCCAACATAAAAATATAAAAGGCCTGTCTTCACGACAGGCCTTTTTTTTGTTTAAAAACTATTGAAAAACTAAAATAAAACGATGAAAGTATTAAAATTCGGAGGAACCTCAGTGGGAAATCCAGAGCGAATGAAAAGTTTATTATCTCTTATTCAGTTGCAAAAGGCAGAAAAAACCATAGTTGTCTTATCTGCTGTTGCTGGGACGACGAATCATCTAGTCGCAATTAGTGATGCCTATCACAAGGGCGAAAAAGAGGAGGCTTTAACGTTGATTGCAAATTTGTATGACTCTTATGTGGTATTTATAGAGGAATTATTTTCTACTCCTGAGGGCTTACAAAATGGAGCGGATTTGATCAATCACCATTTTGACTTGCTAAAGGGATTCGCTCAGGAGTTATTTACGACGGTAGAAGAGCGAATTATCTTGGCACAAGGAGAGTTGCTTTCAACGACTTTATTTCAATTTTATCTAAAAGAGATTGGTGTACAATCGGTTTTATTGCCTGCATTAAGCTTTATGCGTGTTGATGATGAACACGAACCGATCATGGATCGAATTCATCATGATTTAAGTAATTTGCTCGACAATCATCCATTTGCTGAAATATTTATTACTCAGGGATTCATTTGTCGCAATGCTTTCGGTGAGATCGACAACTTGCGTCGCGGTGGATCCGATTATACGGCATCCTTAATTGGTGGAGCCTTACGAGCAGAGGAAGTTCAGATTTGGACGGATATAGATGGTTTTCACAACAACGATCCTCGATATGTAAACAATACGTCACCTATTGAAAATTTAAGTTTTGAAGAGGCCGCCGAGCTCGCCTATTTTGGAGCAAAAATTTTACATCCACAAAGTGTTTTTCCAGCGCAGCGCTATAAAGTTCCTGTTAGACTTTTGGATACCTTATTGCCAGAAGCAAAAGGTACCTTGATTAGCGATAGTGATGAAAATAAAGGTAAGATTATTGCCATCGCAGCAAAAGACGGCATTATTGCTATTCGAATTCACTCGACTCGAATGTTATTGGCATACGGGTTTTTAAGAAGGGTTTTTGAGGTTTTTGAACGTTATAAAACACCGATTGACATGATTACGACCTCCGAAGTTGCGGTATCTGTAACTATAGACAACAGTACTCATTTGGAAAGTATAGTTGCGGATCTTGCCGACTTTGGTGATGTTGAGGTCGATGAAAATCAGAGTATTGTTTGTGTGGTTGGCGATTTCGGTCCAGCTACTCATGGACATGCCACACGAGTTGTCGAAGCCGTAAAACATATTCCTGTACGTATGATCTCTTATGGAGGAAGCGAACACAATATTTCGTTGTTGGTACATACAGAAAATAAAATAGAAGTATTGCGATCGCTTCAAAATAGATTGTTTTAATATAAAGTATTCAATAGATATGTTAACATCAACCATGGTTTTAGATTCTGAAAATCTAGAAACTCCTTTGTACTATTATGATTTAACTTTATTAAAAGAAACTTTAATAGAAGTGGTACAATCAGCCAAAGCTTATGACTTTCACGTTCATTACGCTTTAAAGGCTAATAATAATCCAAGAATATTGCAGTTGGTACAGTCCATGGGACTTGGCGCGGACTGTGTCAGTGGCAATGAAATTGATCTCGCGATTGAAACGGGATTTGATTCTCAACAAATTGTATTCGCAGGTGTAGGGAAAACCGATAAGGAAATAAGAACGGCATTAAAACATCAAATTTTAGCCTTTAATGTTGAATCAGTTCAGGAGCTGGAGGTCATTGCGCAATTAGCGGCAGAAATGAAAACCGTTGCACGCATAGCCTTGCGGATTAATCCTAATGTAGATGCACATACGCATCACTATATCACTACAGGGCTCGACGAAAATAAATTCGGAATCTTAACACACGAATTACCGCTGTGTATCGACTTAATCAGAGACAACGAACTGCTACAATTAACAGGGCTTCATTTTCATATCGGTTCTCAAATTACGGACCTAAACGTTTTTAAGAGTTTATGTATTAAGGTAAATGAATGGAATGAATGGTTTATCAATAGAGGTTATGAAGTGCCGATTCTAAACGTCGGTGGTGGTTTAGGTATCGACTATCATCAGCCAGATGAAGCCGCTATTCCCGATTTTAAATCCTTTTTTGCTATATTCGATGAGTTTTTAATTCGAAAATCACACCAACAAGTGCATTTTGAATTGGGACGATCCATAGTGGGGCAATGTGGATCTTTAATCAGCAGAGTCCTATATATTAAAAATGGTATAAAAAAGAATTTCGCTATACTAGATGCAGGCATGACCGAATTATTGCGTCCATCACTATATCAAGCCTATCATAAAATTGAATATCTGGGAAATGATCATGATCACAAACAACAAACCCACTACGATGTTGTAGGACCTATATGTGAAAGTAGCGATTGTTTTGGTAAAGAAGTTTCTTTGCCAGAACTCCATAGAGGCGATTTGATAGCAATTCGTTCTACTGGTGCCTATGGTGAAGTGATGGCATTACGTTATAATCTGAGAGAGAACATAAGTTTTCTTTATAAAGAATAGAGAGTACTTATACAGCAAAGGCCTGTTGTCCACGGATAACAGGCTTTTTTTTATGATGGTTATGTATGGGGATTGACGATAAAATTTTGTTAATCTCTTTAGATTGTTTGTCATTCAATTGTGCGCAATGTAAATTTATACAGTTATAATACAACTATGGATAATTTAAAATTAAAAAACCAACTGTGTTTTCCAATATATGCTTTGTCAAGGCAGGTAACTTTATTGTATAAACCATTTTTAGAGGAACTCAACTTGACCTATACTCAATATTTAGTGTTATTGGTTTTATGGGAGAAAGATTCGATTTGTGTTCGGGATTTAGGTGAAAAGCTTTGGTTAGATAGCGGAACACTAACTCCTTTGCTAAAGCGAATGCAAGAAAAAAAACTGATTACACGCAATCGTTCCACAGAAGATGAGCGTCGGGTCGATATTGCACTAACACAAGTGGGTATAGATTTGGAAAAGTCTGCCAGCCGTATTCCTGAAAAGATCAATCAGCTGTTTGAATTAGACAACGAGCAAGCCAATCGCTTAAAAGTGGAATTAAAAGATCTTTTGGAAATTACCCGTAAAAAATGTACGAATAAAGATCATTTATGATGGTGATGTCTACCTTCACTGCAAGTAATGAAAATAGTTTTAAAAGCGATAGATTAATAATAATACAATAAACGATATGGAATTATTAAATGCATTAAAATGGCGTTATGCTACAAAGAAATTCGATCCGACTCAAAAAGTTTCGGAAGAATCGATTAAACAATTATTGGAGGTTGCTCATATAGCTCCCACTTCATCTGGATTGCAACCATTCAAAGTTTTGGTGATTACAAATCAAGAATTAAAAGAGTCTTTAGTAGCTCATTCGATGAATCAACAACAAATTGCAGATTGTTCACACCTGTTGGTTTTTGCTGCATGGGATCGATATACTGAGGAGCGCATCGATGGGATTTTTAATAAAACCACTTCAGAGCGTGGGTTGCCAGAATCTGCTATGTCTGAATATGGTACCCGATTAAAAAACCTATATTTGAATCAATCTGCTGAAGAAAACTTTGTGCATACATCAAAACAAACGTATATTGCTTTCGGAATAGTTTTAGCTGCTGCTGCTGAATTAAAGATCGATGCCACACCGATGGAAGGATTTGATAACGCAGCATATGATCAAATCTTGAATTTAAACGAAAGAGGATTGAAATCAGTTACGATTATGCCTTTGGGCTATCGTGATGCTGATAACGATTGGTTGGTCAACATGAAGAAAGTTCGCCATGCTCTAGAAGATTTTATTATCGAAATAAAATAAAAAATAAGCTTTAGAAGAATATAAAGGTATGGAGTTCAAAAAAATCACAACAGCTGGTAGTGGTGTCTTAGGCGCACAGGTCACTTTTCACACTGCCTTTCAAGGTTATCAAGTTTCTTTGTATGACTTAAATGAAGAAGTGTTGGAGAAAGCAAAAAAACGCTTTCAGGATTTGAAAGAGATCTATAAAAGGGAACTTAAGGCGACACAAAAAGCAGTAGACGACGCTTATTTGAGAATTGAATATTTTACAGATTTAAAACAAGCAGTTCGAGACGCTGATTTATTAATAGAATCCATACCTGAAGATCCAAAAATAAAACGGGAGTTTTATCAGCAACTAGCACTTGTAGCTCCTGTAAAAACAATTTTTGTAACCAATTCATCCACATTAGTGCCCAGTCTTTTTGCCGAGGACACCGGACGCCCAAAACAATTTCTTGCCCTGCATTTTGCCAATGAAATATGGAAACACAATACAGCAGAAATTATGGGACATGAACTTACGGATTTGGCTGTTTTTGACCGTATAGTGGAATTTGCTGTTTCGTTAAATATGGTGCCCATTGAGTTGCATAAAGAACAGTCGGGATATATATTAGATAGTTTATTGATTCCCTTGTTGAATGCAACCATGAATTTATTGGTCAATAAAGTGGCGGATCCTCAAGCTATAGATAAAGCATGGGTCATCGGCTCAGGAGCAACCTTAGGGCCTTGCGCTATATTGGATTTAGTTGGTTTAAATACCGTTTACAATATTCATAAAATAGGAGCAGAGCGTACTAGGAATCCCAATGAGTTAAAAAAAATGAACTACTTAAAAGAAAATTTCATCGATAAAGGAAAGTTGGGAAAAGTATCTGGTCAGGGTTTTTATACCTATCCCAATCCCGAATTCGAAAACCCAGATTTTTATAAGTCCAAATGATCGAGTTTCGAGAAAACCTCAAATTAAAATTGACGAAAACAAGGACTATCGAAGAATATAAAGCTCCCTTTAGGGGAGCTTTATCTAAATCCCTAAGTGTTTAAAATATAATTGTTTACTGATTGGGGGAAATTTGAAGGTGTTTTTTCCATGAGATAAACGACTATTCTTTTTAAAAATCAAAAATAGTTGTCTATTTTTGAGCATAACCAATTTGTAACCGAGGGCCTCCCTTAAAATTAAATAAAGAAGTATGAAATTAGGAGATATTGACGTAGTAGGTGAAATTATTGACTTAAATTTTCAATTGTTGAGAACTCAAATTCTATTAGAGGAATTAATGAAGCATAATGCAGAGCATTTAAAATTACCTAGTCAAGAAGCGATGGTTGAAATCAATGAGTTTACATTGAAATCAATTCAAAAGAAATTTCCAAACATGAATATTGGAAAAAAAGGTGAAGAACCTACGGAAGAATAAATAAAAAAAGACTGTCTATTAAGAGAGTCTTTTTTTTATAGGTTTTTTTGTAGTTGGGTATTCCATGATATAGGTAGATCGATAAAGTCCGTTGGCTAGTGCTGTTGATTCTAAAAATATCATACCTGATTTTTCGGCAACCCTTACTGACCCAATGTTGTTGGAGTACATTCGTGCAACGACCGTTTTTGTTTCTAATGTTTTGAAGCAATAGTTGAGCAGTCCAATGCAAATTTCTGTTCCATAACCTTGGTTCCAAAAGGCACTTGATAAGATATACCCAATTTCCAATCGTTCTCTATTATTAAATGAATCGTATATTCCAGCTTGTCCAATGAAAGCGCCACTTCGTTTTTCGTATACAGCGTAGATGCCAATTCCCGAGGAGTAATCTTTAAGTTGAATTGACAATTTTTGATCCAATTGTTCTTTATTCCAAGATGCCGGATTATTGGGTATGTATTTCATGGTTATCGGGTCGTTATAGATTTGCAGTAATTCACCACTGGTTTTTTCATCAAATGGTTGGAATTCTAATTGGACGGTTTCAAATAACATACTTAAGTGTTTAAAAATCGATTTTGTAATATAAAGTAACGGAATTATTTTTTGGTACTTCTTGATATTTCTGAAAGCCTAATTTTTCTAGTACATATTGCGAAGCTTTGTTATTGTGGTCAACTCGGCCAATTAAGTTCGGAATCAACATGACATGTTCCGCAATATGCAGCCAGTAACGAGCGGTTTCTGTCGCATATCCACGATTCCAATGTTTTTTAAAAAACCGAAAACCAATGTCGTATTCGTCCGTTTCTTCTGTGTATTTAATTCCGCACCAACCGACAAATTGCTGTGTAGTTTTATCAATTACGGCACAGCGGCCTACCCCATACAAATTATATTGATCATACTGCCTTAGGAAATCGCTTGCTTGATTTACCGTTTCAAATCGACTATCTCCGGTATATTGAATGACTTCAGGATCTGAATTGAGAAGATAGAAATCGTTTGCATCTGCAGTTGTCAAGCACCGAAAATAAAAGCGATCGGTTTCGAGTATAGGTGGTAGCCATTCCATTTTTATCATAACGTTATGCTGTGCTTTCTGAAGAAAACCCAAGCGCTGATACAACCTTAAAGCAGGATTTACTTGCAGTACACTCAAATGAACTGTCAAGTTTTTTAAGGTAGCTTGCCGTATTATATTTAGAATTAGCTGACTTCCGATTCCTAATTTCTGGAATTCTGGTAGTATTTGAATTTGGATAATTTCTAATATGGAGTCCTCTAATCGGGTTTTTAATAAACCGATTGGTTTTTGATGAAGTAGGATGATCTCGGCATATTCAAAAGCATAGTGGATTCTATCCAGATGACCGCTCTCAGAATGGTCCAGTTGGGATTCGCGTAAATAGGTAGACATGGTGTCTTTTCTGAGATGCAGTAAAAACGACAAATCATTATTTGTGGCGGGTCTTCGGCTTATTTTCGACATAAAAGCATTCAACTAAATTAAACTCCTGAATCTGTAAATTTAAATGAAATAGTTTAGGGTTTTGTAGAAACGAATTAATTAAAAAATGCGGTAATTTGTGCGATTAAAATAAAATAGATCTAGAAATGATTGGGAGTATACATTATTTACAAAACAACACAGTTGTGGTGATTTCGGGCGATGAAGAAATCACTTATGTTTTTGCTAGTTTTGGAGAGCGTTTTGTTGCTCGCCTTTTAGATATCTTGATTGTTGTGATTTCTTCGATATGTATTCCATTGATTGGGAGTTGGTTGTATTTTGCCTTACAGCAAAGTGGGCCATTACAGGCAACAGTTGGACAGCGTACAATGGATATTAAGGTATTAAGCATGGATGGACAAAAAATTAATTTTGGACAAGCTACCGGTCGATATTTCGGAAATTACCTAAATATAATGACTTTCTGTGTTGGTTATTTTTTGTTTTTCACCAACGATAAATCTCAGTGTTTACATGATATTGTTTCTCAATGTATCGTTGTCAGAGAGGTTAGCAGAAAAAAGATAACCGTAGTCGAGGAGTACAAAATAGTGGTAAATGAGAGACAATAAGTTATTCTAAGTTTATTGCAATCCAGCTGATTTTAAAAATAAAAAAGTCCTTAGAAATATCTAAGGACTTTTTTTATAAATATTTACGAGCAGAATGAGGCGCTCCAATCTTGATGGCCTCGATTTAATCTGCATCTATAACTTTCTTTAATTTCATCAACAACAAATTGACCTTTATCGTTTTTAAGAACGCGCATGATGACCTTTTTATCTTTTACCGAATCATCGGATAGATTTTCTTCGACCAGCTGCACCAATGTTTTCCCATTGCCAGAAGATAATTTCGTAATGGTGTATTTGTAATTGGATTCAGCTTGTTTGTCTTTTGGGCTGTACGCTTGCATGATTTCTTCCTCAGCAGAAAATTTCTTTGCGATTATTAGGGCGTTTATATCCTTTATTTTATCATCATCGATAATTTTAAATTCTTCTTCAACTTCTTTAGGAATAGTCGAATTGGAAGTGTCCTCTGTAGACTCAGAAGTAATTAAAACATCTGTTTGGGTTTTCTTGTTTTGACATCCTGTTAGAATAATCAAACCAAGGAGACTAATAGCGAAAAAAGAATTTTTCATAAACACTTTATTTGAATGAATAAAAGATTAGACCGTTTTAAATCATAATAAATATATGAAAATTAAATTAAAATGCAAAATTTCTTTCTATTTTATAAATATTGTGGTTTTTATAATACTTATTAATAAGTTTGATGGGATTATCTTAAAATCGATGGGGTTCTTGTGTTATTAGGGGTAAAGACAATGGGGTGATATGGTTTTCCTAATGAATGGAAGTGTAGTCTTTAAATTTTAATAATTATTATTTTGGAAATGAGGCTTTTATTGATTAATTTTATTATTGGAGCAATGGTGATGGGTACTGGATAAAAAAGGACTAGATAAAATGAGTGATTTAAAAAAATATAATACAGTTACAGGCGAACTGATTAGTTATCGTGTATATG
Source organism: Flavobacterium sp. HSC-61S13 (assembly GCF_024171535.1). Taxonomy (GTDB): domain Bacteria; phylum Bacteroidota; class Bacteroidia; order Flavobacteriales; family Flavobacteriaceae; genus Flavobacterium. The sequence continues at coordinate 1,293 of NZ_JALJZV010000020.1, read as the reverse complement.
GAGATGAAGGTGGTTTTCCTATATTAGTACATCATGGATTGTTAGGAAGTTCCTTATTGCCGGATTCGTGGTCGCAGAAAGCAAAAGAGATTGGAGTTCGATTGATTGCTATAGATCGGCCAGGTTATGGAGAGACAACAATGACTTCAGGTTTAAAGAACATTGCTGACTGGGGGGCTTTCATAAGTTCTTTGCTGGATTTTTTAAAGGTAGAATCATTTGGTACGATTGCTGTTTCAGCGGGCGCTCCTTACGCTTGGGCTGAGGCGTGGTATTTTAAAGGTCGTTTAAGGAAATTGTGGTTGCTTAGTGCTGTTTCAAATGTTTCAGATTCGAATATACTTGATTTCTATCCCGAAGACGAAAAATTGAGTTACGAGCGTTTTAAAGAACGAAATGTTGAACAAATTGCTCAGGATTACTACGATTCGCTTAAGCAACTTCAAAGGCAGTACGTACAAAGTGAGGGAGTAAGCCGTAGAATTGAAGCCGCTTTGTCTAATAATTGTGTAGGTATAGCTCGAGAGGCTAAGATGCAAGTTTCTCCTTGGGGATTTGGTCTTGATGCCATTTCTACTCCTATGGAGTTTTGGCATTCTCCTAAAGATGATATGGTTCCGATAGAAGCTGTAGAAGCTATGATTTCTGGATTAAAAGATGCAAAATTACATTTACAAGAGAAAAAAAGCCATTTTCCAAGTGTTACGACGGTAGATGAGGTTTTTCAAAGTATTAAAAGAATGTTTTAATGAACTCATACGTTCATTAGATCATTGAGATTGTAATAAGTTATTGGTGTGGTCGTGATTCGTTAGTCGAAAATCGAGATTCGTCGGCTATCGTTAATTTCTCACTCCTCATATATAGATACTTTTTATAAACTTGAACCCTCTAGTCACTCTTTGCTAGTTCGTGATTCGTTAGTCGAAAATCGAGATTCGTCGGCTATCGTTAATTTCTCACTCCTCATATATAGGTTGCTTTTCATAAACTTGAACCCTCTAGTCACTCTTTGCTAGTTCGTTATTCGTTAGTTGAAAATCGAGATTCGTCGGCTATCGTTAATTTCTCACTCCTCATATATAGGTTGCTTTTCATAAACTTGAACCCTCTAGTTGCTCTTTGCTAATTCGTGATTCGTGATGCGTTAATCGGGATTCGTCGGTTAGTGTGAATTTCTTACTTCTCATATATAGGAGGCTTTTCATAAACGATAACCTTCGACTCCCGATTTTCGATTTTCGATTCACGACCATACTGATCACTAGAACAATTGGCTTTTCACAAACGATC
>NZ_JALJZV010000019.1 GCF_024171535.1 Flavobacterium sp. HSC-61S13 | reverse complement strand
ATACGCTGATACGCTGATACGCTGATACGCTGATACGCTGATACGCTGATACGCTGATACGCTGATACGCTGATACGCTGATACGCTGATGGGCGAATAAGCGAATGTGCGCATGGGCATATAGGCTTTAGATGCTGATACGCAGATACGCTGATGGGCGAATAAGCGAATGTGCGCATGGGCATATAGGCTTTAAATGCGGATGGGCGGATGGGCGTATAGACAAATCGGCGTATGAACAATTGCTAATTTTTCATTTGAACGGCATCAAAAAAGTCTTAAATTAGCAACATGATAACCGTTTCAATTATAGGCTCTGGAAAAGTAGCCCATCATTTAATTCTACATCTATTAGAACAAGAGGGTATTTACTTGCAGCAAGTGTATGCTCGTGACACAGGAAAACTACCTGCTTATTTGCCTAATGATAAAATCGTCAATCAATTAGACCAATTGACTGCTGTAGATTTAATTCTACTGGCGGTATCTGATGATGCTATCGAACAAGTTACCGCGGCTATACCCTTGCAAAATCAATTGATTGCGCATACCTCGGGAGCTAGTTCTATCGATGCAATTAAAGGGCCACATCGCGCTGGAGTTTTCTATATGTTGCAAACATTTTCATTAGAGAAAGCAATAGATTTCTCCGAAATTCCGTTTTGTTTAGAGGCTCAGTCCGACGCTGATTTTAATTTATTGGAACAAGTAGCTTTAAAGTTTAGCGAAAAAGTTTTTGACATCAATTCAGAACAACGAAGATCCATTCATATCGCGGCCGTTTTTGTTTCTAACTTCGTCAACCACATGTATGTTTTAGGTGCCGAAATATGCAAGGAGAATCACGTTCCATTTGACATTTTAAAACCTCTAATACAGGAAACAGCCGAAAAGATTAAAACGCTCAGTCCTCGGAAGGCACAAACTGGTCCAGCCATTCGCAAAGACAAAAAGACTATTGAAAAACACTTGGAATTCTTAGTTGATCCCAATTTAAAAAATATATACCAAATCTTAACTCAATCAATTCAGCAAAAATAATGTCTAGAAATTACAAAGAGATCATGAATGATATCACTACCTTCATCTTTGATATGGATGGGGTACTTACCGATGGAACTATTCATATAGCACCTGACGGCAACTTACTGAGAACCATGCACATCAGAGACGGATATGCCATGAAAGCTGCTTTGGAGAATGGCTATACCGTTTGTGTGATTTCTGGCGGTAAAAATGAAGGAGCTCGAATTCGTTTACGCAATTTGGGACTTACCGATATTTACTTAGGCGTACCTAATAAAGTAGAAACCTTTGAAGAGTTTACCAGTCTTTATGACATTAAACCCGAACAAGTTTTATATATGGGCGATGATATTCCCGACTTTCATGTAATGAAATTAGTCGGATTGCCAACCGCTCCTCAAGATGCGGCACCTGAAATAAAAAAAATATCCAAATATGTTTCACATATCGGTGGAGGAAAAGGAGCTGTAAGGGATGTTATCGAACAAGTAATGAAAACACAGGGTAAATGGCTGGAGCATTTTAACGCTAAACTTGATTAACACCAATACGAAACTCATGAAATTGCTCAAAAAAAACCAGTTGCAATCCGCCATTCAAGTCTGCTGCGCTTTACTGCTCTTTCATTTGGTATATTTTAAACAACAACAAGGTTTTACGACCGCTTTGGGTACCATTCCTTTTCTGTTGTTTTTAATTTCAGTTACTCTAATTGCCCTCGGTGGATTAGTGCTTTATCAATTGACTAAGCAGGAAGAAAAACCGCATTTAAATTGGACCATAAAGTTAAGCAATGGATACTATATCTATTTTGCACTAACCGTTATCGGCGTTGGAATCGGATACTATCTCTGTAATTTTATTGCCGGTAGACCAACATTTCTAGCCTATTTTATATTACAGGCCGTGTTGTTATATTCTTTTATATCGCAGTGGAGGAAATCATTTATTTGGAGCAATCTACTCAATAGTTTTCTATTGGTATTTCCGCTGTATGGAATGGCACTTTTGGATTTGATTCCGAAAATAAACGAATACAATTTTGTATTGCTTCGCCTCAACTTTGGATTCATTGTGGATTTTTCTGTACTGCTGTTTTTCCTTTTTCTATTGCAATCATTAATTCAGGATATCCTATTTCGTCCCAGCGATTACATAGATCAGAAAAGAACCTTAGCTGTGCGTTATGGCAGCAAAATCGCCGCTAAAAGTGGAGCCGGTTTGGCCTTATTTATCGCCACAAGTTTACTGGTTTACACCCTAGTGTATTTGACTGCTCATTCCAGTTTGTTTATCTATATACTAGCCTTAATCATAGCGCCACTACTCTATTGTGCTTTTGAACTTTGGCAAGCTAAAACACGTAAAAACATCAAAACGATTCACTTAGTACTTCAAATGACTATTTGGACAACGATACTATCTATCGCTTTACTTACTTATAATCTAACTACCTATGTTGCTTCCTGAGTTATTAGCCCATAAAAAAATCATTCTAGCGTCAAATTCGCCAAGAAGAAAAGAGTTTTTACTGCAATTGGGTCTCGTTTTTGATACCAAGCCAGCCGACACAGACGAAAGTTATCCCGCTGCTTTTTTAGGCAGTCAGATTACCGATCACATCGCGTTACAAAAAGCTATGGCCTTGGAAATAAACGATAACGACCTCCTTATTGCAAGTGATACTATCGTATGGCATCAAAACAAAGCAGTAGGTAAACCTGTAGACTTTAATGAAGCTGTAGACATATTAACGAGTTTAGCTGGTCAAACCCATGAAGTAATCAGTTCTGTTTGCATTCGAGATCAAGCCAAAACCACGGTATTTAACGATACTACAAAAGTTACTTTTAAATCGCTCTCAGCAGAAGAAATAAACTACTATGTAACCCAATACGAACCTTATGACAAAGCCGGTGCCTACGGTATACAAGAATGGATTGGTTTAATTGGAATCGAGAAGATTGAGGGTTCTTATACCAATGTCGTAGGTATGCCTATGGAAAAACTGTATCATCAACTTATAGATTTCATATCCTAAATTATGAATATACACGAATATTATCCGCAAATCATCAGTACAATCATCTTAATTGGGTTGTATTTTTTGGCCAAATTCATCACTAAAGTTATCATCAACCGCGTTTCTGAAGTATCGGAAAATGCCAATCGCAGAAAACGATTGATCAATCGCTATTTCGATACACTGACTACAACGATTTGTTTGTTGATCTTGTTTGCTATTTGGGGTGTCAAAACCGAAAACATCTATGTGGTCTTATCGTCAACGTTTGCCATAATCGGTGTAGCGATGTTTGCACAATGGTCCATTTTAAGCAATATCACTGCTGGCGTTATTTTGTTTTTCTCCTTTCCTTTTAAAATTGGCGACGCCATCCGAATTCAAGATAAAGATTTCCCTGTTGAAGCAGAAATCGAAGACATCAAAACTTTTCATACTTTATTAATCACTCGAGAAGGTGAGCGCATCTCTTACCCCAATAACCTACTATTGCAAAAGGGTATCGTGATCATCAATAGACAAGATTATTTAAACCGCAAAAGAGATGCACAAGAATAAGTAAGTACGACCGAAATATTGGCATAACTATTGAGCTTCTTTTATATGTATTATCATAAAGCACATTACTATACGATTACTGAAGTAACTATAAATAAATGAAAGAAATTTATAAAAATCTGATTTCACCCAAATGGTTTGCACTTTGGAAAAAGAAGTACACCGCCGTTTTAGTTATGAATTTTTTATACATCTTATTTTTTTATTTTTTAATGCAATTGTACTCTTAGACTATGCAAACTATTGATTGGATTGTACTGAGCTGTACCTTGCTTTTTATTGTAATATACGGTACTATTAAAACCAAAAGCAGTAAAAATGTCAATGAATACATCTTAGCTAATAAAGAAACTCCGGGCTGGGCTGTTGCGTTATCCGTAATGGCAACACAAGCTAGTGCGATTACTTTCCTATCCATTCCAGGTCAAGCTTATCACGATGGAATGAGTTTTATACAATTTTATTTTGGTCTGCCTTTGGCCATGATAGTCATTTGTATATTTTTTATACCGCTCTATTACAAATACAATGTTTTTACCGCTTACGAGTTTTTAGAACGACGTTTTGATGTACGGATAAGGTCGCTAGCCGCAGTGCTCTTTTTGGTACAGCGCGGTATCGTCATCGGTCTAACTATATATGCCCCAGCGATTATATTATCATCCATTTTAGGTTGGGATCTCAAAGCACTGATCATTATCATCGGAGGCTTGGTTTTGGTTTATACCGTAACTGGAGGGTCTAAAGCGATTATACTGACTCAAAAACAACAGGTATTTGTCATACTAACCGGTCTTATACTAACCTTCTTTATTATCCTAAATAGTTTTCCAGATGATTTAAGTTTAGCCGACGCCTTGGGTATAGCCGCGGCCAATGATAAAATGAAAATCGTCGATTTTTCCTTTGACCCCAGTGTACGATACACCTTTTGGAACGGTATAACGGGCGGTTTTTTCTTGATGCTGGCTTATTTTGGGACCGATCAAACACAAGTAGGTCGCTATATTACCGCCAAATCGGTAGGTGAAAGCCAAAAAGGACTGATCATCAATGCGCTGTTAAAAGTACCGATGCAGTTTTTTATTCTACTCACCGGTGTTCTAGTATTTGTCTTCTTTCAGTTCCACAATGCGCCTCTACATTTTAACCCTACTAACACCAATGCTGTCAATGCATCCATATACCAAAAGGAATATCACGCGATAGAAAAAGAATTACACGAAGTTTTAGAAGATAAAAAGGAAGTTAGCATTTTGTATACCGGTCAATTGTATCAGGACTACAACAATCCGATTTTACAAGAAAAAATGGTGTCTCTCTCAGGCAAAGAAAAAGAACTAAGAGAGCAAGCCAAGGAAGTGATTTTAAAAGCCAATCCCAAAGCGGAAATCAACGATAAGGATTATGTTTTTATCTATTTTATCATCAATTATCTTCCCCGAGGTTTAATAGGTCTTTTACTAGCTGTTATTTTATGCGCTGCCATGGCGGCATCTGCATCTGAATTAAATGCCCTTGCTGCCACAACGGCAATTGATTTATACAAGCGAAATCTAAAATCAGTCAAATCGGATAGCCACTACCTTAAAGTTACGAAATTATTTACAATTATTTGGGGAGTCATCGCTATTTTAACAGCCTGTGTGGTCAATCTATTTGAAAATCTAATTCAACTTGTCAATATCGTCGGTTCCGTTTTTTATGGTACTGTGTTGGGAATATTCTTAGTAGCAATCTTTGTAAAATCCGTACATGCCAATGCGGTATTTTGGGGAGCTGTAATCACCCAATTGTCTATTTTCTATTTATATTATTTGGATGTTGTCAGTTTTCTTTGGTTGAACTTTATCGGTGCTATGCTTGTTGTGCTTGTTTCCTGTATCACACAGAAAATCTTTATTAAAAAACAACAAACTCCCCGGATAGAGTAACCGATTATACCGGCATTTTAACCTGCGGCAAAGACCATTTGTTGACAACCGCAAAAATTCTTATCGCCACAATCACTCCTGCCGTGACTAAGTAATTGAGGTCTTTGGATACCTCAAAATAGTATAAAACATAATAGACCAATCCACCAATAATACATACCGTAGCATAAATCTCCTTCTTAAAAATCACTGGGATTTCATTTCCCAGAATATCTCTGATGACCCCACCGAAACAGGCAGTAATCGTACCCAAGGTGACACAAATTATTGGGTGAAGCCCTACTTCCATCCCCTTTTCAATACCAATTAGCGTAAAGATAGCCAGACCAATGGTGTCAAACAACAGCAGCGACATTCGTAAAAAAGCAAACTTTTTCCTAAAGACAATAGCCAAAATAGTTCCCGCTATGATGGTAAAGAAATAATTAAGATCTGTCAACCAACTTACCGGACTAATCCCAATCACGACATCTCTTAAGGTCCCTCCTCCTATTGCGGTGACAAACGACAACGACAGTATCCCAAATAAATCGAGACGCTTCTCCATAGCCACGAGAGCTCCTGACACTGCGAAAGCCATAGTGCCCAATAAATCTAAAAATTCAAACATATTCTAAGAGTATTACATCAATAAGGTTAAGTGGTTGTAATCGGCCAAGATCGTATCAATAAATTTAAGTTGTGTTTCTGATTTGTTCGGGACACCAATAACACTTTCGACTTTTTTAGTCAATTGATCCAACAACTTCTTATCGTTATTCAAGCGAACATTTCGCACTGCTTCTTTGATGATACGAATATCTTCATCAGTCAACAAAACGACTTGTGGATAGGTGGGAATGTATTCTGAGGGTACTTCTTGAAATATAGATTGGGACAACGTAAATCTTTGTTTTGTTGAAATGACCGCGGTTCCAGCAACCAAATCTCCGAGTCGTTGTTTTTTATCGGTCGTCATTATACTAATGAGACCAATAACACCGGAACTGATTAAAATATCAATCAATCGAAACACCCACCGAATCATATAATCACCGACTTGGGCTTGGTACCCATCAATTTTGATAACCTTAATTTTTAAAGCCATTTTACCTGGAGTCCGACCTTGTGTAAAAATTTCGAAAAATAAAGTATAAAAGATTACTGGAATAAAAACCAACAAATAAATAGCCGAACTACTCCAATTGTCCAACTGATTTAGAAAATAATTCAGATTAAAGGTATGTATGATAAAGAAAACGGCAATGGCGTATAATGCCTTAATGATCATATCCAATACAAAAGCTAAAATACGCTCCCCTATAGATGCATTTTCAAAATTAATCGCAACATTTTGAGTGGTAATAATGGTTAATTGCGTCATATTTCATATTTTAGCTCTCCATGAGAGAGGTAATATTTATTAAACAGAATAAAGAAAAATGGCTCGAATACGAGCAAGCTATTTTCGGTAAAATCAAAAAAGAACCGGATTATTTAGCGAGTATGTATATTCAGCTAATGAATGACTTGTCCTATTCGCAGACTTATTATCCGAAAAGCAAAATTACGGCTTATTTGAATTATTTAGCGGTACAAACATATCAAAATATTTATAAAACCAAACGTACCGATACGAATCAATTGGTTCATTTCTATAAAACGGAGGTTCCTCTCATCGTTTATCAGTATAAAAACTATTTGATTTTCAGTACCTTATTGTTTTTAATTTTGGTTGGTATTGGTATGCTCTCCTCACATTATGACGAATCTTTCGTTCGCTTGATCCTTGGAGACCACTATGTCAATACAACTTTAGAAAACATCAGAAAGGGCGATCCTATGGCAATATACCAATCGGGTAGCAATTGGGGAAGCTTTATAGCGATAACCTTTAATAATCTTTCGGTTGGACTTCGCTTTTTTGTATACGGTATATTTGCGGGTCTAGGAACGCTGATTTACCTCTTTCACAACGCGATTATGTTGGGAACTTTTCAATATCTTTTTATACAGGAGGGTCAATTTACATCGAGCTTTCAAGGCATTTGGTTACACGGAGCTATGGAGATTTTCTCCATGGTAATCGAAGCGTTTGCCGGCTTTATTTTAGGAGCGAGTATCTTATTTCCCAAAACATTCTCTCGAATGGAATCCTTTAAGACCGGATTTAAAAATGGGTTCAAAATTTATATCGCCACCGTTCCCTTTACCATATTCGCCGGTTTTATTGAAGGTTTTATTACCCGATATTCCCAAAGCATGCCAGATATATTAAATTATATCATCATTTTCGGTACTTTCACTCTAATTTTTTATTACTTTGTGATTTATCCCAAAAAAGTTTATAAAAAAATCCATATTTAATATCATAAATTATGTTTCAATTATTTAAAAAAAGAAGTTTCAGTAGTTATATCAACGACACTTTTGATTTTTTTAAAGTAGAGGGCAAAAATTATTTCAAAAATTTCTTCTTAATCAATGGTGCTTTTTTAGTACTGATGCTTATTTGTAGTTATTTTTTATTTCAAGTATATTTTGATTTTATGAAATCCGAAATGCAAGGATTTCAACAAAATTATTTGACAGATTATATAGAAGACAACGGTTTGTTGATCTTTTTATTAGCCTTCGCATTTATGATACTGCTGATCTTGTTTTCTGCAATCGCCTATTCTTTTCCAACATTGTACCTGAAGAATATGGAAAAGTATCCGGGACAAAACATTACTACCGACATGATTGTTAGCGATTTAAAATCTCAAATAGGACGTATTTTAATTTATATCTTAGGAACTGTTTTCATAATCTTACCTTTGATTTTCATATTGTTAGGTATCGGAATGGTATTGATTTTTATCATCATTGGGATTCCGTTATTACTAATCCTATTTCCGGCAATTATGAGTGTAAGTATGTTGTCTTATAACGAGTATTTAATCAAAGGCAGCGCATTTTTTGATTCCATTGCCGTTGGAATTAAAATGGTAAAGAACAATTTTTGGCCCATTATTGGAAGTACATTTATCATGTATTTTATCATACAAATCGTTGCAAGTATTTTCACATTTATACCGCAAATGATTTTAATGTTCAACTTGTTAACCGGTGTAAAGGATGATGCTGAAATTTTTGCAACGGATACTTTTTCTGTAACATATATGATCATTATGGCTATCAGTATGATTGTAGGTTTTATTTTGAACAACCTATTGTTAGTGAATCAAGGACTGATCTATTACAGTGAGCGAGAAGTAATGGAAAACAATCAATCTCGTTTTGACATTGAACAGTTAGGCCAATCGAATGACTAAATTCTTTATTGGCATATTGTTCTTTTTAAATTCGCTGTATCTGCAAGCGGATACGCTTGCTGTATCCCAAAATCAGTTGCAAACCCTACCAAAAAAGACAAGAGTTGATCAAGACAATCCGATTGAGAACTTAAAATTCACCCCTGATTTTAAAGAGAATTATAAAAATAAACCGCAGTTCAATTACGCTACTGCTGCTAAAACAGACAATCTGTGGACCCGTATTAAAAATGGGATTAGTCGTTGGTTAGACCGCATTTTTAATTCCGAAGCAGCGGACACTCCAAAACAATTGTGGAACACAGCACTTGAATATATTTCTGTTGTCTTATTGATCGCACTTATCGCCTTTGTCATCAGAATGTTTGTAAAAAAAGAAGCGTTTTGGTTTTTTAAAAGGTCCAAAAAACCGTTTGAAATCCATGCGGTCGAATTGGAAAAAAACCTTGAAAAAACCAATTTTAAATCTCTGATCGAAATAGCATTATCAGACAACGATCATCGATTAGCGGTACGTTATTACTATTTGTGGCTGTTAAAAGCACTTTCTAAAAATGCCGTGATTAAGTGGGATTTAGAAAAAACCAATTCCGACTACCTCTTTGAGATTAAAGATGTTCAGACCCGCAAATCGTTCCAGTATTTATCTTATTTGTATAATAATATTTGGTATGGTGAATTTGCCGTTGATCCGCTGGAATTTGAGAAAGCTCAACAGGCATTCGAATCCTTTCTAAAACGTTGGAGCGATGAATAGTACTATAAAAAAATATTTGTTCTTCCTCGGTTTTGCGATATTGTTAATCATCTTTATCGATTACAACAAACCCAAGCCAATCGACTGGAGCTCGTCTTTTTCAATAGAAGATAAGATTCCCTTTGGACTGTATATATTGAATCAGGAAATGGATTCTTTAGTTAAAGAGCGCAAATTAGAACGTTTTAATAGACCGATCTACGACTTCATCAACGATTCACTATTGCAAGATTCTACAGGTATAAAAACGCTTTTGCTCATTGAAAACCAATCGAGCATCAATTATCCCGATACGGAGAAAGTTTTAGAATTTGTTGCTAAGGGAAATACCTTATTCGCCGTTGCGGATTTTTTCCCTCAGTCTTTTACAGACACCTTAAAACTCAATGAATTCACCTATAGCGATGCTGATAAAACCGTTGTTTGGACTACCAACCAATCACTTTCACGTCAACAATTCAATTTAGACAAGGCATACTCCTACAACTACTTTAGTGCATTTGATACTTTAAAAACGACCGTTCTTGGCTACCAGACAACGTCAAACACACCTAAAGTAACCAATTTTATCAAAATACCATTTGGTCGAGGATTTGTCTTTTTAAATACGCAACCCAAAGCATTTACCAACTATTCCTTGTTGGAGAGTAATAACCATTTGTACGTGGAAAACGTATTGTCGTATCTACCAAATCAACCCGTTTATTGGAAAGTATTGACCAATACGAACGACCTTGATGAAGCTGTTTCATCATCACCTTTGCGATTTGTATTGCAAAATCCAGCCTTAAAATGGGCATGGTATTTTATCTTGTTGGGAATTTTAATCGTTGCGGTTTTTACCGCCAAACGCAGACAACGTACGATTCCGATAATAAAACCGCTGCCGAACACCTCGGTGGAATTTGCAAAAACCATATCATCGCTCTATTCGCAAAGTGCCAATTATTCAGATTTAATGGATAAGATCATCGTGTATTCGCTATCAAAAATAAGACGGATTTATATGATAGACACGAGCAAACTGGATGATCACTTTGTACAATCTTTACATAAAATGACCTTACGAGATCAATACAAAATTAAAAAATGGATCGATTTCATTGAAGTGCATCGTGCGAATCCGCATGCAGCAACACAAGAAAGCGTTATTGCTTTTAATACCTTAACTGAAGAAATATTGAACTAAATACTCCAAACATGGAAATAGAAAACACCTCCGAAAACATACATTTTGAATCGAGATTAGACCTTTCTGAATTGCATCAAAGAGTCCATGCCGTTCGAGAAGAAATTAAAAAAGTGATTGTTGGTCAAGACAAAATGATCGACAAACTCTTAGTAGCGATTTTAGCCAATGGGCATATCCTTTTAGAAGGCGTACCCGGAGTTGCCAAAACGCTTACAGCAAAATTATTAGCCAAAACCATAGACATGGATTTTAGCAGAATACAGTTTACTCCAGACTTAATGCCCTCTGATATCTTAGGAACATCGGTTTTTGATATTAAAACCTCTGAATTTGAATTTAAAAAAGGGCCTGTATTTTCGAATCTTATACTGATTGATGAAATTAATAGAGCTCCTGCAAAAACCCAAGCAGCCTTGTTTGAAGTCATGGAGGAGCGACAAATCACCATTGACGGGAACACCTATACCATGGATAAACCCTTTTTGGTGATAGCCACACAAAATCCGATTGAACAAGAGGGAACCTATCGATTGCCAGAAGCGCAATTAGACCGATTTTTATTTAAGATAAACTTCGATTACCCCAATTTAGAGGAGGAAATTTTAATTCTCCAACGCGAGCACCAAATTCAAAATCAAAGTAAAGAAGACCAAATTTCCAAAATATTATTACCTGCAGAAATCATCGCTTTCCAACAATTGGTAAAACAGATTATCGTCGAGGAAAACCTGTTGCATTATATTGCGAAAATCGTTGGAAATACCCGTGAAAACCCACTTTTATATTTAGGGGCCTCACCGCGAGCTTCTTTGGCAATTTTAAATGCTGCCAAAGGATTTGCAGCTATAGCAGGACGTGATTTTGTGACACCAGAAGACATAAAGGAAGCTGCTATACCCGTTATTCAACACCGAGTAATTGTTTCACCAGAGCGTGAGATGGAAGGTTTAACCGCTCAGGACATTATAAAACAAATATTAGAAACCATCGATATTCCTCGATAAATCGATCACCGCCATGCTTTTTAAATCGCTATATATCCATCTTCGTTTCTATGCTATCCTGATTCTATTTATCGGGCTTTTTATATTGGCGTTTATCTTTCCGGATTTATACTACTGGGTATGGGGGGCTGTTGTACTTTTTTCAGCTGTTGTACTGGTGGATTACAGTCTGTTATTCGCCCTTAAAAAAGGGATTAGCGCGCAGCGAAAAAACCCAGAAAAACTCTCTAATGGCGACACCAACAGCATCCATATTTATTTAAAAAACCATTACAATTGGACGGTGTCCTTACAGATTATCGATGAGATTCCTTTTCAATTTCAAGTTCGAAACTTCGAGTTAAAAACCACTTTGGCTCCGCAGACCGATGAAAACATTGAATACCAACTTAGACCGACAGAGCGCGGTGAATATTCCTTTGGAACTCTAAACATCTATGCAACCTCAATGTTGGGATTATTATCCAAAAGATATCGTTTTGACGGCAATCAGACCGTTGCCACCTATCCATCGTTCCTACAGATGAAAAAGTATGATATGCTCGCTTTTTCAAAATACAAACAGCCCTATGGGTTTCGAAAAATACGCAAGTTAGGAACCACGACAGAATTTGAACAAATCAAAGAGTATGTTAGCGGCGACGATATCAGAACCATCAACTGGAAGGCTACAGCCAAAAAAAACCAACTGATGGTCAACCAATATCAGGATGAAAACGCTCAGACTGTTTATATAATTATCGACAAAGGTCGGGTGATGAAAATGCCTTTTGATGGACTCAGTTTACTCGATTATGCAATAAATGCTTCCTTAGCCTTATCACAAGTCATATTAAAAAAGAAAGATAAAGTAGGCCTATTTACCTTTTCTAAAAAAATTGAAAATCGAGTAGCAGCAGCATCGAAGAATATGCAAATGCAACAAATTATGGAGCAATTGTATCGGGTAGATACGAATTATTTTGAAAGTGATTACAGCCAGTTATATGCCGAAGTAAAAAGAAATATTAGTCACCGTAGCTTATTAATTCTTTTTACTAATTTTGAAACCCTAGACGGGTTAAATCGACAACTCCCTTATTTACGAGGATTGGCAAAAAATCATTTGTTGTTAGTTGTATTTTTTGAAAATACGGAACTGAAAGTACTAACCGAACAAAAAGCACAGCACATTCAAGATGTTTTTGATCGTGTGATCGCCCAAAAATTTGATCACGAGAAGCGATTAATTGTCAACGAGCTTCGTAAATATGGTATTTATACGGTTTTAACAGCTCCCGAAAATTTATCGATGGATACGATCAATACCTATTTAGAAATCAAGGCAAGAGGAATTTTATAAAAAATAAACATGAAAAAAATCGATAGTCCACAAAACAGCTATATCAAATCATTAATTCAACTTCAGGAAAAATCTAAAAACCGCAAACAATCCGGCACATTTATCATAGAGGGACTACGAGAAATACAATTGGCTCAAAAGGGAAATTACACCCTACTGACCGTTCTCTTTTGTGCCGATTATTTACCTGAAGAAAAAGCATTGCAAGGCATTTCCAAAACGGTTGAAATCATAGAAATCTCGAAAGAAGTTTATCAAAAACTCGCGTATCGAGATACTACCGAAGGAATTCTGGCCATTGCACTAAGCAAATCATTGCTGTTGCAAGATTTAAAACTCCGAGAAAATCCGCTCATCTTAGTTGCAGAAGCTCCCGAAAAACCGGGTAATATCGGTGCGTTATTGCGAACAGCTGATGCGGCGAATATCGATGCCGTTATCATTGCTAACCCCAAAAGTGATTTATACAATCCCAATATCATTAGATCTAGTGTTGGAGCCGTTTTTACCACTCCTGTTGCTACGGGAAGCACCGATGAAGTGATTGCATATCTGAAGTCACACGATATAGCCATTTACTGTGCTACATTACAGGATTCCACCTCCTATCATACCCTAAATTATCAAACCGCTACGGCATTCGTAGTAGGTACAGAAGCAACCGGTCTTAGTGAAACCTGGAGATTAGCAAGTACAAAAAATATCATCATTCCCATGAGCGGTGAAATCGATTCGATGAATGTATCCGTTGCGGCATCCATTTTGATTTTTGAAGCAAAACGGCAACGTGGATTTTAATTCTTTTAGTAAATGAAAAATACTTTAATAGTAGCTCTAAGCTTATGGACACTGAATATGTGGTGTCAGACTGCCGAAATAAACAGTCAAATTGATCGAGTAACCCAGAGTGCTATGAAGGCATTTAACGTTCCTGGAATTGCTGTCGCGGTGATTAAAGATGGTAAAATTATTCATTCCAAAGGCTATGGAGTTCGCTCGATAGATTCAAAAAATACCGTAGATGAAAACACGCTTTTTGGCATTGCATCCAACAGTAAAGCCTTTACAGCAGCAGCCCTCGCTATTCTAGTAGACCAAAACAAAATCGAATGGGATGACAAAGTCGTCAAATACATTCCGGAATTTAAGATGTATAACGATTATGTCACACAAGAATTCACTATTCGAGATTTACTTACCCACCGTAGTGGTCTTGGATTGGGTGCTGGAGACTTGATGATTTGGCCCGATGGACATGATTTTACGCCACAAGATATTATCAATAACATACAATATTTAAAACCGGTATCGGGTTTTAGAGCGCAATACGATTACGACAATCTTTTGTACATCATCGCCGGAATTGTTTTGGAGCGCGTCAGCGGTATGAGCTGGGCAAGTTTTGTAGAAACTGAAATTATGAAACCCATCGGCATGACCGCTAGTGCGGGAAACTGGAACCGTTTGACAGATAAAACGAATGTTATCGTTCCTCATGTTCCCATAGACGGCAAACTAACCGTTATCCCGAGGTATACCAACACGATACTCGATGCTGCCGGAGGTATCTATTCCAACATTAACGATTTGTCCAAATGGGTTCAATTGCAGTTAAATCACGGAAGCTGGAATGATATCAAGGTATTTAGCGCAGGGGTTCAGCGCGAGATGTGGACACCACAAACTTGGATTTCAACCCAAACAACTCCTCCTTACAATACCTTATTTTCAGCCTATGGATTAGGATGGCAATTAGCCGATGTGGCCGGTTCTTTACAGGTTTCTCATACCGGTGGTTTGGAGGGAATTGTTACGCAAATAACCTTATTACCCCAACAAAATTTAGGTATAATTGTATTGACCAACCAACAGTCAGGAGCGGCTTTTCAGTCGATTACCAATACCATCAAAAATCACTACTTAGCCCTACCCTACCAGGATTTTGTAGCCCACTACCAAAATCGCGTTGCTCAAAATAATAATGAAGCCGCACTGATCGTTGATGAAGTGTGGACCACGGTAAACAACAATAAAAAATCATCTAATTCCGTTAAAGCATTGGAGGCATTAATCGGCAAATACCGCGATGCATGGTTGGGAGAAGTGAATATTTATAAGGAAAAAAATAAAATTATATTCGCATCCAAACGATCTCCAGAACTCCAGGGAGAGATCCATTTTTATAAGGATGATGTGTATACCGTAAGATGGGACAACCAATCCTTTAATGCTGATGCCTTTATAAAAATAAAAGTTCAGGATAATAAGATTGAATTCTTTGAAATGGAGGCGATATCTCCTTTAACAGACTTTAGTTATGATTTCCATGATTTGCATTTTATACCAACTTCTTAACACTGCAGTTGCTATATTGAAATAAATATTAATCAAAAAAAGACGTATTAATTTGCTAAATTAATTTTTTAATCTAAATTTGGGTGTTTTTAGTTTTTTTTAACAATCAATAAAAAAACAAAGCCACAATCCAACAACAACTAAACAAATGAATATGAATTGCTTTAAATCCATTTGCTCTAAGCAAAAAACGTTTTCAAAATTAAAATTAACATTTGCTGCTTTAGTCTTTTCATTTAGTATCACTTCGCAGGCACAGACTTTCAAAGAAAAACGTTTCGTAAACGACTATAAATGGAAGGTATCCATGCAGATGAACATTATGGACTTCGGCTTCGACAAAGATGATGCGACCAATACAGAGAATTGGAACATGTTAGCCTTTCCTTCTCGAGTTGCTATTGAAACGAATATAGTAAACCATCTTAGTGCCGAATTGGCCGTTGCGATGAATAAAATCGAAAAGGGAAAAGCAGTAACTTCTGCACACGATTTATTTGCCAATGATGATTTGAATGTACTCGCTATTGATGGTACCTTAAAATACAGTATTGGTGGTTTATTAAACATTCCTATCGTAGATCCTTATATCGCGGTTGGTGCTGGTTTTTTACAATTAGACGGTACAAACAATGCGATGTTTAACTACGGTGGAGGTATTAATTTTTGGTTTGCCGATATTGCTACCCTAAGAGATTACAGATATATGCGTGATAGCCGATTGAGTAGATTTGGTATCAACCTAGAAATATTGGGTAAAAAGAATTTGAATGACGGTCCAGGTAGTAATATGCAAGCAGCTGCTGGTGTATTTTATATGTTCTAAAATCGCTACAACAATAAAAAATCAACTCCTCTATTACGAGGAGTTTTTTTGTTGTGTATAAGCCTCAGAATACCCGACATAAAACTTGTTAATTTAAAATTTTTCCTTTAAATTTAGAATGTTCAATAGCAACATATATGACCGAAATAGAAATTGAAAAAGAAAATAAAGCCATCGCTCAAGAGTATAAGGAATTACTTAGAATAAGTTACCAAACCTTATCAGACGATGACAAAAAAATGATACGTAAGGCATTTGATGTAGCCGTTGAAGCACATAAAAACCAACGTAGAAAATCCGGAGAAGCCTATATTTTCCATCCGATTGCCGTAGCCAAAATTGTCGCTTCAGAGATCGGACTGGGTGCTACATCTATTGCCGCAGCGTTGATGCATGATGTAGTTGAAGACACGGATATCACGGTAGAACAAATTGAAGAATGGTTTAACCCCAAAGTAGCTAAAATTGTTGAGGGATTGACGAAGATGGCTCTTTTAGAACCGGATTCTCATATATCGATGCAAGCGGAAAACTACCGCAAAATGTTGTTGACACTCAATGACGATGTACGTGTAATACTAATTAAAATCGCAGACCGTTTGCACAATATGCAAACCATGGAGAGCATGGCGGAATACAAACAAGCCAAAATCGCTTCCGAAACCCTGTATATCTATGCGCCACTTGCACATAGATTGGGTTTGTTTAACATTAAAACCAAACTAGAAGATTTGGGATTAAAGTATACAGAACCCGCTGTTTATCAAGATATAGTAAGCAGAATTAGAGATACCAAGGAAGAACAGGAAGCCTATATGAATTCGATCTCCGACGTTCTTAAAGAATCCTTGGACGCCGAGAATATTGAATACACGATGAAAGGCCGCCCAAAATCGATCTATTCCATACGTCGAAAAATGAAGGTTCAGAACGTTACTTTCGACGAGGTTTACGATAAATTTGCTTTGCGAATCATCTACAAATCCAAGCCCAATGAAGAAAAATTTCTGGCTTGGAAAATCTATTCGATCGTAACGGATCACTACAGGCCGAGTCCGAGTCGTTTGAGAGACTGGATATCCTCGCCAAAATCGACCGGTTATGAAGCCCTACACATCACCGTTATGGGACCTAAGGGTCGTTGGGTCGAAATTCAGATTCGCAGCGAACGCATGGATGAAATCGCTGAAAAAGGCTATGCTGCACATTATAAATACAAACAAGGAGTTACCGAAGAGAATAGTTTAGATATTTGGCTCAATCAACTCAAAGAAGCTTTGGAAAATGCCGAAAGCAATGCCGTTGATTTTGTCGAAGATTTTAAACTGAACTTATACTCCAAAGAGATCTATATTTTCACACCTAAGGGAGAAATCAAATCACTGCCAAAAGGGGCTACTGCATTGGACTTCGCTTTTAGCATTCACTCCGAAATAGGAATCCACACCAGAGGCACGCGTGTCAATGGTCGTTTGGTGCCTTTAAATCATGTATTAAACAGCGGAGATCAGGTCGAAATCATGACTTCTGAACATCAGAAACCAAGTATACATTGGTTGGATTATGTTACGACATCACGAGCTAAAAATAAAATCAGAAACGTACTCAACGAAAATACCAAAAAGATCGCTGAAGACGGAAAAGAAATCTTGCTTCGTAAATTGCGCCATTTAAAGATCACCTTGGATGAGAAAACCATCAATGAAATGGTAAATTATTTCAAGCTTAAGACCAGCTTAGATTTGTTCTACCGCGTTGGTGTAGGAATTATCGAGAATCAGCAACTCAAAGATTTTGCCGCCTTAAAGAACAATACGTTAATCAATTTCTTTAAGAAAACGATCAAACGTCAACCCAGCACTACTCCGGAGATTATAACCAACAAAGATGCGTCTCAATTGGATTTGATCGTTTTTGGTAAGGACAATGAGAAACTGGATTATAAGTTAGCCAGTTGTTGTAATCCCATTCCCGGCGATGATGTATTTGGATTTGTAACGATTAACGAAGGTATCAAAGTGCACCGTAAAGATTGTCCCAATGCGATTAGTTTACAATCAAATTATGCCTACAGGATTATCAATGCACAATGGATTGATTCTTCAAAAGAAAATTTTGAGGCTACAATTAAAATAACCGGTTTAGATTCTATTGGATTAACCGGTGAAATCACCAGAGTCATATCCAACAATATGACCGTCAATATTAAGAGTATTTCACTGAGTGAAAATGCAGGTATTTTCAACGGTCAAATCACCATTACGGTTCCGAACAACGCCTTGTTGAAAAAATTAATGATCAATATTAAAAAGATCGAGGGCGTTGATAAGGTCACACGAATATATTCCAATTAACTGTACGCGAACGCGCTAGTTAAATATGCATAATTATAAAAAAGGTTCGGCTATTACATTTCATAACAAAAAAAATAGCCTTATCTTTGCAATTGATATTTAATATTCCAATGGAAACAAGTAAAAGTCAAGAAATTGTAAAAACTGTTTTTACAAAGTATTTAGAAGAAAGAGGGCATCGAAAAACACCGGAACGCTACGCCATTTTACAAGAGATTTACGATAGCGAAGAGCACTTCGACATCGAATCTTTATACATTAAAATGAAGAACAAGAACTATCGTGTTAGTAGAGCAACACTATACAATACTATTGAGCTTTTATTGGAATGTGGTTTGGTACGCCGTCATCAATTTGGTCAAAACCAAGCCCATTACGAAAAATCCTATTTTGATAAACAACACGATCATATCATCTTAACCGACACTGGAGAAGTTATTGAATTTTGTGATCCACGAATTCAAACGATCAAACAGACGATCGAAGAAATTTTTGATGTTGAAATCAATTCACATTCTCTTTATTTCTACGGAACTAGAAATAAACCGACCGAAAAATAGTCAAGACCACTAATCTAAACAACACACATAATAATGACAGTAGATTTACTACTTGGCCTGCAATGGGGCGATGAAGGAAAAGGAAAAATTGTAGACGTTCTGACTTCTAAATACGACATCATTGCTCGCTTTCAAGGAGGTCCTAATGCTGGGCACACCTTAGAATTTGACGGAATAAAACACGTACTAAGAACGATTCCATCTGGAATTTTTCACAAAAACTCCATCAATATTATTGGAAACGGAGTCGTTATCGATCCTGTGGTTTTCATCAAAGAAATTGCCGATTTGGAGAAATTCAACATCGACATCTATTCAAGATTGCTAATCTCTAGAAAGGCGCATTTAATTTTACCTACACACCGCTTGTTAGACGCTGCATCAGAAGCATCTAAAGGAAAAGCGAAAATCGGTTCTACACTAAAGGGTATTGGTCCAACTTATATGGACAAAACCGGAAGAAATGGACTGCGTGTTGGTGATATTGAATTGGCGGATTTCAAAGAGCGTTATACGGCTTTAGCGGAAAAACACAAATCGATGATTACCTTTCACGATGTAGATTTACAATATAACCTAGCGGAATTAGAAGAAGAATTTTTCACAGCTATTGAGCAATTGAAAAAACTTACATTTATCGATAGTGAAGAGTATATCAACAACGCGATAAAAGACGGTAAATCAATTTTAGCAGAAGGGGCGCAAGGTTCTATGTTGGATATCGATTTTGGAACATATCCATTCGTTACTTCCTCCAATACTACTGCTGCTGGTGCTTGTACAGGACTAGGAGTTCCTCCTAATAAAGTACAAAAAGTTTTTGGTATTTTCAAA
Organism: Flavobacterium sp. HSC-61S13; assembly: GCF_024171535.1. Lineage (GTDB taxonomy): Bacteria > Bacteroidota > Bacteroidia > Flavobacteriales > Flavobacteriaceae > Flavobacterium. The sequence goes on along the minus strand of NZ_JALJZV010000019.1, from coordinate 56,492 downwards.
GCATATACAACGCGTGTTGGTAGTGGTCCATTCCCTACTGAATTAAACGATGAAACTGGAGCGAAAATGGCCAGTATCGGAAAAGAATTCGGATCCGTTACCGGTCGTGCTAGACGTTGTGGTTGGTTGGATTTAGTTGTATTGAAATACGCTGTTCAAGTAAATGGTGTTACTGAACTATATATGATGAAAGGCGATGTACTTTCCGGTTTTGAAACCCTACAAATTTGTACGGCTTACGAATACCAAGGAAAAGTAATCAAACATTTACCTTACAATATCGAACCTGAAAATGTAACCCCTGTTTTCGTAGAGAAAAAAGGATGGAAAGCCGATCTAACTCAAATGACTGAGTACGATCAATTTCCTGCAGAATTCAAGGAATATATCGAATTTATCGAAAGTGAAGTTGGAGTTCCGATCAAGATCATATCTGTTGGTCCAGACCGAAAACAAACTATTCTAAAATAATTAACTCAAAACACTTTCTTCGGAAAGTGTTTTTTGTTTATAAATAATTCCCAATTAAATTTTTCTGAACTTTTTTTCTTTAAATTTGAACAAAAATTCTAGATTTGAAAACAATACCATTATTTTTTCTATATTCTTTTCTTCTTTTCACCTTCGTTGTAACTGCACAAAACAAAAAAAATATCATCATTAATCATGCTGATTACAGCGATATCAACCAAGCGGAAATTCCCAATGCGGTTATATTAACTGGAAACATTAATGCAGAACACGATGGGGTATTAATCACTTGCAATAAGGCCTATTATTTCGAGAAGGAAAACTACATCAAACTCTTTGGTAATGTAATCATGAACCAAGGTGATACCATCCACATGAACAGCCGCTATGCCGAATACAACGGTATGAATGGCTTCGCTTATGCCAATGGAGACGTCATCATGCGTTCGCCAAACTCCATGTTGGAAACCGATACCCTACACTTTGATCGAAACCAAAACATCGTTTATTACAATTCATTTGGAAAAATCACCAACGAGGGAAACTTATTGACCAGTAACGCAGGAAAATATTTTGTAAACGACAAGAAGTTTCAATTTTTCAATGCAGTAACCATTACTACTGATCAGGGAACAGTTGTTAAATCAAATCACTTAGACTATTACGAAGTTCCTCAGCATTCTTATGTTTTTGGACCTTCAACAATTACGAGCAAAGACAATTATATCTATACAGAAAACGGCTTTTATGATGTCAAACAAGATATTGGAAAGCTAATCAAGAAATCACATATCCTTTACGACAACCGTCGCATCGAAGGCGATTCGATGTATTATGACAAAAAACGCGATTTTTCTTCAGCTACCAACAACGTCAAAATAACCGATACGATCAATAAAATGATTATACGCGGACACTATGCCGAAGTTTATAGAGCACAAGATTCGATGTTTGTTACTAAAAAAGCTTTAATAACTACAGTTACAGAGAATGATTCGGTTTATATACACGCCAAACGTATCTTGGTTACAGGAAAACCGGAAGCGCGGATCATACGTGGTTTTAATGATGCCCGAATTTTTAAAACAGATATGAGTGGAAAGAGTGATTCTTTGCATTACAGTCAGAAAATTGGACTCACGCAAATGATTGGCAAACCCGTTGTTTGGAATGGAGACAGTCAATTAAGCGGTAAATTGATTCACTTGATCAACAATCCCGTCACCGAGCAGTTGGACTCGCTCAAGGTCTTAGTCGATGCATTTGTCATACAACAAGATACTTTGGGCACGGGTTTTAATCAGGTCAAGGGACAAAATCTCTACGGTAAGTTTCGAGACAATAAAATGTATGAAATTGATCTGATCAAAAATGCCGAAATCATTTATTATATGTATAACGATAAAGATGAGTTTATCGGAATCAATAAAGGGGTTTGCAGCCAAATCAATTTAGAATTAGAAGAGAATAAAATACAGACCGCTACCCTGTTTGTCGAACCGAAAAGCGAAATTTATCCCGAAGCGGACCTGCCCGAAAATGCGCGTAAACTACGAGATTTCAATTGGCGCGGAGAAGAACGAATACGAAGTCTCGATCAAATATTTCCCGAATCAGAACTCGCTTTAGACTTAAAAATTCAAAAAGAGAGCATCACCCAACAAAAAGAGGCAGAAGTTCCGATGGAAGTTCAAACCGAAACTTTGGGCAAAACGAAACAAGAAAAGAAAAACACCAAAAAATAATACTGCCGACCATGAGAAAAGATTTTTTCAAATACCAAGCACAGACATCACCAAATCCCTTAGCCATGCAAGTTTCGCATGCAAAGGGTTCCTATATATACGATACCAATAACAAAAAATATCTAGACTTTGTAGCAGGCGTTTCTGCTTGTACACTTGGTCATCAACCCGAACGCGTCAATCAAGCGATTAAAGATCAACTTGATCGCTATTCACACGTTATGGTTTACGGAGAATACATACAAGATCCAGCGGTAGCCTTTTGTAAACTACTTGCAGAACATTTACCTGCACAGTTAAACAAGACCTATTTGGTCAACTCGGGAACAGAAGCGACAGAAGGTGCTTTGAAATTGGCAAAACGCGTGACGGGAAGAAGTCAATTCATCTCTTGCCACAATGCCTACCACGGCAACACCATGGGCTCTATGAGTGTTATGGGTTGTGAGGATCGCAAACGCGCTTTTAGACCACTATTACCTGATGTAGACTTTATCACGTTTAACAACGAAGCTGATTTACAAAAAATCACTACAAAAACCGCTGCTATTATTTTGGAATCTATCCAAGGTGGTGCCGGTTTTATAGAGCCCAAAGACGATTTCTTACTGAAGGTGAGAAATCGTTGTGATGAAGTCGGTGCCTTAATGATCGTCGATGAAATTCAACCGGGTTTTGGAAGAACGGGAAAACTTTTCGGCTTTCAGAACTATAACGTGATCCCAGATATCTTAGTACTCGGAAAAGGTATGGGCGGCGGCATGCCCGTTGGAGCATTTACAGCCAATGACCAACATATGGATTTGTTGTTTGACAATCCGAAATTTGGACATATTACCACTTTTGGCGGACATCCTGTTATTGCAGCAGCTTCTTTAGCCACTTTGCAAGAACTGGTTGAAACGGATATCATGGCTCAAACACTCGAAAAGGAAAAACTTTTTAGAGAGCTACTCGTACATCCATTGATAGTAGAAGTACGTGGACGTGGCTTGATGCTCGCCCCAATGACTGCTAGCGATGCTATTACCAATCAAGTGATTATGAAATGCCAAGATAAAGGATTAATTTTGTTCTGGCTGTTATTCGACGGTAAAGCAATCCGAATCACACCACCGTTAACGATTTCCGAAGACGAAATCAGAGAAGGTTGTCAAATCATCTTGGAGGTACTCGATGAAATACAACAGTCCGAAAACCTATAAAGTTTTCCTAATAAAGAATTAATTTGTAAAAAAAACAAGTTTTTTCAAAAATAATCCGGCCTAAATTTTGTATATTTAGTCTAAGGATAACATAAAAGAATTTATTATGTATTTGAGCAACGAAGAAGAAGAATATAATTTATCCCTTTCCCGTTTTGAATCGATGCTAAAAACAAACAAAGTATTGTTTTTTGATTCTGAAGAGTTTGAGAATATCATCCTTCATTATCTCGATTCTGGCAAAATGAATTTGGCTAAAAAAGCCTTAAAATTAGCACTAGAACAACACCCCAACTCGACAGGCCTTAAATTGGTACAAGTAGAGTTATTGATATTTCAAGACAAATTAGAGATGGCCGATCGTTTATTAAACGAATTGCATGCCATTGAACCAACTAATGAAGAAATATATATCCAACGAGCCAATATTTATTCTAAAAAAGGTCAACACGAGAAGGCGATAGAATTTTTAAAAGTCGCTTTAGACTTGACCGAAGACTTTTCAGATGTATTCTCGCTTTTGGGTATGGAATATCTATTTATAGATGAAATCGAATTGGCAAAACAAAGTTTTATTCATTGTCTCGAAAATGATGAAGAGGACCAATCGGCTTTGTACAATGTGGTTTACTGTTTTGACTTCTTAGCTGAAAATGACAAGGCTGTTGAGTTTTTAAATGAATTTATCGAAAATGACCCTTATAGTGATATCGCCTGGCATCAATTAGGCCGTCAATATTTTACGCTAAAAAGATATGAAGAATCGGTTAGAGCTTTTGAATATGCAACTTTGATTGACGAGCACTTTTTGGGTGCTTATCTCGAAAAGGGAAAGGCCTTGGAGAAATTAAAACGATTTCAAGAGGCGATCGACAATTATATGATTACGTTGGATTTGGACACTCCTTCCTCTTATGTATTGATGCGCATTGGAAATTGCCATGAGGAACTAGGAAATTCCGAAATGGCATTGCATTATTATAAAAAGACCGTTCATGAAGATCCGCTTTTAGATAAGGGGTGGATTTCATTGACCGATTTTTTCATCAAGGAAGAGAAATACGAAAAGGCCTTACATCACTTGCAAAAGGCGATCAATATCGACGATCAAAACGAAAAATATTGGATTCGCTATGCCGCTTTAAATAAAAGTCTTTTGCATTTCGAAGAAGCGGAAATCGGATATCAAAAAGCGATCGAACTCGGCAGTGACCAACTTTCAGATTGGACCAGCTGGAGTGATGTTTTATACCTTCTAGGCGAGTATGAAACGGCAATTTCAAAATTGTTGGAAGCCTCAGAAAAACATCCTGATGATCCGGAAATTGCATACCGACTTGCGGTAATTTATTTTTCGCAAAACGAGATTGAAAAGGGCACCTTTCACTTGACCATTGGATTGCAAAACGACTACGACAAAAAATCAATCATTGAAGAGTTGTTCCCATCTCAATGGGAAAATCCACTGCTTCAAAATATCATTGAGAAATATCCTACATTTTAATAAATCAAAAACCATCCTGAGGATGGTTTTTTTTTATTTACACACTACAGCAAGCTACAAACCTTTTCAACAAGTCTTTTAGAAGATGAAATTTCCATTTTAACCCATCCTGTCACAAAAGTAACCCTATACCAATCCGCAACAAAAATATTTGCTTAAATGCCGTAATACGAAGACTTCTTTAGTCGGTGTTTCTGCCTTAAATTCAGCAAACAAAAAACCCAAAATAATTTGCGTTTTTAGTAGGCCTAATTAGCTGTTTTTTTAGTAATCTTGTCCTGTCAAATTCAAAATTAAAAATTCATCAAAAAAGTTTAGAGATGGGAAAGAGAAACCAATACGGACTAATAGGTAAGAACATCGAATATTCCTTTTCGCGACAATATTTCAAACGCCGATTCACCACGAAAGGGGACCAACAAAGTACCTATGAAAACTTTGAACTGAACGAAATTTCTGAATTCACAAAAATACTCGCAGACAACCCTAATTTAAAAGGGCTCAACGTAACGATTCCTTACAAGGAGTCCATCATCCCCTATCTTGACGATCTGTCGACAAAGGTGCTAGAAATTGGTGCTGTAAACACGATCCGAATTTCTAAGAAGGGCAAACTCAAAGGATACAACACCGATTGGTATGGTTTTTATAAATCGTTAAAGCCGCTGTTGAAAAACAAACCAGAGAAAGCGCTGATATTGGGAACAGGTGGTGCGAGTAAAGCGGTTTATTACGCCTTACAAAAATTAAAAATCGAAACGCAGTTTGTATCGCGCAGTCCCGAAGAAGGAGTTTTGAGTTACCAACAATTAACGCCCGCTATATTTAAGTCTCATCTGCTAGTTATTAATACAACTCCTCTAGGTACTTTTCCTGATATAGACCAAAAACCCGATATCGATTACAGTCTCTTCTCCGATCAACACCTCGCCTATGATCTGATTTACAATCCTGAAATCAGTAGCTTTTTACGCGAGGCTCAAAAACGCGGTGCGCAGATTAAAAACGGATTGGAGATGCTTGAATTACAAGCAGAGAAGTCTTGGAGCATTTGGAATAAGATCGTAATGAGCTAAAAAAATTATTTTATACTAAATCAGACCTTAATTGCGGTACAAAATGTATTTTTTTATAAATTTTCTTTTTCAAGCTCGGTTGTGTTTTGTATCTTTCCGAAAATAATGTTAAACATTAAGCATTTATAATGATGTTAGAAGAAAAGAATGATAACCTGCACAGGGATGCAGACGGACTTAATGAAGTTTCATCTCCTGAAATTGTACCTACTGATCAAGAACAAGCTGTCAACTCCATCATCCTTTCCAATGCGGAAGAAAGTGAGGACAATGCGGCTAGTGAATCGAATTATATTCCAAAATTGGATTATGATAGTCTAAGTATGGAAGCCTTATCCGAAGAATTACAAAAGTTAATTTCGCTGGAAAAAATCACTTCTATCAAGGATCACGCTGAAGAATTGAGAAAAGCTTTTCTTTCCAAGTACAATGATTTCATCGAAGAGAAAAAAGAAGCGTTTTTAGAGCAAAATCCAGATAATGCATCGGAGTTTGAATATGAATTTCCTCTAAAGAACTACTTTGAAACCTTATTTAACGAGTATCGCGATAGAAAAAATGCTTATTACAAACAATTACAGAAAAACTTAAATCAGAATCTAGATAACCGTATCGCAATCATTGAGGAGCTAAAAACCCTTATTGACGATGCGGATAACAGAAACGACGCTGTAAAAAAACTGACTACTTTAAGAGAGAAATGGAATCATGCTGGTCCTATTCCTCGCGATAAATACAATCATGTTTGGAACAACTACCATTTTCACGTAGAGCGCTTTTACGACCAATTGCATTTGGATCGGGAATCTCGTGACATGGATTTCAAACACAATCTCGAGCAAAAACAAAAAATCATCACTCGTGTTGAGGAACTTCTATTAGAAGATGATATCATCAAAGCTTTCAGAGAACTGCAAACCCTACACCGAATCTGGAAAGAAGAAATCGGACCCGTAGACCGTGAAATCAGAGAGCAAATCTGGGAGCAATTCAGCGACTTGACCAAACAAATGCACGACAAACGCGAGCAATTGTTCGACAAACTTCGCGAAGCTGAAAACGAAAATTTGGCAAAGAAAATTGAGATCATCACCGAAATGGATCAAATCTCGAGAGAAGAAATGACGAGTCATAATGCTTGGCAAAATCAAATCAAAAAAATCGAAGCCTTGAGAAATCGCTTTTTCGCGATCGGCAAGGTGCCTTCAGAGAAAAATGAAGAGACCTGGTACTTGTTCAAACTGGCTACTCGTAATTTTAACATCAATAAAAATACCTTTTACAAGGATTTAAAAATTGATCAACAACAAAATCTAACGAAAAAGCAAGCTTTAATTGAAAGCGCACACGCTCTTAAAGACAGCGAAGATTTTGATACGACTACGCCGTTGATGAAACGCATTCAAGATGAATGGAAAAAGACTGGACACGTACCTAAAAAATACTCAGATAGCCTTTGGAAAGAGTTTAAAGATGCTTGTAACCACTATTTTGACAAATTGCACACCGCCAAAAATCATGAAAATGAGGAGGAAATAGCTGCATACAACAAAAAGAAAGAATACTTAGATCTGCTTAAAGAATTTCAATTATCCGGTGATCACAAAACCGATTTAGAAGAGATCAAACTTCATATCAACAATTGGAAAAACATCGGTAGAGTTGCTCAAAGCAAAAGTTTTGTAGAAGGAAAATTCAACAAAATACTAGATGTTTTATTCGATAAGTTGAGCTTGAGCAAAAAAGAAACGGAAACGGTTAAATTCAACAACCGTATGGACCAACTTGTTGGCTCTAACGATCAGAAAAAGATCCAAAATGAAACCATTTTTATTCAAAGAAAAATGGAGGAATTGAAATCAGAAATATTCCAATTGGAAAACAACATACAGTTTATTTCCAATGCCAAACCCGATAATCCATTTGTTAGAGAAGTTAACAAAAACATCGAAAAACACAAGGAAGAATACAAAGTATGGACTGAGAAACTCAAACGCATTAAAGAACTTTAATTCGTGAGTCGTAATTCGTGAGTCGTAATTCGTAATTCGTGAGTCGTGAGTCGTGAGTCGTGAGTCGTGAGTCGAAATTATATAAAGTAAAGAGGCTGTCCAAAAGGATAGCCTCTTTTTTTTAGAGCTGTTTTCCAAATAAATACACACTTCAAAAGCATTTTATAAGCCATACACCTCCCAAAAACTGTAACTATCAAATGGAGTATATACGTTCTTTTTAAAAGAAGTCGTAGTAAATCACAAGAAGGACAATATTGGGCAAAAAAGCCGTTGTGAGCCTTCATAATTGCAAATAATAGCAATCTTTTTGAATGGGATTCTATCAATTCCAATGTCCAACGACAAATTAGTCCAAAAAAAAGCCGTCATTTACGACGGCTTTTTTCTTATATAACATCAAAATTATTTGGATTCCAAAGCTTTTAATTCATTTTTCATCTCCAAAGCTTTATAGATACCTCTTAAAGTACCAATCGCTTCTTCATTGTTTGGATTAATCGAAAGCACTTGTTTTAAGTCAGGAATAGCACTTTTGTAAATTCTATCCTTCTCTTTCTTTAATTCCTCATATTTCTTATTGTCTTGAGCAGACATTCCCAAACTATTCATTTTGTTAGTCAGACCTTCATCCGGCATTAATTTAAGAATAGCCAAGTTTAAATAAGCATTTTCAGATCTTGGATTAATCGCGATCGCTTTTTCGTAATACTTCTTAGCGTCATCGTATTTTTTCGCTTGATAACTAGTAACACCTAAATTGTATAACAACACGTCGTCATTCGGATTTTTAGCCAAAGCTTCTTTAGCCAATTCCTCATATTTACCCATATTGTTTGACTTCAAATACAAATCCATTTGCGTCAACAATAAATTCATATCATTTGGATCTGATTTACGCGCCTCTGCAATAGCTTTCTCCGCTTCATCAAACTTACCTTCTTGATAATAAATCAAAGCCATGTTTTTAATGATCTCTGGTCTTTTAGAAGTTTCTTTGACAAATTTAGGCTCTTTATGAGTTCCTTGTTTGATCATCAAATCTCTCATTTTGGCATCTTTACCAAAACTTTGTACTTCTCCGGAAGTTTTTTCAACAGCCGTGTAATAAGACTCCTGTCCAGTAAATCCTAAGTCGATCAATTTTTTATAATTATTGATCGCCCCATTATAATCCTTAGAATTAACCGCTGTAGACGCTGCATAGTAAAGATAAATCGTATCCATAGGATTCAACTCATACGCTTTATTAAAACGCTTCGTAGCCTCACTATAACGTTTGGCATTATTATCTTCGATAGCTTTATTAACTACAACTTGTCCGACAGCTTTTAACTCTTCTTGAGCTTGTTTGGTATATTTAGCAGTTTTAGATGCTTTTTCAAGCTCGATAAGCTTAGTATATGAAGCAACTACTTCATCAATATTTTTATCTAAATCTACTTTTTTCTTAACTTGTTCGTAAGCAAAGTTTCCCTTTAGGAAATAGTACTGTGCTTTTTGAGCATCATTGGCATTAGTTAATACTGCTTCAACTTTTGATAAGGCAGCTTGAGTTTCTTGAACATCGCCTTTTTTAATAGCGCGCTCTGCATCTTTTAATTCACTTTTTTGAGCCATTGCAAGCCCAGAAATCATAAGAGCAGAAAATGCATAAGCATATCTTCTATTCATAACTATACTTTTTAAATTTTTATTTTTATTGTTCTTCTTCTTGATCTTCCGTGCCCTCTACGTCATTATCCAATTCGTCTTGCTCGTCGTCTAGCGAATCCATCGGCACTAAAACCCCGTCTTCTCCTTCTAACAATTCAATCTCATCTTCTGGCATCACCTTAGCTACCGCCGCGATAGAATCACTTCCTTTGATGTTGATTAAACGAACTCCTTGAGTGGCTCTACCCATAATTCTCAAGTCAGATATTCTCATTCTAATAGTCAATCCCGATTTATTGATAATCATCAAATCATCTTGATCTGTTACAGAATTAATCGAAACCAATAAACCTGTTTTATCGGTGATGTTCATGGTTTTTACCCCTTTTCCACCACGATTGGTTTCGCGATATTCATCTAATGAAGAACGTTTACCGTATCCATTTTCAGAAACCACCAGGATCTCACTATCTAAATCACTTACAGAAACCATACCAATTACTTCGTCTTTATCATGTGCCAAAGTAATTCCTCTAACTCCTGATGCTGTACGACCCATTGGACGTGTTTTCTCTTCATCAAAACGAACCATCTTACCAGACTTCACAGCAATTAAAACCTTGCTTTTCCCATCTGTCAGCTTTGCTTCTAACAATTCGTCATCTTCTTTAATCGTAATGGCATTAATTCCATTTAATCTTGGACGAGAATATTGTTCCAACGGCGTTTTCTTAACCTGACCCTGTTTTGTGGCCATAATCACATAGTGACTGTTGATATATTCCTCATCTTTTAAATCTTGAGTACAAATAAAGGCTTTTACCTTGTCGTCATTCTCAATATTGATCAAATTCTGAATAGCACGTCCTTTACTGGTTTTGGTTCCCTCTGGAATTTCGTAAACACGCATCCAGAAACATTTTCCTTTTTGTGTAAAGAACAACATATACTGGTGATTGGTTGCCACATACATATGTTCTAAGAAATCTAAATCTCTTGTACCTGCAGATTTTTGTCCAACTCCTCCTCTATTTTGTGTTTTGTATTCTGAAAGTGAGGTTCTCTTGATATATCCAGCATGTGAGATCGTAATCACTACTTGCTCATCGGCAATCAAATCTTCAATACTCACATCACCACCTGCATACTCTATCACAGAACGACGAGCATCACCATATTTGGTTTTTATTTCAGCTAATTCCTCTTTAATCAAGTTCATTCTTAGCTCTTTACTAGCTAACAACTCTTGTAAATGAGTAATTAATTTCATGATTTCATCATATTCTGCACGCAGCTTATCTTGCTCTAGTCCCGTTAACTGACGTAAACGCATCTCGACTATAGCACGCGCTTGAATTTCGGATAAACTAAATCTTTCGATTAATTTAGCACGAGCTTCATCGGTATTCGAAGACGAACGAATCAAGGCAATTACCTCGTCAATATTGTCCGACGCGATGATTAATCCCTCTAAAATATGAGCGCGTTCTTGGGCTTTTCTCAATTCATACTCCGCTCTACGTGTCACCACTTCAAAACGGTGCTCAACGAAGTAATGAATCAACTCTTTTAAATTCAACATCTGCGGACGTCCATTGACCAATGCAATATTATTAACACTGAAAGACGACTGTAGTTGTGTATATTTATATAGGGTATTTAAAACAATATTGGGAACTGCATCTCTTTTAAGTACATAAACGATACGCATCCCGTTTCTATCCGATTCGTCACGAATCGTTGCAATACCTTCAATTTTCTTATCATTAACAGATTCCGCGGTTTTTTTAATCATTTCCGCTTTATTAACCTGATACGGTATCTCCGTTACGATGATACACTCGCGGCCATCTACTTCTTCAAAACTAGCTTTTGCACGCATAATAACACGTCCACGCCCGGTTTTAAAAGCTTCACGAACACCTTCGTACCCGTAAATCGTACCTCCGGTTGGAAAATCTGGTGCCTTGATGTGATTCATCAATTCATCGATTTCGATATCCGGATTGTCGATATAAGCCAAAGTACCGTCGATAACCTCCGATAAGTTGTGTGGAGCCATATTCGTTGCCATACCCACCGCGATACCAGAAGCACCGTTAATCAGTAAAGTTGGTACTTTTGTAGGCATGACCTTAGGTTCTTCTAAAGTATCATCAAAGTTTAATTGAAAATCTACCGTTTCCTTGTCGATATCCGCTAGAATTTCTTCGGATATCTTTCTCATTCTCGCTTCGGTATACCTCATAGCTGCAGGGCTATCACCGTCGACTGATCCAAAGTTACCTTGACCATCAACTAATAAATAACGCAAACTCCAATCTTGAGCCATACGAACCATCGCATCATAAACAGAACTATCTCCGTGAGGGTGATACTTACCAAGTACCTCTCCTACAATTCTCGCGGATTTCTTATGAGCCCTATTGGACATTACTCCCAGTTCATACATTCCAAACAATACTCTTCGATGTACAGGTTTTAAGCCATCTCTAACATCAGGAAGCGCTCTTGATACAATAACTGACATTGAATAATCAATGTAAGCTGATTTCATTTCGTCTTCAATGTTAATGGGAATTAACTTTTCTCCTTCAGACATAAGTATATAAATTAAAAATTGTCAAATATTAAAACGTGCTAATATACGAATTCTCACTGTTTTTATGCTACTTTTATTGATATATTTCAGCATTTAGCAAAGTTTTAAATCTCGGATTTATTTTAAAATAATTTAGTCAGGATTTTTATTTTTCAATTATTTTTCGTCAATTAGCCTAAGTCACATTCGATATAGGTACACTTTTTGCATTTACCTAGTTAATCAATCATTCACCCTATTTAAAGATTAAAATACATGGACGATAATTTTTCACCAAGAGTTAAAGACGTGATTACCTATAGTAAAGAAGAAGCATTACGATTGGGTCACGACTTTATCGGTACGGAACACCTATTATTAGGTATCCTGAGAGATGGTCAGGGAGAAGCTATTACAATTTTAAACAACCTAGATATTGATTTAGATTTTTTACGAAATAAAGTAGAAGTTTTAAACCCCATCAATCCCAATAAAGACTTGCAGTCAGACAAGAAAAACCTTCACCTGACTCGCCAAGCAGAACGCGCTTTGCGCATCACTTTTTTAGAAGCTAAAGTATTTAAGAATGAAACCATTAGCACCGGCCATTTATTGTTATGTATTTTAAAAAATAACGACGATCCGACTACCAAACTTTTAAACAAGTTAAAGGTGGACTATGAGATCGCAAAAGAGGAATTCACGTCTATACTTTCCAATGAAGAAGGCAGTAGCAGTACCTCCTATCCAAAAGCGGAAACTTTTGACGAGTCAGGACAAGATGACAGTACAGCTGACACAAGTTTCAATAATCCTACTTCAAAAACGGCAAAAAAATCCAAAACTCCGGTATTGGATAATTTTGGCAGAGATTTAACAGAAATGGCTGAAGCCGGCAAGTTAGATCCCGTAGTTGGAAGGGAAAAAGAAATCGAACGTGTTTCTCAAATTTTAAGCCGTAGAAAGAAAAACAACCCCTTGTTGATCGGTGAACCTGGAGTGGGTAAATCCGCTATTGCTGAGGGACTTGCCTTGCGTATTATTCAGAAAAAAGTATCGAGAATTCTCTTCAATAAAAGAGTCGTTACTTTGGATTTGGCCAGCTTAGTTGCTGGAACGAAATACCGCGGCCAATTCGAAGAACGCATGAAAGCCGTGATGAATGAGTTGGAAAAAAACACCGACATCATTTTATTTATCGATGAAATCCACACCATCGTTGGTGCAGGTGGAGCTACCGGTTCTCTAGATGCTTCAAACATGTTTAAACCCGCTCTTGCCAGAGGTGAAATCCAATGTATTGGTGCCACTACTCTAGACGAGTTTAGACAACATATTGAAAAGGATGGAGCTCTCGAGCGACGTTTTCAAAAGATCATTGTAGAACCTACAACCATCGAAGAAACGATCACGATTCTAAACAACATCAAAGGAAAATACGAAGATCACCACAACGTAATTTATTCACCAGAAGCCATTGAAGCCTGTGTAAAACTGACCAGCAGATATATGTCTGATCGTTTTTTACCAGACAAAGCTATTGATGCTATGGATGAAGTTGGGTCTCGTGTACACATCACCAACATCGATGTTCCCGCAGAAATTATTGAGTTAGAAAAGAACCTAGAATTAGTACGCGAAGAGAAAAACGACGTTGTCAAAAAACAGAAGTACGAAGAAGCTGCACGTTTAAGAGACGATGAAAAAAGAATAGAAAAGGATTTGGCCATTGCCCAAGAAAAATGGGAAGAAGAGACCAAAACCAATCGTATTTTAGTCACGGAAGAAAACGTAGCTGATGTGGTTTCGATGATTACCGGAATTCCATTGAATCGTATTGAACAGACAGAAAGCAAGAAATTAGCCCTATTACCTGAATTGATAAAAGGAAAGGTTATTGGTCAAGACGAAGCAGTAAGCAAAATTGCCAAAGCTATTCAACGTAACCGTGCCGGATTAAAAGACCCGAACAAGCCGATTGGTTCCTTTATCTTTTTGGGACAGACTGGAGTTGGTAAAACCCAATTAGCCAAGGTGATTGCCAAAGAGATGTTTGATTCAGAAGATGCTCTTTTGCGCATCGATATGAGTGAATACATGGAGAAATTTGCGATCTCTCGTTTGGTTGGAGCACCTCCGGGATACGTAGGTTATGAAGAAGGCGGGCAATTGACCGAAAAGGTTCGTAGAAAACCGTATTGCGTTATTTTACTCGATGAGATTGAAAAAGCACATCCCGATGTTTTTAATATGATGCTTCAAGTTTTAGACGACGGTCATTTAACCGACAGTTTAGGCCGAAAAGTTGATTTTAGAAACACCATTATCATCATGACCTCCAACGTTGGAGCCCGTCAGCTAAAAGATTTTGGACAGGGAGTTGGGTTTGGAACGCAATCGAAAAAAGATCAAACAGAGGAAAATTCGAAAGCGATTATTGAAAATGCTTTGAAAAAAGCTTTCGCGCCAGAATTTATAAATCGTATTGATGACATCGTCGTTTTCAATGCTTTAGAGAAAGAACACATTCATGCCATTATCGATATCGAAATTAAAAAACTATACGATAGAGTAGCTGAATTGGGATACACCTTAGAGCTGGATACCGAAGCAAAAGATTTTATTGCCGACAAGGGCTTTGACCGTCAATTTGGTGCGCGTCCGTTAAAAAGAGCGATACAAAAATACGTGGAGGATCCGCTAGCAGAAGAAATCATCAGTTCAAAAATTCACGCCGGAGACCAGATAAAAATGAGTCTGGCTGAAGATAAAGAATCGCTAAAAATTCAAATAAATCAATTGGAAAAGCCTACTAATTAGTAGGCTTTTTTTTCCAAATTTTATATTAGCTATTCTAAATAATAGTACTAATTTAGTTTCACAAATTTAGACAAATGTTAAACAAAGTTATTGTAAGTAGTGAGGAGTGGTGCACGCTCCCATCTCTCGGAATTCCCACGATCAAAGCGCGAGTAGATTCCGGAGCTAAAACCTCTGCCCTACATGCAGTTAATATCGCTCCATTCGAAAAAAATGGGGAAAACTGGGTGAAGTTTGATGTCAATCCCATTCAGAACAACGTCAAAACGGCCTTGCATTGCGAAGCTAGAATGATCGACAAAAGGATTGTAAAAAGTTCTAGTGGCTATCGAGAACTGCGCTATGTGATACAAACAGAGCTTGATTTGGGCGGTACACAATGGGAAATTGAACTTACCTTAACCAACCGGGATTCGATGGGATATCGTATGTTACTCGGTCGTGAAGCGATGAGTGGACGTGTGTTGGTCGATCCTGAAAAACACTTTTTATTAGGTCAACCTACCCCAGAAAAGATCAAGGAATACTATTATACCAATGTCACTGAAAAAAAGGGTTTACGAATAGGTTTATTAGCCAGTAATCCCGATTTATACAGCAACAAACGCATCATGGAAGCCGGTGAAGCCCGAGGACATGAAATGCATTTTCTCAATTTAAAATACTGTTATATGAAACTCGATGCTAATCAGCCCGAGATTCACTATAGAGGCGGAAGAGTATTGAATGATTTTGATGCAGTAATTCCTCGTATCAGACCTAGCATGACTTATTATGGCTGTGCTTTGACTCGTCATTTCGAATCGCTAAAGGTTTTTAGTTTAAACAACGCCGCTGCCATTACACAATCGCGTGATAAATTGTATTCCCTACAATTGTTACTCAATAATGGCGTTGATATTCCTACGACCGGTTTTGCCAATTCACCCTTAGACACCAACGATTTGATCAAAATGGTTGGCGGCTCTCCTCTAATTGTAAAACTCTTAGAAGGAACTCAAGGAAAAGGTGTCGTACTGGCAGAAACCAAAAAAGCAGCAGAAAGCGTTATCAATGCCTTTAAGAGTTTAAATGCCAATATCTTAGTTCAAGAATTTATCAAGGAAGCTAACGGTAAAGATATTCGTTGTTTTGTAATCGACGGTAAAGTGGTTGCTGCAATTCAAAGAGAAGCCTTACCTGGAGAATTTAGAGCCAATATCCACTTGGGCGGAACAGCATCGATCATCAAGGTTACTGCTGAAGAAAAAAAGATCGCTATTAAGGCCGCTAAGGCAATGAATTTAAAAGTAGCAGGTGTAGACATCATCCGTTCTTCAAAAGGCCCCCTACTCCTTGAGGTGAACTCCTCACCGGGACTAGAAGGTATTGAAGGAGCTACCAATAAAGATATAGCCGGAGAAATGATCAAAGCTATTGAGAAAAATTTTAAATGGTAAATACAGTTGTATTTGTTATATATATATAGAGAGAGGCTGCCTACTAGGGCAGCCTCTTTTATTCTATGGCGCAAATTCAAAAGAATTTTAATGAAACTCTTTTAGAACCGCTGCCCTGATTTAACTAAACCCAATGGTTGATTGGATTAAAGTCATTTAAAACCCAGACAACAATCAATACCCGATAAAATCGGTATTCAGCTTTTTTATTTTAAACTGTGTTGAATTCGAATGGCCTCAGCCAAGTGATTCCTCAACATATCCAGGGTTTTGTAAGACCATAGTTTCAGTTCGCTATCTTTGGTTTCCTGATACACCCTAAACCAACGATCTATAGCGTCATTATGTTCTTTCATAATAAGTTTCACATACTTCTGATCAAAATTCTTCGCCCCTTCTTTTCCCAAGCGTTCTACCGATTTCTTCTTATCAGCAGGAAGCACTTCGGCTATGGATACACTTTGTGCTTTCGCATAGGTCATTAAATCATCCTGAGACTCTAAATAATCTTTCTCTATGGTTTTTGCCAAAGCAATTATTTCTGGATTGGTGGATTTCTTAATCGCAAGCTGATTGATTCCAAGCTGAAAAGCATAATAACCCGATTCCTGTTGCAAGAGTTCCGCAATGTTTTCTATATAGGGCGCCTTATTAGCTGTCGCTTTGCTTTGCAGTTCCAAATCCGCAGCACCTGAAGTGCTTTGATCTTTTTTGCAAGAATTAAAACCAAACGAACTCAATATCGATAAACTCAACAGCACTTTTGCTATCCAATTGGTATTTGTCATTTTAAATATTTTATTATTTCGGCATAAAAGTAACAATTTACTGTATACGACTGTCATTTCATTCTATTATTTAATACATAATCACAATAAAAAAGCGAATAACACAAAGTAAATTAATAATGAAATGCTATGTAAAATCATTAAAAAGCAATAAATTGGTGCTTTAATAAACCCCCATTAAACTATGAATCCTTCAACCACGGGCTGGATCAAAAAGTATTTTGAAAAAAATCATGACTATCATATTTTCAAGGATTCCAACCTTGAAAAAGTATATCGAAAAGCTCGTGAGATCGGTTTCGCATACGGATATATCGACGCAAATATCTTTGGTAATTCGGCATTAAATCTCGCCTTAACACAAGAAGAACTGTCTAAAATTTGCATGTTACAAATGCTTGAAAAAGCCTATTACTACAGACGAAAAATATACAACCACCACAAGTTTGTCAGCGAGCTTTTAGACTTCTACCAGCTTTTGACTCCTCGTAAAAAAACCTATGTGGAACGGGTTTTGGGTTCGAAAAACGCTTTTGATCAATTGGAACGCGTTTTTAAATACCGTTGGAGTGTGAATCTTTTTAGTCCGGTAAAAAATCACGGTTTTATCTTAAATAATATTTTGCTGCTAGCAGATCTTTTAGCCTTTGATCGCTATTTGGTGACCCGTGAAAATCCAAAAGAATTTTCCAATCACTTTATAGAACTGCTGATCAATATCGTTTTGGAAATTAAAAACCAAAAAGTCGATAAAAACGAAAATGATATTTTACTGATCAAGTATTTACAAAAAACACTAACCCCTACCAAAAGCAACAATACAGCAAATCCGGAGTCGACAAAGGCAAAAATCACCCATTTTAGAGAAATGGAAAAAAAGTTTCTATCTGATTTTATCGTTATCAATAGCTGGGACAACGATTCCAAAAGAGTTAAAGAACTCAACTTGGATTTTCTAAATTCCTATAATTTAACTTTGGAGTCGACCTACTTTATTAAAAGCCAAAAACATTTTTATGCCTTTTTAGAAAAACATCAGTTTGATTATTATTTCTTTAAATCGTCTAATCTGTTTAATAATTTAGTAAAAACAACGAGTAGCAATGTAGAACTACTGCTGATTAGAAACAAAAAGCGACTGATTAAAGAAATTTACAAAAACGGTCATTTGATGAATCTCTTGTTGGACTCCACCAAAAGAGAACTCAATAGTCAAGAGAAAAAAATGGTCAAAAAACAACTGTTAGAAATTTGTAAGACCATTCCTTCTTTAACTATATTTTTATTGCCTGGCGGCAGTTTGGTATTACCAATTATACTGAAGTTTATTCCGCAATTGCTGCCTTCTTCGTTTAATGAGAACCTCTAAAACTAGTTATTGAACTTTAGCTGATACACTTCATCCAATTCTTGATTACTGGTCAGATTAACCTCTAAATCTGTTACATATCCAGAATTTAAACCGTAGGCCCAACCGTGTATACTTAATTCTTGCCCGCTTTTCCACGCTGCTTGAACAATGGATGTTTTACCCAAATCAAACACCTGCTCTTTTACATTGAGTTCAACAAAACGATTA
This sequence comes from Flavobacterium sp. HSC-61S13, assembly GCF_024171535.1. Taxonomy (GTDB): domain Bacteria; phylum Bacteroidota; class Bacteroidia; order Flavobacteriales; family Flavobacteriaceae; genus Flavobacterium. The sequence goes on along the minus strand of NZ_JALJZV010000019.1, from coordinate 37,616 downwards.
AAACGCTCTGTCTCATCTTGAATAGCATCCAGTTCTCTATTGTGTAAACGGTAAACGGTTTTAATGTGTCTGATCCAGTTATCGATAATACCTACAGAATCATTTTTCATCGCAGCTTGCACACCACCACATCCGTAATGACCACAAACAATGATGTTTTTTACCTTCAGTATGTTTACCGCATAATCCAATACACTCAACATATTCATATCGGAATGGATTACCATGTTGGCAATATTCCTATGTACAAAAACATCGCCGGGTTCGGCGCCGATAATCTCATTAGCGGGTACACGACTGTCTGAACAACCAATCCACAAGATTGGAGGCGTTTGTTTCTCGGATAATCTTTTAAAATAATTCGGGTTGATAGCCAACTTTTGCTCTACCCATTCCTTATTATTTTCTAGAATCTTCTTATATAAATCGGTATGTTCCAAAATTTCTTATTTTAATTATATCGCAAAAAGCTCCTTAACAAATTCTACTTCTCCTGTTTCTACTTTATAAAACGCCCCAACCAAACCGATCTCGCCTTGGTCAAACATGTTTTTCAACACCTCACTGCGTTCTAAAACGTGATCTAAGGTGAAGATAACGTTTTCAAAAGAAACTTGATCTATCGTAGATTGAGCAGTTAAATCTGCCGTAGGTTTATCGTGAACCACAGCGTCTATCGCCGTTTGAACTTTTGACAAAAGCCCTGTTAAATGACCTAATTCAGTACCGTGACAAGCGCCTTTAATAGCACCGCAATTGGAGTGTCCTAAAACAACAATCAGTTTAGATCCCGCCAATTTACAAGCAAATTCCATCGAACCGATAATATCATCATTCAATACATTTCCCGCTATACGCGCACTAAAAATATCACCCAAGCCTTGATCAAAGATCAATTCTGCCGAGGTTCTACTATCGATACAACTTAAAATAATGGCAAAGGGAAATTGTGTTTCCTTGGTCTCATTGACCTGTTCCAACAAATTGCTGTGGGCTTTAAGATTTTCCACAAATCGTTGATTTCCCTCTTTTAAAAAGCTCAAAGCCAATTGTGGAGTCAGTGAGGCTTGATCTTTAGAATTGTGTAATCGCATATTCAGTGAGTTTGGAACACTATAAATTTTAGTGGTTCCCTATATTAATGACTGCAAATTTAGGAAAAAAAAGATTAACAGTCCTTTTTAATGGCTTTTATTGAAAACTAGTTCTACAGCATTCGCTCCTCGATCGATTCCCAAATTGAGACTTCAGCACGAGTTTCTTTTTGTACCAAGCTGTAAACCCCAAACCACAACTCCTGCATTAGCAATTCCGACTCCAAGCGTTAACACAACTATAAATTCTAGATAAGAAGCGATAAAATCAAAATATGTTTAGTAAATTTGCACTCACATTGGGAGGAAAAATTTGAACTGATTGCAACCTCGGTAAAAAAATGCTAAAGCAGAAAATCTCCTTTAGCCATTTTTCTCTATTAATTTTAAAAAAATTAAACGTTATGGCTTATTACTTTACGTCAGAATCTGTTAGTGAAGGACATCCTGACAAAATCGCAGATCAAATTTCTGACGCTTTAATCGACAACTTTTTAGCTTTTGACCCTGAATCTAAGGTAGCTTGTGAAACTCTAGTAACTACGGGACAGGTAATTTTAGCAGGAGAAGTTAAATCCAAAGTATATTTAGATGTTCAAAACATCGCAAGAGACGTAATCCGAAAGATCGGATATACCAAAAGTGAGTATATGTTTGACGCGAATTCATGTGGAATCCTATCAGCTATACACGAACAATCCGACGACATCAATCAAGGTGTTGATCGCGCTTCTAAAGAAGAGCAAGGTGCAGGAGATCAAGGAATGATGTTTGGTTATGCAACCAACGAAACCGAAGACTTAATGCCTTTAGCCCTTGACTTATCCCATAAAATTTTACAAGAACTTGCTACAATACGCAGGGAGGCGACTGAAATTGCATACCTAAGACCTGACGCAAAAAGCCAGGTTACCTTAGAATACAACGACGACAATACACCGAGTAGAGTGGTTACTATTGTAATTTCAACGCAACACGACGATTTTATCAAACCTGCAAACGACAGTAAAGAAGCTAAAGTAGCAGCGGAATTGGCCATGCAACAACGCATTGAAAGTGATCTTCGCGATATATTAATCCCTAGATTACTAGCCAAACATCCACAATATTTACATTTGTTTCAAGATGTAGAATACTTGATCAATCCTACTGGTGTTTTTGTAATCGGAGGACCTCATGGAGACACTGGTTTGACAGGAAGAAAAATCATTGTAGATACTTATGGCGGTAAAGGCGCACACGGTGGTGGTGCATTTTCTGGAAAAGACCCGAGTAAAGTAGACCGTAGTGCCGCTTATGCTACTCGTCATATAGCTAAAAATCTCGTTGCTGCAGGTGTAGCAGACGAAGTTTTGGTGCAAGTATCCTACGCAATCGGTGTTGCCCGACCTATGGGAGTATACATCAGCACTTATGGAACATCTAAACTAGCGATAAACGACGGAGCTATCGCAGCTAAAATAACAGAGTTATTTGACCTACGTCCCTATTTTATAGAGAAAAACTTAAAGCTAAGAAATCCTATATATAGCGAAACTGCTGCTTATGGTCATATGGGCAGAAAACCACAGACGGTAACCAAATCCTTTAAAAGCCCAAGCGGCGAGATAAAAGAGTTGGAAGTAGAATTGTTTACTTGGGAAAAATTAGATCGTGTAGACGATATTAAAAAAGCATTCGGTTTATAATAAAAAAGTCCAACGATAAGTTGGACTTTTTTTTATCTATTCTTATTTATACCCAACGATGGGTATATCAAAAATAAAAGGCTTGTCTGATGACAAGCCTTTTGTTTTTTTAATAGTATAGGTAAATACCGTATCGCTACTTTACTAACAATATATTAGTTTTGATAAGCACACTAAGCATTTACTATTACAACGATCAATCCGTGTAAACTGACTTCATACAAATCGAAGCTTTCGTAAGGCAAACAGTCTAGATCTGTTACGACTTTACGTCTAATGCTCGTCTTCTGGTTCTACAACATCGGTATTTTCTAGGTCAAGGTGTAACGACAGCTGAACTTTCTCAACAGAGTTACGATACATTTTAAGAATGGTACCGCTGTAACAATCCAAATCGATAGAGTCATTTTCCTTTAACTCAGTATCGTAGTACACTTGTGCAATCAAACCTGCTAAAGTATCGTAATGCTCTCCTTCTTCAAACTTATAAGGCAACATACGATTGATATCAGATAAGTTATAATGCGCATTTACGTTATAAACCCCCTCAGATACCCGAGTTACTATAGGTTCCTCGTTGTCATACTCATCTTGAATTTCACCAACCAATTCCTCTAAAATATCCTCCATACTGATAATTCCAGAAAACTCTCCAACTTCATTGGTTACCACAGCCATTTGGACGTGCTTTTTCTGAAACTGTTTCAGGACGTTTTTAATCAATGCCCCCTCCGAAATAAATATCGGTTGACGCAATAGTGATTCGATACTGGTATCTTCTGGTGTGCTCAGTAATTTTTTAATCAAATCTTTAGTATATACGATACCTTTGATGTTGTCCAAAGAATCTTCGTATACAGGATAACGCGAATATCCTTCATTAATAGCATAATCAATCGCCTCTTTTACTGAAGTTTTGATTTCTATTGCTGAAACATTTTTACGTAAAGTCTGTATATTAAGTACCCTTCTGTCGTCAAAATCAAAAACATTTTGAATCAAAAGGCGCTCGGTCTCTTCAATAGCTCCACCCTCCTGACTTTGAGTGATAATCATCTTAAGTTCTTCTTCTGAGTGAATATCACTACCGTGTATCGGCTTAATACCAATCATTCTAAGTATAGCATTGGCCAATCCATTCATCAACCAAATAACCGGTCTAAAAATAAAATAGAATATTTTTAAAGGCCAAGCCAACGCAAAGGTTGTTTTGGCAGGAAAATGTATAGCAATAGATTTTGGCGCTAATTCTCCAAAAACGATGTGCAATATGGTAATAATAAGGAAAGCTATAGGGAAAGACACACTTCTAGCAATTTCTGCCCATTGTTCACCTTCTAATCCAAACAATCCGAAGGCTCCCATAATGACAGGCGTAAGAGAACTTTCTCCGACCCACCCTAATCCTAGAGATGCTAAGGTAATACCCAGCTGTGTAGCCGCTAAATAAGCATCGAGGTTATCGACGATACTTTTAGCTACTTCTGCTACTTTGGCATTAATATCTTGATTGGCTTGAATTTGTGACGAACGTACTTTAACAATAGCAAATTCTGCTGCTACGAAAAAACCGTTTAAAAATACTAGAAAAAGCGTCAACAGTAATTTACCTGCTGAAATCTCTTCGGTGACATTGCCCGCTACTAGGAACAATGTCATAATCTGGGGGTATGTGTCCATTTTATGAATTTAAAGGAACAGACTTCGAATAACCGTTTTTATAAGTCTGCAAATTTATTATACTAAAATATGAAATTTTATTCAATTCTAAGCCTTAATAAATTTAAGTAAAAGTACTAAATTTTTAGTTCCGTTTACATGAAGTGCTTATTAAATATTTTGAATTGATTTTGAGCCCAAAAGTTTCCCTCTGCAAGGACACTCCTCGACAGACATAAACCCTGCGCGATTTAATCTATTTCACTGTTTTCTCATTAGAGAATCGATTCAATACCTTTCATTGATTTCACTAATTTAAAAAAATACACTGAAACAACCAACCTTTTGGATTTTTTTAAAACTAAAAAGGCGTCTAAAATAAATTAGACGCCTTTTTTATAAGCTTTAAAATGATTTTCTATTTAAGAAACCTCTTCAAGACTTTCTCTGTGTAATCTTTCGATTTCTTCTTTATCCTTTTTCGGCATGGTATCTACTAATACTGGTGTCGCCAAGAACAATGACGAATATGTACCAACAATAATACCTACCAACATCGCGAAGATAAATCCTCTAATAGAATCACCACCAAAGATAAACATGATAAACAATACCATGATTAACGTCAATGAAGTATTAATTGTTCTTGATAAAGTAGTATTTACGGAGTCGTTAACAATTTGGTTAAAATTACCTTTTGTCTTACCACCGATAAACTCTCTTACCCTGTCAAATACAATTACCGTATCATTCATCGAATAACCGATTACCGTAAGAATTGCAGCGATAAAATGCTGATCAATTTCCATGTGGAACGGCATAAATTTGTATAGTAAAGAGTACATACCCAATACAAATACGATATCATGCGCAACAGAAACAATAGCTCCCAATGAATACTGCCATTTACGGAATGAAATCAATAGGTATAAGAATACCACTACCATCGAACCAATTACTGCCCAATATGCATTTGTTTTCACATCCTTAGCCATACTTGGGCCAATTTTAGAAGCTTGTATAATACCTACTGATTTACCCTCAGTAGCATTAACAAATTCTTCATAAGTAATTCCATTGAAATACTTTTTCAATCCGTTGTAAAGTTTTTCGTTTACTTCTTGATCTACTTGAGCACCTTCATCGTCTACTCTATATTTTGTCGTTAATTTCAACTGGCTCTTGTTTCCAAAAACTTTAGCTTCAACGTTAACTCCAAATATCTCACCTAACTCCTCAGAAACTTGACTGGCTTCAACCGGTTTTTCAAATTTAACTTGGAAAGTTCTACCTCCAACAAAATCCGTTCCTTGATCAAAACCATTTACAAAGAATGATGCAACACTTACAATTACAATTACAGCAGATAGACCATAGGTATATTTTTTAACTCCTAAGAAATCAAAGTTGAAATTGGTAAACCAATTTTTAGTGATCGAAGTACAGAAATTTAATTTTCTACCTTTTTCAGCATCTTTATCCATAAACATTCTCGCGATGAAAATAGAAGTAAATAAAGAAGTAACGATACCAATCAATAAAGTTGTAGCAAAACCTTTAATCGGTCCTGAACCGAATACGAATAAGATCAAACCAGTTAGAATGTGTGTTACGTTGGCATCAATGATTGAACGCATAGCACCAGTCCAGCTGTAAGATTCTTTAATCGATTCTACTAATGATTTACCTTGACGCAAGCCTTCTTTAGCTCTTTCGAAGATAATGATATTCGCATCTACCGCAGTACCCATGGTTAAAACGATACCAGCAATACCAGGCAATGTCAATACAGCACCTAAACTAGAAAGGATACCAAATAAGAACAACAAGTTCAAAATTAAAGCAACGTTGGCATACCAACCCGCTTTACCGTAATAGAATACCATCCACATGGTCACCATCAACAAACCTAAGATTGAAGACATCATACCTGCATCAATAGCAGCTTGTCCCAAAGATGGACCAACAATTTCGGATTGTACAATATCCGCAGAAGCTGGAAGTTTACCTGCTCTTAAGATATTGGCTAAATCTTTCGTATCAGAAACGGTAAAATCACCAGTGATTACTGAATTCCCTCCAGAAATAGCTCCTGTAGTTACTCCCGGTGCAGAATACACCATATTATCCAGAACGATAGCAATATTAGATTGCTCAGTAAATGCTTTTCCAGTTAATGCTTCCCAAGCTTTAGCACCTTTAGGGCTCATTTGCATAGAAACAGATGGGCGACCAAATTGATCAAATTCATCTTTAGCAGAAGTAATCACACTACCACTCAATGGAGGAACTCCATCTCTGTTTGTTTTAAGCGCATAAAGCTCTACTAAATCTGGAGTTTTTCTATTAGGTTTACCCCAAGTAAAACGAGCATAACGTTGGTCAGCAGTTAAAAGAGAACGAATATCAGCACGTTTTAAATACGCATTGATTTTCATGGTGTCTTTAGTTTGGAAAAATCCTAAGATTGGACTTCCAGCTTGACTTCCCATAACCATATAATCCAATAGTGGATTTACTTCTTTTTTAGCTGTAGAATCCTTAGATACTCCAGTTAACAATTTATCGATATCTGAACCCTCCGTTTTTGTAGAATCTTTCTCTACAGCTGGAGTTTCAACTTTTGACTTTTCAGTAGTTTTTAAAACTTCGTTAGCCGCCATCAGGAAGCTTCCCATTTCATCTACTTTGTAAGTTTCCCAAAATTCTAATTGGGCAGTACTTTGCAATAGATTTTTAATTCTATCTACATCTTTAGCACCTGGCAACTCCACTAATATTCTTCCAGAATCTCCCATCATCTGAATATTAGGCTGAGCTACACCAAACTTGTCAATACGCTCTCTAAAAACTCTATATGCACTTTCAATAGATTCTTTAACTTTACGATCAAGTACTGTTTTTACTTGATTGTCTGTCATGTCAATCGTAATTTCACTTAAATTACGGTTGGCAAAGATCTCTGGTGAAGACAATTTCACGGAACCTTTAGACTCTTTGTCAAAAGCAGCGTAAAAAGCATTTAAATAAGTTTGGTTTCCTTCTCTGTTTGCATCAGCTTCTGTTAAAGCTTTATTAAAAACAGCATTTTTTGAATGATTTGCCAATCCTTTCAAAATGTCTTTGATAGAAATTTGAAGTGTCACATTGATACCTCCTTCTAAGTCGAGACCTTTATTGATTTGTTTGGCTCTCACTTCATTAAAAGTATGTCCTAGGAAGACCTTATCATTACCGATTGAATCAAGATATTGCATTTCCTTTTCTGAATTCCCTCCAGCAAAGCTTTTTGCTTTTTTCTCAAAATGACCAGTAACAAATGTGAATGAAAGTTGGTAAATACTTACCAATGCAAATATTATTGCAAAAAATTTAACGAGTCCTTTATTCTGCATTATTACTAAAATTAATTATTTCTAATTTTTAAAAACGAGCAAATATATGATATACACAATGATTAAGCAATTTATTTCTGATTAATATCCAAAAAAAAACCACCCTTTAGGGTAGTTTTTTCTATAAAATAAAGCTATTATTATTCTAAAATATTTCTTAAATCTAAATTCATCGTTCGGATGGCCTCCGCACTTTTATCAAATTTAGCTTGTTCGTCGGCATTTAATTCCAATTTAACAATTTCCTCTACGCCATTTTTACCTATAATACAAGGTACTCCCAAGCAGATTTCGGATTGCCCGTACTCGCCTTCCAACCAAACGGAACACGGGATCATACGGCGTCGATCATGTAAGATACTGTCTACTAAAAACGCTACTGATGCTCCAGGAGCATACCAAGCTGATGTTCCTAATAAACCGGTCAATGTAGCTCCGCCGACCATGGTGTCTGCTGCAACTGTACTCAGAACTTCCTCCGATAGAAAATCACTAACCGGATTACCTACATAAGAAGCCAAGCGAGTCAATGGAATCATCGTGGTATCTCCATGCCCACCGATAACCATTCCCTGTACATCACCAATAGGTTTATTCAATGCTTTGGACAAGTAATACTTAAATCGAGAACTATCCAATGCACCACCCATACCTATAACCTTGTTTTTAGGCAATTTTGTAGCCTTTAAAGCCAAATAGGTCATTGTATCCATAGGATTAGACACCACCACTAAAACAGCCTTAGGAGAGTGTTTTAGCAAGTTTTCCGAAACGCTTTTTACAATATCTGCATTGATTCCTATCAATTCTTCGCGAGTCATACCCGGTTTACGTGGAACCCCTGAGGTAATAACTACTACATCACTATTTGCCGTTTGGGTGTAATCATCTGTAACCCCAATCACACGAGTACTAAAACCCGTAGTTGCGGCGCATTGCATAATATCCATAGCTTTACCTTCTGCAAATCCAGGCTTTCTATCTAACAAAACTACTTCACTAGCTATTCCTCTATAAGAAATGACATCGGCACATGATGCACCTACATTTCCAGCTCCAACTATCGTTACTTTCATAAATATTATTTTTGGTTTTAATCTACTGTCTAATATAGTAAATTAAAATTAAAAAAGGCCAATCTTAATAAGATTGGCCTTTTTTTATGCATCAATTTTTGCGTAAACCGCATTCTTCTCAATAAACTCTCTTCGGGGTGGTACTTCATCACCCATCAACATCGAAAACACGCGATCAGCTTCTGTCAAACTATCAATAGTTACCTTTCGCATCGTTCTGTGTTCCGGATTCATCGTCGTATCCCAAAGTTGCTCTGCATTCATCTCTCCAAGACCTTTATATCGTTGGATTGTAAATCCAGAACCCATTTTCTCAGAAATCTCATTACGTTCATCATCCGTCCAAGCATATTCTTTCTTCTGTCCTTTTTTAACTAAATATAAAGGCGGTGTAGCGATATAAACGTGTCCGTTTTCGATCAAACTTCTCATATATCTAAAGAAGAAAGTCAAAATCAAAGTAGCGATGTGGCTTCCGTCCACATCGGCATCACACATAATCACTACTTTATGGTAACGCAATTTTTCTAAGTTCAAGGCCTTACTATCTTCTTCTGTACCGATAGTAACCCCTAGAGCTGTAAATATATTTTTAATCTCTTCGTTTTCAAACACTTTGTGAATCATCGCTTTCTCGACATTCAAAATCTTACCTCTAAGCGGTAAAATCGCTTGGAAATTACGATCACGTCCTTGTTTGGCAGTTCCACCTGCCGAGTCACCCTCGACTAAGAACACTTCACATTTCGCTGGATCTTGTTCTGAACAATCGGATAGTTTTCCCGGTAATCCACCACCAGTCATGACCGTCTTACGCTGCACCATCTCTCTGGCTTTCTTAGCAGCATGACGCGCTTGAGCAGCCAGAATTACTTTTTGCACAATGATCTTAGCGTCGTTTGGATTTTCTTCCAAATAATTCTCTAACATCTCTGCAACAGCTTGACTCACTGGCGAAACCACCTCACGGTTACCCAATTTAGTTTTGGTCTGCCCTTCAAATTGAGGCTCCATAACCTTTACAGAGATAATCGCCGTTAAGCCCTCTCTAAAGTCATCACCGGTAATCTCAAATTTTAATTTATCAAGCAATCCTGAAGCATCGGCATATTTCTTTAAAGTTCTAGTCAACCCACTACGGAACCCTTGTAAATGCGTTCCTCCTTCATGTGTGTTGATATTGTTTACATACGAAAATATATTTTCAGAATAGGTATCGTTGTAAATCAAAGCCACTTCAACAGGTACATCGCCTTTATCGGTTTCCATACTGATCACATCACCAATAATAGGCACGCGATTGCCGTCTAAAAATCGGATAAATTCCTTTAATCCCTCTTTTGAATGAAAAGTTTCACCTACAAAATTCCCTTCTTTATCCGTTTCTCTTCTATCCAATAAAGTAATGGTCAAGCCTTTGTTTAAGAAAGACAACTCTCTTAAACGAGCAGCTAAAGTATCGTAAGAAAACTCTAAAGTTTGAGTAAAAATAGTACTATCCGGTCTAAACGTAACCATGGTACCGTTTTTCTCAGCCTCACCTACTTGTTTAACAGGAAAAAGCGGCTTACCCTTTGAATATTCTTGCTCGTATACTTTACCATTTCTATAAACTGTAGCTTTCAAATGTTCTGAAAGAGCATTCACACAGGATACCCCTACACCGTGAAGTCCTCCCGAAACTTTATAAGAATCTTTGTCAAATTTTCCTCCTGCACCAATCTTAGTCATAACCACCTCTAAAGCGGATACACCCTCTTTTTTGTGCATATCAACTGGAATACCACGACCGTTATCTTCAACTGTAACCGAGTTATCTTCGTTGATTATGACATGGATCAAATCACAATGTCCGGCCAAAGCCTCATCAATTGAGTTATCTACAACTTCATAAACCAAATGGTGTAATCCACGCGGTCCAACATCACCAATATACATGGATGGGCGCATTCTTACGTGCTCCATTCCTTCCAGTGCTTGAATACTGTCTGCAGAATAACTATTCTTATTTATTTCTTCGCTCATAATCAATATTCTAAAAATCGTATTTTTATGTGTAACGAGCAAATATACAATATTTTCAGCATTTTATCAATAAAATCAAAGCCTAAGTTTGAACATTCTTTGCGAATATTTTTATTTTTTTTACCTAATTATACAGTTGTTTATTCGCTCAATAAATAGTCAAATCACAGGCTTCCCATCCAATCCAAAGTTTTTATTTTTAAAAACGTTTCGCCTAAAAATAGCCGGTATAGCACCGTTTTTCAACTAAAAACTACAGTTATAAAACCATTGGCTTGCTGTGTTTATAGAATGGCGTTAAATTTCTATAAAAATACAATTGGAACTAATTTTTAAAAATTGATTCGCGCAATAATTCACGCTAATGGAATATAAAAATTAAAATACTCTTTTTGCGAAAAATCATTTAATTACAGAAACATGAATTTTTAAGTTTAATTTAACATGTATAAAAAATAATATCCCCCTTTTCTATTGCTAAAAAAGAGGGATATATCTTATTAAAATATCGAAAGTTGAAGTCAAAATTACACCGATAATCAACAAAAGTTATACGATAAAGCGAACTGGAACAGGTTTTACAACAATCCCAATTGCTCGCATAAGATCGCGTTATTTATTCCAGATGATTGATCAAAAATTCTGAGCCATTAAATACAATAGTATCATTCAACTTCTTTCCGATCAAAGCCACAGCTAATGGCGCATCTGCTGAAATACAAAGTATAGACATATCATCGATGACCAATTTCGGCAAGGCCGCTGAAATATAAAGGTAAATTGAATTAATTCTTAAAAAACTCCCCAATCCAACGGTATCGGAAATACGGCTTCCATCAATTTTAGAGAGATATGCCCTAGTTTCAATAGCTTCAGCAACCTTTTTACTTAATTTCTCTTGTTCTAGATGCATCATCGATAAAGCCGTTTCATGTTTATCACCAGCAGAACTTTTGGCGTCATTTTGAGCATCTGACGCCATTTGGGAAATCATGTCTTGAAATGCGTCGATTTTATCCGTAATGATTTCAAGATGCGTTTGAAGGAGTTTCTCTTTAATATTCATTTTGTTAAGTTTTTTCTTGATTCCATTTGGAATCACTATTGTTACAAAGTTGTTTTTCTGTTTTTTAATTATAAAAATCACTGAATTTACAGCTTGTTAAGACCTGCGAACCACAATCCCTTTCCATTATTTTTTCCGAAAAGCGAAAATCCCTATAAAACGATCTGCCGTTGCTTTAAAAATCAGAAAAAATAACTGCAATTACTGTACAGCAATCTTACACAAAAAATTTTATTGAAAGATATAAAAAATTTAATAAAATCGCATTAAGAGACTTTTTTTTATCAAAATACAAATTCGCGACTAATAAACTGAATTTATTTAGATTTCTTTCTAAAAAAGCAGGCAAAAACGGTTTAATACCTGAAAAAAAATAAATTAAATCCGTGCTATTTTCCAACATTTAGCCATTTAAAACACTTAATTGTTCAAAAAATGCTCAAAACGTCGCATTATATTTACAATGAAAGACAATATTAGTGGCCGAAATAATTTTCTAAAACACAGCTTGGTCGCTACACAATTGAGGCCTACGAATATTCTTATGATTTATCTGGAAAGACCTTTACGGAAAACCTATTTCCTTTCTTGAGTACGCCGAGTAAATAGAAATCAACTAACAACCAACAGCTCTGCAAACCCAAGATTTATCGGCTTATATATATACCTCCTAATATCCTGGCCGCCTTCAACTAATTAAATTTACACTACTACAATGGAATACAACCCTGTTAAGACTTGTACTGTAGCACACAGCACACACTGCTAATTGGGATCAACAAAGCAGCTCTTCGATTCTCTGAATGAACCCGGTTCAAATTCCAACATGGGAGACTCCTTGGAACCCGAAATAATGTAATTATTTCGCACCTAAAACGCACTAGTAACTCTTTTACTGATCAGCGTTAGGAACGATTCAAAAAGCCTCTACAACTTATGAATTTCCTGAAATCGCTTAAAAATGATTCTATTTTTTTTATCTAACCTACATACCAACAACTCCTTTCGTTTTATTATAGCTACCCTAATATAACCTATTCCATATTGTATCACAAAATTTTTAAAAAAAATTAACACTTAATTATCTATATTACAACAACTTAAACAAAATAACATTGAGTTAAATTAGATCTTTAACGCAAAAAAAGCAGTACGTAGAAAAAACTACTTACTGCTTTTTAAAATATTTTTAATTAAATATGAGAAACAGATCCTATCCGTTAATCCCTGATTTACATATCAAATTTATACATGGCTCCACCCATAACTTGAACTCCTTGAACTTTAAAATTATTCCAGCTCTCGTAATTCTTATTTAATAGATTATTACCGTTTAAAAATAGGGTCCAATGTTTACTTGGTCTATAACCCAATTTCAAATTCCAATCCACATAACTTTCCAAGGTTTTAATCACCGGGTTCGAAATAAAACCGGGATCAGTTGGGTCAACTACAGTTCCATTTCTAAAAAGATCTTTTCTTTCTCCTACAAAATAAACTTCAGTACCCGCAAACCACTTATCGGTTATTTCGATCTGTATATCTGCACCCACTTTTGCAGTAGGCATATTCCATGCTTCAGTCAAATCAGTAGTATAGTGACTAAAAGTCCCATTAACCCCCATGGTAACGTTTTTCTCAAAGTCAAAACGCAATTCCCCAAAGAAACTCAAGGTTTTTAAATTACTGTAGGTTAAATCGAAAGAGTTACCGTATTGATAACCCAAAGCAGTGGTTCCGCCCGAATAAGCACTACTCATAAAAAATGCCTTATCATCTTCACTCTTATAAGATCCTCTAATGTTGTACGAAATGGTATTGTCTAACTTACCTTTTAATCCCAAATAAATATTGTATTGCTCACTAGTTGGTAATATCGCATTACCCGGAGTAATAAATGGATTTTCCGCAACAAAATCAGCATAGCTATTTTGTTTTAAGCCTCCTTCTGCACCGGTATAAGCGATCAAAAGATTATCAACTAAATTGAATGACGCCTTGACCTGTGGGTAAATATAAAAGGCATTGTCTTTTTTACCTTTTAACTGCGAGTCGTTAAAAAACAATCCCGCTCCCAATTGTAAGGAATAGGTTTCGTCCTGAAACGCAATACTTGGCTCGACTCCAAAATTCATTTGGCGGTTGGTCTCTTTGTACTTCGTTTGAAAAACTTCGTAATCAGTACTGACATAATCCATAACTAAATTGACCGTTATGTCTTGCTCTCCTAAAGCCGTTTCAATTTTTGGTTTGATATAGAATCTATTTTCTTTGCTGTCAAAAGCATCCCAAAAATATTTGTATTTTAAATCTATGGAAGCTAATGGACTGTTGTTAAACTCCATTTTCCCTCCCACAAAAACCGATTTATATTGTTGTTCTTCGTCTATTCCACTGGCATCAAAATTCGTAAAATCCAAATCTTTCACAGGAAGACCATACCAATTAGTTACTTGATTTTGAAATCCCAAATCAATATTCCAATTGAATTTTTCTCTTTTACTTCCATAAGTAAGGTCAATAGCTGCCTTAGAGAAATAGTCATCGAGAATTTGATCTTTGATTCCCCCCTCTGAAGAGAAAAAATTAACCATACCAGCCAAATAATCCGTTTCACTGATTTTTTTGGTCAAAAACAACTCCCCTCTTAGGTTGAGATAATTCCCTAATCCAAATAAGGCGTAGTTGTTAAATGCCGCTAATCGCGGATCTTTTTCGACGTCTGCTGCTTTACCTTTTTCAGGAACAAACGTAGAAGCTACAGGAAAAGAATTAATCGAATAATTAATGTTTTTCTTTTGGGCATTGTCTTCGTCGCTCAGATTCGGCGTTTCACGCACTTTAAAAGCATCCGATATCGTCGCCTCATAGGGACGCACCACATTGACTACTTCCGTTCCTATATTCTCGTCCTTTTTATTTTTGCTTTTATCTTGAGCCACAGCTGTACTTGACAATAGTATAGCAACAGCAGATAAACTATATAAATGTGTTTTGTTCATCGTTCAATTATTTGTTTTGAAGAATTATTTAGAAACGGAAGAATTTCGCTTAGACTCTTCTTTCTTGATTGTATTCAGTTCATTTTGCGCCTCGGAAACCAAATCTGGATAATCGCTAAAATTCTTAACGACACTCTCTAATATATAGGTTGCCTGGTAACTATCCTTTAAGGCATAAAAGTTCTTAGCCATCAACACCAAGCCTTTGGCTCCATAATATTTATAACCGGAATAGTCTTTAGCCAATTTTTGAACTGCCGTATTAGAGCTTTCAAATTTGCCTTCTTTATTTTTAAAATAAGCATCGTAATACAAGGCTTCTGCCGCTAGCTCTCCTTTTGCAATGGCCGCTACTTTAACATAAGCTGCTTTGGCTTTTGCATCGTCATTGGCGTGAATAGCTGCTCGTGCAATAATAACTTGAGCATCACTTTTCACTTTTGCATCGGCCTTTGGATTGTTTAAAATCTTTTCAGCATATACAACAGCCTGTGCATCATTTTTCTGATCGTAATACACTTTCATCAAATTGGATTGTGCAAAAAGCGTGTTCTGTTGATAGTCCGAAAGCGTTTCTAATTTCTTTAAAACTTCTACTGCTTTAGTCGATTCTTTCTGAGCTAAATAAATTTCACCCAATCGAGCTAAAGCCGGCTCTGAAAATGCATTTCTGGCTTTTGATGCTACATATTCGAAATGTGGTATTGAAGTCGATACATCTTTAGCGGCATAAAATATTTCTCCTAAATAGAAATTCGCCTTTAACGCATGAGCTCCATTAGGGAAATTAGCTAGATAAGAAGCAAATCCTTTAGTGGCCTGTGCTGTATTATTCTGTAGGTATTGCTTTTCAGCCGCCTCATACGAATCGTTATCTAAATCTGAATTGGAAACTTCTACAAAATCTAAGTTCTTCACCCAAGTAGCATATTCTTCTACTTGTCCGTTATCTACATAGATCAATCGCGCATTAGAAACCGCTTCATTAGCTTCAGGCGTATTCGGATAGTCCGCTACTACTTTTTTGAATTTTGCTAAGGCTTTGTCGTTCTCGTTGCTGTTGTAATACACCAGTCCCTGACGTAATATGGCTCTGGATACAAAGGAACTAGTCGGGTAACTCTTAATCAGTTGATCCAAAGTTTGAACTCCCTTCTGTGCCTGATTAGTGGTTATATAAGTATTCCCTATTTCGTATAAGGCATCATCGGCGAAATTGGATTTTGGATACTTTTTTACAAAGGCATTCAAATCTTCTATTTTTCGATCATTCCTGTCTACAAATCCATAAGACATCGCCTTTTGAAAGGTAGCGTATTCCACATCAGCAGTATTACTTTCAATCACTTTATTGTAAGCCTCCATGGCAGGCCAATATTTACCTAAAACGAAATTGCAATCGCCCAATCGAACATAGGCATCGTTCTTTCTAGAAACGTCTGCTTTTGACACGTTTACAAATTTTTGAAACGCAGCGGCAGCGGGTTCATATTGTTTTAGTTTAAAGTATGCATAGGCTTTACTGTACTCGATATTCAAATATTCAGGTGTTTTTGACGCTTCTGAATAGGAGAGAAAAGCATCATACGATTCTAATGCCTTTGCAAATTGCTGGCTATTAAATTCTGTTTCCCCTTTCCAATATTGTGCTCGTGCAGTAAATTTAGCATCTTGCTTTTCACTTATCGATTTATTGAATAAGTCTAAGGCCTCCTTGTACTGGCTGTCTGAATAAAATTCTAAGCCTCTATAAAACGTAACTTTTTGATACGCCAACTTGTTTTGGATGCTCTTGTTGTTTTCCAATAAAACTAAAGCCTCTTTATAGTTTTTTGAAGTGATATAGGAATCGATCAATAAGGACTCCAATTCATCCTTAAAAGGGGAAGTGGGATACTTGGCCAAAAATGCCGTGATAACCCCAGGTACACTCTGATAGGGGTTTCCTATTTCATAACTGAGTTTGGCATAGTTCAAATAGGCGTCTTGTTGAATTTTAGGTTCAAAATTCATTTCAGATGCATTTTTGAAGGCATTTAAGGCTTGTGGTTTTTTGTCGGTGTGCAGATAACTCTCCCCCAAATGATAATATGCATTTTGAGCTACACCATCATTTCCACCGATTATTTTATTAAACTGTTCAATAGCTTTCTCGTAATCCTTTGATTTATAATAAGCATATCCCAATTGATAGAAGTCGGTATTGCTCCATCTTCCATTTTTTCCTTTGTAATCCAACAGATATGGCAAAGCCTTATCAAACTGATTTAGGTTGAAATAACTCTCACCGATTATTTTGGAAAGTTCTGATTTTTCAGCCTCAGTAGCCTTCCCCATTTGCTCGACCCCTTGCTTAATGGCCTTGTCAAAATTACCTGACTTAAAGCTCATATCCGCCTGAAAATAACCCATTTTCTCTTTGTACTTCTCTTTGCTCTCTACTTGTTCAAACAGTTGATTAGCATCTTCGTAGTTATCGGAATCATAGGCGATATAGCCCAAATAATAGACCGCTTGTTCACCGTATTCTTTACTCTCCTTTACTTTTGTAAAGTATTTTTGAGCCTCTTTTTTATTTTTGACAAAAAAGTTACCATATCCCTTTTGAAAGTAAAAACGATCTAAATCGCGTTCACTCATCGCATTTTCCTTTACTTTTTGAGCAAAACGCAAAGATTGTGCATAATCGCCCTTGTCGAAATAAAACTTAGTTACTTCAACATACGCTTGATTTTGCTTGGCACTCGTTGGATAATTCTTAACAAATAAATCAATTTTATCCTCTGCTCCATCTTGTTCTAAGCGGATGGCACAATTGGCTATATAGTAAGCACATTCTGCTTCTAACTCATTTTCCTGATTATTCTGAGCTACTTTAATTTTATCAAATAAAATTTGAGCGGCTAAATATTGTTCTTCTTTATATAATGCTACGGCATGATTAAAATCGGAAAGTTCACCAGTATATACGGCACTTTGCTGTGCACTAGCCACGACACTTCCCAGAGATAATGACAAATAGAATAACCTATTAATTTTTCGCATTTTTATTTTATTTTAAAATTCAAATATATCATATTTTAGCTTATTAACGTTCGTAATTAGCAATATATTATGGTACTTTTTCGCCCTTTTATCCATCGGTGAATCATCATAGAGGCAAATTGTCTTATTCCCAATTTACAGTCAAAAAAATCTTGATTTAAACGATTTTACTTCCTACATTTACCACTCAAACTAAGAATCCTATGTCACTAGCTGTTTTATCACTTCAAAATGCCACAATTTACCAAGATGATTTCGCTGTATTGTCTCAGATAAACCTCGAAGTTCAAAAAGGAGAATTCATTTACCTGATCGGTAAAACCGGAGCTGGTAAAAGTAGTTTTATGAAAACGCTTTATGCCGATTTGAAATTACAAGAAGGTACAGGGACTATTGTAGACTACGACTTAGTAACACTTAGAGAAAACGATATTCCTTTTTTAAGGAGAAAACTCGGCATCGTATTTCAAGATTTCAAACTTCTTCCCGATCGAAATATCTACAACAATTTGTTGTTTGTATTAAAAGCGACGGGCTGGGTAGAAAAAGAAGCGATGCACCGCAGAATCGAAGAGGTTTTAGATCGCGTAGGTATGTTATCACATGCTCGAAAAATGCCCCACCAAATTTCCGGTGGTGAGCAACAACGTGTAGCCATAGCCCGTGCACTTCTCAACGATCCGGACTTGATTTTAGCAGACGAACCTACTGGTAATTTAGATCCCCAAACCAGCGTTGAAGTCATGGAAGTACTACAGAAAATTAATCAAAACGGACGAACCATTATTATGGCAACCCACGATTATGCTTTGCTGTTAAAGTATCCAGCTAAAACTTTAAAATGTGAAGATGGAAAATTATTTGAAGTAGTTCAACGAACGGTTTAAAATATGTTGTCAATTTTAATTCCAACCTACAATTATGATGTCTATCCCTTAGTCGATAGATTACATCAAGAATGTGTACAATTGGGTATTAATTTTGAAATTATCTGTTCTGATGATGCCTCAACGGTTCCGTATCCCTACAGCAAAATTGAATCACTATCAAATTGCTACTACCACATACAAGTTAAGAACATGGGATTGAGTAATTCTAGGAATTTTCTAATAGAGAAATCCATATATGATTATAATCTGCTTTTAGATTGTGATACCCTACCTGTTTCAAAAGATTTTGTAAAGAAATATTTAGATGGTATACTGTATCACCAAGAAAAGATATTATCAGGAGGACTTCGCTATCAACAAGCAGATCAAGCTAAAAGCAAGAGTTTACGTTGGATCTATGGTCAATCAAGAGAAGCCATACCTACAGCTATTCGTCAAAAAAGACCTTATAACTATTCCTTGTGTTCCAATATATTTTTCAACAAGAAAACCTTAAAAGACCTTCGATTTGATCGAGATATTAAGGAATACGGTTATGAAGATTTTATTTTTTTTAAAAACCTTCAAAAACGAAAGATCGAAGTTTATCATATCGAAAACTCCGTATTTCATCTAAAAGTAGAGTCTTCCCTCGCTTTTTTAAACAAAACGCAACAGGCTCTTCAAACTTTAAATGGTCTTCTAATGGAAAAGCAGATCACTAAGCAAGACACTTCTCTACTAAGGACATATGGAATTTTAGATAATCTTTACCTGACACAAAGCAGCAGTTGGTTATTTTCAAAAAGCCAACGGTATTTTGAAAAAAATCTATTATCCGACACTCCTTCTTTATTTTTGTATGACCTTTATAAATTGGGCTATTTCTGCTCTCTACAACGCATCAAATAACCTCTTCCACTTTGCAAGTATTGGTTCCAGTTGGTAATCTACTAAAGACTTTTTCGCTCTATCTTCTAAACTTGCACGAAGTTTCTCATCTCGAATCAATAGTCTAATTTTTTCTTCAAATTCAGCTAAATTTCCATCGACAATTAAAAAACCGTTATACTGATCTCTCACAATTTCATTAATCCCAAAAGGAACATCAAAGACCACCACGGTTCTACCATTGTTTAAAACCTCTAACAAAGCCATGGGCATACCCTCCTTGTAGGCAGTATGTATCATAAATGCAGAATTTCTAATATTTTTAGAAATGTTACTTGTTTCACCATGAAAGAAAACTTGTTTAGCATTTCGAGCCAATAGACCTTCAAGCAGCAATTGATCTTCATATTTTCCATAAATATGTAAACTCCAATCCGGATAATCTGAAGATATTTTTTCGAAGATGGTTAGCATTCGATCGTATCCTTTTTCAGCAGAGACTCGACCAATAGCAATAATTTCTTTAGAATCACATTCCATAGATAATTCACTAGTGGATTCAATGAAATTAGGAATTACATCCACCACTGCATGGTGCCACTCTGTTTTGCTTTCTTCATTCAACAAGATGATGCGATCAAATTTTGTATACAATCGATCAGAAATCCAAGTAATAAAAAAGTTTTTTACGCGATTATTTTTATTTTTATATAAAAACGCTCTTGATCCATGAATTTCAAACCATAAGGGACGACCTAACAAAAAAAGTGTAGAAAAGTAAGCTTTAAAACCGTTATCGTTGACAATGACTACATTCGGATTTATTTCATTGATGATTTTTTGCACTCGTTTATAGAACGGAATTAAAGCGAATAAATTGGTCATTTTACTTTTTAAGAAATAAAATTTAATCCGTGAATCAAACGAATAAAAAGGCGTTTCGGTCTCATCATTTGTACTAATAATAGACACTTCAAAACCCCATTTTTCAATGAAATTATTCGCTTTTAAAGATGTTATTTTAGCAGTTCCCCCAGAATCGGATATTTTGGTAGATAAATAGACTATTTTCATTTTAAGTTCATTAAATTAATCCATTGTTTTCCCACAGCCTCCAATTCAAATATTTTTACAGATTCCCGGGCAGTTCGCTTACAATGATTATATAATTCACGATCATTTACAAAGCGATCCAAAGCTTGCTGTAACATGATTTTATTTTGATTTTCTACTAGAATACCATTTTCTTCGGGAATAATTATCTCACGAGGTCCTGTTTCACAATCATATGAAACCACTGGAGTATGGCACGCTAAACTTTCAATCAAAACCATCGGCAATCCTTCAAATTGACTACACAATACCAGAAATTTAGCCTTTTCCATATACTTATAGGGATTGGATTGATAACCGATAAAGTGCACAAAGTGCTCCAAATTATACCGTCTAACTTGATCTTCTAGTTTTGACACCCCATGACCACTACCACAAATTACTAAATGCACTTGCCTATCTTTTAGACAGGAATTAGAATAAGCTTCTATCAGATGATCAAATTGTTTGATGGGATTTTCCAACTGCCCCACGGCAATAATATATTGAAAATCTAAATCGATTGGTTCCATCATCAAACGATCGATTGAAACAAAATCGACGGGATTATAAATGGTAGATAAATTGGCCAGTTGCTGTTCTTGAAAGACTTTGTCATTAATCGCATTAGTTATTGCAACAATTCGATATGCTCCAGCGTACATACTTTGCGCTAGCCATTTTGTTTGAGGAATATACTCATCTGTTTTTGAACTGTGAATAGTAAAAATAGCAGGAGCGTTATAGAGGTATTTAGCAATAATCCATTCTTGTATTCCTTTGGTACGAAATCGAAAATCTATAATATAGTCAAACTTATTATTTCTAAAAAATTGATATAATCCTACTACCCTATTAAATTTTCCTATTAAGCCATTTCGATTCCTTTTTAAGGAAGATGTCGAAAAAACCTCTCCCTTATATTCATAACCCAGTTGATCTATAACCGTAGCAATGTGAATTTCGATTCCCATTTGATCAAAATAAACTGAAAGATTCGCCATCACTCGATCAGAACCGCCACCACTTAAGCGAAAACCGACCAAGGCAATCTTATATTTATTTTGTAATTTCATGATCTTTTCTCTAATTTTGAGCAAATACCGTTTTTTATGCAAGCTCTTCCTTGGGTTACTGTTATCTGCCTGTGTTATAATCAACAAGATTACGTCCTCGAGACATTAAATTCCGTATTAGCACAAAGTTATAAAAATATTGAAATTATAATCGTTGATGATTTTAGCACTGATAACTCCGTAAAAGTAATCGAACGTTGGTTAATAAAAAACCCTAATGTTTTATTTATTAAAAATGATCGTAATCTTGGCAATACCAAAAGCTTCAACTTAGCTGTCCATAAATCCAAAGGATCTTTCTTAATAGATTTAGCTTGTGATGATCTTCTATTTGAAAACACCGTAAAATCACAGATCTCCAATATTCTACAGACCGATTTAGATCATACGGCATTTATATATGCCAATGCTATTAATATAGATCAGAAGGGGGATTTTATATCCTACTTTTTTCCTGTTGATTCCAACAAAAAAGTATTAAAAAAAAGAAATTCCGGTAATATTTATAGTGAAATATTAGCAGGCGGTTCAAGTATATGTTCTGTCACGGCTTTACACAATAGAAAAATATTTGAAAAACTAGACGGCTACGATGAGACTTTGTTTTATGAAGATCTAGACTACTGGATAAGAGCATCACGCACTTATAAAATCTATTATACCGATGAAATTTGGGTAAAAAAGCGCTACTTAAAAAACTCACTCGGAGCTAGTTTTGCAAAGAAGGATTTGTTTGCGCATAAATTAAGTATTTCTACCTATTATATTCTCAAAAAAGCCCTAAAGTTAAATCAATCTAAAACGGAAGATACTGCTTTATTAAAACGAATTCATTACGAATTACACCAAAATACAAAAAAAGGGGAATACCTCTTATTAATCAAGCTCCTCCTATTAAAAACTAAACTACATCTCTTAACGCTATGTCGTTAATGCCTTATTTTTATACAGTTTGACCTTTCGTAAAAAACCAGATATTATACAAGAAATTACATACCCAATCCAAACAAAACCCAATAACATAAAAGGCATGTACCATACAATAAAATTCATGTGAGTATGAATATAAGAGTGGCTTTTGAAAATTACGAACCAGGACAATGGGGCTGAAATTGTAAACCACATCGTATACATTAAAGCCAGACCTTTAGTCTTTTGACTACTATTTAACCTGTTAAAAAATAACAGAATCAAAAACAATAAAGAAAAGCCCGCAAAAACGAAAATAACCTCTAAAAAACTAATCGCAATGGAATCATTTGCTTTATTGAAGATAAAAGCATTACCCGATAAATACTGATCTAAAACTGCCCAAACCGAACTGTCTAACGACTCTTTATAAGGTGTTGAGAAACTGCTCGAATTAGCGTATGTTCTCCTAAAAAACGTATCTTTTAAATAAATAAATCCATTAGCTGCTTCTAAATTTTTCTTTCCAATCAATTGAAAAATAAGCAGACAAACGGATCCAAGTATACCCGTTAAAAAACCCATGGATGAAAATAATAATCTATTTATAAAAATTTTTAACGACCATCTATCCAAAAGTGCATAATAGACAAAGGGAGTTATAGACATAATCAAAGTCGTAGTAATATACTCAAATCCTGTAATCAGACATTTAATAAAAACCAAAAGAAAGGACCATAGGTAGATTTGTTTCGAATAACTGATGTTTTGAGTCAATCGAAATATTCTTTTGTTTAGGAATAACAACATAAAAATAAACGGCAGATAAAAAGACCATAAACTCCACCAGAGATTTCTACTAAAAACAATAATCCAATCCGACAACAACAGTAGGCAGAGACTAATTAAGACCGTTAAAAAACCATACTTGCTTCTCACCCAAAACAGAAATAAAGTAAAGAACAGCGCTAATAAAGTAGCTGTAATCATATAAAACCCAACCAGATTTTCGGAATTAGAAAATGGGGATATTTTATTCAAAATAGAAAAGAGGATTCCCTGTCCTCCATTCTGGCTATTATAGGTATCAAAATCTTCTTTATCTGCGTAAATTCCATCTTCGAAAATACGATATTGATCTGTGAGATAATCCTTGTAACACCCTGGTAGACCGTTTTCATAAAACACACCTTCTCTTTCTGACAATGCTAATCTTCCGATAATTAATGATTCTGAATCCCGTTGAAAATTCTTAAAATCACCATCTAGGCGACCAAAAAAATTCGTGTAAAACACCACAGTAAATAAAATGAAGACCGCAGTAAAAAAAGAGTAGTTTCTAAAATTTAAAAGCATATTTCTTCATTTTTAATTTCATGTTTTTTCTATCGATATTTGTAATTAAATCTAAGATTAAACCACAACAGAAGAGCAATGCAGCCATTATAACTAAACCAAGAGCTAAAATTGCAGTAGGAACTTTATAAACAAAACGAAATTGGATGTATTCATATACAGGGAAACTACCTAAAACACAACCTATAACCAACAAAAACAAAGCTATTATTGAAAAGAAGGAGAGCGGCTTATAAAGTCTATACAAATTGAAAAAAGTAAATATTACTCTGATTCCATCACTATAAGTGTTTAATTTGGAAAAGCTACCCTCTGGGCGATCTCGATAATCGATGGGAACTTCCTTTACCTCTAAATCATAATTTAAAGCAAACAAGGTTAAATCTGTTTCAATTTCAAACCCCTTAGCAAAAGAGGCGTAATTTTGAACAAATGCCCGATCAAAGACCCTGTATCCACTTAATATATCTTTTATATTAGATTTAAAAAAAGTGTTGATTAGCCGATTCATCAATGAGTTTCCAAAATTGTGGAATTTTCTTTTGTTTTGATATTTATAGGAACAATTGGATAAGCGATCACCAACAACCATATTTGCATTTGATTTTTCTAAAATAGAAATCATTTGTCTCGCACTTTCCGCGGGATAGGTATCATCTCCATCTACCAAAACATAAAAATCTGCCTCAATACTATTAAATAGTCTTGATACAGCATAACCTTTCCCCTGTTTGGCTTCAAACAAAACTTTAACTCCTAACGTCTCTGCAACAACCCCAGTAAGATCACTTGAATTGTTATTACAAACGTATATAGAAGCCTCTGGAAGGTGTTTTTGAAAATCTTGTATAACGATTTCAATGGTACTTTCCTCATTATAACAAGGTATTAAAACAGCGATCCTATTCCCCATATTTTAAATTTAAAAAACTTTCATCACCCTATTTACATTTTTCTTAATCGCATCAAATTAACAAATAAAATCCAGTAGATATCAAGAGATTTAAATTAAAAAAAAACCAACTCTACGAGTTGGTCTTTTAATAGTTATTTCAGAATAATCTTATCGATAATTACCTTGTCATTTTCATAAAAACGAATAGAATACACCCCCTTAAAAGATTGATTTAAAAATACTTTATTATTGTCTTTATTCAGTTTTTGTTCTAAAACTTTTTTTCCTTTAATATCATATATTTCAATATAGTAACTATAGCGCTCTTCAAAAGGATAAGTGACATAAAAAGTGCCTGTTGTAGGATTCGGATATAAAATTAGTTTTTTAGATTCTACTTGTTGGCTTAAAGTACCTTCATCAAACACAACCTCCTTGAATGCACTAGAAGTACTAGTATTGCAATCCATTATGTAGGCTTGAAATACAGACCCTTCTCTTGCGTGAAAACCCGGTGTTAACACTACGTAATCAGAAGCCGTGTACACAGCAGTTCCAGCAACAATATTTCTTGCAGTTAAGACTCCAGCTTTAGAAAAATCTTGTTGCCCCTGATTAACTCTTTTCGTAATGGTTAGGTTCTCCGGACAATTATTACAAGATCTCAAACAAGGTGACGAGTATACCTTATTACGGATTACATTACCCGGTTGCCATCCGAATCCATTATTTAAACTTATTCCGACATTGCCTAAAACATGGCAATAACTCATAATTGTTCCCCCACCTTTAGGAGGTAGCAGCCCGATATAATTATACCCTGCCTCTCCACAATTTTCATTATATTGTATGATATCAGCTGTTTGTCCACAACCATCAATAACATCCTTACCACTAAAACCCCAATAACATCCATGGGTATGTTCTGATCCGAGAAGGTGTCCAAACTCATGTGAAATAACAATTGTATTCCAACTATAATTAGGAAAAACGGCTGTATTCTTACGCACACCAGAAACGCTATGACTATACGACTGGCATAAACCACCCACAAAAGCCCTACCTCCCGATGTTTCATAGGTTAAGAGCTGTGCTAGATCACCATTATAAACAGTTCGAATAGCATTAAATCGAGTCAACAAATCGGACGTGGTTTGAAACCCTATACCATACGGATCTTGAACATCCCAAACTCTAATAGTGGAAAGTTTTGTCCTAATCCCATCGTTATAAAATAAAGATTCCGTTTGGGTATATAAAACAACTACATATTCAACTACTTTAGATATACTTTTCCAGTCTTGGAATATATCGAATCGCGTTTCAAAATATAAGTTGACACATTTATTTGAATCACGAGCAGAAATGTCGTCAGTGGCAGGAACTTTATTATGAACGGACTCTTCGACTACACCACATTTAAAATCATTTATTACACTGATATTATCTACTGGGTAAATAGCAATTAGCGAGTTATTTGATAGTTTTTCTATATTATAGTCTCCATAAGTTGGAGAAGAGATAAATCCACTAACTTGGTCTTCAAAAAAAGTCAGCGAAACTAAACTTTTCTCCTCATTTGCCAAGATTCCCCGAAATACCTTTACTTTAAGATCTACTTTCACTTCATCACCATTTCCATTTATTACTACCAAATCATCTAATCCGTCTGACATTTCAAAAACCTCTATATCAAATATTTGCTTGCGATAAGCAATTTTAAACTTTACAATACCTAGTATTTCCTTATTAAGCAAGTCTGTGGTTTGGTATTCATACAATTGCAAATCTTCCGTATCGAAAAGTACTTTTTTAAATTCGGTTACTAAATGCCTTGCATCTCTAGCTACTAAAAAAGGTTGCTCAAATGATCTAATATCAACTGCGGATTTACGGCGCTGTATTTCCTCATAAACCATATAGGATTGACTATAACCTTCAAAAAAAGTCAATAGAAAAACCCCCATTAATAGTAATTTTTCCCATCTCATAGCTTCACTGATTTAGAATCAACATCTTTACGAAGCTGTTTCAATTCCTTGTTTAACTCAATAATATACAAGGTCAGTTCTTCTATCTTTTCCTGCTGGATTTTAGAAATCTCTCCTAAGTTTAATCCTTCTTCTTCTATGACAGCACCCGATGGCACATTGGGAAGGTGTCCGTTTTTCTTAATAAAAATTTCCACTTCCTCTAAGGGTTTTAGAAAGTAAGCATCGTCAAAAACATAATCGGCCCAAGTAGTATACACCTTAACCTCTTCTGCGCGAATTTTCCCCTTCACCGATAATTTATATAGTGTAGAACCATCGAAGAAATTATTAGTTCCAATGCCCATGCTTTTACCGACATACACATTTTCTTCTAATCTGGTATCACCACTGCGAACAATCAGA
This sequence comes from Flavobacterium sp. HSC-61S13, assembly GCF_024171535.1. Classification (GTDB taxonomy): domain Bacteria; phylum Bacteroidota; class Bacteroidia; order Flavobacteriales; family Flavobacteriaceae; genus Flavobacterium. The sequence continues at coordinate 10,082 of NZ_JALJZV010000019.1, read as the reverse complement.
TTATTTCCTGGAAAATCACTTCCCCATCCTCCGATCACAATACGAGAATTACTATTTGGCATATGGATGTAATCGCCAAAGCTAGTCCCTTCAGACAGTTTTATCGCCTCACTGCCATCCCGATGTCTCAGAACAATAGCTGTATGACTATTACTCACCATATCTAACCTAAATCGATTTACGTTATTTTCATCAGCTAGCTCAAATGCTGCAAATGAATTCAAACCTTCATTCGTCCAAGATTTAGGCCTATGGTAGTAATTAAATGTGCGTCGACCATAAGATCCCAATAAAGAGCCAATAGACAAATACGCCCGATTATTATTGAAGTCACCCTGCACCTCCATATTTACAGTCTTGATATTACCTAAGACATCCAATTTTGCCGTCGGCATAAGGGTACCAATCCCGACATTTCCTGCACTTGGAAATGTATTATTGATTAAAGGCTGATTTTGCCCAAACAAAACAGTGTTGGTAAACACGGCTAATAATAAAATCTTGATTTTCATAAAACATAATTTTAAAGTTAATACCTTTAAATATAACGCTTTACAAGTTTTTTTTAAACTGGAAATATATTTTTACTAAAAAACGATTTAATTATATAAACTGATCAATGAGCTCAAAGTAATTAAAATAATAAATCATTAAAAATACTTGTTTTTACTAAAAATAAACTAAAAAAACAATCTAAAAAACAGCATTACAATAACAAAAACACTTAAATTATAAATAAAATATTAAAAATAAACTCATTTTGCTTTCTGAATATCCCGTATCGTTAAAACTATTTAATAAAAAAGCACCATTGCTATCAATGGTGCTTTTCCTAATAAAAAATATTATCTATTTTATTTTTTCGCTTCCTTTTTTCTCGCATCGATTCGATCCTGAGCTATTTTCATAGCGGCCTGTTGCGTGGTTATATTATTCTTTTCTGCGTATAAGAAGATTTCTAAAGTAGTGTGGTAAATGTTTTCAGTTCTACGCATCGCTTCTTCTTTTCCATATCCTACGATTTCACCGTAAACATTGATAATTCCACCGGCATTAATCAAAAAATCAGGAGCATAAGAAATGCCGCGATCTTTTAAAATCTGACCGTGTACCTTATCATTGGCCAATTGGTTGTTTGCTGCACCAGCAATCACCTTAGCCTTGATTTTAATAACGGTATCGTCGTTGATTGTTGCACCCAACGCACACGGCGAGTAGATGTCCACATCTGCACTGTAAATATCAGCACCCGTAAAGATTTTAGCGCCATACTTTTCGCTGACCTCTTTTACTCTAGCTTCATTAATGTCGATAATTTGAACTACCGCTCCTTCTTTAGTCAGGTAATCCACTAGGGTTTCTCCCACATGTCCTATACCTTGTACCAATACTTTTTTACCTTGCAGTGCATCACTGCCGAATTGATGTTTAGTCGCAGCTTTAAGTCCCATAAACACACCGTAAGCCGTAACTGGCGAAGGGTTTCCAGATCCACCTCTAGACTCCGAAATCCCAGTGACATAGGGAGTGACATCACGTATCATATCCATATCCTGAGTAGTTGAACCGACATCCTCTGCCGTGATGTATTTCCCACCCAGAGAGTTTACATATTCTCCGAATTTCTTAATCATTTCAGGAGTTTTATCCTTTTTGGAATCTCCGATAATAACTGCTTTTCCTCCTCCTAAATCCAAACCGGTTATGGCGGACTTGTAGGTCATACCGCGAGACAATCGCAGCACATCATTTAATGCCTCCCATTCGTTAGCATAATTCCACATTCTGGTTCCACCCAAAGCTGGACCTAATACCGTATTATGAACCCCTATTATAGCTTTTAATCCACTATCCTTATCGTAACAAAACACAATTTCTTCGTGATCATCAAACGATAGTTGCCCAAAAACTGGGTCAATTTTATAAAGTTCTTTTGCTTTAATTAATTCTGTAGCCATACCAAATGTTTTAATTAAAAATTTCTGATTATTCAAAATCCTATTTCAAATTTAAGGTTTAATTCCTAATAACACAATGAAATGGACAATTATAAAACATTAATAAATAAAATAACTACAACGGACATACTCCAAAAATTCTTCACAAACAACAAGTCCGCGTCCTTACTTGGATTTTAAAAACAAATCAAAATCGCGTATATAATCCGCTTCATCAAATTCGTCCGAAGATACGACCAAGCACACCGAACCCGACGAAAAGTTCTTTAGTTCACGCCAAACTCCATGAGGTATCAATAAGCCCTTATTTGGGCGATTTAAAGTAACAGTCTGCTCCATGATCCCGTCGTGAAGAATTACATCAAAACTGCCAGAAAGCGCAACTAAAAAGGCACTTTGCTCTATATGCGCATGCCCTCCCCGTTCCGCTCCTGATGGAACATCGTACAAATAATAGACCCGTTTAATCATAAAGGGGATAATATCCTTTTCGATAACCGAAAGATTCCCCCGTGGATCTTCGATTTTCGGAAGATCTATAATGCGAATATTCATGATTTAAAAACTAATTTATTAAACAACACAGCTATCTGGGCGATTTTCAATATCTACAATAACCGCCACACCTACTGCAATCAATAGCTAAAGAACTAAATCTTTTTCCTAAAATAAAAGATCAAAAGTCCTAAATAAATAAAATAAGTACAGGCGTGCGCCATCGTAGCTCCTTCAATACCATAATGATCAATCAGAAAAACACTCGACATTACCAAAGTCAGAAACGATAAGCTTTCCGTAATCAGATAAGCAATGACTATCCTTTTAGCATAAAACAGTATACCAAAAATCAACGAGACCGCTTTGAAAAAGTCTCCCAGTAATTGCCAGGATAAGATATACGATACCGCTAAAAATTCCTCAGACATCAACAGCGTGATTACCGCAGTTCGAAATTGATATATCATCAATAAACCCAATGCGAAGATCGGCAATATCCAAATGAAGTAGTACTTGATTTCTTTTCTAATAATTTCGCGATTCCCCAAAGACAATTTGGGTAAAAAATATACCGCAATCAGCGAATTTATAAACATCATATAAAAATTGGATATCCTATTGGTTGCTTCCCAATAACCCGCTGCATCGATACCTTGATGATCAATGAGGTATGTTCGTATATAAAAAGACACCAGCGGTGCTACAAAACCCGTAAACAACGCCATGATCGAATAGACAAATAAAGGTTTCAGCAGTTGAAAGTTAAACGATCTGCGGTCTATTTTTAGACTATTTATTAAATCCTTCCGAATACCGACAAAGGAAATCAACCCTACAAAAGCAGGTGCTAACATCAGTGCCAACAACGCCCCGTTTAAAGTCCAATAATACACCAACAAAGCACTTATAGCAAACCCCAATAAATTGCCAACGATATTGATCGTCATCAAGGTTCTATAACGCTCTAAACCGTTGATGATGGATATAAAAACAATATTAAATGCTTGAATGGGAAAAACACAGGCCAAAACAACAAATAAAAACGAAAAGGACAATCCTTCATCAAAGATATAATCGCTTAACCGTTGCCGAAAAACAAAAGAAACCCCACTAATCAACAGCGAGAAAATCGCAATAGCTACCACCAAAACCGCTATGAACTGAGACTTTTTCTGTTCATCCGTCCGGTATTCCGAAATATACTTGACGATTCCATTTTGAAATCCCAAGGTAGATACCGACTCAAGAGAAGTTAGGAAATTCCGAAAATTCCCCATCAAAGCCATTCCGGCGGGCCCAACATAAACCGCAATTAATTTGGCGGTTATTATACCGGTCAACATGCGAATCAACAAGTTGATATTATTTAAAATACTCACCTGAAAAAGCTTGCTGGATATTATTTTTCTAAAAGCATTCAATAGTTAGTAACTGTTTATAACATCGATAATGTGACTCACTTCTTGCTCTGTCAACACCGGACTCATCGGTATACTAACCACTTCTTGATGGATAAGCTCCGTCACGGGTAAATGCATTTTTCGATAGGAAGCCATCGCTTTTTGATGATGCGGCGGTATAGGGTAATGTATCAGGGTCTGTATGTCGTTTTTCAATAAAAAATTCTGAAATGCAATTCGATCAGAAACCCGCACTACAAACAGATGAAAAACATGCGCTTTTCTATCGACTACTTTGGGTAAAATAATCTTGTAATTATCGATTTCTGTCAAATATCGGTGAGCGATGATTTGACGTTCGTGGTTGTGTTGGTTTAAAAAAGGTAGCTTAATATTTAAAAAAGCTGCTTGAATCTCGTCTAAACGCGAGTTAAAACCCAATAATTTATTTTGATATTTAATTTCTGAACCATAATTCCTTAAAATTCTAATTTTTTCGGCAAGTAGCGCATCGTGAGTCGTTACACAACCCGCATCTCCTAAGGCTCCAAGGTTTTTACCGGGATAAAAACTAAATCCAGCAGCATCGCCAATTGATCCCGCAAAGTGTTCTCCAAAAACAGCTCCGTGTGCTTGGGCAGCATCTTCGATTAAAAGCAAATGATTTTCACGTGCAAAATCAACCATCTCCTGAGCTTCAGAAATCTGCCCATAAAGATGCACCATTAAAATAGCCCTGGTTTTATCGGTTATCTTCTCCTTAACAGATTCTAAAGACAAATTATAGGTATCCAAATCCGGTTCTGCCAACACTGGAACTAAATCGTTGTGAATCAAAGCCAAAATACTAGCTATATACGTATTCGCAGGAACAATAACCTCGTCTCCCTTATGCAGTTTCCCCATAGCTATATAAGCCCTGAAAATCAACATTAAGGCATCCAAGCCATTTCCCACTCCCACACAAAAAGGTACCCGACAATACTTGGCAAAGTCATGTTCAAAACTCATGACTTCATCACCAAGCACAAACCATCCTTTTTCAAAAAGCTGCTTCGTCTTATCCAAAAAAGCTACTTCAAAAGGCTGATTGATCTTTTGTAAGTTTAAAAACGGAATTAAATCCATAGCTGTTTCAATTTTAAATGGTTTGTAGTTTTAATTCTATAAAAATTTTGAACCACAGCTCTAGCACCAAACCCTTCCTTCCAGTACAATAAACCCTTGTTCAGCTTTCGCCCCTCTTCCTCATTACTAATACCGAAGTCAAAAAATTGCTTACCGGCAAATACGTTTTCGATCAAATGCGCATGGAGTAAATCCAGTCCTCCCAAATTATTATAGCCATCCACTCCAGCAATGTATTGAACATGTGCTGTAGTTTCCGTTTCAAAAACCATAGCTCCGCCGATAATCCGATCAGCGTACACGTTAAACTGCCGAATTTGATTCGGAAAAAAACCTTTCAATATTTGAATCTCCTCCAAAGTATGAACAGGTGATTTGTGATATTTACGCTCCAAATTCGGAACTAATACTTGCTCCCAAAAATCACTCATATCGTCCGTTTCCAACACGGTCAAATGATTCTTGATCGCCTTCTTTATTTCAGACTTTTTATTACTTCCAAAACTGGTCGGTTTTGCCAAATCGATTACCGACAACAAATCACGACGCCTTAAAGTCGCTTCAGTCACAAAAGAAATATACTCGAGTTCATCGGCGAAATCAGTATTATACATTACCGGTATTACCTTTATTTCCAGATTGCTGATCTGACGCTGTTCCAGAAATTCTAACACCGTCGCAAAAGCTTCAAAAAAAGTCTGAGACCTGATGTTTGACGCACAAATCAAACCGCCATAAGTCAAGCCTGCATGCGAGGTCAACACGTCTTTTTCAACCGTAGCAGGTAAAACAGCCACTAAAATATCCTTCTTATAAACCATCAATGAATAATCGGTGAATCGATCCTGATGATACTCCATAAAATCCCGATGAAACAAAAAAGTTGCATTTTTTGCCTTGGCAATAAAATTATTCCATTCCTCAAAATGAGACCTATCGTAAATTATAATAGAAAATTCGTTCAAAGCCCTGTAAAATTAGGTCGTAAAATAACAATTTAAAAACAAAACAGCCTTGAATTTGACCGTTTTTTTAAGTTTTCTTTTAGAAAATTAAATCGATAACACCTACAAAGGTAGAAAATACTTATTTTTGACGCTAAATCAACGATCTTGCTGCGCTATAAAGTTGTACGGATAGAGTAAAAACAGTATATTTGCACCTTATATTATTTTAAAGTTAATTATGATAAAAATTACATTACCAGACGGTTCAGTGAAGGAGTTTTCTTCAGGAAGCACTCCTTTTGATGTTGCACAAAGTATAAGCGAAGGTTTAGCCAGAAATATCATTTCTGCAAACTTCAATGGTACCACCATCGAAACGACCACACCACTGACGACCGACGGTAGTTTAGTTTTATTTAGCTGGAATGATGTTGAGGGTAAAAAAGCTTTTTGGCATTCTACTTCTCACGTTATGGCACAAGCCTTACAGGAATTGTATCCAGGTATCAAATTAACCATCGGACCCGCCATTGAAAATGGATTCTACTATGATGTAGATTTTGGAGACAACAAAGTAACCGATGCCGATTTCAAAAAAATTGAAGATAAGGTACTCGAAATCGCTAGAGGAAAACACGAATTCACTATGCGCTCTGCTACTAAAGCAGAAGCATTAGATTTTTATAAAAAAGAAGAAAACCCTTACAAGGTTGAGTTGATCGAAAATTTAGCAGACGGTACAATTACCTTCTGTGACCATGCTACTTTTACAGATTTATGTCGTGGAGGTCATATTCCAAACACGGGAATCATCAAAGCTTTTAAAGTACTTTCCATTGCTGGGGCTTACTGGAGAGGTGATGAGAAAAACAAACAGTTAACACGTGTTTACGGGATTTCATTTCCAAAACAAAAAGACTTAACAGAGTATTTAGCCCTATTAGAGGAAGCTAAAAAACGCGATCACCGAAAACTAGGTAAAGAATTAGAATTGTTTGCTTTTTCACAAAAAGTAGGTCAAGGTTTACCGTTGTGGTTACCTAAAGGAGCTGCTTTGCGCGATCGTCTGGAACAATTCTTGAGAAAAGCTCAGAAAAAAGCGGGTTACGAACAAGTAGTAACACCACATATCGGACAAAAGGAATTGTATGTTACCTCTGGCCATTACGCCAAATACGGTGCCGACAGCTTCCAACCGATCCACACTCCTGTAGAAGGAGAAGAGTTTTTATTAAAACCGATGAACTGTCCTCACCACTGTGAGATTTACAATACCAAACCTTGGTCGTATAAAGACCTACCAAAGAGATATGCTGAATTTGGTACCGTTTATAGATACGAGCAATCTGGTGAATTACACGGTTTAACCCGTGTGAGAGGCTTCACTCAAGATGATGCCCATATTTTCTGTACTCCAGATCAATTGGACGAAGAGTTCAAAAAAGTAATAGACTTGGTTTTATACGTTTTCAGCTCTTTGGGCTTCGAGAACTTTACAGCACAAGTATCTGTACGTGATTTGAACACACCAGATAAGTATATCGGTTCTTTAGAAAACTGGGAAAAAGCGGAACAAGCGATTATCAATGCCGCCAAAGACAAAGGTTTAAATTATGTGATTGAAACAGGCGAAGCTGCCTTCTACGGTCCTAAGTTAGACTTTATGGTTAAGGATGCCTTGGGAAGAAACTGGCAATTGGGAACCATTCAGGTGGATTACAATTTACCGGAGCGTTTTGACTTGACTTACAAAGGGTCTGACAATGAATTGCACCGTCCGGTGATGATTCACAGAGCCCCTTTTGGTTCAATGGAACGTTTTATCGCTATTCTTTTAGAGCATACAGCAGGAAATTTCCCACTTTGGTTGATGCCGAATCAGGCTATCATACTGTCTTTGAGTGAGAAATATGAAATATATGCTAAAAAAGTTTTAGATTTGCTAGAAAATGACGAAATTCGCGCCCTGAACGATCACCGAAATGAAACGATTGGTAGAAAGATTAGAGAGGCAGAAGTTCAAAAGTACCCGTTTATGCTGATTGTAGGAGAAGAAGAAGAGCGAAATGGAACGGTTTCTGTGCGTAGACACGGAGATGATGGAAAGTCAAATCAGACGATGAAAATAGAAGAATTTATTCAACTTGTAAAAGATGAAGTAAACCGTTCTGTTCAACCGTTTTAAATAAAGTATAACCAGCTTGTCAAACAAGCACTAAAATTATAAGGCCATAGCAATAAGAAATAATAGAGGGATGAAACCCCGAGTAGAAAAGAAAGACTTGCATCGTATTAACAGTGCAATTAGAGTCCCTGAAGTTCGACTTGTCGGAGAGAATGTTGAATTAGGTGTTTACAAAACATCTCAAGCATTACAGATGGCTGAGCAACAAGAATTGGACTTGGTTGAAATTTCACCCAATGCAGCGCCTCCCGTTTGTAAGATTATAGATTACAAAAAATTTCTTTATGAGCAAAAGAAACGGGACAAAATGCTTAAAGCCAAATCTACACAGATTACGGTAAAAGAGATTCGTTTTGGACCTCAGACTGATGAACATGATTATGAATTTAAAAAGAAAAATGCGGTTAAATTCCTTAAAGAGGGATCTAAATTAAAAGCATTCGTATTCTTTAAAGGACGTTCTATCATCTATAAAGATCAAGGACAAATTCTATTGCTGAGATTAGCACAAGATTTGGAGGAATTTGGTAAGGTTGAATCCATGCCGGTTCTGGAAGGAAAAAGAATGACTATGTTCATCGCTCCTAAAAAGAAAAAATAAAATTCCGATTCGGGATTTTCAAAATAATTAAGTAAGATAAACACAAATACCTAGGAACAAAATGCCTAAAATGAAAACTAAATCTAGTGCCAAGAAACGCTTTCAAGTGACTGGTTCTGGAAAGATTAAGAGAAAACATGCTTTTAAAAGTCACATTTTGACTAAAAAATCTAAAAAGCGTAAATTAGCTTTAACACATTCTGGTTTGGTTCACCAATCAGATATGAAAAGCATTAAACAACAATTGAGATTAATCTAATCGTTGTTTACGGTTAACATCATTTAATAACCCTGGAGTGGCGCAAAGAAAACTTTAGAAGTGTTTGAAAAAAACCGCCCACTACAAAAATACATTTAAAATATGCCAAGATCAGTAAATTCAGTTGCTTCAAGAGCACGAAGAAAAAGAATATTGAAGCAAGCCAAAGGTTTCTTTGGAAGACGTAAAAACGTTTGGACAGTAGCTAAAAACGCGGTTGAAAAAGCCATGGTTTACGCTTACCGTGATAGAAAACAAAAAAAGAGAAACTTTCGTGCATTGTGGATTATGCGTATAAACGCTGGAGCTAGACTTCACGGTTTAAGCTATTCACAATTCATGGGGAAAGTAAAAGCTAACAACATCGAATTGAACCGTAAAGTTCTTGCAGATTTAGCTATGAACCACCCTGAAGCTTTTTCAGCTATCATCACGAAAATAAAATAAACGTTTGTCAAATCTGCTTTATCTTACTTAATATAAAAACCCGCTTTTTGCGGGTTTTTTTTTCGAAAATCGTGAGTCGTAAGTTGGTAATCGAAAGTCAGGAAAGATTAAAGCTCCTTACTTTTTACATATTTTATCAACCCACTCAACATTTTTCCAATATTTTCGATTTTAAACAGCAGATCCTCTTGCTGCTCTAATGAAATAAAATCAAGATTAAAAGCAATAATAACCTGTGTCTCCAACTCATTTTTACTACCTAAGGCTATATACAAAAATTGAATATATTCTTTAGATCCTTTCCTAGCTGATCCTTCTGAGATATTTGATGGAATTGATATAGCCGATCTCCTTATTTGATTGGTCAAACCATATACCTCCTCCCGAGGAAAAGCCTTCGTAACCATATATATATCCGTGACTAATTGTATTGATTTATTCCAAACATCTAAATTCCTATGTGTTTTCATAATGTTCCAATATAATAGTTTACGAGGACTAGTATACTGATTATCAAATAAAAAAACAAACTTAACAACAAAAATCGCATTCAAATTACGACTCTCAAATTACGACTCTCAAATTACGACTCTCAAATTACGACTCTCAAATTACGACTCTCAAATTACGACTCTCAAATTACGACTCTCAAATTACGA
>NZ_JALJZV010000018.1 GCF_024171535.1 Flavobacterium sp. HSC-61S13 | reverse complement strand
TAGGTGATTACATTAAGATCGCAAAGAATTGACTATTAAATATTTACCTTTTTTATTAACAGTCAGTTGCGGATTTATGGGTCCTCTCGCGTGGTTTATATGAGTAAGTCTTTTGACTAAGCCAAAAAGGAATCCGGGTTTTTGTATAAAACTTGAGTTTTAAGAGGGAGCTATTAGTATGTTGTATTGCCACACGAAAGGATTCGTGCGGCAGCGGGGGATGGCTGCGGAAACAGATTATACTTTAAATAGAAAAACTGGAGATGTAAAACAAGTTGGAGAAACGAATGATAAACCTGATAGAATATTAGCTACTAATGGTAAAGGTGATGTGAAAACTGATAGAAAAGGGAATCCTAAAGTTGCTATTGATAATATTGACAAAGGTATTTTATCTGACGGAATGAATTTAAAAACCGACAGTACTGTTGTTAGTGTTGGAGGAAACGGAAATGCAACTAAGGAAGGAGTTGAAAGATTTGCCTTAGAATTAGCTGATTATGTAGGTAGAGAAATTGGAGGAGCGTATTTTTCAAATAACGGCACCGATAATGTAACTCATATAACCTTAGGAGGGTATCAGAATAATACATATACATCAACAAAATCTAAAGGAATTAGTGGGATAGGAAAAATTTCTAATTCAATGGAGGAATATAATAGTTATAAGGTAAAAGGATTTTTCCATACTCATCCTAATGAATCCCCTCGTTTTAATCCTTCTGAGAGAGATTTAATGTCGAGGGATGAGGCAATGAAAATTGACCCTCAAATAAAATCATATATTTTGACACATCCTGCTAATACGGGTGGTGAAAAACCACATATTATAAATTTTACTAATTACTAAATCTTCATATAGATGAAATATTTACTTATACTTATGTACTTTTTTATGATGGGTTGTACATCTTATAAGACTCAACTCCGAAGTAATGGAAATTATGAAGCAGCAATTGAAAATAGCATTATTGACTTTTCTAAAACAAACTTGTTTAATCATGATAGTGTTTTTAGAATAAGATATAAAATCCTTGAAGAAAACTTGTATTTTATTAGTATTATTGGGGATTCTGAAAATAAATTTCTGTATTCTAAAGAGAAAAAGTTTGAGGAAAATAAGCTTCCCAATAGGTTTTTTATACACCAAAACAAATTGTTTATTTGGAGTGATTCTAATCATCAAAGTAATAAAGAAATATTAGGTGTTCTTGAGTCTCGTAACTTGATTCAAGATGAAGAAAAATATGGGTTTTATGTTTTGGATTACTCAATAGAAGACGATAAAAAAGGAGCTAAGTATTATTTTTGTAAAAATAATTTGAAGAAGTATAAAAGAGTTATCACCAATTTAGGAATTATAAAAACACCTAAATTAAATTGTGAATAAATACTTTCTCACTAAACTAAATGACATTGGTCGCCAGCATCTTGCTCGTGCCAATTAGTAACAAAAAATCCCCGGCTGGTGCGCGAGTATTAAAATATTCGGCTAGGCTAACGCACGATCCTTTCTGTGCGATTTATATTACATACAAGAACACTCCATTATATTGAGGTTTTTTGCTTGCATTAAGAATAAAAAAAGAATGTTTATTCTGGTGCACAGACAGTGTATGATTTATTGTCGGTAGGCCCTGAAAACGACTGCGCTACTATAGCTAATCTTTTACTTACAACTGCGCAGAAATTTAAATTCTATAAAGACATTGCTTTCGTTTGGTAGATAAGAATAAAAATCAAGATTCTTAACTAGAATTACTAAAAAAGTGCTAATCTTGACAATACTAAAAAATTTAAAATCCCTATGGCAGTAAAAATACTATTCCTAAGTTTAACGCTTATGATTATAAGTTGTGGTTCTTTCAAACAAACGGATACAAAAGACCAATCTCATTTGGGTACTTGGGTCTTGATACAGCGTTCCGGAGGTTTTACGGGTTCGGTTACTAATTTCGATATTAAGAAAAAAGAGCAGGTCTTGTTATTGGAGCAGGATAAAATGACCCGATTGGAAAACGGCCAGCAAAAATCACAGCAGAACTATACCATTGAAAAAGGGCGGGTTATTGAGAGTTCTGAACCCCAGGACATTTTAAAAGGCGATTCCTCGATACCCGAATCGATATCGATCCAAGAAGGTCAATTGATTCTACGTGGACAATGTTACGATTGTTATACCGATGTCTATCAGCGGATCCCTTAAAAAAGACATAAAAATCATAAAAAGTACCCGTTGTATTGTAAATACAGCGGGTTTTGTTTTTTAAATAAGGGTTATTTAATGCTTTTTATAAGTATATTGTTAGGTGTTTTTTGGGTTTTAACAAATATTAAACATATTATAAGTTATCTTCCGTATCTATTAAACTAATAAAAATTTTATGAAAAGAGTTTTGCTTGGGCTTTTATGTGTAGGTACATTGATGGTTTCCATTGATGGTTTCGCTCAAAAGGCAGAAAAACCGCAGTTCGTCGCTGCGGTTGAGGGTATCAAGGAATACCGGTTGAGTAACGGACTTCAGGTGTTGCTAATTCCGGATCCGTCACAGAGTAATATGGTGGTGAATATCATCTATCAGGTTGGCTCCAAACATGAAGGCTATGGAGAAAAGGGTATGGCTCATTTATTAGAGCACATGCTTTTTAAGAGTACGAAGAATATGGGTGATATAAAGAAAATGTTATCTGATAAAGGGGGAAATGCCAACGGTACGACTTATTATGACAGAACAAACTATTACGAAATCTTTCCGTATTCCGAAGAAAATTTAAAGTGGAGTATAGAAATGGAGGCTGATAGGATGTTAAATGCTACGCTGATTCAATCGGATTTAGATAAAGAATTCTCTGTGGTGCGCAACGAGTTTGAGATCGGCGAAAACTATCCGTCCTCAGTATTGATGGAAAAGGTGGTGTCTGCGGGTTATCTATGGCATAATTACGGTAACAGCACGATTGGTTCTAAAGAAGATGTAGAGCGAGTGAAGGCGTCACAGCTTCGAAAATTCTATGAAAAGTATTATCAGCCCGACAATGCAACTTTAATCGTCGCAGGAAAATTTGAGGAGGATAAAGCCTTGAAGTATATCGAGCAATATTTCTCAGTAATACCGAAACCCGCGCGTGTACTCGAAGAGATTTTGACGGTAGAACCCGCTCAGGATGGAGAGAAATTAGTTGAATTAAAGAGAGCTGGTGACAGCCAATTTGTAGGGGCAATGTATCATACCGCTTCCTATGCCGATAGTGACTATGCGACTTTAGATGTTTTAAGTGAGATACTAACCAACAATCCTTCGGGTTACCTGTATAAAGCCTTAGTAGAAACGCATAAGGCGTCCGCGATTTACGCATACCAACCGGAAGTTCGCGATGCTAGTTTTGTGTATTTTGGATTGCAAGTTCCTATGGATAAAGATATACAGCAAGTCAAAAATGACCTGAGATTGGAGTTGGATAAAGTATCGAAAATCGATTTTACAGATCAGGATGTCGAACGTGCTAAAGCCAAACTGATCAAACAACTTGAAGACAATAAAAACAATACCATTTCGTATGCGATTAGTTTGACGGAAATCGTTGGTGCTGGAGATTACAGATTGGGACTATTATATCGCGATTATATCGAAAAAATGACCAAAGAAGAGGTGAAAAGGGTAGCAGAAAACTACTTTAGAACCAATAACCGTACCGTTGGGGTGTTTATACCATCAAAAGATGAAAAGAGAACCAAAGCCAAAGAATTTTTGAAATCGGATATCGCCGCATTGACAACCAATTACGTAGGTAAGGAACAAGAGGCAGATGCTGCTCCATTTGAATCGTCAATTGCTAATGTGAAGGCGCATTATAACGAGGGGAAATTAAGTAACGGCTTTAAGTATGCTACTTTAGAAAAACAGTTAAAGGGGAATCAGATCAATGCCTCTTTTATGTTGCCGATGGGTAATAGTAAGGCTTTGGAAAACAAAGGTATGGTGGCAGGTATGATGGCGAGTTTGCTTAATGCGGGCACCACTAGTCAAACCAAAGAGCAAATTAAAGATCGTTTGAATATATTGAAATCATCGGTCTATTTTCAATTCAGTGGGCAGAACCTACAGGTGTATGTAAGTAGTTACAACAATACTTTTACCGAAACTATGGAGATCGTTGGCCAGCTCCTGACGGAATCCGTTTTTCCAGAGTCGGAATTGGTTAAGACTAAAAGCTCGTACAAAACCTTTTATGAGGGGATTTTGAACGATCCTCAATCTCTGGCTTTTAGAGAAATTGGTCGAATGACGAATCCATATCCAAAAACGAGCATCTTTTATACACCTTCTATACCGGAGGCGATCGAACAGGTTGAAGCGGTGACGAGAAGTCAAATAGTGGAGTTTTATAAAACAATTCTCGACGCATCGCAAGGCGCGGGAACCGTTATAGGTCTAGCTGATGCTTCCACTTTGCCAGTCTTGCTTGATAAGGTGTTTAAGGGATTGCATTCTCAAATAAAGTATGAAAAAATCCATCCTACTTTCTTTGCGACTTCAAAAATAGATAAAGATTGGGTAACCGTAGATAAAGAAAACGCGACAGCAACAGGAAGAATAAGCTTTAAAATGGACACCAAGTCTGCGGACTATCCAGCCCTTATGATGGCAAACGAAATCTTGGGTAGTGGAGGTTTTCTAGGTGCTAGAATTCCAAAGCGATTGAGAGAGAAGGAGGGAATCAGTTATGGAGCGGGATCCTATGTTTCGGTGCCTCAGGATAATGATGTAGCGATGTGGGGTTGGTATGCCTTTTTTAATCCAACAAAAAAGAAGGCTGTAGAAAATGCTTTAAAAGAGGAAGTGGCTCTTGCTGTAAAAGACGGATTTACGGAAACCGAATTAAAAGAGAATATCAACAGTTGGAAGGTGTCTCGAAAAACGGACTTAGGTAATGATGACATGTTATTACAATTATCTCAGGACTATTTATTGAAAGGAGCGTTGTTGGATGATTATGATCAATTAGAACAAAAAGTAGAAAAACTAAGTTTAAAAGAAGTTAATAGCGCGTTGAAAAAATATGTAAAACCAGAGCAGTTAACTACGATTTACGTAGGTGATTTTACGAAGAAATAACGTTTAGACTTGTCGGGCTATACTTAGAAGTTAAAAACCGATATAGTCTGTGCAAGATTCTAGTAAACGATGAGGTCCTCACTATTGGGGACCTCGTTGTTTTTAGTAAAATTCGAGATCAAAGGGGTTTTTTTAGCTGTTGAAAAGGGATGGAGTTTGATTTTTAACACCAAAAAATCAGTGAAATTAGGCAGGATGAAGCCGATTAAATGCCGAATAGCAATTGAAAACGGCGATATTCTTTTTTTGGTAGACTTTTACTATTATAAGGGAGGGGATAATTAGTTGAAATTGTTTAATTTCGCACTACTGATTTTGAAAAAAAATATAATGAGCACGAAATTTACAGAATATAAAGGTCTAGATTTGACAAATGTAGCTGCAGAAATGCTGCAGTTTTGGGAGGAACAATCTATATTCGAAAAGAGCATTACCACCAGAGAGGGTAATCAACCGTTTGTGTTTTTTGAAGGACCTCCTTCGGCTAACGGAAAACCGGGTATTCACCACGTAATGGCTCGTGCGATTAAAGATATTTTTTGCCGTTATAAAACCCAAAAAGGATTTCAAGTAAAGCGTAAAGCCGGTTGGGATACCCACGGTTTGCCGGTAGAATTGGGAACTGAAAAGGAATTGGGAATCACCAAAGAAGACATCGGAACGAAAATTTCCATTGAAGAATATAACGAAGCTTGTAAGAAAACCGTAATGCGCTATACCGACTTATGGAACGAATTGACCGTGCAGATGGGATATTGGGTTGATATGGAAGATCCGTATGTGACTTATAAATCCAAATACATGGAAACCGTTTGGTGGTTGCTCAAACAGATTTACGACAAGGATTTGATGTATAAGGGATATACGATTCAGCCTTACTCTCCTAAAGCGGGTACGGGCTTATCGACTCATGAAGTCAATCAACCGGGAAGTTATAGAGAGGTAACGGATACTACGATCGTAGCACAGTTCTTGGCGAAGGAAGACAATTTACCAGAGTTTTTAAAGGGATACGGATCGATACATTTCTTGGCATGGACTACAACGCCATGGACATTACCGTCCAATACCGCTTTGACAGTTGGACCAAAAATCGACTATGTATTGGTGAAGACTTTCAATCAATATACGTTTGAGCCTATTCAGGTGATTTTGGCCAAGGCCTTAGTGGGAAAACAATTTGCGGGTAAATACACCGCTGTTGCGACAGTTGAAGAACTTGCAGCTTACACCGCTAACGATAAAAAAATACCGTATTGCGAGATTAAGGAATTTAAGGGAGTTGATTTAGTAGGTACAACCTATGAGCAATTAATGGCCTATACCTTACCGTATCAAAATCCAGAAAATGCATTTAGAGTAATTGCTGGAGACTTTGTGACCACAGAAGATGGAACGGGTATTGTACATACCGCTCCTACATTTGGAGCAGATGATGCTCGTGTTGCTAAAGAAGCAATACCAGAAGTACCGCCGATGCTGATCTTGGACGAACAAGAAAACGCAGTGCCTTTGGTAGATTTACAAGGACGTTTTGTTAGTGCTATGGGAGATATGGCGGGCAAATATGTGAAAAACGAGTATTATGATGATGGTCAGGCTCCAGAACGTTCCGTAGACGTGGAGATAGCGATCCGATTAAAGGAAGAAAACAAAGCTTTTAAAGTAGAGAAATATGTTCACAGTTATCCACATTGTTGGAGAACGGACAAACCGATTTTATACTATCCATTGGACTCTTGGTTTATCAAAGTAACGGAGGTTAAGGACCGTATGTTTGACTTAAACGAAACGATCAATTGGAAGCCGAAATCCACAGGTGAAGGCCGTTTTGGAAACTGGTTAAAGAATGCCAATGATTGGAATTTATCCAGATCGCGCTATTGGGGAATCCCATTGCCAATCTGGAGAACAGAAGACAAGTCTGAGGAGATCATCATTGGTTCGGTGGAGGAATTGATGAAGGAGATCAACAAGTCTATGGAAGCAGGTATACAGCAGGGCAATCCATTTGAGGGCTTTGAAGTTGGGAATATGTCTGAAGAAAACTACGACTTGGTAGATTTGCATAAAAATGTGGTGGATAAAATTATCTTGGTGTCTGCATCGGGTAAACCGATGGAACGCGAGAGTGATTTGATCGATGTATGGTTTGATTCTGGATCGATGCCGTATGCACAATGGCATTATCCGTTTGAGAACAAAGAGATGATCGATGACAATAAAGCTTTTCCAGCAGACTTCATCGCAGAGGGCGTAGATCAAACCAGAGGTTGGTTCTATACCTTACACGCGATTTCCACTCTGGTTTTTGATACCAATGCCTATAAAAACGTCATGTCAAACGGTTTGGTATTAGATAAAAACGGACAGAAAATGTCTAAACGTTGGGGGAATGCGGTAGATCCGTTTGAGACCTTACAAACCTATGGACCAGATGCGACACGTTGGTATATGATTTCCAATGCAAACCCGTGGGACAACTTAAAGTTCGATGTAGACGGTATTGCTGAGGTTAGAAGAAAGTTCTTTGGAACCTTATACAATACGTATTCGTTCTTTTCGCTTTATGCCAATATCGATGGTTTTAATTATAGTGAAGCTGAAGTGCCTTTAGAGCAGCGACCAGAAATTGACCGTTGGATCCTATCGGAACTGCATACTTTAATAAAAAATGTAGATGCATTCTATGCCGATTATGAACCGACTAGAGCGGCTCGGGCTATATCAGACTTCGTACAAGAAAATTTAAGTAACTGGTATGTGCGTTTATGTAGAAGAAGATTCTGGAAAGGCGAATACGCAACAGATAAAATAGCAGCTTATCAAACTCTATATACGTGTTTGACGACAGTAGCTAAATTATCGGCGCCTATAGCACCGTTTTTCATGGACAAGCTTTACAAAGACTTAACACAAACTACAGCTAAGGAATCTTTCGAATCGGTACATTTGGCAGACTTCCCTAAATACGATGAGTCGTTTATCGATAAGAGTTTAGAGAGCAAAATGGAAAAAGCTCAGACGGTTTCGTCTTTGGTTTTATCCCTGCGTAAAAAGGAGATGATCAAGGTGCGTCAGCCGTTACAAAAAGTGATGATTCCCGTATTGGATGAATTGCAAAGACAGGAGTTACTAGCTGTGTCTGACTTGATTATGGCTGAGGTGAATGTGAAAGAAGTGGAATTGATTGACGATGCTTCCGGGGTATTGGTCAAACAAATCAAGCCAAATTTCAAAACCTTAGGTCCGCGCTTCGGTAAAGATATGGGGTTGATTGCTAGTAAGATACAGGCTTTTACGCCAAACGAGATTTCCGAAATCGAAAAAAACGGAAATATTTATGTACAATTAGCAGAAAATAGTATTATATTAACACTCTCGGACGTCGAAATTACGTCTCAAGATATCGAAGGTTGGTTAGTTGCTAATTCCGATGGAATTACTGTTGCCTTAGATATTACGATTACAGAAGAGCTTCGTAAAGAAGGTATCGCGAGAGAATTGATCAATCGTATCCAAAATCTGCGTAAAGACGCTGGATTGGAGGTTACCGATAAGATCAAGGTAGTTTTACAGGATCAAGCAGTGATTAAAGAAGCTGTTTTGGCTAATGAAAACTACATCAAGTCAGAAACTTTAACACACACATTAGAATTCGTATCAGAAGTTTTAGATGGTGTAGAGATTGAATTTGACGAACTTAAAACTAGAGTATTAATTTTAAAATAAGCATGTTATGATAGGAGAAAATATCCGTTACTCTGATGCTGATTTGACAGAATTCAAAGAATTAATTTTGAAAAAGATCGAAAAGGCGCAAGCTGATTTGGAACTGATCAAAAGTGCCTACATGAATGATTTGAACAACGGAACCGATGATACATCGCCGACGTTTAAGGCTTTCGAGGAAGGAAGTGAAACCATGTCGAAAGAAGCAAACTCTCAATTGGCGATCCGTCAAGAGAAGTTTATTAGAGATTTGAAAAATGCGTTGATCCGCATTGAAAACAAAACCTATGGAATCTGTAAGGTGACTGGGAAATTGATCAACAAAGAACGATTGAAGTTGGTGCCACACGCTACGATGAGTATCGAGGCAAAAAACCTACAACGATAAACTTGAAAATAAAAAACGCTCTATATTAAGAGCGTTTTTTTTATCTCTCAGAATAATAATTTACATTTGTTGCCAAATCATAAAAAATGACACTTAAAAAAGCTTCACTGCTAGTGATCGCTGTTCTTTTGATAGATCAATGGTCTAAAATATATATTAAAACAAATTTTCTTCTCGATGAAGAGGTTTTTGTTTGGGATTGGTTTCGAATCCATTTTATTGAAAATGAAGGGATGGCATGGGGTGTAGAGCTTCCAGGGGCTTATGGAAAACTATTCCTAACCTTATTTCGCATTGTTGCCGTAGGTGGTATCGCATACTGGTTGTACGATGCGGTTAAAAAACAAGCTTCATCCTTTATGATTGTTGCAGTTTCTTTGATACTAGCTGGTGCGGTTGGGAATATTATTGACTCGGTATTTTACGGCGTTATCTTTAATGAAAGCCATCATGAGGTGGCTACGCTCTTTTCGGATCAACCTTACGGGAGCTGGTTTCACGGAAGAGTGGTGGATATGTTTTACTTCCCGATATGGAAGGGATATCTACCTAATTGGTTGCCGATTTGGGGAGGAAAATACTTTACCTTCTTTAATGCGATTTTTAACGTCGCTGATGCAGCCATTTCAGTTGGTGTAGGGATTTTAATTGCATTTAACAAGAGAGCTTTTAAAAAATAAACGTTGTTCGTTATAAATAAAACAACCCCGTTTGGTCAAGACCAAACGGGGTTGTTTCGTTTAATGCTAAAGAATCTAGCAGCCTCAGTCCATTTGATAAATTGGAATGGGATACAATATCGTATTTTGGGATTTATTAAAAAGCGTTAAATGATTGTTTTATTGTAGATGTGTTAGTCTTTTGATGCACCTTGGAAACTTGTTACATCATCTTGAAAGGAAGCTTGTTTAAAGTTACAAGTTTTAAAGACTAAAAATACCAATAATAAAAAATGGCTGGAATCTCTTCCAACCACTTTCAGGGAAACTAGTTTATTGTTTTACTTGTTAAAAAGGCTGTTTTTAGTCTCTTCTATCGTGTTTTCTGTGTTTGTCGTGTTTTTTCGGTTTGTGGTGTTTGTTTTTATATTTGTTGTTGTGTTTAGGATGGGATTCCTGAACGATTACGACGGGTCTTCTCCCTCTGTGATGAGATGATTCGTGCACTACACAGCTACTGAATCCGATACTGGCCAAAACCACCACAATTAATAAACGCGAATTATTTAGAATAAAATTTTTCATAGCTAGCTGATATTTGTTGTTTTATCGGTCATCTGATATTTCCTTTACTGGATCGTTGTTTAAATTAAAACCTTTGCGATTGGGAGATCAGTGACCTTCTACAGGCTTCTATTCAATAGCTGTGCCAGAATTTATTAAAAAGCGTAAATCGTATGGGGAGTTATGCAGTAATCCAGTGGAATATCAGTATCAACAGTGTCATTTATAGACTCTTCGTTGTCAAACAGGCTAAGTCCAACTTTAACAGTTTCAGGTTTGCAGTTCAGGAGGAAGCGATCGTAGAATCCTTTCCCATATCCCACTCTGTGACCCAGATTATCAAAAGCCAATAGTGGAATAAACACCACGTCGATTTGCTGGTCTGAAATTTGGATACCGCCTACGGGTTCCGGTATGTTGTAGGCGTTTTTCTGGATGCGGGTATTATCGGTTAAAAGATAATGAGTCATGGTTCCGTCGGTAAAATCGGATTTCGAAATGACAATGTTTTTATCTTTTCCAGCTAAAATATGCAGTAGGTATTCGGTATTGATTTCTTTTTTTTCTTCAATGGTAAGGAAGATATGGTAATTGGTATAATTCCAAATCGGCATCTCTAAAGAACGATTGGCTAGTTGTAAACTGAGTTGATCAATCTCTGCGGTCGAAAGTGCGTTGCGCAACGCTTGATATTTTTGGCGCAATTCTTTTTTAGTCATGTTGTAATAGGGATGTGGATAGATGAAAAATCGCATCTCCTTGATAAACGATTGATGCGTCGTTGGTATTGATAATATATCCGGAATAGGGAGCTTTTACGGGTTGTTCGCCCTTTCCATAAGGGTCGGATATAACGGCTAACACACTGCCTTTATGAACATAGCTGCCGATGGCGGTTTGATTGTGAAACAAACCAGAGTTTTTGGCGCGTACCCAGTATGACTTGGCTATATAACAGATTTTTTCTTCAACTACGGCAACGTTAAAATTGGGGCGTAACATTCCGAGGTGATCGAGAAAGCGTATGGTGCCGGCAACCCCCATATCGGATACTGATCGGTTGATGTCCATAGATTTTCCGCCTTCAAAAAGCAGCATTTTCACATTTCTCTTGGCGCAGGCATTCCTGAAAGATCCTGTGATATAATTCGAATACAGTACAAAGGGAGCGTGAAAAATACCGGCTAATTCATCGAGTTCCTTACTTCCAGGCGCAATGCGAATCTGTGGTGCATTAAAACGACTGGCTCCTCCGGCGTGAAAATCTATTGCGTAATCGACTAAGGGCAAGATGTGTTTAACCAAATAATGCGCAAACTGACTGGCCAACGAACCGACTTTACTACCGGGGAATACTCGATTGAGATCCCGTCCATCTGGGAATTCACGCGTTTTATTAATAAAACCAAAGATGTTAATCACTGGAATACAGATGATGGTTCCCGTTTTTGGAATGTTGATTTTTTTGTGAATCAATTGACGCACGATATCGATTCCATTTAATTCATCACCATGTATGCCCGCCGATAAAAGTACCGTTGGGCCCTCTGTTTTGGAGCGGGAAACGATGATGGGAACTTTCAAGCGAGTTGCAGTGTGAAACTTAGCGATTTCTAAATTGATCGTTTTCGTTTCTCCTGGCGCTATTTTTTCATCTAAAATTTCAATTATTCTGGAGTTTCTCATAGAAGGCTATTAAAATATAAATGTACTAAAAAGCAAGTTCCCGACAATTATATTTAAACCCTTGATTTGAATTATCCACGATAAGGCGTTACTTTTGTTAGTGATAAAACGCGAAGACCAATATTCCCATGAAGTACGCATCCTCTTTAGAATTACAGATTAAGACACTGCCTGATGAACCTGGTGTATATCAGTATTTTGATAAGGACGATAAAATCTTATATGTCGGTAAGGCTAAGAATCTTCGTAAACGCGTAGCTTCCTACTTTAACAAAATTCACGATAACGGTAAGACCAATGTTCTAGTTAAAAAGATCGTTTCTATCAAACACATTGTTGTTCCGACGGAGACCGATGCTTTATTGTTGGAAAACAATTTGATCAAGCGATTACAGCCCAGATACAATGTATTGCTGAAAGACGATAAAACCTATCCGTGGATTTGCATCAAAAGAGAGGCTTTTCCAAGGGTGTTTTCGACTAGAAACATGGTTAAAGACGGTTCGGAATATTTCGGACCCTATACCAGCGGTAAAACGGTGCACACCTTGTTGGACTTGATTAAAGAATTGTATCCTTTGCGAAACTGCGCTTATGATTTGTCATTAACCAACATCAATGCTGGAAAGTACAAAGTTTGTTTGGAATATCATATTGGTAATTGTCACGGTCCGTGTGAGGGATATGAAACCGAGGTGGAATACACCAAAAAAATCGATGCGATTCGAGAGATCTTAAAAGGGAATTTCAAAGAGAGTTTAAAAGATTTTAGAAACCACATGATGCGATTGGCATCGGAAATGAAGTTTGAAGAGGCGCAGAAGATCAAAGAGAAAATGGAAACCCTGGAAAACTACCAGTCGCGTTCCACCATTATAAATCCCAAGATTTCCAATATTGATGTTTTTTCCATTACATCGGATGAGGCGATGGCTTATGTCAATTTTTTACAGGTTTCGCACGGGGCAATTATTCGCTCGCATACGATGGAGCTGAAGAAAAAGTTGGACGAAACCGATTTGGAATTGCTCGAATTGGCTATTGTGGAATTGCGTGAGCGGTTTCACCTAATGTCCAAAGAGATCATCGTACCGTTTGAGGTAGATTTGGGTAAAGATTTAGTAATTACTGTACCTAAGTTGGGTGATAAAAAGAAAATACTGGACTTGTCGGAACGCAATGCACGATTCTACCGACTCGATCAGATGAAGCAAGTGAAAATCGTTGATCCGGAGCGTCATGCTAATCGCATTATGCAGCAGATGAAAAAGGATTTGCGCTTGAGTGTAGAGCCTCGACACATCGAATGTTTTGACAACTCTAACATTCAGGGAACCAATCCGGTTGCTGCTTGCGTGGTGTTTAAAGATGGAAAGCCCAGTAAAAAAGATTACAGACATTTTAATATTAAAACCGTCGAGGGTCCCAACGACTTTGCTTCGATGGAAGAAGTGGTTTACAGGCGATATAAGCGGCTTATGGATGAAAATCAGCCGTTGCCACAGTTGATTATTATTGACGGCGGTAAAGGGCAGTTGTCGTCAGCCTTGAAGAGTTTGGATGAACTCGGTCTTCGTGGAAAAATCGCCATTATCGGTATCGCTAAACGATTGGAGGAATTGTTTTATCCAGGAGATAATATTCCACTTTATTTGGATAAAAAATCCGAAACCTTGAAAGTTATTCAGTATCTTCGAAACGAGGCGCATCGATTTGGAATTACCTTCCATCGAGACAAGAGAAGTAAGGGGGCAATACAGACCTCGTTA
Organism: Flavobacterium sp. HSC-61S13; assembly: GCF_024171535.1. Classification (GTDB taxonomy): domain Bacteria; phylum Bacteroidota; class Bacteroidia; order Flavobacteriales; family Flavobacteriaceae; genus Flavobacterium. Next base: position 66,564 of record NZ_JALJZV010000018.1, on the reverse strand, counting down.
GACGATATTCCTGGGATTGGTGAAAAAACCACCGAGGTTTTAATCGGGCATTTTAAATCTGTAAAACGAATAAAAGAAGCAACGGAGAAAGAGTTAGAAGCGGTAGTGGGGGTTTCTAAGGCTAGAAAAATACTCCAATTTTATAATAAGGAATAAAAAACACTTACTATGAGGGCATCATTAATTTCAAAAGTCAATAGGTATTTAGATATGAAAAACTTTTTGGTTGTTTTGGTGTTCTTTTGCATGACAGCTGTAGTAGTGGCTCAAGAGCAAGAAGCTGAGCGCCCGAAAATAGGAGTAGTGCTAAGTGGTGGTGGTGCAAAGGGCTTGGCTCATATCGGTGTGCTTAAGGTGATTGAAGAAGCTGGGGTTAAAGTTGATTATATAGCCGGAACCAGTATGGGGGCGATTATTGGAGGGTTGTATGCGGCCGGTTATACCGCCACAGAATTGGATTCCATCTTCCAGAAAGTGGATTCTGACGCTTTGATACAAGATTATGTACCTCGAATTTCAAAGTCCTTTTACGAAAAGAAAAACGACGAGATTTATACGGTCAGTTTACCCTTTGAGAACTTTAAAATCGGTGTCCCAAAAGCCCTGTCTAAGGGGATGTATAACTACAATTTATTGAGCAGGTTGTTGGCGCATGTGCGACACGTTAGAGACTTCGATGAACTTCAGATTCCGTTTCTATGTGTAGCTACCAATGCCGAAACGGGCGAACCTGTAATTCTACGATCGGGCAATCTACCTCAAGCCATATTAGCCAGCGGTGCTTTTCCGTCTTTGTACTCGCCTGTGGAAATTGATGGCGTGATGTTGATTGATGGAGGCGTGGTTAATAACTATCCCTTACAGGAATTAAGGGATATGGGGGCAGATATTGTTATTGGGGTAGATGTTCAAGACGGTTTAAAAGATAGAAATACCATCACCGGAGCGACTGATTTGTTGTTGCAGATTTCCAATTTCTCAACCATCAGGCAGATGCAACGCAAGAAGAAAAAAACGGATATCTATATCAAACCCGATATTGCTGGATATAACGTTGTTTCTTTTGACGTCGGCAAGGACATTATCAAAAAAGGAGAAGAAGCAGCAGAATTATCTAAAGAAGAGCTGCTGAAAATTGGAGGCAATTTTGATGCCTTTCGCGATCATTATGTACCTAAATTTAATGATACACTTCACATTTCATCCATTGACACCAATCCTTTGGAAACCTATACGGCAAGTTATGTACAAGGAAAACTGGGCTTTAGATCCCATTCGAAAATCACCTACGAGCAACTTGGTAAGGGAGTGGATAACCTAAACGGTACCCAAAACTTTAGTGGTATTGCTTACCAATTTGTCCAAGATGGAGAAGAGGATATATTACAGGTTCGATTGGATGAAAATCCAGTCCGACGATACTTAAAATTGGGGCTTCACTACGATGGTTTGTACAAAAGTGCCGCCTTGGTCAATCTAACACAGAAAAAATTGTTGTTTAAAAACGACGTGGCATCTTTGGATGTAATTTTGGGTGATAATTTCAGATACAATTTTAATTACTATATCGACAACGGTTTTTATTGGAGCGTGGGTTTATCCTCGAAGCTAAAAAAGTTTTCGCGAACGGTTCCCTTTCCCGATTTGATTAGGGAAGGTATTGCTGTGGGTAGCATTAGTATGGATTATGAAGAATTGTCCAACCGCTTATATTTTCAAACCATCTTTGCACAGAAATTTTTAATCGGAATAGGGGCTCAGCACAGATACTTAAACGTTCAATCCAAGACCATCAGTTTGGATCGAGCGATATTTGATAAGAGCCATTATGTTGCGGGCCATGCTTACGTGACCTTTGACAGTTATGATAATAAATACTTCCCCACCAAGGGCTTTATCATGAAAGGCGATTACACCCAATATGTGTATTCGAGTGATTACAATGGTGATTTTGAACCCTTTTCGCAAATAAATGCAGAAATAGGTTTTGTCAAACGAATTTATAAGCGATTGTCTCTACAATTGCATTCCGAGGTCGGAATGACCTTCGGCTCTCAGCCTAAGGCCTCTTTTTTCAATTATTTCTTAGGAGGGTATGGCTTTGCGGAAACCACAAACGTGGTCCCTTTCTTTGGATATGATTACCTCAATTTATTTGATAATTCCTACATCAAAGGGAGTATACAGTTGGACTATGAAATCTTTAAGAAAAATCACGTCAATTTTACGGCCAATTATGCCAATATAGGCAACGGTCTCTTTGAAACGACAGACTGGATTTCAGCGCCCAAATATTCGGGTTATGCTATTGGATATGGTATGGAAACCCTACTAGGACCTATAGAGGTAAAACATTCTTGGTCTCCTGAGACCCGTACACATTATACTTGGTTTGGAGTGGGATTTTGGTTTTAATTGTTAAATATTAAAATACTACAGCCGTTTTGAAATAAATGCATTATTTTTAAGCTAGAAAATTGCAGATGTTATTTTTTTCTCGATATTTGTAAAGTAATGAAGACAACTTGGAACGGTTTATTGGCATTAATTAAATATCTGATCAAGAGAAATCCTGAATGAGATTGCAACTTTGTAGATAAGAATAACTAGCATTAATCAAACAAAGTAATTATGCCCTTATATCATCAATTAGGAAAAATTCCGCCGAAAAGACATACTATTTTTAGAAAACCAAATGGAGATTTGTATTACGAACAACTCTTCGGAACTATTGGTTTTGATGGAATGTCGACAAATATGTATCACGAACATCGTCCGACTCAAGTAAAAGAGATTAAAGGACAATATAGTGTTGCACCAAAGATTGCGCGAGCAAACAACATTCAATCTTATCGTCTACGTGGATTTCAAGTAAAACCGGAGCAGGACTTTTTAGAAAGTCGTAAAGCAGTTTTGACCAATAGCGATTGTACGATTGTATTGGCAGCACCTCAGGCTTCTACTTCAGAATATTTTTATAAAAATACCGATTCGGATGAATTGATCTTCGTTCATAGAGGAACGGGTACTCTGAGAACTATGTTGGGGAACCTGACTTTCAAATATGGCGATTATCTATTGATTCCGCGAGGAGTAATTTATAAGATAGATTTTGATACGGAAGACAACAGGTTGTTTATTGTAGAGTCTAGAAGGCCCATATATACCCCTAAGAGATACCGTAACTGGTTTGGACAATTACTAGAGCATTCGCCATTTTGCGAGAGAGACATTCGTCGCCCGGATCATTTGGAAACTCATGACGAAAAAGGGGATTTTTTGATTAAGGTCAGAAAACAAGATGAGATCTTCGATATGGTGTATGCGACACATCCTTTTGATGTAGTTGGTTATGATGGTTATAATTATCCGTATGCTTTTTCCATTCACGATTTCGAACCGATTACAGGACGTATACATCAACCGCCACCGGTTCATCAAACCTTTGAGACCGATGCGTTTGTAATCTGCTCCTTTGTACCGCGTTTGTACGATTACCATCCTGACTCTATACCAGCACCTTACAATCACAGTAATATTGACAGTGATGAGGTATTGTATTATGTAGATGGGGATTTTATGAGTAGAAACGATATCGAAGCCGGACACATTTCCCTTCACCCAGCGGGTATTCCTCACGGACCGCACCCGGGTGCTGTAGAGCGTAGTATTGGAAAAACAAGCACTGAAGAATTGGCGGTTATGGTAGATACCTTTAAACCGTTGATGCTGACAGAAGAAGCAATGCAAATTGCGGATGAATCCTATTATCAGTCGTGGCTTGATGGTCACAAATAAAAAAACAACTAACACTCAAAACAAGAATTTAAAATGAAAAAAGAAGTAAAGTCAGTAGAATTCGGCTTAGAAAAAATATTTGAAGGTGCGCAGGATTTTCTTCCTCTATTTGGAACGGATTATGTGGAGTTTTATGTAGGAAACGCCAAACAAGCGGCTCACTTTTATAAAACGGCTTTCGGTTTTCAATCGTTAGCATACTCAGGATTGGAAACAGGAGTAAGAGATCGTGCTTCTTATGTCTTGGTTCAAGACAAAATAAGAATCGTATTGACTACGCCTTTAACTGCGGATTCACCTTTAAACGATCATATCGTGAAACACGGTGACGGTATTAAAATCGTTGCTCTTTGGGTAGAAGATGCTAGAAAATCTTATGAGGAAACAGTAAGCCGTGGAGCTAAATCCTATATGGAACCAACTGTGGAAACCGATGAATTTGGTGAAGTAGTTCGTGCGGGTATCTATACTTACGGAGAAACCGTTCATATGTTTGTGGAGCGTAAAAACTATACGGGAACATTTTTACCGGGATACGTGGAGTGGAAATCGGACTACAATCCAGAACCAGTAGGTTTAAAATACATTGACCACATGGTGGGTAATGTGGGATGGAATGAAATGGACACTTGGGTGAAATGGTACGAAGATGTTATGGGCTTTGTTAACTTCCTGTCTTTTGATGACAAGCAAATTCACACAGAGTATTCTGCATTGATGAGTAAAGTAATGTCAAACGGAAACGGTAGAATTAAATTCCCAATTAACGAGCCTGCAGAAGGGGCAAAACGTTCACAAATTGAAGAATACTTGGATTTTTACGGAGGTCCTGGTATCCAGCATATCGCTGTGGCTACGGATGATATCATCACTACAGTGACGCAATTGAGAGCAAGAGGAGTGGAGTTCTTATCGGCACCACCTCATTCTTACTATGAAGCGATTCCAGCTCGTTTGGGTGAGCACATGGAAATGATGCATGAAGATATGGATGAATTGGAAAAATTAGCCATCATGATTGATGCTGATGAAGAAGGATATTTATTGCAAATCTTTACAAAACCGGTAGAAGACCGTCCAACACTTTTCTTTGAAATTATTCAAAGAATGGGTGCTAGAGGTTTCGGTGCTGGAAATTTTAAAGCCTTGTTCGAATCGATTGAGAGAGAACAAGAGAAGCGAGGAACGCTTTAGTATTCAGTTAATTAATCATAAAAAAACCGCCAAAAACGCTTTTAAAGTTAAAAAAGAGTTAATTGACATCGATGGTCTGCTATAAATAAAAAAAAGATATACATTTGCACTCGCAAAAATAAGGTCGTCATAAGCCTTGTTGGAGTGTAATAAATTTTTCATAATTTATAGTTTTTTGGTTGGTTAATAGCATAAAAACTCAGTCATTTATTTGGCTGGGTTTTTTTGTTTCTTATTTTTGATAAAAAATTCAACTATGAAAAATTACACACCATTGCTTTTTCTTTTACTGCTATTTCCTAGCAGTCTATTCGCTCAGCAGAATAAAGCTTTTGCTGCAGGAGAATTTTTTAAATTCAAAATCACTTATGGTATTGTAAATGCAGGTGTTGCCACTATGGAGCTTAAGGAGGTTCAATATGATGGCAAAAAGTTGCTACATGCCAAAGGGTATGGTTATACTACTGGTGTGACCAAGTTCTTTTTTAAAGTGGAAGATGATTATCAAAGCTACTTCAATAAAAACACCAACGAACCGTATCGATTTATTAGAAAAATCAATGAAGGCGGTTATACCAAAAATCAAGAGGGCTTCTTTAATCACGATAAGAATACCGTTTTGGTAAAAGATTACAAAAATAAAGAGGAAAACACCTATCCGATTACCGAAAATGTTCAAGACATTGTATCTTCGTTTTATTATTTGAGAAATCATCCAAAAATCAATTCTCTGAAGCAAGGGGAGTTTTTGGAAATTGATATGTTCTTCGATGGAGAGGTCTTTAAATTTAAGTTAAAGTACCAAGGGAAGGAGAATATTAAAACAAAATTTGGTACTATTGAGGCCATGAAATTTACGCCCTATGTTCAAGCAGGTAGGGTATTTAAAGCAAAAGAAAGTTTAACGGTTTGGGTTTCAGCAGACGAGAATAAAGTTCCCTTGCGTATCAAAGCAAGTTTGGCAGTTGGGTCACTAGTTGCTGATTTGGAGGAATATCGCGGATTGAAAAATGAACTAAAAATAAAATAAAAGTAAAGAATGGATATCGATTCAAGTCTTCAGCCACAGATAGCAGCTTTAGAAGAAAAGTTTGCGCAAATTGGGCAAAAAACACAAACCCATTTAGAAGGTCTACGTTGGGCAAAACCAATTACTTATTGGGATTATATTCAAACAGATGCCTTGCTCAGTTTACAAACACAGCGCAGTATACTTCCCGATGAGATGGTGTTTATTATGTATCATCAAGTCAATGAATTGCTGTTTAAAATGATTCTTTGGGAGATGAACCAGCTGACAGATGTGGAAACGGTAGCCACCGATCTGTTTACAGACAAACTGATGAGAATCAGTCGGTATTTTGATATGTTAACAACTTCTTTTACCATCATGAAAGATGGTATGGATGTTGAACAGTATATGAAGTTCAGAAACACGCTTACCCCGGCTAGTGGTTTTCAAAGCGCTCAATACCGATTGATAGAATTCGCATCGACGGACTTGATCAATTTGATCGACATCCGTTTTCGGGCTACTATTGATCGAAACACGCCTTACGAACACGCTTTCGAGCACATGTATTGGCAAGCAGCGGGTAAAGATCATAAAACAGGGGAGAAATCGTATCTGATTCAAGAGTTTGAAAGAAAGTATAAAGAAGAATTTATACAATCGATGAAAAAGTACAATACAACAAACATCTGGCAGAAGTTTTGCCAATTGCCAATAGAAGATCAAAAAAATCCTGAACTGATTGCGGCTATGCGTCATTACGATAAAACCGTCAACATTACTTGGGTTATGGGACATTTTTATACCGCTAAAAAATATATAGAAAGCGTTCCAGGAAAGCAAGAGGCTACAGGGGGTAGTGATTGGAAAAAGTATATGCTTCCACAATACCAACGCCGAATATTTTTTCCGGAATTGTGGAGTGAAGAAGAATTGAAGAACTGGGGATTGGAAGTGAATTAGAAATAGAATAAAACACATATATTGAAGTATTTAGCCTATTTATTGACCCTGTTGGTTGCTTTTTCTTGTAATAAAAAAGCAGAAGAAACCGAGGTTAAAGAACATACAAAAGAGGAGGTTGAGGAAATTGTTTCAGAGGCCTATGGATTTAGTCTGAAAGACCTTGAAATTGTTGAAGACACCATTAGGAGTGGTGATAATTTGGGAAAGATTCTTTCGCAGAACCACCTTTCCGCGACTGAAATACATCGGATAATTGAAAACGTAAAAGATTCGATCAACGTTAAGAATATCCGTATAGGTCAACCGTATGCCTTATTGAAAAGCAAAACCAATCCACAAAAACTCGAAGCTCTAGTATATCATCCCGATATCATGGGGTATCATGTAATTGATTTAAGAGATAGCGTTAGAGCCTATAAGAAAATATATCCCGTAACCATTAAAAGACGCACCATCGCTGCAACGATTGACGGATCACTCTCTGTTAGTTTGCAGAAAGAAGGTGTAGATCAATCTCTAGCAACAAAATTATCACAGGTTTTCGCATGGTCCATCGATTTCTTTAAGTTACAAAAAGAGGACAAATTTGCAGTTACTATAGAGGAGAAGTTTATCAATGATACCACCTATGTCGGTATTGAAAAAATTGAAGCGGCTTATTTTGAATACCGCGGACGTAAATTATATGCATTTCCTTATAGAAAGCCTAATACCAAAGGGGTGGAGTATTTTGATGAAGAAGGGAAGCCAATGAAAAGTATGTTTTTAAAAGCCCCCTTAAAGTTTTTTCACATTACTTCGCGTTTCACCAATAACCGCTTTCATCCCGTTCAAAAGAGATGGAAGTCACATAATGGAACCGACTATGCGGCGCCTACGGGAACCCCGATTATGACTACAGCATCGGGCACAGTTGAACGTACGGGTTACACCGCAGGAAATGGAAATTATGTTAAGGTCAGACACAACGGGACTTATTCTACTCAATATTTACATATGTCAAAAATATTGGTGCGCAACGGCCAAGCTGTTCAACAAGGCGATGTTATTGGTAAGGTTGGGAGCACAGGTCTAGCTACAGGACCACACGTTTGCTACCGCTTTTGGAAAAATGGGGTGCAGGTAGATCCTTTAAATCAAAGATTACCCAATTCGGTTCCTATGGAAAAAAGAGAATTACCGGCCTATTTTGAATATATGAAACCTTTGAAAAAGGAATTAGACGACAAATTTTTAGAAAAATTTAATCAATAATGTTTAAAAACATAAATCCTTCAGGGACTGTAGCATGGCATAATCTTCGAAAGCATTTCGAAGAAATGGAATATGTGAAAATGCAAGATTTATTTGAATCTCAAGTAGATCGTGTAGATAAAATGCATGTATCTTGGAATGATTTTCTTTTCGATTTTTCGAAGAATAAAATAACGGATAAAACCGTCGAATTGTTGCTTGATTTGGCTCGAGAAATGGAGCTTTCAACGGCAATCGAAAGTATGTTTAAAGGGGATAAAATTAATGTTACCGAAGGCAGAGCTGTATTACATACAGCTCTGCGAGATTTTTCGGGACAACCAATCCTTGTTGATGGAATCAATGTTGTAGACGAAATAAGTAGGGTACGAGAATGTTTAAAGAATTTTAGTGATGCTTTTACCGATGGAACTTATAAAGGAAGTACGGGCAAAGCTTTTACCGATGTGATTAATATCGGTATCGGGGGCTCTGATCTGGGACCTCGTATGGTTGTTAATGCTTTAGAGAGTTACCGCAATGACATTGGCGTGCATTTTATCTCAAATGTAGATGATGATCATATAGTATCTTTATTGAGTAAATTGGATCCCGAGACTACTTTGGTCATTGTGGTATCCAAAACATTTACAACGCAAGAAACCATTCTAAATGCTCAAACCGTAAAGCGTTGGTTAGTTGAAGGAATAAACAGCGTAAATTGTGCTGCGCATTTTGTAGCGGTAAGTTCTAATATTGAACAAGCAGAGGGATTTGGAATTGCAAAGGAAAACATTTTTCCCATGTGGGATTATGTTGGTGGACGATTTTCGCTGTGGAGTGCAGTAGGTTTATCGATCAGCTTGGCGGTGGGCTATGATCATTTTGAAAGACTTTTGAAGGGGGCGAACCAAATGGATCAACATCTTAGAACAGCGCCTTTAGAAGAGAATATTCCAGTCATCATGGCTATGCTGAGCATTTGGTATAATAATTTCTATGGATACCAAACGGAAGCATTAGTACCTTATTGCCAGTTTCTAGAGAAATTTCCAGCTCATTTACAACAAATGATTATGGAGAGTAACGGTAAAAACCGAAACAGAGAGGGGTATCCAGTCAATTATCAAACCGGTACCATTATCTGGGGCGAGGTGGGTGTCAATGCACAACATGCCTTCTTTCAGTTGTTTCACCAAGGTACGAAAATTATACCGGTAGATTTTATCGGATTTGTTAAACCGTATTCTACTCAGAGGGAAAATCACGATGTATTGATGTCTAACTTTTTTGGCCAGACCGAAGCTTTACTCAATGGAAAGGTAGGAGCTAAATATCAAACGGCATCATCGGATGATCGACTACAGCCTTATAAAGAATTTGGCGGTAATAAACCGACCAACACTTTTCTGATTGAACAATTAACTCCCGAAAATCTTGGAAGTTTAATCGCGATGTATGAACATAAGGTCTTTGTGCAAGGTTTTATCTGGAATATTTTTAGTTTTGATCAATTTGGAGTGGAATATGGAAAAAAACTTGCCTGTAGTATACAATCTGAACTAGAACGCGGTGAAATCAACAACCACGATGGCTCAACGCAGTTTTTGCTGGAGTATTACTTATCCAAAAGATAAGAGAATCTTCCAAAAAGTGCAAATTGTCTTAAAAATTAAACTTCCCTTAACATGGATTGATTCTGTTTTTGTAATTTTGCAGTGAAAAATAAACTTATCACTTAATCAAAATGAAAAAATTGAAGAACTGGATGTTAATGGTTGTATTTATTTTTACTTCCATATCCGCACTTTCACAAAATCAAATTACAGGGAGTGTAATTGATGGAGCTCTTAATGAAGCATTACCCGGAGCGAGTATTGTTCTAAAAGGTTCCACCAACGGTACCTCCTCAGATGTTGACGGTAAATTCACACTAAGTACTGCTGCAGAGTCAGGGCATTTGGTGATTAGTTTTGTCGGATACACTACAAGAACGATTCCTTTTTCCTTTACTGCAGGAAAAACACTAAACTTAGGTAAGGTGGCTTTAGCAGAAGATGGAAATGTATTGGGAGACATTGTTATCATGGGTGTAGCCGATGTAGCAAAAGATCGTAAAACACCGGTTGCGGTTTCTACCATTAAAGCTGCTGAAATCCAAGAAAAATTAGGATCTCAAGAATTTCCAGAGATCTTAAACACTACCCCATCTGTTTTCGCTACTAAAGGTGGTGGTGGATATGGAGATTCAAAGATTAATATCCGTGGATTTGATCAAAAAAACATTGCAGTGATGATTAATGGTATGCCTATCAACGATATGGAGGGTGGTAGTGTATATTGGTCAAACTGGTCTGGATTGGCAGATGTTACTTCTGCTATGCAAGTACAAAGAGGATTGGGATCATCCAAATTAGCGATTTCTTCTGTTGGAGGTACGATAAACGTTTTAACAAGAACTGCGGATGCCAAAGAAGGTGCTGTAATTTCTACGGGTGTAGGTAACAACGACTATTTTAAAGCTTCGGCTTCTTATTCTACTGGATTATTAGATAATGGACTTTCAGCCTCCGTATTATTGTCTCAAACTATGGGAGATGGGTATGTGGATGGAACCAAATTTGAAGGGACTAATTATTATTTAGGTTTAGGATATAGAACCAAAGATGCACGTCATAACTTTCAGTTCACTTTTACTGGAGCTACACAATGGCATGATCAAAGATCGACCAACAGTAGTATCAACGACTATTTACAATACGGTTCAGATGGAGAGCCAAATCGCAGATATAATGCAGATTCAGGTTATTTAAACGGAAAAGAGTTTTCTTGGAAGAGAAACTATTACCACAAACCAGTTGCCTCTTTAAACTGGGATTTTAAGATTAACGACATCATGAAGTTGAGTTCTGTATTTTATGGATCTTGGGGTCGCGGGGGAGGAACAGGAGCCATTGGACAAATCAACAAAGTTAGTGGAGAACGTTCGGCTACTTTTAGAGATGCAAATGGAAATGTTCGTTTTGACGATATCGTAGCATGGAATCAAGGGAGTCATATAGCTGATTTTGGAGCTGATAAAGTTATCAATAATGGTGAAAACCTGAATTCATCTTCGAATGGACTTTCTAGAAGATCCAATATTAATTCACACGATTGGTATGGTGCCGTGATTAATTTGAATACCAAAATTTCCAATACCTTAACATGGGATATTGGACTTGATGCAAGAACCTATAAAGGATACCACTATCAAGTCTTAACAGACTTATTAGGTGCTGATGGTTATGAAGATAAAAGCAATAAAAATTATCCAGGAAGTACTTACGTTTACCAAACGTATAATGCTAAACCAAGCTTCAACCCATTCGAAAGTATGAGTGGTAGAGAAAAAATCGGTTTTGATAACGACGGTGAGGTAAACTGGATTGGTGGATTTACTCAATTAGAGTACTCTAAAGACAATTTAACCGCTTTTATTCAAGGTGCTGTTTCTAATCAATCTTTTAGAAGATTGGATTACTTTAGTTATAATCAAGCGAACCCAAAACCAAATGAGCCAAACTATATCACCGACTGGAAAGATATCGTTGGTGGAAATGTTAAGGGGGGAGTTAACTACAACATCAATGAATACCACAATGTATTCGCTAATGCAGGGTATTACTCGAGACAACCTTATATGAACGGTGGCGTTTATTTAAACAACAAAAATGATGTCAATCCAGATTTAAAAAATGAAAAAATCATTGGGATTGAAGCTGGATACGGATTGAGAACAAATAAATTCAATGCCAATGTGAACTTATATAGAACAACTTGGAAAGATAGAATTTTAAGAACTAAAGCTACGTTTACAGATCTTATTGATAATAAGAAAACAATTTTCGGATTTGCTAATATGTACGGTGTTGAACAAGTACATATGGGTGCAGAGGTTGATTTTGTTTATTATGCTACAGATTGGGCTACCATTACCGGTTCATTCTCTTACGGAGACTGGAAATACAAAGGTAATGTAACGGCAACTTATTTGGATGAACAAGACAATCAAGCGATTGTAGATATAGATGGTAATCCTTTACAAAACACCTTGTATTTAGACGGAGTTAGAGTAGGTGAAGCCCCACAAACATCAATGAATATCGGAGCTGTTATTAAAGTGACTGGTGGTTTAAAAGTGGATGGTAACTTTAGATACAACGACCGTTACTATGCAAACATCAACCCAGAGAATTTTACAAAACCAGACCATAAAGGATCGTTAAGATTACCAGCTTTCGGATTGTTAGATGCTGGGGTTTCTTATAGAATGGATGTAGGTAAAGCAAAACAAAATGCCTTTACTATGCGTTTAAACGTAAACAATGTTTTGGATAGAGTATATGTTTCGGAATCAAGAACAAACAATATCGCTTTGACAGAAGCAGAGTTTAAAGGTCTTGTAGATTCTAAAACCAAATTACCAACAGGTCAAAATAAAACTTATAATGAAGATTATCAAAGCTATTTAGCTAATGGTTTTTATAAAGGCTTAGATAAAACGAATGAAGTATACTTCGGAGTTGGAAGAACTTGGAACTTTACGATGCGTTTCGAATTCTAATTCGACATTAGAATATATTAAAAAGGAGTTGTCTATGGCAACTCCTTTTTTTTTGAGCGAAACTCAATTTGTGATCAACGCGTATCGCTAATTACTAGCCATAATGAAATCTAAAGAGGTGCTGTTAACAATAGTACCTCTTTTTATTAATACTCTGATCTATATGGTTTTTTCTTTTTACGAGAATTCTTGAAAAACCAATAGACTGCAATCACTACAGCTAATACAACAAAGTGTGGAATATAATCATCAATCGGTACCGGTGGTGTATCTGGTTCACCAGTGGGATAGCCGGGTTGGGCAAAAACATTGAAAGTTGTAGCGGTAACAAAAAGTAGTAGGACTATTTTTTTTGGGTAGTTTTTCATAGGGTTGTATTTTAAAAACCCGCGGTAGCAAAGTACAACGGGTGTGGATTTAGTTTTTAATTTTTTTGTATAAGGTTTGATTCTCCATTGTTTGGAGTTTGATAATCAAAATTTGTTGATTATTGATGAGTGGTAATACATAATTTTTAGCATTGATTTTTGGAGATTTAAACAATCGTTTTCCCAACATATCATAAACTTCAACATATTGTATGTCAAAACCAATACTCTCAATTTGTAAGAGGTCACCTTTTTTATAAGCCAGCCAATCGTTAATATCTACATCTTTTGGTTTCTCAGTGGCCAGTTTCTGCGAATTGTAAACAATCTCAAAACGTTGATTATATAAACCACTTTCACTGGTAAACAGGTAGTCTCCCTGGATCAGATCATGTTCTATATTCAATAATTTATCAATTAAGATGATAGGCTGATCTTGTTCGAATAAGCCGTCGCTTTTATTGATTTTTATCGTGAAATTCCCCGTTTCTACAGCCTTAAATCCAAGTGTTACTTTGTCGGTAGAGACAAAAGGTAAACCCTTACCTTGAATGATATAGCCGGTTTGATCATGGTCAATTAAAGAATATAAAGTAGTTCCGTCATGACCCAATAACTTAGCGTCTTTTCCATCGTCAAAACCGCTGGTAGCGCCTTGTAAATAGCCGACCAATATCTGGTTGTATAATAGTTTGGTTTTAGTATCTACAAGGTCGATCCAATACCTGTGACGCTCTATGATATTGGGTTTCATCATAGCTCCACCGGTGTTTACACGCATGCTATTGTTGAATTCTATAGCAGAAGTTGGTGTTTCAATTATAAAGCCTTGTCCCTTTTGTACCACTCCTGTAGGAACTATTCCATTGCCTGAACTCGTTGCACCAGTGCTGTTATAGCTGGCATAATTATTACCCGCATACGCTCCGTTGATATATTCGTAAGAGTTGGTATAGAAATATACCGTTGCACTATAATTTGTCACGATATCAGATAGATCTAAAGCAGACGGATAGGGGTTTCCTACAGAGGTAAACTGTGAACCATAAGTATTCACCACTAATGCGCCGTTATTTAAAACCCCTCGAAACTTCCCTTCGTATACTGCTGAATTTGGCAATTGGGAATGGTACGTATTGGGTGCTCTAAAGAAATATCCATAACCAATTTCCATAACTGATTGGTTAGATAATAGCGTACTGTTTATCGGAGACTGATTCACGGTTTGTAAATTCCCTTTATAAGTAAATATACGGGAGCTTACGGTTTCTGGTGAAAAGTCAAATACATTTTGACTGGAAACTGAAGACGACCAGATGGTGTAATCCAACCATTTCATCGGTGAACTTCGACTGATTACGGTTGCCATACCCGAATTGGTGTTGTCTTGTATTTGCAAGAGATTGGCTTGATCTTCTATGATTAAATCGGCGCCTACTTCAATAGCTACTTCGTGATTAACGGTCAGGGTATTTCCTGACTTTATAACAACTTTGGCGTTGTTCTCCACAGAAATGGAGCATGCTTTTATGTTTGTATCAATAATAAAGTCGGCTTGAAAGATAGCACGAGTATCCAAAGAATTCGGGCTTCCGTTACTCCATGAAGTTCCATTCCACAACGTGATAACGGTCTCTGAAATAATGACTATGTCCTGAGTTGCAGTACAACCTTTCGCATCCGTGACCTGCACGGTATAAGTTCCCAAAGTGAGGTCGATTGCTTGGTTTAGCACAGCGTTAGGAGTAGTCCAAATATATGTATATGGAGCGCTACCACCAGTGGTTTCTATGGTTGCCGTTCCATAAGGATTACCACTACAACTGATATTGGTTTGTGTGCTAGTGATAACCAAAGGTTCTGGTTGTGCAATAGTAAAGGATTCGGTGGTTGTACATCCTTTTGCGTCGGTAATTGTAACGGCATATTGTCCTGCTTGAAGTCCTGTAGCAGTTGATTCAGATCCACCAATTGGCGCCCAAGAGTACGTATAGCCGGAAGCTCCCCCACTTACAACGACTGTGGCTGATCCTGTAAATGATCCATAACAAATAACATCTGTCTGAGATGTAACGACTTCCATTTTTGGATATTGAAGAATGTTAAATTCTTTAGTTATACTACAGCCTTTTGCATCTGTAATAACAAGCTGGTGATCGCCCATGCTCAATCCAGTTACTCCTTGCGTTGTTGCGCCGTTTGACCATTTGAAGCTGTATGGAGCAGTTCCACCTGTGGGTGTTGCAGAAGCAGAAGCAGTTGCGCTGCCAAAACAGGCTACATTTTGTTGGGATGTATTTGCATTTAAAGCTGTGGGTTCTGTTATCTCATAGGAATGATTGATCACACAACCTTTCGAATCCGTTACGGTAACCGTGTAGGTTCCTGCAGTTAATCCAGTAGCGGTTTGTGTCGTACCTCCTTTAGGTGACCAAGAGTAAGCATACGGGGCTGTTCCTCCACTAGCAGTTGCAGTGACTGTTCCGTTTGAAGCACCGTTACAAGTGACATTGCTTTGACTGTCTACGATCGTGATGGCTGAAGGTTTAATGATGTCGAAAATCTTGGTATTGATACATCCATTTGCATCTGTAATCACTACACTGTATGTAGCTGCAGTTAGATTGCTAATGCTGTCGCTCGTTTCCTTGTTGTTCCACAAATACGAATAAGGTGCCGTTCCTCCAGTTGTGCTTAGGGCAATTTTAGCTGTATTACCGCCTGAGCAGGAAAGTTCTGTGATTTCCGAATCAACGATTAAAGTAGGAATGCTTAGTAGTGCTGTTTGAGTAATTGTAGGTGCGGAACTTGCCGATAGAAATACGCGATATTTATAACCGTTCATAGCTATAGTAACGCCATTAATTGTCAGTGTAGCACTATTGGTTCCAACATAGCTGCTATTGTCTATTAGATCGTAATATCCTAGGCCTTCGTCGAGTTGCCATTGATAGTTTGTTACTCCTGTCGCTAGAACGCTTAACGAGGCATTGTTACCCGGGCAAGCCGTTATGTCTTGAGGTTGCTGTTGAATGAGGATACCCGATTGGACTGTTAACGCAGCGCTATCAGAATAACTGTCTTTACCGTTGTTGATTACTACTCGATACAAATAGCCGTTCATCGAAGCGTTTGCATGGTTAAGATTTAGTATTGAGGTCGTAGCTCCAGTATAAACACTTCCATCAGTAATTGGGTTAAAGGTTTTTCCTTCATCAGTACTGATTTGCCATTGATATGTCGGAGTGATTGCCGTAGTGATTACGCTAAACTCGGTAGATTGAGTAGCTAAAACGTTTTGATCAGTGGGTTGTTGAGTGATGGTTGGAGCTGCTGCAAGGAATTTCATCACAGTCATTTTTCCACCATAGGCTTGATCTGTATAAGCTACAAATGGGTTGGAATGGAGATCAAGCGCAATACGTGGATAATTTACCGCAGCTTGAGAGAAACTAGCTTCTCCCACAAGTACCCATTCATTTCCGTTCCATTTCATTACACTGGCTTGATTGGTGTTGTTTTTACCACTGTCAATAAAGGTCACATAAGGATCACCTAAGCGATCTATGATAAAAGTTAACATGGTGGAGGCGTTTTCCGAAAAATGTGGAGTTCCTACTGATTGCCAGCTAATTCCATCAAATTTCATGACATTTGCCTTGTTGCCATATTTTCCAACTCGAAACGCGACATAAGGTGTTCCAGTAGGGTCTAAGGCCAAATTCGCATCATTGATTCTTTCGGGATAGAATGCGGGACTACCCACTACGGTCCAGCTGTTGTTTATAAAGGTCATTACGGTGATATTCGGGTTTAAAAAATCCTTGGAATCCACATAACCTACATAAGGAACTCCCGATCCGTTAAAAGCCAAATTAAGGGAAGTGCATCCGCCATTTGAAAAACCGGAAGTTCCGAAAATCTGCCAAGTTGTTCCGTCAAATTTCATCACAGAGGCTTTGTTACCTACAGATCCATCGGAAAAGGCTAAGTATGGATGTTCCGTTTGATGGAAGGCCAAGGACAAATGATAAGCCTTGCCGGCAGAAAAACC
The DNA here is from genome assembly GCF_024171535.1 of Flavobacterium sp. HSC-61S13. GTDB lineage: Bacteria > Bacteroidota > Bacteroidia > Flavobacteriales > Flavobacteriaceae > Flavobacterium. The sequence continues at coordinate 49,333 of NZ_JALJZV010000018.1, read as the reverse complement.
AGCAGATCCGACATTTACCCATTGACTACCATCAAATTTCATGACTGTTGCCTTGCCCAAGTTTACATCATCCATAAAAGCGACGTATGGGACACCTAAAGGGGAGATTGCTATTTTGACATGATTGGCCATTCCTGCAGAGAAACCGGATAATCCTACTTTCTCCCAACTAGAACCATTCCATTTCATTACAGAAATTTTTCCCATTAAGCCATCCATGTAGGCGACGTAGGACGTGCCGTTTGGTGCAAATACGATATTTGCGTAACTCGCAGTGGGTTGCTCTGAAAAGCCCGCACTACCCTGTAAATCCCACTGCGCAGAGCTATTGGATGGAAATACATTTAGTATGGCTTGACGGGAAGTTAACGATTGCCCATTAACGACTGTAGTTAGCTGATAGAAATTCCCATTCATGGCAAGACTCGCTTTACCGATGTTAAGCGTTGTTGTTTTACTACCGCTATAGGTGTTGTCATCAGTAATTGATTTGTAAGTTAAACCGCCATCGCGACTAACTTGCCATTGGTATGCCGAGACAGTGCCGTTCACGACAACGTGGAATGATGCTGCTTGGCCATCATTTTTTGTCAACGTTGTGGGATGAGTCGTAATGCTCTGTGCCCAGGTTGAAAAAGTTATAAAGCACAGTAGTACTAGTGCGATAGGAACTTTGAATGGTGTTAATAAATAGTTTTTTTTCATAAGCCTGAATGCGGATTAAATAGTCGTTAGTAATTCACTACAAAACTGATTGATAAAAAAATAATATCATACAAGGGGAAACCCTATATTTTTAACAAAAACATATTTATTGGATAGAATAGGATACTTTTGTTTAAAAATAATAATTGATGTTTGTGAATAATAAAATAAGTATTGGTTTGCTGATGGCTTTGATATCGGTAATATTCTTGGGTAGCTGCCAACAATATAAAGATCAATCGATAATCTATAAAAAGGACCATTCGCAACAGTTTGACAGTATCACCACCTGGTTAGAAGAACCAAATAACTATCATCAAGAAAATTATCAGACAACCTTTTACAAGTATTACAATCAAAAAATTAGAGAGAAGAACTATAAAGATGCTGCTAAAGCTATGGAGTTTGTCAGTTTGAATAATTCGGGCTTCTTTTACTTTGACCAACTGTTTTTGGAAACCTTAACTTCTTTCGCGACGCTCTATAAAGACAAAGTGGCTCCGATCAACAGTACTTTTGTTTACACCTATTTAGGAGACTATTATTACGATAAAGGAGATTTTACTAAAGCCATTGAAAATTATCGACAGATCACCTTACTTGAAGCTACAGACTATCTGAGTTATTATAGAATTGGGGATTCTTACCGAACCATTTCGACTTGTTATTTTTGGATGGGAAATCAAAAACTAGCCTTGGAAAACAACTTTAAGGCCTTAGAGTACATCAGTAAAACAGATAATATATCGGCTTTATTGGGTATACATCTCAATTCGTCTAATATTTATATGGGATCCAATGACGCAGATAATGCGATTCGAAGCATTAATGCGGCTTTGAAATATGCTGTTTTAAACAGAAAAGTCAACCAAACAAATGTTTTTATCTGCCTTTTTAATAAGATTAATATCTACGATCACACCAAGCAATTCGATAAGATGTATCCCCTGATAGATTCCACTTATCGAGCCTTTAAACAAAGTGGTCTTAACGATACTTCTATAAAAGTGTCTTTAGCGTCGTACCACAACGTCAAATTGCTAGATGAAGGTAAATTTGAGGACGCGAAGTTGGTTTTAGATGAAATTAGACCCGAGATCATAGCCTTAGATTCCAAGATTGCTAATTTAGAATACGACGTGATGTTGGCCACCTATGAAATAAAAGTAAATAGGGGAATTAAAGATACCCAGTTTATCGAAAATATGATTCCAGGTTTTTTGGAAAAGCGGAACTTCTCCAAGGCACGCGACTTTTATGCCACCTTGTTAAATGATGCGATTGCGAAGAAAAATTTCGAAAAAGCCTTGGACTACCGGACCGATTTTGAGATGATGAAAGACAGCATCGGTAAAGAGGAAATGGTCAACAAGGTTGTTGAATTGAACGCTCAATATCAGACCGAGAAAAAAGAACAACAAATTGCTTTTCAACAAAAGAGCTTGATCAATAAAAACACGACGATTGCTTTATTGTTTTCGGCATTGATTGTTTTCGTACTTCTGGTTTTGGCGGTGATTTTAAGACAAAAACAAAGGAAGTTAAAAGTAGAAAAGGCACATGCGCAAATGTATACCAAGCAACTTTTGGAGAAAACAGAAGAAGAACGCAAGCGAATTGCCAGTGACCTTCACGATAGTGTGAGTCACGAGCTACTGAGTTTGAAAAATTCTATGGAACAAAAATCCAGTCAAACCGACCAAAAAATAGACAGTATCATTAATGACATCAGAAGTATAAGCAGAAATCTACATCCGATTATGTTTGATAAAGTAGGGCTTAAGGCGACGATCAATCAATTGGTAGAGCGAGCACAAACCACTAATGGATTTATGGTAACGGCTGAGATTGATTACCAAGCTACCTTATCCACGTCTGTGGAACTGCAGATATATCGAATCATTCAAGAAGCGCTATCCAATATCATTAAATATGCGGAGGCCGTTGCAGCTAAAATTTCTATTACTGAGGACAGAAATAGTATTTATATTGAAATTAAAGACAATGGTAAGGGATTTGATGTCAATGAGGTGTTGAACAATAGTAACTCTTTCGGACTACACAACATCATTGAACGAAGCCGGGTGATTGGTGGATCAGCTAAAATATATTCAGATAAGAAAGGAACTATAATCACTGTCGAAATAAAGAAAATCTAATGTATATACTGATCGCTGATGACCACCCGTTTACCTTACAAGGAACTAAGAGTTTTGTTGAATCCTATGGTTATAAGGTTTCGGATACTTGTTCTAATGGTATTGCCGCTTTAAATTTAATTAGATTACATCATCCAGATATCGCAATTTTGGATATTAATATGCCTGGATTAGACGGTTTAGATGTAGCAAAGAAAGTACAGGAAGCCAAATTGAAAACCAAGATCATTTTATTGACGATGCACAAGGAAATGACCGTATATAAAAAAGCAAAAGAATACGGCATATATGGTTATATTTTAAAAGAATATGCGCAGACCGAATTGCAAAAATGTTTGGATGAAGTAAAAATCGGAAATCGGTACTTAAGTGCTTTCTTAGAAGTTGATTTAATTGTTGACAACTCGAGGCTCGACCATGCTCTATTTGCATTAACGCTATCTGAACGTAAGATCATCGAGTTGATTAGCCAACAAAAAACCAGTAAGCAAATTGCAGAATTGCTTTTTTTGTCGGAAAAAACGGTAGAGGGCCATCGTTCCAATATTATTGAAAAGCTAGGATTGCCCAAAGAGAAAAACACCTTGCTAAAATGGGCACTTCAGAATAAATGATGACCAAGTTCGCGTAAAATTGATGTTTCGAACCAAAAAATTCGCAACGCTAAGTATGATCCAAAATTGTACTTAGATCGCTTTCGGCATGTAGCGGTATTCCAATCGATATTTATCAAAAATTACCATGAATATCCTTTTTAATAACTATTTTTGATAATCTTTTTATTAATCTATCAAATCTTTTTATGATAAAGAAATTACTGATAGTGGGATTATTATTTTCTGCATTTACGATACAAGCACAATTTAAAACAATTTCCACTAAAGACTCTAACGGTTATGTTTACGAGTCTGTTGAAAATGATCCGTCGAAAACGCGGATTTATACCTTGAGCAACGGATTAAAAGTTTATTTGGCACAGAATAAAGATGAGCCGCGTATACAAACTTATGTACCGGTTCGTACCGGTTCAAATAACGATCCTGAAGATAACACAGGATTAGCGCATTACCTTGAACACATGTTGTTTAAAGGCACCTCTAAAATGGCATCGAGTAACTGGGAAATGGAGAAAGTGCTTCTAAAACAGATTTCGGATTTGTATGAAGCCCATAAAAAAGAAACGGATCCGACTAAAAAAGTAGCGCTTTACAAACAAATTGACCAAGTTTCTAAGGAAGCCTCAAAATATGCGGTTGCTAATGAATACGATAAATTAGTCGCTTCTATTGGTGCTACCGGTACCAATGCCCATACTTGGTTTGATGAGACGGTCTATAAAAACAACATTCCATCTAACGAATTGGAGAAATGGTTGGTTGTTGAAAATGAGCGTTTTTCCGAATTGGTTTTGCGTTTGTTTCACACGGAATTAGAGGCGGTATACGAGGAGTTTAACCGCGGTCAGGACAATGATTATTGGGCAACTCACGAAGCCATGATGAAATTGTTGTTTCCAAAATCGCACTATGGAACTCAAACGACGATTGGAACTTCAGAACATTTGAAGAACCCATCGATGTTGGCGATTCACGATTATTTCCAAAAATACTATGTACCCAATAATATGGCTGTAGTCTTAGTAGGAGATTTGGAATTTGAGCCAACCATTCAATTGGTAGATCGTTATTTGGGTAAAATGAAAAAAGGGGTACAACCCGAGCAATATGTAGCTAAGGAACCTGCTTTGACAAAAGTGCAAACCAAAGATATATTTAGTCCGTCTTCAGAGCGTATTGAAATTGGCTATAGATTGGGCGGAGCAAACACAAAAGACGCACAATATTTGACTTTAATAGATATGTTGCTGAGCAACAGAACAGCGGGTCTAATCGACTTAAATATCAACCAAAAGCAAAAAGCATTGGGTGCACAAAGTTCGCCAATGATTATGAAGGATTTTTCCGTTCATCAATTGGGAGCTTATCCAAACGAAGGTCAATCTCTTGACGAATTAAAAACCCTGTTGATGGGGGAGTTGGATAAAATCAAGAAAGGACAGTTTGACGATTGGTTATTAGCTGCAGTGGTTAATGATTTAAAGAAACAGGCTATGAAGTCTTTGGAGAGTAATGATGCATTGGCTACTGAAATGTATGGTGCTTTTATACAGGGCAAGCCTTGGAATAAAGTAGTATCGGAAATTGATGAATTATCTAAGATCACCAAAGCTGAAATCGTTGATTTCGCCAATAAAAATTACAAAGATAATTATGTAGTTGTTTATAAAAAACAAGGAGAAAACAAAGAATTGGTTCGCGTAGAGAATCCGGGTATTACACCTATAGATTTAAATCGTGAAAATGAATCGCAATTTTACAAGGATTTCAAGAAAATCAAAGTAAAGGACATCGCGCCGGTATTTGTTGATTTTGACAAAGCGATTCAAAGAGAAACCATCGGTAAAAAAACACCCTTAGCGTTTATCAAGAACAACACGAATCAACTGTCTACGGTAATGTATATTACTGAGGTAGGGTCTAATCACGATAACAAGCTGGCTTTAGCCATCAACTATTTGGATTTCTTAGGTACGAATAAATACTCACCAGAAGACATCAAAAAAGAGTTTTACAAACTCGGAGTGGATTATGGTGTGAGTGCTGGTGAAGATAGAACTTATGTATACGTAAGTGGTTTACAAGAGAATATTCCTGCGGGTATCAAATTGTTTGAGCATTTAATTGCGGATGCTAAAGCAGATCAGCAGGCATATGATAATTATGTCGATCAAATCTTAAAAGAGAGAACAGACGCTAAAGCGAGTAAAAGTGGTATTCAACGCGCATTAAACAGTTATGTGATGTTTGGAGCTAACAGCAAATTTAGAGACATACTAAGTGAATCAACTCTAAAGACGATTAAACCAGAAGAATTAGTGAATATTATCCATGAGTTTTTTAACTTTGATCAACAAATATTCTATTACGGGACTGACTTAACAACTACTAAAAAAGCCTTGGTAGCGGACCATAACTTAGGAAAGGGAAAAACCATTCCGACACCGAAGAAATATGAAGAGCCTGCTACAGACGGAACGGTGTATTTTGCTCCCTATGATATGGTACAGGCGGAAATCTCTTTCCGTGCTAGAGAAGAAAAATTTAATAAGGAAAATCTGGTTTCTTCAGGAGTTTTTAATGAATATTTCGGATCAGGATTGTCTTCTATTGTCTTCCAGGAGATCAGAGAGTCCAAATCTTTAGCGTATTCGGCTTATTCTTATTATGCCGATGCTTCCAAGAAGGATAAATATAATTATGTAGTGGCTTATGTAGGAACTCAGGCAAATAAATTGCCACAAGCTGTTGATGCTATGATGGAATTGATGAATGACATGCCACAGGCAGAAAATCAATTTCAAAATGCTAAGGCATCTGCTTTAAAGAGATTGTCTACTAAGCGTTATAGTAAGTCCGATATTTTCTTTTATTGGTTGACCCTACAAGAGAAAGGATTTAATTACGATATCAATAAAGACTTATATCCGCAAACTCAAAAAATTGAGATGAAGGATTTAGCCAGTTTCTTTAATAAACACGTAAAAGGAAAAAAATTCAACGTGGGATTAATCGGTAAAAAAGACAATTTGGATTGGGAAGCCGTTAAGAAATTCGGTAACATCAAAGAATTGACATTAGAAGAATTGTTTGGATACTAAATTGATCGGAACATAATAATTAAGAAGAGCTGCCCTTTTTTTTGGGTGGCTCTTTTTTTATAGTAAAAGAAATTAATTAAGAATTAGATTAGTGCAGTGCTGACTAAATCATTATGAAAGGCATTCGAGAAATGGTATGGTATTAAGGTGTTTTAAAAACATCAAGGTGTAATAAGTTGTTTATTTAAGCCCTTAATTTGAGGAAAACCAATAATTTAACGTCTGAATTTAAGTATGCTTAAAAGCATAAAAAAGTTTTTTATTTTTAATCAAACCGTGTATTTTTGATCTTTTAACAGCATATTAAATAAAATTGTGATTCATATTTTTATGAAATAGCAATTTACATTATAGTATTGCTGTAAAAGTGAATTATTAAAGTATATAGTTAGAATTAAATTTTAAAGAGATGAATATTTGGTTGTGGCAATTATTTTTAGTGGCTATGTTTTGTTCCGTCGTTTATAGCCTGTACAAGCTTATCAGGGCTGAAGTGCCCATTGGAAAGAAAATTATTTGGTGCTTGATCATTTTATTTCTACCTGTTTTTGGTGGAGTATTCTATTTGTTACTGAATAATAAACTTAAATAGATGTTGTAAATGCCTTTCTTGTGTTTTTATAGGTGAATGATGATCGAACAAAGCTAGTTTTAGGGGCTTTAAAAGGATTCTTTAAAACAGTACAATGCTAGTGATTGAACTGTGAAATTTCGAAGTAAGCTTAAATTTTTATATGATTATAACTTTACCATATAAGTTTGGAAATGTAGAGGAAAAAAACAAAAGACCAAGTATACTGGTCTTTTGTTTTTTAATAGATTGTATTTGTGATTTTAGAAAAAAAACCTAGTTCTCTTTATAAATCTCTCTAAGGGTTTCTAAAAAGTAATCCTTTGATTGGGCTCCTTTAAGCGCGTATTTTTGGTTTACGATAAAGAAGGGTACGGAATTGACTCCGATGCTTCTGGCCATGGCCTCATCCTCTTCTACGGCACGGGTGTAGGCATCTGTAACCAAGATCTCGCGAATCTTGTCTGCTTCCAATCCGGCTTGAGTACCTATTTTAACCAATTCTTCGACATCGTCTATATTAATGGCATTGGAAAAATGCGCTTGAAACAAAGCTTCCTCTACTTCGTTTTGCAAACCTTTTGATTGTGCGTAATAAGACAATTGATGTGCCTTAAAACTGTTGGCGGTAATCGATTGTTCTAAATCCATAACCAAACCTTCTGCTTGAGCCATTTGAGTGACCTGTGCAAACATCTGATCAACCTGTTCCAGCGGCATACCCTTTTGTTGCGCCAAATACTCTTTGGTACTAACGGTTAAATCCGTTTTTATAGTCGGATCGAGTTCAAAAGCTTTCCAGTTAATCGTTACTTCACTACCGTGTTCGAACTCTGCAATAGCTTGCTCTAACCGCGTTTTGCCGATATAACAAAACGGGCAACGTATATCACTCCAAATATCTATAGTCATTTTTTATTTATTTGCTTATCGGCCTATTCGTGTAATTGGCCTAGTACTGATTATAAGTAAAGATAGAAAGAAAATATTAAAATTTCTAGGAATCAAAATGAATTTGACTACTGACCCAGGCGAATTAACGAATGGGCACATTGGCACATCGGTTTCAAAAAAAATTAAATCAATTGAATCAGCTCCAGCGCTTTATTGACGCTTTTTACATTTTCAAAAGTCAATAATAATCGCAAACCGTTTTTGGTTTCTTTTTCCTTCATCTTGCAGATATTTCCATGTTGCTGTACAAACAGTAAAACCTTTCTAAAACGCGGTGATTGGTAATAATCCGACTGTTGATTGCCCAAAAAGTAACCGACCATTTTTCCGTGTTTGAGCACTAATTTTTCGATACCAGCATTGGCGGCAAACCATTTGATGCGCAAACTGTTTAACAACGCCACGGCTTCTTTGGGTAAGGCTCCAAATCGGTCAATCAGTTTTTGTTCGTAGGCCAGTAACTCCGTTTCATCTTTGACATTGCTCAACTCGTTGTATAAGTTCAAACGTTCTGATACGCTATTGACGTAATTATCGGGAAACAGTATTTCGAAATCCGTATCGATTTGGGTTTCCTTGACAAAGGTTTTGGTCTCTATATTATTTTCGTCGGCATATAAATCTTTGAATTCGTTTTCCTTTAATTCATCGATGGCCTCATTCATGATTTTTTGATAGGTTTCAAAACCGATTTCATTGATAAATCCACTTTGTTCCCCACCGAGTATATCACCGGCACCGCGAATTTCCAAATCTTTCATCGCAATATTAAAACCACTGCCCAATTCGCTGAATTGTTCGAGGGCTTGAATTCGCTTGCGCGCTTCCTCGGTCATGGCCGAATAGGGTGGACATATGAAATAACAAAAAGCTTTTTTATTACTTCGGCCCACGCGCCCTCGCATTTGATGTAAGTCGGACAGCCCAAAGTTATTGGCATTATTGATTAAGATTGTATTGGCATTGGGTACATCTAAGCCGCTTTCGATGATGGTAGTAGCTACCAATACATCGAAATCGCCGTCCATAAACGCCAACATCAGTTCTTCGAGTTTTTTTCCTTCCATCTGACCGTGTCCAATCCCCACGCGGGCATTGGGAACCAAACGCTGAATCATTCCAGCGACCTCTTTGATGTTTTCAATGCGGTTGTTGATAAAATATACCTGACCGCCGCGTTCTACTTCATAGGCAATAGCATCGCGAATCACCTCTTCATTAAAACCGACAACATGGGTATCTATCGGATAACGATTCGGTGGAGGGGTGGTTATTACCGATAAATCTCGAGCGGCCATCAACGAAAACTGTAGGGTTCTCGGTATAGGCGTCGCTGTTAAGGTTAAGGTGTCAACATTTTGTGCTATCGTCTTTAACTTGTCTTTTACTGCAACACCAAATTTTTGCTCTTCATCGATGATTAGAAGTCCTAAGTCCTTAAAAATAACATTTTTACTGACCAACTGATGGGTTCCGATTAAGATGTCTAAACGTCCTTCACTTAAATCCTTGAGGGTTTCGCTTTTTTGTTTGGCCGTGCGAAAACGGTTGATATAATTAACGGTCACCGGCATGTCTTTCAGACGTTCGGTAAAGGTTTTGTAATGTTGAAAAGCCAATATAGTAGTAGGCACAAGTATGGCAACCTGTTTTCCGTTATCGACGGCCTTGAAGGCTGCGCGTATGGCTACCTCTGTTTTTCCAAATCCAACATCACCACAAACCAAGCGGTCCATAGGGCGTTCGCTCTCCATGTCGTTTTTAACGTCTTGAGTAGCGGTAATCTGATCTGGCGTATCTTCGTATATAAATGAACTCTCTAATTCTGCCTGCAAATAACTATCGGGCTGATATTGAAATCCTTTTTCCAAACGACGTTTGGCATAGAGTTGAATCAAATTAAACGCAATGTGTTTAACCCGAGCTTTGGTTTTTTGTTTTAAGTTTTTCCAAGCGCTGGAACCCAATTTGTATATTTTGGGGGCCGTACCGTCCTTGCCGTTGTACTTGGATATTTTGTGTAAGGAATGTATGCTGACATAAACGATATCGTTATCGGCATAGACCAATTTAATCGCTTCTTGCATTTTGCCTTCCACATCAATCTTTTGTAAACCTCCAAATTTTCCAATACCGTGATCGATATGTGTTACATAATCACCTACGGATAAAGTAGTCAATTCCTTTAAAGTGATGGTTTGCTTTTTGGAGTAACCATTTTTAATCGAAAACTTGTGATAGCGTTCAAAAATCTGATGATCGGTATAACAAACGATTTGATTCTCTTCATCAATAAAACCTTGGTAAAGAGGAAATACAACCGTCTTGAATTGCTTTACGGCTACTTCGTTATTTTGGTCTTTTAGACTTTCGAAGATCTCGTGAAAGCGCTTTGCCTGCCCCTCGTTGGCGCAGTATAAATAGTTTTTGTAACCGTCGTCGGCACGGTCGTTTAAATCTCGGGCCAACAGCTCAAACTGTTTGTTAAAAGAGGGTTGAGGTAAGATGTGAAAATCGATCACCGCAGGGGTTTCAAAATAAGATTGTTGTGCCAATTCTACATACGTAAACGTTTCTACGCGTTGCAAAAAGGATTTGCTGTCGAGAAATAAATCGCTCGGCACCTGATGTTTGATGTCTTTAGACAAGGTGTCGAAAACCGACAAAGCTTTGTCAAACGACTTGTCTAATTGGCTAACGACCATTGCGGTATTTTGAGAAAAAATAACCGTTTTCTCTGAAATATAATCCAAGAAACTCTCGCGATGTTCTTGCGAAAATTTATTTTCCACATTGGGTATGATCGAAATTTTCTTTTGTTTCTCTATAGATAATTGGGTTTCGACATCAAATGAACGGATGCTGTCTACCTCATTACCAAAAAACTCGATACGGTATGGATGGTCATTGGAAAAAGAAAACACATCGATAATCCCTCCACGCACTGAAAACTCTCCAGGTTCGGCTACAAAATCCACACGTTTAAAATGATATTCAAACAAAACTTCATTGATAAAATCAATCGAGATTTGATCGCCAACAGTTAGTTTTAAAGTGTTTTTATCCAATACTTTTTTGGTCACTACTTTTTCGAATAAGGCGTCGGCATAAGAAACGATAATCGCGGGTTTCTTACGGGAATTGATTCGATTCAAGACTTCTGCGCGCAGTAAAATATTGGCATTATCCGTTTCTTCAATCTGATAGGGACGTCGGTATGATCCGGGATAGAAAAGCACATCCTCCTTATTGATGAGGTTTTCCAAATCATTGAGGTAATAGGCGGCTTCCTCCTTGTCGTGAAAAAGCAATAGAAAAGGATGTTCCGATTTTTTAAAGGCACCTTGTATCAGAAAAGATAAAGATGATCCGATCAGTCCTTTTGCATGAATCTTTTGTCCTCTTTGCGTTAATGCTTCAGCGAGTTGATTGGTTTTACTCGCTTCTCGGTATAAAGTTTTAAGATCCATGCTCTATTGATTTTCGATGAGGGTAGGGTTGGCAAGTCTAAGGGTATCTAATGCTTTCAACATTTCGGCTTCACCGACTTCTTTTGGGATTGACTTTTTCACCACGACTTCTTCCATCTGATTGACTAACGACATTAGCGCGCTATTGATTTGAGGGATCAACCACAAAATCTTTTTTTCCGGAATTTTGTCAAGGGATATATACATTTCCAAATTACTCAAATGGGTATTGAGTACGGTGATTCTACTTTTAATATCGGGACGATTGAGGTTGGCCGGTATCTCATTAAAAAGATTCAGGGATGATTTACTCAACACTTCTGATTTTTTTTGAAAAGCACTGATAGACGATATCGGCTTAATACTGAGGTCGTTTTTAAACGTACTCCAAGCTTTCCAGTCAGCAAGTTCTGCCTGTAAAGCACTCGACTGATAGGGAATTTTAAAATTCCAAGTTTTGGTGAGTATGCTGAATACGGAATCGGTTTGTTTTTGAGCCTTCAGTTGATTTTCCTGTTGCTGGGTATCCACTTTCTTGCATGAAGTGAATAAACTGATCAAGACTATTCCGATAAGCAAAAAATGCCTCATAGTTAATTGTATTTAAGCAACAAATTTACGAATGTTATGTCGAATTTTCAGACAATTAAACCAGAAAGCAATAGAAACGTTTGATATTTCATCTTGCTTTTTGGATTTAAAGTTGAGTAAGGGCATGGATCTATTGGTATAGGGGTGAAAATCGGACCATTTGAAATCCGTATTCAGCTTATAGGGATTCAAATAATAGTTGGACTGGCAAATCGTTAAATGATCAAATCTTCAATTGATAATTCTTCCATATTACCTTGAATTAAGTATATTTGCCAATTAAAATATCGCACAATGAGTACTAAAATTTTAATTATAGGAGCCTGTGGTCAAATCGGTTCAGAATTGACTATAAAACTCCGTGAAATATATGGCAATGACAATGTTGTTGCTTCCGATATTCGTGAGGGAAAACCCGAATTAATGGCTTCTGGTCCTTTTGAAGTGGTCAACGCTATGGAGTTTGATCAGGTAGCAAATGCAGTGGAGAAACATCAAATAGACGAAGTTTATTTAATGGCTGCGATGTTATCGGCTACTGCTGAGAAGAATCCAGCTTTAGCATGGGACTTAAATATGAATTCTCTGTTTCACGTGCTTAATTTGGCGAAAGAAGGAAAAATAAAAAAAATATTTTGGCCATCGAGTATTGCGGTATTTGGACCGACAACTCCAAGGGTAAATACCCCACAATACACGGTTATGGAGCCTTCAACGGTTTACGGTATATCGAAACAAACTGGTGAGCGTTGGTGTGAATACTATCACGCTAAATTTGGTGTAGATGTTAGAAGTATCCGCTATCCAGGGTTGATTTCTTGGACTACGCCTCCGGGTGGAGGAACAACAGACTATGCCGTGGATATCTATTACAAAGCTTTGGAAGATAAAAAATACACTTGTTTTCTGTCTGAGCATACCGCTTTACCTATGATGTATATGGATGACGCCTTAGCTGCTACAGTGGCTATCATGCAAGCGCCTGCTGAAGATGTAAAAATACGTTCGTCATATAACTTAGGAGGGATTTCTTTTACGCCGGCAGAAATTGCAGCTGAGATTAAAACACATATTCCTGAATTTACAATTGATTACGCTCCGGATTTCCGACAAGCTATTGCCGATAGCTGGCCAGCAAGTATAGATGATACGGCTGCTCAAAAAGATTGGAACTGGAAACACCAGTATGATCTTAAGAGCATGACTCAAGTGATGCTGGATAATTTAGCAATTAGCTTAGGGAAGTAAGTCGTATTATAACGATTCTAGACAACATAAGATAAAAATGAAGCAAGGCCATCTCAAAAGAGATGGCCTTGCTTCATTTAGTGCTTACTCTGTCTATGCCGACTAGTTACCGATTACTGTTTACTGCTTGCTATGTATATTAAAAAGTTTGTTCTTTAAAGGTGGTATGCTATTATCGAGATATTTTAAATAATAAAAGTCTTAGTACTTGTATATTGTGTGGAGGAATGATATTTTCGTTTGAGTTTTAAGTAGTGATGCAAGATGGGTGCCTTTGGGTGTTTGTCTTTTTTTGTGATTGGATATAAATAGCGGGATTATTCGTTTTAATTAGTGGTTATGGAGCAGTTGGTTGATTTTTGGAAACAGGTTTCTTTTGTTGATGTTATCGAATTCTTGGGCACGTTTGCTTTTGCTATTAGCGGTATTCGTTTGGCATCTGCAAAAAAACTGGATTGGTTTGGTGCCTTTGTCGTGGGTTTTGTAACAGCTACTGGTGGAGGAACCTTGCGAGATCTTTTATTAGGTGTTGTGCCATTTTGGATGACATCAGGTGTATATGCTTGGTGTACAGTGCTCTCTCTGCTTTTTGTTATTGTTTTCCGTAAAAAATTAGTGCATTTGAATGGACCATTCTTATGGTTTGATAGTATCGGTTTGGGCTTGTTTGTCGTTGTCGGTGTGGAAAAGGCTTTGACTTTGGATTATTCCATAGGGGTAGTGGTAACCATGGGGACGATCACGGGAGTTGTTGGCGGAATGATTCGCGATATTTTGATCAATGAGATACCGGCTGTTTTTACGCAGGAATTATATGCGGTAGCCTGTATTTTGGGGGCTCTTCTTTATTATAGCTTCGATTTTATGGGGGTTTCTGCTCCAGTGACACAAATTTCTACTGCAATTTTTGTTTTTGTAATTCGCATAGCCGCAGCGCGTTACAAATGGAAGTTGCCAGTATTAAAAGGAGAGCAATAAAAAAGCAAAAAATTTCATTTGTTTTGTTTGGAAAGCCCTAAATAATTTCTATATTTGCAACCGCAATAAGGGTAATATACCTTCCTCCTTAGCTCAGTTGGTTAGAGCATCTGACTGTTAATCAGAGGGTCCTTGGTTCGAGCCCAAGAGGGGGAGCATTTAAAAAGTCTTTTAAACATTTTGTTTAAGAGACTTTTTTGTTTTTAGTGGTTTCGGATTTCTATTTTGTACCTTCTACCTTCTGTTTTCTACCTTCTGTTTTTTAGATCCTTAAATGCTCTTTTTACGTTTGGAAACCTATATTGTTGTTCGCTAAGAAAGCTATCTTTGGCAGATTAGAAGGTGGAGTTATGAGAAAAATAGGATTGTTTTTGCTGTTTATCGGTTTTGTTGTGGGTTCTTGTTCTAGTGATGATTCTTCGGAAGTAGGGAAGAATGATGTTAAGTTGAAATACGAAGACTTTGTCGATAAAAAAATGAATCAGCTGCTTACTGAAGATTTTGGGATGGATATTTATCCTGGTAATGCGCCTCCTATAATTGAGGGTTCATTCGTAGGGAGTCCGTTCTTTTGTAAAAAATCCAATTTTCCTGATTTTTCTGAAGGTATAGATTTTGGTAGTACAGATATTACTTTTTTTAATCAGAACAATTTAGTACAGCGTATTGATTTTAAAAGTCTATTGATTTACAATCCTGGTTTTACTGGCAAGTTAGAGCGTTGGGATGGTAAGGGGTGTTTTATCTCTGGTAGTAACAATAAATTTTCTGTAGTTTTTCATACTGAAGGATCTTTAGAGGAGGGAAATGGTATTTTGGCACTATATAAAAACTTGGTGGCGGTATCTGGAGAGTTGGTTGTTGATGAGCGGGGAAAGATTGAGGGGATTGCAAAGTTTCAGATGGCTTCAGTGATGTTGGATGACTTTGGAGACCCGCATGGTATATTGGTTGCTGTTGGTATGGGCCGATTATGGGCCGATGATTTTGCTGAGCATAAATAAGAAGTTTGTCGGTTCTTAAAGTGCATTGTGTCAAGAATGTTTTAGGCAGTCTTTTTTGTTTAATAGTATTGAAGATCTTTATCTTCCTAGACGTTAGGGGGTATTTAAGGGGGTTTTAAAGCATTTGCTTTGTTTGAGTGGCCTTGGTGTTGGGTGAATGTTTTTTGAGGCTTATAGTACCTCCTAATAAATAAAAAAGCTGTTTGAAAATTATTTCAAACAGCTTTTTATAATAAGGGTTGATCGTTTTTTTAGTTAACTAAAATATTGATCGTATTGTCATTCATTTCTAACGTTCCAGAAGTAATCGACAACCAATAAGTGGTGTCGTTAATTTTCTGAAATTTAGAAGCAAATTCTTTAGCTATTTTAATGTCGCTTCCTACGATCTTAATAGAGCCTTTCGCTAGAGCAGATACTATAGGAGCGTGATTGTTTAGCATTTGAAACTCTCCATTTAATCCAGGTACAGCTACTGAAGTAACTTCTCCTTTGAATAATGTGGCCTCTGGTGATACAATTTCTAGTTTCATGGGAATAGCGTTTAAATTAGATTATACTTCAGCAAGCATTTTTTCTCCAGCTTCGATTGCTTCTTCAATCGTACCTTTTAAGTTGAATGCAGCTTCCGGTAAATGATCTAATTCTCCGTCCATGATCATGTTGAATCCTTTGATCGTTTCTTTAATGTCTACAAGAACACCTTTCAAACCTGTAAATTGTTCCGCAACGTGGAACGGTTGAGATAAGAAACGTTGTACACGACGAGCTCTAGATACAGAAAGTTTATCTTCTTCAGAAAGCTCTTCCATACCAAGGATCGCGATGATATCTTGTAATTCTTTATATTTTTGTAGAATTTCTTTTACTCTTTGAGCACAAGCATAATGATCTTTTCCTAAAATTTCAGGAGTCAAAATTCTTGATGTAGAATCCAATGGATCTACTGCAGGGTAAATACCTAATTCGGCAATTTTACGTGATAATACTGTTGTAGCATCTAAGTGAGCAAACGTTGTTGCTGGTGCCGGGTCAGTTAAATCATCCGCAGGAACGTAAACCGCCTGAACTGAAGTAATAGATCCTTTTTTTGTTGAAGTAATACGCTCTTGCATAGCTCCCATCTCTGTAGCTAAGGTAGGTTGGTAACCTACTGCAGAAGGCATACGTCCAAGTAGTGCAGAAACTTCAGATCCCGCTTGTGTAAAACGGAAGATGTTGTCCACGAAGAAAAGTACGTCTTTTCCTTGGTCTTCTCCAGCTCCATCACGGAAGTATTCAGCGATAGAAAGTCCTGATAAAGCAACACGTGCACGTGCTCCTGGTGGCTCATTCATCTGTCCGAATACGAAAGTAGCTTTAGACTCTCTCATACCTGGTTTGTCAACTTTGGATAAATCCCAGCCTCCATTTTCCATAGAGTGCATGAAATCATCTCCGTATTTAATAATTCCAGATTCTAACATCTCGCGAAGTAAATCATTTCCTTCACGTGTACGTTCTCCAACACCTGCAAAAACCGAAAGTCCTCCGTGTCCTTTTGCGATGTTGTTGATCAATTCCTGAATTAATACGGTTTTTCCAACTCCAGCTCCTCCGAAAAGTCCAATTTTACCCCCTTTTGCATAAGGCTCAATTAAATCGATTACTTTAATTCCTGTGAACAATACTTCTGATGAAGTAGATAATTCTTCGAATTTAGGTGCGTTACGGTGAATTGGTAGACCATCTACTCCGGCTTTAGGTAAGTTACCAAGTCCGTCAATAGCATCTCCAATAACGTTAAACAAACGTCCAAACACGTCTTTTCCGATAGGCATTTGGATTGGAGCTCCAGTAGCGATAACTTCATAACCTCTACTCAAACCATCGGTTGAGTCCATTGAAATGGTTCGTACGGTATCTTCTCCGATGTGAGATTGTACTTCTAGTACAAGTATGGTACCATCTTCTCTTTTGATTTCTAATGAATCATAAATTCTTGGAAGTTCGGCGTTTTGTGTGTTGAACACTACGTCAACTACTGGTCCGATAACTTGTGCAACTTTTCCTGTGACTTTAGACATTGCTTATGTATTTATTTAACAGCTATTTACCTTTAATGAAAAAACACTCTTTTTCAGATTGCAAAGATAGTTTTTTTATCCGAAAATTAAAAAAGTTTGAAAATTAAATTTTCATCCCACTTTTAGATATGTGATCGTATTAACCTTCTCTGCTTTATAATTTTATATTTTTTGGAGTTTTCTATCGAACTAATAGTATTTGACGCGGATTATACCGTGATTTTTAAATGGAAAAACCCCTCTTTTGTTTTTGTTAAAAGAGAGGTCGTTGACCACTAAAACAACTGATAAGGATGATCTGAGCGTGCAGACGTCTTTAACTGTTGTGTGTTGCTGAAATTTTTAAGGTTGTGGCATGAATTTCTTAAGTTGCTCCATGTCGATTCCCAGTCCTCTGGCTACGCCCATGCCCAATGGTACGCTGGCTCTAAACCAATGACAAAGTTGTCTCATGATAATTTCATCTCTCTTAGGACCTTCTACACCGCTCATAGCTCCAACAATATTGTTAATAGTATGTGCTTTGGCTTCATCGTCCATTACTCGGTCGAATAATTCCCCGGGTTGCGTATAGTGATCGTCGTCGTTTTCATTTCTGTCGAAATAAGCGACTGTTGCGGAATCCAATTCATACGGTTGACCTTTTGCGGCGGAATCTTCGTAATTTCCATCAAAACTGTTCGGGAAATAATTTGGAGCGCTTCCGTTGTTTCCATCAAATCGCATAGCACCATCTCGATGATAGTTGTTGGTCATAAATGGACAGGCATTTACTGGTAGACTTTGATAGTTGGCGCCAATTCTATATCGTTGCGCATCTGGGTACGACAAGATACGTCCTTGTAACATTTTATCTGGTGAAAAGCCAATTCCGTCAACAAGATTGGTTGGGGCAAATGCAGCCTGTTCGACCTCGGCAAAATAGTTGTTGGGGATTTTGTTGAGTTCGATATAGCCGACTTCGATTAACGGATATTCCTTTTGCGACCAAACTTTAGTTAGGTCAAATGGATTCCATCTGAAGTTTTTGGCTTGTTCCAAAGACATGACTTGAATCGAAAAAGTATATCTCGGAAATTCGCCTCTCGAAATGGTGTCTACGAGTGATTTTTGTGCAAAATCGGGGTCTATTCCTCGCATTTCTTGTGCTTCTGCTCCTGATAAAGTTCTGTTTCCCTGTTGGGTTTTGTAATGAAATTTCACATAATTCCATTCATTGTTGGCGTTGACCATCGAAAAAGTGTGGCTTCCATATCCGTTCATGTGTTGATATCCATCTGGAGTTCCGCGATCAGACATCAAGATCAAGACTTGGTGCAAACTCTCAGGATTGAGCGACCAAAAATCCCAAACCATCGTAGGGCTTTTTAAATTGGTATGCGGATCGCGTTTCTGGGTGTGTATAAAATCGGGAAATTTTTTGGCGTCTTTGATAAAAAATACCGGAGTGTTGTTTCCAACCAAATCCCAGTTTCCGTCTTCGGTATAAAATTTAAGAGCGAATCCCCTTGGGTCTCTCTCGCTATCAGCCGAGCCCTTTTCACCTCCAACAGTAGAAAAACGTACAAACATATCGGTTTGCTTTCCAATTTCTGAAAAGAGTTTTGCACGGGTGTACTGGGTGATATCATGAGTGACTACAAATTTACCATAGGCACCGGTACCTTTGGCATGTACGATACGTTCTGGAATTCGTTCTCTATTGAACTGTGCCAGCTTTTCATGAAGAAAATAATCCTGTAGTAATACCGGACCACGAGCTCCGACTGTTTGCGAATCTTCATAATGTCCTACCGCAGCTCCCGCATTGGTGGTAATCTTGCTGTTCGTGTGTGTGTCTTTGTTAGATTTGTTTTCCATAATATAATCGTTTTAAGTATTGTACTTTTCTATAGTGTAAAGATATGGGGGTTTGTTTATTGATAAAAACGAATGTTTAGATAGTTGTATTGATGTGATAGATAGTTGTTATATTTGTATAAATTTTGGGTACCATGAATTTACAACAATTAGAGTATGTTTTAGCAGTTTACGAAGAAACTAATTTCAGCTTTGCCGCGGATAAGTGTTTTGTGTCGCAATCTACTTTGAGTACGATGATTATCAAGTTAGAGGAGGAGTTGGGTATCAAGATATTTGACAGAAGGAGTAAGCCGGTTGGTGTGACTGAGGAGGGGGCGGTGCTGATCGATAAGATAAAGATGATTTTGGCGAGTGTCTACGATTTACAGGAGGTGGCAAAGGAGATGAAAGGAGATTTGTCTGGAGAAATTCGCATTGGAGTGATTCCGACGGTGGCTCCGTATTTGATGCCGTTATTTTTAAGTCGGTTTGTACAGCAGTTTCCGAAGATCCATCTTATTGTGCAGGAGTTAATAACAGACAGCGTTTTAGAGCGAATAGAAAATCGAACTTTAGATTTCGGAATTGCTTCGACACCTATTCCTTCGAAATTTGGGAATGTGGTCAGTATACCGCTTTATCAGGAACCGTTTTTGTTGTTTGATTATACGGAACAGTTAGGTGCGATGCCCATTGATGTTCATGATATCAATACGGAAAAACTATGGTTGCTGGCAGAGGGGCACTGTTTGCGGGAGCAGATTCAGGGCTTGTGTCAACAGAATCAAGAACAGAAGAGTTGGGGTAATTTAGATTATCAAGCTGGGGGATTGGATACTTTGATAAGATTGGTTAAGAAGACTGGCGGTTTAACGCTTTTGCCGTTTTTAGCAACTTTGGATTTTGGTGAGGATGATCGTTCCAGACTTCATCAATTTAAAAACCCCAATCCAAGCAGGGAAATTTGTTTGTTAGTACATAAGAATTTTGTAAAAAAGGGAATATTAGATGTATTTAAAAGTGGGATTTTAGAAGTGGTGAATCCGCTTCTAAAAGAAGCTAAAATTTAATAACCTTATAAAAAAAGCCGGATTTGTTTTATCAAATCCGGCTTTTAATATTTATATCAGTATGTTGTTATTCTACAGTTACCGATTTAGCTAAATTTCTCGGTTGATCAACGTTGCAATTTCTCAACACAGCAATGTGGTAAGAAAGCAGTTGTAAAGGAATAGTGGTGATAATTGGTGAAAGTGCTTCAGAGATATAAGGAACCTCTATAACATGATCGGCCAAAGAACGTACTTGTTCGTCACCTTTGGTAACTACTGCAATGATTTTACCGTTTCTCGCTTTGATTTCTTGAATGTTGCTGACGATTTTATCGTAGTGATTTTGTTGTTGAGCAACAACAATCACCGGCATGTGTTCGTCGATTAAAGCGATCGGGCCGTGTTTCATTTCAGCAGCAGGATACCCTTCTGCGTGTATATAGGATATTTCTTTTAATTTCAAGGCACCTTCAAGAGCTACGGGATAATTGTATCCACGTCCCAGATACAAACAGTTGGTCGCATCTTGATATACTTTAGCAATTTTAAGAATTTCCTCATTCATTTTTAGGGCTTCTTCAACTCTTTCCGGAACCATCTCCATTTCCAACAGATAACGTTGGTAATCGGAATTGTTCATAGTTCCTTTTGCTTTAGCTAAGCGTAATGCGATTAGCGTTAAAACGGTAATCTGAGTGGTGAAAGCTTTAGTTGATGCTACTCCAATTTCTGGACCAGCATGGGTATAGGCTCCAGCATGTGTTTCTCTTGAAATAGAAGATCCAACTACGTTGCATACGCCAAAAACGAAAGCACCACGTTGTTTGGCCAATTTGATCGCTGCTAAGGTATCTGCCGTTTCTCCTGATTGAGAAATAGCAATAACGATATCATTAGGGTAGATAATAGGATTTCTGTATCTAAATTCAGAAGCGTATTCAACTTCTACAGGGATTCTTGCAAATTCTTCGAAGATGTACTCGGCTACTAATCCCGCGTGCCATGATGTTCCACAAGCGATGATGATGATTCGGTCTGCATTGAGAAATTTCTCCAAGTTATCTTCTACACCAGCCATTTTAATTAAACCGCGATCAGAGAGTAATCGACCTCTGTAGGTATCCTTGATTACATTGGGTTGCTCGTGAATTTCCTTAAGCATAAAGTGGTCGTAACCGTCTTTCTCAATTTGTTCCAAATTAAGTTGTAGTTCTTGCACATAAGGAGTTACCAAAGAATCGTCTTTGATTTTTCTTAACTTTAAGGGTTTGTGTAATCGGATGATAGCCATTTCTTCATCTTCTAAATAGATGGCGTTATTGGTGTACTCAATAAAAGGAGAGGCATCTGAAGTAACGAAATACTCATTTTCTCCGATTCCAATCGCCAAAGGGCTTCCTAATCTTGCCGCGACGATTTCATTGGGTTTTTTGATGTCAAAGACAGCGATAGCGTAAGCTCCCACAACCTGGTTAAGCGCGATTTGAACGGCTTTACCCAGTTTGAGGTTATTGGTTTTTTGTATATCCTCAATGAGGTTAATTAATACTTCTGTATCGGTTTCCGATTTGAAGGTATAGCCTCTATTGATTAATTCCTTTTTTAAAGAATCGTAATTCTCTATAATTCCGTTGTGAATAATTACTAATTCACCAGAATTGGAGTAGTGAGGGTGAGAGTTAATGTCATTGGGTATGCCGTGGGTAGCCCAACGGGTATGTCCAATTCCTACTTTCCCAACTTTAACAGCGTCAGTAGCAATAGCTTCTAGGTCAGAAACTTTTCCTTTGGTTTTACAAAGATTGATTTTCTCACCGTCAAATACGGCTAATCCAGCACTATCATAACCTCTGTACTCTAAACGTGTCAAACCCTTAATAATTACCGGGTAAGCATCACGATGTCCTATATATCCAACAATTCCACACATGGTTTTTAATTTTTAGGATTTGTGTAAAAAATTTCAAGTTTCATTCTCTTCCCTTCGTCAGAACTGTTGTTTCCGTATAAAACGGTACCAAGAGGGCTCATTATCGATGAAGTTGGTATGGTTTTTATTGCTTTTGGAGAATTGTTTATGGCTGTTTTTAATCGTTTGATTGACACATTGTTGATGTCATAACTTACGGCTAATCCCAGCTTTACATTGGTTGAGTCTTTGTTGATCAAGTTGTTGATGTGGTCAGCAACCTTTATTCGATATCTAATCCCTTTTTTATCACCAGTGGTTTCGCGCTCTAGTACACCGCCATAAATCGCTTTAGCATATAAAGCATTTTGAGGAGTATTATCGGTAGCGTAATCCTTGATAATTATGTTGTTGTCTAAATCATACAAATAGATTCGTGTAGGTTCAATTTGTTGACCGTCAGCTAATGTAGCTTTATCTACATAGAAAGAAAGTCGAGCATCGTTAATCATCCATTTGTTTTTTCTCAAATACTCTAACTCTTCAGAAACACCTTGGCTGTTTTTCTTGAACAACTCAATTATTGCAAAAGAACCGCTACCGCCTTTTAAATACAGTTTTTCGTCTCCTTGTACTTTATTTGGATTTTGTATGTTTTGTAGATACTTCGCACTATAATCATTGGTAAAGTAATTAGCTGTTATTAGTGAGCTTTCATTTGGTACTGCGGCTGTGAGATCACTGCTGATGGCAAATCTTAACTCTCTTCTTACGCGTTCATCACCCTCTTTTTCACCATCCTGATGGTAAATAACTACCAGTTTTGCATCAGTACTTCCAAAATTCATCACTCCAATAGCTCCTCGGTTACCTGTTTTAGTAGCTTTGAAGTAGAGTCCTCTAAAGAAATTTTTGAACAAGTTATTGTTGGTTAAGTTTTCTTGGTTTTCCGGCGAAAACAAAAGTTTTTCGAAATGAGCTTTGTTTAAATCGGCATACAATCCCGGTTTAAGAGTCTCTTTGACTAAAGGTTTACCTGTGGTTTCGTCGGTTTGAATCGAGCCGTCTTTCTTGTATTTAAAATGCTTGATTACCGTGTTTTTAAAGATAAAGTTGGAGTTTTGAGCAATGTTTGGAGAATCGTTTAAAGGTACTCCTTTTACGAAGCTCTCTATTTTAGATTTTTCGTTAGAATAGATCCTGTTTGGATTATTAGGGTCTGGACTAAAGTTACTTAAAAAGTAACCGTTCTCATAAACTTGTAAATTAAAAGTTCCCTTTCCGTAAGTGGAAGGTAATTCGTATTGAAGCTCTTCATTAATTGTTTCAGAAGTACCTGTTAAATAAGGAATATAAACATATACCGAATCTATCTTAGGGTTTTTACCTAGTGTTAAAAGCGGATTTGATGTTGGTAAAGATATTTGTGTAACAAAACTAGCTTCTGTGTCTCCAAAAACCGGATCAACAAATGCCCCTAAAGCATTGTAAGGTAAATAACCGGTTTCTACGGGTCCTGGTTGGTTTCCTTCTCCAGTTACTTGATTGTATGCGATGATATCAGTGGCGGTATATTTATCCATATTGAAATTCTCATCCCCAATAACTCCCGATCCAATAGTGTTGAAATCTTTATCACAAGATTGGATAGTTAGGATCCCAATAGACAGTAATAAACCTTTTAATAATGCTTTTCTATTCATGTGTTTTTTTCCAAATTAGGATTATACTTGTTTTTTATAAAAATCAGTATATGCTTCAGCAAATTTTTCTTTCGTTGTGAAAGGTAAAAAAGGTTTTTTTGAAGATTCTATAAATTTTGTTAAACTTGAAGACACGTTTTCTGATGCAATAATAACCCCGTCGGAGTGAAGTATTGCATTCTTCATGATGTTTTCATAAGTTGGATCTGTTAAGTCTACAATGGTTTCTTCTGGCAATTCGTCAAAAGCAACTTTGCTCTTCATGTTTTCGCCTAGAGGACCGTCAAAAGACTGACTAAATACCGAAGTAATAATCTTTGTTTCGGAAAATATAGCTTCGTCTTTGTAGAAGTTTTTTAAATATACAGGCAATAATGATGCCAACCATCCTTGAACGTGGATGATATCGGGAACCCAATTTAATTTCTTAACGGTCTCAATTACCCCTTTTGTAAAGAAGATGGCACGCTCGTCATTGTCAGTAAATAATTTCCCGTCTTCGTCTGTGAAGGTAGACTTTCTCTTAAAATATTCGTCGTTGTCAATAAAGTAAACTTGAATGCGTTCTTTGGGGATAGAAGCCACCTTGATGATCAAGGGCATATCCATGTCGTTAACTACCAGATTCATACCTGATAAGCGTATCACCTCATGTAATTGATGTCTTCTCTCGTTAATGCTTCCGTATCTTGGCATGAAGATTCTGATTTGACCTCCTTGGTCATTGATCATCTTTGGGGCGTCATAGGACATTAATGAAACCTCATTTTCTGCTAAATACGGTACCACTTCAGATGATACATACAATATCCTCTTATCTTCCATCTTGAATTTTGATTTTATGTTCGTTATAAAAAACGTTGCAAATTTACAAAAATTTAGTGAGTTATTTGGTAATTAACTAATTTTGCAGTCATTTTAAATCTAAATGAGATGTTTATTTATACCACAAAAACGAGTTTAGAGCGTCATTTAAAAGCGTTTAGAGACCAAAACAAAACCATTGGCTTGGTGCCAACCATGGGTGCAATACACGACGGACACCTATCTCTGCTTGAGAAATCGCTGCTGGACAACGATTGTACGGTAGTCAGTATCTTTGTAAATCCAACGCAGTTTAACAACGCAGAAGACTTGGAGAAATACCCCCGTAATCTAGAGCGCGATGTAAAAACTATTGAGTCGCTTTCCGATCAAATTGTCATTTTTGCTCCTTCCGTAACGGAGATTTATCAGAATAATACCGTTTCGGAATCGTTTTCTTATGATGGTTTAGAGTTTGAAATGGAGGGTGCGCAGCGCCCAGGGCATTTTGATGGTGTAGGTACCGTAGTTAAGAAGCTCTTTGAAATTATTCGTCCAAATCAGGCTTATTTTGGTGAAAAAGACTTCCAACAATTGCAGATTGTGAAAAAAATGGTTGAAAAAACCGGATTAAATGTTAAAGTTGTCGGGGTTTCTATTCATCGCGAATTGTCTGGTTTGGCCATGAGTTCCCGTAATGAAAGGCTATCAGCCCAAGGATTAGAGCAAGCGACTTATTTGTATCAAGTATTATTAGAGGCTAAAAAAAGATTCGATTCGGAAAATCCCGTTAAAGTTCAACAATTTGTTGAGAGTGAATTTAAAAATAATCCTAACTTTGACCTCGAATATTTTACTATAGCTGACGAAGCAACTTTAAAATCTGTCACAGAAAAAGAAGCGGGTCACAAATATCGAGGGTTTCTTGTTGCTCATTTGGAAGGAGTTCGCTTGATAGATAACATATCTTTAAATTAATTAATATTGTCTGATGCAAATAGAAGTTGTAAAATCTAAAATTCATCGTGTTACGGTAACTGGGGCTGATCTGCACTATATTGGCAGTATCACCATCGATGAGGCGCTATTGGAAGCTTCCAATATCGTTGAAGGTGAAAAAGTAGCCATTGTTAATATCAATAATGGGGAACGCTTTGAGACTTACGCGATTCCGGGACCTCGTAATAGTGGGGAGATTACCCTTAACGGGCCTGCGGCTCGTAAAGTACATCAAGGTGATGTAATCATTATTATCGCTTACGGTATCATAGATGCTGAAGAAGCAAAAACATTTAAACCTTCTATCGTTTTTCCTAATGAAAAGGACAATACGCTAACGTAATATGTCTAAACTAAAAATAGGTAAAATAGCCAATATTGTACTGCCTCTTTTTTTGGGCGCTTTTTTGGTGTATTACGCTTATAATAAGTTTAGTCCAGATCAAATAGAAGAGATGAAAGGCTATTTTAAAAATGCCAATTATAATTATATAATCCTCTCTTCTGTTTTTTCTATAATCAGCTTGGCTTCTAGGGCTTATCGCTGGAATTTTGCTTTGGAGTATCTCGGTTATAAATCCAAGTTTACCACCAATTTCATGGCCATCTCCATCGGCTATCTACTGAATCTGACCTTACCCCGTTCTGGGGAGTTTTCGAGAGCCTTAATCTTGCAGAAATATGAAAAAGTACCGTTTGACAAGGGATTTGGTACCATTATTTCCGAGCGGGTTATCGATTTGATTTGCCTATTGTTGTGTGTATTCCTCGCATTGGTTTTTCAATATGAAATTCTAAAACAATTTCTGCTTGAAAAAATCCCTGTTGAAAAACTCGTGATCTTAGGGCTTATTGGTTTGTTTTTTCTGCTGGGACTTATCGCTTTGTTTCGTTATTCAACATGGAAATTTATTTTGCTGATAAAAGCTAAAATAGCCGGTCTAATTGAAGGCGTAACCAGCATCTATAAATTGCCAAAAAGAGGCGCTTTCCTGTTTCATACTTTGGTCATTTGGATCACGTATATCCTAACTTTCTATTTTGGAGTTCTCGCTTTAGCAGAAACCAGTCACATGACGGCAGGAATGGTATTGTCATCCTTCGTAGCGGGTAGTTTTGCTGTGACTTTTACCAACGGTGGTTTTGGAGCATTCCCACTAATCGTTTCTGAATTGTTGGTTTTTTATCATATCCCTCAAACTGCTGGAACGGCTTTCGGTTGGATATTGTGGACTTCACAAACGGCTTTAGTCGTTGTTTTGGGAGCTCTATCCTTTTTGTTCTTACCGCTTATTTATAAGAAAGTTACTCGGGTTTAGTAATCAGCGATCAGTAGTTCCCTACGGATTTAAATACCACTTAAAATCTTCAGTTGAATCCGAAGCGAATAAACGAATTCGCGAATCGGCAAATAATCGTACTTTTACCCTATTAAAGTAAAAAGTATGGCAAAGGTAAAAACGGCATTTTTCTGTCAGAGTTGTGGGGCACAATCACCGAAATGGATGGGACAATGCCCTTCTTGTAAAGAGTGGAATACCTTGATAGAAGAGGTGGTTCAGAAAGAAGAAAAAACAGCTTGGGCAGTAGCGAGTTCAAGTACAGGTACCAAACGAGTTTCAAAACCGCTGCGCGTCAAAGAAATTGACAGTACAGAGGAAATTCGGATGAATACTTTGGACGGCGAACTAAATCGCGTATTGGGCGGTGGAATCGTGCCGGGATCCATGATTCTACTTGGAGGAGAACCCGGAATTGGAAAAAGCACACTACTGCTGCAAATATCATTAAAACTACCTTACAAAACCTTATATGTTTCCGGTGAAGAAAGTCAGAAGCAAATCAAAATGCGCGCTGAAAGGATTAATCCAAGCAGTGAAAACTGTTATATTTTAACCGAAACCAATACTCAGAATATTTTTCGTCAAATCGAAGCCATCGAACCCGATGTCTTGATTATCGACTCCATACAAACCTTACATACGGATTATATCGAATCCTCGGCAGGTAGTATTTCTCAGATTAAGGAAACTACGGCTGAGCTTATAAAATTTGCCAAAGAAACCAATACACCCGTGATTATCATCGGGCACATCACTAAAGATGGAAATATTGCTGGTCCAAAAATTTTGGAACATATGGTTGATACGGTACTTCAATTTGAAGGCGATCGCAATCACGTTTATCGAATTTTACGATCGTTAAAAAATCGTTTTGGATCTACTGCTGAACTGGGAATCTATGAAATGCAGGGAAATGGCTTACGTGAAGTGTCCAATCCTTCCGAAATATTGATTTCTCATAAAGAAGAGGAGTTGTCGGGAACGGCAATTTCTGCAACCTTAGAGGGCATGCGTACCTTGATGGTAGAGATTCAGGCCTTGGTTAGTACAGCGGTATATGGAACACCACAGCGCAGTGCTACGGGATACAACCTAAAGCGACTCAATATGATTTTGGCTGTTTTAGAAAAAAGAGCCGGTTTTCGTTTGGGAGCCAAAGATGTTTTCTTAAATATTACCGGCGGAATCTCTGTCGACGACCCGGCTATTGATTTAGCTGTAGTTGCAGCGATATTATCGTCGAATGAAGATATAGCAGTGCCAAAAGAGTTTTGTTTTGCTGGTGAAGTTGGATTGTCTGGAGAAATTCGCCCGATTAATCGGGTCGATCAACGCATTCAGGAAGCGGAGAAATTAGGGTTTACCTCGATGTTTGTCTCTAAATACAACAAGATTTCCTATAAGGGAACAGGCATAAAAATCATTTTGGTATCGAAGATTGAAGATGTCGTGGAATATCTTTTTGGATAATTGGCAAGGTATTGGATAATTGGTCATAACGTGTCTTGACTTACGAGTGTAATTTTGTAGACTAGTGCGGAATGAAATGACTTGAAACTCTAAAGGTATCTTTGTAGGGATGGGTTGTCTAAAGACCCTAAATCCAACTGAAAAAAGTATCATTAAAATGAATTACGATATGAAAAAATTAATTGCCCTTATGGCTCTGACGGTATTTTCGTCATCGAGTTGGGCGCAAAAAGCTTTGTTTACACAAGCAAAATTAGAATCTGCACGGGTTTATTACAACGGTGCTGAATTAACGCAAAATGCTGTAGTCAATTTGCCTAAGGGTATGTCAGAAGTAGTGATTACAAATGTCGCCAATGCGCTTAATGAGAACACGATACAGGTGGGGTCTACAGCTGATGTTACGGTCATGTCGGTGCAGTTTTCCAATGCATATTTGGAGGAATACGACAATGCTCAGAATTCGCCCTTAACAAAGCCCTTACGAGATAGTATTGCTAACCTTGAGGTTAAGTTGGAAATGATGAAAAATGAAATCAATGCCGATTTAAGAACCGTGCAATTGTTGGACAATAGCGCTTATGGAGAGCCTAAAAAGGAATTTTCTACAGTAGAAATGTCCAAATGGGTAGATTACTACAAATCCAAACGCCAAGAATTGGAAAACGGTATTTATAAGAAAAAGAAGGAAAAGGAGAAAATAGAGCTTCAGTGGAATAACCTGAAATCCAAATTGAGTTTTGGCGTTGATAAATCAGAAAAAACGAGCAATGGAAAGCTGATTCTTCAAGTGATGAGTAACAAAGCAGCGAATACGCCTTTCCAGGTGAATTATGTAACCAATAATGCTCAATGGGTACCTTTTTACGACCTTCGAATTGACAAGATCAATCAGCCGATCAAAGTGATGTATAAAGCGCAAGTGGTTCAAACGTCTGGTGTCGATTGGAGAAATGTGAGATTAAGCCTAACTTCTGGAGTAGTCAATCAAAACAACAGTACGCCAGTATGGAATACGTGGTTTGTAGATTATGTTCCAGAATATAGCGCCAATGAAGTAGTGACTATGGGGTATTCGACCAGTAAAAGAGCGATGGCCGGTTCGGTTTCTCGTGACTCGGAGTCCTATAAGCCAAGTCCTCCAGTGCTAGAAGAAGTATCCTATGCTGATCGACAAACGATAGCAGAATATACTCAGGTTAATATCAGTCAACTCAACGTTACTTTTGATATCGATATTCCATATACGGTATTGACGAACGGTAAAAGACATAGTGTCGATTTAAAGAATTTTGAATTGCCTGCAACTTATTTGTATTACAGTGCTCCTAAAATGGATCTGAATGCTTATTTAGTTGCAACCATTAAGGATTATGGAAGTTTTAATTTATTACCGGGGGAGGCCAACGTGATTTTTGACGGTATGCATGTGGGTAAAACGCAACTCAATACCGAAAACACCGAGGAGGAGTTGAAGTTAAACTTAGGTAAGGATACTAAAATTGGTTTAACCCGAGTTTTAATTGCGGACAAATCGGGAACAAAAACCTTGTCTTCTAAGAAAACACAGAATTTTGTTTATGAAATTACGGTGCGCAACAATAAACAAGAGAGTGTTGAGATCAAAGTTGAGGATCAATTTCCGATTAGCTCTAATAAAGAAATTGAGATAGAACTGACGGATAAAGACGGGGCAACCGTTGACAATGAAAAAGGTTTATTGACTTGGACTCTTAAATTAAAACCCAACGAAACCAAGAAAATTAGATTTGGATATCAAATCCGTTCCAATAAAGACAAGTCCATTATGGGATTTTAGCATAAATAATTAAAAGTGATTAAAAACCAGAGCCAAGCGCTCTGGTTTTTTTATTATATTAGATACAAATACAATTGATTATGAATGCTTATCTGGAGATCGTTTTGCGTAGTGCAACGGTTTATTTTTTTATGATTATCGCACTGCGGATTTTTGGAAAGAAAGAATTGTCGCAACTGAATACCGCTGATGTAATTTTAATCTTATTAATCAGTAACTCGGTTCAAAATGCTATGGTCGGCAGTGATTCCAGTCTGAGTGGAGGATTGGTAGCAGCTTCAGTGTTGTTTGTGGTTAATTACGGTTTAAAAAAGTGGATGTTCAAAAGTGATAAACTGCGCAATTTTTTACAGCAGAAACCCGAAATTTTGATTCACGACGGTAAGGTTGACTTTGCAATGGCTACGAAATTGGGGATTACATCCGATGAATTAACCGAAGCTATGCATGAACACGGTGTGGAATATTTTAAGGAAGTGAAATTAGCTATGCTGGAAATAGACGGTAATATCAGTATTATAACAGGGGATAAAAACCTGAGGCAAACCCATTTCAAACGAAAGCATTTACGGAAAAATTTGATTGGAGGGAATTAGAAAGTTGCTGTATTTTGCTTATCGAATGGCGTTGGAAGTTTCAACTATAATTGCAAAAAAAAGACCGCCTGTTAAACGAGGCGGTCTTTCTTAATTTGTATTGGAGCTTACTGGTATCCATTTTTAGGATGCATTTATAAAGTATCGAACTACGATTTTAAACTTCTCAAATCGTCAGAAGCAGGTAATTCAAATACTTCTAATTTAAAGAATTTGATGGAAGCTAACAGGTGATCAAACATATCTGACATGATCATCTCATAGTTGGTCCAAACAATATCATTGGTAAACATATACAATTCTATGGGTAAGCCGTGCTCGGTAGGATGAAGTTGACGTACCATCAAGGTCATTTCCTTGTGTATACCCGGATTTCGTTCGGCATAGCGCGTGATGTAAGCCCTAAATAGGCCTACATTGGTTATTTTACGTCCGTTTACAGGCATAGAAGGGTCTGCATGAGTTTCTTTGTTGTATTGTTCGATTTCGGCGGTTCGTTGCTCGATATACGGAGCGAGAATTTGAATCTTCTTTAGTTCTTCGATCTCCTCAGGTTCTAAAAAGCGAATGGAGGATATTTTTACATTGATGGATCGCTTTATTCGTCGTCCACCGGAAACTTGCATCCCTCTATAGTTTTTAAATGAATCGCTAATCAGCAAGTGGGTCGGAATAGTGGTGATGGTTTTATCAAAATTCTGAACCTTTACCGTATTCAAATTGATCTGAGTAACGGTTCCGTCTGCTCCGAATTTGCTCATTTCAATCCAGTCTCCAACGCGGACCATATCGTTGGATGAAACTTGTATACTCGCAACAAATCCCATAATGGTATCTTTAAATACCAACATGAGGATAGCAGAGGCCGCTCCTAATGAAACTAGAAATGCCCAGGGTGATTTGCCCGTTAACATCGAAAAGATAATGATACCAGCTACAAAGTATAGAAAGATACTGACTACTTGGAAATAACTGTCTAGAGGTTTGTCCTCCATCGATTTCATCGTCCTTGCAAAATCTCGACTACTTTTGACTAGCGAGCGAATAAGCAATATAATCGCTACCACTAAAAAGATATCTGTTGTCTTTAGGGTAAATGATGTTAGGTTCGGAAAACCGAGAAAAATAATCGGAAACAATATTTTAGCTAGGATCAGCGGGATGATATGTGTAAAATAGTCAAAGACTTTATTGTGAACCAAAATATCATCGATATTGGTTTTGCTTTTAAGTATATAGGTTTTGACCAATTTCAGCAAAATATTGCGAATGACATAGTCCGTAATATACAATACTAGAGATACAGCGACTAACAAGGCCACTGCTGTGATCATGTGGGTGTAATAGTTATCGAAACCCAATGAATTGAACAAGTTGAAAGTTCCTTCGTAAATGGAATTTATAGCTTCGGAGTCAATGATTTCTATAGGTAAGGTTGTCGGTGTTTTTTGGCTCATAGTCGGTGTTTTTAGGTGTATAAAAAAAGAGTGAAAAAGAAGGTCTTTTCCACTCTATATGAATTGGGGTAGATTATAAGTCGTTTAACATCTTGGAGATCTCATCTAATTTCGGTGATAAAATCACTTCGATTCGTCTGTTCTTTGATTTTCCTTCGGTAGTACTATTGCTGGCTAATGGGGCATATTCGCTCCGACCGGCAGCAGTCAAGTTTTTCTTGTCAATTTTGTTATTCTCTGCAAGTAAATTGACAATGGATGTAGCGCGTTTGGTGGATAAGTCCCAATTGTTTTCTATTCCTCCGCCTAGGGATCCCAAAATCTTATCATTGTCGGTATGTCCTTCAATCAATACGGATATATCTGGATTGTCAGCCAATACTTTGCCTAAGGCATCCACAGCATTCTTACCTTCGGGGTTTACTGCCCAGCTGCCAGACTTGAAGAGTAATTTGTTTTCCATAGAAACATAAACCTTTCCGTTTTTATGTTCGATGGTTAAGCCTTTGCCTTCAAAATTATTTAAAGCTCTTGACAATTTATCTTTCAGGCCTTTCATATGTGATTCCTGAGCCGCTATCTTTCCTTCGAGTTCAGCAACTCTGTTAGAACGTTCTTGTAATTCTGATTTTAATTTATTTAAACGCTCGGCTTCTGCTTTCAAGGCTTCTGCACTGCTTTTTTCTAAAGAAGAATAGGAATTGGTGAGGGTACTCAAGGTTCCTTGAGCAGCGCTGATTTCAGCATTGAGTTGATTGCGTTCTTCTTCAAGCTGGGCTAATTGCGCTTGTAGTTTCTCGCGTTCTTTTTCTAAAGTAGAACGATCGCCGCTTAAGGTTTCTAATTCATCGGATAACCGATCATTTTCTTGAACAGCCGTTTCGTATTGACCATTGAGTTCATTGTACAGTCTTCTCGATACACAAGAACTCAATAGGGAAACGCTAAGTAGGCCTAAGGCTATTTTTTTAATCATATTTTTTCGAATTTTTTAAGATTCAATCTCTATTAATATCGGACAATGGTCTGAATGTTTTGCTTCGGGTAATATACACGCTCTTGTGACGCGTTCGCTTAGCGGTTTTGTAACTAAGTGGTAATCGATCCTCCATCCTTTATTGTTGTTACGGGCATTCGCTCTGTAACTCCACCAACTGTAATGATGCGGGTCTTTATTAAACATTCTAAAACTATCTACAAAACCATTTTTCATAAAAGTATCCAACCACAAGCGTTCTTCGGGAAGAAAGCCTGAAACTTTTGCATTGCGAATCGGATCATGGATGTCAATAGCCTCATGACAAATGTTGTAATCACCACAGATAAGCAAGTTGGGAATGTCTTGAACCAATTGGGAAATATAGATTTGAAAATCATCCATAAATTGAAACTTATGGCCCAATCGATCTATGTTGGTTCCCGATGGCAAGTACAAAGACATGATGGAAAGACCGTCGTAATCTACTCGAAGATTTCTACCTTCAAAGTCCATATACTCAATACCCGTGCCATAAACGACGTTTTTAGGTTCGGTTTTGCATAAAATAGCCACTCCACTATATCCCTTCTTTTGAGCAGGGTAATAGTATTGATAAGGGTAGCCTGCGGCAGTGATATCTTCTGTAGGAATCTGTGACTCCATGGCTTTGATTTCTTGTAAACAGATAACATCTGGATCAGCCGCTTGTAACCAATCTAAAAATCCTTTAGTAATGGCCGCACGGATCCCATTTACGTTGTAAGAAATGATCTTCATTTTAAAATTTTTTATTCCATCAAAAATAGAAAAAAAAACACAGTTGTTTCCTATATTAGCTTTTTTGACAATATTAATGTAGTTTTAAAAATTATGTGAAAGGATTTTAGATAAATTACTACTTTAGTTTTTTAAAACAAAAATGCTTAAACAAAGAATTAGTATATTTGCTTGGATTAATAATATAATGGATGGGGCTAGTTACAGCGAAGGAAGTTGCAAAAGTAATAAAGGTTGATAAATATGGTTTTTTAGGTACTTTTTCAGGTTGGTTATTGATGAAAGTGCTTAAAATATCAACGTTAAATGATATCTATGATAGAAATAAACATTTGTCTGATGTTGCTTTTTTAAATGCCATTTTAGATGAGTTTAAGATTGAATTCGAAATTAATCCTGAAGAATTAAAGAGGCTTCCAAAAGAAGGGCCTTATATTACTATATCGAATCATCCTCTAGGTGGGATTGATGGGATATTATTATTGAAGTTAATGTTAGAGCGTGATCCTGATTTTAAGATCATTGCAAATTTTTTATTGGAGCGAATTGAGCCTTTAAAACCCTTTGTAATGCCAGTCAATCCGTTTGAAAACCATAAGGAGGCAAAGTCTAGTATGTTGGGAGTCAAAGAAACTTTAAAACATTTAAGTGAGGGTAAACCTCTGGGAATGTTTCCTGCAGGAGAAGTTTCTACGTATAAAGACGATCGTTTATTAGTTGATAAACCGTGGGAGGAAGGAGCGATAAAGCTTATCAAAAAAGCCAATGTTCCGGTGGTACCCATTTATTTTCATGCTAAAAACAGCAGGTTATTCTATTTTCTTTCGAAAATTAACCCAACGCTAAGAACAGCCAAATTACCTTCGGAGCTTTTAACACAGAAGGATCGTGTTATCAAAGTTAGAATCGGAAAACCCATAACGGTTGCCGAACAAAATGAACACAAAGAAATTGCTGACTATGGTAATTTTTTAAGACATAAAACGTATTTGTTGGCTAACGCCTATAAAAACGATACGATGAAATTATTAAATGTTTCGTCATTCAAATTACCTAAAACACCGAAAGAAATTGCTAATCCTGTCAGACAAGATAGTATACTGAAAGAAATTGAAGTATTAAGAAAGGATGATTGCCGATTGTTGCAAAGCAAAAACTATGAAGTGTTTTTGGTTACCGCAGATAAAATTCCACAGATTCTACATGAATTAGGCCGTCTACGAGAAATTACTTTTAGAGAAGTAGGAGAGGGAACGAATAATTCTTTAGATCTCGATAAATATGATTTGTATTATCACCATATGTTTCTATGGGATGAACAAGCCCAGCAAATTGCAGGTGCTTATAGAATGGGGTTGGGATCAGAGATTTTTCCAAAACATGGCATATCGGGATTCTACCTTCATGAGCTCTTCCGTTTTGAATCGGAACTGCACGAAATGATGTCAAAATCCATTGAGATGGGGCGAGCTTTCATTATTAAAGAATATCAACAGAAACCCATGCCGCTATTCTTATTGTGGAAGGGAATAGTACATACCACTTTACGTTATCCAGATCACAAATATCTAATTGGTGGTGTGAGTATTAGTAATCAGTTTTCAGACTTTTCAAAATCGCTGATGATTGAGTTTATGAAATCTCATTATTACGATCCGTATGTAGCGCAATATATTTCACCGAAAATGGAATATAAGGTTAAATTGAAAGATGCAGATAAGGATTTTGTATTCAATGAAACGGAAGCGGATTTGAATAAATTTGATCGTATCATTGATGATGTGGAGCCAGGGAACTTGAGATTACCGGTATTAATCAAAAAATATATCAAACAAAATGCTCGAGTTGTAGCTTTTAATGTGGATCCGCTCTTCAATAATGCCGTTGATGGATTGATGTATATCCGAATTGCCGATTTACCTGAGAGTACGGTGAAGCCAGTGATGGAAGAATTTCAGGCCGAACTGGAACGGAAATTATTAGATAAAAACGAATACTAAGAAAAAAAAGAAAGGGAGAATACCATTTTAGTATTCTCCCTTTCTTTTTTTAATAGAACTCGAAATAAACTAGGTTCGAATTAAGTTACTGTTATAATAGTCGAAGAATCATTAAAGCGGTAAAAAATTAGCGGGTAAAGCAATGATTTTGTCGGTAATTATCTGAGCTAGTTTTTCTTTACTTTCGATGGTCCATCCTGCAATATGAGGGGATAGCATCACGCGATTGGACTGAATAAGGTATTGTAAAGGTTCCGGTAGAAAGGCTTCTTGAAAAAGGTTTTCAAAAGAAGATTTTTCATATTCCAGTACGTCTAAACCCGCTCCTAAAACTTTATTAGATTCCATGGCCTGCACAAGATCTGCTGTGTTAACAGATTTACCTCTTGCCGTATTGATCAGAAAGATTGGTTTCGCTAAAGCAGCAAGGAATTTTTCATCGATGAGGTTGATGGTAAGGGGGGTTTCTGGAATGTGCAAACTAAGAATATCGATTTCGCGTTGTAGTTCTTCTAAAGTAACTTGTGTGGCGTTTTCGTCACCAACAGCTTCTTTGATGTCGTAACAGATTACCTTGCAATTAAAGCCTTTTAAACGTTGTGCAAAAGACTTACCCATATGCCCATATCCAATAATGCCTACGGTCTTACCTTCAATCTCTAGACCTCTATTCGCTTCGCGGATCCAGTGACCGTTACGCACTTCCTGGTCTACGAGCGATAGTTTGTTCATTAAAGACAACAACATTCCCATGGCGTGCTCGCCAACGGCCGAACTGTTGCCTTCTGGTGCTGCAATTAAGGAGATGTTTTTTGATAAGGCGTATTCACAATCGATGTTTTCAAGTCCTGCACCTACACGGGCAATAAAGCGTAAGCGCGGTGAAGCATCAATAAAAGTTTTATCGATTTTAAAACGACTTCTGATTACAATTCCATCATAGTCTTCCATTTTCATTTCAATGACTTGTTTCGAGGAAACATAGTCATAATCATTGATAAATCCAGCTTGATCCAGTTGTTCCATCATCAAAGGATGATTGCTGTCAAGGTGTAGAATCTTGGAATTGCGCAGTGTACTCATAAAACTTAAATTTAGAACTAATGGATTGCTTCAATTGATCGGTCTAACAATATTAGAAACCCAGAATTACTTTTGCAATTGAAAAGTAAATCAAAATACCAAAAATATCATTGCTAGTCGTAATAAATGGACCTGTGGCCAAGGCCGGATCTATACCGTATTTATTTAAAAGTATGGGAACAAAAGTGCCAATTAAACTAGCGATTACGATTACGCTAATCAAGGCGATTGATACGGTTATTCCGATAATATAATCAACATTTAGTAAAAAGTGGCTACCGAGCATTAGAAGTATGGCGAGTAAAAAACCATTAAACAAACTCAAGGTAACTTCTTTTAGTAGACGCCTCCAAATTGATCCGGTGATCGTATTGTTGGCTAATCCTTGGACGATAATCGCTGACGATTGAACACCGACGTTACCTGCCATAGCGGCAATTAGGGGGGTGAAAAAGAATAAAATTCGAAACTTTTCCATAGCACCTTCAAAACTTCTGGTGACATTGACAGCCACAAAACCGCCGATCATTGCTAAAATTAACCAAGGAATGCGCGCTCGGGTCAATACCAGTATACTGTCATTGGCTTCCACGTCTTGAGAAATACCCGCAGCCAACTGATAATCTTTATCAGCCTCTTCTTTGATCACGTCTAAAACGTCATCAATCGTAATTCTACCTAACAAACGACCCATTTCATCAACGACAGGAATCGCTTCCAAATCGTATTTCTGCATAATACGGGCTACTTCAACATCTTTGGTGTTAACATTTACCGAATCGACTTTAGGTATATATACATCACTGATATGACTGGTGGTGGAGGTTGTCAACAAATCTTTTAAAGAAAGTCGCCCTTTTAACCGGTTTTCATCATCAACGACGTAAATAGAATGTACTCGCGATACGTGTTCCGCTTGTTTGCGCATTTCTTTTACGCATGTTAAAACCGACCAGTTTTCATTGACTGATACCAACTCCTTACCCATTAATCCACCTGCAGTATCCTCGTCATATCGAAGTAAATCGACAATATCTTTCGCGTGCTCTAAGTCTTCCAACTCAGAGATAACCTCTTGTTTTTTGTCTGCGGATAACTCAGAGATAATATCTACTGCATCATCCGTATCAAGTTCATCTAACTCTTCCGCAATTTCTTTTGCAGAAAGGTTGCTTAAAATCTTTTCACGAACTTCCTCATCAAGCTCTAAAAGAATCTCAGAAGTGACTTCGCTATCTAAAATATTAAAGATATAACTAGCACTTTCCTGAGAAAGCTCGTTCATGATTTCGGCAATATCAGCATAGTGGATCTCTTTTAGCTGATCTAAAAGTTCCTGTTCTCTTCCTTCGGAAATTAAATTTTCAATTTCCTGGATAGATTCTTTACTGATTTTAAATTCCATCGGCAGTTATTTTCTGGGTAAGGTATATAAATTGTTCTACATCAAGTTGCTCTGGTCGTAGATTGAAAATTTCGTCAGCACGTAATTCCTCTGAAAGATTTAACGATTTTAAGCTGTTTCTCAGCGTCTTTCTACGTTGGTTAAAAGCAGTTTTTACTACGGTAAAAAAGCGTTTTTCGTCACACGGCAAGCTGTAGTTCTCTTTCCTTTTCATTCTCAATACTCCTGACTTCACTTTTGGAGGTGGACTGAAGACCGTTTCTGAAACCGTAAATAAATATTCTGTTTCATAGAAAGCTTGAGTTAATACAGAAAGTATACCATAAGCCTTAGTGCCCTTTTTCTCGCAAATACGCTGTGCAACTTCTTTTTGAAACATACCCGAAAACTCCGGTATAAATGCACGCAACTCCAGGGTTTTAAATACAATTTGAGTTGATATATTATATGGAAAATTTCCGATGATGGCAAACTGTTCCTGATTCATAGCAGAGGTAATGTCAAAACGCAAAAAATCTTCACTAAAAATATGATTGTGAAGTTTGGGATAATGCGTGTTCAAAAACACTACAGAGTCTCTGTCGATTTCCACTACAAAGGTTTCGACGGGTTTGTCTAGTAAATATTTAGTCAACATTCCCATTCCTGGACCGATCTCTAATATTTTATTATATCCTTCTAGACGTAAGGTGTCAGCAATTTGTTTTGCAATGCTCTCGTCAATCAAAAAATGCTGGCCTAAATGTTTCTTGGCTCTTACTTTGTCCATAATGTGAGGAATTTAATGTTCACTAATAATCTCTAATTCGGTTTTGAACGTCAACATTTTATCGCCGTATAAGCTTTGCGCTTCCTGTTCTAATTTCGCTGCATCTTCTAAGTAAAAGCGGTCTAAGGTTTCTTTGTCTTTACTGGTAAATTGAACCGAATAGGTTACTCCACCCATTTCTTCGTTTACAAGAACCTTGACCAAGCGTGCAGATTCAAATTTGCCCGTAGCTAAGATATCCGTAATGTGTTTGGTTTGCATCCAATGTATCCATTGATCATGAACGCTTTCGTGGATGTTTATTGTCAGATTGTATACAATCATAAGGAAAAGTATTATCGAGTATGCGAGAGTATGGCGAATATATAAGTGAACCTATCGAAATAGGTCATCCCCACAAAAATGCACTCGTATTTATAAAGACCAAAGCATCATTGATAAAAAAATGATGCTTTGGTTTATTTTTATCTTAGTCAATCAGGTCGAAACCGGTGTATCGACGTAACACTTCTGGAATCACAATTCCATCTGCGGTTTGATAATTTTCTAGTATCCCTGCTAATACACGAGGTAATGCCAAAGAACTTCCATTGAGCGTATGAGCCAAATGGTTTTTACCGTCTTGATCTCTAAATCTCAATTTTAAACGATTGGATTGAAAGGTTTCAAAATTCGATACAGAACTGATCTCTAACCAACGGTCTTGAGCAGTAGAGAAAACTTCAAAATCATAGGTCAAGGCTGATGTAAAGCCCATATCACCTCCGCATAATCTTAAAATACGGTAGGGAAGTTTTAATTCGTCTAGAATTTCTTTTATATGTTCTACCATGCCTTCTAAGGCTTGGTAAGAATTATCAGGATGTTCGATACGTACTAATTCTACCTTGTCAAATTGATGTAAACGGTTGAGCCCTCTTACGTGCGCTCCATAAGAACCCGCTTCTCTTCTAAAACAAGGGGTGTATGCTGTGCAACGTATCGGTAGTTCGCTCTCTTGAAGGATCACGTCCCTAAACATATTCGTTACAGGAACTTCAGCCGTTGGAATTAAGTATAAATCATCAACTCCTGCATGATACATCTGGCCTTCTTTGTCTGGTAATTGTCCCGTTCCAACCCCAGAAGCCTCATTAATTAAATGAGGAACTTGATATTCGCGGTATCCAGCGTCCGTGTTTTTATCTAGAAAATAAGAGATTAAGGCCCGTTGTAACTTGGCTCCTTTACCTTTATAAACAGGGAAACCAGCTCCGGTGATTTTGACACCCAGTTCAAAATCAATAATATCGTATTTTTTAGCCAATTCCCAATGTGGAACAGCGCCCTCATG
The DNA here is from genome assembly GCF_024171535.1 of Flavobacterium sp. HSC-61S13. Lineage (GTDB taxonomy): Bacteria > Bacteroidota > Bacteroidia > Flavobacteriales > Flavobacteriaceae > Flavobacterium. Next base: position 8,529 of record NZ_JALJZV010000018.1, on the reverse strand, counting down.
TAAGGTTGGGATCTCTCCTTTTTCGAATATGTTGATGTTATCATCAGCGCCCTTTCCTTCAGGAACAGTTTCATGAGGAAGGTTCGGAAGTAAGTATAACTTCTGTTGCAATTGTTCTGTAGTTACACTTAAAACCTCTGTCAACTCTTTACTCTGTTCTTTATATTGAGCGGTCTTTTGTTTTAAGATCTCTACCTTAGCCTTTTCACCACCTTTCATTAACTCACCAATGCTTTTCGATAGTTTATTCGATTCTGCTAATACGGTGTCTAATTCCACTTGTGTGCTGCGGCGTTTTTCGTCTAAACCGACCACTTCGTTCACCAAATCGGCAACATCAAGATTTCGCTTAGCCAAAGCTTTTACGACCTGTTCTTGATTTTCTCTGATATAAGCTATCTGTAACATGATTAAATAAATTAGTTAATGTCAGCAAATTTAGAAAATACTTTTCTAATCAGCGAGCATTAATGCCCTTACTTCGAATTAACCTATTGGTTTTTTTTAAAATTGACTGATTTTCGTTGCAAATTGCGTTTCTTTATAGCTATTATGACGAATTGAAAAATATCTTCTTTTACTATTTTTATTTCAAATCACCGTTTTATGAAAAAAATTACTTTCCTTTTTACCTGTTTGTTTTCTATTCTGGTCTCGGCACAACAGACCGACGCTGATGAACGGGCACAGCTGATTCTTAGAGAACAAAAGAGTGCGCAAGCGATATTGGAATTTAAAGCAAATCCAAATACACAGAATTACGACATCCTCTATCAAAAGCTCGATCTCAAAGTGGATCCGGAAAAATATTATATAAAAGGAGTGGTTGAAGCAAAATTTAAAGCCTTGCAACCGATGACTACGGTTGTGTTCGATCTGTCAAAAGATTTAAAAGTGGCATCAGTGAAAGAAGGGAGTAACCTTTTAACCTTTACACAGAATCAGTCGGACGAATTGGTTATTCAGTTAAAGTCTTCTTTAGGTGTTGGTCAAGAGAGGAGTGTCATCATCACTTACGAAGGGGCTCCTCCGAAAAATCAAGAAGCCTTTACAACCAGTGTGCATTTTGGAACACCGATATTATGGACACTTTCGCAACCCTTTGGCGCTAGTGATTGGTGGCCGTGCAAGCAAGACTTAGCGGATAAAGTGGATAAAATTGATGTTTACATCACTGCACCAGCGGTTTATAAATCTGTAGCCAACGGTTTAGAAATAAGCCAAATTAGCAATAACGATGGAACAGCTACGACCCACTTTCACCACGGATATCCAATTCCAGCTTATCTGGTAGCCATCGCGGTCACTAATTATCAGGTCTATCTACAGAGTGCAGGAACTGCTCCGCATCAGTTTCCGATTGTCAATTACATTTATCCTGAATACTATACTAGTGTGGTGCCGCAGTTGCAACAAACCGTGCCGATTATGAATTTGTTTGAATCGTGGTTTGGGACCTATCCCTATGCTGATGAAAAATATGGGCATGCTCAGTTTGGCTGGGGTGGAGGTATGGAGCATAGTACGGTCTCGTTTATGGGCGCGTTTACTCAGGGTTTGATCGCTCATGAATTGGCACATCAATGGTTTGGTAATAAAGTGACCTGTGGTACGTGGCAGGATATTTGGCTTAATGAAGGGTTTTCTGAGTATGCGGCAGGACTCGTGGTTCAAAATATACAAGGCGAAAATCAGTTTCAAATGTGGAAGCAAAACTTGGTCAATAGTGTGACTTCTCAGAATGGGGGTAATCTATATCTTACGCCTATTCAAGCCTTAAATTCAGATCGGATATTCAGCAGTAGAATTACCTACAATAAGGGAGCTATGGTGGTACATATGTTGCGTTATATTTTGGGTGATCAGGCGTTTTTTGCGGGAGTAAAAACATATCTAAGTGATGCTAATTTAGCCTATAAACACGCTTATACACCGGATATCAAGGCACATCTAGAAACGGCTTCAGGAAAAAATTTAACCGCTTTTTTTGATCAATGGATTTATGGTGAAGGTTATCCTATATACGATGTAGTCGCTGAACAAGTAGGCAAAAAGGTTACTTTAACAGTAAAACAAACGACATCATCGAGTACGGTTGATTTTTTTGAGATGCCTTTAGAGATCAAATTAGTTGGTACTAAAGGGGCTACAAAGGTAATTGTACTGCAAAACACGCAACCGAGCCAGAGCTTCGAGGTCGAAGTTGATTTTCCAATACAGTCCATAGAGATAGATCCCAATAGAAATATCATTACAACTAGCAATACAGGTACTTTGTCTGTGGAAAGTCTGCCAGTTAAAAATGAACAAATTTCTGTTTACCCAAACCCGACTTTTACAGAGATCAACATCGATATGAGTAATGAGCAGGTATTGACTAAAGTCGACCTTTTTGATGATAAAGGGGCTTTAGTAGGTACCTTTAGGGAAAAGCAATTCTCAATAGCTCATTTATCCAAAGGGAAGTATGTGTTGGAAATAGCTACTAACACAGGCTTTTTTCATAAATCTATTATAAAACTGTAGTGTAATTTAAAATAAGTGCAATTAGTAAAACTAATATTTTACTTTTGTCAGAATATTATCGAATTTAAAAACTGAAAATGGAAATAGTAATTAAGCTTTCTCAATTCTTATTGAGCTTATCTCTTTTAATTGTATTGCATGAATTGGGACATTTTATTCCCGCTAAAATATTTAAAACAAGAGTAGAGAAATTCTACTTGTTTTTTGATGTAAAGTTTTCTTTGTTTAAGAAAAAGATTGGTGACACAGTCTATGGTATTGGTTGGTTACCCTTAGGTGGCTACGTGAAAATATCGGGCATGATTGATGAGAGCATGGATAGCGATCAGATGAAACAGGAGCCACAGCCATGGGAATTTCGTTCCAAACCGGCATGGCAACGATTGATCATCATGTTAGGAGGGGTTACAGTAAATTTTATCTTAGCGTTCGTTATATATATCGGAATGACTTACTACTATGGAGAGTTGTTTATTAAGAACGAGAATATCAAGAAAGGAGTTTGGGTAGTTTCACCTGCCTTGGAAAAAGCAGGAGTACAAACTGGAGATAAGATTGTTGCCGTTGACGGTAAGAAGATTGAAACTTATAATGAAATCAACGGGAAACTGTTGATGGGAAAAGAGGTGCTTGTTGAAAGAGATGGTCAGCAGAAAACGGTAAGGTTTCCTGTTGATTTTATCGATCAAATTATGCAAAACAAAACTCAGGGCTTAGTAGCTCTTAGAATTCCTTTTATTATTGCAGGAGCGCCGGCGGATAGTGAAAATGCTAAGGTTTTTGAACTCAAAGATCAGGTGACTTCGATTGCGGGGCAACCCATTGAATTTGCAGATCAAGTTCAGAGTGTATTAGATCAACACAAAGGTGAGACCGTAGCAGCTACGGTTTTGAGAAATGGTGAAAACAAAGATTTGACGGTAAAAGTAAATGAAGAAGGGAAATTGAACATGGTTTTTGCTGGAGGATTAACCTATGCTAATCTTGAACAGTTGGGACTATATGAATTTAATAAAGAACAATATGGACTTTTAGAATCCATTCCAATTGGACTAAATAAAGGAAAAGAGAAATTGGTGGATTATGGAAAGCAGTTGAAAATGATTGCTTCTCCTGAAACTGGAGCCTATAAGGGAGTCGGTGGCTTTAAAGCTATTTTTGATATTTTTCCAAGTTTTTGGAGCTGGGAAGCATTTTGGAGTATTACTGCTGTTTTGTCAATTATGCTTGGAGTAATGAATTTATTGCCAATTCCGGCACTAGATGGAGGTCATGTTATGTTTTTATTATATGAAATTATTACGGGTCGTAAACCCAGCGATAAGTTTATGGAGAATGCACAAATGGTTGGCTTCTTTATACTTATCGGTTTGTTGTTGTTTGCCAACGGTAACGATATTTACAAGGCTATATTTAAGTAAATAAAAAAGTACGAAATTTTCAGAAAACCATTTGTGTTTTCTGAAAATTCGTTCTATATTTGCATCGCAATAAAGGTAACACACCTTCCTCCTTAGCTCAGTTGGTTAGAGCATCTGACTGTTAATCAGAGGGTCCTTGGTTCGAGCCCAAGAGGGGGAGCAAAATAAGAAAGCTAGACGAGAGTCTAGCTTTTTTTTTGTAGGTATTTCTCGTTATGAAAATATCTTGTTGCGAATACTTCTTGATATTGTATGTAATTCAAACGTGGTATTGTATCTCTTTCTGTGGCTTCTTAAAGAATAGCCAATGGTGTATGTGATTGGAAGCTTTTGATTAGAAAGGTTTATTCTTATTTATGGTTCATGCAATAATCCTTACTTAATTAAGCGCAATTTAGATTTTAATAGTAGAGTACTTACTTTTTGATATTTAAAAAGTAAAACTTAGTGCAATTATTTATACATAAGTTTTTAGTTAGGACATTATAAAAATAAAAAGAGGCCTACTGGATATTTTATCTAGTAGGCCTCTTGTGTTTACTAATGGAATTAGTAGTTGGTTACTTAGCTAATTTGTAGCCTCTAGTTGTATTGGCTGGTGCGATTTGCACGTTAATACAATCTCCTGCTGCATTAAAAACAGCTACAGCTACACTCATGTTGGCAGCATCTTTCCCTTTATATGTAAAAGCTAGGTTGCTGAAAGTAGCGATTTTTCCTTTTTTAGAATTTTCTGATGCGATAGCTTCTCCTTTGATTTCCTTAGAAGCAGCTAGTACTACATGATTGTGAACAAAATTAGTTATATTTCCTTTTCCAGTGTAGTAATCTGTGTAGTTAGCTTGCTTAGCGATGAGCCCACTTTCTAGGATGAAAACTACATAAGAAACGTTTTCCATATCTTCACTAAAAGCGATATTCGCTTCTACAGATGCATTGGTATTGGTTACTACGGAGCTGAATCTAATTCCGATATTTGAACTTTCTTGTTTTAGTTTCTTTGGGTCGTCTAGGAAACTTGGCTCTGGATACGTCCAAGTTTGTTTCCTGTTAATAGTACAAAAAGGGTATCCTCTTTCGTTTGCTGGGATTGAAAACTTATTCCATAATGCATTTGCTAAAACGGATTGCGGTTTGTATTCCATGTTGTCTCCATTATGTAATGCAATCGCAACGAAGCTTTCAGGATAAAGTTTTTCAGATTCTTCGATTGCATGTGCAACTCTTGGGCACCATCCGCACCAAGTTCCTGTAAAATCTTCTACTAATACTTTGTGTTCGTATTTCGAATCGGCGGTCGGTTTTACGTCATCTTCGCCTGGTTCTGGAATAACTACAACCGGTGGTGTAGGTGGTGGTGGTGGTGTATCATCACTGCTACTGCTGCACGATGTATTTACTGAGCACATTGCTAAAAATAATGCTATAAAGCCTAGAAATCGTTTGTTTTTCATAATATAAATTTTATAATTTTTTTTTGCTCGATAAAAATAAGATTAATTTTTTAATAAATTTACGTTAAAGCAAAAATTAATAAATATATTTGTTGATCTAAAATATAAGATTTGTTTTTATGAGAAAAATTGTAGGGTTATTTGTTTTGTTGTTTTCTATGCAAGGAATTGCTCAGACAACGCTTCCAAACATTGAACTGAAAAACATGGATGGCAAGAAGGTTCTAATTTCGGATTATGCGAAAAAAGACAATCCTGTAATTATAAGTTTCTGGGCTACTTGGTGTGGACCTTGTTTAAAGGAGTTGAATGCTATTAATGACGTATATTCAGATTGGCAAAAAGAAACCGGTGTTGAATTAGTTGCTGTTTCAATTGATGATGCAAAAACAAGCAAAAGAGTTAAGCCTTTAGTGAAAGGAAAAAATTGGGAATATGAAATTCTTATGGATGATAATCAAGCGCTAAAAAGGGCTATGAATGTTGCTAATGTACCGTTTACGATTGTGGTTTACAAGGGTAAAATTGTTTACAAACATTTGAGTTACGCTCCTGGAGTTGAAAAGGAAATGTATGCTAAAATTAAATCTCTAGTAAAGTAAATTCTAATGATAAAAAAAATATTTTTTTGTACTACTGTTCTTTTGTTGTCTGTAAAATCATTTTCTCAGATTAGAGTAGGGTTAGAGTCAAATAGTCAGTGGTATATTGATGATAAAAAAGTTAAGATTGATGAAGTGGATGCTGAGGAGAGATTTAGATCGAATACCTATTTAAAGTTTGATTATAGTTATAAAAATTGGGAGCTTGGTGCGCAATTAGAGGCGTATGCGCCGAAACCAATTTTAAATTATTCGCCAGATTTCAAAAAATTTGATGTGGGGACTGTTTTTGCTAGATATAATAATACCGAATCGGGTGTGGATGTCACTTTAGGACATTTCTATGAGCAGTTTGGAAGCGGCTTGGTTCTAAGGTCTTGGGAAGATCGTCAAATTGGTATTAATAATGCAATTTTTGGAGCACGTGCAAAATTGAGAATGGCTCCAGGTGCGGACATAACTTTTCTAGGGGGAAAGCAACGTATCGGGATGGGTTTTGATTTATCAGATTCCTATTTATATGGAGCGAATGTCGAAGTGGATTTGGCGGAAGTAACAGGTAATGAAGAGTCAGGTTTTAAGGTTGGTGCTAGTTATGTAGGTAGATACCAAGATCAAAAAGAATTGTATCCTTTGCTGTCGAAGACATTAGATTTGTTTTCAGGACGTGTAGATTATACAGGAGATGCTTTTTATTTTGGGGCTGAATATGTGTATAAAGCGAAGGATGCATTAGTTGAGAATTATAAAGTTTTCGAAAATATAGAAAAAGACGGTAATGCATTGTTGGTGAATACTGGTTTTTCGGCTGAAGGTTTAGGTTTGAATGTTACTTTAAGGAGGATGGAGAATATGACGTTTTATTCGGAACGTAATTTCGCTGGTAACATTTATAATAAGGGAGTTGGGAATTATGTTCCTGCTTTGACTAAACAGTATGATTATTCTTTACAGAACATTTACGTGTATCAAGCACAACCGGGCTTCTCTTATTATCAAAATCCGAAATTGGGTGAAATAGGAGGGCAATTTGATTTTTACTATAACTTTAAAAAGGGATCTACTATCGGTGGTGAATATGGTACAAGTGTAATTGTTAATGGTTCTTACTGGGCAGGTTTGAAGTTAAAGGATGCTGATGTGTCGAAAGATGAATTATTGGAGGCAGATTATTTTGCAATGGGAGATAAGTACTATTCTGATTTAGGCTTAGAGATTCGTAAGAAATGGTCGAGTAATTGGTCCTCTATATTTATGTATTTAAACCAATACTATAATAAAGAAAAGGTCGAGGATACTTATGGTTTGGTTAAGACAAATATGGTAAGTGCAGAAACTACTTATCAATTTGCGGGAACTAAATCAATTCGATTAGAGATGCAACATCTTTGGGCAGATTCAGATAAGAAGAATTGGGCTGGAGCTACCTTGGAGTTTGCGGCAAATGCAAATTGGGGTTTCTTTGTTACGGATATTTATAATTATGGAAATGACGAAGTGGATGAGCAAATTCATTATTATAATGGAGGAGTTAGTTATACTAAAGGTGTGACTCGTATAGCTGCAAGTTATGGTCGTCAACGTGGAGGGTTATTATGTGTAGGAGGAGTTTGTAGAATGGTTTCTGAAGCAGCAGGACTGACAGTGGGAATTTCGACTTCTTTTTAATGTAGTACACTTTTATACTATAGTGAAAACCCAATGATTTGTGTCATTGGGTTTTTTCGTTATAGGATTTCGCATATAGGTTATGTATTGATTCTTGTGAATTGAAAATTGTATCAGTAATCGGTTGTCACTAATCAGTGTGGTCGTGAATTGTAATTCTTGAGTCGTCAACTACTGTAAATTTTCTACTCCTTTTATATAGGTGGCTTTTCGTAAACGCAAACCCTCGACTCCCGACTTTCGACTTTCGACTCATGCTGCCCTCTAGTCACTCTTTACTAATTAGTGATTCGTTAGTCTAAAATCGAGATTCGTCGGCTAGTGTAAATTTCTCACTCCTCATATATAGGTAACTTTTCATAATCGAGAACACTTGACTCCCGGCTTTCGACTCCCGATGATGCTAGTCACTGATTACTGTTTACTGATCACTATAATAATTGACTTTTCACAAACGTTAACCTTCGACTCCCGAATCCCGACTTTCGATTCACGAAATAATAAAAGAGGTAAAACAACGGATACTAGTCAGTTAAGAAAAGAGCGTGAGAAATACCTAAAATAAAACAACAAAAGATTAGGAATGCTGGTAAAAAGCCCTACTTTTGCACTCGCATTACCGCAGAAGTTCTTTGAGAAACGGAGTTAAAAGATAAGAAACAAGAATAAAGAGTTCGCTCTTTAAAATTTTACAAAAATTAAATTTGTTTCTTAAATAATTAAAGTTGTATCTTTGCCATCCGCAAGGAAACAACGCTCTGACACATTATTGACAAGTAAATAAAAAGAAATTTTTTTCTAACAAAAAGCTTGCCATTTAAAAAAGAAGTTGTAGTTTTGCATCCGCTTTGAGAGACA
>NZ_JALJZV010000017.1 GCF_024171535.1 Flavobacterium sp. HSC-61S13 | reverse complement strand
GCGTATCAGCGTATCAGCGTATCAGCGTATCAGCGTATCAGCGTATCAGCGTATCAGCGTATCAGCGTATCAGCGTATCAGCGTATCAGCGTATCTGCCTCTCAAGCTATATACTTCTCAAAAATTTTGCGTGCTTTCTTTTTCGAAACTTCTTTTTTGAATACGTCTGGTGTAGGTAGATAAAAGATCGGTGCTTTTTTGCACATACCTTGACATTTCATCGTTTGAATTTCCATTTGGTTTTCCAATCCATTTTCGATGATCATTTCACTAAAACAAGTTTTAGCTTCCTCATTATAGCGACAACACTTTTTTCCATTGCAGAAAAATATCACTTTTCCCTCTTTTTTATCTTTTGACATAACTTACTAAGAAATAAGGACAAAGATAGTTATTTTTAATTATTCTAAATAAAGTTTGTCAATTATTTTTTTTATATTTTTATAAAAAAAATATGCGCAAAAATTGGTTTTGGATTTTGTTGCTAATCATACAATATCTGTTGGTCAAAATCTTTCAGAAACATCCCCTCTGGATTGAAAATTACTATTCCAACGAGTGGTATATTAAAATCAGTGCCTTGTTTAGGAAAGTATATGGCTTTTTTCCATTTTCTATTGGTGATATCCTTTATTTTATCATTGGTTTAATCATTGTGATCAACACCGTTGTTATATTTAAAGAAAAAAAGGGAACTTATTCGTGGAGCACGCGCTTTCAACATTTGTTTTATTTTTTAATTCGCGTATTGGCTATCTTCTTTTTATTCTTCAATTTGTTTTGGGGTTATAACAATTACCGTATACCGCTCTATCAGAAAATGGAATTGGAACGAGAATATACCGATGACGAATTGATTGACTTTTCATATCAGTTGCTAACTAAGGTCAATCAACTGCAATTAGAAATCACAGCTGATTCGACTAAAAGTGTCGTAATCGATTACGACATCAATAAAATCTATGACGAAGCCAACAGTGGTTATCGTTATGTGACCGCAGTCTATCCTTGGATAAAACACGAAAACTACGCACTGAAATCTTCTTTGTGGAGTACTGTACTAAGTTATATGGGTTTTTCCGGTTATATCAATCCCTTTACCAATGAGGCACAGGTCAATAGTAAGGTTCCAAAATTGGGAATGTACGTAACAGCTTCCCATGAGATAGCTCATCAAATCGGTTATGCCTCAGAGAGTGAAGCTAATTTTATAGGTTATCTCAATGCGAGCTTACAAGAGGATAAGAAGTACCAATATGCGGGTTATATCTATGCCTTACGATACTGTTTGACCACTATGGAGCGCAATGAAATAAAAGAATTGGAAACGATTCTAAATAAGATTAACCCAGCCGTGTATCACAATTTAATGGAAAACAAAGTATTTTGGGATTCCTATCGAAACATTTCCAATTCGTTTTTTAAAGTTTTCTATAATAATTTTTTAAAAATCAACAATCAACAAGAGGGAATAAAATCCTATAATCGCTTTGTTGACCTTTTAATTAATTACCACAAAAAAAAGGCTTTATAGATCGGTGTCATCGGGAAAACTCTCGTTATTTTTTCGTTTATAAGGACGAATAATTAATCGTCCTTCGCGATCAAAAATCACGTAATTGTACACCCAATTCCACAGAACAACTATTTTATTTTTAAAACCGATTAAAGACATCAGGTGGACAAACATCCATACGAACCAAGCAAATATTCCACTAAAATGCCATTTCGGTAAATCGACTACCGCTTTATTCCTACCAATCGTAGCCATAGATCCCTTATCGTTATAAACAAAAGGTTTTAATGGTTTTTTGCTTACTAGGCGTACTAAATTTTGAGCTAACAATCGACCTTGTTGAATGGCAGGCTGAGCCATCATCGGATGTCCTCCAGGTAATTTTTCTGAAACCATACCGGCTACATCTCCAATAGCGAAGACATTATCAAATCCTATCACTTGATTATATTCATTCACTTTCATACGATTACCGCGACTCAACATCACTTCATCCTTAAAACCATCAATAGCAGCGCCTTTTACACCAGCGGTCCAGATGACGGTAGCCGTACGAAAAGTTGTGCCGTTTTTTGTCATAACCACGTTACCGTCATAATCGGTCACTTGCTCATTTTTCCAAATCGAAACACCGAGTTTTTTTAAGAAATGCTCAGCTCTTTCCGAAGATTTATCAGACATCGCATCTAAAACTTGATTGGAACCCTGAATGACATTGATTTCCATTTTACGAATATCTAGATCGGGATAATCCTTAGGTAAAACCGCTTTTTTCATTTCTGCTAATGCACCTGCAAGTTCCACTCCTGTGGGTCCGGCTCCTACGATGACAAAATTCATCAAAGCCAATTTTTCCTCCATATCGTTGGTCAGCAAGGCTTCTTCAAAATTTTCCAATACCAAACTTCTGATATTTAACGATTGTGGAATCGTTTTCATGGCCATACTGTTTTTTTGAATCGAGGTATTACCAAAAAAATTGGTTTTCGATCCTGTGGCAATCACTAAATAATCGTAAAAAATAATTCCTATATCGGCGATCACCTTTTTCCCATCGGTATCAATTCTATTGACATGAGCCAATCGAAAATAAATTTCATCGTAGTTTTGCACCACTTTCCTAATGGGATATGCAATGGATCCTGCTTCCAAGCCACCTGTAGCTACTTGATATAATAAAGGTTGGAAAGTATGGTAGTTATGTTGGTCTAATAGTACGACTTGAAAGCCTTTGTTTTTTAGCTTTTTCGCTAAGGATAGTCCCCCGAAGCCACCTCCAATAATTACAACTCTTGGAAAGCTAGAAGTAGGAATGTTCATCATAATATATGAATTTTGACTAACAAATTTACGAAGATTAATCAACAATTGCATGGTAATTTCAAAAACATTCCCGCAGTCAATTGTTAGAAAGTAAGTATTTTTGTAACAATTAAATCGTTTAGGCGTCCTATCAGTCATGAACCCACTATTAGAACAGGAATTTATTCAGCAGGTCGAAATCAATCAGAATATAATACACAAGATTTGTAGATTATATACTTCTGATGAGCATGCCCATAAAGATTTGTTTCAAGAAATCTCCATCCAATTATGGAAAGCATACCCCAAATTTAGAGGAGATGCCAAATTCACTACTTGGGCGTATCGAGTCGCTTTAAATACAGCCATTTCCCTATATCGGAAGAAAAGTAGAACCATCACAACGATCGAGTTTAATGCGACTATACACAAGTTCCGATATGATGAATACAATTATGAAGAAGAAGAGCAGCTCAAAATTTTATATCTAGCTGTACAGCAATTGAACGATATAGAAAAAGCACTCGTTTATATGTATTTAGAAGATAAAGATTATACCGAAATTTCAGAAACTTTAGGTATTAGTGAAGTCAATGCGCGAGTTAAAATGAATAGGATTAAAACTAAACTAAAAAAAATAATTAACCCTTGAGGTTATCAGAATATGGAAGAATTAGATTTATTAAAAAAACACTGGAATAAAAATTCAGATTTCCCGAAAATCTCGCAAGAGGATATTAAAAAAATGATTCACAAGAGATCTTCATCAATCGTGAAATGGATATTTATTATCAGCATAATAGAATTCATCATCTTGAATTTAATCAGCTTATTGATGCCTAGTAGTGAAGTAGATGACTCTACCGTATTTATAGAAATTATAGATTACGCATCGATTGGCTTTTCCTTGGTATTTATTGTGCTTTTTTATAAAAATTATCGCGCAATCTCCGTGTCATCATCGACAAAGACTTTGATGCAAGGAATTCTAAAGACCCGTAAAACCGTTAAAATTTATATTTACATCAATATTTTTATGGTGATTATCGGTATGTTTTATGCGCTATTCGTGCTTAGTCATAACAATCATTACTTCGACAAACTCAACAATATACAGTCCTCAGTTCTTATAATAGCTTTTTTAGCCTTTATCGGAATATTTGCTGGGATTATCTGGTTGGTTTATAAAGTGATTTACGGTATCTTACTTAAAAAATTAAAATATAATTATACCGAATTAAAAAAGATTGATTTTTAGTTTTTTTGTTTTAACTTGAATACATATTAAAATTAATTCTTGGCATTTTATAACATATGACAATTACGCAACTTATATATACTATTGCTGTGGCGGAATATAAAAACTTTACTCTGGCTGCAGAGAAGAGTTTTGTTACACAACCCACTCTAAGTATGCAAATACAAAAACTAGAAGAAGAGTTAGGAGTTATTATATTTGATCGTACTACTAAACCCATTCAACTGACCGAAGTAGGTGCTATTATCGTCAAGCAAGCGCAAAAGATAGTAGAAGAATCCAATCGAATCAAGGATATTGTAGATCAGCAGAAAGGTTATATCGGCGGTGAATTTAGATTGGGCATTATTCCGACGATCACTCCGACACTCTTACCGATGTTCTTGAAGACCTTTATCAAAAAACACCCAAAGGTTAATTTAATTATTGAAGAGTACAATACTGATGAAATCATTCAGCGATTGAGAAATGGTCAGATTGATGCGGCCATAGCTGCAACACCGTTGGATGAAGCAGATATCAAAGAAGCGGTTTTGTATTACGAACCCTTTGTAGGATATTTTCCCGACAAATTTCGTCAGGGTCTATCTAAGGAAATCAACGTCAGCGATGTTGATATCAATAATCTATTGTTGCTACATGATGGTCATTGCTTTAGAAACAGCATTATCAACCTATGTAAACCTAGCGCATCAGAAAATGACTTACCCTTTAAACTGGAAAGCGGTAGTTTTGAAACCTTAATCAAAATTGCCAATGAGGGATTGGGAATCACTTTACTACCCTATTTGCATACCTTGGATCTCAAATCGGAATATCTGGTCAATTTAGTTCAATTTAAAGATCCCAAACCCGCTCGAGAAGTCAGTTTAATATATCGAAAGAGTGAATTGAAAATTCAGATTATCGAAGCTCTAAAAGAAAGCATACAGAGTGTTATTCGCGGTGCCATAGCATTTAGTGATATACAAATTATAAGCCCAAAATTAAAACGTCATTCCTAAAGGATAGGCTGAAATTCTGTCAACAAAAAAGCCCACATAAGTGGGCTTTTTCATTTATACTATTATTCGTTAATCAACAACAAACATTGCTGTAGTTCGGGTTTTCCCAAAGTGTATTTTTCTAACCATTTGGTTAATAAGTCCAGATCGTAAGGTAACAATGATTTCATTGCTTTTTCTAACTCCTTACAAAATAATAACGGGTCAAAACTAACATTTTCTAATACCGTTTTTGTGTAATCAAACATTTGTCTTGCTTTCATATCTAATTAAAAAATTAAAGGGATATCGCTAGAAGTAAATATAATACAAATCCACAGTATAAAATATTTTATTATAGTTTTTTAAGATTATTTTATGAGTTTAACGCAGTTTCTTTAGATATTTTATGAGCTCGTATCATCTGTCTTTTACCCGGTGGACCCGCTAAACGCTCAACTTTAAACCCCGCAGCACGCATATTTTGTTTGATAGCTCCCCTGCAAGCATAGGTCACTAAAATCCCATTGGGTTTTAACGATTCATACATTTTAATAAAAATCTCTTCCGACCATAATTCCGGTTGATACGGATAACCAAAAGCATCGAAATAGATCAGATCGTACGATTGCGGCAATAATTGTAGCTCTTCAAATAAAGATCGGACTTTTTTCAAACTAAAACAAGAATTAATTGGCATTTCCACTTCCCAATCCGTTTGGTGAATTCTTGTAAAATCACGAATAGCATTTGGATCATCCAATTGAACGGGATAATTAAGCAATTGAATCTCTTCCGCAGTTAATGGAAAACCCTCTACAGCATGGTACTGTATGGATAATTGAAGTTTTTCTGCTTCCAATGCAGTTAATAAGGTATTTAAACCGGTACCAAATCCCATTTCCAATATAGAAAATTGACGTTTTGAAATCTGATGTAAACCCTCCTTTAGATATACGTGATTAGCCTCTTGTACTGCTCCATGCACAGAATGATAGGTTTCATCCATATCCTCCATCAGTATACTACTAGACCCGTCCGAGGTAATGATTATTTTTCTTTTCACAATTAAGGGATTAACAGTTTTTTTATGCGTTCGATCGGTCCACCACACTTCACTTGATGACAACTGATACAGCTTTGAACCATCGCATTAAAATTTTCTTTTCTATTCGTTTCCACTTCATAAACTAGCCGTTGTGCTTTTATGAACTCAGTCATCTGCTTATCAAAGAACAGATCCCTATCCGTCGGATCGGTTAGAACTGCTGTTGACAAGTTCAAATAATGGCTCGGTAAGCTATCCGCTATATTGGCATCAGAAAGTATCGCATCCTTTATTCGCATATTATCAACATACAACTGCTCCATCAACAAAGCCATTTCGGACATACTGTAAAGTTGAAACGAACTTTTCTCAGGCATGGAATTCACCGGCTTATGCTGTTCTTTACACGAGAAACACAACAAGACGCATATAAAAACACCAACTATTTTCATTAAGGCTGAATTAAAACACCATCTGCCATAAAACTATAGGTGATTTTCGGTTCTGTAATTTGTGCGATTTCGTCCTCCGATTTACCACCGTCCTTAGCATAATGTTTTAGTTCGTCAACAGAAACAACATTTAGATAAGCTTTACCAGAAACAATTACTTCATGCGATCCAGCATTCATCGGTACAAAAAAAGCATAGTCTTTAAACTTTACAAAACTCTTTTTACCTTGATCCAAACTCAAACTCATCCAGCATCCTTTCTTTTGACAAACCTCTTCAATTTTGGATTTAAACTGAACAGCCAAGGTATCCCCCGCTTTCATATTTTGATATTTCTCACTCATTTCTTGTTGCGACAATATTGTATTATTGACCTGAATTGAGTCACCGAAAACCTCATAGCTCATTTCGGCTTCCTTAATCGCGGTTTTTTCTTCGGAATTTTGTTTACAACCAATCAGACTAATTAGTAAAACAGTAGATAAGAATAGTGTTTTTTTCATGGATATATTATTTTAATTAAAGCATTTTTAGAATCACGGCAACAACCGTAATCGCTGTAAATACCCAACTCGATAACGTTAGAGATCTGATGCTTTTGACGTGATTTTAATTTTATCAAAGATACTTAAAAATGGGAAATAGTTGGTAATATGCGCAAGTTCATACTGATTAGCAGATTATCTGTAAATATTATTTATTATTTTAAAAATATAATTAAAAATAATTGAATTCGAAAATAGTTCAATGAATTACGGCATTTTGGAGATATTTTTGCTAAATTTGTAAAAGTATTTTTGATAAAAAATCGCATATTATTCCTTTATTTTAAACAACAACAACACTTAAAAACATTATAATGAGTTTAAAAACAATCACAGATATTTCTATATCAAAAGTAGAAAAATCGAAAATTGATACTTTTGATTTTGAAAATGTATCATTTGGTGGTGCCTTTACCGACCATATGCTTGTTTGTTCTTACAAAGACGGCGTATGGGGACAAGTTGAAATCAAACCTTATGGACCTATTCAATTAGATCCTTCTGCCCGTGTTTTCCATTACGGTCAAGCGATCTTTGAAGGGATGAAAGCTTATAAAGATAGTAATGACGAGGTGTGGTTATTCCGCCCTGAAGAAAATTTTAATAGATTCAATAAATCAGCTATTCGTCTAGCCATGCCAGAAATTGATTCTGAGCGTTTTATCGGTGGCTTGAAAGCTTTATTAAATATAGAAAAAGACTGGGTTAAAAAAGGAAAAGGAAATTCATTATACATCCGTCCTTTTATGATCGCTACAGAATCTGGAGTGATTGCTGGTCCTTCAAAAGAATTTATGTTTTGTATTTTATTGTCACCAGCTAAGTCATACTACGCTGGAAAAGTAAAAGTACAAATTGCAGAACATTATAGCCGTGCGGCTAATGGAGGTGTTGGTGCTGCGAAATGTTCTGGAAACTATGCTGCTCAATTCTACCCTACTCAATTGGCTCAAAAAGAAGGATACCAACAAGTAATCTGGACAGATGATGCTACTCATACGAAACTTGAGGAAGCCGGTACTATGAACGTGTTCTTTAGAATAAATGACACTTTATTTACTGCACCTACTAGTGAACGTATACTTGACGGTGTTACTAGAAAAAGTATCGTTGAATTAGCGAAACACATCGGTTTAGACATTCAAGTTAAAACGGTTTTAGTAGAGGAAATTATAGCCGCTGCTAAAAACGGAAGTTTAAAAGAAATCTTCGGTGCAGGTACTGCTGCTGTAGTAAGTCAGATTGAAGGTTTTGCTTTTCAAGATGCGTATTACGCTCTACCTGAAATGCAAGACAGCGAATCTTTCGCTTTGATTATTAAAGATAAATTAACGGGTATTCAAAATAAAGCAGAACTAGATCCATTTAATTGGACTGAGAAAATCTAATTTATTTTACCTTTTAAAATATAAAAACGCCGTTCAAATTGATTTTTGAACGGCGTTTCTGTTATGTTTTTGTCAATTATTTGTCTAATAATATCAGACTTATAATTCAAGCTTATCAAGAATAATTCGCACACCTTGCGAAGTAGTATATGAAGTGAAATAATATTTCTCCCCTTGATAATCAAAATAATCAATACTTGGAGTACCAGTAGGAGAATTAGCAATAACAATTTCACCTGTATCTACATTGAAAAGAATTTGTTCTCCAGTTGATTCATAAATACCTCCATCTTCCCATATCAGATTTGGGGTACCATAAAAACTATCATCAATGAAACGAACTTTGATTAATGCCTCATGAACAACATGATTATTCGTATCTTTAACTTTATAATTTATAGTGTGAATCTTACCATGTTCATAAATTTTAGCTGGCTCAAAAGCATTCGTATTGGCATAGATATCAAAAAATGCAACCTTCCCAAAACCTGTATAAACAGGGCAATGCCCTGAATTGAGATAGGCTATATTTATATGAGGTCCCAGACTCTTAGGTAAAGAAGCTACAGTTTTTAAGTATTCACTATTATTATTCGTTATAAAACTTGGTAAATAAACTTGCATTGGCAGACCTAAATACATTAGATCATTATCACGATCATGATATGCTAACCCAATATTAACCACATACTCTAAAGTTAGATCGTCTGTGAAATTACTTAAATTATAATCCATTATAGCTGCGGGACCTTTATACGGAGATTCATAGCCATCTGGATCGTAATTCCGAATCATATTTCGTAATTCCTTGTCTGATTTTTGAGTTGATAATTCCTCCGTTGAACAGGAAGCCAGTAAGATGATAGCCCCTAAAACTAAAATTTTTTTTAACATAATTAATTTATTTAAAGTTAATGGATTTTAAATATAATTAAAAAACACCTACTAAATCAAAATAAAAAACACAAAAACATCGATACTAATGAGTTTTTAACAAAAATTACTCAAAAACCATACTTAAAAATCACCATAAGCATTGATTTTTAAATAAAACACGCTACAGCAAAGCTTCTGCGTTTTTTTTTGTTTGAAACTCGTATAATTAGACTAATTTTGTCGAAATAAAAATTATTATGTTTACTCCAGGACAAATCAAATTTTCTATATTCTTTGTAATCGTTTTTTTAATAGCGATGGTCTACGTTTATAGAAAGGACATACAGCTTCACAAAACCTACTATAAGGGTAGTTTATGGGTATTAATTGGCTTTATTGCATTTATAGGTTTGCTTTTTGTGTTAAAAACAACACTTAAATAGTAATAATTTACTATTTTTGATTATATTCATCAATAGGTGCTTGTTTTTAGGCTCTAATATTTATTTTATTTTCACCTGCTTACCAAGATTTAAAGAGCGTTTATAAAAAAATCTGATCGGTGCGAAATACTTGCGAGGAAGTGATTTACATTTGCGTAAATTGATTCGCCAGGTATCTATTACCATAACAAAATAACATCATTGCCCGCTATGAAAATTATCAAATATTTTTTACTCTTATTGGTTTTAAGTTTGGTCGCTTTATTTGTCTATATCGCTACACAGAATGGTGCCTATACCGTAACAAGATCTCTTTTTGTCAATGCGCCACAAAGTTCGGTTTACAATTATATCAATAATTTAAAAAGCTGGGAAGATTGGGGACCTTGGGAAGGATTGGACACCAAAAATATTACTTATGATGCCATAGTTAAAGGAGATTCAGCGGGATTGAGTTGGAAGAGTGCCCACGAACACGGTACTTTAAAAACATTGAAAGCTTTTCCAAAAGATAGCTTATCACAAAGTTTAATCATCGATAAAAACGCATCCATGCTCGGCTGGAAATTCAAAAACGATACTAGCGGTACCATTGTTACATGGAGCATCAAAGGAGAGATGAATATTTTGATGAAAATCACTTATTTTTTTACCGGAGGAGCTGAAACGATATTAGGCGAGAAATTAGACCGTGGATTATCGAATATAAAAAATTATTTCACCAAAGAACTCAGCGAGTTCACCGTTGATACTAAAGGTTTAGTCGTACAAGGAGAAACGTATTATATTGTCGAAAAAGCAACAGCTACCAACGATGATTTAGCAGAAGCAATGGCTAGAATAGCTCAGAGCTTAATTGATTTTGCCAAAGACAATTCCTTAACGCAAAAAGGAAAACCCTTTGCTATAATCGAGAGAAATTCCAGTACTGATTCTGTCAGCTTTTCGATGTGTGTACCAATCGCTGAAGAAATCTTTACTACAGAAGATAGTCAAGTACAAGGGCGTAAGCAAGAGAGTTTCGTCAGCTTCAATACCGTTTTAAAAGGAGATTACTCTCATCTTAAAACAGCGCTTATCGATACGCGAAAAGCTATGGAAAACGCCAATCAAACTGAAAACCTATCCAAGAACATTATTCTAGTTTTTGAAAAATCAATTTTAGAAACTCGAAAACCGTCTGAATGGATTACCAACATTTATATGCCACTGGATGATAAAGCTCCTGCCGCAGCAGCGACACGCTATAACAACACCAGACCCCGCACTGCTACGGAAACGGAAGTGCCGCAACCAACTATGCCTGCACAAGTACAATAACTAGTGATCAGTAACTAGTGATCAGTAACTAGTGATCAGTAACTAGTGAAAAAACGAAATAAACAAAGAGGCCGTTTCATAAATTGAGGCGGTCATTTTTTTTGCTTATTTTCAATGTCAATGCAATTTATTCTCTTATAGAAATCTTATAAAAATAAAGTGGCTACCCTTTTGAGATAGCCACTTCTTTTATCGTAATTCTGGAAACTGTTCCAATAACTTTTTGGCTTTCTCCAAATCCTCAACGGTATCTATACCAATGCCGACATGGTTAGTTTCGGCCATTTTAATTTTTTTTCCGTATTCCAAATACCTTAGTTGCTCCAGTTTTTCCGAAGCTTCCAGGCTTTTCATCGGCAAGGTTGTAAATTCCAACAAAGCGGCTTTGCGAAAAGCGTAAATACCGATATGCTGATAATACTGTACCGCCACTTCCCGATCCCTAGGATACGGTATCACCGATCTTGAAAAATATAAAGCCATTTGATTCTGGTCAACAATAACTTTAACATGATTCGGATTCTCAATGTTTTCCCAATCATTGATTGGCGTCATCAAAGAAGCCAAATCAACCTGATTTGCTTCATCATCCTTGAATATAGCTATAACCTTCTCTAAATTTTCTTTATTGATAAAAGGTTCGTCTCCTTGTACATTTACAACGATATCCGCTTCTATATCCGCCACCGCTTCAGCAATACGATCGCTTCCACTTTCGTGATCCTTGATACTGCGTACAACCTTACCGCCGTGTGTACGAATTTCATCAAAAATGATTTCTGAATCCGTTACCACAAAAACATCGTCAAACAACTGAGTCGCCACAGCGGCATCATAAGTTCTGCGAATAATGGTTTTACCCCCTAAATCCTGCATCAACTTAGCAGGAAAACGCGTAGAAGCATAACGGGCTGGAATTACAGCGATAATTTTCATATATAGATGTTGTTTTTAAATTAGATTCCGTTCATAAAGTTTTTGTACATTCAACACAAATTCCGTTGACTGCGACTTTATAAATATACGCTTTAAGTACAAATAGCCCTAAAATTTAATACCGATTTAGTCCTCGAAAAACTCGTCTTTAAAACCAATTAAATACAGTTTATCCTTAGCTCTGGTCATCGCGGTATACAACCAGCGAATGTATTCCTTTGAAATACCATCGGGTAAATATGGCTGTTCAATAAATACAGTATTCCATTGTCCCCCTTGAGATTTATGACAGGTAATGGCATAGGAAAATTTAACCTGTAAGGCATTAAAATATTCATTCTGCTTGACTTTCTGCAGCTTCTTAAACTTTGAAGTCTCTTCGGGATAATCCAACATCACCTCTTGATACAAGCGATTGGATTCTTCATAGGTTAAAGCTGGTGATTCACTCTGGATGGTGTCCAATAATAAAATCGTATCAAAGGGTGCCAATTGAGGATAGTCAATCATTCGCACTTTCACAGACGCAAATTTAAACGAATACAGTTCCTGTATTTTATAAATTTGCAGTATCTCAATAATATCTCCATTAGCCACAAAGTCCGTGACCGTAGAGTCTTTTAACCAATAATAGTTGTTTTTAACCACCATCATATAATCACCCGCAGCCAATTCACTTTCTTTGTCTAAAATACGCGTTCTAATCTGTTCATTATATTGATTGGCCCTCTTATTGGCACGAACGATAAATGCCGTTTCTTCAGGCCCTTGTTTGTCATAAGCCGTTAAAATCGCATCTTGAATATCTTGTCCATCCTGCAATCTCACTATATCCTTAAAACCTTTTAAGTAAAACTTAAAGGTATCAAAGAATTGAGAATCCAATAAGGTTCTCAATTCCGTGGCATTATATAATATTCCAGAGTTTTCTTCTTGTCTCATTACTTCATCCAATTCAATATGGTCTACTTCCATTTGAAAACTGAACGACAATTGATCGATGTTCAGAGCCGGACTAATATCCATGTGTACTGGAGGTAACTGTGCCGTATCCCCAATCAAAATTAACTTACAATTGCGACCGCTATATACATAATGGATCAAATCATCGAGCAAAGATCCGTTTTGATACATATTCGATTCTGTAGCCGCATCGGAAATCATTGAAGCCTCGTCTACGATAAAAATCGTGTTTCTCGATTTATTGACTTGCATGGTAAATTGCAAACCATCGCCTTTACCTTTTTTGGGATAATAGATCTTTTTGTGAATGGTAAAAGCCGCTTGCTGTGAATAATTAGATATTACCTTAGCCGCTCTCCCTGTTGGTGCCAACATCACTGCTGTTTTGTTTACCGCAGCTAAATGATTTACAACCGTAGACAACAAAGATGTCTTTCCCGTACCGGCATACCCCTTTAATACAAACAATTCATCCTGCTTAGAACTAGTCACAAAATTAGCGATTTTTTGAAAAAATATATCTTGCTTAAGGGTTGCTTCAAAGGGGAATTGATCTAAAAGTAAACGGTAAAATTTGGAGGGTGTCATTATAAGTAAGTAAAAACAGATTAGTTTTCAAAGATACTAAGGATTTTAAACAGGAATGGATATCTTCCTTTAAAATTTGCTTAAATTTGTCGGGTATTTGTAGCAGTAGTACCCCAAAATAAATGCCAATGAGTGATCCGAAAAATTACAGTCAATTAATTATACAAGTCTCCTTGAATGAGTTTGCCTTTTTAACTAAGGATATACTCACTCAAGAACAGCTCGAATTTCATAGCGAAAGCTTGCAACCGGCCTTGCCTATTGAAGAGCAATTAGAGACTATTTTTAGCAAATATGACAAGCTACGCCTCGACTATGATGAAGTTTTGGTGCTACACAATAATGCTCTAAATACTTTTGTACCGCAATCCATTTTTGACGAAAATAATTTGGGCGCTTATCTACAATATTCTACCAAAGTTTTTTCTACCGATTTTTTCGCTTTTGATGAAATGGATTTGTATCAAATGAATAATGTTTATGTGCCCTATATTGCAATTAATAATTTTTTATTGGATAAATTCGGCGCATTCACCTACCAAAATATAAACACTGCCCTGGTTACACATCTATTAAGTACCAACTCCAATAACAGTGAAACTGTTGTTTATGCCTATTTACAAGCTACTCATTTTGAATTGATCGTGATTAACAACGATCAATTGCTGCTGTTTAACTCTTTTACATTTCAAACCGCAGAAGATTTTATCTATTACATCTTGTTTGTATACGAACAGTTAGAACTAAATCCAGATGCTCACCCTTTAGTATTATTAGGTGCGATAGATTCGGAATCTAAGTTTTTTAAAATTGCCTATAAATACATCCGTGAATTAAGTATCAAAAAACTCAATATCAACACGAATATCCAAACTTCAACACCCAATCATTTTAATTTATATTATACCCTATTTCAATCATGAGAATTATATCTGGACAACACAAAGGTAGAAGAATAACGGCACCGAAGAATTTACCTGTTCGTCCCACTACTGATTTGAGTAAAGAATCCCTTTTTAACGTACTCAACAATCATTTTAATCTAAGTGAACTAAAAGTCTTAGACCTCTTCTCAGGCACGGGTAATATCAGTTATGAATTTGCTTCACGTGGGGCGGGTCCAATTATTAGTGTAGATGGTGATTTTGGCTGTGTCAATTTTATTAAGAAAACCGCTAAGGAATTGGATTTAGATATTACAGCCTTAAAAGCTGATGTGATTAAATTTCTTGAAAAACACAAATCATCGTACGATATCGTTTTTGCCGATCCACCTTATGATTTTTCAAAAGAAAAATTTGAGAGCATTGTCCAATTAGTCTTTGAAAACAACATCTTGGATTCAGAGGGTATGTTAGTAGTCGAACACTCTAAATACACTGATTTAAAACATGTAGACAACTATTCTTTTCAAAAGAATTATGGAGGTTCCGTATTTTCGTTTTTCGAATTTCTTACAGAAGAAGAAGTTGAAACGGTTCAAAGCGGTGAAGAAGAATAAAAAAGCAGACCTATAAGCCGGATTCTGTATGCGTATACGCATCCCTATCATTTATCTAGGCTATCAATTACTCGATAGCTCCATCTGCCTACCCCTAAAACATCGGGCGAGTAGCCCTCAAGCGTTAAATATACATGGCATTTCACCGCATAGAGTTTACCTGGTTTCACTACAGCATTACCTGTACATACTTTCTGTTGCACTTGTCCTCTTAGAATAAATTCTAATGACGGGTGTTACCCGCTATGCTACTCTGTGGTGTCCGGACTTTCCTCTAATTCTTACGAACTAGCGATAGGGCAGTCTGCTTGCTGCAAAAGTAGTTTATTCCCAACAATATCAAACTATAAAAAAACAAAAGAATTATAGCAAAACGAAGCTTGATTTTAATGCCGCTGTATTCTAAGGTCTTAGTACTACTGTTTGTGATTATATTGTGCTATTTATTGTATGAGCGATTCATAATTTCTGCACTATATTACAATAAGAGGTTTCTTGACAAATAGATTGCAACTCACAAAAAAAATGTAACTTTGTGAGCATCCATTTTTAAGTATCTATGAGTTTTATTAAAACTACCGAGCAGGATTCCGCCTATAATGATTTAGAAAAAATGTCTATTTCAGAAGTATTAAGGCATATCAATACCGAAGACAAAACAGTTCCTTTGGCTGTTGAAAAGGCGTTGCCTCAAATTGAAGCGGTAATCGTTCAAGTAGTTCATTGCCTTAAAAATGGAGGACGTCTTTTTTATATAGGAGCAGGAACTTCGGGGAGAATGGGTATTTTAGATGCCTCCGAATGCCCCCCTACCTTTGGTGTCGATTCCAATGTGGTTATAGGACTTATAGCTGGTGGTGATCAAGCTATTAGAAATGCCGTTGAAAATGCCGAAGATCACCCACAACAAGGATGGTTAGATTTGCAACAGTTTCACATAAACTCCAAAGACATCGTAATTGGTATTGCCGCATCAGGCACTACCCCTTATGTGATCGAAGCATTAAAACAATGTACTAAAAATCAAATCGCCACAGCCTGTATAACATCCAACCAAAATAGCCCCTTAAGCGTCGTTGCCGACTATCCTATAGAGGTTGTTGTAGGTCCTGAATTGATTACTGGAAGCTCCCGCATGAAGGCCGGTACCGCTCAAAAGCTCGTACTTAACATGATCTCAACCACTGCGATGATCCAATTAGGCAAAGTCAAAGGAAATAAAATGGTCGATATGAAAATGACCAATGCAAAATTAATACAACGAGGTATACAAATCATCAGTACCACCTTGAACCTAACTGCAGAAGAAGCCGCCCGCTTGTTAGAGCAACATCAAACCGTAAGAAAGGCTATCGAACAATTCAAATCATAATACCGATGGAAGAAAAAGAAGAACAACAGCAGCACACGAATAGAAAGTTTCTGGTTAAAGGGATCAAATTTCTAGCACTTACACTCCCATTAATGTTTGTAGGACCCGTTGTGATCAATAGTGCTTTTAAAAACCCCAATCACCCTTTTTATTATTTTGTATTAGGACTTGGTATTTTTATGTGCATCACTTCAATGTTTCTTTTTTTTAAGGGTATACAAACCTTAATGAAATCCTTATTTGGCAAATAATTTCAGAATTTAAAACAACATACATCATGAGAATGCTTTTTTTTATACCTTTATCCCTGGTATTGGTGTCTTGTTATCAACAAGAACGCAATTGTAAAGATTTTAAAACAGGAACATTTGTCTTCGAAACAGAAATCGATGGAGTCAAAAAAACCTCGAGATTTGTCAGAAATGACAGTATTGAAATCGAAACATTTGAAGGACAGGTTGATACTTCTAGTATTCGATGGATTAACGATTGTGAATATGTATTGCAAAAAGTTAATCCGAAGAATAGAGCAGAACAGAAAGCCGTTAGCATGAAGATCTTAACCACCGAGGGCAAAACCTATACCTTTGAATACGGTATAGTCGGAGACGCAAAAAAACAACGCGGAGTTATCGAAAAGGTTTCCGAATAATCTATTAAAACTAAATATGGAAGTATTATTATCCGCAGATGCTATTGTAGCATTTTTAACTTTAACATTCCTCGAAATCATTCTTGGAATTGACAACATCATTTTTATTTCCATAGTCACTGGTAAACTTCCGGAAGAACAACGAAAAAAAGCAACCCGTATTGGATTGTTTTTAGCGATGTTTATGCGTATTGGGTTGTTATTTGGAGTCAGCTATCTGATTGCGATGAAACAAACCTTCTTAAGTGTAGATTGGGGATGGTTTAAGGCCGACTTTAACGGACAAGCTATTATTTTACTGGCCGGAGGTATTTTCTTAATTTATAAATCTACCAAGGAAATCCACGAAAAAGTAAACCATATCGAACATCACGATTCCCCTATAGATACTAAAAAATTAATTCATAAGTCTTTTGGAAATATCTTGTTTCAAATTCTGATGATCGACATTATATTCTCTGTAGATAGTATACTTACCGCTGTTGGTATGACCAACGGAGTTGCTGGAGCTCTTTACATTATGATTGCAGCTGTTATTGTATCTGTAGCTGTTATGATGATATTTGCTGTACCAGTAGGTAATTTCGTCAATAGAAATCCATCTATTCAAATCTTAGCACTTTCCTTCTTAATTCTTATTGGTTTTATGCTGACTACCGAAAGTATGCATATTTCTCATGCGGTATTAGCTGGACAAGAAGTCGGAGCTGTCCCAAAAGGGTACCTCTATTTTGCTATTGCTTTTTCACTAGCGGTAGAGTTCATCAACATGAAGCTGCGTAAGAAGAGTTCAAAGTAATATATTAAAAAACAGGGTTGTCTTTTTAGACAACCCTGTTTTTTTTTCGTGATTCGTGAATCAAAAGTCGCAGTAAACTACAGGCCTTGCAATTGTATAAAACGATCGGTAATATTATCAATATCCTTAATTGTTTTTCTGGCCCAATCAATTCTCTTTTCCAACAGCTCTTCCGCTGTTAACTTCCACTCTATTTCAGAATTTCGCAATCGCGTTGTGATATCTTGAATCACTATAGCAGCCGAAACCGAAATATTTAAACTCTCCGTAAATCCAACCATCGGAATTTTAATATAACTGTCCGCTTGATTAATGATCTCATCTGACAAACCAGATCGCTCTGTTCCAAAGAACAAGGCTGCGGGTTTGGATATATCGAAATTTTCTAATAGACTGGAATCCGCATGTGGCGTTGTCGCAACGATCTGATAGCCTTTTGACCGCAAATGATCGATACAATTTTGACTGGAGTTGTGCCTGTGGATATCCACCCACTTCTCTGCTCCCATCGCAATTTCTTTATCGATGGTTTTTCCCATATTTTCCTCGATCACATGCAAATCTTGAAGCCCAAAAACTTCGCAACTTCGCATCACCGCACTCGTATTGTGCAACTGAAACAAATCTTCCGTTACTATAGTAAAATGTTTGGTTCTGTTTTTTAAAACTTCTATAAATCCCGCTTTTCGATTTTCAGTGATAAAATCTTCTAAATAATTTAAGTAGTCTATATTTTGAAATAGTTTGTTGGTAGAAATCATTATTTAGTATTAACTTTCTTGAATCAACAAAGATAACAACACCGTAATCGGTTTACAATAAAAAGACATGGAAAAAAAGTTAGTCGTACTTTCTGGTGCTGGCATGAGTGCCGAGAGCGGTATAAATACCTTTAGAGATGCAGACGGCATTTGGGAAGGACACGATGTTATGGAGGTAGCTTCCCCCGAAGGGTGGAATAAAAACAAGGAACTAGTCTTAGATTTTTACAATCAACGTCGTAAGCAATTATTAGAAGTAAGTCCTAATGAAGGACATCATATCTTAGCTGATTTACAGAATGACTTTAAGATGACTGTCATAACGCAAAATGTCGACGATTTACACGAGCGTGCAGGTAGTCAAAATGTTATTCACTTACACGGCGAACTATTAAAAGTGCGAAGTGTTCGAGATGCCAAATTGACCTTGGATTGGACAACCGATTTAACCAGCCTTGATCGCAATGATCAGGGAGATGCCTTACGCCCAGATATCGTATGGTTTGGAGAAGCCGTCCCAGAATTCGAACGCGCCATAGATTTCGTAAAAGAAGCCGATTTTGTTATTGTCATCGGAACTTCATTACAGGTCTATCCCGCTGCTTCACTAATGGATTATGCACCTGAAGAAGCTGTAGTGTACTATATCGACCCCAAACCTGCACCAATAGCACACAGTTACCAACATCTTAAGATAATCCCTGAAAAAGCTAGTAGAGGTTTAAAAATGATCAAAGAAGAAATCATCAGTTGGGGACAAACACTTTGAGTGAAAGCTAATACGCTGATACGCCGATTCGCCGATGGGCATATAGGCTTTAAATGCTGATAAGTTGAATGACTGTTCCATTTTTACGTGATAAAGCGAATTCGCGTATGTGCAAATGGGCATATAGGCTTTAAATGCTGATACGCCGATTCGCTAATGGGCTTTAAATGCAGATAAGTTGAAAGGCTATTCCATTTTTACGTGATAAAGCGAATTCGCGTATGTGCAAATGGGCATATAGGCTTTAAATGCTGATAAGTTGAAAGGCTGTTCCATTTTTACGTGATAAAGCGAATTCGCGTATGTGCAAATGGGCATATAGGCTTTTAAATGCAAATAAGTTGAAAGGCTGTTCCATTTTTACGTGATAAAGCGAATTCGCGTATGTGCAAATGGGCATATAGGCTTTAAATGCTGATAAGTTGAAAGGTTATTCCATTTTTACGTGATAAAGCGAATTCGCGTATGTGCAAATGGGCATATAGGCTTTAAATGCTGATAAGTTGAAAGGCTGTTCCCTTTTTACGTGATAAAGCGAATTCGCGTATGTGCAAATGGGCATATAGGCTTTAAATGCTGATAAGTTGAAAGGTTATTCCATTTTTACGTGATAAAGCGAATTCGCGTATGTGCAAATGGGCATATAGGCTTTGATATGGGAATAAGCAAATAGTAAAGAAAACTTAATTCGATATAAGAATGATAAATCTATCGAAACTCACGACTCTCGATTTACGATTTCACTCTTTTTACTGAGTAAGTGGAGAATTGCCCAAATACCCCAAGTAGAGGTATTTGGAAAATTCTATATATTATTTTTAAAATGTAAGCATCATCGCTACGAATTACGACGAATTACGACGAATTACGACTCACGACTCACGAATTACGAATTACGAATTAACTATTCCCCTTTTGGTAATCCAATAAAAACTGCGCGAGTCCGCTATCGGTCAACGGGTGTTTTAACAAGCCTAAAATAGCCGACAAAGGTCCTGTCATAACATCTGCTCCAATTTTGGCACAATTCACAATATGCATCGTATGACGTACAGATGCAGCTAATATTTGAGTTTGGAAACCATAATTATCATAAATCTGACGTATTTCTTGAATTAGAATTAACCCATCTGTCGAAATATCGTCTAATCTTCCAATAAATGGCGAGACATAGGTTGCTCCAGCTTTTGCAGCTAAAAGTGCTTGTCCTGCTGAGAAAACCAAAGTCACATTCGTTTTAATACCCTTGGATGAAAAATATTTACAAGCTTTAATTCCGTCTTGTGTCATTGGTAATTTCACTACAATTTGATCGTGTAATTTTGCCAATTCTTCACCTTGTGCCACCATACCTTCATAGTCCGTAGCAATCACTTCAGCACTCACATCTCCATCTACTAAACTACAGATTGTCGAATAGTGATTCAGGATATTTGCCGCGCCGGTAATTCCTTCCTTGGCCATTAACGATGGATTTGTCGTTACTCCATCCAATACGCCTAAAGCCTGAGCTTCTTTAATTTGTTCTAAATTGGCGGTGTCAATAAAAAATTTCATAAATAGGATTTATTAGTTGAGTTATAATTTTTCAAAAATACAATTTATACCAGTATAATAGAGGGTGTTATTCTTTAATTTTATAGTGATTCATCAATAACTTTTCATACGTTTTATCTGGAAGTACCCGTTTTAAAACGATGGAAAACTTCTGCATAAATGCACCGACTTTATAATGAATTTTCGGTTTTGGATTTAAAATGATTGAATAAATAGCATCAGCCATTTGTTGCGGATTGCTACCTGAATCCACGTGCTGATCCATCATACTCAAAGTAGCTCCATAAACCTCTTTATACGGGGAGTTTTCGAGCAAAGGAGCATGATATCGACCTGAAGCAATATTCGTCGCAAAATCACCCGGAGCGACATTGGTGATCTGAATACCAAACGGTTTTACTTCCATCCTCAAAGCTTCGGTTATAATTTCCAAAGCACCCTTAGATGCAGAATAAACACTGCGAAAAGGCAATCCCATATAACCCGCTATCGAAGTAATGTTGATGATCAATCCCTTGTTTTGATCGCGCATACTTGGCAAAACCGCTTTCATCACTTCAATTGGCCCAAACAGGTTGGTGCTAAAATTGTTTACTATTTCTTCAGTTGGAATTTCTTCCAAAGCTCCTGTTATACCGACACCGGCATTATTGATTAAAATATCGATGTGCCCGGTCTGTTTCAAAACTTCCTCCACTCCACGTTTTATCGATGCCGAATCTCGAACATCCATAGCCACTAATGGAAATGCCGAATTGTTGATCTTATCGGGATTTCTACTGGTTCCAAAAACAATAAAACCCTTCGTTTGAAGAAATTCACCTACGGACTTACCAATACCTGATGATCCTCCAGTAATCAATACAACTTGACTCATATAACTAATTTAAAAAACAAAGATAATAGGATTAACTACAATTTTCGATGAAATAGAAACAATCCTTTATTTAGGTTGTTTATATTTACAGCGACAATAGATTTTTTGGAAGTCAGCATCGTAGTTGACTACAATAAGCCCTTTTGGTTTTAGGCACCAATTGAAAGAACATTTGGATTGCCCAATCACTTGAATAGAAGATTAAAGATAGCTTTATGAAATTTAATAAATACATTTTGATTGCTGTAGTTGCTTTAGGGATTATAGGAACGACCCAGGCACAACACAAAAAACAGCATAATTTTGAGTTTTTCTACAATGAAATCAATCGCGATACACTGAGTAAAAATCTAATGATGCTTGCGTCAAATGAATTTGAAGGACGAAAAACTGGTGAAATCGGTCAAAAGAAAGCGGCGGCTTTCCTGGTAAAGCAATATCAGAACTATAAAATTTCAGCACCGAAAAAGGCAAAAAACCATTTGCAAACGGTTCCTGCCTCATTTATGGACAAAGGTTATGGCCCGGTGTTAAAGGAGAGTGAAAATGTAGTTGCCTATATTAAAGGCAGTGAATATCCCGACGAAACCTTAGTAATTTCTGCGCATTACGATCATATGGGTTTCCAAAACGGACAGATTTTTTATGGTGCTGACGACAATGCCTCAGGAACAGCAGGTGTTTTGGAAATTGCGAGACTTTTTAAAGAAGCTGCAAAAAAGGGATTGGGACCAAAACGATCTATATTATTTTTACACTTTACTGGAGAAGAATTTGGACTCTATGGATCTAAATATTATGTCGAAAACCCCTTGTATCCGTTGGAAAAAACCATAGCCGATTTGAATATCGATATGATTGGCCGCCGTAGTGATGCCTATCTTGAAACAGGAAATTACATTTATCTAGTGGGATCTGATCGCTTGAGTAAGGAATTGCATGAAGTTTCAGAAAATGCCAACAACCAATACGCCCAACTGACTTTAGACTATAAATACAACGTCATTGGTGAACCCGAGCAAATTTATTTTAGATCCGATCACTACAATTTTGTAAAAAAGGGAATTCCCGCAATTTTCTATTATAACGGTTCCCATGAAGATTACCATAAATCTACCGACACCGCAGATAAAATTGACTATGACTTATTAAAAAAACGGGTACAACTGATCTTTGCTACAGCTTGGGAGTTGGCCAATAGAAAGGAACGTATTACGCTTAATCCACAATCATGAACAAGACAATCCTTTTTGATAAAACCATTTTTTATATCAGTCTGATCATGTTGTTATTATGGGTTTTGCGAGCCACACTGTTGCAACAATTGTATCACGATAACGCATTGAGTCACTGGGCAGAGAAACTTTTTATACCCATGGTAGTTTTGTTGTTTTTAATGCCGTGTTTAATCGTTTTCAGGACTTATAAAAATCGAATATCGATCGCATCCTATCTATTTGCCGCTTTGATGTTGAATGGACTAACCCTATTAACCGTTTTTTTGTCAAATAGGTAAACCGTCGAGTGGAATGCGAATGGTTTTTAGTGCCTTTTTGTTTGCTTAACTGTTCTCTGCTACAAATGCTTTAAACTGCTCCATAAAATCAATAAACTGTTTAAAAGACCAAATGAGATCCGCCTCTTCTTGTTCGGAATACGCATCAAAAAAATAAACTTCATCACTATAAATATAAATAACTAAATCACTGCCTTCAACTTGATATTTATACATTTCATCCTTAACTAAATCTTTTGACTTATCGATTATTTTTTGTATTTCTGCTGAAGTCCAACCCCACCAATTCATACCGTTTAAAGCCCATTCATCGGATGCCAAAGCATCTAGATTAAGACCATAATACTTAATAGGAATGTTTTTTTGATCATACGGATTTAACGAAAATTTGTATTTCATACTTTCTTATATTTTAATAATGGATACGCACTAGTTATATTTCCTAATTGATTTACTTCTACTTGAATAACAAACTTACCGTCAGAAGTAAGAAAACGAAATATATTATTATCAAATTCAAACTTAATTGTTGCCTTGATCATTTCATCATAGACCAAAGCGATTTCTTGTTTTACTCGAGTAATATCCCAATTTATCGGAAACATTGTCGATTTGGCCTCTTTATCTATCCATTGACCCAATCTGCCTTGAATCCGATAACGTACCGAAATCAACGCATCAAAAGGCATATCATCCAACGGTTTGGTCAAGTATTTTCGAATTTAAACTGTGAAGCCAATAGCTCCCAAAAGAATTTTCCCCATTAAAGCCACAAGAGTGGCTTTAATGGGGAAAATCCACTAACAATTAATTCGTACCAACAAATCATTCGTCTCAACTGTTCTCTGCTACGAATGCTTTAAACTGCTCCATAAAATCAATAAACTTTTCAAAAGTCCAAATAAGATCGGCTTCTTCTTGTTCGGAATACGCATCAAAAAAGTGAACTTCATCTATATATACATATATAATCAAATCGCTACCTTCTACCTGATACTCGAAAATTTGATCATCTATTAAATACTTCGCTTTATCGATAATTCTTTGTATTTCTTCTGGGGTCCAATCCCACCAACTCATACCTCTTAAGGCCCATTCATCTGATGCCAATGCATCTAGATTAAGACCATAATACTTAATAGGAATATTTTTTTGTTCATACGGATTTAACGAAAATTTATATTTCATCTTTTTCTTTGTTTTATTAATGGAAATGCATTAGTTATATTTCCCGATTGATCTGTTTTTATTTGAATAACAAACGCACCATTGGAAGATGGAAATGAAAAATCACTTATACCATTTTTAAGTTGACTTTTGTACTTCATCATTTCATCATAGACCAAAGCGATTTCTTGTTTTACTCGAGTAATATCCCAATTTATCGGAAACATTGTCGATTTAGCCTCTTTATTTATCCATTGACCAAGCCTACCTTGAACGCGGTAGCGCACCGAAATCAACGCATCAAATGGCATATCGTCCACCGGTTTGGTCAAGTATTTTCGAATTTTAACTGTAAAGCCAATAGCTTCGTGATTGTGTCCACCAGCTCTTCTGAGGACAAAACATGCTCTCAAAAAACAAAATTTTCACTTAATGCATATTAGCAACTTCCAAACTACAATTCGTCTATATTCTCAACTCCTAGTAGTTCTTCAAGTGCTTTGGCTAGAACTTCTGGTTCTTGCTCCGTATCAAAATAAAACTGCACTATCTCACCATAGTGCTCTCCAATATTTAAGTTTATAGTGATCGGATTATCAGACCAGTCTAGCGCAATTGGTAGAAAATTGAAGGGGATATTACTTTCTAAAATTTGATGCATTTTAACCATATCTTGTACTGTCTGCTCACCATATCTTATACTTAGTAATACATCAATGAAGCTCGAGTCTTCTGTCAATCCTCCGTTAAATTTTAAAATTAATCTTTTGTAATTTTCTAGTAAAATCACACCTATTTCACTTTCAATATCTTTGATATCTTGCCAATTAATACCTTTTTCTACATTTTCAAATTTTATTGCTTTCATGTTTACCTAATATTTTTCTACTTTCAGAATTTTTTTGAATAATTCAACACTACCATAATGTGGCACCGCCGCTCTGTGAACTTTTTTTATTACTAATTGCATCGTACAAGTATTAATTAATGGATTATAATCATCTAAATGATGCCATGTATACATACCATCTTTTTTTATTCCTGAAAGCTCGTATGCCAATTTATTATCATTCTTTCTACTCCCCGTCATTTTTATTTTCACGATGTTTTTTTGGTTTGCTGCTACCGGATATAAATACGGCGTACCTTCAAAATCCACACTTAAACCGTTTTTTGATTTGGGCAATATAATGCCCAAATCTTGCAATGCCCTTTTATTAGGATTAAATAATCTAGAAGAATATTTGTTTTTTAGGGCGTATATAATTTGTCGTATCCTTCTTTCGCTTTCAAAAATATTTAAAGCGTTTTTTTGAATGCGAATTTTTCATTATCTAACTGTTCTCTACTACGAATACTTTAAAATCATTTAGAAAACCTAAAAACACATCATGTGATAATACTAAATCGACTTCTTTTTTGACACTCTTTAGATCAAAAAATTGCACACCATAACTATTACTATAAATGTATAAATCATCCCCCTCTGTCTGAAATTTAAAATCATTAAAAGTATCTTTAGTTGATCCAATACCTTCAATAATACCTTCAATAATTATAGAAGTCCAATAGTACCCAGTTAGTAGATCTAAAATCAGAAATTCAGAATTAACTTCATACATTGTAATTCCTTCCCAATCATATTTTTTAAATATATAAGTCATTTTTTCATTTTTTAATTAATGGATACGAATCCAAAATATTTTTATTTCTGTCAACTTGTATCAAAATATCAAAATCACTTGTACATTTCCCTTTGTAATTTTGAATATTTCGTTCTAAAGTTTTAATATCAAGACCTTTATATTTAGCTACAGCATTTTCATAAACAAAAGCAACTTCTTGTTGAATTCTTTCCAAATCCCAATTTTTAGGAAACATCATCGATTTGGCCTCTTTATCTATCCATTGACCCAATCTGCCTTGAATCCGATACCGTACCGAAATCAACGCATCAAAAGGCATATCGTCTACCGGTTTGGTCAAGTATTTTCGAATTTTAACTGTGACGCCAATAGCTCCCAAAAGAATTTTCCCCATTAAAGCCACTGTTGTGGCTTTAATGGGGAAAATCCACTAACAATTAATTCATCCCAACAAATCATTCGTCTCAACCGTTCTCTGCTACAAATGCTTTGAACTGCTCCATAAAATCAATAAACTGCTCAAAAGACCAAATGAGATCCGCCTCTTCTTGTTCGCTACGCATATCATAAAAACAAACTCGTTCTCGTTTTATATAAAGAATTAAATCACTGCCTTCTACCTGATACTCATAGTTTTGATTATCGACTAAACTCATTGACTTATCAATTATTTTTTGAATTTCTTCCACAGTCCAGCCCCACCAATTTATACCGTTTAATGCCCAAGTTTCATCGGTAAGTGAGTCTATCTCAATTCCGTAAAACTTAAATGTCATATCTTTTTGCCCATAGGGGTCTAACGAAAATTTATAGTCCATGTTATTAACTTTTAAATTATAATATTGGAAAAGCATTAGTTATGTTTCCTAATTGATCAACTTCTATTTGAATCCTGAATTTTCCATTTGGGGCAGGAAACTGAAATTTATTATTCGCACTTTTAAGTTTAATATTAACCTTGATCATTTCATCATACACCAAAGCAATTTCTTGTTTTACTCGAGTAATATCCCAATTTATCGGAAACATTGTCGATTTGGCCTCTTTATCTATCCATTGCCCCAATCTGCCTTGAACGCGGTAGCGTACCGAAATCAACGCATCAAAAGGCATGTCGTCTACCGGTTTGGTCAAGTATTTTCGAATTTTAACTGTAAAGCCAATAACTTCGTGATTATGTCCACCAGCACCTTTCAAAATAAAAATTTTATCGAAAATTTTTATTTTAAATTCCCCATCAAAATGATTGTGAAACTTCAGGTCAAATTTACTTTTCCACTTCTCCAAGGCTCTAACACGTCTATAGGCATTGTCCAATAGATAGGCCAATCTTTCTCCCTTAGCCTTCCACAACTCGCTTAAACTTTTGCGTACTGCTCTGGCTTCGCCACTGGCGAGAATCTCCCCTTTGTGTAGGACTACTATTCCGGATTTGGTCGTTTTACCCACCGTCATTTCACCTTTTACAAACAAGACGCCCTGTTGTTGCAAACGCGTCGCGTCGCGTATTTTAATGATCGATAACGAGGCTTGATAAACCCCATAACCGTCATCGATGATTTGCAGGCTGCTTTTAGTAAAATTAGCAATATTTTTTTCAAAAACCATTTTCAAAAGGCTGGCCCTCAAAAAGTTTTTGGTGGCAGGAGTAGTAGCTTTAGACAGCAGTTTGGCACCGGTATTAAAGGTGTTGTTGACCAATGCCACTGCCGAACGCGCCATTAAAGGTGCCGAGGTACCCATCAACAGCAAGGGTTGTATCGCATTCCAATTGCGCAAAAACTCCTGTCCCTCTTGGGTTTTCATCAGCTCATCTTCGGCAATCACCACCAAAATATCGGTGGTAGCCAAGCTGATATCAGCCACTGCCACTGCCAACAGCAACGCATTACTCGTACCCAAACTAGCCACTCCCAATACAATCGCCAAGAGGTTGCCTCCCATGCGCAGTCCAAGTATCACGTCTTTCCAGACGCCTTCGTCCGCCATGGCTTTGACATAAATGGCGGGAACGGTATATATCACTTGGTCCTGGGCATCCATATCGATTAAGAAAACCGCTTCTAGAGGATGGTGGTAGCCTCCCGAATCGCTTTCAATAAAATACGAGGTATCCACTTCTTTACCCGGACTTAAACGCGGAATATCGTCGGGATATCGCTCCAATTTTTGATCTTGTTTCCGCTGCATTTGCTGTAAAAAGAAACGGTCTTTGACGTCCGAATCCAATGGATAAATACGGCTGTAAACCTTATAATCCCGACCTATTCTATAAACGGCTCCACTGCTTTTAACCCCTTGGTACGTATGTGAACTGCACAAAACCAACATCAAATCGGCCAACAGTTGGCGGTTCTTCTCAGTGACCTCTTCTACCGTTGAAACACCATCCATCGAAAGAGCGTCATAGAATTTGCGTTCTTCATCATTTTTTTTTTTAGTGATTATGCTCTATAAAAATAAAAAACGAAAGTTTTTATACAAATAATTTGATGTTAAAAAATGAAATTTAACTATATTGTAATTATAAAAAAGACGAAAAAATAAATTTTAATACAATAAAAACAAAGTAAAACTGCATTAAAAACAATACGAACTCTAGCGGTTCAGTATATTAAAAGAATAGAAAAACAGTTTTAAACGATAAACCCACACTAAAAACTTAGTATGGGTTTACCGTTTGCGTATTACAGCCCTAACAAAGTTTGTTAGGCACTCTAGATATAGTGTAGAAGCATTTTACAGTCAATCGTTGCAGTTTTACTCAGTGATATGTTTTGCGTGTTTTACTCAATTTGAATTTGGTAGTGCTGTACCAAACCCATCAAATTATTTTGATTGAATTTGGCCTTTCTAATCATATTAGATTCTGGTCGAATAGCAAAATTTCTCGCTGTTCTAAAGTCCGCCTGAGTCAGATTAGTAGCATCAAATACGGCACGGTTTAAGTCGGAGCCATCAAACGACGCTTGAGTTAGATCGCATTGCGAAAAATCGACATCTTGTATTTCGCAGCTTCTAAAAATCGTTTTCTTAATTTTTAAACCGTTGAAAATACAGAATTGCAGGTTGCAGTTTAGAAAATGAAATTGCATCAAAAATCCATTGACTTTAGAAAAATCGATTCCCATCAGCTTGCAATCGACAAATTCCACATCGCGAAACGAGGTTTGATTGAATTGACCCAAACTCAGATTACAGTTTCTAAAAGTGCAATTCTCAAATTCAAATTGACCGAAATTAAACCGATTGAAATCACAATTTTCAAAAGTACATTCGAAGTATTCTGCCTGTTCTAAAGTATTTAACTGAGTGTATTCTTGATTTTCGATTAATTTCATGATATGTTATTGAGAATGGTCGTTGATTTACGTTTTAAAAAGCGTGGCTAAGATAAGTTATTTATTGGTCTTTTCGCTGCTTTATCACTGATCAAATCCCGAGTTGTTGCCACAAAAAAAGCCTGTTATCCTAAGATAACAGGCTGCTGTTTCTGGGTGAATGAGGGGTCTCGAACCCCCGACCTTCGGAACCACAATCCGACGCTCTAACCAACTGAGCTACAATCACCGTGTAAAACTTAAATCCTGCGATTGGGGTGAATGAGGGGTCTCGAACCCCCGACCTTCGGAACCACAATCCGACGCTCTAACCAACTGAGCTACAATCACCGTCTATTGTTTTACGAGTGCAAATATAGCCATATTTCCTTTGCCTCCAAAGGTTTTTTGATAAAAATCATATCAAATTATCTAAACTATTGACAGCCAAATACCTCTCCACAGTAAAACCTTCTGCAAAATCAGTCCCAATCAATCTTCCGAGGTCCTGAGCGCGATACGTAATGCTATCCAAGAAGTTTTTTGACGTAATCGGCGTGATGGGCTCTTGAGAACCTGGCTCATAAAACTGCGAGCTATAGGCCAAAACAGCCTCGATTTTTGAATCGATAAATCCGGTGACATCAACTACAAAATCCGGCTCTATGTTTTTCCATTGAATATAGTGATACACTACTTTCGGACGCCAAGCATCTTGTGGTATACCGTCGATAGTGGTTTCTATACGTCGAAGTCCCGACAAAAAAGCAGCCTCAGAGACCAACTTACTCGCCTTTCCATGGTCGATATGACGGTCGTCAATCGCATTGCACAAAACGATTTCTGGACGGTATTTTCGGATCATTTTAATCACTTCGAGTTGATGATACTCATCATTGGTGAAAAAGCCGTCGCGAAAGCGAAGGTTTTCACGTGCAGTGATCCCCAATATTTTTGCCGCAGCAGCAGCTTCTTGGTCTCTGATCTCTGCAGAACCTCGAGTACCCAATTCACCGCGCGTTAAGTCGATAATCCCCACTTTCTTGCTCAAAGAAATCTCTTTGGCCAAAGTGGCTCCGCAACCCAATTCAACATCATCTGGATGCGCTCCAAATGCCAATATATCTAATTTCATCGTCATGATACTATTTTTTTCATTGTACTTGATTTATTGACCGTTTCAATAAATTCATCACTTGCAACACTATCTCTAGTGATTCCGCAACCCAGGTATAAATGGATTTGATGTTCTTCCAACTCCATACACCTTAAGTTAACAAATAAATCTGTAAATCCGTCCTTATTTAATGTTAAATCGCCATTGAGTTCTCCCAAATAACCGCTGTAAAATTTACGATCATAGCCTTCTTCAGCTAAAATAAAGTCTCTAGAGGCTTGTTTTGGCATACCACATACCGC
Organism: Flavobacterium sp. HSC-61S13; assembly: GCF_024171535.1. Lineage (GTDB taxonomy): Bacteria > Bacteroidota > Bacteroidia > Flavobacteriales > Flavobacteriaceae > Flavobacterium. The sequence continues at coordinate 57,385 of NZ_JALJZV010000017.1, read as the reverse complement.
AGGTGTCGGATGTAATTTGTCTATAATATTTTTTAAATCGTCGATATTGTTCAAATTCCCTTCAATATCCGTGCGTATGTGCATGATAGTACCCGCATAAGCTGTAAACGGCGCTGTGATCGAAAGCTCCGTTACATATTCACTCAATGAATCGAGTATAAAGTCGGTCACAAAACGTTGTTCCTGCTGTTCTTTTTCACCCCAAACCACGGGATTTTGTTGTTTATCGAGTTGTGTACCCGCCAAAGCCATCGTAAATACTCGATTGTCCCCTACTTTTAACAATTGCTCTGGAGTTGCCCCCATCCACATTCCTACTTCAGGATGAAAAAACAAATAACAAAACGCAGTTGGATAGGTTGATTTTAGCTTTTTATACCAATCGATAACACTTATGGATTCCCTAACAAGGGTTTCTTTTCGCGATAAAACTACTTTGTCAAAACGCGCTGACTTAATAGCTGCTACGCCCTTTTTAACCAAGGCTTCAAAAGCACTACTAGCCCGCTTGTCATCATAATTCAAAGTCACCTCTTTGGCCACTTCCTCATTTGGAATCCACGGTTCAACGATCACCTCTGATTCTGAATATGGAATAAATACCGCTTGCTGCCCGTCAAACGGAGCAAAAACAAATCCCTTGGATTTGTAATCGTCCAATTTGAACAGCGCTGCTGTTTTTTGAAACATACCCACCACGGTTTGCTGATTGGATTTGGAGTAAATCACAAAGGGTTTTTGTTGATCTAAGGCATCAACTACTTGTTTAAATAAAGGCATTTAACTACTTCTTTAGGATCATATTAGTGATTTTACAAATACTAATCAATCGATCTTCTTCATCGGTAATTCTGATTTCCCACAGATGTAAAGTTCTACCTTTATGAAGAATTCGAGCTGTGGCATAAACCGTACCGTCTCGTTTACTTCTGAGGTGATTGGCAGAAATTTCTATACCGCGCGCCTCTTCGAATTCGGTGTTGATCAACATAAACGAAGCCGAACTACCTACGCTTTCAGCTAAGGCAACCGTGGCTCCGCCATGTAGCAATCCCAAAGGTTGATGAACCTTAGAATTGACAGGCATTTTAGCGGTTAAAAACTCCGGGCCTGCATCGATAAATTCGATGTCTAGAGTTTCCATTAAAGTGTTCTTTGAAAAGGCTTTACAATGTGCTAAAATTTCATTTTTATTAAATTCCATAAGGGGATATAATTATATTATCGAACAAAAAAGGATTGTTTTTTTAGTGAATCATAAATATAGCTCAAATTGCGAATACCTTTCTTAAAAAAAACTTAATTATTAGCAGCTGTTAATTTATTGACTTTTGCTTGATTTTCTTAGAGATTAAGCCATAATTTCACTAATTTTACAAGCTATTTACAAGATACAAAATAAAGGAATACAACAGATGGAAGAGATTCAACAAGAGGTACATAAAGCTTATGAAGTCATTCAAAATGGAGGTATCATTTTATACCCTACCGATACGGTTTGGGGTTTGGGATGTGATGCCAATAACTCAGCAGCGATTAAAAAAATATTTGATTTAAAGAAAAGAGCCGAGTCAAAGAGTATGATTGTTTTGGTTAATGGCGATCGAATGTTGCATCAAATTTTTAAAGAAATACCAGAAGTGGCATGGCAAATCCTTGAATGTTCAGATAAACCGACCACTTTAATCTTGGATCACCCAAAAAATGTTGCTAAAGAAATTATTGCGGCCGATGATTCTTTGGGTATTCGAATTGTGACAGATCCCTTTTGTTTCAAATTAATAGAGCGGATGAAATCGCCCTTGGTATCGACTTCTGCCAACGTCAGCGGCGATGTGACTCCTCGTACTTTTCAAGAAATCAACCCTATTATTTTGGAAGGTGTAGACTATGTGGTAAATTTGCATCAAGATCGTAAAGCGAGCCCGCCTTCGACAATTATTAAACTGACAACAGATAGCAAAGTGACGATTATTAGAAAATAACTTGCTATTTTTTGAATTTGAATTATGAAACAACCCTTACCGTATAAAGACGCCTTAACGCATCCTATATTTGAATATATCTCCCAAGCTGCACAAAATCTATCCTTAGATTGTTATGTCATAGGTGGTTTTGTCAGAGATTACTTATTAAAAAGAGATTCTAAAAAAGACATTGATATTGTAGCTGTAGGCAGCGGTATTGAATTGGCTTTGGAAGTCTCAAAATTATTGCCTAATCAACCGAAAGTTCAAGTATTTAAAACTTATGGTACGGCCATGTTGCGCTTTGACGATATCGATATCGAATTTGTAGGTGCTCGAAAAGAGTCTTATCACTTTGACAGTCGCAATCCCGTTGTTGAAGACGGAACCCTAGAGGACGATCAAAACCGACGTGATTTCACCATTAACGCCTTGGCTTTAAGCTTGAATCAAAGTGATTACGGAACTTTAATCGATCCGTTCAACGGCTTGGATGATTTGGATAACAAAGTCATCAAAACCCCTTTAAATCCAGATATAACCTATTCCGATGATCCTTTGCGCATGATGCGAGCGATTCGATTTGCAGCGCAATTGGATTTTGTAATTGAAGCAGAATCCTTAGAGGCCATCACTAGAAATCACAAGCGCCTTAGTATTATATCTGGCGAAAGAATTGTCGACGAGCTCCATAAAATTTTATTGACAAAAAAGCCTTCAACGGGATTTTTACTGTTGTATCATTCGGGTTTGCTCGATATGATATTACCGGAATTAACGGCTTTAAACCAAGTAGAGGAAATTGAAGGACATACGCATAAAAACAATTTTTATCATTCGTTAGAAGTCGTCGATAATATCTGTACAAAAACGGATGATTTATGGCTGCGTTGGTCGGCTTTGTTGCACGACATTGGAAAAGCTCCCACCAAACGTTTCAACAAAAAACAAGGTTGGACTTTTCACGGACATGAATTTATTGGTGGTAAAATGGTTAAAAAGATCTTTCAACGTTTACACATGCCGTTAAACCACAAATTGAAATATGTACAGAAGATGGTCACCATGAGTTCACGTCCGGTAGTACTGTCTCAAAAAACCGTAACCGATTCAGCTGTAAGAAGATTGATTTTCGATGCCGGAGAAGACGTTGAAGATTTGATGATTTTATGCGAGGCTGATATCACGACGAAAAATGCGATTAAGTTTAAAAAGTATCATCACAATTTTAAAATTGTTCGCAACAAAATAGTAGAAGTTGAAGAGCGCGATCACGTGCGTCAGTTTCAACCGCCCATTTCTGGCGAAGAAATTATGGCCTTATTTAACTTACCGCCTTCACGCGAAATCGGTGTTTTAAAAGAAGCTATAAAAGAGGCTATTTTGGAGGGAATAATTCCCAACGAATATGAAGCTGCCCATCAATTTATGATGGATAAGGCACGTCAGATGGGACTGACAAACCCGAATACCGTACAATAATAGAATGAATTATTAGATGGCTGTTATTTTATAACAAACATTCCTAATACCATAATACAAATCAATATTACTATGAAAAACTATTTTTTACCTCTTGCAAAAACCTCTTTAATACTGGTGTATGTAGTGATTTTTGCTGGGGCGTTAGTACGTATGACCGGTTCGGGTATGGGTTGTCCAGATTGGCCAAAATGTTTTGGTTATTATATTCCACCTACAGACATTTCTGAAATATTGTGGCAACCGGATCACGAATTTAAAAAGGGACAGGTAATCATTCACGATGAAAGTTTGTGGGTCGCTAAAGAGGATTTTACGACAACAGATGTGTACCAAGAACAGAATTGGACCAAATACACCAAACACGATTATGCTACTTTTAATGCCAAACACACTTGGACAGAATACCTCAATCGCCTTAGCGGAGCTATAGCAGGAGTGGCTTGTTTGGTGATGGCCGTGTTTTCATTTGCCTATTGGCGAACTCAAAAAAAATTAGTAGCCTTGTCTTGGTTGGTCGTTTTTTTAATGGGATTTCAAGCCTGGTTAGGAGCTACTGTAGTGTTCTCCGTATTGAACCCAATAAAAATCACGGTTCACATGATTATGGCCTTGGTTATTGTTGCTATATTGATTTATATCGTCAGAGTGGCACGTGTTAAAAAAGAGCCTAAAAAGAACGATTCCAAGTTTATTATCTTTCTTTATATCTCGTTGTTATTGACGCTGATTCAAGTGGTTTTAGGAACTCAGGTCAGACAATTTGTTGACGAACAAGTTCGCGCTGGTATCGGAAATGAATATTTGTGGTTAAATGATCCTACCTTTGAATTTTACATTCACCGTACCTTTTCTTTTATAGTGGTGTTTGTCAATCTCTTTCTATTCTTAAGAAATAAACGCAAAGAACTCGGATATAGAAAACTCAATTGGGTTATGATACTATTGGCATTAGAAATCCTTTCTGGTATTGCGATGTACTATTGGCATTTCCCATTCGGAGCGCAAACACTGCATTTGGTTGTAGCCTCGTTATTGTTTGGAGTACAGTTCTATTTGGTACTCGAAGCTCAAAAAACCTATTTTACTACGACAAAGAGTAAATCATAATTTAAACCGTTCATTCGATGCACGATCGAATGTCAGTTATTTCTTTAAAAAAGCTACCGTTTGATCAATCACTTTAGATAAATCAAGCGGTAGCTCTTTTTTATCCCAAGGATGACGCGCACCAAAAACATGGTCTGCCCCTTCAATGATATACAATTCTGAATTTTTAGCCCATAGATGCAACCATTCCGCTTCTTTTAATGGCACTGCTTCATCCGCAGTACCCTGAATTATCAAGAGGGGTTTCTTTAAATGTTGCGCACAATTTTGGATATCGAATTTTCGCTCATTAGCCTCAAAATCCTGATAAAATGAAAAATAATGAGGCATCTGCTGATTGGTTCTGGTATTAAGCCCATAAAATACACCCTCATCCTTCCACTTGTCAAACCGCGCTCCTTGAGGGAATCGCCTTTTAAAATCCGCAACACCGGCCCAACTTACCACCTTGGTGACCTCGTTATTTTCAAGTGCTTGAACCAAAACAGCCCCTCCACCTCTACTGTGTCCGATGATACTGATCTGACTCTGATCTACTTCAATACGATTCTTAAAATGGTTGATTACCGCTGTTAAATCGATTTGTTCTTGACTGTAGGTATTTCGACCGAATGCTTCAAGATCTTCAAATTCTAACGGATTATCCAATGTCGTTCCATTATGTGAAAAATTAAACTTCACCACATAAAAACCTTCTTTTGCAACGGCTTGCATCGCCAATTCCCAAGCTCCCCAATCTTTAAATCCCTTATAACCGTGACAGAATATCACTAAGGGTAATTTGTTTGTTAGATCGGGAAAGTAGGCATCTGCCAACAGTTTAATCGTTGCATTCACCGTTATAATTTGATTCTTTTCGACTTTCATTTTTAATTCGCTTTTTGTGATTCAACCCTATTTGTAAACGACTTCTAAGATAATTTTTACCAAAAAAAGTATCGAAAGTACCGCTAAAGTTAAGGTAATCTGTCGGTATTTGCCCGTAAAGAGTTTTAAAAATGTAAAACTCAATATACCAAAAACGATCCCCTCTGCAATACTATAGGTAAAAGGCATTAAAACAATCGTTAGAAAAGCCGGTAAACCTTCACTCATATCGTCAAAATTAATTTTCGAAACCGATGAAATCATAAATAGACCCACTATAATTAAAGCAGGAGATGTTGCTGCTGCGGGTATCATTAAAAACAAAGGTGCTAAAAACAAGGATAGTCCAAACATCAAAGCCACTCCAACCGCGGTAAGTCCTGTACGTCCACCAGAAGCTACTCCGGAAGCACTCTCTACATAGGAAGTCACAGAGCTGGTACCTAAAACAGCGCCAAAAGTGGTTCCTAAGGCATCGGAGAACAAAGCTTTCTTCATTTGGGGGAAATTACCATCGGCATCGGCTAAATTCGTTTTGGAAATCACTCCAATTAAGGTACCAACCGTATCGAAAAGATTGACAAACAAAAAGGTAAAAACCACAACAAGCATATCTAATGAAAGGATTTGCTTCCATCCCTCTTCGGTTAACATTGGAGCCAGTGCCTGTCCGAATATCGGTTCTATTGAAGGCGGTAATGCGACTATAGCTGTGGAAGGCCAAACGACATCTCCTAAAATAAAACCAAAACCCGTAGCCACGAGTATCCCCAATAAGATCGCACCGTTGACATTTCTCGCAAATAAGACCCCAGTAACCAACAAACCAAGAAAAGCAATCCAAACGTTGTGCTGTGAAAAATCGCCTAAACGAACTAAAGTATTGGTATCTGATATAATAATTCCCGCTCCCTTCAATCCGATCAAGGTGATAAACAAACCGATACCTACTGGAATCGATTCTTTGAGTATGACCGGAATGTTTTTGACAATCAGTTCCCGTATATTAAAGAACGTTAAAAGCAAAAAGATAATACCTTCAATAAAAACAGCCGTTAACGCAAATTGCCAGGTATAACCCATCGTCAACACCACCGTAAACGTGAAAAAACTATTGAGTCCCATTCCCGGAGCTTGAGCGATCGGCAATTTGGCATAGAGTCCCATCATCAGCGTAGCGAATATAGTTGCTAAAGCCGTGGTCGTAAACAAGGCCTCGCGATCCATTCCCGCCTGAGCTAAAATATTGGGATTCACTACTAAGATATACGACATCGTCAAAAACGTAATGACTCCCGCCGTTAATTCCTTCCGAATCGTCGTATGGTGCTTATTGAGCTGAAAGTAATGCTCTATGATCTGTTTCATCGTCGATATTTTTCTTAGTGAGTTTAATTAAGCAAACAAAGATAATCAATATCAAAACAAGGATAGAATAAAAAAAACCAAACAAACTACAAAAATAGTTGTATAACTAAAAAAATAGTTATAGGTTTGTTTATATAAAAACACTTCAATATCAATACAATGGAAAAATTGACCAATAAAGAGGAACAAATCATGCAAGTGATCTGGAAGTTAGAAAAGGCTTTTGTCAAAGATATTATGGCTGAACTTACCGATGAAGATATACATTACAATACGCTATCGACTATAGTACGCAACTTGGAGGAAAAAAAATACGTCGGTTATCAGGCCTATGGTAAAACGCACCAATACTTTCCCTTGATCAAACTAACGGATTACAGGAATAAATTCATGGCTAAAGCGGTAGATGCTTTTTTCAAGGGGTCCTATCTCGATGTGGTTTCTCACTTTGCCAAGGAGGAAAAGATATCCGCTCAAGAGCTGGAGGAAATTTTAAAAATGATAGAAAAAAAATAGCTGCATTATGGAAGCCTTATTTCTTTATATACTAAAAGTTAATGCCTTACTAGCCGTCTTTTATATACTGTATATTGGGCTACTAGAGCGCACTACTTTTTACAGGGAAAATCGATTTTACTTTCTTTTTTCTATCGTCATTTCCATTGGGTTGCCCTTGATGTATATTACAAAAACCGTATGGGTTGCTCCAATAGTTCCCGTTGATCACCCTGCTCAATTGACAGTATCACCGAGTCTTCATAATGAAACATTTCCATATGCTTTTTACATATTTATAATTTCCCTATCCACATCTATACTACTTATTATTAAGTTATTAAAAAACATTTATAAAACAAAAGCTTTAAGTGTTAAATATCAAGCTCTAGAGCTCAATGGCATCAAATATTACGACCAAGCCCATATAAAAACGCCTTTCTCATTTTGGGACAGTATCTATTTCAATTCCAAAAACTACAGTGAATCGGAATTAAAAGTAATACTGTTACACGAGGAAATTCACATTCGACAAAAGCATACTTTAGACCTTTTACTCATACAAATTAGCTGTTGTATCTTTTGGTTTAACCCATTCGTTTGGAAGCTCAAAAGCAGTATTGATAAAAACTTAGAATACTTAACCGATCAAACCGTATTAGATGTCATGAACGAAAAGTCATTATATCAAAAAACCTTATTAAAAACCATGGGTTTTCCCATGTCAAATACGTTGACTCATTCGTTTAACCAATCCTTTTTAAAGACTCGTATCATGAAAATTAACCAATCCAAAACTAAAAAGACTGAATTCTGGAGATTTGGTCTACCATTAGCTGCTGTACTTGTATTTACCGTGTTGTTTCAAATTAAAACCGTTGCTCAGGTAAAGCAATCGAATTCGTATCAACAGACAGATACACTTGGTCCTCCAACACCACCAACACCACCAACACCACCAACACCGCCTATATCCCCTGCATTACCATCTATCCCTCCAACTCCTCCAACGCCCCCAGTAGAACCCACAACAACTCTTGGAGTACAAAAGGATGATTCTCCTATCTATAAAAACAAAAAATCAGCCATATACACTATCACTGCGGAACCCTTAGAGGCGAACCCTGATTTTATACAGCTAGATCCCCATTCGACAGCAGGGAAAAAGATTATAGCCGATCGCGAAAAAGCGATAGCGGAAAGCAAAATCGCCATGCAAGAGAGCAAAATAGCTATAATGGAAAGTAAAAGAGCCTTAGAAGAGGGTAAAAAAGCTGTAGAAGAAAGCAAAAAAGCTATATTGGAAAGTAGGAAAGCCATCGAGGAACAGCGTAAAATGGCTATAGAAGCTGCTGAGCTAGCAATGAATGCTCTTAAAAATTCAGTTCCATCAAGAGCAGCGGCGATTAAAGAAAGTGAAAAACTTCGTGAATTAGCAATGAATGAACATTTAGCAGCTATAAAAGAAGCGAGAATTGCGATTGATGCACATAAAAGTACGATGGAACAACTTAAAAAAGACCGCAAGATCGTTATGAAAGAGCGTTTAGCCCTTATTCAACAGCATTTAGCACAATAACGAATTACGCAAAAATGCTGTTATAAATACGTATACGTTAATACGATTATAACTTCCAAAAGATCGGTATCGACAACTTATCAGTGCGAAAACTACAATACAACAGCCTTGCTACTGAAATAATAAAACCTAGCGCTCGATTTTTCGATAAGGATTTTTTATTTTAAAAGTTTTACCTATTAAAATTTATAACACTGCTACCATTATTTTGTGGTAATAACCAAATATTTTATTCCATTTTTTTGAAAACATATATAATATTTTGTGGATTGAAAATAATTTTTTTTTATTTTAGCCCGAAGTAAACGACTTATAATCAATATTATCTAAAATTCCTGGCTTTAGTTTTATCTTTAGTCCTGATGTCACAGCCCCCAGCGTTGACAGCAATATTGAACAAAAAGATGTATAACAATCCCCCGTGTTTCATCAGAAAATGAGCAAAAAAACAATAAAATTAAAGCTTCATAAGCGTTTACGTTTGGTTTAAAAATTTCTTATAAATTAATTTACGATTATGAAAAAAACTCTTTTACACTTAACAATCCTAATTGGGGGATTAGTTGTTTCTTGTGATACCGCAGATTTACCACAGGGCAAAAATGCAAACAATGACTATCCATTAATACAAAAAAAAAGTACGATGTTTAGCTATATTCAATCAATAGCGATCCATAATGCTACTGATTGTAAATACGATATTCTAATTTTTCCCACTTGGAATAAACTTTGGGAAACAGCTGATGAATTAGATAAGTTGATTGATTACGATTGCGATTTATTTGATGCAACTGTTCCAAGTGAAATAAGTGATGATAAATATGAAACTTTAGCTAATGAGGCTGGTTTTGACGAGGACAATATTTTAATTAATTTTGAAAAAGATTTAGGTTTCTGCTCACTTCGAAAAAAAATTGATATTCTAGAAAGTGATTGGCTGCAACTCCAAGGGGATGGTGAATGGGATATTAAAGAAGATCCTGATAATCATTTTATATTTGATGAAACTGAAAGAACCTTATTCAGTGAAAATGCCGAAGTGATTATTGGTGAATCAAAAGCAACTTATATTTATTACAAATTGATTAGTGACCACAGTTGGATAGAAGTTCATAATTGGGATTTAGAAGCTATTTCACAAATAAGCAATGGTACTACCCCAAAAAATAATCCCAATGTTATTTTAAAAGGCTTTACGGACGAGAAAACATACGAAAAACCGTCACCATGCAAGAAACACGTAAAGAGTGCAAAATATCATACAAACGGCTCTGACAGAATCAAAACAAAATCCAAAGTTATTAATAATAGTGCGTGGGGAGCAAAGAAAATATCTGCTTTAACAGTAGGTTATAAAAAGAAACGAGGGAAATGGAAAAGAAGCAGAACAACCATAACAGCGGGAATAACTGGCGCTTACGGAACCAACAATTGTATTCTCTATCAAGACTGTAGCAGACAATTTGAAAAATATTTAGTTAAGGAACGAAAACGAAGAAGAGTAAAAGCCAAATTCAGTGGCCATAGATATGAAGGTGGCAGCCTAATCATAGGAATACAACCTCAAAAAGCATACAGTTATCACAAACAAGGCTCTGTTAATCTCAAAATGGATTATTATGAACTGTAATAGAACGATATTACTCCTGCTTTTTATATTATGTTTTCCCAGTACATCCCTTTCTCAAACTGCAGAAAAATTATTTGGCGAAGGATGCACTAAATTTAGTTTCGTATTACAGCCGGCAATACATCAAGGATATTCGGTAGGTAACGTTTATGATAATAGTACTAATTCACCTAGTATATCATTTAATAACCCCTTTTCTATACAATTTGGTTTCTTTTACAATTTTTATCAGATAAACGATTTTAATTTCAAAGCCGGTCTTATAGCTAAAACATTTAATCCGACTTTCAATATTCATATAAGTGAAGAGGATTGGAATGTCGGTTATAATTATTCCAATGAATTAGGTCATTTTCAAATGGCAAGCCAATTTGTTTTTTCACAAACTTTTAAAACCGAGTATTTTCACAATATCAGTGAAAATTTGAATTTTGTTCTTGGCTTAGGTACAAGCTTAGATCTCAGGACAAGCGGTGGTAATGACAAATTAGTGGTAAGTGTATTTGACTATAATCAACAAAAAGAACGCACTTTATTTATAGCTGAATCCGATGAACAACAAATTACTGGCTCATTAGATTTTTCCGTAGGTTTAAATTACTTAACCAATCGTGGATTGTTTCAAATGGATGTTTTTTTTAATTCCCAACTTTTAAATTATCCCAAACAAGGTGTTTATCAATTTGATTTAGATAACAATGAAACCAAAACAGGCGTTTACACCATTAAAGGAAATTATGCCGGAATCTCATTAATCTTTACACCTACTAAAGGTTGGCTTAAAAAGAAATCAACATAATAAAGATTCAAAATGACACAGTCCACAAAACCGTGTTTATACTTAAAAATGAATTGAGTTTTTATTAACTCAATTCATTTTCTAACAAATAACTTATTAATGGGTGTCTTCGAAATTATCCCATAGGACTACAAAGCTCAATTAAAAAACCATCTAAATCTCTGATATAAGCAACAGATTGTCCCCAAGGTTTTACGACAATCGGTTCATATAAGACAGCCCCTTCTGCAACCGCCTTTTCTACAGCAGTAGCAACATCGGCTGTTACAAAACCCAATTCGATACCAAAGGGTTTTTCCTTTGAAGAACTGTCTAAAAAACCCTCACTCAAATTACTTTGCGCCAATTCTTTAGATGCAAAAGCCAAGGCAGTAGAACCCGAGACCATTTCACCATAATCATTTTCAGGAGTTCGGAATTTTTGTGTAAATCCAAACGCTCTTTCGTAAAAACTCATCGCCTGAGCTACATCAGCCACATATAATATGGTATAAGAAAATGCTATCATTCTATTTTTTATTTTAATTATTCTACACTACTTTCCACGACTCCCGATTTTCGACTCCCGAATTACGATTATCCAATCCAAGTTTTAAATTCAGCTACGCGCTCGCGACTTACAATCAGCTCCTCTTCATTATAGTGGTTTAAACACAATTTCAATCGAGAATTGCTGAAAACTGAAATATCCTTAATATCGGTCAAAGCTACTATAAATTGCCTACTTATTCTAAAAAAGTGATCTGGTGACAACATTTCTTCCAATTGATCTAGAGACAGCTCAATTAAATAGTTTCGATGATCCTTTGTTTTGATATACGTTGCTTTGTTTTCACTGTAAAAGCAGGCAATATCACTGGTGAATACGATCTTGATTTGTTGGCCAATTTTGATGGAGAATCGCTCTTTATACACGGGCTTGCTCTCTTTATCAATAAACTTCTTAAACAAATTCAATTGATCTGAAAACTCAAAAAACGAGTTTTTATGATCGATATACTTTTGAATGGCAAATTGCAATTCGCCATCTTGAATTGGTTTTAGTAAATAGTCGATACTATTGAGTTTAAAAGCTCTTAAGGCATACTCATCGTAGGCCGTTGTAAAAATAATTGCGCTGTTAATGACTACTTTTTCAAAAATCTCAAAAGACAAACCATCGGACAATTGAATATCTAAAAAGATCAGGTCGGGTGTTTCATTATTGGATAACCATACGATTGACTCTTCTACAGACCCCAATTTGGTTTGTACCTCATATCCCAATTTTTCTATTTTCCGTTCCAACAATCTCGCGGCTGGTTTTTCGTCTTCAATAATGATGATTTTCATAAGTAGTTCTTGTTAGTATAGTATGGCTTTGATGCTTGGTTTGGCGATTGTACGAGTCGGTTTTTTATTAAAAATCAACGGCGTTCACTTTTGCTTAAAAATCGATTCTCAAAGGAATTCCTCTCTTTTAGGAAAGTTTTTTGAAGCAGATTTTGTTGCCACTTTTTTAGCAATGGGATTTTATCGGCATAAAAAAACATAAATTGAATTGCAATACAAAAAAGCCAAAGCGCTGGTAATTCAAAAGGGGAATAAAACGAATGGACTTCTATATTTTCAAATTCAATATAATGTATCCCTATAATAAAAACACTAACCATTAAACAGATCGCTAATCGGATGTATAAATTACGTAAACGTCTTAATCTTGATTTGGCATAAAGTGTTTGAGCTACTCTCACTTTAGAATTGTTTATCGCTGACTCCATCCTTATTCCCATTTAGCATTTCTGCGTTTTTCTTCATCCAAAATCTCTTGAAGTTTTTTGTCCTCCCAATTACGACCTAAGAACAGATTGTAATTGTATACACGCATCCCTTGTGATAACAATCCGATTCCCCAACCGAAAAGCGGGAATAAAAACCATAAAAAAGATGGTTCGGTATATAAGTTAATCACCATTAAAAAAGTATTGACAGCGATATAAGTGGTCAAGTGGCTATAGAATTTTTTAATATCCTCGACGCGTTTCTTAGCTTTGATCAATAACATTTCTTCGTTTTCGTTTAAAATTTCCATGATATATGTTTTTTTGATTAGTATAGGTATTTTTACTGCAAATGCATGTTCATTTTCATCGATGATAACCTGCTTAGAGGTAATTAGGGCATATCGATCGGCTATATTTTGTAAACCGATACCCTTGCGATCATCATATGATTTTTTCTTTTGTAAGTTATTCTCGACAACCAAATAATCTTGCTCTTCAACTATAGATATGTGGATTGGATGTAGGGTACTGGTTTTATTGTGTTTGATTACATTTTCGAGTAGCAACTGCAAGGATAAGGGTATTACTTTGGCCTCAGTGTTTTTTATCTCCTTTGGAAAATCGTAAGTGACGCTATCTTCAAAACGCATTTGAAGTAATAACATATAGGTTCTGGCAAAATCAATCTCCTCTTCTATCGATACTAAGGTTTTATTCTTTTGATCTAGGATATAACGATAAATCTTTGATAGGGCTTGTGTAAAATCCTGCGCTTGATCGGGATTCTCTTCTATTAAGGAGTTTAACACGTTTAAACTATTAAACAGGAAATGCGGATCCAATTGATTTTTTAAACTTTCAAATTGCGCCGATACATTACCTGATATGACTTTTTCCTTTTGTAGTAAGATCGATTGTTTACGCCGATTGAAATAAAAGTAATATCCAAAATAGATCAATAGCGGAATTACGATAGCGTAATTAACAAAGTTGGTAAACGGTTCCGTATACACCCATTCGTTAAACGGTTTTTGGTCTATAATGAGATAATCTATGGTTTGATAGACATGTGGGACATAAAAACACGAAAAAAGTGCAACCATATACCCCAACATCAATGCCAAATAAAATGCCCTTTTATCCGTAGCTAACTTACTTTCGAAACGCTTATCTATTTGAACAAAAGCAATCCTATTAATAAAAAACAGAAATAAAATATAGAAAACCCATTTGTTGACTTCTCTTAGGCTATATACCAGATTACTGTTAGTACCTGCTTGCAGCTCCTTTGCCACCCAGATTAAACTCATCAGCCATACCACCAATACTCCAATACTATAACTTTTACTCCTTTTTTTCATGATTTGTCTTTAATAGAAAGAGATTAACTGTGGGTTGTGTATTATCCAATGCTTTATCCGTACAAATGTCATTAATTTTCGTTGAATTATAATCACAATTACATAGGGATTCGATATACGGAACGGCAAAATTAATCAGCATGATTCCAGCTATTACAAAAAATTTCATCTTTCTTATTTTTAGTTTGATAGGTCAAAAGTCGTTTGTTCGACACGATTAAAAAAAAAACAAATACTGAACTGTCAAATAAGGTGGATGAATCGCAATTTGATGTTTATAGCTGTAAAAATGCTTTGCATTTATAATAAATTGAAACTCAGAATAGACCGTTGGCATTTCAAAAAAACTGAAAAAACAAATTTAAGTTTTTCCGTTTAAAATGATATTAAGTTTACCTTTGTCTTTTAACAAATCAACAGACTATGGTTTATAAATTTAGAGTAATACTTGATACAGAGGAGGATATATTCAGAGATATCGCCATTTTGGAAGAGGATTCTTTAGAAGATTTGCACAATGCAATTGTCAATGCATTTGGTTTTGACGGTATGGAAGCAGCTTCTTTCTACACTTGTGATGCCGATTGGGCACAACAAGAAGAAGAAATCCCTTTGTTCGACACCGGTGATATAGCGGGTGAGCAAAAAACCATGGCATCTTATGCGATAAATGACTACTTGGGTGGCGAAAATACCAAAATCATTTATGTATATGATTTCCTAAATATGTGGACCTTCTTTGTAGAATTGGCCGCAATGGAAGAAGAAGAAACCGGAGTCGTTTATCCAGCCCTACTATTCGCTCATGGAGAGTTACCGGTAGATTCTATGTTAAAGAATTTCGATAATGCACCTTTGTCTGAACAAGATATGTTTGGAGAGTTTGACGACGAGATGGATGATGAAGATTTCGATCTTTTTGATGGAGATGACAGTTTCGAAGATTTTGGTTATGAAGACAATTGGAATTAATTCCAAACAGTCTACAAGATGATTTAAATTATTTACCCATAGTAAGTATTACTTACTTTTTACTTTTTTCTATATGATTAATCTATTCAATGCTCACATTGAAACGCTAAGTATTCACCGTGTGGGGAATAAAAGCCGTAATGAAGCTATTTTTTTATCGGAACAACCTTATAATTTAAACGATGAAATTGCTCCGCTTTTAAAGGAGTATTTCTTTAAACCCTTTAGAGAAAAAGAAGAAAACTATTTTCAATTTGCCCATGATGTCGATTTAGAATATAATGAAATGTATAATTTCAGCAACGAGTTGTTCAATGCTCCTTCTGCAGAGAATGTACAGGAAGTTGCTAAAAAAATAACCCGTCATTTGCATGAGCAATCCAATCATCCGCACATTAAAAACGGAGAGGTTTACATTACTTATCTAACAAACGTATCGATTGACAACAATGTGGTTGATGCTATTGGAATTTTTAAAAGTGAGATTAAAGCCGATTTCTTACAATTTGAAGAAAAGGGCAGTAATTTAGAAATGATTCTTCAACAAGGGATTAACTTAAACAAGTTGGACAAGGGTTGTATCATTTTTAATTACAAAAAAGAAGAGGGTTTTAAAATTTTAACCATCGATAGTAACCGTTATGATGCGCGTTATTGGTTGGAGCACTTTTTATCTGTAGATGCTTTTCAAGATGAAAACTTTATGACTAAAAAGTATTTAAAATTCTGTCAAGATTTTGCTAAAGACGTTGTTTTACCAGCAGAAGATAAAAAAGAAGAAGTGATGTTTATGAACCGTTCGGTAAACTATTTTGCTAAGAACGACGAATTCGAAGAAACAAACTTTTTAAATGAGGTTATTGACAATCCCGATTTGATTTCGGAATTTAAAAACTACAAAGTAGACCGCGGTGAAAAGTACAGTATCGAAGATACGACGAACTTCCCTATTGCCAATAATGCCGTGACCGATGCTCGTAAAAAGATCAAAAACGTCATTGCCTTAGATACCAACATTCAGATCAAATTGGATTTCATCAACCCGGAAAGTGCGGAGAAATTCATTGAGAAAGGTTGGGATGAAGAGAAACAAATGTATTACTATTTGGTTTACTTCAACAAAGAAGAAAAATCATAATTTTGAATATATGCTTATAGGTCAATAAGCTTATTCACTAATTTTATAAAAAAAACAGAGGCAAAAGCCTCTGTTTTTTTTTATAAAGAATGGTTCTTTTGTATATAATGGGTATAAATCCAGGTTAGTGTAAAGGTGGGTATAAAATCCAATCCAGGAGATAACTCTTCTAAAAAAGCAATGGTACCCCCTACTTTACCCACGGTTCCTTTATACATACGTGCTAAAAGCAAACCAGCTATGGGTGCCCATACCACATCACTGATTTCTCCTAAAAAAGGAATCAAATACGACAAGTAGCCTACCCCATCTAAAAAAATACTCCAAACCAATTGGGTATACTTTTTAGCTGACGCTGTTGATCTGATTTGTAAGTCATCCATAAGTAAACATTTGATGTTCTATAACTTAACTTTTCAATATCCGTGCCAACTTTTATTTCAGCTTGGTAGCGTAGTCTTTTTTAAATTTTGCGACTTTGGGTGAAACCACCATTTGGCAATACTGTTCATTGCCATTTTTTGCAAAATAATTTTTGTGATAATCTTCTGCTTTATAAAATTTCGAAGCAGGTGATATACGTGTAACCACCGGTTTACCATATACATTCTCATTGATTAGAATATCCAAATATTCCTGTGCGTCTTCTTTCTGAGCTTCGCTGGTATAAAAAATCTCACTGCGGTATTGAGTTCCAACATCTGCACCTTGTCGGTTTAAAGTAGTCGGATCATGCGTTGCGAAAAAGATCTCCAACAATTCGTTGTAACTAACTTGTGAAGGATCATAAACGACTTCAATGGCTTCGGCATGTCCCGTTTCTCCAGTACAAACTTCTTTATAGGTTGGATTTTCTTTATGTCCTCCAATATAACCAGGCCATACAGATTCCACGCCTTTTAAGGATGTAAATATCGCTTCAGTACACCAAAAACAGCCACCAG
Organism: Flavobacterium sp. HSC-61S13; assembly: GCF_024171535.1. Classification (GTDB taxonomy): domain Bacteria; phylum Bacteroidota; class Bacteroidia; order Flavobacteriales; family Flavobacteriaceae; genus Flavobacterium. The sequence goes on along the minus strand of NZ_JALJZV010000017.1, from coordinate 39,910 downwards.
CAAAAATAGCTACTTCGTTATGGGGATTCATTTCATTCATAGGGATTTCATTTTTTGTATTGGGGATTTCTGTTAGAGCAGTTTTATTTTGACAAGCTCCTAGGGCTATCGAAATAAAACAATATAAGAGTGTTTGCATTTCAATAAATTTTGTTATCTCAAATATATTGATTTTAATTTTTAAAAGAACCAACTATTTGTGAAAATATGATTTTACTACTAGCGATTTTACGGAGAATAAATGAACATTAAAATAGCAATAAAATCGCTGATCATTGGGTTAGTTGCCACATAAAGTATTATTGGATCGAAATTTATTACAATAACCAGCAAGAAAATAATATGGATTATTCATCTCTTTTATCACGGTTATCACGGTTGCACTAGTATTTTTTCGGAAGTCAAAATCTTTCCCTCACGGTTTAAAAGGTTTACGATATACAGTCCAGTAGTAAAATGCTTTAGTTCCACGGATTTCTTATCGCTAGCTATTTGCTGTTTGAAACACAATTTCCCCAATGAATCGTAGATCTCTATATAGCTAGGTGAAATTTGCTCGGAACTGTCCCATTCCAAATTCAATACATCGCTTACCGGATTGGGATAAATCTTAAACGCTGCTTTTTCAAATTGAGAACTGCTTAAACGTTGATTGCTATAAATCGCTTGATTTCTATTATTATCGGTGATCACTAATCGCCGCACACCCTGGCTCGATCCGACTAATGTATACGTAAAAGAGAATAAAGCATTATCTCTAAAAAATTCATTATGGAAAGAGGAAAATTGACGATTTTCCACATTAAAACAATATTCCATCGGCAGAGAAACATCGTTAAAAACCGTAAACTGATTGTGTTCTAAGAACACGAGATCTTTAAAATTCATTCCATTTTTACAGAAACTAACATACATCGATAGTTCGTGTAAGTCAAATTCTAAAGTAAAAGGATAAATACTGCTTTCATCATTTAGTGGCGGATCATACTCCGTATCCTCTATGATTAATTTCTGTAAATACCAGGTATTTTCCCCTAGCAATTCTGGTTGCGCCTGAACACTTTCTATGCCCAGTAGTAGCAGGATTATAAGTAAGATTGTTTTCATAAGTTTGTAGTTTTTTTCGGTTGCACTAGTGTTTTTTCGGAAGTAAAAATTCTTCCGTCACGACTTAATCGGAAGTAAAAATTCTTCCGTCACGACTTAAAAGGCTTACGATATACAGTCCCGAAGGCAAATACTATGCATCAACGGTTTGGCATTCGTTAACGATTTGCTGTTTAAAACATCGTTTTCCCAATTAATCGTAGATTTCTAGATGTTTTAGCGCCGAGTACCTAATCGTATTCCCCACTGATTGCATAATTTACTAGCGGTAGTGGGACAAATTAAGAGATCGTTAGTTATAACAAGCATTGCTCGTTATAGAAGTGGCCATTCGCACAGTTTAGGCTTAAGCCCGTAAAGTATCAGATCCAAGTCCGATCAAAAAATGGAAAATCCATTATCTAGAGCAGTACCATAGTATTTATAATCGTGTTTGCCAATCTATTTAAATCTATAGCATACCACGTCCAATGACCTATTAATCGTCACTATTTACAATAACTAAAACGGACAACTTATTAATCAATAAAATGACGCCTTGCTTATTTAGTTGCTAAACACGGGAATCGCAGCGTTATTGAAACATTATTGTTTTTTTACTCTTGGGTATTTTAACCAGATAATACGGTTGCGACGGCATTTCAAATCCGCGTTTCTTATCGCGCCAACTGATGTAAACCAGCTGGTTGTTGGTATCCTCTATAATACTATCCACTGCGACAATAAATCCCGAATGCGGACGGACCTTATCAAAAGTCGCAATTAGATCAAATCGTGTAAAATCAATGTCGTTTTCGATAAAAGTGTCGGAAACTCGATTGTTTGTATTGATTTTATCCACTAAATCACGCCATTCTTGCTGTCCTGTAATCCATAAACTGCCCGCTTCAATACCCTCACTATGGTTGCCCAGTAAGTTACCATTGCCTACTAAAGACCACTCAATTGATACCGGATACTTGATGTTGGATTGTTTTTCTGACTTCTTATCTCGGCAGCTTATAACTAACAAAACTACCGCTATCACATATAATTTGTATTTTATAATCATAGGTTAACTGTAAAAGGTTTTTGTTAAAATCAATTCGATAAAATCGATGGTTTTACCTCCATAGAATAGGTAAAACAGCGCTTTGATATCCCTTTTGATTTCCCACAATTCGAATTGAATTCCCTTTAAAAAACCAAAGTTCACATCATTTATATACAAAAAAACATAATTTTTAAATTATTGGTGAAATATATTTCAAAAAGTAAAATAAAAAAAGTAAAATTTGGAATTTTAACACACAGTATATTGTTAAAATTTAATTATATAAAGAATAATTGCTAACAAAGAATAAAAATTTACTGAGAACTATTTTATTCTATTTAAAAACGTTGTTACTTTGTTTAAAAAGCAAACCCATGATCCACGCTACTCATATCGAAAAGTATTACGAGAAATTGCAAGTTCTTAAAGGAGTTGATTTACATATCAAAAAAGGAGAGATTGTATCGATTGTAGGAGCCTCTGGTGCTGGTAAAACCACCTTGCTTCAAATTTTGGGAACTTTAGATCGACCTGCTGTAGTGCCCCAAACCACCTTGATGATTAATGGTCAGGATATATTGAAGCTCAACGACAAAGAATTATCTGCGTTTCGCAATTTAAATTTGGGGTTTATATTTCAGTTTCATCAGCTTTTACCGGAATTTACCGCCTTGGAAAACATCTGTATTCCAGCGTTTATAGCTGGTAAAGAAAAAAAAGAAACCGAGAAGGAAGCCCGAAAATTATTGGAATACTTGGGAATTAGTCACCGAGAAAAACATTTTCCTTCGGAGTTATCTGGAGGCGAGCAACAACGCGTTGCCGTTGCGCGTGCCTTGATTAACAAACCTGAAATCATCTTTGCCGACGAACCATCGGGAAATTTAGATACGCATACGGCAGAGAACCTTCATAGGCTCTTTTTTAAATTGCGTGATGAGTTTGGACAAACTTTTGTCATCGTTACTCATAATGAAGAATTAGCCAATATGGCCGATCGCAAACTCACTATGGTAGACGGACTGATACAATCACCCGATTATACAGTCATTAATGATGCTGTGACCATTTAATCAGCATTACAAGGCTTTTTACTATAACAGTACTCCTAATCTTACTAAATCTAGAGACCTATTTTAAAAAGGCCACGAATAGTTTGATAAACACGTTGTTGATAATATCGACAAAGAAAGCACCAACCATAGGCACGATTAAGAAGGCTTTATGTGATGGGCCGTATTTACTCGTTATGGCCTGCATATTGGCTACAGCAGTAGGTGTTGCCCCTAATCCAAATCCGCAATGCCCTGCACTTAATACTATCGCATCATAGTCTCTCCCCATCACCCTATAGGTGACAAATATGGCGAAGCATATCATCAAGGCAGTCTGTGCAATCAACACGATCAAAATTTGCGAAGCCAATCCTGCTAGATGCCACAACTGTAGCGACATTAAAGCAATCGTTAAAAACAGGTACAAACCGGTATTTCCCAACACATCAACCGCATGATCATTGACGATGTAAGTAGTAAAATGAGCGAGCATATTTCGGATAATCACCCCGATAAACAAACACCAAACAAAATTGGGTAATTCCAACCAAGTACCTTTAAAATACATATATAAAAACTGACCTAATGCAATACAAATCGCAAACATCGTCAGGGTTTCGATCATATTATGTACGTTAATTCGGCGTTTAAAAAGCGGATTTTCGAAATTTTCTGTAATCGTGTCGTCGTCAGTATTTGCACCGGGTTTTATCTTGTTTTTATTCAATAGATATTTCGCTACGGGTCCACCGATAACACCTCCCATCACTAAGCCATAAGTTGCACAAGCTAGTGCTAATTCAGAGGCACCAGTAATACCAAAAGAGGTCGTCAGATCATGTGCCCATGCCGCACCCGTACCGTGTCCTCCGGTCAATGTAATCGACCCAGCAATCAAACCATAACTCGAATCCAGTCCCACCAAATTAGCCATGGATATACCAAAAACATTTTGAATAAAAATAAAACTCCCTGTTAAAAGCACAAAGATCACCAAGGGCTTACCTCCTTTTTTAAGGCGTGCGAAGTCTGCACTTAAACCAATTGAAGAAAAGAAAAACAACATCATTGAAGTTTGTAGGCTCTTCTCAAATTCGAAACTCATTCCGGTAAAATGATAAATCAAATACAATATAATGGCGATAAAAAAGCCACCTACTACCGGTTCAGGTATGTTGTAATCCTGAAAGAATTTTACCTTTTGAACGATAAAAAAGCCCAGCAAAAGTACTAGACAAGCAAAGGTTAACGTTTCGAAAATATCAAATACCATAGTTAGATCAATTAATTGTAAAAGTGAAAGCGGCAAATTTAACTCATCCTAAGGTATAAAGAAAAATTAAAAAAGTTATTTTTTTTCTATAAAAAACATCGATTTATTAAAAGCTTCATGCATAATTAAAACTTTTACGTTCATATAGCTAATAAATAATCAGTTACTTAATAAGGAATACCCTAAAAAAGTACTAATTCCCATACCGCGACCAAAGATGTCGCAGCGATTTATAAGGATTATAAATCCAGCATAAAACTGTATCTTTGTCGCTTAAATCATTATATGTCATTTCAATCATTAGGATTATCGTCACATCTGAGTAAGGCCATTAACAATTTAGGTTTGCTAAAACCCTTTGAAATTCAATCTCAAACTATTCCTTTAATACTCAAGGGAAAAGATGTTATGGGAATTGCAAAAACGGGCTCGGGTAAAACTCTTTGTTTTGTAGCTCCATTGTTGCAAAAGATACAACATCAAGATTATGAGAAAAGTCGTAATATCAAGGTATTGGTATTGGTTCCCACTCGCGAATTGGCGGTACAGATTGAAAAAACATACAGTGATCTTCAGTCTGCATTAAGACGACCGGTACCCTGTATGGCTGTATACGGAGGAGTATCGATCAATCCACAAATGAAAAAAGTTTATGGAACTGAAATTCTAATTGCAACCCCAGGTCGTTTATTAGATCTTATTGACCAGAAAGCCTTGTCCATTGAAAATTTGGAATACCTGATCATCGATGAGGCAGATAAAATGTTTCAATTGGGTTTTGAAGAGGAAATGAATCGCATACTCGATATGGTTCCTGCTAAGAAACAAACGATTATGTTTTCTGCTACTTTAAACGACAAAGTACAGCAAATTAAAAAAACCTTGGCAATCACTCCTGAGATAATTGAAGTCAAAGAGGAAGCCTTAGAATTGGAATCCATTGAGCAAGTCGCATATCGCGTGGCTAGTGAAAGCAAGGGTCCTTTTTTAAGATATTTAATCAAAGAACAACATATATCTCCGGTTTTAGTTTTTGTCTCCTCGACACGAACTGCTGAAAACCTCGTTGAAAAATTAAAGAAAAACGGCATCAATGCCTTAGCGGTTCACGGAAAAAAATCACAAGGAGCACGTATGGACAACTTGGCAGATTTTAAAGTTGGAGATGCCGATGTATTGATCGCTACGGATCTAATTGGTCGTGGAATACATATCGAGGGATTGCCATACGTTATCAATTACGAATTGCCACGTTCACCTTTGGACTACGTGCACCGCATCGGTCGAACGGGTCGTGCACACGAACATGGAAAAGCGATTTCCTTGATTACCGCAGACGATGAACACCACTTTAAGATTATTCAGAAAAAGATGGGTCGTCAGGTTGAAATATTAGAAACGGACACCATAGATCTCAAAGGTTTGTAAATCACAGTCAATAGCTATTTACAACCAATACCTCTTAAACATATAATGATCAATCACCAATTCATTTGGGATTTGGTTATCAATAAAAAAGCCGGCAGTTAAAACTGCCGGCTTTTTTATTACTTATTAATTTGAACCCAACCACTGCGGGTCTTTTCATGTGCTATGATCACATAGAAATAGGTTCCATCAGGCAATCTATTGCCCTTTTTATCTTGTCCATGCCATTGTTTGGTATAGGTACCCTCAAAACGGAAAACTTCAGAACCATAACGGTTATAAATAATCATACTCGTGACTCCGTGTAATGATAAATCAAAATCGTCATTTAGTCCGTCTCCATTTGGAGAAATTCCCTTTGGAATCGGACAATCATCAAAGCGGATCGAAAAACTACTCTCGTCGGTACATAAGCCGTCATCAGATACCGCATACACATAAACAGTTTGTGTATTTGTTAGTACCGTACCTGCTTTTAACTCCATACCTTTTCCACCAGATTGTGTATAATACTTATTGTCTGCAGCTAATGGTTCTAACTCATATAATTTACACTCCAAAACCACATCTTTAAAAACAGCAGCCTTTACAGCCTCCGTAATGGTTACCTTATAGGATATTTCCTCATAACAGCTTGATCCATTATCTTGAAAAACATAGATTGTATGTATTCCCGGTTCACTCAATACGCCAGCCGCAAAATATTCCACTCCCTTTGATGCCGCTTCTGAATAATAATGCTGACCTACTTCCAATTCAGGAAAAGTATAACTCGCACAGACAGCCACATCTTCCCTCTTTTCTGGAATTTCTCCTGCCGTTGCCTTTAAAATCCATTCGAAAATTTCGGAACAACCCGTTCTCTTATCCACAACTTTAATGTAAATAAAGCTGTTTTTTCCAGTGGTTTCTAATCTATAACTCTTTGCATCAACGATAGGATCTGTTCCCAATTTCGCGCCCTCTTTGGTCGTAAAATAGGTAAATGTATAATTTTCGGGAACTGCTTTTGACAACATTTGGGGTTCAATATCCGTTAAATTTAGAATTAACGGTTTTACCGATTTTCTGCATATAGCTAAACTTTTAGGTGAAGCCACTACCGCAGAAATTGCTGGATAAATTTCTATTTTTACCTTTCCTGTGATTTCACATTTTAGTTCTAAATACTTCACTATAATTTTATAAGTACCCGACTCGCTAACTTCCAAGTCTGCACCATCTTCACCACTGATCAAAACATCATCTTTAAACCATTGAAAAGAGACGTTTTCAGCAGTGACACCTGATTTGATTATTCTCGTTTCTCCATTACAAAGTGCATTGCCGGTTTCTACGAGCAAATCAATTCCCAAATCAATTTTCCCTAAATCAAAACTACCTCCTTTTAAAAAGACTGCGGAATTAAATCGTTCATCACGATAGTCAGCTATAGCCAATTTGATATGGTATTTTTTACCGGGTTTTACGGCTGATATAGCAGTCATCGGTACGGTCATTCCGAAATAATTTATAGGATTGTCTCGAACAGGCAAACCTTCGTATCCATAATATTTATCAAAATACTTTTCATTGGTACTGCCACAACTATAATTCCCTTGGTATTTAGCATCGCGAATGGTCGTCACCGAAATCGGTACATTCGTTCCCGGAACTACTGCTAAGTTGGTCATGGTCTGTGTTTCTAAATCCGTCAACAAAAAGGCAAAAACATCCGAGAATTTACACTGGTACTCCGGTCCATATTCATTGGCGGCAAATATAAAATCAAATTTGATCGTATCTGTAATCGGAATAAAGTCGAATTCCAACACTGAAGCATTAACACTGCCCGCTGTTTGTCCATTTTCTAATAAGATCGTTTCCAAATCATCGTCGCCTAACCATAACTTCGTACCGTCACTTTGATTGATACCACTAGGTCCTTTTGCCGTTTCTACACCATTGGTTGCCAAAACGATACCATTTTCAAATCCAAAAGTAGAATTGTTTCGCTCAAAATAACCGATGCCGTTGGGTTCATTTCTAAAGTTGGTACCCGTGCGGTAGGTAACATTGGAGACCAAATCGCACTCGGCTACCACCAAAACCTCTTTGACCAATTGTTCAACACTATATTTATCTCCCGCTGGACTTACATCGATAAAATACGGCGTCGTGATACACAATGAAAAGTAAAAATCAGGATCTTCAACAGCAGTACCTATGCGGATATAATACTTTTGTCCCGCCACCAAATTCTTTAAAGTTCTGTATTGATCTCCGAAACTATAAATACTAAAACATTCTAAAGCTGTATTTCCGATAGTGCTACAATCCTGACTGTAAAGCGAAAATGCAAACTCAGGAAACACCTGATCAGACAAGCTGAAGTAATCAGACAAGGTGATAACGTGTTCATCACGAGTTGCTGTAAATTCAAACCAAATATCTTTTTTAATGTCCGTGCTACCACAAGTAGGCTCTGGTACAACAGACACTTGGGAATTCAGGAAAGTCCCGACCATGCTTTGCTCACATACTCCATTTTTGCTTACCGGAATATGGGTAGCGCCGCCACAATCGTCATTGGCACCTACTTTTGTTCCAGAATGCACTGGAGTAGACCAATCACTAGTAGTATTTCCATCGCTACATTGAGCTCTGACATAAATTGTATAAGCTTTACCGGCCGTTAAACCATTTATAGTAGTCTTAGGAGTGTTATTAACTGCTATTTTTTGTATCGGTGTTGCTGTTTCATCTTGTCCTTTATACACTACGATAACTTCCCATGAACTGACTCCACCATTTTGTTGCCATTCCACCTCCATACTCGTTGTAGTGTGATTAGCCGTTTTTATGTAATACGGTTCTGGGCAATGCGCTACCTCCTTTAAGACAATATTGTCAATAATTAACTTAGAAGAACCCTCTGCATTTAAGTGCCAAGCTAAATTTACCATTCCGGGAATTCCTTTAAAAAACACCACTTCTTCTTTCCAACCCAAATTACTATACCCTTTTGAAGCAAGAATAGTATTGGTGAACTTATCTAACGCTAGTCCGTTCGAAGACAGCAGTACTTCCACTTGAGCGAAGTCCGTATCTGAGGACAGATAATGATATTTCAAAACATAATTTCCACTGCCCATATCCATGGTCGGTGAAATTAACCAATCATCGTTTTGTAAACCACCGCCCCAATCATAGGCAGTAATACCCATAGCACGATTTCCTTCGTAAAAAGTATTGGGACTAATACTCCAAATGTTATTTCCCCAAGATCCATCCATATTGCCATCAACAATCGACCAGCATCTCAAGGTTTTAGAATCTTTATTAAATCCCTCCCAAAATGGCAACTCGTAAACGTCACATAGGGTTAAAAATTTTACCGGCCCTGCCCAAACACTATATGATCCATCGGCACAAACCGTGCGGACATAATACTCGTAATCCGTATTTGGAAGTAAATTTTTACCTGAGTGGTCTTGTGTAAGGGTATTTTCTTTTTTAACCGTTGACGTTCCAACGCTTGTTGGGAGCCCCAATCCGATTTCCTGCACAAAATACTCCCACTTTGCTGCTTGAAAATCATCCGTCCAGCTGATGGTCGCTTTTTTGCTTTCGATATCCGTTACCTCTAAGTTTATAGGCTCTGGACACCCCATTACTTCTTCAATAAATACATTATCGAGATAAACCGATTTAGTTCCCTTCCCCTTTACATGCCATGCCAAATAAATTTCTCCGTCTAAATTGGTAATAAAAACCGTTTTCTGCTGATAGACGGTGTGCTGTTTATATAATTGTCCCTTAACTATCACTGTAGAGAAATCCGTTGGTTTAAGTCCAGTACTAGAGGCTAAAACTTCAAATTCATTATCTTCATCTGCACTGTTTGTGCTAAAATGATATTTCAATCGATAGATTTTATTCTTCTCAAATTTCATTTTCGGAGAGATCAACCAATCGTCACTTTCAACCGCTTTGGCATCGTCATAAATACTGTAATACATTGCATGACTTCCTTCAAACTGTCCATAATCTACCGTAGACCAAATATTATTATCCGGTGCTTCTGAATCATTATTACCGTCAATTATAGTCCAACATCTTAAGGTTTTCGAGCCGTTGTTAAAACCCTCCCACAACGGTGCCTTGTTTACGCCACAAGCCGTTTTAAATTTAAAAGGACCAGCCCAAATGCTGAATTCACCATTACCACACACCGTACGAACATAGAATTCATATTCCGTGTTGACGTCTAAAGGACTACCCAATTGGGTGCTATTGATTATATTTTCTTTCTTATTGGTAGCAGTACCCTTACTAGTAGGCGTTTTACCTCGAGATTTCTGAACGAAATACTCCCAATTTTTGCCGTAAGCATCATCCCACATAAGGGTAACACTGCTCTGTTTTTCATCTTTAGTTGCCAACAGTAAAGGTTCTGGACATCCGACAACCTCTTCTAAAAAAACGTCATCAATACTAAACTCTGTTTCACTGTTTGACGTAGTCAAATGCCAAGCGATATTTACAGTACCACCAATTCCATTGATAAACGCCTTCTCCTCTGCCCAATCGGAATTACTATGTCCTTTTTTATTGATTAGGGTGGTTGTAAAATTAGCCGGTGCACTGCCTTTATTGGACAACACCACTTCAAAATCACTGCTGTTATTAAAACTAGTCGCATAGTGATATTTCAATCGATAAAACTTCGCAGGATCGAGTGTAAATTGTGGTGTAATCAGCCATTCATTATATTTAACATTTGAGGATCGCCCTCTAAAACTCAGGAATTGATCACCTTCATATTGACCAACATTGAGCTGTATCCAAATATTATCTATCGGAGAGGTAATATCGATATTGTTGGTAATAAATGACCAACAATCAAAGCTTTTCGAATCGGTATTAAATCCTTCCCAAAAAGGTGTCGGTACAATATCACAAGGTGTTCTAAAAGCTACAGGTCCCACCCAAAGACTATTTTTACCAGGACCACAAGTGGATCTAACAAAAAACTCATACCAAGTGTTTGGAACTAAATTAGCACCACTAGGACCATTAGTCCTAAGTGATGTAAACGAATTTGTTTGTGCCAGCGAACCACTTCCTACTGGGGTCAACGAGGCTCCAAGGGGCTGGGTAAAACACTCCCAATTAGAGTTATTACTATCGGTCCATGTAAAGGTAGCTCTGTCTTTTTGTAAATTGCTGATCAATACCGTTTCATCAGGACCAATACAAGAAACCTCTTCAATAGTAACGAGATCAATATAAACTTGTGTCGTTCCCTTAGCCTTAACGTGCCATGCTATATTAATATCGCCAGTCTGTCCTGTGACATACAAGACTTTTTTAACAAAATCTGGAGTATTGCGTTTCATACTTGGCTCTATAACCAGCTTAAAATCAAGCGGATCAACTCCCTCTTTTGACAGCATTACCTCAAAGTCGTTGCTGTAAGCTGTAGAGGTCTTATAATAATATGTTATCGCATATATTCCTCCATTCATTTTAAAGGTCGGAGAAATCAACCAATCATCATTAACTGCCGCATCTCCATAAAAATACATCCCCTGGTCACCTTCATAGAGCGCATTAGTACTTTGCTTCCAGATATTATCACCAGCCGTATCCAGCGCATCCTTATTATTATCGCGGATTCGCCAACATTCGAAAGTTGTTGAATTCGCATTAAAGCCTTCTCTAAGGGGAACATTAACAACATTACATAGTGTTTTAAAGACATAAGGTCCAATCCATTGCCCAAATTTTCCACTAGCACATTTTGCTCTAATAAAATATTCATATTCAGTATTGGCTACTAAATTTTTGTTATTGTGGTCTTTTGTTACCACAACCTCTTTTGTCGTACTAGAAGTACCTGCTCCTTTAGGACCAAGTCCTCCCTGCTCTTCGACATAGTATTCCCATGAACTATTCACTGCATCGTTCCAATATATCGTGGCTTCTGATGACTTTACACCCTGAACACTGAGCGCTTCTGGTTCTATACATTCCACCTCTTCAAAAGAAACATTATCTATAAATATATTGGTATATGAGGAAGAGGTTACCTGCCAAGCTATGTTGTAATCACCGCTAATATTTGTAATAAATGCCTGGTGTTCCAACCAAACATCGTTATTATACGTTTTTTTGGAAATGATTACGTTTGTAAAATCTGCCATAGCAAGGCCTTTAGTAGAGCCTAAAACAGCAAATTCGTTCTTCGAACTCGTCGTTTTATAGTTGTACTTTAATTTGTATGTTTTCGAAGCATCCAACTTAAAAGTAGGAGAAATCAGCCAATCATTACTCTTTGAATAGGCTAAAAAATACATGCTTTGATCCCCTTCAAATTGACCATCATCATATACATGCCAAATATTATTACCACTCGGATTTTTCGAGTCTTTATTAGCATCTATAATGGTCCAACAAGCTGAGGTAGTTGAATCGGTGTTAAATCCCTCCCAGAAAGGTAGCATCGCGATACCACACGCAGCCGTCTTCTGTTGTTTAAATCGAAAATAAGGCAACAGATCTAAATCTGGCGCATAAGATTTGGCCTTCCAATCTGCACGGTTTTCTACAACACTCCTACTGTTTTCATTTGCATAAATCGGGTTAGTCAAAACATTCAGCAACACAGTAAGGAACAATAATGCGAAAATAATTTTTTTCATAAGATTATGGTTCTTTTATATTGCTGTAAATATTGATAAAAAATCGTTTTTTAAATCAAATAATGGTGGACAAATTGTGACATACTATAGAAAAAATGTGAGTTAAACCACTCAATTCGCCATTTAAAAACTTAAAAAACAACACATTAAGCACGTTCTACAAAGAGTTGAGGTAAATATACAAATCGGTATCGCTATCGAGATTAATTTTTTTGATGATACGTTCCTTGCGTTTTCTGCAAGCATCTAAAGTAATATTCAAAAGGTTCGAAATTTCTTTAGTATTCAAATTCACATAAACATAACTTAAAAATCGGATATCATTACCGTTTAAATTAGGATGTCGTTGCTTTAGGTTGTTAAGAAATAATTGATTGATCTCTTCAAAATGAACCATAAAATTGCTCAATTCATCACTGGTCGCGAGATGTTGTTTTAATTTTTTTAAACTGCTTGTTAGCGTTGTATTTTCTTTGACGTTTTTAACTTCGGACAATTCAGCTATAATCGTTTCCAATAGTAAATTTCGTTCTGCTAGATGCAATGCTTTTGCCGTATTTTTTCGATTTTTAAATTCGATTTCTTTACTGAGTTCCTGCTTTTCATAATTTAAAAGTTCTACAGCTTCTAAATTCTCATTTTCAATTTTATAAATCTCCTTTTTTTCCTTTTCAATCAACTGGATTAAATCCTCCTCCTTTTGAGCAAAGTTTTTACTATCCATAGCGGCACGCGTTTTATAATTGCGGTACGATAACCAAATGATTACAAACAAAGCTATGATGATGATTAAGGAAACATATAACAGCATTTTGTCTTTTTCTGATGCAATTTTGTTTTCTTGAATCTGATTTTTATATTGGAGAATTTCAAATCTGGATTTGTTATTCATATAGGTCTTTTCATTCTTAAGCTCGTAGTCCTTGATGTGATTAGCGATAATTGAATCTTTATAGATCAACGCTTTTTCGTAGGAATTTTTCTTTCTAGCGATGTCAGACAGTATTTCAAAGGCCGTTATCTTTTCTTGATAGTTGAGTTTGAAGTCAAAAAAACGGTTTGCATAAAGCTCTGCAATATCCAATTTATTCAAATTAAGGTGGGCTTTAGCTAAAATTCCAAATCTAGAGAGTTGCTTAATTTTAGACTCATTGCCTTGAACGACTAATTTTTCACTGTCATCAATGGCTTTTTGATTATTACCGTTGTATAGATCCAATTTAATCAAACCGAGCTGGGCATAAAACTTATAACGCGACTCTTTAGCAGATTTAGTCAAAGCGCGTTCGTAATATGTTTTTGCGAGTTGGTATTGTTTGGTCTCTTCATACAGATTTCCTAGATTGAGTAAATACAAACTCATTTTCTCGAAATTATTGTTGCGCTCAGCCAATTCCAATGCTCTATTAAAATATTCTTTGGCTTGATCGAATTTTTTCTCACCCGAATACAATATTGCAATATTATTAAGTACAATCATTTCGGAATCCGACTTCAGATGTGCAATCGCAATGGCGTAAGCTTGGGTATAGAAATTTAAAGCTTCAGCATATTCAGCGATGGAATAATAATTGTTTCCAATATTATTGATCGCATTAAACTCTTGCAGATACCAATTGTTCTGATGAGCAACTGTTTTTACTTTGGATAATTGAGTTAAGGATTTGAGATTTTCATCTTTTTCTAGTAATTTAACTGCATCTACGATTAGAGAGTCACATTGTTGCCTACTTTGGCCCACGGCACTTTGTAAACCCAAATAACCGAATAACCAAATGCTGATAGTAAATTGAAGAAATTTATGATTCATTAAAGTGTGATATTATTATTTCTAAGCCGTACTATTTGTTTTTACAAAATGATTAAAAAATAGTAAACAAAGCACTATTAATCAACTCTTTAAACAATTCAGTACATAAAAAGTAAATATACTAAAATATAATTCATAATTATTTCAGAATTCATCTACAAATACCCGATTTTTTATGAATAATCAAAAATTCAACTATGCTTGATGATTTATTTATTATTAATAGCCATTACTAGTAGAGCTGCTATCCACATCTCAATCCTGTATTTCTACGATTTCAAAAGGTATGTTTTGGAGTGGAGCATCTTTTGAGTTTGTTTTTAGTCTACTGATTTCAAGTAAGACTTCCAATCCCTCATAGACTTCACCGAACACAGTATAATCACCATCTAAACGAGGTAAACCCCCTTCGGACAAATAATTTTGACGCTGTTCCTCGGTAAAACTCACTCCTTTTTTTTGTTCTAATTCCGTTAATTCATGCGGTAAAACAGATTTTCCTACTACAAAATATAGCTGATTTAAAAATGAAGCTTTTTGTTCGTTATCATCCCTTCCAGCCCCTAATGCTCCCATTTTGTGGTAAGCACGAGGATCAAATTCAGCAGGCAATCGTTGGTGTTGATCTTTAGGAATCCCCGTTTCACGAAGGGCAATAGCATCATCGTGTTCCCCACCTTGTACTACAAAGTTCTCGATCACTCTATTAAACAAAGCCTCGTGATACACACCATTTTTAATAGCCTCTAATATCAAATCTTGGTGTTGAGGCGTAAAATCATAAAGCATCACCTTAAAATTCCCATGAGGTGTTTTAAATTCTAGTCGATGTGACTGAGCCCAAATTTGCAGTTGTAAAAAAAGAGCTAGGAAAAGTATGCTATATTGTTTCATATTTTTTAAGTATTTAAAAGTCAACCATCCTAAAAAGAAGCATCCCCTAAAATAGTTCACAACAATGATACGAATCTATTCTAAAATAGGAGATGTTTTTTTATTGTCTTTTTAAAATGTAGCTTTCCCTTCCCTATAAAAAAAGGACCATTTAATAAATTAAATGATCCCTTACCTAACAACAATCTATAATCAAACCTATTTTTTCTTTTCTATTCGATAGCTCTTTTGATCGGTGTACACTCTGTCAAACATATCTTTTACTCTGATTTCCACGGTATGCGTGCCGAGTCCGATATGAAACGGTAATTTTCCCTTCCACAAATGCGCACTATTGACAGCATTAGAAGGTCTTCGACCTTCTAGAAGAGTATCTGATAAATCCCAACGTTGTACTTTTGCGTAAAAACTCGGATCAAATGTTTCTTCCTTAGTCATCTTAGTCCATTCGCCTTGATCGACTCTATATTCGACTCTATCCAATTCTGTCCCCATGAATATATTGGCATATACTTGTGAATTACCACTTCTTTTATCACCAATAACCTGAGGCATAAAAATTTCCATTTTATAGTTTTCCGGTTTGCCGATAACCTTATAATCCAATTGGTATTGGTTGGCATTTACCGATAAAACAGCATAGCCCCTTGGAGTACCGTCTCTCATGGTTCCAACTGGAACACCAGATTCATCCAGTTCTCCCGAATACCAATCACCAGAGGTCGTACCTGCATTGTATTCATGTAATGGCTTTGAACCTTTCCATCCTTTATCTTTACTGTAAAATTGATGTGTTTGCATGTGCATATGTGCCGAAACCAGCAAAACATTATCAAATCTGCTCAGTAAATCGAATAATTGTTGTCGAGCCTGCTCCTCAAAATGTTTTTCATCTCCGACAAATAACGGAATATGGAAAGACACTACAATCAGTTTATCCTGATCTACATGACGTAAATCATTTTCAATAAAAAGCAGTTGGTCGTCCCTAAATCCACCCAAATAACCACCGGTTCCCCTTGGATTTGGATATAATATATCATCTAAAACCAAAAAATGTGCACCGCTATAATTAAAAGCAAAATTGCTCGGACCAAAGTTTTTCTCATAGGTCTCATCGGATAAAATATCCGTTTTCGCCTCGTAGTTCATATCGTGATTCCCAATCACATTGTACCACGGTAAATTCATTTCTTTCATATACTGCTTATACGGCAGGTGTAAACTTAAATCATCTCCCACCAAGTCACCCAAACTAATTCCGAACGATATACCTGCTGTTTTCTCTTTGGCTTCATCGATGATGGATTTTTTGAAATAATCGAGTTCTTGCATACTATACGGTTGTGGATCTCCAAACAAAAAAGCCTTAAAAGAGCTTTCTTCTTTCTGAGGTACCAATCCGAAATTCAATTCCTTAGGTAGTTTCCCCGTAGGCGCTACTCCCGCGTATTTAAAGTCTGTCGGTGATCCTTTGGGTTTATACGTATAATAAAACTTAGGTAAGTTGAATTCATCGAGCAAAAAAGCGTAGTGACTGGGTTTGATGACAAAAATTTGATTGTCATCGCCTATTGGAAGTTCATACAAACCGGTATCGTTGGTCAACACCACTTCCTGTCCGTTTGAAACCGCAACACCAACCAGACCTCTTTCCTTAGAATCTCTTTTACCGTTTTTATTACTGTCTTCATATACATATCCCTTAACCTTGGTTTGAGCAAAACTTAAACTCATGGAAAACAATCCCACGATAATCCATACTGTTTTTTTCATTTATTTTTTTTTAAATGTTGTTGACAATTCTTTAATTTTTCTAACACATCCTAACAATTCTACGGCAGTGATACAGCAATCACTACTGGAAGATGATCGGAAGGGTAACGATGATCCTCGTAGGTCGTATCAATAGCCTCGTAACTGTGTACTTTAATGTTTTTGGAGGTAAACACATAATCTATACGGTGATCGGATATCCCCGTAAAAACGCCTCCAGCAAATCCTGTTCCTACGACCTGATTCTGGTGTATAGGGGTCGACTTATAACTATCTACTAAGCGTGTTTCCAAGGATTTTATAGCTTTGGAATCCGGTAACGAATTCAAATCTCCCATACAAATAATAGCGGCATCACCAGCAATTTTACGAATACGATCTACGATTAATGCACCTGAATTCTCTTTTGCTAAATATTTTCTCCAGTAAAAATGCGTGTTAAATACATAAAAAACTTTACCAGATAAACGGTCTTGAAATTTTATCCATTGTGCAATTCGATAATCAGAAGCATCCCAGCCTTTACTTTTTAAATCTGGGGTTTCGCTCAACCAGAAATGCCCTGTATCCAGTATGGTAAACAAACTACTTTTATAAAAAACCGCCGCATTATGAGAGCCATGCTCTGATCCATAAGGCGTTTTAATATATGCGTAACCGCTTAACTGCATTTCCATATCTCGAAGTTGTTGATCGTCGCCTTCTTGAGTACCGACGATGTCCATATCGTGATCCTTAATGATGTTTATCAGGTGGGCTTTTCTTTTATTCCAGCCATTTCCCGTTAGTTCATCTTCTTGGGCAGCATACCTGATATTGTAAGTCCCAATCTGATAGACGATGTCTTTAGCGGTATCAGCGGTAGTACAACTACCGCCAAATCCCACTGTTGAAAAAAACTGCACTAAAACAAAAATAATAACTGATATGGTATTCAATTTTATCATAATTCTATTGATTCCACCAAACTTTGGCATTGATATGATCACCGCCTTGTCGTTGACTGGCATCGAGATAATTTTGGCTGTTATAGGTTTTTTGATCCGCAGGATACAACAATCTACTCGGCATATTTCCTTGATTTAACATCGATTGTGTTTTGGGTAATCGCGGATATCCCGTTCGTCTGTATTCGGACCACTGCTGATAGTCGGTAAAGTACAACGCCAAGTATTTATGGGTGATAATTTGTTCTAAGGTGTTGTTGTATTTCGCCTTCTCTTGGTTGAAATAACTGTCTTCGACAGTGCTATTTGATACAAATTTGATCGCACTTTTAACCGCTGATTCAAAATACAATTTTGCAGAGGCCGAGTTATACAAGTCGCGTTGGGCCAATTCCGCTTTGATAAAAAGAATCTCCGAAAAAGTTATAATCGGAATTTTCATCGGTGCCACGACCTGTTTGTTATTCATATTCGACGGCGTAAACTGAAATTGTGAATCGTCTCCATCATAAGCACTCGGAATACCTTTAAATCCGATTTCCTGTCCTTGCAGGTTTTTGGCAGGTACAACCAACACCGCTCTTCTCGGATCATTCAAATCGTTTAACAACTCTATAAAGAATTGAGAAACTACCTGACCATTTGAAAAGTCTAAAGCTCTTGACCAAGGCGACAGATTTGGGGTAACTCCAGTTATATTAAGAAAAACAGATTGTTGATCGTTATCTATAATCGGCGTTTTAGCTGGATCAGAAAGGATTTGTACCATTTGAGTTATGGCATCTGGTTTAACCTTCGATATGCGCAACAACAAACGCAAACGCAAGGAATTGGTGAAACGTTGCCACTGCTGTACATCGTTGTTAAAAAGTATGTCCTTCCCATAAAGCATCGGCAATTTGGAATCATAAAGTGCGTTCGCTTGTTCCAAATCTTTTAAAAGCTGTGAATAGATGGCTTCTTGAGTATCGTATTTGGGCATGCGTATCCCCTGGTCGCCCTGAAGCGCTTCTGAGTATGGAATATCACCGAAAGAATCGGTTAAATTGGAAGCGACCCAAGCGTTTAATGTCAAGCCAATAGCTTTGTAATTCGCATCATTGGGTTTTTCTGAAACAGCCAACATCTCTCTGATGTTTTTCATCCATTTATAGGAAGCATCCCATTGAGAGTTACCCGTGCCTTCAATGATTTCATAGCGATGTATACCGCCATAAAAACTTGGATAATTAAATTTTACCTGCATCAAATCTGCCGTTATTCCATAATAGTTTCGCAAATTATTGGACGACATATTGTAGATCACTTCATTGAGTAAGGTACCCGGGCTGATCTGATTGATTAAATTGGGATTGCTGTTGATTTCTTCAAAGTTATCAGTACAGGCGCTCAATACTCCAAACAACAGGACTGCGCTAAAAATAATTTTTTTCATCTTAGTATGTAAGCGATTAAATTTCTAATTTTATATTAAACCCATAAGAAGCGGTAGAAGGCATTTGCCCCGTTTCCATCCCCTGAATGATCACGTCTCCGTTCATCGTAGAAGCTTCAGGATCAAAGAAAGGGAAGTCAGTAAACGTTTTTAAATCACGCCCGAAAATCGCTATTGATAGTCCTGCTATTCCCATCTTTTGAGTGATTTTTTTCGGAAAAGTATAGCCCAAAGACATTTCTCTGATTTTTAAGTAAGAAGCGTTAAACGTATTGGATTCGACATTCTGATATTCATAATACTTTCTATAGTAGTTATCAACGCGGATTTCCGTGGTGTTGGCAGAGAAACTACCGTCTGAATTTTTGACCACTCCTTCCCCAATCATCACTCCTTCTTCTCTTCCTTTTAAGGTATGTGTTAATTGTCCGGCTTCCGTAGCTTTATGGTGTGAATGAGAATACACCTTTCCGCCATATTGACCGTCAACTGTTAGTCCAAATGTGAAGTTTTCATATTTAAACGAATTGACCAATCCGGCTTTCCATTTCGGTGCTACATCGCCTATATATTCAAAGTCAGAGCCCAATACGGGTACTCCGTTGCTGTATATGATTTGATTATCACCACTTCGTTGAAACTTTCTTCCGTATAAAGCCGTAGTTGTTCCACCTACTTTAGCTATCAAGCGTCCGTTAACTACTGAACCCAAAACCTGTTGTTCTAAACCGTCTTTTAGTTCCAAAACTTCATTATTGTTGATGGCCCAGTTTGCCGATACATTCCATTGGAATTTGTCATTCTTAATGGGCGAACCGTGTAAGACAAATTCAATTCCTCTATTTCGAACACTACCCGCATTAATAACTTGTGAGCTATATCCTTCGACGATATCCATCGGTAAAGTCAGAATTTGATTTTTAGTTTTGGATTCATAAAGTGTGATATCCATTCCAAGTCTGTTTTTCAACATTTTTAACTCGATACCCGTTTCCCAACTCGTTGTGATTTCCGGTTTTAAATCGGCATTAAAAAGGGTACTTGGCATCACTGCTGAACTCGGAAAATTACTCTGCCAATAGTATTTTGATATTTGATACGGATTGGTATCGCTTCCTACTTTTGCATACGATAAACGGTATTTCAAATAATCGAAGACCACCGGCATATTAAACATATCCGATAAAATGGCACTGGCGCTAACCGACGGATAGAAATACGAGTTGTTTCCCTGTGGTAAAGTACTCGACCAATCATTTCTACCTGTTACGTCCAAAAAGAGTACATTGGCATATCCCAGTGAAAGCATTCCATAAGCACTGTTAACCGTTTTTTCGGTATCAGCCGTAGTAACTAACGGATTGTTAACCCCGTTGGACAATTTATAAACATCCGGTACTACCAAAGCATCTATTGAGGTACGGATATTTCGGTGCATATAATTCATATGATTGGCTCCCGCAGTAATCTGGTAGTCAAAATTATCTCCGATTAAGTCTTTGTAAGTCAGTAAAAAATCGGCATTGACTTCTTTACTTGCAATATCTTGTCGAGAATAAAAACCATTTCCATGTCTTTTGCTTGAGAAACCGCGTTTGGTTTCTCTAAATTGAGTTAGGTTATTGATGGCTAGCCTACCCATAAATTCCAATTTATCGGTCAACTTAATATCAGCACGAGCATTTCCTATGAGCTGATTACTGTCTAAAGTGTTGGTATCTACGTAAGAAATATAATACGGGTTACTAGACCAAGGTGAAAACGGATTTAACTGCTGAATCCCCTCTTGTCCCTTAGACCAAATCGGTGAATACCATTCACTATCGACATTGGGTAATAGAAACATCATAAAATACGCCAAAGAACCGTTGTTATATCCCAAAACCGGTAGGTTATCACTACTTCTGTTGTTGTAATTCATAACTGCAGTTAATTTGACCCGTTGTGAGATCTGGTAATTTCCATTAAACGAAACCCCATATTTTTTATAACCCGTATTGGGAACGATCCAGTCATTTTTGGCATGGGATAAGTTTAAGCGCATCGATCCCTTATCATCACCACCTTGAAAGGAAACAGCGTTATTTACAGTTATTCCTGTTTTAAAAAAGTCTTTACGGTTATTTTTATAGGGTTTCCACAAGGTCTTTTCCTCACCTTGCTTTTGAGTCAACGGATCGTATTGATAATAATATTGTCCATCAAACTTCGGTCCCCATGCTTCAGGATGATTTCCTGTGTCAGGACCATCACTGGAACTTCCAAACGAATAATACGGATCTCCTTCTTTATTAAAGAAACCACCTGAACCCTGTCCGTATTCGTATTGATAATCCGGCCATCTGTTGATGACGTCGAATGCCACACTAGAGTTATAGGTCACCCCCATTTTATTGTCTTTTTTACCAGACTTGGTTGTAATAATCAAGGCACCATTGGCCGCTCTTGATCCGTATAAAGCAGCCGCAGTTGGGCCTTTCAAAACAGTAACGGTTTCGATATCATCTTGATTTAAGTCGGAAATAGCGTTACCATTATCCACTGGTGAATCGTTTCCGAAGGCCGCCGTATTATACCCGTTTGAGGTCATTTCCTGATCCATAGGAACCCCGTCAATAACGATTAACGCATAATTTTTACTAGCGTCTAGAGAAGTGTTTCCACGCAACTGAATGCGTTGAGAGTTAATCGGTCCACTACTACCTGAAAAGATGTTTAATCCCGCTACTTTTCCCTTTAATCCACTGGACCAGTTATTGGCAACTGCCGTTGATAATTTTTCTGCATTAACCGTCTCCTGGGCATAGCCCAATCGTTTCTCTTCGCGTTTAATACCTAAGGCAGTTACAACGAGTTCCTCCAAACTGGTTTCATCACTTGATAAGGTAATCAACAGATTTTCCTTGGCTTTTACCGTCATCGTTTTATATCCCATAAATGAAATCTCGATTTGATCCACGCCATACTGAGCCAATAGAGAAAACTTACCGTTTACATCGGTGGTCGTTCCCTCTTGGGTTCCTTTTATGGTAATAATCGCTCCGGGTATACTTTGACCGTTTTCGTCTTTAACAACGCCATGAACCCTTTTTCGTTCATTTTCCTCAAATTTTACCGACACCGTTTTGCCCGACAGATAATAACTAACGCCGTAACGCATCGATACATAATCGAGTACCTCTGTAATCGAAACAGCCTTAAGTTGTATGTCCATTTGCTTGGTTCGGGTGTTTAAATTGTCTGCATAGACAAAGGTGTATTCGGACTGTTGTTTGATTTGATTAAAAACATCCGTGATTCTAGCATTTTCCAAACTCAGGTTATAAGTGGGTTTGGAAAGGTTTTTTGCGGCCATACCGGGTGTTATAAATACGTGTAAACACGCAAATAGTAAATAGAGACGGGCGTAAAATTTATTGGGCCCTTTTAAAAATTGGAAACACATAATGTTTATCTTTGCTGTTGGTTATTCCGTTTAATTTTCGAATTATTCATACCTATAAACCTATACGAGCTGCAACTTGATATAGGTTTTTTTTTTAGCTTAATTTTTCATTTTTTTATCTTTTTTGGTTAGTGTTATATAGTGATATGTATTGGTTTTAAAAGCTTAGGGCTCCCTTATACACCATTTTAGTGAATGGTGATCTCTATGTGTTTTTCATCAATTTTTATATAAGTAATACCGTATAAAAAGTTTAAACTCTTTAATACCTCTTCGATACTGTCGTTTGTAAAATCTCCACTGATTGGATAGGTTGGTAATTTTTCGGTTTTGACGGTGATTTCCACGTTAAAACGTCTTTTCAATGTATTAATAACTTCCGTTAGAGAAGCACTCTTAAACCTGATTTGCCCGGTAAAC
The DNA here is from genome assembly GCF_024171535.1 of Flavobacterium sp. HSC-61S13. Taxonomy (GTDB): domain Bacteria; phylum Bacteroidota; class Bacteroidia; order Flavobacteriales; family Flavobacteriaceae; genus Flavobacterium. The sequence goes on along the minus strand of NZ_JALJZV010000017.1, from coordinate 16,601 downwards.
CAGTTGTTCATTTCTCCATCTTCCAAGGTTGTTTTGGTTAATAAGCCCGAACTTCTATTGTAAACAACTTGTTGATTAGCTGTAATAATTTGCTGTTGTTGATGATCTCTATCGTTGACTTTAACTTTACCACTGCGAACGTGTACCGCTGTAGCCTCTCCTTCAATATCTTGTACATTGAACTCCGTCCCTAAGACTTTAACTATCAAATGCGTACTTTCTACAACAAAGGCTTGTTGGTTATCTTTCTTTTTCACTTTGAAAAAAGCTTCTCCATTGAGATATACCTTGCGATCTTGATTGCCAAAATCAGCGGTGTACTGTAATGTACTACCAGGACTTAAGTAAACTTGGGTCGAATCACTTAAAAAAAAATCAAGTTGCTCCCCATTGCTCGCCCTGCGACTTAACCAATTTTCAGTCGGTTTATTAAAATAGAAGTTATGAGTAAGAGAAATACTCAGCAATAACAATAAACTCGCTGCTATTGGTAGGAAAGGCTTGCTACGCTGAAGAAAACCAGGTTTGATTTTTTGATTGATTTTTTGATAAATACGACGATTTAAAACCAGATCACTTTGGGCATCTTCGATTTTTATACCCTTTTTATGAAGTCGATCAAAATAGGTATGGATTAAATCCGTTTCGATCTTTGTAGTTTCTGAATCTGCGTATTTTTGAAAAAGCCGTTTAATTGGTCTCACAGGTATTTTATTAATTGTTCCTATGATGATGTACCAACATACTGATTTTCCCCTATTAAAAAAATCACACTTAGCAATTTGTTAAAACGCGTAACATTTAGTTAATGGTAAGCTGTGTGAGTACGAGTATAAGGAGATGTATATCGGTAATGTAACGCGTGGAATTTTTAAGCAGTTTTAAAGCTTTAGTAATTTGATTTTCTACAGTGCTTTCACTGATGTGAAGTTGTTGGGAAATTTCTTTATACGATCGAGATTCGTAAAACCTCATTTTAAAAATCAACAGACATTTAGCCGGTAATACGCTGTTAGCCGTTGTTTCAATCTCGTCTAATAGGCGTCTTTTAATTTCCTCGTAGGCCGGTTCCTCAATCTCGGTTAAAAAAGCAGTCCAGGCTTCAATATGCACCTCTTGCAGTGCACCTTTGCCAAAATTCTTTGCGCATTGATTTTTTACCGATTGAAACAAATAACCGCGGTGATGATTGATGGTTAAATCGTCAAAACGATTCCACAGATCGACAAAAATATCTTGAACGATATCTTCAGCCTTTTGTTTATCATGCATAACGTTATAGGCAAAAGCATAGAGTTCTGCCCAATGCTGTTGATACAAACGTTGGAAACTTTGATTTTTATTAGCCATGACTATTTCCCTTTGAAATCCTTGGTCTCAAAAGTAGTCGGTATAATTATTCAAAAGTTTACCAAATGGTTAAGTTAAGGTGCGAGATATGATATTATCAATTCGGGATATTTTTAGAATAATCCGATAGCGATTTCTTACAGCGCCCCTATAAAGATTGCCTTAGATTTCTATTCTCATAGTCGTGGTAAATCGTTTAAAACCCGCTTTTTCATAAGCGCGAATAGCAGCGGTATTCTCCTCGTAAACATCGAGTTTTAACTCATTGATTCCCTTACTTACAAGCCACTGCTTTAGATGATTGAGTAATAAACTACTGATACCTTGACCTCTGTATTCTGGAGTTACAAACATAAAACCAATATAACCAAAAGTATCGTGAATCTGGAATTCCTTGGTAGATCGCATTTGTGAATAACCACATCCAATAAGTTGATTGTTGTATTCCGCTACTAAAACTTCTGTAGCGCTATCGAGTAACATGTCCCCGATGTTGTAGTAAAATAACTCTCCTTGTTTTAAGGTCGGATCAAATGGTCGTTCGGCATCGACTAAGTGTTGTAAAAAAACTTGTAGTTGAGGTAAATCAGCCGCGGTAGCTGTTCTAATTAGTGTATTTATCGAGATATTTTCCATGTTTCAAAGATAAAAAAAATTTAATTATAAAGAATTTGAGATTGTAGCGTCTATTCAATATATTGCCACTTATAATTTAAATAAGCTTTTAAAAGTCATGATGATTCCCTCATTCATTTCAGCCGTAATTATGTTGATTTTACTGTTTATCAGTTGGAAATATACCCCGACTACACCGAGTTTTTTTGGATATAAAAGCCGTTTATCTGTCAAAAATGATAAAACTTGGGTGTATGCCAATAAACTGGCTAACAAAATATTTTTGTTCAATATCATCATCTTGATCGTATTAAGCCTAATTGCTCCTTACCTGTTTGAAGAAGAAACCGCAGTAGTATTTCCTTTAATTGCATTTACCGTTTTATCCATACTAGTAGTTCCTATTGTAGAAATTCTTTTAAGACGGGAATTTGATAAAAATGGAATTCGAAAAGATCGATTATAATCCATAAATACTCGGTTGCTATAACAGCTTGGACTCTATACAACGATCATTTAGTAAGAGTGTGTGTTACTTAATGAGCTGCTAACCAAGTCTCCCAATCTTTAACTACCTTTCCCCAATTTCTTACTTGGTAATTGGGTATGTTGTTTTGATCTACCGGAAAGAAATTGTGTTCAGTACCTATAACGGGTATAAAGCTAAAATTTTTCTTTCCTTGGCCGATGATTTCGATAATCTGGCTTTAAAATTGGCAGTTTTTGAAAATGTGCACTTCAAGTTTTATTTCGCCATAAATATTACGCGCTTAAAAGCTATCTTTGCGCCCTTGGTGTTTTTGCCAAGATTGAATTGTTTTTTATGATGACGAACGAGGAAACACCTTCTACTCAAGAGATCAGTGCTGCAGATATTGACAAATGTATTGCTCTATTGACACAGCTCAACACCGATACCGATCAGATTTTTGATATACCCAAGGAGCAACGCACGGCTTTGATTAAGGCTGCAGGTCAATTTTCACGACCGGATCGCGATGAATTGGCGCGTAGAAAGAAAGATGGAAGACTGGTTGCCAAACGCAAAAAGGAAAATAAAGACAAAACCGCACGTAAGGTTACGGGAATTCGACATGCTCGAGAAGCCCCTGTTTTCGTTGCACCGAAATTATTGGCTTATACTGATTTAGCCCAAAAGGAACCACTAGAACTGGAGACGGCTCGAAATTGTTATGTTTGTAAAACGCGTTTTACTACCCTTCATCACTTTTACGATACCATGTGTACCGATTGTGGAGATTTTAACTATGCCAAACGTTTTCAAACCGCTGATGTCAAAGGGCAATTAGCCGTAATCACCGGATCGCGATTAAAAATTGGTTACCACATTACTTTGATGTTATTGCGCGGTGGAGCAACGGTTGTTGCCACTACGCGTTTCCCTGTGGATTCCGCGATTCGTTTTGCCAAGGAATCCGATTTTATGGAATGGGGACATCGCTTAAAGATTCACGGATTGGATTTGAGACATATACCCAGTGTAGAAATTTTTTGTAATTATATAGAACAGAAATACGGTCGTTTGGATGTTCTAATCAACAATGCCGCTCAAACCGTACGCCGACCGTCTGGTTTTTATACCCATTTGATGGACAATGAGCAACGTCCCGTTGAATCGCTGCCCAAAGCAGTACAAGAGTTATTACTCGATCACACAGACTGTTTACAGGAATTAAAGCTATTGACAAGCACTGCTTCATCCAATCAAAATATGCCTGTCACTTGGCACGGACCGGAGCCGGGAATTGGATTGAGAGCTTCGGCTCAATTATCACAGATCCCGTATTCGTTTGATAAGGCACTTGTTGCCACAGAAGCATTTCCGGAAGGCGAATTGGACGCGGATTTGCAACAGGTGGATTTGCGTAAAACCAACAGCTGGCGCTTAAAACTGGGCCAAATAGAAACCACGGAAATGATCGAAGTACAATTGGTCAATTCCGTTGCACCCTTTGTGTTGTGCAACCGACTTGCCGAAGTGATGAAAAAAGATCAAACCGGTCAGAAACACATCATCAATGTATCTGCGATGGAAGGAAAATTTTATCACGGTTATAAAGACGATCGCCATCCGCATACCAATATGGCTAAAGCAGCCCTAAATATGCTTACACATACCGCGGCAGGTTCGCTGGCTAAAGAAGGAATTTATATGAATGCCGTGGATACGGGTTGGGTAACCGATGAAGATCCTGCAGAAATGGCCAGACGAAAACAAGAAGAAGAAGATTTTCAACCGCCACTAGACATTGTTGACGGTGCAGCAAGAGTTATGGATCCCTTATTTGATGGTATCAATACTGGCAAACACTGGTGTGGCAAGTTTTTAAAAGACTATGTTCCTATATCGTGGTAATCACACTAATGTCTATATATCATAAATATGCCCAGTAAAAACTGGGCATATTTTTTTATACATTCCTTTAAATAAGAGAAGTTTTTATTTGGATATTTGGGTTAAATAGTGTATATTAACCATACAAAAAAGAGCCCAATGACGCCTCCTAAATACGACAGTGTAGATCAATATCTAAGCGGTATTTCCTCAGAGCACCTCGAACGCGCTGTCGAGCTTCGCAACATCATTAAATCGGCCTTACCCAAAGCCGAAGAAGTAATCAGTTACAATATGCCTGCCTATAGGTATCGGAAAATATTGGTGTATTTTGCGGTCTATCAATCCCATATCGGCTTTTACCCTACTCCTAGCGCTATAATTGCTTTTAAAGATGATTTAAACACTTATAAATGCAGTAAGGGAACTATACAATTCTCCTATGAAAAACCGCTTCCCAAGGCATTGATTGAGAAAATATGTCGATTTAGATTCGAAGAAGTATCCTAATTTCAAATTTGTCGCGATTGAGAAACAAGCCCCTTTAACGATGGAGTTTTAATTCGAGTATTTCTCCAGGCAATCCATCGAAATCTTCAAAGGATACGGATTCAAAGCCATTATTGATTAAAATTTTTCGAGAAGGGATGTTTTTTGGATCGATAATGGCTGTGAGTTGCTTTAAGTGTTGCTGTTTTCTGGCCTGTTTAACCAGCTTTGTTGCAACTGTTGTTCCCAAACCCTGACCCCAATACTGTGGCAAAATCATATAACCGAGTTCCGCGCTTTCCGCTCCCTTTTCTTCGACTTCCAATTTAGCCAAACCCATAAATTCACTCGTATCGCTATTGATAATTTTAAAACTACCAAACTGCGCATCAAGCTGGTTATGCTCAATTAATTTTTGAAATTCGACTCGAGCTTCCTCCATTGGAAACGCCCTTTCTGTAATCATAGCCATAACGCGTTCATCACTAACTAACTTAAAGTAAAGATCAAAGTCGTAAATCTTAAATAACTCTAATTCAATATCCATAATTAAAATTTTAAAATGACAACACCATCTTTTTACCGTGCTATCTCTATTCAATATTCCAAGTTATGACCGGAAATAATCCCGCAAATATAATCTTTAATAAGTCGAGAAATTCACCTTTTTTAAATGACTGCCAGTTGAACACGCCCCATAAACAGAGAAAACGGCGTTAAAAATTTAGGACAACCTTTCCAAAATGTTTCCCCTGATTAAAATATTCTAATGCTGCTGCTAGTGCTGTAACCGGAAAAACCTTATCGATAATTGCATTCATTTTGTAATCTTCAATAGCTTGAATCATCTGTTCAAAAGATCGTTTCGATCCAATTTGAATACCTTGAATCGTCAAGCTTTTTTGAAGAACTCCAAATACAGATAGATTTACATCTGATCCCGCCATAAGCCCGATGACAACAATCTTACCTCCCAATTTCATACTTGTTATGGTTTGCTCCAAGGTTCCCCAAGCCATTTCTAGACTCAAATCAACACCTTGCCCATTTGTCAACTCCAAAACCCGTTTTTCCCAGTCGGGATAGACTTTATAATTGATGGTTTCATCAGCACCCAATTGTTTGGCTTTGATCAGTTTATCATCAGAACTCGACAGGATAATAACTTTTGCGCCCAATGCTTTAGCAAACTGCAAGGCAAAGATCGATACGCCTCCTGTCCCCTGTAAAAGGACTGTTTGTCCAACTTTTAATTGACCGACATGAACCAAAGCCTCCCATGCCGTAAGTGCCGCTATAGGAAGCGTTGACGCTTGCTCCAACGTAAAGTGACTGGAAATCTTCACCAAACTGCTTGCCGGCAAGGCAATATACTCCGAAAACACTCCGGGCATTGTCGTTCCCAAGCGCGTACTTAAATCCGCTTCCCTCAACGGCCCAGATTGCCAGGATTGTATAAAATGCGTAGACACCCTATCACCAATTTTTAAGGATTGTACCTCACTGCCTACACTTTCCACTATACCAGCGGCATCGGATCCTAAAACATGGGGCAATCGTGTACCAAATGCCCCTTGAGCAATCATTAAATCCAATTGGTTCAAAGCCATCGACTTCACATGAACCAATACTTCGTTGGGTTTTATCGCTGGAATTGCGCGCTCTTCTACCGATATATTGCCCAAGCCATAACTGTTTTTAATCACTATTGTTTTCATTTGAACTATTTTAAAATTAGAAAACAAATATATTTTTATAGTATATTTGAAACAAGTATGCACTTTTTGGTACACTAAGCACCTAAAAGATACTATTACTGATTATCCGTCCATAAAAAATGAAAAAAAAATGAAAAAAAATACCGCTTCACCGAGTTGTTCGGTGGATTACGCGTTTAGACGTATCGGTGGTAAATACAAGGGTCGCATCCTTTGGTACTTACACCACAGACAAGTATTGCGTTATGGAGAATTGCGCAAAACGCTTCAGGATGTCACTCCAAAAATGTTGACACAAACGCTAAGGGAGCTGGAAACAGACTTGTTAATACACCGCGAAGTCTATCATGAAGTACCTCCAAAAGTGGAATACTCCCTAACGGAAACCGGAGCTGAACTGATTCCTTTTATTCAGCATTTAAAAAACTGGGGCGATCGCCAAATAGAAAAAATTAAAGCGGATACCACTGTGATTCCACATCTATAGGTCCATCAAAAATCATAGTAAGATTCTTTTTAATTGTTTTGAAAAGTAACAGCTCTAAGCTATAGTTTATTGTTTTTGTCTGCAATGTTCATCTCTTTCGCTAAAATTCCGAGTACTTTTAGTTTTAACCTGAGTTCTGGCGTCCATGGCAATCCAATACTCAACCTCATGCAGTTTTCAAACTGATTTTGTAAAGTAAAAACACGTCCTGGAGCAATACTAATTCCCTTTTGTATAGCAGCATCATACAACTTTACCGTGTCGATACCCTGTGGAAGCTCAACCCAAAGAGCCATACCTCCTTGCGGTCTACTCGTTTTGGTTCCGTCTGGGAAAAATTCAATTATCGCTTGTACGTAATTGTGATAATTTTGTTTTAAGGTGCGTCGCAATTGTTTTAAATGGTTTTCATAACGTCCCGTTTTTAAAAAATTTCCGACAGCCTCCTGAATAATTGAGGTGGAAGAAAAAGAATGCACCAATTTTAATTTCAACAACTTTTCTTTGTGTTTACCTGCCGCAATCCAACCCACTCGATACCCTGGAGCTAAGGTTTTGGATACAGAACTGCAATACAGAACGTTTCCGGTAGTGTCGAACGACTTACAACACTTTGGTCGTTGGTTACCGAAGTACAAATCGCCATAAATATCATCTTCGATAAGTGGTATTTGATTTTCGGTTAATAATTCGACCACAGCCTTTTTATTTTCATCGGGCATACAACTGCCCAAAGGCGTATTAAAATTAGGAACCAATAAACACAAGTTAATTTTAGGTATTACCGCTTTTAAGACCTCAATATCAATTCCGGTAATGGGGTGTGTTGGCAACTCGATAACCTTGTATCCCAAACTGATCGCCAATTGAAAAATCCCTGGATAACACGGGCTTTCCATCGCAACGGTATCTCCTGCTTTTCCCATTGCCATTAAACAAAAAGATAGGGCGTTCATACCACCACTAGTCGTTATCAAATCGTCTTCATTAAAATTTCCGCCCCAACTAGAAGACCGAAAGGCTATCATTTTTCGCAGCTTCACATTGCCTTGTAACAATTCATACTCCGTACCGCCATCTTTGAGTTCACGCGTTGCATAGACAATTTCCTTTTTTAACTTACTCAAAGGCAATAAATTTCCCGAGGGGATGCCTATTGAAAACAAAGTCAAATCGGTCTTTCCCATATTGGAAAACACCTTAGTAATTAATTCAGAAGGCTCTACATCACTAGCAATCAACGAAGGACTACTACGTCTGGGTAAGGGCAAATTAACATCTAAAAGCGCCGCAACAAAAAAACCAGACTGCGGTTTAGATTCTATTAACGATTGTGCCTCCAATTCCCAATACACCCTTTTAGCTGTATTCATACTTATATCATAACTCCGGCACAAATCCCTAACTGACGGCAATCTATCTCCCGGAACTAAAATTCCATTATGAATTTTTGAGGCTATTATATGGGCAATCTCGATATACTTAAATGTTTTACTCATGATCCTATGTATTGAACTGTGTCCATGTAAATATACAAAACTGTTACTGTACTTAATACTTGTTATCTATTAATTTTGTAGAGAAATTTTATCACAGCTCGGAGCTCGCATAGCAACCCTATAAACTCAGCATTTCAAATGAACTTAAAACACAGCATCAATCCAGCAATCATCAATCATGACATATCACTGGAAAAGCAATCCAACGGTTGGGTCAACGGTTTTATTGCCGTTGTCATATTTAGCGGATCCATGCCTGCTACCAAAGTAGCGGTGATGGATTTTAATCCGATTTTTTTAACCGGAGCTCGTGGGGCTATTGCCGGTATACTGGCCCTAGTAGCTTTGTTAGTATTTAAAGAAAAGCGACCTTCAAGCGTACAATTGCGCGCGCTATTAATTACAGCCTTGGGAATAGTTTTGGGATTTCCAATTCTATCCGCTTTTGCCTTACAACACATTTCATCGGCTCATTCCTTGGTTTTCTTAGCGATGCTTCCCCTATCGACAGCCATATTCGGTGTGATTCGCGGTGGCGAACGCCCCTCTAAAATATTTTGGTTTTTTTCGTTGATGGGTAGCTTTTTGGTAATTGGTTATGCCCTATCACAAGGCATAGAAACCTCACCAATTGGCGATATGCTGATGTTACTAGCGATTATTCTATGTGGTCTGGGGTATGCTGAAGGAGCTAAATTATCAAAAACCTTGGGCGGCTGGCAGGTCATTTCATGGGTATTGGTACTTTCTTTACCACTAACTCTACCCTTGTGCTTTTTCTTCCTACCCACTAATTTTGAAGACATTCCTTCAACAGGCTGGTTTAGCTTATTCTACCTCGGCTTGTTTAGTATGTTTATCGGTTTTATTTTTTGGTATCGCGGACTCGCTCAAGGAGGCATTGCTAAAGTGGGACAATTGCAACTTTTACAGCCCTTTTTTGGATTGGCCTTATCCGCAACCCTATTACATGAAAAAGTAAGTATAGGAATGTTATTAGTTACTGTAGGTGTAATACTGTGTGTGGCGGGATCTAAAAAATTTGCCAAATAAACCACACCACTATCTTGTTTTTAGTATCCTTTTTAAAATAAAAGGTTTAACATTTAATAAATCAATCGTTTCCTATAATTCTATTAACTTTATTTTTCTAAACAACGCTTATGTTTGTACCTAAAATGTTTGAATTCGAAGATAAAAGCGAGCAAATCGCATTTATGAAACAGTATTCTTTTGCAACCATAATCACCAACAAAGGAGATATACCCATCGCTACTCAGCTTCCTTTTATCGTAGAAGAACGTGCGGGTACTTTATTTTTAAGTGGTCATTTTGCAAAGGCAAACGAACAAGCCAACTACATCGAGCAAATGACTTCGTTGATTATATTCTCCGAACCTCATGCCTATATATCACCTACACACTATGAAAAGATTCAAAGTGTTCCCACTTGGGATTATATCAGTGTACACGCTTATGGTAAAGCGAAGATCATTACGGACGATTATTCTAAAATACTAGCTTTAGAGCAGATGATTCGATTTTATGAGCCGGAGTATGTATTGCAATGGAACCAACTCAGCGACAAATATAAAAACGCTATGATTAAGGGTATTGTCGGTTTTGAAATTGAGGTAACGGATATACAAGGACAAAAGAAATTAAGTCAGAATAAAACCGAGTTAGAACGCAATAAAATCGTTAACCATTTACAACAACAGGGTCAAGTTGAACAGGATTTGGCCTCCTACATTAAAAATCTTTAGTTTTAGACATTATGGAACCCATTACTATCAAACAGGTCGCTTTAAACGATTTGGCGCAGTTGCAGCAAATAGGCCAACAAACCTTTTTTGAAACCTTCTCTACTGGTAACACGGATCAAAATATGAAGGATTATTTAGCAGAGAGTTTTGCCTTAACAAAGCTGACTAAAGAACTTCAGAATACAAACTCTCAATTCTATTTTGCATTAGCAAAAGACCGTGTTGTCGGTTATTTAAAACTGAACACCGGAAGTTCGCAGACCGAACAACAGACTGACGATGCTTTAGAAATTGAGCGAATCTATGTTACTAAAGAGTTTCACGGTAAAAAAGTAGGACAAATTCTATATGACAAAGCCTTGGAGGAAGCACAAAGACAGCAGGCTTCATTTATCTGGTTGGGAGTATGGGAAGGAAATGCAAGAGCCATTCAATTTTACAAAAAAAATGGCTTTGTCGAGTTTGGTCAACACCTCTTCAAATTGGGTGAAGATGAACAAACGGACATTCTAATGAAGAAAGAATTAAGCCATACAACAGCTCTTTTTGATATACAACCCGTACTCGAAAATGACCAAGTGCTTTTACTTCCGCTAAAAAAAGAAGATTTTGAAGAATTATACCTAACAGCTTCAGATCCAAAAATATGGGAACAACACCCCAATACCGATCGCTGGAAGAAAGAGGTTTTCGAAAATTTCTTTGAAGGTGCTCTTAAAAGCCATGGAGCTTTTAAAATCGTAGATAAATTAACAGGGAAAGTTATCGGTAGTACGCGTTTTTACGATTATAAACATCTAGATAACAGCATCCTCATTGGTTACACCTTTTATGCTGTATCGCATTGGGGCAAGGGAATCAACACCCTAGTAAAGAAAACCATGTTAAACTATGCCTTTCAATTTGTAGATCAAGTGTATTTCCATATTGGTGCGAATAACATCCGTTCACAAATTGCCATTAGTCGACTCGGCGCCGAAAAAATTGCGGAAGAGGTTATGCCCTATTATGGCGAAGCCCCCCGATTAAATTTTGTTTATAGCATTTCTAAAAATGCTTGGAAAGAGCTATTTTAAATTGAACACATAACACAGTAAGCAAAAATCCCCACTGAGGTTTTTGCTTACTTTACAATTGGAATAAAAAACTAAACACCTAAAAAAACAAGATAACAACTCTTATTTAAACAGATAGATACCGAAGTTTTGAAAAACATTTACGATAGTGATTGTGAGTACTTTTACCTATATTAGCGCTTATCTTCACCTAATCTATAGTCATTGAAAATACTAACAAATCCTTCGGTTGTAAAATATTTAGATTATATCATTCGTTTTTACTTGTCGTTTTCACTACTGATCTATGCTGTTGCCAAGATAATGAATGTACAATTTAGCCAAAGTAGTGACAGTTATCTCCATTATAAAGTTCAAGATTTAAGTCCTCAAGACTTGGTGTGGGTATTCTACGGCTATGCGCCTCTTTATGAAATTATATTGGGGTGTATTCAAGTCGTGGCCATACTCCTATTGGTATATAACAAAACAAAAGTACTAGGGATTTTATCCCTGTGGCCTATTTTTATAAACATCCTGTTAATTGATGTCTTTTATGAAGTCAATGCTCTAAATTCCATCATTTACTACAGTCTCTTATTGCTGATTCTAACCTATTTGAATCAAAGACCACTACGTATCGCTATTAGACAACTCGTAAAAACATCTGGAAGTCAAAAAGGATTTCTATTTAATTTTAAAAACCTATTGATCATTATGCTCGGTTTTGTCTTATTAATCGTAGTATCTATCATAATATAGTCGCGCTTAAAAGAAAAGCAATTCAAAAACTCCTTTTCATTATTTACGCAAAATCTTATCTAGCGATTTGCCTTTTGCCAATTCATCTATAAGCTTATCTAGATAGCGTATTTTTTGCATCAGCGGATCCTCTATATCCTCAACACGGTATCCACATATAACTCCGGTGATTTTCGTGACATTACGATTTAGTTGTGGTGCTTGACCGAAAAACGTCTCAAAATCGGTTTTATCATCGATAAGCTGTTGTAAACTGGTTGTATCATAACCGGTTAGCCAAAGGATAATGGTATCCACTTCTTCTTTAGTACGTCCTTTCTTTTCTGCTTTATTAATATAATGCGGGTAGACACCGGCAAATGACATTTTATAAACTCTTGTATGATCCATACCTATCGGTGTTTAAGTTTTAAAAAGAACTTCTTCGTTCATCCAACGTACTTCACTATCAAAAGTAATAAAACATCACGTATGATCTCAAGTAATTGAATGGAATTTATATTGCGAACTGCGCTTTAAAGATTAGTGTATTTCGCCTTTTTTTATACCTTTGAATAGATGTTATTCCTAAAAATTTTAGAGTAACATCTCCGTTGAAAAATCAAGATTATGGAAATCGATCAAATCTTAGATCACATATACAAATTACCTGAAAACTCAAAAATGATTTTAAAGGATCAGATGGAGGAATTGGTTTATCCAAAAAACCATATTTTGCTTAAGGCCGATAAAATCGAACACCATATCTATTTAATCAAAAGTGGGATCGTTCGCGCTTTTGCACCACAGGAAGATCACGACATTACGTTTTGGTTTGGTCAAGAGGGTGAAACCATATTGTCGATGCGCAGTTATGTTGAGAATAAAAAGAGCTATGAAAACATTGAGTTGCTTGAAGATTGTGTGCTTTTTCAACTAAATATTGACCGACTAAATCAATTGTATCAAAGTGATATTCACATCGCCAATTGGGGTAGAAAATTAGCGGAAATCGAGCTGTTGAAAATCGAAAGCAGAATGATTTCTAATGAGCTGCTTTCGGCCAAAGAACGTTATGATTTATTGATGTCGGAATCTCCTACATTAATTCAAAGAATTCCATTAAAATATATCGCTTCTTATTTGGGAATGACCCCAGTGAGCTTAAGTCGAATTCGCAAGGAGAAATAACCTCCTAAAAAAAAAGGTATTAATTATCATAGGATAATTATATACTCTACTAATCGCCATAATTTCGCTTTGTTTTAAACAACATCTTAACAAAGTAAAATTATGTCTAAACTTCCTTTAAATACCCCCACACTGCTTTCGCAGATCGTTCCTATGAATACGCGTATTCGCTTGGTATTGGTATGGATGATGGTACTGGGATTTCTGTTATTTGGCCATTCAATATTGGGCGATCACATTACACCGACCACTGCTATAATAGGCTTTTTAATTTTATTAATTACCATCGTAGGCGCTGCATTTGGCGTAGTCAAAGAAGCGGATGAATTGGCTCATAAACTCGGAGAACCCTATGGAACTTTGATTCTTACGCTATCTATAGTTTCTATAGAAGTGATACTTATTTCTGCGGTCATGTTAGGTCCTGGTCAATTTCCGACCATCGGTAAGGACTCTATTTTTTCAGTCATGATGATCATTATGAACCTAGTAATCGGACTTTGTATAGTATTAGGAGGTCTGAAGTATGGCGAGCAAGAATACAATGCCCAAGGTACTACGACCTACCTTGGAATGATTATTATGCTCGGTGGTTTATCTATGATGTTGCCCAATTTTATTGAAGGAGCTGGACAAGGTATGTTTACTCACACACAAGCAATCATTTTATCGTCTTTGATCATTGTATTATACGGTTTTTTTCTTTTTTTGCAGATGAAAGGTTACCAACATCTGTATATACAACCCAAAGCGGGTTCTATGGTTATTCCCTTTTCACAACGCCATACGTCAACATTAGTTGAAACAAAACAGCCACTGGAAGTACTATCACCGACTAAAAATAATAAAAAGGAGATCATCATTCGTTCCTTGATTTTGTTAGCGATGATATTACCGATTGTATTGCTGTCTCATAACATGGCTACTGTAGTGGATTATGGTATCAAAGCAGCTCAATTACCCCCTTTATTAGGTGGCGTACTGATAGCGATAATCGTATTTACTCCAGAATCCATGACGGCCGTTAAGGCAGCATTAAACAACGAATTTCAACGGGCAATCAACCTATGTCACGGAGCTTTCGTTTCTACTGTCGGCTTAACAGTACCATCAGTACTAATCGTTGGAATGATTACAGGTAAAACCGTACTTTTTGGATTGAGTGCAACCGAAACGATCTTATTTGTAATCACGTTGTTACTGAGTTTAATTACTTTTTTAGGTAAGCGAACTACACCGATTATGGGAATTATGCATTTGGTATTATTCTTTGTATTTATAATGTTGATTTTTAATCCTTAAAAAAGCTTAAACCCTTTATCTTATTTTTTATCATGGAACAAAAAAGAGGTCCTATCTCGCAATTTATCGAGAAAAACTATTTACACTTTAATGCGGCAACTGTGGTAGATGCTGCTAAGGGATATGAACAACACCTACTCTCAGGAGGTAAAATGCTGATTTCTCTCGCCGGTGCTATGAGTACAGCAGAATTAGGTATTTCACTAGCAGAAATGATTAGAGAAGGTAAGGTTGATATCATCAGTTGTACAGGTGCTAATTTAGAAGAAGACATTATGAATTTAGTGGCACATTCGCACTACAAAAGGATTCCCAATTACCGCGACTTAACACCTCAGGATGAGTGGGAACTTTTGCAAAACAAATACAATCGCGTTACAGATACGTGTATCCCTGAGGAAGAAGCCTTCCGAAAAATACAGCACCATATCGAAAAGATTTGGAAGGATGCCGAACGCAATGGTGAACGTTATTTTCCGCACGAAAACATGTATAAATTATTGTTGAGTGGCGTTTTGAAAGACGAATACGAGATTGACCCAAGAAACTCTTGGATGTTAGCCGCAGCAGAGCGCAATCTACCAATTGTTGTACCGGGATGGGAAGATTCAACTATGGGAAATATTTTTGCTTCCTATGTTATCAAAGGGGAATTAATGGCCTCTACGGTAAAAAGCGGTATTGAATATATGGTGTGGCTTGCCGATTTTTATGAAAAGAATGCCGTTGATCAAGGAATCGGTTTTTTCCAAATAGGTGGTGGTATAGCTGGTGATTTTGCGATGTGTGTTGCCCCGATGTTGGAACAGGATCTCGAAAAAGAAAACGTTTTAAAATGGCGCTACTTTTGTCAAATCACCGACTCAACAACCTCTTTCGGTTCTTACTCCGGTTGTATTCCCAACGAAAAGATTACTTGGGGAAAATTAGACGTAGATACACCGAGTTATATGATCGAATCGGATGCTACCATCGTAGCTCCATTAATATTCGCTTGGGTACTCAAACAATAATTGCAGTTCTTTATTAATTTTATTTATTTTATTTTCGACAGGAGGTTTGGACTATTGATCTTAACCTCTTTTTTATTAAACCTCTCCGGTTAATCGGTTTTAATACCGTTTCCGTTCCATTCGAATTCCAAATCATCCGCTTCCAACTCCGCTATCAAACTAAAATTAAGTCGGTGTAAGAGTTGAATCGCTTTTATATTAGAAGCAGTTGTTATGGCAAAAATTCGGTTAAGCTTCATCGTATTACGACCAAACTCCATCGCTATTTCCATGGCGGCAGTCATAAATCCATTTCCATAAAATGGAGGCAGTAAAACGCAGCCCAACTCTCCTGCTCCGTCAGTAAAACCGCGGTAATAACCACAAGTTCCAACAATCTTATTTGATCGATTGTCAAAAATCCCCCAATGAATGGAAGTACCGTTGCGGTAATCTTGATGGATTTTATCCTGCATGGTTAGCGCTTCTTCTACAGTGCTAGCCGGTATAGCATTATAAAAAGAAATTTCAAGAATATGTTGAAGATCACCAAATTCTATAGGACGCAAGCTAACCTTGTCGCCTCTTAGTACAGGGAAATTTTGATATGGAGGAATATTCATAAATGGTAATTATTAGCGTATTACGAGTGTAAATATAAAGTTTATTTTAAAAGTGAAATAGAAAATATTTCTATCGTTATTATATGGTTTTATACCTAATCGCAGGTTCGGTTTTGTAAAATCAAAACGTGTATAAACAAAGAGAGCCGCAATAATTGCGACTCTCTTAAACTCAATAAGCTTACTAACCAAAATAAACAGATATCAAGTAAAATTATTATAATTGGGAAACAACGTCTACTTATTGATTTGTACCCATCCCGTTCTGGTTTTACCACGAGAAATCACCACGTAATAGTAAGTTCCATCAGGAAGGATTTTGTCTCCTTTACCTTGTCCTTGCCACTGATTGGTATAGTTTCCGTCAAAGCTGTATACCTCTGAACCGTAACGGTTGTAGATTTTGATACTGCTAAC
>NZ_JALJZV010000016.1 GCF_024171535.1 Flavobacterium sp. HSC-61S13 | reverse complement strand
TCACAGTCCGATTGAATCAAAATATCTTTAACCAATTCTTCTGTGGTGTATTTGTCACCGTTTTTGCTAACCGTAACATATTTGTATTCACTAGTGGTGATACAGATGTTGAATAAAAATTCTCCTGCGGGTACAGCTACTCTAACATAATATTTATTGCCCGGTGTTAATCCGCTTATCGTTTTGGCTTTATCGTCTTTAGATGGATTTCCATAAGAGCCTTCAAACTTATTACATTCTACTAAAGAAGTGAATATAGAAGCACATTGACCGGAATAAATATCAAACGCCAAAGCTGGGGATTCTAATTTATTAACCCCAATAATGTTGCCAAATGAGATTAAATGAGAGGTTGCTGTAGCAGTAAATTCAAACCACATTTCATTGGTATGTTGGTAATCCATACACTTAGAAAAGGTGCTCTGATCTATTTCTTTCGAGTCAACTGTAGATACACCTATTTTTTTAATACAGTCAGAACCTGAGTTAACTGGAATGTTTATAGCTCCTTTACATTCTTCATTGGTAGTGATCTTAGTTGGTCCATTTGCAGGTGTTGACCAGTTGCTCTTATCAGTGCCACCAGCACATTTTGCGCGAACATAAATATGATACGCTTTTCCGCTTGTAAGTCCAGTAGCCTTGTATTTTGGTGTGCCGTTAACCACTACACCGACTGCTCCTGTAGGGATAGCCACTCCATATTCAGTTACGAAAACCTCCCACTGTGTAATACCACCACTCTGCGTCCATTCTACATCAATGGTGTTGGCTGTGAAGTCGGTTACTTTTACATTTGTCGGCTCTGGACATGCGCCCGATTTCTCAATCGTTACATAATCAATCCCCACAGTCATCGGGCCTTTGGTCATCGTATGCCATGCGATATTTATATTTCCAGCTCTACCAGGTATAAAAATGGTTTCCTGTATATAATTATCGTTATTATAGGCTTTTTTGCTTAAAAGGGTCGTGGTAAAGTTTGAAATAGCTGTACCTGTAGTAGATAACAATACTTCAAACTCATTCATGTTTCTGAGATCTGTTTTGTAGTAATACTTCAAAACATAGTTTGATCCGGCTTCTAAAGCAATCGTTGGAGAAATCAAATACCCATCGGCCTGCGCTGTCGCTCTCGTTTGACTGAATTGCATCAATTGGTCTCCTTCTAAAGCCCAGTCGGAATTTGCAGACCATGTTGTTGTGCCACCAGGTCCTTGTGCTATAGTCCAACAACGAAGTTGTTGGGAGTTGCTATTGAATCCGGCTACAAACGGAACCGTATAAATATCACAAGCCGTAGTAAACGCTATTGGACCCGTCCATTCACTAAAGCTGCCGTTACCACAATCTGTACGAACGTAATATACGTAGTCAGTATTTGGTTCAAGGTTTTTACCTGTGATGTCTTTAGTCGCTACAAAATCACTAGATGAGGTTGGTGTACCTGCATCTTTTGCTGTTGGAGGAATTTGTTTGGTCTCCTGAATCATATATTGCCAAGCAGTAGCTTTAAAAGCATCTTGCCATACTAAATTGACACTGGTTCCCAAAATGTTTTTTACTTCCATTTTAAGCGGTTGCCCACAAGTCGTAACCTCGTCGATAAACAAGTTGTCGATCGTGATGTTTTTAGCTCCTGTTCCACTAACGCGGAACGCCAAATACATATCGCCAGAAATTCCCGTAAAATAAGAAATACCATCTTTGAAAATTGCAGAACTATAACTCATTTTCGGTGCAATGACTTGCGTAAAATCCGCCAATGCCATCGTTTTTGTCGATGCCAAAACTTCCATCTCGTTGGCTCCCGAACCAGTACCTTTATAGTTGAATTTAACTCTATAAGTCTTGGTTGGATCCAGATTTTTAAACAATGGAGAGATAAACCAATCGTTAGCAGCAGCATTACCTGACTGCGTAAAATTCATCGAGTGTGACCCTTCAAACAGATTGGTTGTTCTTTGTTTCCACAAGCTGGCCCCGGTATTGCCGTTGACCATGGTCCAGCAACGCAATGAATTGTCGTCCCCATTAAATCCTTCCCAATACGGTAAGTTATAAAAGGTACAGTCTGTTCTAAAATAATACGGTCCTGTCCACTCGGTTTTTGAAGTGTCGCCACAAAGTGTGCGAACATAAAATTCATACCAAGTATTGCCCTCTAAATTTGCTCCGAAGTAATCTTTGGTAACCGTTACTTTATTCTTATTGATAGCAATACCATTGGTAAGCGGCGGTGCAATCAAAAAGGCTTTCTTTCTAACATAATATTCCCAGTTCGTCGTTCCGAAATCATTATCCCAGAAAATATCGGCAGCGGTACCTGTGATGTTTTCAGCACCTTGTTTCATCGGTTCAGTACAAGTGGTTACTTCTTCGATTTTAAAATCATCAATATAAGTTAGGGATCCATTATTTTTGTAATCAGTAACGTGAAAAGCAATGCTTACGTCACCGTCGATATCAGAAAGTAAAAATTTGTGTTTTTTCCACGGAACATTGTCATAAGTGGCGTTAGCCAACAAAACTTTAGTGTATTTGGCTTGTTCACGTCCAGTATTGGAAAGCTTAACTGCAAATTCCGATTTAATCCCTGGTTCTGTACGGTGCATATACGTCACGCGATAAATTTTCTTTTTATCGAACTTAAAAAGTGGTGACATCAACCAATCATCGTTATTAGGCCCGTTTAAGTTTGTAAAATACATCGATCTATCTCCCTCGTAAGCCTGATAATCCACAGTAAACCATTCGCCAAATCCACCATACGATGGTTTGTCGTTGTTTCCATCGACTATTTTCCAGCAATACTGAGTTTCTGAATCGCTGTTAAATCCTTCTTGATACGGTAAAGTCATGATCAAACAGTCTGTTCTGAATTTGATCGGTCCTACCCATTCGCTGTATAGACCCGGTCCGCATGAGGAACGCACAAAGATTTTGTATTCTTTGTTGGGTTCTAACGACGCGTTGGTTCCATTAACTCGATTTGCTTTAATCGAGGTTGTGGTAGCATTCGTACCTGAACCAACGGGAAGCGTATTTAAACCATCCTCAACAGCAAGGAAATATTCCCATTTAGTACTGCTAGGGTCTGTCCACGTTAAGTCAACGCTGGCAGTTCCGATGTCAGTAATAGTAAGATCTTCTGGTATACGGCAATTAGTCTGTTCAATACTAAATTCATCGATTTGCAGGGAACCGTTGGTGCCCGTCATATGAAAACCAATATTGGCAACTCCATTAACTCCATCTACATAAACCACTTTTTTGGTGTAAAAAGCGCCCTTATACGGCAGTGTTGTTCCGATGGTTTTTGTAAAGGAAGCCGGAGAGACTCCAGAGGTAGAAAGTTTTACTTCTAAATTCCCCGTAGTATTCTGATCCAGTTGATAATAAAAAGTAACGGCATATAGGCCGCCTTTTAAATTGAATCCTGGAGAAATTAACCAATCGTCGTTCTCAGGAGAGGATCCCGAGTAATACATACAATGATCACCCTTATATACTGTCCATTCTGACTGTTTCCAGATATTGCCCCAATTTGTCCCGTCATTATTGATGTCTAAGATAGTCCAACAAGCGAGATCACTTTCCCCAGCCTTATCAAATCCTTCTTTATAAGGGACATTTCTAGCATCACAAGCGGTTTTAAATGTTATAGGTCCCATCCATTCACCCATAGTGCCGTCCAAACACTTAGCGCGAACATAAAAATCATATTGGGTATCGGAAGTAAGCGAATTACCAGAAACATCTTTGGTAATAGCTACAGTGGTCGTAGTAGTTTTTGTACCAGAGGTTGTTGGTGAGCCACTATTTGAATTTACAACAGCGTATTCCCACTCTTTAGCTATAGCATCATCCCAATTAAATTGAGCACTATTGGTTTTAATATCTGATACGGCTGTATTTAATGGTTCGGTACAACCCACACTTTCTAAGCTTACATTGTCTAAATGAAAAGTAGCCTCGCCGATAGAATTAATGTGCCAGGCTATATTGACTTTGCCTGTAATTCCCGTTAAAAAGATCGTTTCTTTTACGTATTCAGATTTTTGATATTTTTGTTTGGCTTTAACTACCGTTGTAAAATTATTGGTATCTATACCGCTATTTGATAACAGTACCTCGAATTCATTATCTCCAGAAGGTGATGTTTTATAGTAATAGGTCAATTTATATAACCCACCATTAAAATCAAAGGTAGGGGTTATTGCATAACTGTCGTGAACGGTATTAGCATAGTAACTATTAAACATTAAGCCACGATCACCTTCCATCATATAACCCGTTGTGAGTTCTAAAGAAGTTTCATCATCACTATTTTTTTGAACAAAAGTCCAACATTCTACATTGGGTGAATCGGTATCAAAGGTTTCATAAAAAGGAGCTTTAAAGACACCGCATTTGGTCATGAATTTAACCGGTCCTGCCCAATAACTTTGATCGGAGCTGGAGCATACCGAGCGATACCAAACGTAATAATAGGTACTCGGTATTAAATTTTGAAAAGTGTGTGTGGTTACGCCACTGGCCTTAATAATGCCAGTTTGTCCACTTGGATAATGGGCATCTGTTCCAATAAATAGCTCATAGTCGGTAACGGAACTATTAGGCGCAGTCCAATTGATGGTTGCTTTTTCTAGTTCTATGTCTTTTACAGTCAGGTCTTTTGGCTCTTGACATGTTTCTTTGTATATCTGTATGTTGTCGATTGCTGCAGGAGGCGGGCCTACTCCCCATTCATCATTTACCCATTGAAAGACCAGTTTCATTTTGGTACCTGCGTATGGGCTCAAATCCACTTTTAAAATTTCTTTTTTAAAGCTAGCCTGACCATACATGTCAGCCTTTAACAATAGCCCACCAGAACTCGCAGGGGTTATTCTAAGATTTTTAGGAGGTGTATAACTATCGGGAATTAGCCAAACAGTAAGCGCATCACCGACAAACCAATCGTTTCCTTCTCCGACACTGCGCCAGTCAAAACTGATGATATAGTCTTTGGTAGCTGCGGGAATGGAAAACCCGGAACTAACCGCTAGACTCACGTCTTCACCTAGTTTCGCAACGCTGTAAGCATTGCTTGTGCCGTTGTCATCTGAGATATACAACGACTTGGCTCCGCCATTTTTTACAGCGGTTCCAATATGCCATTTGTTGGTGTTGGAATTGATGAAATTCCATGCTGTAGCAGATTCGAAGTCTTCGACGAAGATATCGCCAGCAGCAAGTGCTAACATCGAACCTTGATTCTCGCTAGGCGAGAGGTTTGATTCGGCTATAGCGCCGCCAAACAAAAACGTCTGTAATTTCTGGTCTGCAAACAGCCAATAGCTACAAAGCACGGTCAGTACCAGAATAAGAGTGGTTAGTTTAAGTTTCATAGTATACTTGATTTAATGGGTGTGATTAGCCAAATATAACTAAAAAAACTTAACAGATATTTATGTTAACACGGTTAAGTTCAAGATTTGTAAGGGGTTAAAAAAATTTCGGGACTAATTTTTTTGTATGTTTATGATTTTAAGTTGGTTATGTTTTGTGCGCTGTGATTGCATTTAATTTTAGAGCAATAAATCTTCGAAAAAGCCTGTTTTTTTTATTAATTTCTCAATTTTAATTATATTTTATAAGAAAATCATATTTTTTATGAAAGTATATTCGCTGGATTTGTAAAAACAAGTTAAATTGGATGAAGGCTTTTTGAATCTTAAATTAACTTAGAAAATGAGCGTTGGAAAAAAGCAGTGTGTTTCATAAACGAAAAAGCAGTAATAAGATTTAACTTATTACTGCTTAGATATAAAACACTAGCTTAATCTCAGACTGAGATAAAACAGGCGGACTAACTATTTTTTTTGGTAAGGTGTTAATCTACCTGCGAATGGAGTTTTTCCATTAAAAGTAGCGGTTGCATCATCTTTAGGATTTGGTTTGTCAGCAGTAGCTTTAAAAGTATCGCGACCTACCGCTACAGAAGTTGCTGTAATAGCGTCTAGTTTTATAACATAAAATACACCTTGAACCGATGCGTCAATACCTTCTAGTAATATGGTGTTAAGTGTTTTATTGTATGCCAAAACTTTCATACTGTATGGAGTTCCAGAATCAAAACTGATGGTTTCGTTGCTGAAAGTATAGGTGTAAATACCACCACCCATTGATGTACCATCAAATTCATATACTCCTTGAACTGGTAGAATAGCATCTTCCTTGTAGTATTTTGTAAAGTTACCTTCCAAGTCTTTAGTGTCTTTGAAGATCGCTTCTGCCTCTGCTTTAGGGTTAGACCCTTCTAGCGGAGCTTTAGTTACTCTAGCGATTTGTACTGACTTAGTAGTTATGTCTTTTAATTGAGCCACATAGAAAGTTCCCGCTTTAGTATCCAATCCCTCTAAAAGTATTTTATTGGTTGTCTTATTAAAGTTTAAAACTTTCATGTCATAAGCACCATGCCCAGAGTCAAAGGTCACTTTTTCATTGGTGAAAGCATAGGTGTATATTCCTCCTCCTGGTTGACTTGTTCCGTCAAAAATAAATTTTCCAGAAACCGGTAGGGCAATGGATGCAATGGATGCTTTATTTAATTTTAACCAACCAAATTTTGTATGTGTAGAATTAGGCCCTTCGTTAGGATCAGCATATTTGCTGTCGATGGCTTCTTTTTCCGTAGCAAAACTATGGTCCATGTTGATTTCAAGGCTCTCGTTAGTCACATTTCTTAAGAAAAAAGCGGTGTATTGTGCTGTTTTACTCTCTCTTGTTACGATTTTATATACACCATCTTTAATTTGTTGATAAGCCTTAACCACAACTTCTTCGGTGTCTTCGCCACTCATGTTGGAGTTTTGAACAACCAACGACTGTGCAGTGAATACATAAGGAATCTTCATCGCTCCATGCGCGTATTCATAAGTTCCAACTACCGGGAATTTAGCTTCAAGCTCTTTTTGAGTTTCCGTAGGTAGATTTGGTGTGGAATCATCGCTTGAACAACTTACTGTAAGCAAACTTGCAATTGCTAGAAAAGCAAAAATTCTGATATTTTTCATAAAATATAATTATTGTTTTTATTTAGACCAAAAATAAATAATACTATTTACTAAAAAAAACTTTTTTTATCATTTGTGTATTTTTAATTTATTTTGCGTATTCGGTTGTGTAATTGCTTTTTTATTTGTTAAATAAAGTATTTGATTCTATTTTTACAGTTAATTTAACGGGGGTGATTTGACTGCTGTTGTTATTTTTTTTAGCTTTTTTTGACTGTATAATTAAAAACAGCTTATTAATCGCTGAAAATTAGTTGGGAATAAGTAAAAAAGCGTTGTCTAACGACTAAAAACTACAGAAGTCTACAGTTGGTAAATAGGAGTCAGAAGAATGACGAACGGAATCGACTGGTGTGTTATTAGCAGTCGTTGGGTACGGTAATACGCTAGGGAGATTCATAGTTCTATACTACTCGTAAAAAAAGTAAATAATAAAGTGAAGCGGGGGTGGGAGAGTAAAAGAAGACGCTGTTGGCTCTGATCCATAAAAAAAGACGCTCTAGGAGCGTCTTTATATTTTTGTTTGCTGTTATTGCTAAGAGCAAGACAAGGATTTAAGCTTCAAATGGAAGAATTGAAACAAAAGATTTGTTGTCTCTTTTCTTTTCAAATTTCACGATTCCAGCAACTCTTGCATGTAAAGTATGATCTTTACCCATGTAAACGTTTTCACCTGGATTGTGCTTAGAACCTCTTTGTCTAATGATGATGTTTCCAGCAATAGCTGCTTGACCACCGTAAATCTTAACACCTAAGCGTTTCGATTCTGATTCTCTACCGTTCTTAGAACTACCGACACCTTTCTTGTGAGCCATGACGTTTTAGTTTTAAATGTTAATAATTATTCAGCTGCTTCAGCAGTTTTTTCTTTTTTAGCCGCTTTTTTCTTTGCTCCTCCTGCATTGATACCTTCAATAACAATTTGAGTCAAAGCTTGTCTGTGACCGTTTTTCTTTTTGTAACCTTTTCTTCTTTTCTTCTTGAAGACGATTACTTTGTCACCTTGTAGGTGTCTTAATACTTTGGCTTCGATAGAAGCTCCTTCTATAGCTGGGGCGCCTAAAGTAATGTTGTTGTTGTCATCAATTAAAAGAACTTTATCAAAACTGATAGTAGCTCCTTCTTCTTGAGGCAAACGGTGAACATAAACTTTTAGGTCTTTGCTTACTTTAAATTGTTGCCCTGCTATCTCTACGATTGCGTACATAATATAATGTTTAAAAGTCTGCAAATATACAAATTTTTATTATTGGTTTACAACTAATGTTTTATAATTGAATTTTTTACAGCTGAAGCAGCCTATAAAAATGACGATTAGTTCAAGTTTTATAATTAAAGGTGTAACAATTTTTATTGATAGGCGACTAATTTTGGGTAAACCTAAAATTAAATTATATACCATGAGAAAATCTTTAACAGCTTTGAGTGCCGCATTAATTATTGGTGGGGCAGCCTCAGCTCAAAAAGTAGCCTTTGAAGAGTATACGTTAGACAACGGTCTTCATGTGGTACTTCATCAAGACAAATCGGCTCCTGTAGTGGTCACTTCGGTGATGTATCACGTTGGTGCTAAAGACGAAAATCCAGAAAGAACAGGATTCGCTCACTTTTTTGAGCATTTACTTTTCGAGGGTACTAAAAATATCCAACGCGGGGAATGGTTTAAAATCGTTACGGCAAACGGAGGTCAGAATAACGCAAACACATCAGATGATAGAACCTATTATTACGAGGTTTTTCCTTCAAATAATTTAGAATTGGCTTTGTGGATGGAATCAGAGCGTTTGATGCATCCCGTGATCAATCAAATCGGAGTGAGTACGCAGAATGAAGTGGTAAAGGAAGAAAAGAGATTACGTGTAGATAATCAACCATACGGGAACTTATTTACAGAAGTAAAGAAAAATCTTTTTGTAAAACATCCATACCGTTGGGCTCCAATTGGTTCTATGGAGCATTTGGACGCTGCGACTTTAGATGAGTTTTTAGCTTTCAATAAAAAATTCTATATCCCTAATAATGCTGTCTTAGTGGTGGCTGGTGATTTTGAAAAAGATCAGGCTAAAACTTGGGTTAAAAAGTATTTCGGAGAAATTGCAAAAGGTCCAGCTATCAAGAGAACTCATATCGAAGAGGATCCAATCGTAAAAGAGATCAAAGCCGAATACCAAGATCCGAATATTCAGTTGCCAATGGTGGTTACCGCTTATAGAACACCATCAATGAAAACTCGTGACGCTCGAGTGTTGGAAATGATCGCTGCGGTATTGTCTGGAGGGAAAAGCTCTAGATTGTATAAGGAAATGGTAGATAATAAAAAGATGGCTCTAGAAGTAGCTTCTTTTAGTTATAGTCAAGAAGATTATGGAATCTATTTCGTTTATGGAATCCCGATGCAGGGTTTTGAATTAAACGACTTAGTAAAGGAAATCGATGTGGAAATCGCGAAACTTCAAACGGAATTGATTTCTGAAAGAGATTTCCAAAAGCTTCAAAATACTTTTGAGAATCAGTATGTTGAAAGCAATTCAGATTTGGAAGGATTAGCAGAGAATTTGGCTTCAAATTATTTGTTGTATGGAGATATTAATTTGATTAACACACAAATCGATATTTATCGTTCTGTGACCAGAGAAGAGATTAGAGAGGTAGCTAAAAAATACCTTAATTCAAATCAACGATTGGTTTTAGATTATATACCAGTGAAAGACTCAGTTAAAAAATAAGCAATAGAACTTGAAAATGAAAAAAATATTTATATTAACAACAAGCTTGTTTTTGGCAATTACTACTATGCAAGCACAAGATAGATCACAGCCTAAGCCTGGAGCTGCTCCGACAGTAAATGTGGAAAAGCCGAAATCGTTTACACTTAAAAACGGATTAAAGGTATTAATTGTTGAAAATCATAAACTACCCCGCGTTACCTATAGTTTGACTCTAGATGCTCCTTTGTATTTGGAAGGACAGAAAGCAGGGGTGTCTACTTTGGCTTCCGCTATTATGGGAGCAGGTACAGACAAAATGTCTAAAGATCAATTCAATGAAGAAGTCGATTTCTTAGGAGCTGATTTTAGATTTTGGGATAAGGGAGCTTATGCCAGCGGTTTGTCAAAATACTCGGAAACCCTATTGAGTTTGATGGCCGATGGAGCACTTCATTCCAAATTCACCAAAGAGGAGTTTGAAAAAGAAAAAGCCAAAGCAATCGAAGGTATTAAATCTTCTGAGAAAAGTGTAACTGCAGTAGCTGCTAGAGTTGAAAATGCTTTGGTATACGGTGTGAATCATCCTGCAGGTGAATTTGTGACAGAGGAAACTTTGAATAAAGTGACCTTTGAAGATGTTCAAAAGCATTATGCTGACTTCTTTGTTCCGGAAAATGCATATTTGGTTATTGTAGGAGATGTAGATTATAAGAAAACAGAAAAACTAGTTACTAAATTATTTGGCAACTGGAAAAAAGCTTCGGCTCCAAAATCGAATGTGGGTAAACCGCAAAACCTACCGCAAGCAGCGATCAATTTTATTGATATGGGTAATGCCGTTCAATCGGAAATTGCCTTGGTTAATTTGGTGGATTTAAAAATCACGGATAAAGACTTTTTCGCTGCAATCTTGGCGAATCAGATCTTAGGTGGTGGTGGTGAAGGAAGGTTGTTTTTAAATCTTCGCGAGGCACATGGTTGGACATATGGTGCTTATTCATCAATAGGAAATGCTAGAAAATTCCCAGCAAAATTTAAGGCGACTTCTTCTGTGAGAAATGTAGTAACGGACAGTGCGGTTACTGAATTCTTTAATGAAGTAGAGAAAATTAGAAAAGAGTTGGTTTCTGCTGAGGATTTAAAAAATGCAAAAGCAAAATATATCGGAAAATTCGTAATGGATATTCAAAAACCGGAAACGATCGCTCGTTATGCTTTAAATACGGAATTGGATAAATTACCAGCGGATTTTTATGAAAATTACATCAAGGATATCAATGCTGTGACGGTAGAAGATGTTCGTAAGGCAGCTCAGAAGTATTTCTTGGCGGAGCAATTGCGTGTAGTGATCGTGGGTAAGGCAGCGGATGTATTACCAGGGTTAGAGAAATTGGGAATGCCGATTGCTTATTTCGATAAGTTTGGTAACCCAACGACAAAACCAGAGGTAAACAAACCACTTCCTGCTGGAGTAACAGTAAATACTGTAGTGGATTCATATATCAAAGCTATTGGTGGAGAGAAGGCTGTAAAGGCTGTTCGTACCGTGCTTATGAAATCAGCTGGAACTGTTCAAGGAATGCCCTTGGAGAGTTTGACAAAAGTAACAGACAAAGGTCAGATGTTGTCAGAGCAATCGATGATGGGCAATGTTATGTCAAAACAGGTTGTGACTCCAAAAACCGGTTATATGGTTCAACAAGGTCAGAAAGCAGATTTGACAGGTGAGGACTTAGAAGAAGCGAGAAGAGGTGCATATCCCTTTGCTGAATTGACGTTGAAAAATAAGGCAAATGTAACTTTAACAGGTATCGAAATGATTAATGGTAAAGAGGCTTATGCTGTAAAAGAAGGTAAAGAAACCAATTTCTATGATGTGGCAACGGGCTTAAAAGTAGCCACTTTTACAACTGTGGAGCAAGGTGGACAAACCGGTGTTCAAGAGGTTTATTATTCCGATTATAAAGAAGTAAAAGGAGTTAAATTTCCTTATACGATCAAGATGAATGTGGGTATTGAAATCGAATTGAAAGTTTCAGAAATAAAAATAAATGAAGGAGTTACTGATGCCGACTTTAAATAAGCCGTTTTTCTAGTATCCATAAAAAGTAATTTTTGTAAGGCAGCAACCGTAAGGTTGCTGCCTTTTTTGGTTTTAAAAAACAACTAACTGAACGTTCTGTGTCGGTTTAAGGAATACCATAGTTTACGAACAAGGCGAATTGGACTGGATCTTACAGTCATATTTCAGCTTTTATTCTAGCTAGTATGGTGTTCTTTTTTTGTTAATTAACATTTTAATCGATGACTTGTTTGGTTTTTAGGTGTCTTATATATAGGTAGTTATGCTTTTTTTGAATGCGCTTTGGTGTTTGAATGCGCTTGCGTATCAAAGAGCTAATCAAGGCTGAGGGTTTGAAAGATGAACATTAAAATCTGAGGCTACCGTTTTGATATGAAATATAGTGTTTGTTAAAAACGAGGTCGTATGAAGAAATGTATACAGGGATTAGTATTGGTGTTGCTGTTTACGGGATGTAAACTGGGCGATGATAATTTACCGGATAAAACTCAAGAGGGAAAAGAAACATTCGGCTGTTATGTAAATGGAGAGAAATTTCATCCAAGTTATCGATCAGCGAGTGATGGTTTAAATTATTATGGAGACGAAGGCCTTTATATAATGGTTAAGGAATACAAAAAATCGTTTGCGTCTGATGTTTATCTTAAAATCACTATAGATGGGTATCCAATTGAAGAGGGGAAAACCTATCGTTTAGGGGCGTTTTCGGATTCTCTCGGGGCTTACGGGGAGTTTTCGTATTATGAATGGCAGACGGGATCTGATGGTATTCGTTTTGGTAATCCAATTGTCTATAGGACTTCCGAGCAGTATTTTGGAGAATTGACGATCAGTAAACACGATCCCGAGTTGCGAATTGTTTCGGGGGTGTTTTGGTTTGATGTATGGACGGAAGAAAGGGCTATGGTCAAGATCCGCGGCGGCCGTTTTGATATGAAATATAGTTTGAAATAAAAGATTGGGCGATGAATAAAATTTTACAAAGTATCGTATTGGTATTGCTGTTTACGGGATGTAAACTGGGCGATGATAATTTACCGGATAAAACTCAGGAGGGAAAAAAAACATTCGGCTGTTATTTAAATGGAGAGAAATTTCATCCAAATTATCGATCAGCGAGTGATGGTTTAAACTATTATGGGGATAAAGGTCTTTCTATCATGGTTTGGCAATACAAAAAATCGTTTGCGTCTGATGTCTATCTTAAAATCACCATAAATGGGTATCCAATTGAAGAGGGGAAAACCTATCGTTTAGGGGCGTTTTCGGATTCTTTGGGAGTTTCTGGCGAGCTATCGTATTATGTAGATACGAATATGCCGGGGGTTCAAAGGAAAAAAGTTTATTACACTTCTCTCGAGCACTTTGGAGAATTGACGATTAGCAAACACAATCCCGAGTTGCGGATCATTTCGGGTTTGTTTTGGTTTGATGTATGGACGGAAGAAAGGGCTGTGGTCAAGATCCGCGGCGGCCGTTTTGATATGAAATATAGTTTGAAATAAAAGATTGGGCGATGAATAAAATTTTACAAAGTATCGTAGTGGTGTTGCTGTTTGCGGGATGTAAACTGGGCGATGATAATTTACCGGATAAAACTCAAGAGGGAAAAGAAACATTCGGCTGTTATGTAAATGGAGAGAAATTTCATCCAAGTTATCGATCAGCAAGTAATGGTTTAAATTATTATGGAGATAAAGGTCTTTCTATCATGGTTAAA
This sequence comes from Flavobacterium sp. HSC-61S13, assembly GCF_024171535.1. GTDB lineage: Bacteria > Bacteroidota > Bacteroidia > Flavobacteriales > Flavobacteriaceae > Flavobacterium. The sequence goes on along the minus strand of NZ_JALJZV010000016.1, from coordinate 80,793 downwards.
CAATACAAAAAATCGTTTGAGTCTGATGTCTATCTTAAAATGATCATAGATGGATATCCAATCGAAGAGGGGAAAACCTATCGTTTAGGGGTGTTTTCGGATTCTCTTGGGGCTTGCGCGGAGTTGTCTTATTCGGTGGACTCTGGAGAGCCGGGACGGCGGTGGGGAAAAACGTATTATACTTCCGAGCAGTATTTTGGAGAATTGACGATTAGTAAACACGATCCCGAGTTGCGGATTATTTCGGGTTTGTTTTGGTTTGATGTATGGACGGAAGAAAGAGCTGTGGTCAAGATCCGCGGCGGCCGTTTTGATATGAAATATAGTTTGAAATAAAAGATTGGGCGATGAATAAAATTTTACAAAGTATCGTAGTGGTGTTGCTGTTTGCGGGATGTAAACTGGGCGATGATAATTTACCGGATAAAACTCAGGAGGGAAAAAAAACATTCGGCTGTTATGTAAATGGAGAGAAATTTCATCCAAATTATCGATCAGCGAGTGATGGTTTAAACTATTATGGAGATAAAGGTCTTTCTATTATGGTTTGGCAATACAAAAAATCGTTTGCGTCTGATGTCTATCTTAAAATCACTATAGATGGGTATCCAATTGAAGAGGGGAAAACCTATCGTTTAGGGGCGTTTTCGGATTCTCTTGGGGCTTACGGGGAGTTTTCGTATTATGAATGGCAGACGGGATCTGATGGTATTCGTTTTGGTAATCCAATTGTCTATAGAACTTCCGAGCAGTATTTTGGAGAATTGACGATCAGTAAACACGATCCCGAGTTGCGAATTGTTTCGGGGGTGTTTTGGTTTGATGTATGGACGGAAGAAAGGGCTGTGGTCAAGATCCGAGACGGCCGTTTTGATATGCAATATAATATGAAATGACATTAAGGTGAGATGAAAAATAGCAGGTATAAGATTATAAAAATAGGACTGTGGTTGATGATGATGGCAGTCAGTGCGAATATTGGGGCTCAAAATCAGCAGGAAGAAGAAATCGCGTTTTCGAGCTTTGAAGAAGTCAAAGCGCATATGGAGCTGGTTTTTTCGGGTTTGGAAAAACAGCGGGTGCCTTACGGGATTTTATTGGACAAATCGTTGGTGTTTGATGACATCACAAAATTTAGCGGTGTTTATAGAGAACCGCATTTACGAGATACTGTTGACGGTGATCGGGTTTTGCAAATAGCCAGCACCTTAAGTTTGGCGAAAATGGATACAGAGGATAACGGGATTATCGTTCCTCCGCAAGATGTAGAGGAACTTTGGGAAGCGTATCAACTTAGTGACAAGGTTGTTTTAAGCGGTATCTATTATAAATATGCCCGGTTTAAAAACGACGAATCGGAGCCTTTGATAGAGCGGGAAGGTCAGGTATTTTACGATAAATACCTTGCTGGAATATGGCAAAATCCCTACGAAATCAAACAGAGTTTTGCTGTGGCGCCCGTAAAAAATCAAATAGATAATTTGAATGTCAACGTGCAATTTCCAAAGGACTTGTGGTGGACAAATATGGGCGATTCAATCCGGGGAATTAGTATTGATTTTGGTATCGGTGAGGGGTTTAAAGCCTTGGACTTTGGTGGGAAGTTAACGGTGAATTTCCCAGAATCTGGTTCGTATTTGTGGCGGGTTAAAATGGATTTAGTTGACGGAAAGTCGATACACAGTCAGAGTAGTGTAAATGTAGTTTCTCTGCAAACAACAGTTGCATGTGATAAAGTTATTCCAATGTTTTTTAAAGGAACCCGCGCATATCTTAATGAAGTTAATGAGGCTATGTTGGAGATTCGTTATGCCAGAGCTGATTGCATCATCCGAAAACCCTTAATAGTAGCCGAGGGGTATGATTCGGGTTTAAATCCAGGCAAAGACGGTTTGGGTGAGGCGAAATGGAAAACTTTTTTAGAAAATTATACGAATGCTGAATCTTTTAGCTTAATCGGGGAATTAAGTACCTACGACATCATCTATATCAATTGGGAGTCGGGTGCCGATTATTTGCAGCGCAATGCCTATTTATTGCAGGACATCATCAAATACGTCAATAGACGAAAGGCGGAGTCTGGCAGTACGGAGCCCAACGTGGTGTTGGGGCAAAGTATGGGAGGGGTTATTGCCAGATATGCCTTGCGCGACATGGAAAACCGCAACGAAGACCATCAAACTCGTTTGTATATTTCTCAAGATGCTCCGCATCAAGGAGCTCATATTCCGCAGGCCGTATTGATAGCGGCAAATGATGTAGCCTATGATGTGCCGCGAGAATATTTTGCTTTGGCCAGTAGAAAAACCATGCGGAATAATGTTAGAGCGATGTTGCAGGCTGCTGGGACGCAGCAGTTGGTTAAGGAGGTCAACGAAAGTTCTGGTCTGTTTGATGATTGGCAGCAAGAGTTAAGGGATATGGGGTATCCGCAAAAAACGCGAAATATAGCAATGAGCAACGGTAGTGGTTGTGGTTTAAAACAATTTATCAATTTCGGAGATATTATTGTTTGGGGACATATTCCTGCCGAAGGAAGTCGGGGTAGTTTCGGAGGTATTAATTTGGAAATTTATGCAAGTCCAAATATTGGAAATAGAAGTTTGGGGTATTATATCAGAATTTATAACAGGGTTCGAATTGCGAGGTGGACTGTAACCAAGATACTTTATAAGCAAATTCGAAATATTACCTCTTCAAAGGTTCCGCTAGATATTTTTGCCGGGGGGAACTATGATTTTAAATTAGATAATAATTTACAGCTAAGACCTTTTAATTTTGTACCCGTTTACAGCGGATTGGATGTGGGTTTGGGACAGCGAATTTTTAATGAGAAGGATTACTCTAGGTTGTATAGGGCGAGTAATCCGCCTTCAGGATCATATCGAATTCCGTTTGATAACTTCGTCACAGCTTTCCAGGATGAGAAAACTGATAATGAAAAGCACCTTGCCTTTAATCGGAAAACGGGCGATTGGTTGGCGGAGGAGCTTCGGGGTTTTACTGGGGTTGTGGATAATTGCTACTTTAGGTGTGAGAATGAGTCTGAGATAAATATTGTCGGGCAAACACCAGTTTGTAGCTCGGGTACATTCTCTGCTCCAGAATTGGCTAGTTATTACAATTGGGAGATTCTTAAGGGGGCGGATTTAGTTACAGTAACAGGCGGTAGTGGTGATAAAATTTCGATTCGGAAGAAGTCCAATAGTAATGCAAATGGTTTGGTTCGATTGCAATTAACAACCTATGCGGAGAAGTGTGGGTGGAATACCTATGTTCGGGATATTTGGGTTGGCCGACCAAGTGTTTATATAGAATCGGATCGTTCTGAAGCACATGTTGATGTTCAATTAAAACCTGCTGAAGGAATTCTTGGCATACAAGGAATCGAAAGCTTTGATTGGGAGCGTTTGCCTAAGAAATATCCCAATAGTAACGAGGTGAGTTTTCGGGGTAGTTTTTTAAAAGGAAAAGCAGAAGGACCTAAAAAGCCTTGGGCTATTGATGTTCAAGTTACTGTGCGCAATAAGTGTGGAACTTCTAAAACGGTAGCTACGCTCTATTCAGAAATGAGAGGAGATTCTGGAGAGGTTTATGAAATGATTTTTGATTTATTACGTGTGGAATATGAAGAAGATATGTATGAAGTGGTCCGTGTGATAGAGATAGATGGACGCCTTGAATATGTTAAATTGAAAGAGACTGATCGGACGAGGTTAATGGTGTATAACAGCAGTGGTCAATTGGTGCAGGAGTCTGTGGAAGCTAGGATTAGTTTATCTTTCTTAAGAAGTGGTGTTTATTTTATAAATGCTTGGATTAATGAAGAAGACCGTATCGATTTTAAAGTGATAAAGAATTGAATTTTAAAACAATTGAATTGAAAAAACGAAGTTGTATTGCTTGCTTTTTTGTATTTTTGTACTACAGAACAATTTGTATATTAAATAGATAATCGATGAAAATTACAAAATATATTGCTGGGTTTGCGTTGAGCATAGTGCTTTTATCTGCTTGTAAAGAAGCAGGGAAACCAGAAGCGGTTTCTGCAGATCAAGAAGAAAAGGTTTTGACAGAAGTAAGTGGTACTGGTGCGATTGAACAAGCCAGCTTTGAAGTAGAGGGTATGACTTGTGCTTTGGGCTGTGCTAAATTGATCGAATCAAAATTAGCTGCTTTGGATGGAGTTAAAATGGCTAAAGTAGATTTTGAGACTAAAAAGGCTACTTTGGAGTTTGATGATTCCAAGCAAAACGCAGAGACCATTACCAAAACGGTTGAGAAAATCGCCAATGGAATTTATAAGGTTTCTCATTTTGAAGCTAAAAAAGCCAGTTAATAAACGAGACGAAGTTCTAACGTATGGATGGTGTAAAAAAAGACTGTTTCACAAGGTGAAACAGTCTTTTTTTTATGGCCTTTTCCAAGCGATTTCTAACTTATTCGCTTTTCCACTGTATGGATTCCATAATGCGATACATGTCTTTTTTGATATAATCTGCTGCGGGTAATATGGAGTCGTAGTTTGGTTTGGCGTAAAAGTATAGCGAGGCTACCATAAAGTTCTTAACGCTGTCGGTAGCGTAGAATTGAGCATTTGTGGCTGCATCACCTTCAACGGAGTAAAACATGCCGTAAACCTTGTCTTTGTTGTTGATAAAGGGTTGTGAGGTGATCTCGTCGGCTTTGATAAAGTGCTCGTAGGTTAGTTTTTGAGCATCCTTTAGTAAAGCGGTAAGGTTGTTGTCTATCGGTTTGTAGTTGATAAAAACCGTTGCCTTCATTTCAGGGTAATGAATTTCAAAACTGCAAGAAGGTTTTTTTTGTATGTTGGCCCATTGGTTTTTATCAAATTTAAAATGACAATCGCCACTAAAGCTTTCGTAGGTTGCTACTGGATATTCTAAGCTCAGTAGTGCGTCGGGTTTTGGATGTGGTGCATCTTTGCACGATAAAAAACTACAGCTTATAAAAAGGGCAACGATGCTCAGTATGCTAATGCGATATTTCATTGGAAATGATAGATTTATAATGGTGTTTTCTCGACGAGTTTGTTTTGGGGTAAATATACAATCTAGCGCGCAAAATTAGTCGTTAATATGAGAAAAAGTGATCCAATGTGCTTAAAAAAAGCAGTAGTATAGTTATCTTGATTCTCGTGTACGTGTAGATTGATCTACTGAGATTGGATAATTATACTACTGTTATAGAATCTTTAGCTTAAAAAGGCAAGTCGTCTTCGTTGTTTTCTCGTGGAATTTCAAAATTGTTTATCGCGATTTGTTTTTCGGATAGGGGTGTGTTTTTTCCCTTGGAATCGGTGTCTTTTTTGGTGTTTAGGAATATAAACTCCATGACTTGGATTTCTGTGGTATGTTTGGCGGTGCCGTCTTCTGCCTGCCATTGTCGACTGCGGATACGTCCTTCGATATAGATCTTGTCTCCTTTTGAAAGGTATTTTTCACACAGTTCTGCCGCTTTGTTTCGGACTACTAGATTGTGCCATTCTGTCGAAGTTATTTTTTCGTTGGTCGTTTTATTGATGTATACTTCGTTCGTTGCTAAAGCAAAACGACCAATGCAATTTCCGTTTTCGAAATAATGCATTTTTACGTCATCTCCAAGATGACCAATAAGGGTTACTTTGTTGAGTGTTCCATTCATAATTGACAGAAAAATAAATTCAAGATTTATAGAGTTTGAAGTTGCCTTATTCGTAATGCTGAACTATAAAGTTATGAATAACTATTGGAAAAGCAAACTTTTTAAGGCTAGAAAAGGCAAGTCCCTGATTGAGTACCTGGTCCACTTCGATTTCCCAGAAGTTAATATGTAGTTTTCGATGTGATAATTTGTGGATGATTGGCTCCGAGTTCATTTTGGTGATACGTTTCGTAGACTTATTGGTGTCTATGCTGTAAATTTGATCGCGTATAGTGGTTTCTTCGACGGTGTTTGAGGTTTCTATGAGTGGAAACTCATACAATTGTTGCCAAATATCTTTATCGGTTCGTTGTTGTATTTGTGTTTGATTTAGTGGGTCTTTGTAAATCAAGTAATTTAGGAAGCGTGAGCTGACTTTGGTTTTACTTAGTTTAATGGGTAAAAGCGCTACTTGATTGGTTTGATAAGCGACACAGTTTTCACTAAAAGGACAAGTGGGGCATAGGGGTTTTTTTGGTGTGCAATGCATAGCGCCAAAATCCATTATGGACTGATTAAACAATGCTGCTTGTTTTTTAGGTAATAAAGTAGTTGCTAAGGCGGTAAATTCCTTTTTCGTGGTTGAGGTAGATATATCGGATAAAATGCCGAAATATCGCGACAAAACGCGAAAGACATTTCCGTCGACTACGGCTACTTGTTCATCAAAAGCAAAAGAAGCGATAGCTGCTCCGGTATATTGGCCGATGCCTTTGAGTAAAATAAGTTCTTTATAAGTAGCGGGGAAGTTACCATTAAAATCGACGCTTACTTTTTTTGCTGTTGCATGCAGATTACGTGCGCGGGAATAATACCCCAGGCCTTGCCATAGTCTTAATACTTCATCTTCAGGGGCTTGAGCTAAATCGAGTACTGTTGGGTAATGTGTCAGAAAGGCTTCATAATAAGGCATTCCTTGAGCAACTCGGGTCTGTTGTAAGATAATTTCTGACAGCCAAATTGCGTAGGGATCTTGTGTTTTACGCCAAGGTAAATCCCGTTTGTTTTGTAAGTACCAAGCAATTAGTTTGTTAGAAAAAAGCATCTTAAAATTTGTGAACTGCAAACTTAAAACTTTATATGATTAAATTTTAATCGATTAACGTTGAATTATTGGATTATTAATTAATATATTTGCACACTCTAAAAAAAACAGACGACAATAAAATAAATTATAACTAAAATGACGAAAGCAGACATTGTAGCTAAAATTTCGGAGAAATTAGGGCTTGAAAAAGGAGACGTGCAGGCGACGGTTGAAACTTTTATGGAAGAAGTTAAACACGCATTAGAATCGGGTGATAACGTATACCTAAGAGGTTTCGGAAGTTTTATCATCAAGACAAGAGCTGAGAAAACGGGAAGAAACATTTCTAAAAACACTACAATCAAGATTCCAGCACACAATATCCCGGCTTTCAAACCAGCTAAGGTATTTGTAGAAGGCGTTAAATCAAACACAGAAGTAAAAATTAAATAAGTATTAATCTCTAAACTACACACATTATGCCAAGTGGTAAAAAAAGAAAAAGACATAAGGTAGCGACTCACAAACGTAAAAAAAGAGCGAGAGCTAACCGTCACAAAAAGAAAAAGTAGTTTTAAACTACTTTTTCTTTTTTTAAAAAAAAGAAATATATTAGATTTTTTTTCATAGATTTATATTTTAATAATTAAAATCAGTGAAGAATTATAAGTTTTTTATAAACTTGTAAAAAGATTGTTTAATCCATCTGTACCTTTTTGTTAAGCGTTAACTTGTCAAAACAATCAACAACAAAGTATGGATAAAAATGTACCGTGTGAATAAAGAATTAATCATTAGATCCAATTCTGAAGCCGTAGATTTTGCCTTATTAAAAGATGGAAAACTAATTGAATTACACAGGGATAAAGAAGAGGATAACGGTTTTCAAGTAGGGGATATTTTTATTGCAAAAATAAGAAAACCAGTGGCCGGATTGAATGCTGCATTTGTAAATGTGGGATTTGAGAAAGACGCATTCCTTCATTATCATGACTTAGGTCCGAACCTACCGACCCTGTTGAAATTCACGAAACTTGTAAGCGCAGGTAAATTAAAAGATTACTCCCTAAAAAGCATTCCTTTTGAAAAGGAAATTGATAAAGACGGTACCATCACGGATGTGTTGAGTGCTAATCAATCGCTTCTGGTTCAGGTTGTCAAAGAACCAATCTCTACGAAAGGGCCAAGAATAAGCTCTGAGCTTTCACTGGCTGGTAGATATGTAGTTCTGGTGCCTTTTTCAGATCGTATTTCGATTTCACAAAAGATTGAGTCCAAAGAAGAAAAAGAGCGTTTAAAGCGCTTGGTTCAATCGATCAAACAGAAAGGCTTTGGTGTTATTGTACGCACCGTTGCAGAAGGCATGAAAGTGGCCGAGTTGGATAAAGACTTGCAAAACTTAATGGACAAATGGAACAGTATGTGCAAAAGGTTAGTTACCGCTCATCATCCCTCTAAAGTATTGGGTGAGGTCAATAGAGCATCTTCGATTTTAAGAGATGTTTTCAATGATACCTTCACTGGGATATATATAGATGATGAAGAGTTGTACTATCAAACGAAGGACTATTTGCAAGAGATTGCTCCTTCAAAGGTTTCTATAGTGAAGCATTACCAATCAAAAGAGTTACCTCTTTTTGAAAAGTACAACATTGAACGCCAGATTAAAACTTCCTTCGGGAAAACCGTTTCTATGAGTAAAGGAGCCTACCTGATCATAGAACATACAGAGGCGTTGCATGTGATAGATGTGAACAGTGGAAATCGCTCTAACAAAGCTCAGTCTCAAGAAGATACTGCTCTTGAGGTCAATTTAATCGCGGCTGCCGAAATTGCTCGACAACTCAGACTCCGCGATATGGGTGGTATTATTGTAGTGGATTTTATTGATATGGGTAATCCAGAGAATAGAAAAAAACTATATGATTACCTCAAAGAAGAAATGAGTGATGATAAAGCAAAACATAAGATCTTGCCTCCTAGTAAATTTGGATTGATTCAAATCACTAGACAAAGAGTTAGACCAGAAGTAAATATCAAGACAAGAGAAGAAGATCCGAATAATGAAAACGGAGAAATAGAGGCTCCTATCTTAATTGTCGATAAAATCAAGTCTAGCCTAGAAAGAATTGTAAAAGATCACCCTAAGGTGGTTTTGAATACACACCCTTTTGTTGCAGCATATCTGACAAAAGGTTTTCCATCAGTACGTTCAAAATGGTTTTTTGAATATAAAAAATGGATAAAAATTATACCACGTGACGCTTACACGTTTCTAGAATACCATTTCTTTGATGAAAAAGGGAATGAAGTTTCAGAATAAATTTAAACCGCTTACTCTCAGAGTTAGCGGTTTTTTTGTTATATAGCTAATGGAGAAGTACTTATTTCATCGCTTAGAAAAGTCGTTGCCTCGTTTAATTCATCTACTTGTTATTAAGGTTTCATAAAATCCCAGTCGAGTAATACGCTGATTTAATTATATTTATGTATCTTGTGTTATCAGTGTTTGTATGGATTTTTATATGAAAAAGTGGATTTTTTTTATAGGGTGTTGTTGGAGTATTTCAGGCTTCGCTCAGTCATCTTGGAAACCGATTTTTAATCTAGCTTATATCAATAGTGGCGGTAATTACCTCCAAGTTGGACCGGGAGTTTCTAAGGTATTGGCTAATAACCATCGGGTTGAAATGTCGATAAATGCCAATATGGGCTATATGAAAGAGCGTTTTATCGCGATTCCAGAAGCTGGTTTTGTATATGTTTTTAATACCTATGATCACGGTACTCCAATGTTTCTAAATTCGAATGATTCGTTGTTTTTATTTAAGTTGAGAACCAGTGTATCACCTTGGAGTGTAACGCCAGATGGGATTGTCAGCCTTTTTGGCATCATTGATTTCAGTCTGGGATATACCTATGAGTTTAATACGTACAAAGATTTTAAATCTTTAGATGGTATAAGACTCGGACTGGGTTTTGCTATTCCAATTCCGTAGTTGTTAGGCGTCCCTTAATCACAACTCGCAAAATCACAACTCACGAATCACAACTCACGAATCACAACTCACGAATCACAACTCACGAATCACAACTCACGAATTACGAATTACGAACTACTGTTTACATAAATCTCAATCATCTTTTCATTCCCGTTGGTATCGGTAATACTTAGTCGATGAGTACCTGTGGTTGTTTTAATTTCAAACTCGTGGAAATTGGTCGTTGTACCGAGGTAGTTATTGTCCAAATACCAAAATAGCGTTTTGTTGCCTGTTGATGAGGCTGCTTTGGCGATAAACGGTTGCAGCTTCGAATTAAAATCCTTGGTTAAATAGATCGTCATTTGATGTTTCGGATATATAAAGTCCAATTGCGAAGCGTTTTGTGCGATGCAGTCTGCTCTAAACGGCGGTAGATCGGTATAGTTTATATGGTGGTTTCTGTAGTAGAAAGCTTGAATAGGAGGTAGTTGAAACCATGGCTTAGCATGAATGTTCTCTATGGATTCGCAACTGCTGTTGACGCGGTATTGTTCTGTTGCATCTAAGTGTACCAAGATGTGAAAAGGGCAATTTTTTGTTTTTTTAGCGCGTGATACGATCCATTCTTTTTTGCTCGGACAATTTTCTTGCGCTATATAGCCACTTTCGATACAGATGTCTGCTTCCTCGAGGTCGTTATAAGGCGTTTCAAACCACTTGCTTCGCGGTAGTAAATTAAAAACATCAAAGAGTATAGGTGCGGCACTGCTTACTCCGGTCAGGGAAGGTCTTCCTTCTCCTGTGGCGTTACCGACCCAGATACCCACGACATAGTCCTTATTGACGCCAATTGCCCAACCGTCTCGATTTCCATAACTGGTTCCAGTTTTCCAGGCAATTTCAAGAGAAGAATCGTAAAACTTCCATGCTTCATCTCCTTCTGGTCGATTGACCTCACGCATCGCTTCAAAGGTCTGCCAGATTGCGCCTGCGCCAAGATTACTCTTTTGCGTGGCTTGGCTACCGAAATCGGTTTGAGTTGCTGAATTCCAGTTTAAAGGGACTATTTCGTTGGTGCGATACTTGCCTTTGCTGCTGATAAAGTAGTTTAGGCTTGAAGATAGACCGGCATAGGCTTGACACAGGTCCCACAAATTGCTTTCTGCTCCACCTAAGATCAAGGATAATCCGTAGTGATTGGGGTGTTTGTTGATATGGCGCAATTTGAGCTTTTGTAATTGTTCATAAAAGCGATATACACCATAGTCTTGTAACATCAGTACAGATGGAATATTAAGGGATCGCGATAAGGCTCTATTGGCGGGCACTGCACCTTCATAACTCAAATTATAATTCTTGGGACTATAACCGGATATCATGGTTGGAACGTCGGGTATTAACGTTTCGGGTAGAAGTTCGGCTTCATCTAGAACCGTTGCGTAGAGAAAGGGTTTTAGAATACTGCCTGTACTTCTCGGTGCTTGTATGATGTCGACATCTTTTTGATGTGCAGCGGTAGTTGGGGAATTACCGATATAAGTAATGATGTTACGCGTTTTAACATCAACAACTAATATAGATAAATTATATATTTCAGATTGACTATATTGATTGTAATAATTTTGTGCAATTTGGTTGGCTCTTTTCTGTATGTCGTAATTAAGAGTTGTTTTAATGCGTTGTTCCGGTGTTTTTTTGGCAACTTCAGTGAGTAAATGCGGTGCGATTTGCGGTAGTTCATGGGGCTTTTGTGGAAGGGGTTCTTCCAAAGCCAATTCATAAGTCTGTAAATCGATGACTTTGTTGGTGTAGAGTTTGAGCAAGAGTTTGTTGCGTTTCTCTAATAAAATCTCCTGATTTTTACCGGGGTAAATCAATTTTGGGGCATTGGGCAATACGGCCAAGGTGGCGCTTTCGGCCCAAGAAAGTTGATGTGGAGCTAGTCCGAAATACCGCCAAGCAGCCATGTCTAAGCCAACGACATTTCCTCCGAAAGGAGCTTGAGAGGAGTATAGGGTTAGTATACGGTCTTTGCTGTATCGAAATTCCAAACGGGTAGCTTGAATAGCTTCAATGATTTTTTCAAAATAACTTCTCTTTTTTCCGTTTCGTGCCAAACGTATGGTTTGTTGTGTTAAGGTACTGCCGCCTCGTACTACTTTTTTCGCCTTGATATTTTGAATGAGTGCTTTGGTTATCGCAACGGGATTGATTCCCCAATGTTGATAAAAATGTTCGTCCTCAAAATACAGTACGCTCTTTTTGAACTTGTAGGGAATGCTGTCTTGTTCGGGAAAACGCCATTGTCCGTCTTTAGCTATTTGTGCACCTAATAGATGTCCGGCACTACTTTCGATGACCGTAGAGTGCGGTTTATCGAATAAATTTTTGGGCAGACAAAAATAATAGGCGATCAACAAAATCAAAAACAAGATGGATTTGATTTTATGACGTTTAAAATAAGATAGGATAGGAGCTGTTTTCACAGTTTTGGTTTACAGTTAAAAAACACCGGAACTCATTAGAGTTCCGGTGTACTTGTTGTTATTTAATGACTTCTACCCACATGCCTTGAGTTCTACTCGAGTAATTGTGGTCATACATGGCTTCGGCTTGGATACCTGGCATATAATAGCGTCCGAGGTATGATGCGTTTAAGGTAATCTTAAACGTTTTAGAGCTATTGGCTGTAAGAGAGAAATACAAATTGGTTCGGTCATCTCGTATATCCGTATGATCTACTTGATTGGACGATTCGCCAACTTCGGTAAATCTCAAATTGGAAATCTCCCAGCCCGAAGGTATGATTTGCGTTAAGGCAACATTGTCCACGCGTCTACCTGTGGTATTCGATACCGTGATTTCGCAATTGAATTCACTGCCTTGAGCAATAGCTACTGGGTTGATGACTTGTCCACTGCTAGTTCTAAAAGCGGAACGAATAATCAATCCATTTTGTTGAACCATTTCTTCGCCTACAGGTAAGATACCGCTATAGGCTACTCTAACGTAGACCGTACTTTTAGAATTGTTTTTTAATTCTATTTTATTGCCTTGGTTAGTAACGCTTAAACGCTGATCGATAAACGCTTTTTTGGTTTTTATCGAGGCTGTTTTTCCGTTGTAGGTGGTTTGTATATCAATACCATCGGCACTGTTGTTGTTTTTAGCATAAGATGCAATGGCGTATAGAGAATAGGCTGTAGTTTGCGTGCTCATCCATTTTGAAGAAGATAAGTTTTGTGCAATTTCCAATGCCAAACGATGCGCTTTTTCTTTTTGCCCCAGTAGTAAATAGGTTTCCAGAGCCATAGCTTGATTGCGCTCGGGTGAACCGTAATAATAGTAATTGTCCATACCGTCAAGACTGCTGGTGCTCATTAATTTTAGGGCACCATTTTTTTGACCTGCTAAGGCATATGCAGCGGCTAAACGCAATTTCGATTCGTTTGAAATACCCTGTGTTTCTCTAAGTCTATTCATTGCAGACAGATCTGGTGATCCTGCTAAGGCTAAAGTATACAAACGATAAGCCTGTGCAAAATCATTTCTATAACGCGGTTCATGACGCCATTGACGGGCTGTTTTTTGTTGGAAACTCAGCCAGTTCGCCTTGCTGTTTACCGGTAAAATAAAACCTTTTTTCTCTGCTTCTATAAAGAAATGACCAATATAGGAGGTGGTCCAATCATCGTAATAATTGGATCCAGACCAATAGGTGAATCCACCGTCTGACAATTGATTTTGCTTTAGGCGATTGATTCCCGCGGCTACGTTTCTTTGAATATTCTCTTTTTGTACAGCGGTCAGTTCCATGAAATCAGCCAAATACAATTGGGGGAATACTCCTGAAGTAATCTGTTCGGAACAACCGTGCGGATAAGCGATCAAATAATTTAAACGCGAACTCAGGTTGACTCCCGGAAAGCTAGAAACCTCTAGTTGTGCTTGATTAGATCCGGCTTCGCCAAAGGAATTCCAATCTAAGGTTGCTGTTTGATTGGGTTCTATTACCACGTCCTCATTTTTAAAAGTACGTGGATTTGGATTTGAAATATTCATTTCAACTTCGTAATTCGCTTTCTCTTTTCCTGAAGTTGCTTCGATGGTAATTTTGGTGTTTCCAACGGTTTTACCAACTTCTAATTCGAAATAAACAATTTTTTCATCGGGTTCCGTAAAATTAATTGATTGAGAGGAAGCTCCTATTACTTGGAATTTACCATCTACTTTTACGCTTACCCGTACATCTTTAATGTGTTTTTCAGTCGCAAATACCGTTACGGGTAAAGTTACTTTCTCTGTGGGAACCGCTTGTCGAGGTAAGGATCCCAAAATCATTAAAGGGCTTTTCACCGTTGATGTTTTTTCGGCACTTCCATAAGCCATTGTTTTGGCATTAGATGCCACAACCATGGTGCGCACGGAACCGATGTATTTTGGAATTGTGATTTCGTGTGTTGCTTTTTTACCTTTTTCAAGTTTAAAAGGACCTAGATAGATGACTACTGGTTTAAAACGATTGGCTTTTTTAGCCTGTCCACCGCCTAAATCCTCGTCACCACCAATACTGAAAACTTGGTTGATCGTTCCTCCAAAGGCACCAATAACATCGTTATAAACATCCCAGGTTTTAACCCCTAAAGCGGTTTTTGAATAGAAATTCTTCCACGGATTAGGTGTTTTAAAACGGGTCAAATCCAGTAAACCGTCTTCCACAACCGCTATGGTATAGGTCATTTCCTGCCCAGAAGCTTCTTGAATTTGAATCGAAGCTTTTTGTTCCGGTCTTAAGGTCTCACTCATCGTGATAACCGGCTGTAATTTGGTTTCCTTATTGAGTACCGTTATTGGAACTATACCGTATAATCGAATAGGTGAGTCATTTAAAGTCGAGGCATGCGGTTGAAGTAGGGTAATGTTTAAATACACATTTGGCGCCATCTCTTTGCGAATAGGCAATTTGAAAATGGTCTCTCCTTTAGTGGTTTTTACCCAGTGCGTTTCGAGTACCTCTGTTCCCGTCTCTACAGATATCAAAGCTCTTCCGCCTTCACTCGAAGGAAAAGAAATTTGAGCATTCTCTTTGATATCGTATTCCGTTTTATCAGTAGCAATATTTAAAACAACGGCTTCGGCATTACCGTGATCTTTGGTCTTTCCGGACCAAATTGGCCAATCTATATAGATATCTGTCGATGAAAGGTGTCCACTAGACTGATCGGTAGTTACAATGCGGTACCTTCCCCAATCGGCTTCTGCAACGGTAAGATCAAATTGTCCCAAACCGGAAGCATTGGTTTGCACGGTTGTAGAATAATAAGTTTTGTGATTATTTGCCGCACTGTAGTTGGAAAAACTACTCTCTGAAGCATCCCACCACCAATTCCAATTGATTTTATAAACGTCGATCTGAACGTCGCTATGGGGCTTTCGGTTGCCGTTTTCAGTGACACTAACTACGCTAAACGTGTTTTTAGCACCAGTCTCCAACATGCCATACTTATTGCCTTTTGGAGCTGCAATACCCACATAGGATTTATAAGGAGAATACGTGCTCGTTGAAACATCTGTGCTGAAGTCGCCACCGTTTTCATGAATTTTAGTCACTAAAATCATTTTCAACATTCCAGACTTCTCCGAATTGTTTTCCGGTTTTACGAAAAACGAGAAATTACCATTTTCATCAGTTCTGCCACTAAAGAGATTTAATTCTATAGCAGATTTAGATTGAAAACTGTTGTTAAAACTGTATTTTTCTAATCCTTTGAATTGCGTTTCTTGTGGAACTAGCTTAGCTTGTACTTCGGCACGTAGGTTTTTTGCAACAGCACCTTGTAGCCAATTGATATTAAAATTAACGCGAGATCCCGTTGAGGAAATTAATTTCCCTTCCATGTCGTTTTTGATTTTCAAACGATTGGGTTTGATGGTTTCTATTTTGATCTGTTTGTAGAACTTGGCTCCACCTACACTTATAACCGCTTCCCAGTTACCCGTTGGTGCATTTTCTGGTGTGGAAAGGGTGAAGCTATAATGATTGTTTTTGTTTTTTGTTTGAATTTTTTGCTCGACTACTTTTCCAAACGGATCGGATAGTTTGATTTTGATCGGATGATTGTCGGGTAATGGATTTGACAAATCGTTTAATATAAAACCGACATGTATCAAATCTCCAGGTCTCCAAACACCTCTTTCGGTGTAGATAAAGCCGTTTAAACCCTTTTGAAGGCTAACCCCATCAACATCAAAATTACTCACAGCCAATGCCATTCCCTCGTCCAACTTCACATAAGTCGTGTGATTGTCTTTTTTTATGACAGCAAAAAAGGCTTTTTTGTCTAAAGTAAAATTGGCTATACCGTCAATATTGGTCTCTATGGTAGTGAGTAGCTGTTGCTGAAAATCATAAATAGCTATAGAAGCGTTGGACACGGGTTCTGTAGTGATGATGTTATTCACAGCAAAGAAAAAAGTGTTGTTTAATCCTTTTTTCGCTACAACACCTAAGTCTGTCGCCAGTATGTTTGTCGCTACTGTGGTATTGTAATAGTAAGTGTTTTTACACGGGTCGTCTTTCTCTTCCCAATTGTAATCGTAGTAGTAATAGTTGTCTTCATCCCATTCGTCATAGTCCATGTTTATATCGGAATCCTCTTCTTCATCTGTTGATGTATCGTCGTCCTCTGTGTTTGCGGGACAATTGTATAGCGAATAACTCTTTTTAAATGAAAATTCAATGCGATAGATAGCGCCCGGTTCCGGTCGAATCAATGCGGATACATCCAAGGCATAAGTGCTCCATTTTCTCAATGAAGACAAATTGCCTGTTGATAAATCAAGAGTTGTTTTTGCAATAGGCGCGGCTACTTTTCTAAGGCTATACTTGCCATCCAATTGATTGTCTTGTAGAAATTGAAGGACGTTATTCTCGAATATCTTATATATTTTTACATCGACAGCTTTTAGATTGGTTACTTGAAAATTGACCTTTAAATTTTCGGAACTCGGTAAAATCGTTCCGTTTTTAGCCATTTTAACAGCGGGTTTTTGTTGCTCAAATACAAGCTTTAGAGTAGAATCTCCGGTGGTTTTTTTGCCGTATACATTCTCTAAACCTTGAAATAAGCTTATTGGAATTTCTCCGTCAAATGGGGTGTCGCTAAATACTTTTATCGAATTGCCATCTACGCTAAATTTAATATCATCAGTATGTTGAATTTGGATTAAACCGTCGAAATTCTGATTGCGTTTGATCGGATCAGAAAAATTAATCCAAAAGGATTGATTGCTGTCGTCGCTGATTTTGGCATCGATGATCTTAAAGGTATTTTTGGCTGGGATTGCAAGTTCCAAATTACCTTTTTGATCAATTTTCTGAGACTTACCATCCCAGGCAATATCTAGTTTTGCCTCTGAAGCGTCGCGAGGGATACTGTCAACAACAAATGAGAAAAAACGAGCTTCGTCTGTTTTTCCAATAATTTTGACCTGGCTTTTTTTCGAACCCGTTTTTGCAGTAATCAGTTCTTTTGCTTCCGCAGTTGACATCCAGTCACTGGTATGGATCGTTCCGTTTAGGAAATAGTAATTTTCACCAATGGACTGAAAGTCCCAAGTTTCGATGGCGAAATCTTGTTTGGTAGTTTTAACGGTAAATTTAAAATCGCGCAATTCCTTTGGAACATCGCTGATTTTTGACAAGTGGAAGGTGATTTGGTATTCTTGATTTTGATCGAGTTTCTTCTCGGGAATAAAGCTCAAAGAATTGTTGGACAGATAAACTATTTTACCGCTTACTTTGGGCGAAATACTAAATAATTTGTCTTCGATTTCCTGATTGGCTTTCCATTGGTCGGTGTGGATTTGCAGTCCAACTTGAATAGGGTTTTTTGTAGATATTAAACCTGAAGTATAACTCGTAATATAGTCCTTAAACAAAGAGGGATCGGAATTAAAATCTTTTGAAGATTTTTTACAAGCTTGAAAGGCAACTATACCGATCAAGAGTAACAACCATGTTCTTAATTTCATAGTAAAACTTTATATTAAACAATTCTTTATTTTCTTTTCTTTTTGAAAAAGTCTTTCATCAAGGCCGCACAGCGGTCTTCCAATACACCAAATTTTATTTGAGTTTTTGGGTGTAATTGCCCGCCCATACTGCGATATCCTCGTTTGTGATCTGCGGCTCCACATACGATTGCCGTAATTTGACTCCAATACAGAGCGCCAGCGCACATTGAACAAGGCTCTAAAGTTACGTATAAAGTGCAATCTTTTAAGTATTTTCCGCCTAAATAATTAGCTGCAGATGAAATTGCTTGAATTTCTGCGTGAGCTGTAACATCACTTAACAATTCGGTAAGGTTGTGAGTGCGAGCCAGTATTTGATTGTTTGAAACTACTATGGCGCCTACGGGAATTTCACCTTTCTCAAAAGCAGCTTGTGCTTCTTTTAAAGCTATTTCCATAAAATATTCATCGGTAAAAATCATCTCCATAAGCCAAAATTCTGTAGGTGTTACATTAAGGAAGACCAAAAGTAAAAACAAAATCGTAATTTTGGGTTTTATTCCTAGAAACAATGCCAAATAAAGTACTTTCAAAAATCAATAGCCCAACAGAGCTGCGCGAATTACCCGAATCGACTTTGTCAAGTTTGGCAGGCGAATTGAGGCAGTTTATCATCGATGTAGTTTCTGTTAAAGAAGGGCATTTGGGGGCAAGTCTTGGAGTGATGGAGCTAACGATTGCGTTGCATTATGTTTTTAACACGCCTTATGATAAATTAGTGTGGGATGTCGGACATCAAGCATACGGTCATAAAATTTTGACAGGGCGACGTGATGTGTTTGAAACCAATCGACGAAAGAATGGTTTAAGCGGTTTCCCAAAACGCGACGAAAGTGAATACGATACCTTTGGAGTTGGACATTCTTCTACATCCATATCCGCTGCATTGGGTATGGCTCTGGCCGCGCAGATACAGGGGGATTTTGATCGGCAGCATATCGCGGTGATTGGCGATGCATCGATAGCTTCAGGTATGGCTTTTGAAGGGTTAAATCACGCGGGAGTTACCTCGGCAAATTTATTGGTTATCCTCAATGATAATGCTATCGGTATAGATCCTAGTGTTGGAGCTTTAAAACAATATTTAACCGCTGTGAAATCCGGTAGGAATCACAGGGATAATAACATGATTAAATCGTTGAATTTTGATTACTCAGGACCTATAGATGGTCATGATTTACCAGCACTAATTGCTGAACTAAGACGGTTGAAAGAGATTAAGGGACCCCGATTTTTACATTTAATTACCACCAAGGGCAAGGGGTTAAAACAAGCGGAAGAAGATCAGGTGCGGTATCATGCACCGGGTAAGTTTGATCGTGTGACTGGAGAATTAATCAGCACCAATGATATAGGGTTAGCTGCTAAATATCAAGATGTGTTTGGATTGACTTTGGTTGAACTAGCCCGACAAAACCCTAAAATTATCGGTATTACACCAGCTATGCCTACGGGGAGTTCTATGAAATTTATGATGGATGCCTTTCCCGATCGCGCTTTTGATGTTGGAATCGCCGAGCAACATGCGGTGACTTTGGCGGCGGGTATGGCCGCAGAGGGCTTGATGCCGTACTGTGCGATTTATTCTACTTTTTTACAGAGGGCCTACGATCAAGTTATACACGATGTTGCGTTGCAAAAGCTGCCTGTGATTTTCTGTTTAGATCGTGCGGGATTGGTAGGTGAAGATGGGGCTACTCATCAGGGGGTTTACGATATTGCTTACTTAAATTGTATACCTAATATGATTATTGCCGCTCCATTGAATGAGCTGGAATTACGCAATATTTTATACACAGCACAGTTGGGTTTAGACGGACCAATAGCGATTCGCTATCCACGTGGTAGAGGTGTTTTAACCGTTTGGCAAAAACCTTTTGAAAAAATTAATATAGAAAGTATTCATAAATTGAGAAAAGGCGATAAATTTGCCATGATTTCTACAGGTACTATAGGAAATAATGTGAGTAAAGCTTTTGAATTGACGAAAACTCTACTCGGTTCGCATTATCATTTCCCGATAATAAAACCGTTGAATGAGAAGGAATTGCATCGAATTGCACAAACCCATTCCCATATATATACCATTGAGGAAGGGGTGATTGCAGGTGGTTTTGGAAGTAAAATAGCCGCTTTTGTGGCGGAATTTTATCCGAATGTAAGCGTTAAGATTTTGGGTGTTCCCGATTCATTTATAGAACAAGCCTCTGTTTTGGAACAAGAAGAGGAATGTGGAATAGATGTACCGTCTGTACTGAATATAATTAATACATGGAAATAAAAAAAAATCATTATCAGTTCGTTTTAAGTGTTTTATTGATCTTCTTCTTTTGGGGAAACAACCTTGTTTCTGCAAATGGGAAAATTTCATTTAAGTCGCAGAGTCATTCGCTGATTTTTGCGGATTCTATAGTTAAAACGGATACGATAATACCAAAAAATAAGTCTAAGAAAAATCCGTTTAATCCGTTGATGGATTTGCAAAAAGCAGATAATTTTGGCTATGGCGGAATGGGGTCTCAGAGCATAACCATTCATTACAACGATTCGCTGTCTTTACCGTTTTTTAGACCGGTGATTTTTGTGCCCAACAATCAGCCTAAATTTGATATAAAACCGTTAGATCTGTATCCGAAGAATATTGATCTAAGCTTTTTACCGGTCAATGATACCATAATCGGATATTGGGAGAAATACAACAGACTCGGACTTGATATCAATCAAATCTCTTTTGTCAATTGGAATGCGGGTGGTGATAATTCCGTTTCGGGTTTGTTTAAAGGAGATTTTAGAAGAAAGTATGTCAAGGGTCGTTTAAATTGGGAAACGGAATTGGTGTTGCGTTATGGACTTAACCAACAAGAAGGTAGGGAGTCTAGAAAAACCGATGATGCCTTTCAGTTGAGCTCAACTATTGGACATAAAACATCGGATATTTCAGATTGGTATTATACGGCAAAGTTTAATTTTAATACACAATTTGCCAATGGATACTCTTATCCCAATACGGAACTACCCATTTCGAAGCTCTTAGCGCCAGCATATTTGTTTGTCGGGGTCGGAGCAGAGTATTCGTTGCCGCAGCGAGGTACAACGGTTTATTTTTCTCCTTTGACTTTGAAGTCTACTTTTGTATCCGATCAGCGTTTGGCAGATCAAGGAGCTTTTGGTGTTGAAAAGGCTATTTACGATGAAAATAAACAAGTGATTAGGCACGGTAAACGCTCCAAATCAGAAGTTGGTCTCTTGGTAACGAATCAGTGGAAAAAAGAGATCTTAACCAATATCTTTTTAGATCATCGATTGAGTTTGTATTCCGATTATATTAATCGATTTGGCAATATCGATATTGATTGGCAACTTAAATTAGATATGAAGATCAACCAATATGTTAGAGCGAATGTAGGAGCACATGTTATCTATGATGACGATATCAAGAATAAAAAAGAAGTAGGAGGGAAACAAATTATCGAAGGACCGCGTTTTCAGATTAAACAGATGTTGGCAGTAGGCTTGGTTTATATATTTTAAAGGGATGAAAGATCTGCGAATATGTGAATTTGTAAATAACTATTTGCAAATCGCGATTTAGTAGTCACTTATTAGTACTTTAGTAGCGTAAAAACAGCAACACTATGTTTCAGAAACTTATCGTTATAGGTATGCTTTTAATGGGTTATGTGTCAGCAGCTCAAGAGTTTGTTGATAGTTCTGTAGTGGTGGATACGGTTAAGAAAGTCGACACCAAGTACCGAGAAGATCAATTTTATATTGGAATAACGCACGCTCTTTTACAAGACAAACCTCCGGGATTTAGTCAACGTTCCCTTTCGTTGGGAATTCAGACTGGATTTGTACGGGATTTTCCGATTAATGCCGCACGCACTTGGGCAATCGCTCCTGGAATAGGATACTCGTATTTGAACTTACACCACAATTTAGCACCTACGGATGGGCTTGAATTTCCGTCGCAAATATTAGAGAGTTACGACAGAAACACGCTTTCTTTGCACTATTTAGATTTCCCGTTAGAAATTCGTTGGAGAACATCTACTCCTGAAAGCCATAAATTTTGGCGTATTTACACCGGTTTCAAAGTCAGTTATCTATTGGCAGATAAAGCAGTCACTAGTAGCGAACTGGCCAATTTCACCATTAAAAACAATGCCGATTTGAATCAGTGGGTATACGGTATTTACCTGTCTGCTGGTTTTAATACTTGGAATATTTATATGTATTACGGACTTAATTCGATTTACAAAAATCAAGTGGTTCCACCGAGTACTAATAAGGTTAAGGCCTTTAATGCCGGACTGATGTTTTACATCTTATAAAAGGCAATTTGCCAAAAGATCAGTTGAGGAATCATACCACACAAAAATCCCAATATAATTTCGGAAGAGCGGTGTGCTCTTAAGTAAAGTCTGGAACTAGCCGTTACACCTAAAACAAGCACTAGAATATTTAATACAATAGTGTTGGGCATATAGTACTTTATCGAAAGTAAGGTAAAGAAGGTGATACAGCCTGTTAGGGCGGCAACATGTACACTAAACTTTTGTTTGGCATAAACGCTTAACAGCAGTAGGATGTACGTGTAAATCGATCCCCATACGTAAATATTAAATTCATAAGTTCGGTTGTGTTTTAAGACATAGTCTTTTAAAACAATCAACAGGAATATATAAATGATAATCGGCAGCAAACGCTCCTTAGGACTATGGAGCATAATTGACGATTTCACTAGTCGCATCGACCGTAAAAAGTAATATAACGTAATGGGAAGTAGAAAGGTCATAATTAATACCTGACTAAAGGTAATGACGATTTCTAATGGACTAAAGAAGTTTCTAGTGAGTAGGAAATAAAGGCTTATGGCCAATATCGGTATGATAATTGGATGAAAAAAATAGGAGAACGACACCAAAAGTCTCTTCAATAATTTCATAGATAAATAGTTACTTTTTAGAGCTACAATATAAGTTGTTTTTCTTAGTTTTTAAGTAATCAAATTAGTGTTATTGGAGCTTGAAAGGCAATTTTATAGAAAATTGCCTTATGGGACTTCTTTTAATAACTCTGGGTTACTACAGCATTAATCTTTATATTTTTTTACGCATCCTCGCTACGGGAATGTCTAATTGCTCTCTGTATTTTGCTATAGTACGTCGTGCAATCGGATAGCCTTTTTCTTTGAGTAGGTCGGCTAATTTATCATCGGGATACGGTTTTTGTTTATCCTCATCCGCTATAATATTCTGAAGTATTTTTTTGATTTCAATGGTGGAAACCTCTTCTCCTTGATCGTTCATCATCGCTTCAGAGAAAAATGTTTTGATCAGTTTGGTTCCATAAGGGGTTTCTACATACTTGCTGTTGGCAACTCTCGAAATCGTAGAAATATCCAAACCGATTAAATCAGCGATGTCCTTTAGAATCATCGGTTTCAGTTTGGTCTCGTCACCGTCTAAAAAGTACTCTCTTTGATATTCCATAATCGCATTCATCGTTACGTACAAAGTCTCTTGACGTTGTTTGATCGCTTCTATAAACCACTTGGCGCCATCGAGTTTTTGTTTGATAAATTGCACGGCATCGCGTTGGGAATTTGACGGCTTCTCGGCTACTTCTTTGTAGGTTTGAAGCATTTCTTGATAATCCTTAGATATGTGCAATTCAGGTGCATTACGGCCATTGAGGGTGAGTTCTAAATCGCCTTCAACAATTTTAATAGCAAAATCGGGAACCACGTGTTCTACGGCTTTAGAGTTTCCAGCAAAAGCACCTCCCGGTTTTGGATTGAGTTTTTCTATTTCGTCTATGGCTTTTCTCAATTGGGATTGTGTAATGCCATATTTTTGCAACATTTTGTCGTAATGCTTTTTGGTAAAGGCTTCAAATTGATTTTCAATAATATCCTTTGCCAAGTCAACTGCTTCGCTTGGTGTTTTGTGTCGTAATTGTAATAACAGGCATTCCTGTAAATTTCGAGCACCTACACCAGCGGGTTCCAATTCGTGTATGATATGTAGAACCTTCTCTACGGTAGCTTCGTCGGTATAAATACCCTGTGTAAAGGCTAAATCATCTACTATATCTTGTATTTCACGACGAATATATCCCATGTCGTCAATGCTTCCGACTAAAAACTCTGCTATGCTTCCTTCAAAATCATTAAGAATAAAGGTGTTGAGCTGATTGATCAGATCTTGATGAAAACTTACAGAAGCAATAATCGGTATTTCATAATCTTCATCATCGCGACTGTAATTGTTGGCTTGTAGCTTGTAGTCTGGGGTTTCATCGTCACTTAAATACTCGTCAATATTGATGTCTTCAGTGTCGATTCTCTCGTTATCGTAATCGTCATATTCCTCATTGGAAAACTCATCTGCTTCAACGGTATCTTCTTTACCTGTTTCAAGAGCAGGATTTTCTATCAATTCTTCCTTTAACCGTTGCTCGAAAGCTTGGGTAGGCAGTTGTATCAACTTCATCAGTTGAATCTGTTGAGGTGATAGTTTTTGAGATAGTTTTAATTGTAAATTCTGTTTAAGCATAGACTAAGATAAGAAATAATAAGATTTTATGGAATAAAAAAAAGTTTACTTTATACAAAAACTTATTTCACCAAAATTAATAAAATATGTGTATAAAGTAAACTTTTTAACAAAAGGTATGGTATGCTAGAATTCTGCGTTTTGCGGAGTTCTAGGGAATGGAATCACATCGCGTATGTTGGTCATTCCAGTTACAAATAAGACCATTCTTTCAAATCCTAATCCAAACCCACTATGTGGTGCAGAACCGTATTTGCGGGTATCTAAATACCACCACAATTCTTTTTCATCGATTCCCATTTTCTGCATTCTTTCCACGAGTTTGTCGTAGCGTTCTTCTCTTTGAGAACCTCCTACAATTTCTCCAATTCCTGGGAAAAGGATATCCATAGCGCGAACCGTTTTACCGTCCTCGTTCATACGCATATAAAAGGCTTTAATGTCTGCAGGGTAATCAAATAAGATTACAGGGCATTTAAAGTGTTTTTCAACTAAAAAGCGCTCATGTTCACTTTGTAAATCAGCTCCCCATTCATCAATGAGGTATTTGAATTTTTTATTTTTATTGGGTTTGCTGTTGCGTAAAATATCGATGGCTTCTGTATAACTAACTCTTTTAAAGTTGTTTTCCAATACGAAGTTTAATTTCTGAAGTAAAGACATTTCGCTGCGTTCTGCCTGCGGTTTGTTTTTCTCTTCATCGGTTAGTCGCTGATCTAGGAATTTTAAATCATCAGCACATTTCTCTAAAGTGTATTTGATGATGTACTTGATGAAGTCTTCAGCCAAATCCATGTTCTCGTCCAAGTTGATAAAGGCCACTTCAGGCTCAATCATCCAGAATTCTGCCAAATGGCGGGAAGTATGAGAATTTTCCGCACGGAATGTTGGTCCAAACGTATATACTTGCCCCAATGCCATAGCATAGGTTTCAGCTTCTAGCTGTCCAGAAACGGTTAGGTTGGTCGCTTTACCGAAAAAATCTTCGCTAAAATTAATAGATCCATCCTCATTTTTAGGGATGTTATCAAAAGGCAACGAAGTTACATGCAGCATTTCTCCAGCTCCCTCTGCATCAGATCCTGTAACGATCGGTGCATTGAAATAGAAAAATCCGTTGTCTTGAAAATATTTATGTACGGCAAATGACAACGTACTACGAACTCTCATAATCGCTCCAAAAACATTGGTGCGTATTCTTAAATGTGCGTTTTCACGTAAAAACTCTAAAGAGTGCTTTTTCGGTTGTATAGGGTATTTTTCTGGATCAGAATCTCCCAATATCACCAATTCATTAACTTGGATTTCTACGTTTTGTCCAGACCCTTTACTCTCAACGAGTGTTCCCGTTAAGGAAACGGCTGCTCCCGTATTAATTCTCTTTAATAATTCGGCAGGGAATTTTTCAAAATCTACAACACATTGAATGTTGTGAATGGTTGATCCATCGTTTAAAGCAAGAAATTGGTTGTTTCTAAAGGTTCTCACCCATCCTTTTGCTTTGACTTCGTGCAGGGTGTTGGTACTGCTCAGTAGGTCAATAACTTTAGTGTGTTTCATCGTCGACTTTTATATTTAAAATACGAAATTAATCAGGATTATCTCTCTGTAAAATACCCGCAAAGGTACTAAAAATTTAAGTAGTTTTTGGAATATCTAGGTAAAACCCTTTGCGAGATTTTTTTGATATAGGTTTCGCCGTTTTGAATTTGGCGATGCAGCTCCATGGTAGATGGGGTTTAGTGAAAAAGCATCGTTTTATAACGCTTGCAGTTTTCTCGGTAGCATTCAAGTTGCTTCGACTTCTTAGAGGTTGTCTAACTCCCTTGTGGTTTGTTTTTTCGATTAGCTTTAGCTTGTAGGTAACTTACAACTTGATAAAGGGATGTGCATCGTTTCCATGAGTATATTTTACTCGCAAATAATAACTGCCACTTGCTAGAGCGCTCAGATCTATTAGGTGTTTGTTTTGATTTGAACTGAATTTTGGAGCGATGATCTTTCCGTTGAAATCGATGATCTCTATGTTTTGTACGTTTTGCGTTGTGGTGAATTCCATTTGATGATTAGCTGGATTGGGGTATAAGAAAGCGCTTTTGGAAATGAAATTTTCAGTGGCTAAAGTTTTGATTTGAATTGTTTTTTCAAACACTACTGTTTTCGAGCATTTCGCGGCGCTTAATTGTACTGTGAAAGTACCGGTATTGTTGTAGGTGTGCGTCGGGTTTGTCGAATTTGAACTGCTTCCATCTCCAAAGGTCCAGAGGTAATCTTCAGAATTTATTGATAGGTTTTTGAAAGTAACTTCGTTATTGGTTAACGTATAGTCAAAGTTAGAGACTGGATCATAATCGTAAATCTTCCAATTGGCAAGATTGTTAAAAACAATTTTATCGACGGCATTTTTAATCGTGTTAATCGTCGAAGATGGTAGGTTATTGGTAAAAGTAGAACTTGTTGGTGCTTTTTCAAAAAACACCGTATAAAAAGTATAAGCTGCTGCCATAGCACCTTCTACGGATGGATGAGATTCGTCTGCTGAATAAAGTTCGATTTCAGGATTATTGGTGATCAGATAGCGCCAAACAGCTGCTACGGGTGCAACGATACCTTTGTTTGTGGTAGCCATAGTCATATATCTTTGTTGGAGTAGGTCGTCCATGCCGATATAGGTGCACAGCGGTTTCCAAAAGGCACAGTTGGTTTGGTCGCCATTTTTTCTACCCCAGGTCATGTAGAACGTCACCTGTGTACAAGGATTGGCTTGTTTTATTTTTTTGCTTAAAGCAGCGGCATACGGATATACCAGATTGATTACATCGGGATCGGGAAATGCGGGAAGCTGACTTTGCTCTTGTAAAACGACATAGTCCCAGTTACCTTGAGCGATGGTGTTATTGACGTTTTGATTGTTGTTGTGCTGCTGAAGTGTAGCGCCACCTGGGGCATGACTCGTATAGGATAGCTGATCACCCGCTGCCTTAGCTATGGATTCAACCAGTTGTGGTATATTGTGTGTGTCTGTATAACTATTGCCGATAAAAAAGACCTTTTTACTCGTTTGGGAAGTTGCAGGTATACAACTTAAAAAGATTAATAGGATGTATAGTTGTTTCATAGCTCGGTTTGGTATATGGTAACAAATATGTTAAATTTTATTAACAATTAAAATAAAAACAACAACTATATTTCTATTTGTATAGCGGTTTTGGGGAGTCGCTTGGTTTTTGGTATAAATGAGAAAGGCAGCGGTCTTATTTTAGGAAGTGCATGAACTTTGTTTTTGCTGAAGTATATTTGCAAAAAAAAAAAATAAAAAGGATGAATTGGATTTTATTGGTTATTGGAGGTCTTTTTGAAGTGGGTTTTGCATCATGTTTGGGGAAAGCCAAGGAAACCACTGGCACAGTATCCGCATTGTGGATGTGTGGTTTTTTCGTTTGCTTGACTATCAGTATGTTTTTGTTGTATAAAGCGACTCAGACTTTGCCTATAGGAACGGCTTATGCGGTATGGACTGGAATAGGGGCAGTTGGAACAGTCATCGTTGGAATCTTTATTTTTAAAGAACCGGCTGATTTTTGGAGGGTATTTTTTATTACAACACTTATAGCATCGATTATTGGCCTCAAGTTTGTTTCGAATTAGCAAAACACCCATATAGAAAACAAAAAATCCGCAATTTGCGGATTTTTTTGACTTTATACTTTCATGATTTCAGCTTCTTTAACTGCGAAGATTTCATCGATTTTTTTGATATAGGAATCAGTAATCTTTTGGATGCTTTCCTCAGCTACTTTACAGATATCTTCTGAAGTACCTTCTTTTTCCAATTTTTTAATTTCTGTATTGGCATCTTTACGAGCGTTACGAATACCGATTTTGGCATCTTCAGCTTCTGTTTTAGATTGTTTTGCCAAGTCTCTTCTGCGTTCTTCTGTTAAAGCAGGGATGTTGATAATGATGTTCTCTCCATTATTCATAGGGTTTAATCCTAAATTGGCGATCATTATTGCTTTTTCTATGGGTTGAAGCATGCTTTTTTCCCAAGGTGTAACCGCAAGGGTACGTGCATCGGGTACATTAATATTGGCCACCTGTGACAATGGAGTCGGAGAGCCATAATAGTCTACGAAAACACCTCCTAACATTTGTGGAGTTGCTTTTCCAGCACGGATATTTAAAAGTTCTTTCTCTAAGTGGGCAATAGTACCCTCCATAGACTCCTTAGTACTGGCAATAATAAAGTTTATCTCTTCAGTCATAACTTTTTATTCTATCAATTAATATTTACTGTGGTACCTATAGTTTCTCCTTCGCAAACTTTAAGTAAATTATCTTTTTTATTCATGTCAAATACCACTATTGGTAAATGATTTTCTTGACTTAATGTAAATGCAGTCGTATCCATAACGTTCAATCCCATTCTCAAGACATCGTCAAAAGTGATGGTTTCATATTTTACTGCCGTAGGATCTTTCTCTGGATCTGCTGAATAAACGCCATCTACTCGCGTTCCTTTTAAGATAACATCTGCATTGATTTCAACACCTCTTAATACCGCAGCGGTGTCCGTTGTAAAATACGGATTACCCGTACCTGCACCAAAAATTACAATACGTCCTTTTTCTAAGTGACGAACAGCTCTTCTTTTGATATAAGGTTCAGCAACAGCTTCAATTTTTAAAGCGGTTTGTAGACGAGTCAACATACCAGCAGCTTCAAGAGCTCCTTGCAAGGCCATGCCGTTGATCACTGTAGCTAACATTCCCATATAATCACCTTGAACACGATCCATCCCTTCACTTGCTCCAGCAACTCCTCTAAAGATGTTTCCACCGCCAATTACAATCGCGATTTGAATACCTTTATTGTGTATTTGTTTTATCTCTGCAGCGTATTCTGCTAACTTCTTTGGATCAATACCGTATTGATTTTCTCCCATTAAGGCTTCTCCACTTAATTTTAGTAGAATTCTTTTGTATTTCATTGAAAGGATGATTTTAAGATTGTGCAAATATAGTCATTATCTGTTTTTATAAAATAAGATTTTTAAAATTATGCTTTTTCTCTTGAAAGCTTTCTTTTGCCGCCAAATATCCAATCTCATAAATCTGATCCATTCGATTGCGATTGCGCTCAAAAGTCGAGTATTCTGTCAGTGCCTTCGGTTCAATAATCCAATCGCAAAGCTGTATTTTTTGATAGTTATTCAAGGTGGTCATTAACTCGTAAGCACGTGCTGTGACTGATTTTATAGAAGTTAATTGGGGCTCTTCTATCTCCTGCAAAGGACAGACATTGACCCCGATGATATAATCACAACGCCCTTGTAGTATATTGGAAGGGAAATTGTTTAAGATACCGCCATCGCTATATAGTCTATCCTCAATTTTAAACGGAGAGAATACACCAGGAAAGGCACTAGAGGCCAGGAGTGCATCTGCTATTTTGGTTTCCGGACTAAATATTTTTAATTTTCCGCGTACTATATCAGTTGCGGTGATATATAGAGGGATCTCTAAATCGTCGAGTATGTGGTCGTTAAAAATTTTATTTAGGTACTTGTGGAAGGCATAAGCATCCATGATGCCAGCCTTTTTTATCGTAAAATGATGCCAATTAAAAATGTTTACCGATTTAAAAAAATCGAGTATCTCGGGTGGTTTAATTCCAAAAGCATAAAGTCCTGCAACAATTGATCCCGCACTAGTTCCCGCAATTTTAGTAGGACGAATACCCTCTTCATCTAAAAATTGTAATACACCAGCATGTGCTATGCCTTTATAACCGCCCCCTGATAGTACTAATCCTGAAGATAACTGTTGTTCTTCCATTTGAAATCTGTCTTTTGGAATGGATAAATGTTCTATATTTGAATGCATAAATTTACTATAAAATGAAAAACATCATTACACAAAGTTTGGAAAAAAGCTATACCTATAAGCAATATAGATCTTTTGTGACTAATGCCCTATTAAATAATCCTGAAATATTGGAATTAGAGGAAGGCTATCTGTCTTACGCAGAGCTTAATGAAGCTCGTTTAAATCGCTTGGACAAAACAATGGTAATTACGGATCAAGTTCAGGCCAAGTTACAACAATTAAAAGGAGCCTATATTTGGTTGGTGATTTCTGAAAGCTGGTGTGGCGATGCCGCTCAAATCTTACCGGTTTTAAATAAAATGGCTGAGGCTTCTACGGCTATTGATTTGGTTGTTGTTTTTAGAGATCAAAATAATGAGTTGATGGAAGAGTTTTTGACCAATGGAGGTAAGGCAATTCCCAAGTTGATCGTTTTGGATAAAAATACCTTGGAGGTTCTTGCAGATTGGGGACCAAGACCTGATGGTGCTCAAAAGGCAGTAGTAGATTATAAAGCGGAATTCGGCCAGTTTGACGAACAAGGGATAGTGGTCTTGCAAAAATGGTACGCGAAAGATAAAGGCGTAGCTATTCAAAATGAAGTAATGGAAATGATGAATAGTGTTGCAGTGGCTGCAAATTTATAAAAGCAAAAAAATACTGAGATTTTTGAATTCAAAAATCTCAGTAAAATAGATTTATTCTGCGTTACCAGTTTTTCTGTAAATAAACTCGGTGTAGATATGTCTTCTTGCAAAACGTGCAGGAGAATCGGCATTAACTAATTTTATATAAGTGTTTCTCGGTACGCTGAAATATTCGTAGCTGCTTCCATTTGTAAACGTGATGGTTAAAACCGAACGCTCGTAATTGAAATCTTGAATACTAGATTTTGTTGTAGTTTCAGTGTACTCAGGTAACGTATTAGCAACGGTTTCTGGTGCAATACTTACCAAGAAATGATAGGCTTCAATGATTTTTTTACTTTTTTCTTCAGCTTCTAATTGAGCTTCCGGATTGTCTTGAATTTTATCAGGATGAAATTCCTTCATAAAATTGCGGTAGATCGTTTTTAATTCTTTTAATTCGGTGTTTTTTTCTACACCCAATAGATTTCTGTGACTGATAATTCTTTTCATAAATAAAATGAGGTCTTTATTGTTCTTAAAAGAGGAACATCTATTGAGCCCTAAAACAATAATTTCGGCAAAAGTACATTTTATAAAATCAATTTAACCGTGTCCAGGTCATTTTTCGTCAAAATTGGCGTAAAAATAACGAAAGGGTCTGTAATTAAAGGAGTCATTGCGACATAAATAAGCTTCTTTTAGTCTAATTTTTTGCTAATTATCCCGAAAATACCTATATTTATAGAGGACCTAACATCTGAATTCGATCTGAAGTTGACAAACCCCCAGGGTTACATCCCGGTAATCCTTCCGGTATCTCTTGGCCCAATTCCTTAAAGTACGAAACCCATATTGGAAAGAATTCGTCGGAGTTCAAGGGTTTGTAGGTCATCGGATACAGGCTGAAAAACGGTTTTTTGTAGGCGTATTTAAAAGCGTCATAGATCAATTCGGAACAGTAATATTTTCCGTTGTCGTATAGAAATTCATCGTCATACGGAACTCCGATCTGTTGCGTAGCAAATTGAATGGCTTGGGGTATTAAATCAAGGTAGTCCTCTTTTAATCTACCCAAATACATTGTTTGTGAGGAATAACTTAAAAACACATCTAAAGGAGTGCTTTTTACGGCAGCTCCACTGGCTTCAAGCACATAAATCTCGTCGTTTTTAAAAACGACAAGACCTATGTGGTTAAATTTTAAATCTTTATACCCGGTTGTCACCTCATTGATTGCATCGCACATCGGTCCGCAATTGAGGTTTTGAAAAATCAAATCACCTTCTTGTAACACGGATTTAGTCTGTGATAAACAAACTATAGTCAGTAGTAAAAAAAGGAGCAAAAATGGATTTCTTCTCAAAATAGGATTAAATATTTGGAGTGTTTGGTGTTGTGATAGGTTCGTTGCTACCAAAGAAAATAGTTTCAAATTCCTCTACGGCAATGGCATTTTGAACGTCGTAGTCGCCTATTTTAGTTCTGCGTAATGCGGTTAAGTGTGAGCCGGAATTTAATTGCTGACCAAAGTCAAAGGCTAGTGATCGGATATAGGTGCCCTTCGAACAAACAACTCTAAATTCGAGTTCTGGTAAGTTGTTGTCGGTGATTTCGAATTCACTGATCGTAACTTTTCGCGTTGCGATCTCGACTTCTTCGCCTTTTCGAGCGTGTTCATATAATCTGCGGCCGTCCTTTTTGATCGCCGAAAATATCGGTGGTTTCTGGTCGATTTCGCCTAAAAATTGCAGTCTGGTGCTGTCGATTAATTCAGCGGTAATATGAGCCGTTTCAAAAGTTTGATTGATCTCTGTCTCTAAATCATAAGATGGGGTGGTCGCCCCGATGTAAAAACGCCCTGTATATTCTTTAATCTGCCCTTGCAGTTCAGAGATTTGTTTGGTAGACTTTCCTGTACAAACGATTAACAACCCTGTTGCCAAAGGGTCAAGTGTGCCGGCATGACCCACTTTTATTTTTTTTAAACCCAAGTGTTTTTTTAATGCCCATTTGATTTTATTAACCGCTTGAAAAGAGGACCAGTTCAAGGGTTTATCGATCAATAAAATTTGACCATTTTGGAATTCCTCAGCGGATAATTTCATGCTTATTATTTTACGTAAACAAAATAGATTAACAAAAGTGAACCAACAACAATACGATACCAACCCCAAGGTTTGAAACCGTATTTTTTGATAATTTCGATAAAGAATTTGATGGCTAAAATGGATACTATAAAAGCGATGACATTACCCAAGATAAACAATTTTATATTGTCGGGATTTTCCATCAACAGTTCATATCCTTTTAGTCCGGTGTTTTCGTATTTTTTTAAAACAATCGAGTATACGGTTACAGCAAGCATCGTCGGAACCGCTAAGAAGAATGAAAATTCCGCTGCGGTTTGTCTCGATAGTCCCTGTTGCATTCCACCGATGATGGAAGCAGCAGAACGACTGGTACCTGGCATCATGGCTAGACATTGCCAAAAACCAATGGTAACAGCTTTTTTGATTGTGATGTCTTCTTCTTTAAGAATTGTTGGGTTTTTAAAGTATCGATCGATAAATAACAAAACGACACCCCCAATTATTAATACTATAGCGATTGGAATGGGTTCTCCCAATACTGCGTCTATTTTTTCGTCGAATATTTTTCCTAATACTAGAGCTGGAATAACTGCACAAGCTAGCTTAACATAAAAATTTAAACGGGTGAAATCAAAAAACTTACGCCAGTATAATACAACTACAGCAAGTATGGCTCCAAATTGAATGGCGGTTTGAAATAGCTTTACGAAATCGTCGTTTTGAATGTCAAAATACGAACTCGTGAAAATCATGTGTGCGGTGGAAGATACCGGTAAATATTCGGTCAGTCCTTCTACAATAGCAAGAAGGATGGCTTGAATTAAATCCATTTTTTAAATAGGTGTTTATAGGGGAATTACGTTTATTTCGCTTTCTTGAAAATGGAATAGATACATACTCCAAAACCAATAAAAATCACTGTTGGAGCTAGTCTGATTCTTCTGAAGTTGAATATAGCGTCGTTGAATTCAGCTGGATTATCATTTCCGCCGCCAGACATGAGTATATAGCCCAATGCAATGATCAAAACACCGGCGATTAAAATGATATAATTGTTTTTGGCAAATAGGAATTCGCTATTTTGGTTTTCGTTGTTATTCATAATCATATAGCTTAATATAATTCGTCAGATTTTAAATTTAAGAAACGTTGTGTAGCAAAAAACGTACTGATGGAAGTAATGATTATACCCACTAAAAAGATACCTACAGAGATGATCAGTATAGGGAAGTAATCCTCTTTAAAACCCAATCCGAGTGAAGGGAATTTAGAGTCCAAGTAATAAGATACCCCAAAAACACCGGCTATAGCCAATAGAGATCCAATGATTCCGAGTTTCATGCTGTGCCAGATAAAAGGACGTCGAATAAATGACTTCGTAGCTCCTACCATTTGCATGGTTTTGATGATAAAACGACTCGAGAAAATCAAGAGTCTCAGGGAGCTGTTTATCAATAACATCGCAACAACAGCTAGAAAACTGCTGATAACTAAAATCCAAAAAGTAATGGTTTTAATATTTTCGTTGACCAATTCGACCAATTGTTTATCGTAGACCGTATCGCTGATTAGTGGATTGTTTTTAAAGTCGAGTTCGATATTCTTGATGCTGTCCGATACGACATAATCTCCCTTCAGGTGAATGTCGAAGGAATTTTCTAGTGGATTAAAACCTAGGAAATGAAGAAAATCTTCGCCGATAATGTCTTGATGTGATTTTGCCGCAGAGTCCTTAGATACATAGTGCACGTCTTTTACGAACGGGGCTATTTCCATATCTCTGTGGAATTGTTCTAATTCAGCAGTGGTGGCTTTGTCGTTAAAGTAGATAGACATCGGTATAGTCTCTCTGAAATTATTAGATATTTTTTCGGAATTCATGATGAATAAACCCAAGGTTCCCAAAAGGAAAAGTACCAGGAAAATACTCAAGATGACCGAAAAATACGAAGAAATTAATTTTCTTTTTTGATATCTCTCAAAAGATGATGCCATAGTTCTTTATTTAAGGCGTAAAAATAATAAACAAATATGTCTTTCAGCGATAATAACGGCTAAAGATTTATATTTCTTATAAATATAGTGTATTTTTGCGTGAATTGAGGAATTCTATACGGTGTAAATCTCTGAGTTTTTATGGTTTTTCGCTAAAAATCAAGGAGCTAACACAAAATATATTTTTCACTATAAGCAAGTAGATATTAAGTTGCTCGGTACGGAGGGTTTAGTCAAACTGATTCGTTGCCCGGTGATATCAAATGACTTTTAAAATTTAACGACAGATGAAATACAATCCAAAAGAGATTGAGGCCAAATGGCAAAAGTATTGGAGCGAAAATCAAACTTTTAAAACAGAAGCTGTTTCTGACAAACCGAAATATTTTGTACTCGATATGTTTCCTTATCCATCTGGTGCAGGACTGCATGTGGGGCATCCACTGGGATATATAGCTTCTGATATTTATGCGCGTTACAAACGTCATTGTGGATTTAATGTTTTACATCCGCAGGGTTATGATAGTTTTGGATTACCTGCTGAGCAATATGCGATTCAGACAGGACAACATCCGGCTTTAACGACAGAGGTCAATATTAAACGATATCGCGAACAATTGGATCGAATTGGTTTTTCTTTTGATTGGAGTCGAGAAGTCCGTACATCGGAGCCGGAATATTATAAACATACCCAATGGATTTTTATCCAATTGTTTAATTCGTGGTACAATTTGGCTGCAAATCGCGCTGAATCGATAGATGACTTGAAAGCTGTTTTTGCTGCGGAAGGGAATACTAGCGTTCAGGCGGTATGTGATGAGGGTATCGTTGAATTTACAGCAACGCAGTGGAATTCTTTTACTGCCGATGAGCAAGAGAGAATTTTATTGCAATATAGAATGACTTATTTGGCAGAAACGGAAGTCAATTGGTGTCCTGCTTTGGGAACAGTGTTGGCCAATGATGAGATAATAAATGGGTTGTCAGAAAGAGGTGGTCATCCGGTAATAAGAAAAAAAATGACACAGTGGAGCATGCGAATTTCTGCTTATGCGGATCGTTTGTTGCAGGGATTGGATACGATTGATTGGAGTGATAGTTTGAAGGAGAGTCAACGCAATTGGATTGGTAAATCAGTCGGAGCTGCTGTGACTTTTAATTTAAAAGATTCTTCTGAGGTCATCGAGGTTTTTACAACCCGTCCTGATACCATATTTGGTGTGACTTTTATGACATTGGCTCCGGAACATGAATTGGTGTCAAAAATCACTACAGCAGCTCAGTTGAATGCTGTGAATGTTTATGTTGAAGCGACTTCGAAGAGAAGTGAGCGCGAGCGTATGGCTGATGTAAAGACCATTTCGGGTGTATTTACTGGGGCTTATGCGGAGCATCCATTTACGAAAGAGCCTATTCCGGTTTGGATTGGTGATTATGTATTGGCTGGATATGGAACAGGGGCGGTTATGGCTGTACCTTGTGGTGATGAGAGAGATTATGCTTTTGCAAAACATTTTGCAATTCCGATTCAGAATATTTTTAAAGGTATAGATATATCAGAGACTGCTTATGCAGACAAAGATTCGGTTGTTTTAGAAAATTCAGATTTCTTAAACGGACTGGGTTATAAAGAAGCGACGGCTTTGGCTATCGAAAAATTAGAAGTACTTAAACAAGGTAAGGGGAAAACGAATTATCGCTTGCGCGATGCTGTTTTTTCGCGTCAGCGCTATTGGGGAGAGCCGTTTCCAGTTTACTATGTAAACGGGTTGCCGAAAATGATTGATGCGCAATATTTGCCTATATTGTTGCCAGAGGTAGAAAAGTATTTACCGACTGAAGATGGGTTGCCCCCTTTGGGTAATGCTACGGTTTGGGCTTGGGATATAGCAGCCAATCAGGTTGTGGAGAATTCAAAGATCGATGGTGTAACGGTATTTGCCTTAGAATTAAATACCATGCCGGGATGGGCGGGTAGTTCGTTCTATTGGTTGAGATATATGGAAGATGGAAATGCCGATGAAATTGTTTCAAAAGAAGCTGTGGCGTATTGGCAAAATGTCGATTTATACATTGGAGGAAATGAACATGCGACGGGTCACTTGTTGTATGCGCGTTTTTGGAATAAGTTTTTAAAGGATATTGGGGTTGTAGCTGTAGAGGAGCCTTTTAAAAAATTGATTAATCAAGGAATGATCCTTGGAAATAGTGCATTTGTATATCGCCTTGAAGGAAGTAATACTTTTGTTTCTAAAAATGCGATAACGGATCAAAAAGTGCAAGCGCTTCACGTAGATGTGAGTTTGGTTAATGCGTCTAGTGAATTGGATCTAGAAGGATTTAAAGCTTGGCGTCCGGACTTTGCTACAGCGGATTTTGTTTTAGATGAAAACGGGAAGTATATAGTGGGGCATGAAGTGGAAAAAATGTCTAAGTCTAAGTTTAACGTGGTGAATCCGGATGATATCTGTGAAGAGTATGGTGCGGATACCTTGCGTTTGTACGAAATGTTTTTAGGACCATTGGAGCAAGCTAAACCTTGGAATACGGCAGGTATAAGCGGTGTTTTTGGATTTCTGAAAAAACTTTGGAAATTGTATGTAGATGATAACGGGGTGGTTGTTGTTGATGAGGAGCCAACTGCAGAAATGCTAAAAACATTGCATAAGACGATTAAAAAGGTGTCAGAAGACATAGAGAATTTCTCTTTCAATACTTCGGTTTCTCAATTTATGATTTGTGTCAATGAATTGAGTCAGCAAAAATGCCATCATCGTGCAATATTAGAACCTTTAGCTGTAGTTTTATCGCCTTATGCGCCACATATAGCTGAGGAGCTTTGGTCTATTTTAGGGCATGAGGATTCGGTTTCTAAGCAAGTATTCCCGCAGTTTATAGCCGCTTATTTGGTTGAGAGTACAAAGGAGTATCCGGTGTCTTTTAACGGTAAGATGCGTTTTAAATTGGAATTACCAATGGATTTAACGGCAAAGGAGATTGAGGAAATCGTGATGAATGATGCACGTACTCAGGCTCAGTTGAATGGCGTAGCTCCTAAAAAGGTGATTATTGTACCTGGAAAAATTATTAATTTGGTGGGTTAGTGGTTGGAGGGTTCGTTGAAGTAGCGATCACTCGCTAAAAAAGTGTTCCCCCGTGAATCTACCGCTCATCACTATTGATCTAATTGTTAATCGCCATCAAACTGATTACAGATCACTAATTACTGATTACTATAAAAAAAGCTGTCTATTTAGACAGCTTTTTTTATTTACTAGGACTGATGATTAAAGCATTTGAAAACGAGGTCTTAATTGCTTGTAGGTTTCGTTCAGCTTCGATGCGTGTTTTGAAATTCCCGACCCAGACTTTATAAGATGGATTGGTGTAGACAATAGTTCCGCCGAGTTGAGGATACTGTTGGTTAAACTGGGAGAGTCTTTTTCTGGCCTCAGCATTGGTACCGTAAAAAATTTGAATTTTAAAACGGTCACTCACTGTGGAGGTAGAATTGAGTTTTCGCTTCTCATTTAGTAGAGTTTGGAAGGTTTTGTCTTCTTGAATGGTGGCTTTTTGTTGTTGAGCGAAGCATACATTTGCGCAACAAATTAAGTAGGATGTTGCTAAAAGGTTTCTTAAAATTCTCATAATGAATTATATTTGTAGCAAAAGTACAATATATATAAATAAATACACACATCCGGTCTATTTAGAATAGGTATAAATTACATTTTAAGTCTGGTAAAGGTTTTAAGAGTAATTCATAAATTGTATTTTTGTCGGAGTTTATAAATAGGGTAGTTAATAGAACGCTAATATTAGCACAAAAAAACTATCTAATTTAGTTGATAATCATTTTATAACTATGGAAAAAGTGGGTAACCATAATTCGTTTTCAAAGATTTTTTTCTTTTGTTTAGCGTTAATGCTATCGTTCTCTACAGTTTCGTTTGCTCAAGACGCAGCAAAAGGTAGAGAAGTATTTAATTCAAACTGTGCGGCATGTCATAAGCTGGATGGAAATTCAACAGGGCCTGCGCTTCGTGGTGTAGTCGAAAGACACGACACCGCTTGGTTGCACAAATGGATTAAGAGTAGTTCGTCCTTGATCAAATCAGGGGATGCAGCTGCTGTAAAACTCTTCAATGAGTGGAATAAAGTCGTGATGAATGACTTTCCTGCTCTTTCTGATGAAGATATCGACAATATTTTAGCTTATACTTCTGAGCCTGCAAAGGTGGCGCCTGCGCCAGTTGCTGCAGCTGGAGGTGCTCAAGGTGGCAGTTCGAACGATGTTTCGAATATGGTTGTCTTGGGGGCATTGGTATTGGTGTTGTTGCTACTAGTAGCGATGCTGTTCTTTGTTAAGAAGGTGTTAAATAAGGTTGTTGAGGCCAATGGATTGACTCCAGAGGTTCGTCAGACTGTGCCAATTTGGAAGGCGTTTGCTAGAAATCAGTTTATGGTAGTTTTGACTACGATAGTGTTTATTTTAGTAGGGTCTTACTTTGTGTTTGGTTATTTGATGCAGGTAGGTGTTGATCAAGGTTACGAGCCGGTTCAACCGATACATTTCTCTCACAAAATTCACGCTGGTGATAATGGTATTGATTGTAAATACTGTCACTCTTCTGCGAGAGTTAGTAAAACTTCGGGAATTCCTTCTTTGAATGTTTGTATGAACTGTCATAAGAGTATTAGCGAGTTTCAAGGTGATGAAGGTGTAGACTATGGTAACTATAGTCCAGAATTCTATACAGCTGAAATTCAAAAATTATACGCTGCGGTTGGATGGGATGCTTCTACTCAAAAGTATACTGGAGAAGAAAAACCAGTGAAATGGGTTAGAATTCATAACTTACCTGATTTTGTGTACTATAATCACTCACAGCACGTATCAGTGGCTGGATTGGAGTGTCAAACTTGTCATGGTCCTGTAGAGGAGATGGAAGTAATGAGACAACATTCTCCATTGACAATGGGATGGTGTATTGATTGCCACCGTAAAACGGATGTGAAAATGGACAACAATGAGTATTATGCGAAAATTCATGAGGAATTATCTAAGAAATACGGCGTTGAGAAATTGACTGTTGCACAAATGGGTGGTTTAGAGTGTGGAAAGTGCCACTATTAAAAATAATTTAAGAAGCTAATATATATATACAATGGCATCAAACAAAAAATACTGGAAAAGTGTTGAAGAGCTGAATGATAATAGTTCTATTGTTGAGACGCTAAGAAACAATGAGTTTGTTGAAGAAATTCCTACAGATGAATTTCTTGGAGATAAAGATACTTTATCGACTTCATCAACTACTCGTCGGGACTTTTTGAAATACGTTGGTTTTTCTACAGCAGCAGCTTCTTTAGCAGCTTGTGAAGGACCAGTTATTAAGTCGATTCCTTATGTTGTTCAGCCGGAAGAAATTATTCCGGGAGTAGCAGATTTTTATGCTACTACCATTGCTGATGGTTTTGATTTTACTAATATTTTAGTTAAAACCCGTGAAGGGCGTCCGATTAAAGTAGAAAATAATAATTTGTCTAACGCATTGTCAGGAGCTAATGCTCGTGTGCATGCATCGGTTTTGTCTCTTTACGATAATCTTCGTTTAAAGCAACCTAAAATCGAGGGTAAAGCAGTTTCTTGGAAAGCGGTAAATTCTAAAATCACAGCGAGTTTAGAAGATGCTAAAACTACAGGGGCAAAAATTGTTTTATTGACAAATACTATGGCTAGTCCATCTACGGATAGATTGATCGCAGAATTCTTGACCTTAAATCCTTCTGCTAAACACATCGTTTATGATGCGGTTTCTTCTACTGCAGCTTTAGATGCATATCAAAAAGTTTACGGAGAGCGCGCTTTGGCTGACTATGATTTTGGTCAGGCAGATTTGATTCTTTCTGTAGGGGCTGACTTGTTGGGAGACTGGCAAGGTGGTGGGTATGATACGGCTTACGGAATGAAGAGAATTCCAAAAAACGGTAAAATGTCTAAGCATATCCAGATTGAGGCTAATATGTCTTTGTCAGGAGCCAATGCAGATAAGAGAATTTCTTTAACGGTAGCGGAACAAAAATTAGCGTTAGTTAAGATTTACAATGCGATCGTTGGTGGAGCTGTTTCAACTGCAGCTACTGCTAGAGATAAAGAAATTGAAATTGCTGCAAAACAATTAAAAGCAGCTGGTGCTGGTGGGGTTTTGGTTTCAGGATTGGAAGATGTAAATGCTCAGTTATTGGTATTTGCAATTAACCAAGCTTTGGGTTCTAAAGCATTTATGCCATCAAAACCAAAATATGTTCGTAAAGGAAATGCTGCTGAAGTAGCGCAATTGGTAAAAGACATGAATGCGGGTGTGATTCATACCTTAATCATGAGTGGGGTTAACCCGGTTTACACGTTGCCAAATGCAACGGCTTTCGAAGAAGGACTTAAAAAAGTTAAAACATCTGTTGCGTTCTCGATGAAAGAGGATGAGACAGCTTTACATACAACTATAGCGGCAGCTTTACCTCATTACTTAGAATCTTGGGGAGATGTAATGATTCGCAAAGGACACTACAGTGTAGTGCAACCGACGATTCGTCCGTTATTTGATACAAGACAATTACAAGATGCTTTGTTGGTTTGGAACGGTAGTGCTACTGCTTATTACGACTACTTAAAATCTGTTGGAAGTTCTGTATTAGAGGGAGTAAGTTGGAATAAATTAGTTCATGATGGTTTCGCAGAATTTGCAGCATCAAACGAACAAAATGCAGGATATGATTATGCATCTGCTGCGGCGACTTTAGGTCAAACTAAAAAAGCGGCAGGTCTGGAATTGGTATTGTATACTAAAACTGGAATGGGTGATGGACAACAAGCAAACAATCCTTGGTTGCAAGAGTTTCCAGATCCATTGACACGTGTATCTTGGGATAACTATCTGACGGTTTCTAAGTCAGACGCAGCTTCTTTAGATCTTAAAAATTATCACGTAGCCAATGGTGGTCTTAACGGAAGTTATGTATCGATCAAGGTTAACGGTGTAACATTGGAAAATGTTCCTGTATTGATTCAACCAGGTCAGGCTGTTGGAACAGTAGGTTTATCTTTCGGTTACGGTCGTAAAGCGGCGATGAAAGAAGAAATGCAGGTAGGTGTTAATGCTTACCAATTGTATAATGATTTTAATACGGTTCAGTCTGTTACTATTGAGAAAACTAAAGGTGATCACGAGTTTGCTTGTGTTCAGTTGCAGAATACCTTAATGGGAAGAGGAGATATTATTAAAGAAACGACTCTAGAGGTTTTTAACTCTAAAGACGTTAGAGATTGGAATATCATTCCGATGGTTTCTTTAGATCACCAGTCTGTGCCAGCTAGTTCTGTGGATATTTGGGAGTCGTTTGACCGTAGTGTTGGGCACCATTTTAATTTATCGATCGACTTAAATGCTTGTACTGGATGTGGGGCTTGTGTTATCGCATGTCATGCTGAAAACAACGTTCCAGTTGTTGGTAAATCAGAGATCCGTAGAAGTAGAGATATGCACTGGTTGCGTATTGACCGTTACTATTCTTCTGAAGATACTTTCGCAGGAGATGTAGAGGTGAAGGTAAATGCTAAAGGATTCACGGAGAATTTCAATACTTTTAAAGGTCTTGAAGAATCGGCTGATAATCCACAAGTTGTTTTCCAACCGGTAATGTGTCAACACTGTAACCATGCTCCATGTGAGACAGTTTGTCCAGTAGCGGCAACATCACAC
This sequence comes from Flavobacterium sp. HSC-61S13, assembly GCF_024171535.1. Lineage (GTDB taxonomy): Bacteria > Bacteroidota > Bacteroidia > Flavobacteriales > Flavobacteriaceae > Flavobacterium. The sequence goes on along the minus strand of NZ_JALJZV010000016.1, from coordinate 38,099 downwards.
GGACGTCAAGGTCAAAATCACATGGCGTACAACCGTTGTGTGGGTACAAGATATTGTGCGAATAACTGTCCTTATAAAGTAAGACGTTTTAACTGGTTCTTATATAATAAAAATAGCGAGTTTGACTATCACATGAATGATGATTTAGGTCGTATGGTGTTAAATCCAGATGTAAATGTACGTTCACGTGGGGTTATGGAGAAATGTTCTATGTGTATCCAAATGACTCAAGCAACAATTTTAACTGCCAAGAGAGAGGGTAGAGCAGTAAGTAAGGATGAATTCCAAACGGCTTGTTCTGCAGCTTGTTCTAGTGGTGCAATGGTGTTCGGTGACGTTAACGACAAAGAATCCGTTGTAGCTAAATTAGTTGAGGATGATAGAATGTATCATTTGTTGGAGCATATTGGAACAAAACCAAACGTGTTTTATCACGTAAAAGTTAGAAATAACTAAAAATAACTAATTATTAATTAAGAAACTTATAAAGGATTATGTCGTCACATTACGAAGCACCCATTAGAAAACCTTTAGTTATAGGTGATAAATCTTATCACGATATAACAGTTGATGTGGCTAGACCTGTTGAGGGGAGAGCCAATAAACAATGGTGGATAGTTTTTTCGATTGCTTTAGCTGCTTTTCTTTGGGGAGTAGGTTGTATGATCTACACTGTCGGTACAGGTATCGGTACGTGGGGATTAAATAAAACAGTTGGATGGGCTTGGGATATTACTAACTTTGTTTGGTGGGTAGGTATTGGTCACGCGGGAACATTGATTTCTGCCGTACTTTTACTATTCAGACAAAAGTGGAGAATGGCTATTAACCGTTCTGCGGAAGCCATGACTATCTTCTCTGTTGTTCAAGCGGGTTTATTCCCAATTATTCACATGGGACGCCCTTGGTTGGCGTACTGGGTATTACCTATTCCAAATCAATTTGGATCATTATGGGTGAACTTTAACTCCCCATTACTTTGGGACGTGTTTGCGATTTCAACGTATCTATCGGTATCATTAGTTTTCTGGTGGACTGGTTTGTTACCCGATTTCGCGATGTTAAGAGATAGAGCTATCACGCCATTTACTAAGAGAATTTATTCAATTTTAAGTTTCGGTTGGAGCGGTAGAGCTAAAGACTGGCAACGTTTTGAAGAGGTTTCTTTGGTATTGGCTGGTTTGGCAACTCCATTGGTACTTTCGGTACACACCATTGTATCTTTTGACTTTGCTACATCTGTTATACCGGGATGGCACACGACTATCTTACCTCCATATTTCGTGGCAGGTGCGATCTTCTCTGGATTTGCAATGGTAAACACCTTGTTGATCATTATGAGAAAGGTGTCTAACCTAGAAGATTATATTACCGTACAACATATTGAATTGATGAACATCGTTGTGATGATCACAGGATCTATCGTAGGGGTGGCTTATATTACGGAATTGTGGGTGGCTTGGTACTCTGGAGTAGAGTATGAGCAATACGCTTTCTTGAATAGAGCAACAGGACCTTACTGGTGGTCATATTGGTTAATGATGACTTGTAACGTGATTTCTCCACAAGTAATGTGGTTTAAGAAAATCAGAACAAGTATTATGGCTTCTTTCATTATCTCTATTATTGTAAACATAGGGATGTGGTTCGAGCGTTTCGTAATTATTGTTACGTCTTTACACAGAGATTACTTACCTTCTTCTTGGACGATGTTCCAACCTACTTTTGTAGATGCAGGTATTTATATCGGAACTATTGGATTTTTCTTTGTACTTTTCTTATTATATTCTAGAAGTTTCCCTGTAATTGCGCAAGCAGAGGTGAAAACGATTCTTAAATCATCTGGTGATAATTTTAAAAGAGCAAGAGCCGCCAATCACGAAAACAATCAATCTTTAAATCATTAATTCGGTATGAGTACTAAAGTTATACACGCGATTTATAATGATGATGACGTTTTGTTACACGCAGTTGCTGAAACTAGAGCTGCCCATCATCATATCGAAGAGGTTTACACGCCTTTTCCAGTTCACGGTTTGGACAAAGCTATGGGCTTAGCGCCTACTAGAATTGCCATAGCTTCATTCTTATATGGATTAGTGGGACTTTCTTTTGCAACGTTCCTGATGAATTATATTATGATTGAAGACTGGCCTCAAGATATTGGAGGTAAGCCAAGTTTTAGTTATATTCAAAACATGCCGGCTTTCGTGCCTATTATGTTTGAGATGACAGTATTTTTTGCTGCCCACTTAATGGTTATTACTTTTTATTTGAGAAGTAAATTATGGCCTTTTAAAGAAGCTGAAAACCCAGATGTTAGAACTACAGACGACCATTTCCTTATGGAAGTTGCCTTAAAAGGTAATGAAGAAGAAGCGGTTGAGTTCTTTAAAAAAACTGGAGCGGTAGAAGTAAAAGTAATCGATAAAGAATAATGGTAGAAATGAAAACTATATACAAAATAGCAGCTTTAGTAGGGGTTTCTGTATTGACTACTTCTTGTTTTAATAAAGAAAGACCCAACTACCAGTTTTTTCCGAATATGTATGAATCAGTAGCTTACGAAACATATTCAGAATCAACAGCTTTTAAAAACGGTAAAGAAGGTCAATTACCTGCTGAGCACTCTGTGCCTCGTGGTTTTGAGCCTTATGAATACGCAAATACAACGGAAGGTTTAGAAGCGGCAAAAGCCAATAATAAATCACCTTTGACAGAAGCTGAAAGAGCGAATGGTAAAGGTAAAGAGTTGTTTACAATTTATTGCGGTGTTTGTCACGGCGATAAAGGTGATGGAAAAGGGAACCTCGTTAAGAGAGAGAAATTTCTTGGAGTTCCTAGTTACGCTGATCGTGAATTAACTGAAGGAGGTATATTCCACGTGATTACTTATGGATTAAATTCCATGGGATCGCATGCAAACCAACTGGATCAACATGAACGTTGGTTGGTTTCAGATTACGTGTTGAAATTGAAATCAGAATTATAATTGTAAAACTTATTTGAAGTTTAGATATGTACACATTTTCAAAAAGATTGAAAACCTTTGCAATGATTCTAATGATCTTAGGATTGATAGGAATCGTTTATGGGTTTATCAGTGCACCAAAAACGGTTAATGACGTCGAGCGTATTTTAACAGAACAGCACCATGGAGGAGCTCATGATGTAGCTGCAGATGCAGGTCATCACGCTGAAGTGAGTGCCGCTGAACATGCAGAACATCAACATCACTTGGAGCACGTTCTGCAACAAATGCAAAACAAACCATGGGCAGCGTTATACATTGCTTGTATTTTCTTTATGTTGATCTCCTTAGGGGTTTTAGCATTCTATGCCATTCAATATGCTGCACAAGCAGGATGGTCGCCAGTATTATTTAGAGTTATGGAAGGTATCACTGCGTATTTATTACCAGGATCTATCATCTTCTTTATTCTATTGGTTTTGTCTACTATGAATTTGAATCATTTGTTTATCTGGATGGATCCAGAGGTTGTTGCCAATGATCCAATCATCCAAGGTAAAACGGGATTTTTAAATGTTCCTTTCTTCCTTATTAGAGCAGTAGTGTTCTTGGCTGGTTGGAACTTATATAGACACTATGCAGTTAAAAATTCTTTAGCTCTTGATGAAACTAACGACTTGCGTTACTACAAAAAGAACTTTAAAATATCTGCTGCTTTCCTAGTGTTTTTTATCGTTACAGAATCTATCATGTCTTGGGACTGGATCATGTCTATCGATACGCACTGGTATAGCACCCTATTCGGATGGTATGTATTCGCTAGTTTCTTCGTAACTGGTATTACAATTATTGCCTTCGTAACTTTATACTTAAAATCTAAAGGTCTTTTAGAATATGTAAATACAAGTCATATCCACGATTTGGCTAAATTCATGTTCGGTATCAGTATCTTTTGGACATACTTATGGTTCTCTCAATTTATGTTGATGTGGTATTCTAATATTCCAGAGGAGGTTACATACTTTATCTTTAGAATTCAAGAATATAAATTACCGTTCTTTGGTATGTTAGTTCTTAACTTTGTACTTCCTTTGTTGTTGTTAATCAATACTGATTTCAAACGATTGACTTGGATTATTGTTATGGCTGGTTCTTTGATCGTAGTAGGACATTATTTAGATTTCTTCAATATGATTATGCCTGGTACCGTTGGTGGTTCTTGGTTTATTGGAGTATCTGAGATCGCATCGCTTTTATTCTTTGCTGGTTTGTTTATCTTTGTTGTTTTCACGGCTCTTACAAAAGCACCGTTGTTAGCGAAAGGCAATCCTTTGATTGAAGAGAGTAAACATTTTCATTATTAATATTTAAAGTAATAAACAAATGACTAGTTTATTAATATTAGCCGTTGTAATATTGTTAGGAATTGCTGTTTGGCAATTGACTAAAATATTTGACCTAACGCAGATCGGAAGCTCTTCAAACGATGCAGATTCAGAGATCGCTACAGATAAAGACAATAATATCAATGGATATTTATCTTTCGGATTTTTAGCATTTATTTATGTTATAACCATCTATTGTTTGTATTACTACGGTGATCTTCCCTTAATGGATAATTCCGCGTCTGAACACGGAGTACACGTAGATAATTTAATGTGGATTTCAATGATTTTGATTTTCATCGTTCAAATTATCACGCAAGCTTTATTACATTATTTTGCTTTCCGTTATAGAGGTAAAAAAGGAAATGTGGCTCTTTATTTTTCGGATAACGATAAGTTAGAGGCTGTATGGACTATCATACCAGTAATTGTATTGTCTGGTTTGATTTTATACGGATTGTATGCTTGGAACGACATCATGTTTGTTGATGAAGAAGAAGAGGTGATTTATGTAGAGGTTTATGCCAAACAATTTAGTTGGGATATTCGTTATTCTGGAAAAGACAACACGCTTGGAAAAGCGAACGTTCGTTATATTGAAGGAATCAACGTAGTAGGGGTAGATATGTCTGACCCGAATGCTCAAGATGATATGATGGCTAAAGAATTGCACTTACCTGTAGGTAAAAAAGTAGTAATGAAAATGCGTTCGCAAGATGTACTTCACTCTGCTTATATGCCTCACTTCAGAGCACAGATGAACTGTGTTCCTGGTATGGTAACTCAATTTGCTTTAACTCCTTCAGTTACTACTGCAGAAATGCGTGAGAGAGCTGAAATTGTTAAGAAAGTAAATAATATTAATAAAATCAGAGGAGAAAAAAGTAAAGCATTAATCGCAGAAGGTAAAGAGGCTTTAGATCCTTATACTTTTGATTATTTGTTACTTTGTAATAAAATTTGTGGTGCTTCTCACTACAACATGCAAATTAAGATTGTAGTTGAAACTGAGGAACAATTTAATAAATGGTTGAAAGAATTGCCAACATTAGGTGATCAAGTTAAGGCTGAAAAAGCAGCAGCAGCAACACCTGTAGCTCCTGTTGAAACAGCTAAGCCTGATGCTGAAACTGTTGTAGATTCAACAGCTATAGCTCACAGAATTAAATAATTCTCACGTTTTATCTATTCAAAAAATTATACTATGTCAGCAGTAGGACACGAAATAACAAATGGTCACGAACACGACCACGATCACGATCACCACGATAAAGGTAATTTCTTTACCAAATATGTGTTTAGTTTAGATCACAAAATGATTGCTAAACAGTATTTGATTACTGGAATTATTATGGGAATTGTCGGTGTGGCAATGTCTCTTTTATTTAGAATGCAAATCGCTTGGCCTGATGAATCTTTCAAAATTTTCAACTGGTTGTTAGGTGATAAATTTGCTCCGGATGGAGTAATGAAAAATGATGTTTACTTAGCATTGGTTACAATGCACGGTAGTATCATGGTATTCTTTGTTTTAACCGCAGGTTTGAGTGGAACCTTTAGTAATCTTTTAATTCCATTGCAAATTGGAGCTAGAGATATGGCGTCAGGTTTCTTAAACATGGTTTCTTATTGGTTGTTCTTTATCTCTTCTTTAATAATGATTCTTTCATTATTCGTGGAGTCAGGACCAGCTTCTGCAGGTTGGACAATTTATCCTCCTTTAAGTGCCTTGCCTCAAGCTATTCCAGGTTCTGGTACAGGTATGACCATGTGGTTGATTTCTATGGCTATTTTTATTGCCTCGTCGTTAATGGGTTCTTTGAACTATGTAGCGACTGTAATCAACTTAAGAACTAAAGGGATGTCTATGACTAGATTACCGCTTTCAGTTTGGGCATTATTTGTTACAGCTATCATCGGTATCGTTTCTTTCCCGGTTCTTTTATCAGCAGCTTTATTGTTGATTTTTGATAGAAGTTTTGGTACGTCTTTCTTCTTGTCTGATATTTATTTAGCAGGAGAAGTATTGCATTACCAAGGTGGATCCCCAGTTCTTTTTGAACACTTATTCTGGTTCTTAGGTCACCCTGAAGTTTATATCGTAATTTTACCAGCGATGGGAATTACTTCTGAAGTTATCTCTACTAATGCGCGTAAACCAATTTTTGGATACCGTGCGATGATCGCTTCGATTTTAGCTATTGCTTTTCTTTCTACGATCGTTTGGGGTCACCATATGTTCGTATCGGGAATGAATCCTTTCTTAGGTTCTGTATTTACTTTTACAACCCTTTTAATTGCGATTCCTTCTGCTGTAAAAGCATTTAACTATATCACGACGCTTTGGAAAGGTAACTTACAAATGAATCCAGGTATGTTATTCTGTATTGGTTTCGTTTCTACTTTCATTACTGGAGGTTTAACGGGAATCATCTTAGGAGATAGTACTTTGGATATCAACGTTCACGATACGTATTTCGTTATTGCTCACTTTCACTTAGTGATGGGTATATCGGCGCTTTATGGAATGTTTGCTGGTATTTACCACTGGTTCCCTAAAATGTTTGGTAGAATGATGAGCAAGAACTTAGGTTATATTCACTTCTGGGTAACAGCAGTTTGTGCGTACGGAGTTTTCTTCCCAATGCACTTTATCGGAATGGCAGGTCTTCCAAGACGTTACTATTCTAATACAGCTTTCCCTTTATTTGATGATTTAGCTGATGTGAATGTTATTATTACTGTTTTCGCTCTTGTTGGTGCAGCTTTCCAATTGGTGTTTTTATGGAACTTCTTCGTTAGTATTTTCTACGGTAAGAAAGCGTCACAAAACCCATGGAAATCAAATACTTTGGAATGGACTACTCCAGTAGAACATATCCATGGAAACTGGCCAGGTGAATTACCTACAGTACACAGATGGCCTTATGATTATTCTAAACCAGGTTTCGAAGAAGATTTTGCTCCGCAAAACTTACCGATGAGAGAAGGTGAAGAAGAATTACAACACTAAAACATATCTTACTTATATAACGACAAAAGCTGCTTAATTTTTTAAGTGGCTTTTGTCATTTTCGTGATTCGTTGTCAGCGATTGTTATTCTCTTAGCGTATCAGAATCTAAAAAGCTTATATGCCCATTCGCACATACGCGAATTCGCTTAATCATGTAAAAATGGAACAGGCTTTCAACTTATCTGCTTCTATGCCTATATTTCCATTCGTACATGCACGTATTCGCCTATCGGCCTATCAGCGTATCCGCGAATCAGCTTTTTAAAAAAAAATCAATTATCTTTGCTATTATGAATGAAAACTTAAATCCTACCAATCAGAATTTTTCTTCTGACGACTTAGATGTTGAAAAGAGATTACGTCCGCTTTCCTTCGAAGATTTCGCTGGACAAGATCAAGTTTTAGATAACTTAAAGGTTTTTGTTCAAGCGGCCAATTTGCGAAATGAAGCCTTGGATCATACTTTATTTCACGGACCTCCGGGTCTAGGTAAAACGACTTTAGCTAATATTTTGGCTAACGAGTTACAGGTGGGTATTAAGATTACTTCTGGTCCGGTATTGGATAAACCTGGTGATTTGGCTGGATTATTGACGAATCTGGAAGAACGCGATGTCTTGTTTATTGATGAGATCCATCGTTTGAGTCCTATTGTGGAAGAATATTTGTATTCAGCTATGGAGGATTTTAAGATTGATATCATGATCGAGTCGGGTCCCAATGCTCGAACGGTACAGATTCACTTAAATCCATTTACTTTGGTAGGTGCGACTACTCGTTCAGGACTCTTGACTGCGCCTATGCGTGCGCGTTTTGGAATTCAAAGTCGGTTACAGTATTACAATACCGAATTGTTGACCAGTATAGTCGAGCGTAGTTCTGGAATTCTTAAAATGCCTATTTCAATGGAAGCCGCCATTGAGATTGCGGGTCGTAGTCGTGGTACACCGCGTATCGCAAATGCATTGTTGCGTAGGGTGCGTGATTTTGCACAGATTAAGGGTAATGGAACTATTGATATAGAGATCGCCAGATATGCCTTAAATGCGTTGAATGTGGATGCTCATGGTTTGGATGAAATGGACAACAAAATCCTAAGAGTGATTATTGAAAAATTTAAGGGAGGTCCGGTTGGATTGTCTACTTTAGCGACAGCTGTTTCTGAAAATGCGGAGACTATTGAAGAAGTTTACGAGCCATTTCTTATTCAACAAGGATTTATTATGCGTACACCAAGAGGTCGGGAAGTAACCGATTTGGCATTTAAACATCTGGGATTGATTCGTCCAATGACACAAGGAGGTTTGTTTTAACCCAAGTAGATATTTACCGTTTATTAGAGAAGCGATAAGACGAACAGGAAGTTTGTTTTATCGCTTTTTTGATTTTACTTCTCGGTGTTTAAGTGGGGCTTTTTCTGTGATTTTTTTCGTGTTTAGCTGGTTTTTAGTTAATTTTTACAATTATTATTTTTCTGGAGATATAGATTTATAATTGTGTCTTAATTATGTTTAATAAAAATATAAAGTCTGTTTTTGGCGCCTTTAATACTAATTTCAAGCACCTCATTGTTTAGTTTTATCAATCAATAACGTTATATTTGTTTCACTAAACTTAAAAAAATGCATAAAGACAGTAAACGTAGAGAGGCTTTATTGTATCACGCAAAACCGACACCGGGGAAGATTCAAGTGGTACCGACGAAAAAATATGCTTCTCAAAGAGATTTGGCATTAGCTTATTCTCCAGGGGTTGCAGAACCTTGCTTAGAGATTGCAAAAGATGTAAGAAATGTTTATAAATATACTGCTAAAGGAAATTTAGTAGCTGTAATTTCAAACGGTACTGCTGTTTTGGGATTAGGAGATATTGGGCCTGAAGCTTCAAAACCTGTGATGGAGGGGAAAGGTTTATTATTTAAAATTTTTGCTGATATCGATGTTTTTGATATCGAGATAGACACTCATGATGTTGAGAAATTTATAGAAACGGTAAAAAATATATCACCGACATTTGGTGGTATCAATCTCGAAGATATTAAGGCTCCAGAATCTTTTGAGATCGAGAGAAGGTTAAAAGAGGAGTTGAATATTCCTGTTATGCACGATGATCAACACGGAACTGCAATCATCTCATGTGCTGCCCTTCTCAATGCTGTTGAATTGGCAGGAAAGAAAATGGGTGATGTTAAGATGGTGGTTTCCGGTGCGGGATCTGCTGCTATTGCCTGCGCTAAATTATATATTGCTTTTGGAGTTAATCCAGACAACATTATTATGTTGAATAGTAAAGGTGTGTTGAAGAAAGATGATCCAAAGATTTCCGAAATGCAACGTGATTTTGCAACAGATAAAAACATCAGTACACTAGCAGAAGCTATGGTTGGTAGTGATGTGTTTATCGGCTTGTCTAGTGGTGGAATTCTATCGGCTGAGATGTTATTGACTATGGCTGATAACCCAGTTGTTTTTGCTATGGCGAATCCAGACCCGGAGATTTCGTATCAATTGGCTATGGATACTCGTAAAGATATCATCATGGCAACAGGTAGATCTGACCATCCTAACCAAGTGAATAATGTTTTAGGGTTTCCTTTTATCTTCCGTGGAGCTTTAGATGTGCGAGCTACTAAAATCAATGAAGAGATGAAGAAGGCTGCTGTTGTAGCCTTAGCTGAATTGGCAAGAGAATCGGTTCCTGAACAAGTTAATATCGCTTACGGAGAAGTTAAATTAATCTTTGGTAGAGAGTATATTATTCCAAAACCTTTTGACCCGCGTTTGATTACAGTTGTGCCACCAGCAGTTGCTAAGGCAGCTATGGAAAGTGGTGTTGCCACCGAGCCGATTACAGATTGGGATAAGTATAAAAACGAACTTTATGAACGTATGGGTTCTGACAACAAAATTGTTAGAATGCTAACTACTAGAGCAAAAACGGATCCTAAACGTTTGGTTTTTGCTGAAGCAGATCATTTAGATGTTTTAAAAGCAGCACAGATTGTACAAGAGGAAGGCATTGGTGTTCCAATCTTGTTGGGAAATAAAGAAATCATTCTGGAATTGATGAAGGAAATTGGTTTTGACGCAGATGTTGAAATCATCGATCCTAAAACAGAAGAAGAATCCGAACGTAGAAATCGTTTTGCAACTTCGTACTGGGAATCCAGAAAAAGAAAAGGAACCACGTTTTACGACGCGGAAAAGTGGATGCGCGAACGCAATTATTTTGCCGCTATGATGGTCAATGAGGGCGATGCGGATGCATTGGTAACGGGTTATTCAAGAAGTTATCCTTCGGTAATAAAACCGATTTTGGAGTTGATTCCTAAAGCAGCTGGTGTTTCTAAGGTTGCTACAACCAACGTGATGATGACCAAGCGTGGACCGATGTTTTTGGCAGATACAGCCATCAACCCAAATCCTTCAGCAGAAGATTTGGCTAAAATCGCATTAATGACAGAACGTACTGTACGGATGTTTGGATTGGATCCTGTGGTAGCGATGTTGTCTTTTGCAAACTTCGGATCTGCGGATCATGAGTCGCCAGCCAAAATGCGTCAAGCAGTTGCTTTTTTACATGAAAATTATCCCGATATGGTTGTAGATGGTGAAATTCAAATCGATTTTGCATTGAATCCGGACATGTTGAAAGATAAATTTCCATTCTCAAAATTGGTTAATAAAAAAGTCAATACTTTGATTTTTCCAAATTTAGATGCCGCAAACATGATGTATAAAATGTTGAAGGAATTGGACAAAGTAACTTCTATAGGGCCTATTGTTTTAGGACTGGATAAAGCAGTACACGTTTTTCAATTAGGAGCTAGTGTTGAAGAGATGGTCAATATGTCTGCAGTAGCAGTTGTTGATGCTCAAGTAAAAGAAATGAGAAAAAAGAAATAATAAACGATTTCTTAAGGTGATAACAAAAAGGGCTAATTTCTGAATTAGCCCTTTTGTCTTTTTTATTGGATTCTATCAAAGAAGGATCTTCTTAGAAACATCGAAAATCATGAAATTAAGAACATTTGTACGTGAAAAAAGTGATGAAATAAATCTGTTAGAAAATAGTTAAAATATATTTGCTATTTTTGGGTAAAATTTGATTTAAAGATGATTGCACATATTCAGGGAAGGTTGGTAGAGAAAACGCCTACAGACGTCGTAATCGATTGTGGAGGGGTAGGATATTTTATTCATATTTCACTGCATACGTATTCGCAAATTACGAGTGCGGAAAACATTCGCTTATACACGTTTTTACAGGTGAAGGAGGATTCTCATACCCTTTTTGGATTTGTGGAGAAGATCGAACGAGAGCTTTTTAAACTGTTGATCTCTGTGTCTGGAATAGGTGGGAGTACAGCTAGGGGGATGTTGTCTTCGATAACGCCGCGTGAGTTGTTGCAAGCTATTGCGTCCAATGATGTCAAAACCATACAATCCGCAAAAGGCGTTGGGGCTAAGACAGCGCAACGGGTTATTTTGGATTTACAAGAAAAAGTAATTAAATTATATAATATTGACGAGGTTTCTCTTGTTGTTAACAATACAAATGTAGAAGAAGCGTTATCTGCTTTAGAAGTTTTGGGTTTTGCAAGAAAAGCGGCCGAAAGAGTTGTCGATAAAATCGCCAAACAAACCCCAGATGCTACGGTTGAAATGATTATTAAACAAGCTTTAAAAAACCTATAGAACTTGAAAGTGAATTTTCAAAAAAGATTTGTTTGGCCTCCATTGCTGTGGTGTACTGTGTTGTTTTTTGCAACCCAGTTTATCCAGGCACAAGAACCGGTTAATGATACCCTCAATGTCAAAAAATTTGACGTTGGAAGTATTGATTTACCCGATCCCAAAAGTATCGTCGAATCCTATACCTATGATCCCGCAAGTGATCGATATATTTATACGCGTTCTATTGATGGATTTACGATTGATTATCCACTGATTTTAACGCGTCAACAATACGAAGAATTAGTTCTTAGAGAGCAAATGCGTTTGTATTTTATGCAAAAATTCAATACGGTAGATGGGCGTAGCGATCCGGATGTGCAACGCGATATGTTGCCGCGTTACTACGTGAATTCAAGTCTTTTCGAAGGTATATTCGGTTCAAATACCATAGATGTAAAACCTCAGGGGTCTGTAGAGATTGATTTGGGAGGGCGTTTCACCAAACAGGATAATCCTTCGCTTTCACCGCGTAATCGAAAGGTATTTACCTTTGACTTTAATCAACGTATATCGATGAGTCTTCAAGGTAAGGTCGGTACGCGTATGAACGTGAATGCCAATTACGATACCCAATCGACTTTTGATTTTCAGAATTTAATCAAGTTGGATTATAGTCCTGATGAGGATGATATTGTACAAAAGATAGAGGTTGGTAACGTAAGTATGCCTATAAGTAGTTCGTTGATTCGCGGTGCTCAGAGTCTATTTGGGGTAAAAACCCAATTGCAATTCGGACGTACCACTTTGACTGGAGTGTTTTCCGAACAGAAATCTCAAACCAGATCTGTGGTAGCTGAAGGTGGAGGAACCATGGAAGAATTTGAACTTTTCGGTTTGGATTATGATGCAGATCGACACTTTTTTCTTTCTCAGTATTTTAGAAATAAATACGACGAGAGTTTAAAAAACTATCCCTACATCAATAGCCGGGCACGGATCACTAGGGTAGAAGTTTGGATAACAAACCGTTCGAATAGAGTGAATTCAGGAGATAATAATATGCGTAATATTATTGCTATACAGGATTTAGGTGAAGGGCGATTAACGCGTATAAATGATTTTGAAATTATCGGAGTAAACACTCAAACTTATCCGGATTTCATTGTTAACCCACAGCCAGACGCACCGTCTGATAACAGAAATAATAAATTTGATCCAGGTAAAATTGGTAGTAATTTTTTAAACAGCAGCATCCGTACTATTACATCGGGTACCGCGGGTTTTAATATACCGGTTACTGAAGGTAGAGATTATTCAAAATTGGAAAGCGCTCGAAAATTAACGGCTAACGAATTCACCTTTCACCCGCAATTGGGTTATATCTCGTTACAGCAGCGATTATCCAACGATGAAGTATTGGCGGTGTCCTATCAATACACCATCGGTGATCAGGTTTATCAAGTCGGTGAATTTGGTACAGATGGTGGAGATCCGACATCGATTACTCCAAATTTGGATCCAACACAGTCGCCAATCCCGAGTTCACAGAGTTTAATTCTAAAAATGTTAAAGAGTAATTTGACATCTGTTGAACAACCGTTGTGGAACTTAATGATGAAAAATATTTATCAGATTCCAGGAGCTATGCAATTGGAACAACAGGATTTTAGATTTAATATTTTATATACCGATCCGTCTCCATTAAATTATATCTCGTCCGCAGGTACTGATCCATTACCTCCAGACGTTGATAAGACACCTTTATTGCGTGTATTTAATCTGGATCGACTCAATTATACCAATGACCCACAAGAAGGTGGTGATGGTTTCTTTGACTTTGTAGCGAATGCGGTAGGTCAGAATCCAATGAATCCTTCTGGAACTACTGGGGGTGTCGGTGGTATGGGGAATACTGGTGGAAACATGGGCAACCAAAACTCCAATCAAAACAACTTTAATAAATTTGAAGGAATTACAATAGACGCTCAAAATGGTCGCATCATTTTTACCACTGTAGAGCCGTTTGGAAAACATTTGTTTAATAAATTGTCACAAGGCAATCAAGAAGATTATAATTTACCAGCTTCGTATAACTCCAATCAAAAGAAGTATGTGTTTAGAAAATTGTATCGCGGTACTCAAGCTTCTGCCTTACAAGAAGGAGATAAAAATAAATTTCAATTAAAGGGACGTTATAAGAGTTCGATGGGAGATGGAATTCCTATTGGAGCGTATAATGTACCTCAAGGTTCTGTAGTAGTTCAAGCAGGTGGACGTTTGTTAATCGAAGGTCTTGATTATACAGTGGATTATGCACGAGGCCGTGTAAAAATCTTAGACCCAAGTTTGCAGGCTTCCAATACTCCTATAGATATTTCTGTAGAAAATAATGCGGTTTTTGGACAACAGACCAAACGTTTTTTTGGAGTGAATGTGGAACACAAATTCAATGAGAATTTCTTGATTGGAGCAACTTATTTAAGATTGTCTGAAAAACCGATGACTCAAAAATCAAGTTATGGTGAGGAATCTGTAAATAATACGATTATGGGAATGAATATGAACTTTTCTACTGAAGTTCCATTTTTTACCCGATTAGTAAATAAATTGCCTAACGTGGATACGGATGCGGAATCCAATATTTCATTTAGAGGGGAGTTTGCATATTTAATGCCGGGAAGTTCCAAAGCAGATCAATTCGGTGGTGAAGCCACTTCTTATATTGATGATTTCGAGGGTTCTCAATCTAATATTGATATTCGCTCACCTCAAGCTTGGCATTTGGCGAGTACTCCAGTGGGTTATGGCGATGAATATAACGATTTATCTTACGGTTATCGCCGTGGGAAATTAGCGTGGTATAGTGTTGATCCCGTTTTTTACGCCAGTTCAAGAAGACCTAATGGTATTACCGAGCAAGATGTTTCGTCTAACCGTACCAGACGTGTATTTAGTGAGGAGTTATTTCCTTCTAAAGATGTGGCATACGGGGAGAGTAGGGTTATTACGACTTTGGATTTAACCTATTATCCCAACGAAAGAGGGCCTTATAATTATAATCCCGAATTCGCCAGTTCTAATCGATTTATGAATCCAGATAAAAACTGGGGTGGAATCATGAGGGCGCTTAATTCAACCAATTTTGAGCAGGCCAACGTCGAGTTTATTGAATTTTGGATGATGGATCCTTATACTGGTAATCCTGGAGATGTTAGTAGTGAGATGAATCAGGGAAAGGTTAAATTCAATTTGGGTTTTATTTCGGAAGACATCTTAAAGGACGGGCACAAACAATATGAAAACGGCTTGCCAACGGCAGGTGGAAACCAGCCGACGATTAAAACGATCTGGGGGAAAGTACCTGCATCGACTTCATTGATATATGCCTTTGATACCAACGAACAAAATAGAATTGCACAAGATGTTGGTTTGGATGGTTTATCTGATGCAGAGGAGGCGGCGATGTTTCCTTCTTTTGCTAAATTAGAAGATCCGGCAGCGGACAATTATCAGTATTTTTTAAATGCTGAAGGAAATGTTTTGGAACGTTATAAAAATTATAATGGACTCGATGGAAATTCACCTGTAGGGCTTTCTGGAAGTAATCGCGGATCGAGTACTTTACCCGATACGGAAGATATCGACGGAGATAATACGATGAACACCATTAATGCTTATTACGAATTCTCCGTAGATGTCAAAGCGGGTTTAAAAATAGGTGAAAACAATGTGGTAGATATTCGTACATCATCAGCGAAATTGCCTGATGGATCTACAACTCCGGTTCGTTGGATTCTTTATAAAATTCCAATTGATGCTAATGAAGAGAATGCGGTTGGACCGATTTCTGACTTAAGATCAATTCGTTTTATGAGAATGTTTGTCACCGGTTTTAAAGAGGAAGTAACCTTGCGTTTTGGAACTTTGGATTTGGTACGTAGTGAATGGAGACGTTTTGATGGTACTTTGGTTGAAGATGTAAATGCGCCGGTAAAAGGATCCAATGTTGGATTTGATGTGACCTCGGTTAATATTGAAAATAACTTTGAGAGAAACCCGATTCCTTACGTTACTCCTCCAGGAGTAGTAAGAGAACAGGTTTATAATAATAATTCTTTGATCAATCAAAACGAGCAATCCTTATCTTTAAAAGTATATCAAAGAGATCCGGCAATTATGACGCCTAGCGGATTAGAGCCAGGAGATTCTAAAGCGGTATTTAAAAATGTGAGTGTCGATATGCGTCAGTATAAAAAGCTGCGTATGTTTTTGCATGCTGAAGCATTAGAGCCACAAGGCGTTTCTGATCGATTAAAAGATGATGAAATGGTGGCCTTCATTCGATTTGGAAATGACTTTACGGAGAACTTTTATCAAGTAGAGATTCCTTTAAAGCTGACAACTTTTGGAGAATCAGCGCCAGATCAAATATGGAGGATTGAAAACGAAATCGAAGTGGCTTTGGATTTATTGACCAAGTTGAAGGTTATGAAGATGAATGATGCTTCTATTGATCCCAACTTTATATTTTATAAATACGAAGACGAATTAGATCCATCCTTATCAGGGAAATCTAATAAATTGAGATTGGGTATCAAGGGAAGCCCGAATTTTGGACGAGTTCGAACCATTATGTTGGGATTGAAAAATCAGACAGATGTGTTGGGAACTCCAAAAGATTTACGAGGAGAGGTGTGGTTTAACGAACTTCGAATGTCTGATATGGACAATAAAGGAGGTTGGGCAGCTGTGGCTAATGTCGATGCGCAATTTGCGGATTTCGCTAATCTATCTGCAACGGGTAGTAGATCAACTATTGGATTTGGGGGACTGGAGCAAGGTCCGAATGAGCGTAGTCGAGAAGATCATTTGCAGTATAATGTAGTAACCAATGTTAATTTAGGGCATCTATTACCTAAGAAATGGGGTGTTAATTTGCCTTTTAATTATGCTATAGGCGAGGAAACCATAACGCCGGAATACGATCCGTTGAATCCGGATATTAAACTGAAGTATATGAAGGATGGTGCTAATTCGGAAGCGGAGAGAAAAGCCATTCAAAATAGAGCGGAAGACTATACCAAACGAAGAAGTATCAACTTTATAGGTGTTAATAAACAACGTAATCCAGATAAAAAAGCGCGTTTGTACGATGTGGAGAATTTAACTTTGTCACATTCATATAACGAAACGGAGCGTCATGATTTTGAAATTGAAGCGCTTTTGGATCAGCAAACCAGAACGTCGGTGGATTATGCTTACAGTTTTTCTCCAAAACCTATCGAGCCTTTTAAAAAGAGTGCGATGATGAAAAAGAGTAATTACTGGAAGTTATTAAGCGACTTCAATTTGAATTATTTACCGTCGAATGTGTCTTTTAGTACCAATGTCTTGCGTCAGTATAACAAACAACAATATCGTTTGATTGATGTCGAAGGAATAGGACTAGAACCGTTGTATCGCCGTAATTATTTCTTTAATTATAATTATGGTTTTAATTATAATTTGACCAAGTCTTTGAGATTGACCTATACGGCTGGAACCAGCAATATTGTTAGAAATTATTATGATCTTAATAATAGAATCAATAATGATAATACCATCTGGGATAATTATTTTGACGTAGGAGAAGCGAATCAACATATGCAACAATTGACAGTCAATTATGAATTGCCAATTAATAAAATACCGTTGCTATCGTTTATTAAATCGACTTATTCTTATACCGGAGATTTTAACTGGCAAAGAGCCTCGGATGCCTTCTCGTCAATAGAGGATAACGGTAATGTATATCACTTGGGTAACACCATTCAGAATGCTAATTCACACCGACTGAATACCACTTTCGCTTTTGATCGTTTGTATCGCTACGTGGGATTGGTTAAGAGTTCGGAACGAAATAAAAAGAAACCTGCTGCAAAAACAGCCGCTTTGGTTCCGGGACAAAAAGTAGTTCGTAATGCAGTTGCAAAACCGGAAGAAGAGGAGAAGAATGGCCGTGTTGTGACAGATTTACTGATTGGTTTGGTGACAAGTGTGCGAAATGTACAAGTTAATTACAGTGAAAACAACGGAACGCTATTACCTGGTTTTATGCCTGGATTGGGATTCTTCGGTACGTCTAAGCCGTCAATGGGATTTGTTTTTGGTAGTCAAAGTGATGTACGTTATGAAGCGGCTAGAAATGGTTGGTTAACCGATTATCCGGAGTTTAACCAAAGCTTTACACAAGTAAATAATAAAACCTTAAACATCACTGCGCAAATAGAATTGATTCCTGACTTGATGATTGATTTGTCTGCGGATAGAACGATAACCAAGAATTTCTCGGAACAGTACGATGTGGATAACGGTTTTTATAATTCGCGTTCTCCGAATGATTTTGGAAACTTTACGATTTCGACGGTCATGATCAAAACTTCGTTTAGCAAAAGTGATATCAATAGTTCTGTGCCATTCGATAAATTTAGAGATAACCGATTAGTCATAGCAAATCGTCTAGCGGGTTCTCGCGGTATCGATGTGTCAAATCCGGCAAATAGAGATGATGATGGATTTCCGATTGGATATGGTAAGAACAACCAAGAAGTATTGCTGCCTGCATTTTTAGCGGCATATACCGGTTCTAATGCATCCGATGTGTCGACAGGGGTTTTCCGAAATATACCGTTGCCCAATTGGAATATGAAGTATACCGGTTTGATGAAAATAGGATGGTTTAAAAATAATTTCAGGAGATTTTCAATACATCACGGTTATCAAGCGGGCTATACAATTGGCTCATACAGTTCAAACTTTGAGTATTATTCAAAACCAAATGAAATTAATGACTACGGTAATTATCCGGTCAAAACGATTGTCAATAATGCAACTCTAGTGGAGCGTTTTAATCCGTTGGTACGCGTTGATTTTGAGTTGAAAAATGCCTTTAAAATCTTGGCAGAAATTAGACAAGATCGCGCTTTATCATTGAGTTTTGACAATAATTTATTGACAGAGGTTCGCGGTAACGATTACGTAATTGGTTTGGGATACCGCATCAAGGATGTGTCGTTTAACTCGGATTTTGCCAACAATGGACAGGGAGGTCAAATAACGAGTGATATAAATGTGAAAGTTGATTTTACTTGGCGTAAGAATGAAACTATTATAAGGTATTTGGATTATAATAATAATCAATTGGGGGCAGGACAGGATATTTGGTCTTGTAGACTGGCAGCGGATTATGCTTTGAGTCAAAATTTGACAGCCATATTCTTCTACGATCATACCTTTTCGAAAGCGGTTATTTCGACGACGTTCCCGATGACCAATATTAGATCAGGATTTACCATGCGTTATAATTTTTAAATTCAAGCCTAAAAATTTTAAAGTTATTTTAATTATCATACATTTGCTAAAAACTAAATATAATGAACATACCAGCTAATTTAAAGTACACTAAAGACCACGAGTGGATATCGATTGAAGGTGATATCGCAACAGTAGGAATCACTGATTTCGCTCAAAGAGAGTTAGGAGACATCGTTTATGTAGAAGTAGAAACTTTGGATCAAACATTAGATAGAGATGAAGTATTCGGAACTGTAGAAGCCGTTAAAACGGTTTCAGATTTATTCTTACCGCTTTCTGGAGAAATTATTGAATTTAATGATACCTTAGAAAGTGATCCAGAATTAGTGAATTCGGATGCTTACGGAGCAGGTTGGATGATAAAAGTAAAAATTTCAGATCCATCACAAGTGGACGATTTGCTGTCAGATGCGGCATATAAAGAATTAATTGGGGCGTAATATATATTTTCTGATCGCAATAGTCTGGACTATTCTAGTCGGAATTGCTTGTTTAATTGATGCAAGTTCTATTCCTACAGTTTCTGAATTGAATATTCCTAACAAAGATAAGATCGTCCATTTTGCCTTTTATTTTGTTTTTTCTATACTGTGGAGTAAGTATTTATTGTTTGACAAAAAGAGAAAAACCAGTAAGATTTATCTAATGGTTTTTGTGAGTGCCAGTTTATTTGGAATCACGATTGAGTTGTTACAATATTATTGCACGGTATCAAGAGGAGCGGAATGGGCAGATGTGGCAGCAAACTGCTCCGGTAGTTTTTTGGGGCTATTATGTGTATCTGTATTTACGACCAAAAAGAAATAATCAAAGCCCCGCGAAAGTGGGGCTTTTCATTTTATATACTATGGATTTGAGAAACTATATGGATTCGACCTACTTAAAAACGGCGGTTCAAGCCGGGGTAAGTGAAGAGGAAAATTCGAAGATTGTTCAGCAAGTTATCAAGGAGGCCGTAGAGGAGTCTTTTAAATTGGTCATGTTAAGGCCGCAATATGTGGCTCAGGCTAGGGCTTATATCGATTTGTCTGAATCAAAGGTCTTGGTGGGTACTGTAATTGATTTTCCAGGAGGAAAGGGTTCTTTGAATGAAAAGCTAGAAGAGGCGCAGCGGGCTATAGATGCAGGTGCGGATGAATTGGATTTTGTGGTGAACTATCGTTTGTTTCAGCAGGGAATGATCGAAGAGGTACGCGATCAAATCTGTAAGTGTACCCAATTGACATTAGGTGCGGGAAAGACGGTGAAATGGATTATTGAAGTAGCTGCTTTAAGCAATATGGAGATTGTTCAATTAACGACTTTAATCAAGAAAGTCGCGCTCTCTAAATTTGAAGAAAAGCAATATGATAAAATATTTGTTAAGTCCTCAACGGGTTTTTTTCAGACAGAGGATGGTAGACCAAACGGCGCTACCGTGGAAGCTTTAGTGCTGATGTTGGAGAACGCAAATCCCTTGCCGGTAAAAGCAGCTGGAGGTATCCGCAACCGTCAAGATGCTGAATTGATGATTGGTTTGGGTGTGAAAAGACTGGGGACTTCATCGGCTAAAGCAATTGTCGATAATTTGGATTCCGATAATACATATTAATTCAAATGTTAAATAAAGATTAACAGTAACTACCACAGTTTTTAGAAGTTATTTTAAAAATTGGAGTATATTTGCAATCCCATTTTACTTGAAATGAAAACTGCTTTGAACATACCACAGGATACCAAGACTTCGATATTTAAGGAATTTAAAGAAATGACCAAGGCCGGTTTGGCTATTAGTGTTGTTTTTTCAACTATTGCCGGTTATTTTCTAGCCGTATTGGATTGGCGTGAAGTCGATTTGTGGACTCTAGTAATGCTAGCTGTGGGTGGTTATTGTATGGTTGGAGCATCCAATGTCTATAATCAAATTATAGAAAAGGAATTGGACGCTAAAATGAAACGTACTCAAAATAGACCTATACCAGCAGGTCGTGTTAAACCTTCGTCTGCCTTTATATTGGCGGTGATTTTGACTTTGTTAGGAGTCGCTATTTTGTATGTGGTAAGTCCTAAAACAGCTATGTTTGGAGCGATTTCTATTTTTCTATATACCAGTATTTATACGCCATTAAAAACCATTACTCCCTTATCCGTTTTTGTAGGTGCTTTTCCAGGTGCTATTCCTTTTATGTTGGGATGGGTTGCGGCAACTAATAATTTTGGAATCGAAGCCGGAACGTTGTTTTTGATACAGTTTTTTTGGCAGTTCCCGCATTTTTGGGCAATCGGTTGGTTTTTATACGATGATTATAAAAGAGGTGGTTTTTCGATGTTACCTTCGGGAAAACGAGATAAGAAAACCGCCCTTCAGATTATATTATATACGGTTTGGTTAATTGTTATTTCCGTTTTTCCTGCAACGGGGCTTACAGGTAGGTTGTTTTTATCTCCTATTTCAGCCGTATTGGTGTTTTTAGCAGGGCTTTGGATGTTATATGCAGCGATACAGTTATATAGAACTCGAACTGAAAAAGCAGCGCGTTCGCTGATGTTGGTTAGTGTGTCCTATATTTCGCTAATTCAGATTATATATATATTAGATAAATTTTTGCGATAATTATGGATGTAAGTATTGAGGAACAAGAAGAGAAAAGAGGGAAGGCCTTAAAGGTGATGCTTCTTTTTGCTATGGGAAGCATTATAATGGTCTTTGCCGGACTTACTAGTGCTTACGTAATCAGTAAGTCGAGACCGGACTGGATCGTCGATTTCAAACTGCCAACGGCTTTTTTGTATAGCACCATTGCTATAATCTTAAGTAGTGTCACATTTACAATGGCTCACAGAGCTATAAAAGTAGATGATCGTAAGAAGACGACAATTTACTTGATTTCTACTTTGGTATTAGGTTTATTATTCGTTTTTTTGCAGTTCAAAGGATTTGGACAAGTTATAGAATCCGGTTATTTCTTTACTGGGAGTGAAAGTACCATTACAACCTCATTTTTATATGTTGTAGTGATTGCACACGTGGTCCACCTGTTTGGTGGATTGATATCACTTTTAATAGTAATTTATAATCATTTTAAACAAAAGTATAATTCAGGTCAAACTCTTGGTATAGAGTTATGTGGGATGTTTTGGCATTTTCTTGATTTGATTTGGATTTATTTGTTTTTGTTTTTTACTTTCTATAAATAGAAAAAAGACTTAAATTTGGGAACTTTTTAACTAACAACTTGATATGGGAGCGACAGTTACTACAGCAGCTACTAAGGAAAAAATTTGGGGCGGCGGAAATGAGCCTCTAGGTGTGAGCTATGGAAAAATGATGATGTGGTATTTCATATTGTCTGATTCATTAACATTTGCAGGATTCCTTGCTGCGTACGGTTTTTCGAGATTTAAATTTATGGACTCTTGGCCTATTGCCGATGAGGTGTTTAATCACTTTCCATTTTTACACGGAGTAAATGCACCAATGTACTATGTGGCATTGATGACCTTTATTTTGATTTTCTCTTCAGTTACTATGGTTTTAGCCGTAGATGCAGGACATCAATTAAAGAAAAGTAAAGTAGCCT
The DNA here is from genome assembly GCF_024171535.1 of Flavobacterium sp. HSC-61S13. Classification (GTDB taxonomy): domain Bacteria; phylum Bacteroidota; class Bacteroidia; order Flavobacteriales; family Flavobacteriaceae; genus Flavobacterium. Next base: position 15,139 of record NZ_JALJZV010000016.1, on the reverse strand, counting down.
TTTACATGTTCTTGACGATTATCGGAGGATTTATCTTCTTGGGATCTCAAGCATGGGAATGGAAAAACTTTATTCAGGGATCTTACGGAGCGGTGGAAACTCGCGGAGGATCAATTTTACAATTCGTTGGAGAAGACGGTAAGCAAATCGCTTTGGCTGATTTTGCAGTTCATTCTGCAGATAAACAACGTGTTCAAAAGGAAAGAAATACAGGGGCTTGGTTTATTAGCGGTTCTACTGTTCCTTCTTATTCTTTAGAAGAAGTTAAAGCTGGTTTTGAAGCGAATCCAAATGTGCGCATTAGAACGCAGTTTGTAGATGAAACCAAGCATAAGATAATATTGTCTAGAGAAGCTTCGGCAGATCACTTAAAAGATGCTGTAATGGTTGTGGAGGGTGCAAACCTTAAACATAACGAATATGGACATAAAGTTTTTGCAGATTTCTTTTTCTTTATAACTGGATTTCACGGATTTCACGTTTTCACTGGAGTACTGATCAATATAGTGATTTTCTTCAATGTATTATTGGGAACTTATGAAAGAAGAAGATCTTATGAAATGGTTGAAAAAGGAGGTTTGTACTGGCACTTTGTCGATTTAGTGTGGGTATTCGTATTTACTTTCTTCTACTTAGTTTAATTTTTTAAAATTTAAGAAAAATGGCAGCATCAACAGGTACAGCGCATCAATCAAATACAAAGAGAATTTGGACCGTATTCGTAATTCTTTCTTTGATAACTATAGTGGAAGTTGTTTTCGGTATTTTTAAACCAGACTTTTTACACTACACGCATGTTTTACATTTAAGTTTATTAAACTGGATTTTCATCTTGTTGACCCTTTGGAAGGCATACTACATCATGTGGGCATTTATGCACTTAGAAGGGGAGAAAGCAGCGTTAAGATGGTCCGTAGTGGGTATTTTAGCCTTCTTAATTGCTTATATGGTAACTTTACTCTTAATTGAAGGATCTTATATTTATGATGTATTCAATCATAACTCCATTTACAAGTGGATATTTTAATAACATATTAAGTATTTAAAGGCGATTTATTAATCGCCTTTTTTTATTTTTGTACGGTTTACTTAGAAGACCGGAATATACCAGCGGATGATTTGCTTTTTGATTCATTTGCCTTCGAACATGTATTGAAGACTTGTACTACATTAGATTTTATCAACAGATGAAATCAGTACTACAAAGTGTTTAACTTTCGAAATATAATATCGGAGTTCGTCTTGTAATAGCACCTAACCTTACATAAAATATATTCTAGAAATGAAAAAATATATTGTACTTACCGTTTTGTTTATCATGCCTATTTGTGCGTATCTGTTTTTTGCTACAGGAGTTAATCAGTTTGCAAAATTACCGACGTTGACGGAGGGAGTAGATGAACTGCCAGAAGGTAAAACTTGGTCTGGTCAGCCAATCGTCTTAAAGGATAAAATCACTGTCATCGGATTTCCGGGTAGTGATATGTTTAGAGATCGGGGTAATGCTTTTAATTTAGATCAAAAGATCTATAAGAGATATCGCGATTTTAACGACTTTCAAGTGGTGTTTGTTGCACCTATCGGAAGTGAGGAAGAGGTTAAAAGAGTTCGTACTGAGTTGGAGCCGATTTCGGACCTAGAAAAATGGGATTATGTTTTTCTCGAGCCAGAACAAATCCAGGTTTTTTATGATTCATTTAAACTTCAGGGAAAACTAGATGCTAATCTTGGAACTCCAAATGTCTTTATTCTGGACAAAGAAAAAAATCTTAGAGGGCGAAAAGGTAAAAATAAAAAAGGATTAGAAGAATATAAAGAAGGTTATAACACCATATCAGCTGCCGAATTGCACAACGAAATGATGGACGATATGAAGGTTATTCTTGCAGAATACAGATTGGCTCTTAAAAAGTATAATAAAATTGTTAGTGAACCTAATAAGTAATATAACTCAATCATGAAAAATAAATCATATATAGGTATTTCGTTTATCATTTTGATTTTTGGAATTTGGGCAGTACCTAAGATTATTGCTAAATTTGAAAAATCAGACTTGGTGGTGATCGGTCCAGCGCCAGAGTTTAAGTTGACCAATCAAAATGACAAAATCATTACAAATGAAGATTATAAAGGTAAGGTTTATGTCTTGGAATTCTTTTTTGCACAGTGTCCGACGATCTGTCCAATAATGAATCAAAACATGCTTACCATCCAAAAGGAGTTTTATGGAAATCTGAAGTTTGGTGTCGCGTCTATAACCATAGATCCTAAAAATGATACACCGGCTGCACTGAAAGCTCATGCTGAAGAGCTGGGCGTTAAATTGCCATTTTGGTATATGTTAACAGGTGATGCAGATTATATTTTTAGTTTGTCTAAAAAATTCAACCTTTATGCTGCGGCAAATTCAAATGTACCTGGTGGATTTGAACACTCAGGTTTGTTTGCATTAATAGATAAGGATGGTAATATTCGTTGTAGAAAAGATGAGTTTGGAAATCCTATACTCTATTACGACGGAACCGATGACCAAGGTGTTAAGATGATTAAGGAAGATATTAAATTGTTATTAGAAGAGTAATGGATAAATCAGTTGAAAAAAGATACAATACTTGGATTATTATATTATCGGTTATCATACCGATTGTAGTAGTTATTTTGTTTGGTGTTAAGATTCCAAACGTGGAGCCACTTTCGTTTTTGCCTCCGATTTATGCGAGTATCAATGGACTTACGGCGGTGCTTTTGATTGCGGCAGTCATCGCTATTAAAAAGGGTAATAGAAAACTTCATGAAAACATTATGAAGGTTTGTATTTTGTGTTCTGTTTTGTTTTTAGGTATGTATGTAGCGTATCACATGACTTCTAATTCTACTTCTTATGGAGGAGAAGGTGTTTTGAAAACCATTTACTTTATTATCCTAATCAGTCATATCGTTTTATCTGTAGTTATTATTCCAATTGTATTGGTGACTTATGTAAGAGCGCTATTAGGGAAGTACGATTTGCATAAGAAAATTGCGAGATATGCCTTTCCTTTATGGTTGTATGTTGCTGTAACTGGAGTTGTCGTGTATTTAATGATTTCACCCTATTATGTTTATTAATTGTATATTATGAAAAGCTCAATGATTAAAAATTTATTTTTTGTAAGCTTATTTTTTATATTGTCCACTTTTTCCGCATCAGCGCAATGCGCTATGTGTAGAGCTGCTTTGGAAACAGAAGAGTCCGGAGTTCAAGCCGCCGCAGTAAATGATGGGATTGTCTATCTGATGATATTCCCCTATTTGTTAGTCGGTGTAGTCGGATATCTAGTGTATAGGGTTGTTAAAAAAAAGAAACAAAAAAAAGCTATATTATAAAACCGTCTTACGACGGTTTTTTTTTTATTTTTATTAGTTGTAACACAAAGATGCTTTTAGCGTCATATAGATAAATGATCGTTGCTTATGAACTTTATTAATAGGATCGAAAAATATAAAGCAAATAGGCTAGTACTGTTGTTTTGTGTTTTGTTGGGAGGTAGCTTTAGTGGGATGGCTCAAGATAAAAATTGGACGTTGCAAGAGTGTGTTTCCTATGCTTTGGAGCATAACATCGATATCAAACAAATTGATTTAGATCAAGAAAGAGCCTTTATTGGTAAACAGTCGGCTTGGGGGAGTTTTTTACCCACCGTTAGTGCTCAATCTAATCATTCTTGGACCTTGGGTTTAAATCAAAATATTACTACCGGTATATTAGAGAATCAAACTACCCAGTTTACTTCTGCAGGAGTGGATGTAGCTATAGATATTTTTAAGGGGCTTCAAAACCAGAATCAGTTGCTTAAATCGCGCTTGAGTTTGTTGTCATCTCAATATCAATCTCAAAAGATGAGAGAGGATATTGCATTAAATGTGATTAATGCATATTTACAAATTATCTTTAATAAGGAGTTGTTGCATTCCAACGAGGCACAATTAAAATACGATAACCAACAATTAATTAGAACACAAGAGTTGGTTACCGCAGGGGTGGTTCCAGCTGGAGACTTGTTGGATATTAGAGCCACTGTGGCCAATACACAACAAAAGGTAATTGTCGCTGATAACGCAGTTTTAATCTCTAGATTGGCCTTGGCACAACTGTTGCAAATGGATAATTTTCAGGCATTTGATATTGCCGATCAAGATTATGAAGTGGCTCATAGTGAAGTGATGTTGAAAACGGCAGATGAAATTTTGGAGCAAGCAAAAATAAGTCAGGTAGATCTTCGATTAGCTCAAACCAAAGTAGAAATAGCAGCAAAAGAAGTGGATATTGCCCGCGGAATGTTTTTGCCTAGTATTAGAGGGTTTTATAGCTTTGCAACGCGTGCGGCCTATAATGATCGTGTAACGGGACAAACCTTAGATCCAAACAGTCCGACTCGTGTGATTGGAATCGTAGAAAATACCAATCAAAACGTAGTGCAACCCAATATGGTACCGATTATTTCTGGTCCAGAATCCTTGTTTGATCAGTTTGATAGTAATAAAGGACAAAGTTTTGGAGTTGGTATTAATATCCCTATTTTTAATGGGTGGAGCGCAAGAAATAATGTGCGTATGAGTAGGGTAGCGCTACAGCAAACTAAAAATGAAAAAGAACAAACCGATTTAAAATTGAAACAAGCGGTATATACCGCTTATACCGATACGCAAAGTGCTTTAAAGAGTTTTGAGGCAGCAAAAAGTACTTTAGAAGCCCGTGAGTTATCGTTGGAATATGCCAAACAACGGTATCAAGTTGGGCTGATGAATATATTCGAACTCAATCAAGTTCAAACCTTATTGGTTAATGCGCAATCAGAAGTGCTTCGCGCTAAATACGATTACATCTTTAAAACAAAAATATTGGAGTACTATTTTGGAATTCCTCTTTTTGAGAATTAGTAATTAATATTATTACTCTGACCGCGTAAATTATGCCGCCTTAGCTTTATTGTTTGACCTTAAATTATGAATACTTCTACTTATGAAAAAAAGAACTAAATACATCCTTATTACGCTGGTTCTTGTGGCTATCGTTGTTGTGGTAGCATTATATAAAACCAATGTTTTGGGCGATAATAATCAGATAAAAAAGGTAGAAACGCTACAGTTGAAGAAAAGTGCGATAACGCAAACAGTTTCTGCAACAGGTAAAATTCAACCAGAAATCGAGGTTAAAATATCTTCGGAAGTGTCGGGTGAGATCATCGATTTGCCGGTAAAAGAGGGACAGGTCGTAAAAAAAGGAGAGCTGTTGGTACGGATCAATCCTGACTTGTATGAATCGGGGGTGGATAGAATGGTTGCGTCTTTGTCAAACAGTAAAGCGGGATTAAATCAAGCTGAGGCGCAATTGAAAGAAGCTAAATTGAATTATGATCGTAATAAAATCTTGTTTGAAAAAGGGGTGATTTCAAAAGCGGAATGGGACAAAGTAGTGTCGGCCTATGAAGTGGCTACGGCGGTAAAGAATGCGGCGTTTTTTACCGTACAGAGTACCCAAGCTTCTTTGACAGAGTCGAAAGACAATCTAAATAGAACGACGATTTATGCACCGGTAGATGGAACAATCTCACGTCTAGATGTAGAGTTGGGAGAGCGTGTGTTGGGGACCCAACAAATGGCAGGAACAGAGCTTTTACGTGTGGCCAACCTGAATAATATGGAAGTAGAGGTTGATGTGAATGAGAATGATATTGTTAAGATCAAAGTAGGTAATGAAGCAAAAATTGAGGTAGATGCTTATCTGAAAAAAGAGTTTAGAGGGGTTGTTACCAGTATTTCTAATTCTGCGAGTGTGACCCTTACGGCAGATCAGGTAACAAACTTTAAGGTGAAGGTGCGTATATCAAAAGAATCCTATGAGGATCTGTTAGATGGAAAACCGTCCAATTACTCGCCTTTTAGACCGGGAATGACCGCGACTGTTGATATCGTAACCAATAAACGCGAGGGTATTTTTACAGTACCTATCAGTGCTATTGTGATGAAAGCAGTGCAAGACAGTCTAGGTACTACGATATCAGAAAATATGCAGGGGACTGATGCAACTAAACCACAAGAAGCGGTATTTGTATTGACTAATGGTGTTGCTAAGCTGAAATGGATAAAAACCGGTATTCAAGACGATCGTAATATTGAAATTATAGAAGGATTGCAAGCAGAGGATGTTATTATTGTAGGTCCTTATGCCGTGGTTAATCGAGAGCTGGAAGAGGGACAACAAGTACAACGAGAAATTAATATTAAAGTTAAAAAATAGTGGTTTATATATTAAGCGTGGAAACGGCAACCAAAAATTGTTCGGTTTCCATATCGGGTGATGGCGAAGTATTACTTACAAAAGAAATGGCGGAAGAAAATTTTAGTCATGCAGAGAAATTACATCTCTATATCGATGAAGTACTCGCACAGCTGGATTTAAAATTTAAAGATTTAAGTGCCTTAGCGGTCAGTAAAGGACCTGGGTCGTATACTGGCTTAAGAATTGGGGTTTCGGCTGTAAAAGGACTGTGTTATGCTTTAGGATTACCCTTAATAGCGATTAACACCTTAAGTGTTTTAGCGGAACAATTAAGTATAGATAAAGGTTTGATTATTCCAATGATTGATGCTAGGCGAATGGAAGTCTTTACTGCTGTTTTTACCGTTGATCACAACATGATAGAAGATACCAAAGCATTGGTATTGACACAGGATGCCTTTGACTATCTTCAACCACAAGCCTTGCACTTTATTGGTGATGGGGCAACTAAATGTAAAGAATTGTTTACGGCTGATAACTGTGTTTTTTACGATGAAATTCAATACCCATCCGCCAAGGATATGGGGATGCTAGCTTGGCAAAAATACCTTGCTAAGGATTTTGAAGATGTGGCGTATTTCGAACCTTTTTATTTAAAAGATTTTTTGATGTTGACTAAAAAGAAATAAGTTTCTTTTTAGTCAATCTCGGAAAAGATCTCTTTTCCCTTTTGTAAAATAAACGAAGAAACCTCGGTGTGATTGTGGTTTTCAACCCACACTTGTACATTGTAGGTGACTTTAGCGTCCAACACTTCTTTGATTAAAATTCTAGGATCGGGCTTTTTTAAAACCAAATCGTTGGCTAATAGTAAGCCATTCATTTTTTCTATAAATTCCGTACTGTTTTTATTTAAAGTGGACTGTATGAGTACCTCGGTCTTACGCAGTTTGTTTTGCGAGTAGTTTTTAATTTTTCCGTTGGATAGTATGCCGTTTGGTATGTATAAAACTTGGTTTTGATACGTAACTATTTTAGTGGAAAAAATATGTATTTCTAACACTTTTCCGACTTCTGCTTGTGCTTCAATAACATCGCCTATTCTAAAAGGTTTGAAAAGTATGATTAACACGCCGCCAGCAAAATTGGCTAAAGATCCCTGCAAGGATAATCCAATGGCCAAACTCATGGCACCCAATACGGTTACAAATGAAGTGGTTTCAATTCCCAGTTTCGAAACGATGGCGATAAAGAGCAGTGCGCGCAAGGCCCAAATAATTCCATCGAGTAAAAAACTGATTGAAGTGGGGTCTAAGTGCTGTTTTAAAAAAATTCTTTGTGCGAATTTCTTCAACAGTCGAATGATGATTAATCCGATAATTAAAATCACTAAAGCCCCAACGATGTTGGGGATATAATCAATGATAGCTTCTAAGTATTTGGAGAGAAGTTGATCGGTCTTTTCCATGAATTATAGGGTGTGTTGTTCTAAAAATGCTGCATCGCTTTCTGGACGTTGACAGGATTGATTGTGACAAAAATAAAACATAGTTTCTTTGGAATCATAACGATTTTTAAAAAACGGTATAGTCGATTCTATGGTTGTTCCAAATACGGCTGTTTTAGTGAGTATTTGCTGTTTGATAGCAAGTGTTTCGGCTAGGGCATTTGGACCGGTGATCGCTAATTCGGAAGGATTTGATAGGTATAAATCCGCAAGTAGCCAATTGGAATAAGCGGATGCATAATCGATCTGTTTTTTAATGGTTTCGACCATGTTTTGTCCCAACTTGGTATAATGAGTGTTTTCGTATAGAATACCGAGTTTGATCAAGTTTTGAGCCATATAAGAGTTTGAGGCAGGTATTACATTGTCTTCGATTTCTATAGAATTTGTAATGATGTCATGTTCGTGATCGGAGCTGAAATTAAAGAATTGCGTTTCCGTATTCAGAAATACATCCAAACAATGATCGGTTAGTTGTTTGGCTTGTTTTATGTAATCTTCCTCTAAGGTATTTTCGTAAAGCATGATTAATGCGGCTATAAAAATAGCATGGTCGTCGAGAAAAGCTGCAATGGTTGCTTTGCCGTTTTTGTAAGTATGAAATAAACCGGTTTCTGACCACATTTTGTCTGAAATAAAAGCGCAAATTCCCTTAGCTTTTTTCAGGTGAATAGATTCGTTTAAAGCGGTGTAAGTATCCAGGTAGCCCATTATAAGGAGGGCGTTCCAGGCTGTTAGTGTTTTGTCGTCAAGTCTTGGCTGTGATCGGTTTTTACGGTGATCTAGTAAGGCTTTTTCCCATTTTATTTTTTTCGCAACCAATTCAGATAGCGGTATATTGTTATGGAGCGCGATAGTTTCCAGCGACTGGTTTTGTATCAGTACATAATAATTGTCTTCCCAATAGCCGAATTCATTAACGTTAAAAACTTGTTCAAATAAATAAAAATCCTCGCGGATTAAATCTTCCATTTCCGATTTTGTCCAAATGTAATAGGCTCCTTCGAGCAGTTTACCGCCTTTTGTCAAACTATCTGCGTCTAAGGCCGAATAAAAACCTCCTTCGCCATTGGAAAGCTCTGATTCCAAAAATAAAATCGTCTTTTCAAGGCAAGTTTTATAAAGTGGGTCTTTGGTTCTTTTGTAGGCATCCGCATATACGCTTAAAAGCTGTGCATTGTCGTATAGCATTTTTTCAAAATGAGGTATATGCCACTTATGATCGACGGAGTATCGTGAAAAACCACCGTGTACCGTGTCAAAGATCCCTCCCCAGGCCATTTTCGTCAAGGTTAAGTCTATGTAGTTTAGAAGGGTTTCATCCTGGTTTAAATAGCCGTATTTTTGTAAAAAAGAAAGGTTGTTGGGCATCATAAACTTGGGTGCTCTACTGTATCCGCCATATTCCCAATCAAAACTTTTTTTCCACTTTGAGATTAAATCATCAAGGGGGGTAACAGTTTCTTTGGCATTGGGGATACCACTCAATAACGTGATTCCTTCGTGAAGCTGTTCTGCAAATTCATTAACCCTGCTTGCATCAGTCGCAAAAAGAGCTTGTAGTTGCTCTAGTGCTTCCATCCAATTTTCTTTAGGGAAATAGGTTCCGCCCCATATAGGACTTCCATTGGGTAAGCAAACTACATTGAGTGGCCATCCTCCTTGTTTGGTCATCAATTGAACGGCTTTCATATAAAAAGCATCCAAGTCTGGGCGCTCTTCACGATCGATTTTAATCGATATAAAATGACTGTTCATCAGTTGTGCTACCTCTTCGGTTTCAAAACTTTCGTGTTCCATGACATGACACCAGTGACAGGTCGAATACCCAATGCTCACTACGATGAGCTTATTCTCTTCCTGAGCTTGTTTTAAAGACTTTGCATTCCAACTTTTCCAATGTATGGGGTTTTGGGAATGTTGCAATAAATACGGACTTGATTCGGAGGATAATTCGTTCATAGGAAATTGTTTTAAAAGGTAAAGGTAATAAATACCACTAGAATTAATTGGTATAAAAACAGTTTGTATCTTTGAAGGAATCATCGGGTTTAATTGTTTGATAACATTAACTTAACGTAAAAAACAATTGGAAACCTGATTTTTGCAACGCAAATAATAAAAGACAATATGGATCAGATTTTTGTGGTTATGTTGATTGCTTTGGCAATTTTGGCAGTGATTGATATAACTGTTGGGGTAAGTAACGATGCTGTGAATTTTTTGAATTCAGCAATTGGATCTAAAGCGGTTCCCTTCAAAACCATTATGGTAGTCGCTACTTTAGGGATTTTGGTCGGCGCGCTTTTCTCTAATGGAATGATGGAGATTGCTCGAAGCGGAATCTTTGTCCCCAGCATGTTTAGTTTTAACGACGTGATGATCATCTTTTTGGCTGTAATGATCACAGACGTACTTTTGTTAGATGTATTTAATTCGCTGGGATTACCTACTTCTACTACGGTTTCTATCGTTTTTGAACTACTTGGAGCAGCAGTTTGTTTAGCTGTTGTTAAAATTGTTATGACGGATGGTGGGCTTGCAACACTACCTCAATATATAAACACGGAAAAAGCGACTGAAATTATCTACAGCATATTGCTTTCAGTGATTTTGTCTTTCACTATAGGTACCTTGGTACAATATGTTTCAAGGATGTTTTTTACGTTTCATGTCGATAAGAGATTAAAATATTTTGGCGCCTTGTTTGGAGGTATAGCCATTACTGCGATCACTTTCTTTATTTTAATAAAAGGGCTTAAAAGCGTGTCTTTTATTTCTAAAGAGACCTATTCTTGGATTGATCATCATCAGTTTCGAATCGTCGCTTTATCTTTTGTTTTTTGGACCTTGTTTTCACAACTATTAATGAGTCTTTTTAGAATCAATATTTTAAAAGTGATTATCATTATAGGGACTTTTGCATTAGCCTTGGCCTTTGCAGGTAATGATTTGGTCAATTTTATCGGAGTACCTATTGCTGCCTTTCAGTCCTATGAATTTTTTGCGGGTTCTGGAATAGACCCCAATGCGTATATGATGGGCGAATTGGCTAACGACAATATAGTGGCACCGTTTTATTTCTTAGTGATTGCTGGTTTGGTGATGGTTTATACCTTATGGACTTCAAAAAAAGCGCGAAATGTAATCGAAACAGAAATGAATTTAGCGCGTCAAGATACCGGTACTACGACTGAGAAATTTACTCCCAATATTTTGTCAAAGGTAATTGTGAGAGGTATGGTTTATATTGGAGTTGGGATTAACTACTTTTTACCAAAATCACTGCAATTAAAAATTGATAAAAGTTTTGAAAAACCACTTAAGGTGAAAAATAAGAAGATGGAAGAGCCGGCTTTTGATATGGTTCGAGCTTCGGTAAACCTGATGGTGGCCAGTATCTTAATTTCAATCGGTACTTCCATGCAATTACCCCTTTCTACTACTTATGTGACTTTTATGGTGGCTATGGGAACATCTTTTGCTGACGGTGCTTGGGATCGTGATACAGCAGTATATAGAGTAGCAGGAGTATTTAATGTGATTGGAGGATGGGTTATAACGGCAGTTGTAGCGTTTTTAGCTGCATTTGTAATAGCCTATATTCTGAAAATCGGAGAAGTATACGCCGTAGTAGGGATGTTAATCTTGGTGGGTATTTTGTTGTATAGAAGTAATAAAAAGCATCAGAAAAAAACTAAAGCTAAAGATGCTGCGAAAGCATCCGAACTCAATTCGCATGATATTGTTACAATACAGGGGGTGGTTTCAGAAAGTTCCGCTCAAATAGCAACGGTTATTGGAGAAACTAAAGAATTGTATATCTCGGTGATTGACAGTTTGGGATTACAAGAGTTGAGTAAATTAAAGCAGAGTAAGAAAAAATTAAAAAAACTAGAAAAGCAGATTGAAGAACTAAAGGGTAATGTCTATTTCTTCGTTAAAAATTTAGATGAGACTTCTGTTGAGGCTAGTAAATTTTATATTTTGACTCTGGGTTATCTACAAGATATGGTTAAGGCGGTCAGTTTTATTGCTCAAAATAGCTTTACTCATGTTGATAATAATCACAAGAAATTGAAGTTTAATCAAATCCGAGATTTGAAAAACACCGATCGCCAGTTACAAGAATTGTTTGATAAGATTCAAAGAACCTTCTCTGATGAAGATTTCTCTCAAATTGAAAGTTTGTTAAAGGATAAAGAAACCTTGATTGCATATGTAGATAGTTTGATACAAAAACAAATTATCCGTATTAGAACAACCGAGACTAGTCCGAAAAATAGTAAACTGTATTTTTCTATCTTGTTTGAAACCGATGATTTAATCAAAGCAACTATGGGATTACTAGAGTTGTTTAAAGAGTTTGATTTACATGTAAAGAAATAGTTAATCTTATTTGTGATGTATGAAGGAGGAGTTACTTGTGCAAAGTGGCTCCTCTTTTTATTTAAGTTAATATTGTTGTGGATTGATGAAGTTGGGAGGTTTAAGTATAGTATTTAACGTGTTTAATTGCATTTTAGTCTTAGTGCTGGTTTTGGTGATCAGTTTCGAGTGTAGATTAAAAACAAAAAAGCCATCGAATGAGATGGCTTTTATATTCTTTATAAATTGATTGTTGTTTAACCGTTACTAGCTTCAACACGAATGCTTTCGTCATTTAGCATTTGTCTAAGCATGTTTTCGATACCGTTTTTTAAAGTAAATGTTGAGGAAGGACAACCGCTACAAGCACCTTGTAGAATTACACTGACCATGTTCTGTTCCTTGTCGTAGGACTGGAAGGCAATGTTTCCCCCATCAGCTGCTACAGCAGGTTTTACGTATTCTTCGAGTATATTAATAATTTGTTGAGAAGTGGTGTCTAAACTGTCAAAATGAGCTTCAGCTTGTTTTTCGGTTTCTGTACTGACTTCAATCAAACTTTCTTCAACAGCGAGATGACCGTTTTCCAAAAAGTTTTTAATAAAAGTTCTCACTTCCAAAGTGATTTCATGCCAATCGTAAGAATCGTATTTGGTCACTGAAACATAGTTTTCATCGATAAATATTTCCTTGATATAAGGAAACTGAAACAATTCTTTCGCTAGAGGTGATGACGATGTCTGATCAATATTTTTAAACTCTACTGCTTTCTTGGTTAAAATTTTATTGGCAACAAATTTTAGAACTGCAGGATTTGGAGTGGTTTCTCCGTAAATGGTAATAGGTTGTTTTTTGAGCTTATTTTCAGCTTCAAGGATTACTTTTCCCCCTTTTTCCAAAAAAGATTGAATCTGTTCGGCAACCAATTCTTTAACCTCCGACCATTCTACTATGGAGAATTTTTCTATAGCAACAAAATTGCTGGATATAAATACCGTTTTAACAAATGGAAGGTAGAAAAGCTGTTTGGCTAATGGAGACAAAGCGGTTTCATCGATGTTTTTAAACTCAAAACTCTCTCCTTTTATAATGAAGTCTGGCAATACAAACTTAACAATAGCGGGGTTTTGACTGTCAATCGTTTTTATTTGGGACATTTTTTTTGTTTTTTTTCAAATTTAGCGAAGATATATTGTATGAAATGCTATATTTGGAAATTTAAACTCAAAATTAACATTTGCTTACAATGCTGTTAACAACATTTGACAAATGTAATTAGATAGTCAAGGGTTTAAGGATGAAAAAGTACATAGAGATCGTTCTCCGTATTTTCGACTCGGATTTTTTATACGAAAGGTAAAGAATTTTTTTTTTTGACTTTGATCAGTAATATCAAACACATACAAGTATAAAAGTAGATTACCCAAAAACCTCAAATTTATGAAGCGAATTTTATTATTATTAATGATGTTTGTTTTTTCAACACCTCTATTTTCGAGTACAAGTGTTTGGAAAGAATCGGCTAGGGCGTATGCACCAAATTATAAGAATTCTTTGAACTATTATAGTTTTGTGGATTATTTTGATGTCGTAAGAACAACTACAATTAACAAGGCAGCTGCTATGTTGTTGGCGGCACCACTCAATGATGATTGTGCAGGAGCTATAGATTTGCCGGTGAATCCAGCTTTCGATTGTGTTCGGAATGTCTTAGGTACCTTTAAAGACGCAACGAACAGTACTAACATAGTGCAACCGAACTGTAATCCAGGACCGAAACGCGATGTGTGGTATAAGTTTGTTGCGACCAGTAAGTTACATCAATTGGAAATCAATGTGCCAGGGGTTGCCAATTGGACCATCAATGTGGCCATCTATGATAAAGCCGATTGTTCGTTGATCAAAGCAGCGGCATTTAGCTGTTTTAATCTGACTAATGCTATAAAAAAATCTACTATGAGTAATCTGGTGATCGGACGTATGTATTATGTTCGATTGGGGAATACCACAGCCAACGATTATCCTTTTGATTTGTGTTTGACATCAATTCCACCTCCGATGCGCATTAGCCCAAGTGGCGAACAGTATACTGTTGAAGAGTTGGTGACCAACGTATTGGTGAAATCCGGATGTAATTTGGTTTCTAATGTTACTTACAAAGTAGGTAACGGAAGTCCTGCTACGAAATCAGTAAATACCTTAGGATACTTTAATAAAAATGGTTCTATATTCCCTTTTGACGAAGGAATTGTTTTAGGAACAAGTGAAGTTCAATATATACCAGGACCTTATGGTGGAACTACGGGTACTAATAACAATCGTTGGGCTGGAGATAAAGATTTAATCGATGCTATTAATGATACAGGAGGAATGCCACAAACTCCGATGGTGGCTACAGATATGCGTGTAACGCAATTGGAATTTGATTTTGTCCCAGTAAAGGATACGATTAAATTCGAATATTTATTTGCTTCGAATAGTTATGTTAGTGGATGTACTTACGAATGTGGAAACGGAGCCTTATTTGCTGCTTGGTTGATTGATACTACCACCGGAATCGGAGAGAATTTAGCGAAATTACCGGGTACCAATACACCGATTGCATTGAATACGATTAGAGATACCGGTAAATCAGGTGCTGGTTGTGTAAGTGTAAATCCGCAGTATTATTGGAATCAGTATACTAACAATCAATCGAATCCTGCAGGTGCTCCTTTCAACTTTTCTGGATCAACAATTCCATTGAGTTCACGTACGGTTAAGGTGATACCCGGTCGTAAATACCACATTAAATTGGCGGTAATGGATTTTTGTGGTTCATCAAGTCACACATCTGCGGTATTTTTTAATGCTCGTAGTTTTGATATCGGAACACCAGATTTGGGAGAAGATCTTGTTATCGAAGGCGGTAATGCGATCTGTCCAGGTGGTTCTTTGGTTCTTGGAGGAGATTTAGACGCTAAGGATTATACGATTCAATGGACTAAAAACGGTGTTGACAT
>NZ_JALJZV010000015.1 GCF_024171535.1 Flavobacterium sp. HSC-61S13 | reverse complement strand
GAGTGACTAGAGGGTTCAAGTTTATAAAAAGTATCTATATATGAGGAGTGAGAAATTAACGATAGCCGACGAATCTCGATTTTCGACTAACGAATAACGCAAACTTTAATCAAAACGCATCGCTTTAACGGGCGAAATTTTTGTAATCAAATAGGACGGAATCAATAACACCACCAAACAGATCACAACAACCCCTCCATTTAACCACAATACATCGGTAAAACGAAGTAAAACAGGAGCTTCTTTGACATAATACAAATTGGGATCCAACTTAATCAATCCGAAGTATTGCTGTATCAAAAGCAGTCCTATACCAAAGAGATTACCCCAAAACAATCCTATTGCTATAAGGTAAGCGGAATTATAAAGAAAAATTTTACGAATCACCCAGTTATTAGCCCCTAAAGCTTTTAAGACACCTATCATCTGTGTACGTTCTAAAATCAACACCAACAAAGCTACAATCATATTGATTGATGCAACAATAACCATGATCACTAAAATAACAGCAATATTAAAATCAAACATCGCTATCCAATTAAATATGTTACCATATTTCTCTACTATGGTCTGACTATTTAAGGTAGAAGGTAGCTCTTCATAAATAGCCATCCCCTTCTCCTCAATTTTATCAAAGTCCGCTAATACCACTTCAAACCCACCCACTTCATCAGCCTTCCATCGATTTAGACGCTGCACCTGTCGCAAGTCACCTATCACAAAATTGGAATCAAATTCCTGCAATCCTGAATTGTAAATCCCGACGATTTGAAATTGTCGGACATTGGGCAGCTTGTTTCCGGTTTCCTTTATAAAATGTGTGGTTATTTTATCTCCTGCTTTCAAATCCAATCTATTGGCAATTAATTCAGATATCAAGACCTCCTGACTCATTGACTCGCCAAACTTAGGTAATCTACCCGCAACTAAATACTCCTGTAATGCCTTCCAATTATAATCAGCACCAACCCCTTTTAGCAAGATTCCCTCAAACGCATTGGCTGTTCTAATGATCCCGGCTTTAACAGCAAAAGGTTCCACTTTCTTTATTCCCGTTATCGTTTTAAACTTCGGATAAAAATCCTGTTTCAACGAAATGGAATTTAAACTCAAGTCCGTTTCATTGGCATCATAATTAGAAATTACCACATGTCCCGAAAAAGCAGAAATTTTATCTCTAATTTTGTATTTTAATCCCAAACCCGTCGCTACAGAAATCAGCATCATAATCAACCCCAATGCAATTGCCGTGATCGCAATTTTAATTATTGGAGCAGATATGCTACTTTTATAGTTTTTAGTAGTAATTAATCTTTTGGCAATAAAATATTCTAATTTCAAGATCTATATGGTATCAAATTCAATGTTCAAAAATACAGTTTTATTCCTATTAGTGCTATTTGTTTCCTGCGGAAATTCGACAAATCTCATCGGTGGACCTATAAATACATCGGCTGTATCCCCTAAAACGACCGTTCCTATTAAAGTTGGAGCTGAAAGAATAGACGAATACGCCCCCTTATTAAAAGGAAAGAAAGTCGGAATACTGACCAATCAAACTGGTGTTGTACAAAACCCGCAAAACAACAACTTCGAGTCAACTGTCGATTTCCTACTAAAAAAACACATTAATATCATCAAGGTATATGCTCCTGAACACGGATTTAGAGGCACTGCCAATGCCGGTGAACTTGTAAAAGACAGCAAGGATCCAAAAACGAATCTTCCTATTATATCGCTATATGGCTCCAGCAAGAAACCGAGTAAAGAACAACTGAAAGACATCGACATCATGTTGTTTGACCTACAAGACGTAGGGGCACGCTTTTATACGTATATTTCTTCGTTACACTATTTAATGGAAGCTTGCGCTGAAAACAATATCCCGGTAATAATATTAGACCGCCCAAACCCTAATGGCTCTACCGTTGATGGCCCTGTATTAGAAATGGCTCACAAGAGTTTTATAGGCATGCATCCCATTCCCGTTTTACACGGTATGACCATTGGCGAATACGGCCAACTGATCAACGGTGAGAAATGGCTCAACAACGGCATTCAATGCAAACTAACTGTAATTCCATGCAGCAACTATACAACGGATATGCCTTACGATCTGCCTGTAGCTCCCTCTCCCAACCTCCCGAATATGCAATCTATTCGACTGTATGCTAGTTTGTGTTTTTTTGAAGGCACCAATGTCAGCTCAGGCAGAGGTACCGATCTACAATTTCAAATATATGGATCCCCATATTTGAAAAACATGCCTTACTCCTTTACTCCACAACCCAATGCTGCATCTAAGGACCCGATGAATAAAGGAAAGTTGTGTTATGGAGAAAACTTAAGCAACTATGCCGTCAAACGCCCTTTAGATTTACAGTGGTTGCTTAAGGCTTATAAAAACAGTGACAAGCAAAGTACTTTTTTTATACCTTTTTTCACAAAACTTGCAGGAAGCACTACTCTGCAAAAACAAATCGAGATGGGATGGAGTGACTTACAGATTAGAGAAAGTTGGGTTGATGGAATTCAAGCATTTGAAGAACTACGAAAACCTTATTTAATCTATAATAAGTAAGTGTAATTTTCCATTTATAATTTAATTATGTTTAAGATTACATCTCAAAAACCGTTACGACGTCGCACTTTACTACTAATTAGCATCCCCATCCTATTAATAACCGTTGGAGCGTTGTTTGTATTGGGGCATCTGATTACAAAAAACAGCGAGGACTTTAATAAAGATATCGCTAAGAAGGCCTTTTATAAAAAGCAAAAGGCCTTACAAAATGAATTTATTCGATTAGATCAACAACTAGACATTGTACACGATTTAATACAGACAGGAACTACTGAAGAAATCAAGGAAAAATTAAACGTTTTAAACAATATCGACAAAAACGCCCAATTAGTTGATAGCAATTGGTTTTTGGATTACGACACCGAAGCACAGCCTGCCTATTCGTATGGCGATCCTAACGAAATCGACCACGCGGATATATTAGAACAACTGAACAGACAAATTAAACGGCCTCAAAAACTTGAACGCATCATCAGTTTTAACGACAGTTTGCTTTGGGTAGTCATGGGGCAAATCCAATTGGAATCAGGCAGAAAGCGACAGTATGGTTTTACTGTAAATCTACAAAAACTTCATCATTACCTTTCAAATATAGACGAGAGCAATACCAATTATGCTTATATATTCACCGCAGATGGAACGTGTATTTTTCATCCAGAAATTGAAAAAATCGGTAAAAATGTATTTGATTTTGCTGGAATAAGTCCGGCAGACACAGTAATGGATCGCACCTTCAACAATCCCCCTATCATTTTATCTCAATATTTAAAGATGGACGTCATTCACTTCGTCAGTCCATTTAAAACCCAGAATTTCGAAGGTTATATCTGCGTCAACTATCCAAAGATTAATAGCGATGAATTAAACAATGAGGTTAAAAAATACACCTCCTTAATATTTATCACCTCCGTTTCTCTGATTCTCTTTGTTTTTTACCTCTTTAGTCAAGCCAACAAAAAAGCATATAGAGAACGAGAACTACTCGCGGTAGAAAACGAAAAATTCAGCAAGGAGAAAGCACTGACACAATTGCAACAATTGAAAAATCAAATCAATCCGCATTTTTTATTCAACTCCCTGAATTCGTTATACATGCTTATTGATTTAAATAAAAAAGATGCCCAAAACTTTACCTTACATCTTTCAAAAATATACCGCTATTTGATTACTCCGCCGGTCGAAAATATTGTACCAGTTCAAGATGAGCTCAACTTTATACAGGAATACATCAGTCTACAACAAAGTCGTTTTTCAGAGGAACTCCGTTTTGAAATCGAGCAAGAATCCGACGATATTTCTCATGCATGCCTACCGTATTTAGCGCTTCAGATCACTGTCGAAAATGCCTTGAAACACAATATTGCCACTTTAGAAACCCCCTTGCTAATTAGAATTATCATCAAGAGCGACAAGGTATTAGTAATTAATAATTTACAAAAAAAGAACACCCCTTCGGACAGTGAAAGTTTCGGACTTAAATACCTACAGACGATATACCAATTTTACGATTGCCATGACTTTAAAGTTAGTATTGAAAACGAGCATTTCATTTGTATTTTACCGTTGATTAAATGTTAAAAAAACCAGTCACTCCGTTATATATTCCACTCACTCCATAAAACTTTTCAGTTTTAAAAATTGCCCCTAGTTTTAAGGCGTATTAACTTTAACTTAACATTGGAATGAGTAAAAACACGGTAAGACTAAAAATCAAAACATTACTACTTTTATTGTTGGTTATGAATGTTACTGTAACCTTTGCACAGAAGAAAGAGAAAAAAGCGAAAGAGGATAAAACAGAAAAAGATTCTACATCAACAAAAGCAAAAAACTATAACGAGCTGATTAAAAAAGCGACTTATAAAAAGGGCATGTTCAATACCATCCAAGTTAAGACTGATGTGTATTTTGAAATCCCTGATAGCTTGTTTGACCGTCAATTCCTGATTGTCAACAAACTCTCGCAAGTTCCCTTACAAGTCAATGAGGCAGGTATCAATAAAGGAATGAATTATGAAAACAAAGTCATTACATTTCACAAAGACACCTTAGCTAATAAGGTATGGGTGAAAACCGTAGTACCTAGAGTATCTTCACCAGAAGGCGATGCCATAACAGAGTCCGTAAAAAACAATTTTGCAGAGTCTATTATAGAGGTTTTTGATATCGAAGCTAAAAACAACGATTCTACATCGGTTGTCATCAAAGTAAATAAGATTTTTGACGGAAATCAAAAGAGTTTTAATGATGTTTTGAGCAATCTTGGATTGGGTGGTTCGGTAAAGGCTAATTTATCCTATATAGAAGCGGTTAAAACCTTTCCTGAAAACATGGTTATCAAGTCACAGTTGACCACATCAGTAAATGAGGGTGGTACGGATTTGGCTGTAACTTTGGGGATTACTACCAATATCGTTTTACTTTCCAAAACACCGATGCAACCGCGATTCTCGGATAAACGCATTGGCTATTTCACTGAAAAGCATTGGTATTTTAATGACCAACAACATGCGATGGAGGAAAAGGAAATCATCACGCGATGGCGCATGGAACCCAAAACATCAGATATTGAAAAATATCTAAAAGGAGAATTGGTCGAACCTAAAAAACCGATTGTTTATTATATAGATCCTGCGACACCAAAACAATGGCGCCAAAAGATTATTGACGGTGTTCACGATTGGCAAGTTGCCTTTGAACAAGCCGGTTTTAAAAATGCGATCATCGCCAAAGAGCCTACGGAAGCAGATTTAGATTTTGATATAGACGATGTACGTTATTCTGTAATTACTTATGCGGCCTCTCCAAAGGCAAATGCTATGGGGCCATCGGTAGTTGATCCGCGAAGTGGAGAAATCATCGAAGCTGATATTATATGGTGGCACAATGTGATGACGTCCTTACAAAGCTGGATGCGCATACAAACGGGTCCTATTGATCCTAAAGCAAGAGGAAATAAATTTAGTGACGAGCACATGGGTGAAGCCATTCGTTTTGTATCTTCCCACGAAGTAGGCCACACCTTTGGACTAAAACACAATATGGGATCTTCTTATGCTTTTGCTGTGGATTCTCTACGATCTAAAGAATTCACTCAAAAAATGGGTGGTACCGCCCCATCTATCATGGATTATGCTCGTTATAATTACGTGGCTCAACCCGAAGATCAGATTACAGCAATAACTCCTAAAATCGGAATTTATGATAAATACGCCATCGATTGGGGATACCGTTGGTATCCACAAGTAGAACAAGAAAAAGCAGCCTTACGTCAATTACTTGTTCAACATCAAAACGATCCTTTATATTTTTATGGTGAACAACAAAGTTTATCTAATACGATCGACCCAAGATCTCAATCTGAAGATTTGGGTGACGACGCGGTTTTAGCTAGCGAATACGGTGTAAAAAACTTACAACGCGTTATTGCAAACTTAAGTAATTGGACTGCCGAAGATGGAGAGTCTTATTATGAAACAGGAAAACTTTATATCGGGACTATCGGTCAATGGCAGATGTACAACAAACACGTTATGGCTAATATCGGTGGTGTTTATTTAAACAATACTGTCTTCGGTGATGGCAAGAAGGCTTATGAAGCCGTACCTGTTGCCATGCAAAAGAAAGCTACCAAATACTTGATTGACCAAGTAATACACTTGCCTAAATGGTTGTTTTTTAATGAAGTTTTGGAAAACACTTATCCGTTAAAAGATTCCCCTGTTGGACCTTTTGAGTATTCTCCATATACTTTGGCTAGAGAATTGCAGTACTCTGTTATTTATGAACTATTTATGGATGATCGTTTATTGCGGATGACAGAAAACGAATTAATACAAACGGAACTCAGCAAAAACGATTTCTACAGTGTAAGCGACTTATTTAGTTCCATTAATGAAGCCGTATTTAGTGTTACACAACGTGGAAAGTCATTGGGAATTTTGGAGCGTATGACGCAAAAAAATTATGTTGATGCCCTGATCATTTCAACGAACAAATTATTTGAAAAAACATCAAAAAGCGCAATACAAATCGATCAAACGTTGAGAATTCCAGCATTGTGTAATCACCTTGAAGGGGATAATATGTTGAGAAACATCAATTATTCATCGATGAAACGCGTTTCGGAAATCACCACTTATAAAAAAGCAGAACTCGCTAAAATTTTAAAGTTGGTTTCTAAAAAACAAAATACTGGCGACACAGCGACTCGCGCTCATTACCGCGATTTAGCCAGCAGAATTACAGAAGCATTAAACTTATAATAGTATAACAACAATGAAAAACACTCTCTTATTATTCACCCTACTCTGTTTCTCCTTGAGTTTTGCTCAAGAAAAACGAGTGATTACAGGATTTGTCCAAGATGCTGCTGACAAGCTAAGTCTTCCTGGTGCTTCTGTGGTTGTAGAAACGCAATCGGTTTCTAATACAACAGATCAAAAAGGTATCATCCAAAGCACTAGTGTTGGTACAGTATCGGATATAGACGGTAATTTTAGTTTAGAAATTCCAAAAAACACTAAAACTATCCGTGTTAGCTATATGGGATACGAGTCTCGACTCATTACACTGACCTCAAAAACGCATTATATCGTTGGCTTATCTACAGATAGCAACATCATGACCGAGGTTGTGGTAACGGGTTATCAGACTATTGAAAAAAGAAAATTAACTTCGGCTGTAGGTCAAGTTAGCATGGAAGACGTTAAGCAAGTTGGTGTAGCCAGTGTGGATCAGATGTTATCCGGTCAAATTGCTGGTGTTGCAGTATCTACACCAACCGGAGCTCCTGGAGCTCCTGCAAAGATTAGAATCCGTGGAACGGCTTCTCTATCGGGTCCTCAAGATCCACTTTGGGTTGTTGATGGTATGCCCTTGGAAGGAAACGATATTCCGGCTTTCAGTGATAAAGACAATATTGATCAATTACAAAACTTCTCTATCGCAGGCTTAAATCCTGATGATATTTTGGATATCACCATATTAAAAGATGCCGCTGCAACAGCGATTTATGGAGCTAGAGCAGCTAATGGTGTTATATCTGTGACAACCAAGCGCGGTAAAAAAGGCGATATGAAAGTCAATTTCACCGCTAATACCTTTATCACCCAAAAGCCGAATTTCTCCAAATTAAACTTGATGAATGCTTCACAAAAAGTAGACCTCGAACTCATGCTAGCGGGACGTTCTGACTTAAATTACAGAAGCGATAAAGGAGAAATTTCAAGAATATTAAACGCTAGTGGTGAATTGGATCTTTTTAGACAAAATGGATTTGATGCTTTAAGTTCAACTACACAACAAAACATCAATCAACTGAGAAACAATCAGACAGACTGGGCGGATGCCATTTATCAAACGGCCATCAACAAACAGTATGGCTTGAGTTTATCTGGTGGTGGGGACCGTTCGGACTATTACTTCTCTTTAGGATACTATGACGAAGAAGGAGCCACTATAGGAACTGGTTTTGAACGTTTCAATTTGACCCTTAAAAACAATTTTCAAGTTAGCGATAAATTTAAAGTAGGTGTTGCCTTATTCGGTACACAAGTGAATAAAAAATCTTATGTAACCGATGCCGATGCAGCTATCAATCCGTCCAATTACTCTAGAAACGTCAATCCATACCTAACGCCATATAATGAGGACGGAAGTTTTAACTACGACAAAGACATTGATGGTTATAGCGATCGTTATATCCCTTTTAATCTATTTGAAGAAAGAGAAAACACTTCATACGACATGAAGAACAACGCCCTTAAAGCTATTATAGATGCTAACTACGATATTACAGATGAGTTGAAAATATCTTCTCAATTCGGATTGCAACTCGATAATAATGCCACTGAAAAATATACGGGTAAAGAGAGTTATTTCACCAGAAAAGAACGTGAAAAAACACGTCGTTATAAAGACGGTTCATATTACTATTTCTTACCAGATGGAGGTATTATTCAAAACTGGCAACAAGATTTCTTGCAATACAACTGGAAAACTCAACTTACTTACAACACCATCATTAAAGATGTCCATGAAATTGACTTGATGGCTGGAACTGAAATCAGAAAAACAGACAACAAGTTGATTGTAACTAAAGGTTTTGGATATGATCCAAAGACTTTGACTACAAAACCGATTATGTTTCCCAACGAAGAAATCTCGCGCGAGAAAGATTATGAGGCCTATAAAAGAAGTCGTTTAGAAAACTCTTTTGCTTCATTTTTCGCTACAGCAGCTTATACATACGATCGTAGATATACGTTTTTTGGTAGTGTGCGTTATGACGGTTCCAACCTATTTGGAGTTGATCCGAAGTATAAATATTTGCCGTTATGGTCTGCCTCTGCTTCGTGGTTGGTAACCAACGAAAAATTTATGGAAGACGTGCATTTCATCTCTAATTTAAGATTGAGAGCATCTTATGGTCTTCAAGGAAACATCGACAAAAACACCTCTCCATTTGTAGTTGGAGAATATAAATATGTTTCGATACTCCCAGGACAGTCGGAATCCAATATTCAAGTAATAAACCCACCTAACAGCAAATTGAGATGGGAAAAAACAACCAACACCAATTTTGGTTTTGACTTAGGAATGTTTCAAAACAGAGTGAGTATTGCCGTTGACGTATATGACAGAAACAGTACGGATTTAATTGGACTTCGAGAATTGCCTTTGGAGAATGGTTTTGAGTTCACCAATATGAACTGGGCACAAATAACCAACAAGGGTTATGAAATTTCGATTTCAACACGAAACATAGATCGTCCAAATTTCAAATGGACAACCAACTTTAATATTGCGCATAACAAAAGTAAAATTGATCGTGTAGAAACCCGAAACTCCAGTTTCCTTCCATCGGGTGAAGGCAATGCAATTAATGCCGTTTATGGGATTAAAACCGCTGGTTTAGACGATAAGGGAAACATCCTTTTCTGGAAAGATGGAGAAAAAGTAGGCGCTAAAGATTTTTTCCAACTATACGATCCGTATTCGGATTTTATGCCGGGTGAGTTTACCAAATCAAATTTGACTAGTGAAGAATTTAGAAATTTGTTTACTGTTATTGGTGATAAAGATCCTAAATTCACTGGAGGTATCATCAATAATTTTGTCATCAACAATTTTGATATTAATATATCTGCTGCCTTTAACATCAAGCAGACCGTAGTTAGAAATCCGCCTTATAATAGTGCATCGATTGACCGCGGACAAAATTATACTACAGATATATTAAACGCTTGGTCTCCTAGCAACCCTAATGGAAACCTTCCAGCAATCAGCAGTCCAACTTCTGGTACTGGCGACGACTGGATGGCACATCAATGGTTTGCCATTGCCGATGTTTCGAATAGTTATAAGTATTTAGACATTTGGGCAAAAGAAATGAGCTATATCAGAATTAGCAGTATTCGTTTGGGGTATACTTTTCCAAAAGCACTGACAGATGCTTTAAAAATACAGAATGCCAGAATTAGCTTAGAAGGTAGAAATCTATTGGTATTTGGAACAGATTATTCCGGATACTTTGACCCTGAAACCTACGGTAGCATTTATGCTCAACCGATTTCAAAATCATTTACAATAGGAGTAAACTTCACATTTTAATCAACAATTTCCACGATCATGAAAAAAATATTCATACTTATTAGTTGTCTAACTCTCAGCCTTGGTGCTGTGAGTTGTGACAGTTTTTTAGACATAGAACCCGAAGGAATCGTCATTCCTAAGACTCAAGAGGATTTTAGAGGATTGATGACGTCCGCTTATTCTACTTATCCAAGACACAAAGCCCTAACAGCCTTGCGTACCGATGAATTAAATCTCGATTCAGAGTCTTACGATTTTCAAACATATAGAGAGATTTTTATGTGGCAAGATCTATCGGAAGATGCCAACACCACTGCTTTTCCTTGGCAGCAATTTTACACTTCTATATTTTATATCAATCATGTAATCAATGAAGGCGGTACCATACTACCAAGCTCTACGCTTAAAGATCAATTAATCGGAGAAGCCTATGCTTTGAGAGCTTATGCCTTTTTTGACCTGGTTAACTTATATGCGAAACCGTATAATCCAATAACTTCTAAAACTGACAAAGCGATTCCTTTGGCTTTAGAACTGGACTTAGAGCAAGTATTACAGCCCGAAACCACACAAAAGGTTTACGATCAAATCCACAGCGATTTGGAAAAAGCGAAGAGTTTATTGCAATTGAACAGTCAAGAGAAGGGATTGAATTACCGTTTTTCAAAGGCAGCTCTATACGCTTTTGAAGCACGAGTTTATTTGTATCAACGCGAATGGGATAAAGCACTACAAAGCACAGAACAAGCCTTGGCTTTTAAAAGTAGTATACAGGATTTGAATGTTACCAATACGCTACCAAATTTATTTACCTCTGTAGAATCTATTCTAGCATTAGAAGATACCTATTACAGCCAAGTTAAAAACACGACTTTTGCCTCTGTTGAATTATTAGCGGCATTTGATACCGATAACGATTTGAGATACCCCCTATTTTTTGAAAAATCAGACAGTAAAATGATGGTTATTAAAACGGGGCAACAAGAGCAAAAAGTAAGCATAAGAACAGCGGAGCTCTATTTTATTAAAGCGGAAGTCCTGTTAAAATTGAATCGCCTTACCGAAGCAAAAAGCGCTCTAAAACAAGTGGTCAAAAATCGATATAAAACAGCTGCATTTTCTCAAATCGAGAGTAATATAGACCAAATGGATGATGTACAGCTTTTCGAGCTTATCCAAGACGAACGCTATAGAGAGTTCGCTTTGGAAGGACAACGTTGGTTTGACCTCAGAAGATTTAATCAAAAACGAATTGTACATACCGTGGAAGGTAAAGAGTATATTTTACAGGACAACGATCCGAGATATACCATACCTTATCCTCGAAATGCACGACTCAATAACCCCAATTTATAGGTAGCCCCTCGAACCGTCTGAGATTTATTTTTAGACGGTTCTTTTTTTTGTACTTTTACCAAAAAATGAAAGTTGCTATTGTAGAAGACGAACTTTTGGCCGCTACTTATCTAAAATCCCTTTTAGAGAAGCAGACTTTTATTCCCATATCTGAAATTGTGGTTTTAAGATCCGTTCAACAATCCTTAGCCTATTTCAGTGAAAATAGCGTTGACTTAATCTTTATGGATATTCATTTGGGCGATGGAAAAAGTTTGGAAATTTTCGAGCAACTCACCATTAGTGCTCCAATTATCTTCATTACCGCTTATGACTCTTATGCTCTAAAAGTCTTCAAACAGTTTACAGTAGATTATATTTTAAAACCATTTGCTGAAGAGGATTTAAATCGAGCACTTAAAAAATTCAATAGTCTCGTTCACCAATTTGAATTGCTCTCTACCTTAGATTCCTTAGCCGAAATGGGCAACGCGACCGATAGTCTGATCAAAAGTCGGTTTCTCGTAACTCATGGTTATAAATTAAAATCGATAATCAGCAATGACATTGCGTATTTTGAAGGATCGGGAAAACATTTGTTTCTTTATACACGCGATGGAAATAGTTACATTTACAACGATACCATTAAAGATATCATCGGCAAACTCGATGATAAAAAGTTTTTTAAAGTCAATAGAAAATTTGTAATTCACATCGACTCCATACAAGAGATCATCAAACACAGCAGTCAAAAAATAGAAATTCTATTGACACCACCTCCGGTGTCTGCTTCACCAATTTTAGTCAGCAAAAGTCAAATCAACGATTTAAAAAGCTGGTTAAACCAATAAAACATAGCAATTAGTACGCTTCCATTTTAAATATGTTAGTTTTATCTTAAATCAAATTATAAGCCATTATATTTATTATATTTGAAAAAAGAATCCAACCAAAATTGCTAAATTATGAAATACGTTGACAGGATAGCTGCCTTTATAGAGAGAATACTCGATCTTTTTGATATGGTAAAAGGCTATATCGAAGATGCTCTCAGCTTTTTTGAGAAGCTAAAAGAATTGGTACTCGAATTATTAGAGTACATCAAAATACAATTTAATCATTTAACGGATAACGAGGAATCCTTAGATCCAGAAATCGAACAACTTTTAGAACAAGAACATTTCTTTATCTAAAAGCTCACTATATAAAATGCCTCTATTACAGAGGCATTTTCTTTTTTAACTCCTCCACTACTTTATAAGCAGCAGGGCAGATCGCAACATTTTGAAGGGTCAAACTAGCGATTTGTTGAAATTTTTTACGATCAGTATGTGGAAACTCTCGACAGGCTTTAGGGCGTACATCATAGATCATACAGTAATTTTCGTGATCCAAAAAAGTACAGGGTACCGATTTTAGAACGTAGTCCTGATCTTCATCTATTCTGAGATACTGTTCGACAAAGCGCTGTGATTTCATTTTTAGGTGTTTTGAAATACGCTCGATGTCTGCATCGGTAAATAGTGGTCCCGTGGTCTTACAACAATTCGCGCAAGACAGACAATCCGTTTTTTTAAAAACAGCCGTATGTATTTCTTGCATTTGCACATCGAGATTTTTTGGTGTTTTCTTTTTTAGCTTATCAAAATACTTTTTATTCTCGATATGTTTATCTTTGGCAAGCTTTGGGAGCTCTATTAAAAACTGTTTCATGCAATTGTATTAGAGTGCAAATTTAAACAATCTCAAAAGCAACAATCACTTTTATATTTAAAATACATGAAAGATTTATTTGGCCGAGCCATTTTGGATTATCAAACGAACAATGCTCCAGAAAACCTCTATACAGAAACTGATATAACCGAAGAAGATGAAATGGAAGTCAGTTATCTCTTTAGAGATTATAAAGCGATGCCTAAAATCGAACAGAAGGCCCTGGATTTAAGTTCAGGAAAAATCCTTGATATTGGGTGTGGCGCAGGAAGTCATAGCTTAGAACTGCTTAAAAAGGGCTTGGACGTCACTGCGATCGATTGGTCAGCAAACGCTATCGAAGCCTGCAAACTGCGAGGCATCCATAAAGCCATTTGTATGGATATGCTTCATTTGGAAGACGAAACCTTCGATACGATTTTACTGTTGATGAATGGGACTGGAATTTTCGGAAAACTCAATCGTATTAGCACCTATTTAAGCAAGCTAAAATCTTTGCTCGAACCCGGAGGTCAAATATTGATAGACAGTACCGATTTGATTTATATGTTTGACGAAGATGAAGATGGTGGCAGATGGATCCCGCAGGACAAAGACTATTATGGTGAACTGGAATTTACCGTAACTTATAAAGGCCAAACTGAGGATACTTTTGACTGGCTTTACCTCGATTATAACACCCTACAAAATGCAGCACATGCTCATGGTTTCCAATGTGAATTGGTATATGAAGGCAAGCACTTTGACTATCTGGCGAAGTTATATATTTAAACTGCATACAAAACAGTACTAAACAAAAAGAGTTGCCCGATTGGACAACTCTTTTTGTTTATACAGCATACAATTACTCCATGTATTTCATCATAATACCTTGTAATCCCATACCCCACTCTTGACCAATTGTCTGTCCTTTTTCAAAAAGTACATTGGTTTTTGAGCTTAATTTTTTTCCAGCAGGCGTTTCGTAGAACTTGATAAACTCTTTTACATCTGCATGAGTAAACTCAGTCATATACATTTCTGCCATCTTTTCCATCAAGCCGTTTAAACTCGTTTTCAATTCTTTTTGAAAATCAGCTTTTTTTGCATCAGGAATATTATCAACGATATCTTTAGTCAACAATTCAAATGTTGATTTTTGACCACTCAATTCCATAAACTTTACCATATCATTTTTAAAAGCAGCATCTTGTGCAAATGAAAATTGCGCTACACATATAAAAACAACGGAGAATAATAACTTTTTCATAAAAATCATTTTATCGATTAAGATGTAAATTTAATTCAATTTACGGAATATCCAAATATTTATGGGTCTGAAGTGAAATTCGCCATTGCGGATTTTCTTTTACATAATCAACAATTAACGGCATCACCTCTTCGTGTTTACTCCACTCGGGTTGTAGGAACAATATCGCTTGATCATTTGTCAGCGCAGCCTGCTCCTCAGCAAAAATAAAATCGTGTTTATTGTAAATCACTACTTTTAACTCGTGTGCGTTATCGTAAACACTTTTTACAGGAAGTTTGGTCTTTTTAGGTGATAGGCAAATCCAATCCCAAGTACCGGATAGTTCATAGGCACCAGAAGTTTCCATATTTACAATCATACCCGCCTTTTTTAAGGCCAAGGTCAAAGCATCCATATTCCATGTCAACGGCTCTCCTCCAGTTACTACAGCCAACTTTGCCTTTTCAGAAGCTCTTACAACAATTTCTTCAATAGCTGTTGGTGGATGAAGTTCTGCGTCCCAACTCTCTTTTACGTCACACCAATGACATCCCACATCACAACCTCCTACTCGTATAAAATAAGCCGCTGTTCCCGTATGAAACCCTTCGCCTTGGATGGTATAAAACTCTTCCATCAAAGGCAGTACAGTTCCATTCTTTACTTCATTTTGTAAATCAACCTTTTGCATTCCTATAAAATTAATGTGCAAAGATAACCTATTCGAGGTTGATAGTTTCTTATAAAAAACAAAAAACTTGCTCCATCGAAATGGAGCAAGTTTGTAATAATCTATATCAACAGTAAATACTATTAATTTAAAGCCTTGATTGTCGACTTAGCAAAATCGTTGCTAGGGTCTAATTGAAGTACTTTATTTAAGTATACTTTTGCTTTATCATTGACATCAATGTTAGCATAGTGTGCACCAATTTGAGTATAAGCTTCAATCAAAAACTCTTTATTCTCAGCTTTTCCTAATTCTCCCTTATCTTCGATAGCTTTGACATATCCCAAATAATCGGTAGTCATTACTTCACGAGATTCCGGTGTATCAATATATCTGTTCGCACGAGCTTTATATAAATAAGGCTCTTTTGTTGCAGGAGCAACAGCGATCATTTTAGCGAAAGCATCGCTAGAATTTTTTAAGGCAACCACATCTGGAGCATCTTTACCTAAGATATAGTAAGAATAACCCAAATAGTAATTATCATACATATAGTTATCCTGTTTGTCCACTTTAGCTGATACTGCGAAGATATCTATCGCTTGTGCATATTGTTTATCTTTAAACAATTTCAAACCTTGTTCGTTGTATTCAAAAGCAATTGCAGGCTCAACCTCTACGGCTTTTACTAAGGATTTTACGCCCTCTTGATATGTTTTTTCATCCTTGATCGAATGATCTGCATTTTTAGCAACAGCCATTTGAGACAAACCTAAATAGAAATAATCTCTACCAATGATGTTTTTCGGATCTGCTTTTACTAGGAATGACTTTAATGCTTCAATACTTTCTGCATAATGTCCGTTTTCGAAAGCGGAATACCCTAAATATCTCAAAATTCTAGGATTTACGTTTTCTTTAGCTTTTAGTTCTTTTGCTACTCGCTCTAGTTCCGTATAGTTTTTAGTTAAGACCAAGAAATCAGCATATCTCAATTGAGATTCCATAGACCCCTCAGAAAGCTCCATATACTTTTTGTAATTAGCTAATGCAAGCCCTAAATACTCATCCGATTTATTGCTGTTATTTGCCCAAAGTTTATACGTTTCAGCCATTTCTCTATAAGCAGGTGCATATTTTGGATCGATTTTAATGATTTCTTGGAAACCTTCAATCGCATCTTTATAAGCTCTAGCTCTTTTAGTGATCACCGCCAATTGCAATTTTGCTTTTAACATAGAAGGATCAAAACTATATGCCTCTCTATAAGCGCTATAAGCGTCACTGAAATTTTTATTTAATACATGTGCATCTCCTAACACCAAATAAGCTTCCGCATTTTTTGGGTCGTTGGCAATCGCTTTGTTCGCATATGCAATCGCTTCTGCAGCATTTGGATTTGAAGAGTTTAGATTGGCCTTAGCAATCAACAACAATTCATCATTATCCTTTTTCTTAATATCTTTTTCTGCTTTTTGGAAGTTGGTCTTTGCTTCTTTAGGATTGTTGTTATCCAAAGCAAGTTGGCCCAGTCCAATAAAATTTAAACTTCCTTTATTTTTAGCTTCGGTTCCCTTTGCAAAATAATATCTTGAGGAATCCACTTGTTGCTCCATCAAAAATAAATCACCTAAATAATAAAAGTTCTTACCTTCATTAGGTTTCGATTTAATCAATGTTTTCAAAATTGATTTTGCTTTATCAAATTGCTCATCGTTGATGGCTTTTTTCGCCTGTTCTAAATCCTGAGCAGACACACCAGCGGCCGTTAACCCAGTTAATAACAAACTAAAAATAGTGTACTTATTCATTTTTTATGGTTTTAAATGTATGTTATTCTAAATTCTTATCCGAGACGATAACCTCTCTCGGCGGCACTTTAAATGGCACTAAACCTGATTTCAAGATGATCCGCTGTCCTTTATAGCCTGCAATATACGCAGCAAATCCCGTACCAAGACCAGATTTACCTTGAAAATCGAGTACATATAACTTTCTAATAATAGGATAAGTTCCCTCAGCGATGTTGTTCTGGCTTGGTTTATAGAACTTTCCGTCTTTTGGATTCTTAACTGCCAACACTTTTATTTGATCCACATGGCTTTTAAGTTCTGGTGTCGGTTGTAGTAACCAATTCAATCCAATAACCCCGACCGCATTGGGGTTTTTCTCTACATATTCAATAACTTCTTGGGTTGTAGGCAAGAAATAAACATTCTCTTTTGGAAATTCGGTAATTCCCGCATCTGTTTTAAACTGACGTACCACACTAGAATTGACATTATCAAATACCAACATCAAATCCTTATCTGACTTTTTGTCTTGAAGTGTCAACAAGGCTTGTTTATAATCGATTAATGAATCTTTATGATTTTTATTCACCACAAACACCACGGCGTCTGACGCGAAGTGTGTGATTTTTGGTGTTACTTTACCTTCAAAACGAGCCAATTCTTCTTGATCTAGAGTTCTCGGTAATACAGCAATCTGTGCACCTGCCTCAAAAATAGATTTTAAAATCTCCGCTTCCGATTTTTTAGTTAAGGTAATCTTTGCTCTATCGTATTCACTTTCAAAAACACGATTGACGTCTTCGACCACAGGAAAGACGGACTCTTCTACTAATATAGTCGCTGCGCCTGAAACTGTAGTTTCCACTACTTCATCCACCACATCCGTTTTTTCTTTTTTACACTGAGTCAGAGCAAATCCTAACAACATTAGAAAAAAAGATTTTTTTGCTAAGGAATAAAAATTAGTCATAAGAGTTTGTTTTTATATTAGTTAATCCATTAATAAAGCCGAAAATCTCCCGTTTTAAAACAGTACAATAGTCGCATTATTCCGTCCTTAAAGATATCAATTTTCAATGAAAGATGCCCTTGTAGTGTAAAATAAATCTTTTTTAAATTTACTATAAAAAGAGAGCAGAGACTACTAATAGTAATCTCTGCTTTAAATCTATTGAACTTGTATGGTAATTGGTAAAGTAAACTGTGAGCGCACCTGTCGGTTATTTTGTATGGCGGGCTTCCATTTTGGCATATTTTGCAAAACCCTTAAGGCTTCTTTTCCTGCGCCATAACCCGGATCGCGTAAGATGCTAATATCAGAAAGTGAACCGTCTTTTTCGACTATGAATTTGACAATCACTTGAATTTTCTTAATATCATTCCCCACTTCTGGCGACCTAAATCTGGAGATAAACATTTTATTAAACACTTCAAAACCTCCAACAGGTGCTGCTTTGACTTGTACAAAGTCAAAAACTTCATTGCCAGAGCTTCCCTCTGTAATACCGCCAATTGCACCGTCATTTCCTTTTCCCTCACCAGTCGAACCTCCCGTATTAATAGCCCCCCCATCAACTCCTACACGAGCAACGGAACCGGGATCTGCATTTACTAAATCGGATGCTTTAGTCGGCTCTTCCGTTATCTTCGTAGGATCGTCAGTCACTTTATAAGCAACATGACGTTTCATATCCACAGCAGATGCGGGAGCTTCTTTAATAGGTTTCGCTTGGCTCTCATCCTTAATCGGTTCGGGTTCCGGAATTTCTTTAACCGGAATAGTAATTGGCTTTGCATCCCAAACCACCGGTATATCACGCTCCATGGGTACTATTCTATTATCTCCTAATCGTCCTTCCAGTCCGCGAATAATTAAAGGAGACGAGATAGCTAAACCAAACAAGGCAAATCCCATAAATAAAGCTACAGTAGTCGTTTTTGGATTTTCCGAGCGCAAAGCATAGGCGCCATACTTTTTGTTGCGGTTTTCAAACACAATGTCTAACCACTCTTTTCGAAAGATATTTAATTTTGACATAAATTATTTTTTTTTTTAATGGTTGTAATTATTTTTTTTCGTTATGCATAGTAAAACCAAAACTACAGCGAAAGCCGTATGTCAAGTTTCATCAAATAATTATTGTAAAACATCTTTTTACAATTCTACCGTCGAAAAATCCTTTGCAGATCAAAACCCTACTAAACTCAAAATAGATTAATCTACCTTAAGAACTAGCTGTCTTTTAAATATAGAACAAAATTTTATTTTTTCAAAATAAAAATCAACAATATTTCAATAAAAAACAAACAAAACAAAGAATATCTCACACATTACGCGTAAAACCAAAGACAACACTAACTAAAAGAGGAAAATAATATATATAAACAAACTCACAATAGGCAAAAAAAACCAAACCTTATAGAAGCAAACAAAAAAAGGCAAACTTATTTCTAAGTTCGCCTTGGCTATAAAGTATGCTATGCATTTTAACTTAACAATCTAAAGAATCTAAATCCCGCATACACGATCAGAACGACTCCAAACAATAATCTATTCGTATATTCGATATCAATGGGCATGGCTTTCCAAACAATAAAAAGCACTCCTAAACACAGATAAAGAAAAAAGAAGAAAAGACCAAAAACAAACAGAAATCGCTGTAAAGGCGATTTCTGTTTAAATTTATCATTCCAATTCATTACTGAACTTGGATTGTAATCGGTAAAGTAAACTGCGATCTTACGTTTTTCCCGTTTTGAACAGCTGGTTTCCACTTTGGCATATTTTGCAATACACGTACAGCTTCTTTACCTGCTCCATAACCAGGATCACGCAAAACAGTAATATCTGTTAATGATCCGTCTTTCTCTACAATGAATTTTACAATAACTTGTATTTTCTTCACACTAGAATCGATATCCGGTGTTCTAAATCTACTGATGAAAGTTTTGTTAAATCCAGCCATACCTCCAGGAGGCGAAGCTGAAACTTGAACAGCGATAAATACTTTGTTTCCATCATCGTCTCCATCTACTGGTTTGGTACCTTTATCGGCATTTCCTGTAGACTCTCCTGTTTTGATATCTCCTTTTTCTTTATCTCCTTTTGCATCTTTAGTACCTGGATCTTTATCTCTAAAGTCTTCTACTTTTGCAATCTCCTCAACTACTTTTTCTTTTTCAACCACTTTAGGTGGTGTGAATTTTTTGGTATCAACAACCGACTTCGTAGCCTCTGGCGGCGGTGGCGGTGCTTCAACTGGTGGTGGAGGTGGAAGTTCAACTGGTGGAGGTGGTGGTGTAGCCAAATCTACCAGCGTAATTTCGGTATCCAAAGGAGCATCTTTTTTATTATTTCCCAAAGAACCTTCAATCGCTTTAATAATAAGAGGAGAAGCTAGTCCAACTCCGAACAACGCAATTCCTGCAAATAAAGCAAAAGTCGTCACTTTAGGATTTTCAGAACGCAATTGATAAGCTCCGTAAGACTTGTTACGTCCTTCAAAAACTATATCAAGCCATTCTTTCCTAAAAATATTTAATTTTGACATGGTCTAAAATTTTAAGTTGATACTAGTTACCTAGTTTTCTCCAAGTATAGCGAGATCTTCTGGTGTCATATCAACAATAGCATAAGCTTTTACATTGGTAATCGCCATCTCATCCAAAATATCCACCAAGTTTCTATAATTAGAATTCTTACTTGGTTTAATAATCACGATCAATCCTTTTTCAGGATCTCCTGTAAGTTGTGGAACGGATTTCACTTTTTTCAAAAGTTCAATTCTAATTCCTTCCTTACCGTAAGTTTGATCGGCTGGTCCTTCTAATGGGGTATCTGTTTTCCCCATATACCATTTCATTTTATTATCCGCACCTATCAAGATCGTCATCGTACGTTCTTCAGAAACCAAAGTTTCTGTATCAACGTCATCTTTCTTATCTTTATCTGGCATAGCCAAATTCATAGACTGCGGTTTATTCATCGAGGTCGTCAACATGAAGAAAGTAATCAATAAGAATGCCAAATCCACCATCGCCGTTAAATCTACTCCGGAGTTTTGTTTTTTACTTCTTACTTTTTTACCCTTACCGTCGCCGCCTCCTGTATTTAATTCTGCCATTTACAGTTTGAAATTTTAATGATTAAAAATCTTCATTTCTCAGTCCTGTAACCAAGAAGAAACGATTTACTTTTTGATCTTGGAGAATATCGATTACTTTTTTAATAGTAGGATATTCTTCTTTTGCATCTCCTTTTATAGCAACATCAAGTACTTTATTATCTAAATCTCTAACCGCTACACGTGCAGATTGAACCCAATCTTTAAGTTGGTTATCCAAAGAATCCGTTGGGATTCCAACTTGAACCGCTTTATTTCTTACATCATGTGGTAAGTTTAAAAACTGTTTCAAAGCTGTGATTGGAGTACCTATACCTTCTAAATTAGAGAATTCTTCTTTTTCCTTTTCAGTGAAATCGATATTGTATTTTTGTCCCATTTGAGAAAGAGTTTCCTTACGGTTCTCTTTTCCTAATACTCCAAAAAATACTTTATGTTCTCCAATAGTAAGCGTAGCTAAATTAGTTTCAGGCAATTTTGTTTGTACTGTCGATGCAGGAGTATCAACAGGCAAAGCTTCAGGAAGTTTTGCTGTCGATGTCAACACGAAGAAAGTTAGAAGTAGGAACGACACATCGCACATAGCGGTCATGTCTACTCTCATACTTTTCTTTGACATTTTAACTTTAGCCATTTTATATTTTCTTTTATAATGCTATGACAAGCATAGCCTTATTGATGATTAAACTCCTAATATTATTTATTGATTCCCGCTTTGAATCTTCTGTAAGATTGCGTGATAGCAAATCCAGCCTCATCAATAGAGTAAGTCAATTTATCAATTTTAGTTGTAAAAGCATTGTACATAACAATCGCTAAAGTAGAAGTACCAATACCTGTAGCAGTACAAACTAACGCCTCAGAAATACCTGTTGCAAGAGCTGATGAATCTGGTGTACCTGTAGTTGCCAAAGCAGAGAACGCTTTGATCATCCCCGTAACCGTACCCAACAAACCTACTAATGTACCAATAGATACTAAAGTTGCCAATACAATCATATTTTTCTCCAACATTGGCATTTCCAATGTAGTAGCTTCTTCGATTTCTTTTTGGATCGTTTCAGTAGCTTTTTCGCTATCTAAACCTTCTCTCTTCACTTGTTGGTATTTAATTAAACCAGCTTTCACTACGTTAGCAACAGAACCTTGCTGTGCATCACATTCTTCGATAGCTTGTTCAATTTTCCCTTGGTTGATAGTCGCTTGTACATTTTGTACGAACTCACCAACATTTCCTTTTCCTGCAGCTCTTCCGATTACGATGAATCTTTCAATAGAAAACACAATTGTCATTGTCAATAAACCAATTAAAGCAGCAACAACGATTCCTCCTTTATATACCATACCTAGTATATTTCCTGGTAGAGGATGTCCATTTGGATCTCCATTTTCAAAATTCGATGAATGTCCTAGTAATAAACTCCAGACTAAATATCCGAAAATAATACAAAGAAAAACTGCTGCACCTGCAAATAATTTGGATGCTTTTGAACTAGATCCTACTTTCTCAACTGATTCGTTTGATACGTTTGTCATTTTTTTAAAATTTTAATTCTTTTTTTTATTCAATTATTATTCAACATTTTCCTCATTTCATTCATATGAGTGTCGCAAATTTATGTTTTTAGATCAAATAAAAAAATTAAAATGGTTTTTTTTACTACCAACTTACTTTCGATTTAATAAAAAAGACATATTTCACTGTTTATGAAGTCCATTTGTTAAGCAAATGTAAATATAATAATTCTAAATTATCACTAAATTGTTTTAGAGATTTTATTTTAATCTACAAAAACTAATTATAACTCAAAAAATGGGTTCAACCAACTATATTTGTATTAGTGAAACCCCAGAAAAAAAATCATATATGAAAAAAGATAATTTTATCGAGCAAATAAAATCTGGTTACACTTTTAAAGAAGATTTTATTATAGTTGGAGGAGCCGTTTACGAAAACGCTGTTATTCCTGATCTTTTTGTGCGTATTCCATTGCGAACTTTAAACCGTCATGGTCTGATTTCTGGTGCTACGGGTACGGGAAAGACCAAAACGATTCAAGTGCTTTCGGAGCAACTTTCCTCCAAGGGAATTCCCGTTTTGATGATGGATGTCAAGGGTGATTTTAGCGGTATAGCAACTAGCGGAACTAGTTCTGCCTTTATTGAAGACCGCCACCGTCAAATGAACCTCCCCTATTCTTCACAAGGATTCCC
This sequence comes from Flavobacterium sp. HSC-61S13, assembly GCF_024171535.1. Lineage (GTDB taxonomy): Bacteria > Bacteroidota > Bacteroidia > Flavobacteriales > Flavobacteriaceae > Flavobacterium. The sequence goes on along the minus strand of NZ_JALJZV010000015.1, from coordinate 71,909 downwards.
GGTAGAATTGTTATCCCTATCCGAACAAAAGGGTGTTCGCCTGCGTGCTACGGTATCAGAATTTGGTCCTGTACTGTTTTCTCGTATACTCGAGCTCAATGACACTCAAGCAGGCGTAGTCTCGTTGGTTTTTAAGTATTGTGACGATAATAACTTATTGTTACTCGATCTGAAAGACTTTAAAAAAACACTACAATATCTCACCAATGAAGGGAAAAAGGAGATCGAATCGGAGTATGGAAAAATATCTACCGCCTCTTCGGGTACTATACTGCGGAAAATGGTGGAGTTGGAACAACAAGGTGCTGAACTATTTTTTGGAGAAACATCTTTTGATATTAGCGATTTAATGCGGGTAGATGAAAACGGCCTCGGCTACGTCAACATACTTCGAATCAACGATATACAAGACAAGCCCAAACTTTTTTCTACTTTTATGTTGAGTTTGCTGGCTCAAGTGTACTCACAAATGCCGGAACAAGGCGATAGCGGCCAACCTGAACTCGTTATTTTTATCGATGAAGCCCATTTGATTTTTGACAACGCCAGTAAAACGCTGCTCAATCAAATTGAAACCATTGTAAAATTAATTCGTTCAAAAGGAGTCGGTATATTCTTTATCACACAAAACCCCAACGATATCCCCAATGGAGTTTTGGCACAATTGGGATTAAAAATACAACACGCCTTACGCGCTTTTACGGAAAAAGATCGCAAAGCCATCAAAGCGGCTTCCGAAAACTTCCCTATTTCAGAATTTTACGCCACCTCAGAGCTGCTGAATCAACTTCCAACTGGTGAAGCCTTGGTTACTGCACTCAATGAAAAAGGAGTACCTACTCCATTGGTCCAATGTATGATGCGAGCTCCGATGAGTCGTATGGATATATTGAGTGACTCTGAAATAAGTGCCATTACCGAAAAATCTAGTTTGGTAAAGAAATACAACAACACTATTGATCGAGAAAGCGCCTATGAAATGCTGACTGCACGGGTTGCGCAGATCAATCAACAGCTGGAACAGCAAGCTTCAAGCACAGCAAATAAACCAACTGCATCAACTACGCGTAACACCAAGACAGCCGATCCGTATAAACCCATCGTAAAAGTACTCACTAGTGCTACTTTTATCCGTGGCGCTTTTGGTATTTTGTCTAAAATATTCAGCAGTTCCACTAAAAAATAAATACAAAGATCCGCAGCTTAATTAAGCTGCGGATCTTTCATTACAATTTACTCAATATTAAATTTTCCACTTCTGCAGTTTGCCAGCTCTCAGAAATACCTGGTAGCAACATCACTTCATCCATAATACTTTTTTGATGATCTCCAATTTCCAGAGCTTCGCGATAGGGCTTATGACTAAACGTTACCCGATCATATAACGGCAACCACTTTTGAGGATGACGTGCTGTGAACCATGCCTCAATTTTCTTTCGCAAAAGAAAATCAGGATCTGCTGTTTTGGTACTCATTTCGATAAAATTCCTATAGGACAACTCAGCTATCGCATCGGCATTGGGTTTTCTCAATTGCTCATATTCCTTAAAAATACGCAACCAATCATCGCCGTGTTCCTGGATCAAGTCAAAAAGTTGCGTGATATCTTCAAATCCAGCATTCATACCCTGTCCATAAAAAGGAACTATAGCATGGGCTGCATCACCAATCAGAGCCACTTTATCCTCAAAAGTCCAAGGAAAACATTGCGTAGTTACTAAAGAACTGGTTGGGTTTTTAAAGAAATCCCGAGCCAAATTTGGTATTAACTCTTTGGTGTCTGGAAAAAACTCCTCAAAAAATGCGATGACATCTTTTTCCTCTTTTAGACTTTCGATGGAATATTTACCCTCAAAAGGGATAAACAAAGTACAGGTAAAACTCCCCTCCAAATTCGGTAAGGCAATCAACATAAATTCCCCTCTAGGCCAAATGTGAAAAGAATTTTTATCGATCAGATGTTTTCCCAAGCCATTGGCTTCAATCTTAAGCTCCTTATATCCAATATTCAAAAAATGTTGTTGATAATCAAATCTATTTTGCTTTTGCATGCGATTTCTAACTTTAGAAAAAGCACCATCAGCACCGAATATTTTATCGTATTTCAACTCCTCCCACGGACCTCTTTCCGTCTCTCCTATATATATAATACCCTCTGAAAGTTTGACATCCCAAATTTTCTTCTCGAAGAAAAATTCAACCCCTTCTTTTTCGGTCAAATCGATCATCATACGATTTAATTCTCCTCGAGATATCGAATAGATACTTTCGCCTTCCATTCCATACTTTTGATAGGCGATATCACCTTCAACAGCATGTATGGCTCGTTTATCCATCGGGATAGCAATTTCTCGAATTGCATCACCAATACCCACACCATCCAATGCTTTCCAACCTCGTGTCGACATCGCCAAATTTATGGAACGCCCAGAAAAATCAATTTCCCGGATATCCTCACTGCGGTCAAAAACATGAACCTCATGACCTGCTTTTTTTAAATAAAGGGCCAGTAGACTACCTACTAATCCTGATCCAACTATAGCAATTCTAACTGGTTGTTGCATTTTATCTCGATTAATTATTATTGTTTATTACCTAATTTTAAATACTTTCTAGCGGCTAATTATTAATTAATATTTTTATTAATTGATAATTATTCGTTTTTTCGTCTATTTTTTAATAAATTTACTACTATTACTAATCAAAAAAAATAAGTTATGAAAGATTTAGTTTGGTTAATTGCAGTAATCCTAATTATAGGATGGGCAGTAGGTTATTTTGGTTTTGGAGAGGCTGTGGGTAGTTTTATACACATCTTATTAGTACTGGCAGTTATTGCCATTTTATATCGCCTGATAACAGGGCGCAAATCTTAAAAAAAATCCCCAAACATGGGGATTTTTCTATTTATTGAATAAAATGGGTTGACCTGTTTGCATACCTTGTGATTGCGCAAATGCTCCACACATGTGGAATAAGAGTCGAGCTCCCACATTTCCATCCCAATCGTCATCACCAGGTGCAACTTCCACCAAATCCATTCCAATTATAGTCTTATTTGAACTAGCCAACTTGCTGATAAGGTACGTCGCTTCTTCATAGGACAAGCCTCCTGGTACAGGAGTTCCCGTATTCGGACAATACCAGCGATAAAGCCCATCTATATCAAAACTAATACAAACCTTTTCCGGTAAGGAAGCTATGATTTGATCACATTGATCCTTCCATGATTTCCCCTCAAAAGCAGCAGCCTTTATATCCGAATCTGTATGTACCAATACCCTGTTTCCAGAATTCTTAACCGTTTCTAATTCTTGTTCACAAAAATCGCGTATTCCGACTTGAACAATTTTCGAGACTTGTGGTAATTTTAATGTGTTATACATAATCGACGCATGGGAATAGGTAAAACCTTCATAAGCTTCACGCAAATCCATATGTGCATCAAAATGCAAGATTCCAAAATCTTCGTTTTTAGCCGCTAATGCTTCATAATAACCTAAAGGAGTACTGTGATCCCCTCCTAAGAGTACCACTTTTTTCCCTAAGTTCATCCAATACAGTACGCGATCTTTAACTTGTTCTTTCAGTTGTTTACAAACCTTATTAATCTTGTCAAGATCGGCTTGCAAGGCAGGAAATGTAGAAACATCCTCTCCATTTTCTAAGGCTTCAATAATAGGCTGAGCCATACCCTTATATTCCTCACTATCTGCCGCCCAATTATTAGGAGCATCGTCGTAAAAAATACCTAATTTCCACAATTCCGGATAGGATTGGTGCAACAAATCTACTTGATAAGAAGCCTCTAAAATCGCTTCCGGTCCTTCAGATGCTCCAGCCCCATAACTAACAGTTACTTCCCAAGGCACAGGAATAATAATAATTTCACTTTCTTCAGCAGTAAATGGCAAACCATAAATTGATGCGTCCGCTAATCCTGGCTGTGAAGGATCAAAATTGTCTATTTTGTATTGCTTCGTTGACATTTTATAAAATTGTTTATGCTACAAATTTAGGATTAAATATTGAATTTCATATCAACAAATTCAATACCAAAAGTTGTACTTACTGTAATGGTGAAAATTCGATTTAAAACACTTATGCCTTATTAGCCAGTCCTTTTTTTAATATATTTCCAAAGTGATAAATATCACTGTAAGAAGTGTACAAAGGCACTGGTGCTAAACGGATCACGTTAGGTTCTCTCCAATCTACGATAACCCCTTCTTTCATCAAGTATTCAAACAAAGCTCTTCCTTCTCCATGCAACAACACCGACAATTGACTAGCTCTTTCCAACGGATTCTCTGGTGTGATGATTTCAAAATCACCTCCTACTTCGTCTGCGATATCTTTGAGTACAAATTCCAAATATGCTGTAATACGATCTCTCTTTTCAATGAGTTTCGGCATACCTATTTCATCAAACATCTCAACAGATGCCAAATACGGTGCCAAGGTTAAAACCGGCAAATTACTGATTTGCCAACCGTGTGCACTGCGAATGGGATCGTATTGCGGCTCCATCAAAAAACGACGGTCTTTGTTGTGCCCCCACCAGCCTCCTAAGCGCGGCAAGTCCATATTATTATGGTGTTTTTCGTGGATGAAGCAACCCGAAGCATTACCCGGTCCTGAATTCATGTATTTATAACTACACCAGGCCGCAAAATCAGCTTCCCACTCGTGCAATTTCAATTCTATATTTCCTGCTGCATGTGCCAAATCCCAACCTACATAGGCTTGGTATTTATGCCCTGCTGCGGTAATCGTTTTCATATCTAAAACTTGTCCTGTATAATAGTTAAGCCCACCGATTAATACCAAAGCCAATTCATCACCTACCTCATCGATTTTAGCTAAGATATCTTCCAACCTAAAATTATGCTCCCCTTCTCTACGCTTGACCTCAACGATAGTGTCTTTAGGATCCAAACCGTGAAACTGAACTTGGGTCTGAATTAGATACTGATCACTAGGAAATGCTTTCTCTTCGCAAAGTATTTTATATTTTTTTGCCGTCGGGCGATAAAACGAAGCCATTAACAAATGCAGGTTCACAGTCAAAGTATTCATCACAGTGACCTCTGAAGGTTTTGCTCCAACAATTTTACTTAAGGGCTCACTGAATCTTTCGTGATAATCCCACCACGGTTTGTCCGCATAAAAATGTCCCTCCACCGCTAAATCCGCCCAATCCTTCATTACCTCATCAACATAGGTTACAGCTCGTTTAGGCTGTAATCCCAAAGAGTTTCCCGTAAAATAAATAACTTGTTTACCAGCTACTTTCGGAAAGTTAAACTCCTCTCTATATTTAGCCAAAACATCTTGTTGATCTAAGGCTTCTGCAAATTCAAGCGTATTATCAAATTTCATATCTAGTTTTTTATGGTGTTTTATCCACTGCACTATTATGAAGCCACCAAGGAAATCCACCAAACAGATGGAGCAACCTACTGATTTCATAATAAGCGTTTCAGTTTCGTAAAAATAATGGAGTTTATAGAATTATCAAAGCTAATTCGATTTTAGTTCTAAAAATTAAAAATTAGTAGATCGATGCCTGTCATAATCATAAAGTAGGTCGTGCTTATAAATAAAATAGGGATTGTCTTTTTGAGACAATCCCTATTTTTATACTACCATCAAAGGATTTAGATGATTAACATCGCATCCCCATAAGAGTAGAATTTATATCCTTCTTTTATAGCCTCTTCATAAGCTACTTTCATTAAATCATGTCCACAAAACGCAGAAATCATCATTAACAAGGTTGATTTTGGCATATGAAAGTTAGTTACCATACAATCTGCAATACTAAAATCATATGGAGGAAAGATAAACTTATTGGTCCATCCTTCAAAAGGATTTAAAGTACGGTTTGAAGAAACAGAACTCTCCAAGGCACGCATAGATGTTGTTCCTACGGCACAGATTCTACTTTTTCTTTCCTTAGCAGAGTTGACAATATCACAAGCCTCTTGCGTTACTCTCATCTCTTCAGAATCCATCTTGTGTTTTGACAAATCTTCCACCTCAACCGGATTAAAAGTACCTAATCCAATGTGAAGCGTAACTTCTGCAAACTGAATTCCCTTAATCTCTAATTTTTTCAAAAGGTGTTTTGAAAAGTGTAGACCAGCAGTCGGTGCAGCAACAGCTCCTTCCTCAGATGCATAGATCGTTTGATAACGTTCTGCATCTTCTGGTACCACTTCTCTATTGATGTATTTAGGGATTGGAGTTTCTCCTAATTCCGCTAATTTTTCTCTAAACTCTTCGTAAGAACCGTCATATAAAAAACGCAAGGTTCTTCCTCTTGATGTCGTGTTATCAATTACCTCAGCTACCAACGAATCATCTTCACCGAAATACAATTTATTTCCAATACGAATTTTACGCGCAGGATCTACTAATACATCCCAAAGACGTTGTTCCGCATTTAATTCTCTAAGTAAGAAAACTTCAATTCTAGCACCAGTCTTTTCTTTATTCCCATATAAACGAGCAGGAAAAACTTTGGTATTGTTCAATACCATTACATCCCCTTCGTCAAAATAATCTATTAAATCTTTAAAGAACTTGTGTTCAATTTTTTGAGTTTTACGATTGATTACCATCAGACGTGCTTCATCTCTGTTTTCAGCAGGAAACTCGGCCAATAACTCCTCAGGCAAATTAAAATTAAAATGGGATAACTTCATTCTTATTGAAATTTAATTAAATAATAAAAGATTCCGCTCTTCTATTTTAGTTTGCAAATATACGACCCCAAGATAGGCGTTGTCAAGTGTTTTGCTGTTTATTTTAAATAAGTCGGGTTTGTATCAACAATTGTAGCCTGAAAGCCCAGTGTTTGCAGGTTTTCCCAAAAATCGATAAATGATTTACTAACCACCTCTGCATCCTTAATGGATATTGAAGTTTTTAAGGCTAAAGGAGCAAAAGCCATGGCCATACGATGATCTTGATACGTATCAATAGCAACCCCCGAGATTAATGAACACCCTGCTTCTATTTTTAAACCATCACCATCGATGGAAACTACTGCTCCCAGTTTAGTTAATTCGATTTGTAGGGCAAGCAATCGATCGGTTTCTTTAATTTTCAAAGTATGCAATCCGGATAGTTCACAGCCAATACCCAGTCCGAAACAAGTCACCGCAATGGTTTGAGCCAAATCAGGAGTATCTCTTAAATCTGCTTCAAAGTACTTTACCGATTCCGACTGCTTGATCAAAGTCAAACATTGATCTTGAAACACACTTTTCACACCAAGGGAGCGATAATACGCTACTAATCGAGCATCGCCCTGCAAACTGCGTTCTTGGTAGTTGGATAAGGTGATGGCAGTTCCTACTTCAGCTAAGGCTATGATCGAATAAAAGTAAGAGGCTGAGGACCAATCGGATTCTATTATAATTTCGCTATCAGCTACTTTTGCCTGATAATCAACGCGGACAGTATTATCGACAAACTGATTAGGTATACCCAATTCTGAAAGTACCGATAAGGTCATTTCAATATAGGGTTTAGAGGTGACTTCTCCATTAAAAGTCAGCGTAAGTCCGTTTTCTAACTGAGGAGCAATGAGCAGTAAAGCAGAAATGTATTGACTGCTGATAGCTGGATTTAGGGTGACTTGATTTGCGGTTAATTTTCTACCTGTGATTTTTAGAGGAGGAAAACCCTCTTTCTCCACATATTCAATAGTCGCTCCTAATTGCCTTAATGCTTCTACTAAAATACTGATCGGTCGTTCTTTCATTCTAGAGCTCCCAGTCAACCATACTTGGCGGTTGGGTTGCATAGCGAAATAGGCCGTCAAAAAACGCATAGCCGTACCTGCATGATGAATATCTACTACTTCTTGATCAGCTACTAATCCGTGTTGCATCATCTGACTATCGTCGGAATCCGAAATATTTTGTAAATGAATATTCGGATACAACTTTTGCAAGAGCAAAAGTCGGTTGGTCTGCGACTTACTACCAGACACCCTTATACGCTGATTATTGATGATCGAACTGCGTTGTATATCTACCCTCATAAATCGTTTACTAAGAAAGTATTAAATAAAAAAGAACCTCCAAAAGGTTTACTTTAATTTTTCATTGTTATGATGGCGGTCGTGGTCGCGTTTGGTTTTAAAATCCATTTTTTTATCAAAAGCCTCCTGTAGGTTGACGCCAGTTTGGTTTGCCAAACACAGCACAACAAAAACCACATCAGCCAATTCCTCGCCTAAATCCTTATTTTTGTCGCTTTCTTTTTCAGATTGCTCGCCGTATCTCCTCGCAATAATTCGCGCTACTTCGCCGACTTCCTCTGTCAGTTGAGCCATATTGGTCAATTCATTAAAATAGCGAACTCCGTGTTCTTTGATCCAACGATCTACATCTAACTGTGCGTTTTCTATATTCATTTTGATATTTTATTTTATCGTTTTTTTACCAAATATTTTATTCTTAAAGAACCGATCGTATATCCACATCAACAGGATAAAGATTGCATATTTACCTAGAAAATTAGCGATACAGTAACCATTTAATGCCCATAAACAGGACAAATCATCTGACATAACAGCCGTTAAAATCAAATAGATCAACGTAAATAGCCCATATTTTTTTAAGAAATTCATATTATTCTTTATTTTGGGAGTCTATTAAAATTGTGACCGGCCCGTCATTACATAAATTCACTTTCATATCTGCACCGAAACGACCTGTTTGAACAGTACGTCCCAGATTATCTTGTAATTCTTTGACGAAGGCCTCATAAAGCGGAATAGCAACCTCAGGTCTCGCAGCCTTGATATAGGACGGGCGATTGCCTTTTTTAGTCGCTGCATGTAAAGTAAATTGGCTAACCACCAACAGCTCTCCCTCTATATCTAAAACCGACTTATTCATAACGCCAGCCTCATCATTAAAAATGCGTAAATTGAGAATTTTTGAAGACAACCATTTGACGTCTTCTAAAAGGTCGATTTCTTCAATGCCCACTAAGACTAATAAGCCTGCCTGAATTTCTGCTACTCGCTGTTGATCTATCGTTACACTGGCTTCGGTAACTCGTTGAATGACTACTCTCAATTGGTGAATATTAAATTTTAAACAAAAACTGTATTAAACTTCCCCTTTTCCGTCAGCATAAATATCCGAGCGGTAATGTTCATCATCGCCATCGAGTATTTGGGTATAACTGCGGTATCTGGACCATGCAATCTGATCGTTGTCTAAGGCGTCTTTAACCGCGCAATGCGGTTCTTCGCGATGCAGGCAATTATTAAACTTACAGTCGTTTTTTAAAGCAAAGAATTCCGGAAAGTAATTTCCCACTTCTTGTTTCTCCATATCCACGATACCAAATCCGCGAATACCAGGGGTATCGATGATTTGTGCATCAAAAGACAAGTCAAACATCTCCGCAAAAGTCGTAGTGTGTTGCCCTTGTTGATGCTGTTCGGAAATCACAGCGGTTTTCAGATTTAATGTCGGTTCAATAGCATTGATCAAAGTTGATTTCCCAACTCCAGAATGTCCCGAAAACATAGATACCTTACCAATCATTTTTTCCTTAATAGCATCTAAACCCTTTCTCTCTGAAGCCGATGCTCTTAAACATTCGTAACCGATCTGGGTATAGGTGTGCTGTAAATACAACTGCTCATCTAAAGCTTCGTCATCAAACGTATCGATTTTATTAAATACAATAACCGTTTTAATTCCATAAGCTTCCGCAGTCACTAAAAATCGATCGATAAAACTCGTTGTAGTCACCGGATTATTAATCGTAACCATTAAAAAAACCTGATCGATATTAGATGCAATAATATGTATTTGCTTAGATAGGTTAACTGATTTTCTAACGATATAATTCTTACGTTCAGCGATGGTATGTATCAACCCAGTATGTACATCCGCAGAAGTTTCCAAATCAAATTCCACCAAGTCACCTACCGATATTGGATTGGTACTTTTGATTCCCTTGATTCTAAACTTCCCTTTTATTCTACATTCAATGAATGTTCCATCTTCAGTCTTTACATGATACCAACTTCCCGTCGATTTATAAACAATTCCCTTCATGCAGTTATTTTTTATGGTTAAAACCTGTTAATATAGCCTTTTTATCGTGTTTGTCTTTCTAGCAAAACATTCCTAAACGGTAAATATACAGCAGTTTCCTTTTTTCTATGATTTCACAATCGGTTTACATTACAAATCGGAATTCGATTTTTATAAGCAAACCGCGTTTTATTATTTATTTATAATCTTATCCTGCCTTTGGATGCTCTCTTGATGAATCGCCGCATATACTGCAGTAATAAATTCTTTGGTCAACCCTCTTTGTTCACCTTCTTGTAACATTTTTTCCAAAACGGCAATCCATCTTTGCTGTTGAAAAACGGCCACATTTTTTGTTTTTTTCAAAGCTCCAATCTGATCGGCAATTTGCATTCTCTTTCCCAAGATATTCAAAATTTTGGTATCCATCTCATCGAGTTGCAAACGATGTCGGTTGATCTGCGATAAAAACTCTTCGGTTTCATCGGTTTGATTTCTAACTTTTAAAGCAGCCAATATATGCCCCAATTGTTGTGGCGTCACTTGTTGGGCTGCATCACTCCATGCTTTATCGGGGTCATTATGTGTTTCGATCATCAAGCCATCATAATTCAAATCCAAGGCTTGTTGCGACACTTCTAAAATCCTGTTTCGATCGCCAGTGATATGTGAGGGATCACAGAAAATTGGAATATTGGGCAATTGCGTTTTCAAATCTATAGCGATTTGCCATTCGGGTACATTGCGGTATTTGGTTTTTTCGTAAGTCGAAAAACCTCTATGAACGACGCCAATTTGTGAAATACCGGCATTGATCAAGCGTTCTACTCCTCCTAACCACAATCCCAAATCTGGATTTACTGGATTTTTGATTAATACAATTTTATCCGTTCCCTTTAAACAATCCGCGATCTCTTGCACTGCAAAAGGATTCACCGTTGTTCGAGCACCGATCCAAAGCACATCTATATCGTGTTGCAATGCCAATTCTACGTGTTGTACCGTAGCAATCTCCACCGCAATTTTAAGTCCTGTTTCGCGCTTCACCTCTTGCAACCACTTTAATCCAATGGCTCCAACCCCTTCAAATCCTCCGGGTCTTGTACGAGGTTTCCATATACCAGCCCGAAATACACTGACCTGTTTTGGCAATTGTTTTGCGATGCTCATGACCTGTTCTGGTGTTTCCGCACTACAAGGTCCTGCAATAATCATAGGTTGTCCCGGTTGTTTGAATTCGTCCATCCAGGTTTTTGTGTATGTATCCCTTTCCATAATGCAAATTTAGTATGTATTTCTTTAACAAAGAGCATTTCATCAAATAGTTCTCGCAAAAAGATCGTGGTAAACTGCATTATTTCTTACGAAAAATAGAAACAACATTTTAAAAAGTATTTGATTTTTACGTTTTATTTCTAAAGAATCCTTTAATTTTATTGTTTCTTAAAAAAATTTATCCAAAATGACCCTCTTAACTTTTACATTAATCCTCTTCTTAGGTGCCTTCTTAGCTGGTTTTATAGGCTCGCTATCCGGTTTGGGAGGTGGCATCATCATCATACCGCTGTTGACCGTTTTTTTAAATGTCGATATTCACTACGCCATAGGAACAGCTTTAGTTGCTGTGATTGCCACCTCTTCAGGATCTGCCGCCGCCTATGTCAAAGAGGGGATCACCAATATGCGTTTGGGGATCTTTCTAGAAATTGCAACCACCGCTGGTGCTGTTGTTGGTGCTTTACTTTCAACGGTTGCTCCTACCTCGCTTTTAGCCGTTATATTCGGACTTACCTTAATCTTCACCTCGATCAATTCCCTACGCAAAAAAGAGGAACACTTGGTATTGCAATCTAGTTCCTTAGCCGAGAAACTGCGCTTACCCAGCACCTATCCCGCAGCAGATGGAACAAGAGTAGCCTATGGTACTAAAAATGTTGTCGGTGGATTTAGCATGATGGGTATAGCCGGAATGATGTCGGGATTACTCGGAATTGGTTCCGGTGCTTTTAAAGTCATCGCGATGGATAATATCATGAAAATTCCATTTAAAGTTTCAACCACAACCAGTAATTTTATGATGGGAGTTACGGCAATGGCGAGTTCTGTGATCTATATACAGAAGGGCTATATCGAACCTTCTATTTGTATGCCCGTGGTAGTTGGTGTATTAATTGGAGCGATGACGGGAGCAAAAGTATTGGTTAAAGCAAACACGAAAAAACTGCGTTTGTTCTTTGCTATTCTTATTCTATTTCTAGCTGCCAATATGATTTATAACGGACTAAACGGCAAAATTTAATTTTATGTCACACGAAAAATTTAATGATCAAGATTTTCAATCGATCATCGGAAACTTATTGAGATATGGCGTTTGGATTGCACTAAGTGTTGCCTTAATCGGGGGACTGATCTTTTTGTTAGGCAATCACCAAGAGATGGTTCACTACGACACTTTTACCGAAAACAATCGAAACATCCTAGTCGTTCTACGCGATGTTTTCGAAGGCATAAAGGACGGACAAGGTGAATCGATTATCTTTTTAGGAATATTACTGCTGTTTCTGACACCGGTATTGAGAATCCTCTTATCGCTGATATCCTTTCTCTTAGAAAAAGATTATTTATATGTTTGGATCACACTTATTGTAGTTATTATCATCGGACTGAGTATTTCTTTTGGTTTTTCTCATTAATTGTTGACCAACTGTTTTTTTAAGCCTTCAAAATAATTACATTTGTTTCCAAATCCACGCTAATCATGTCTATAGTAGTTAAGAATATCAGTAAATTTTACGGTGAACAAAAAGCCTTAGATTCCGTTTCATTCTCCATTTCAAGAGGTGAGATTGTTGGTTTTCTAGGTCCCAATGGTGCTGGAAAATCTACCTTAATGAAAATCTTAACCACTTATCTAAACAAGGATGAAGGTTCTGCACAAATCAACGAATATGATTTGGACACGGATACGCGTTCGATACAAAAATCGGTCGGTTATTTGGCTGAACACAACCCCTTGTATCTCGATCTATATGTTAGAGAATATTTAGCCTATAATGCAGACTTGTATAAGGTTGCGACTTCTAGAATTGAAGAGGTCATACAACTAACTGGACTAGAACCGGAATCACATAAAAAGATCGGACAACTCTCCAAGGGATACCGCCAGAGAGTTGGTTTGGCTACAGCTTTATTACACGATCCGGAGGTCTTAATACTCGATGAACCTACAACAGGACTTGACCCCAACCAATTGGTGGAGATCCGCGAACTGATTAAAAACATCGGTAAAGACAAAACCGTTTTTCTTTCCACTCATATTATGCAAGAAGTCGAAGCACTTTGTGAAAGGGTGATCATCATTAAAAAAGGTAAAATTGTCGCTGACGAAAAGCTCGGCAATATGTTGGAACAAAATAGTGAGCAAATTATAGCGGTTGAATTTGACTTTAAAATCGAAGAACAATTCATTCTACGAATCCCGCAATTGGTCCGCGCTAAAAACGTACACGACAATCAGTGGGAACTGACGTTTGAAGCCGGAGAAGACCGAAGATCATTGGTTTATGATTTTGCGCAACAACAGGGCTTGAAAACACTCTCCCTGCATGTGAAAAATAAAAATTTAGAACATTTATTTCGTGAGATAACCCAATAATAGCAAGCTGATTTGCCCATACAGCTATTCGCGGATGGGCAAATAGACTAAAATTGGGTACCAAATTTCTGCTTTTTCCCCTTTCTTATTTGAATTCTATCATAACTCGCCCGCTTTAAAAAATCGGCGCGGGCAATCCCTTGATCAAAAGCAGCTGTTGCCAATTCCAAAGCCCGTTCTACGTCGGCTAAGCTTTTTCCATGATGGTAGATCATGGCAGCATAATATTGATCCAGAGGGTCTATAATAAGCCCCAAACTATCCTTGACTTTTATATGCGACAACCGAATACTATCACGAATCATCACCTGCTCCTGAGCACTGCTAAAAAGGATTTTTTTTAACATCATTCGATCATCCTGATCCGTTTCAAACTGCTCTTTATAAAAGCCGTGTCCAGCTTCTAGTTTCAAATCTGAGAAAGGCCTAATCAAGGCTACTAGAAGTAACAGAAAAGAAATTCCTAGCACTCCATATAAATTAAGATTCCCCTTTCGAATTAGTAGCCTAATGAAGACAATCAGAAAGAAAACAGCAAGAAGTAAAAGAGGCACCGCCCATCCCCAGGCATATTTTAGAACAAAAGAAATTCCAATCAGAAAATAACCGATTAGAAACCAAAATATTTTTAGTTTGTAGTTTCTCATTGTTAGTGTACTATCTATGATTATTTAATTTTTAAACATAAAAAAAATAAAATAAGAATAAAAATAACGACAATAATTTAACATTAAAAAAGTGATAAAAACACCTTTATGGTAGTTCATGATAAAAAACAACCACTGTAAAAAACCAACCTACTGCATCAGTTTTAAAAGTAAGGCACAAGACTAAAATTAGTTCATCTTAACCTTAAGCAGGTTGAGCAAAGAAATTAAAATAGTGCTATCTTTCAAAAAATTAATTTTAACACATTAAAACAATTTCTAACGAATATATGTTTTAAAGATTATTATTCTATAAAATCACAAACACTTAATTACAAAATTTAATCAATTACTGAAAAAGCGACAAAAATCACTTTCTTAAAAAAACTATTACCTTTAATAAAATTATAGGGGATTCATTATCAAGGTATTTTATTGTATTTTTGAAACGAAAACCACCAATTTACAACCAAAAATTTATGACAATACTTGATTCTATTGACAAAAAATTACTTTTTGAGTTACAGATTGACAGCAAGCAATCTATCAAACAACTGGCGGAAAAAGTCAATCTATCCGTAACACCTGTTCATGAGCGTATAAAAAAACTAGAGTCATCCGGCATTATAAAAAACTACTCAGCCATTATTGACCCTACCCTACTGGGAAAGAAGCTGTTGGTATATTGCCAAGTCACATTGGTAAAACATCAAGGAGTTTTATTTGAGGAATTTGAAGAATATGTCGCCAATTTAGAGGAGGTTCTCGAAGCCTCATATATAGCAGGAAGTTATGATTTCCTTTTAAAACTCTTATTAGATGACATGGATGCCTATCAAAACTTTGTGGTAAACAAAATTTCAAAATTAGAGATCATATCACAAATCAGGAGTTCGTTTGTTATCCGCACCATTAAAAACACCTCTATTGTTAATTGCCTATAAAAAAAGAGGGGCTGTCTTCAAAGACAGCCCCTCTTTTTTAGCAATGAACACAACCACTGATTACCGATCGTTGTTTACTGCTTACTCCTATTAAAACAATCCGTTTATTTCAGCATCAATTCGATTGATGATACTACCCAAATCTTCAGGATCATCTACGAAATTTATTTGATCCACATCGATGATTAATAATTTTCCTTTATTATAGGTTTGAATCCACGCTTCATACCGTTCGTTTAAACGATTCAAATATTCAATTGAAATTGAGTTTTCGTAATCACGTCCTCGTTTGTGAATTTGAGCAACTAGATTCGGAATAGAACTCCTAAGGTAAATTAACAGATCTGGCGCTCCAACCAATTCTTCCATCATTTCGAATAGGGAAGTATAGTTTTCATAATCGCGATTTGACATCAAACCCATGGCGTGTAAATTGGGTGCAAAAATATGAGCATCCTCATAAATCGTTCTATCTTGAATGGTTTTGCTACCACTCTGTCTGATTTTTAGAACTTGTCTAAAACGGCTATTTAAAAAGTAGATTTGCAGATTAAAAGACCAACGATCCATTTTGTGATAGAAATCGTCCAAATAAGGGTTATCCACCACATCTTCAAAATGAGGTTCCCACTTATAATGTTTGGCCAATAATTTAGTTAAAGTTGTTTTTCCTGCTCCGATATTTCCAGCGATAGCTATATGCATTTAAGGTAGAGTTATAAGGTAATTTTTAATTTCTAGATCGGTAAAAATACTCAAAATTTGGGTGTTAAAAAAGAATCCTGAAATGCTTTTTTCACCTATTGGCAATTGTTGCTGTACATCGGTTTGTAAATTCAAGTAATAGAGTTGGTTATCGTTTCGATAAATCACCTTGTGTGGGCTGATTATCTGAATGTCTTCGAATGCTGGCAATGGATAGGGCTTGGAGATTTTGCCATAAATATCACTATAATACAGTAGGTTTTCTTCTGAAATCCAATAAAAATAATTTACGTCGGAATGGCGGTATTTAATAGGTTCTGGGAACGGTGTAGTTAGCGAAGTATAGACCAAGCTTTGTACAGCTAGTAATCCCAATTGATTGGTTAACTCATCCCATAGCCACAAGCGATTCTGCGAACTCATACTAACATATCCCGGTTGCAGTTGCGGATGACGCTCTGTAAGCGCAATGGTTTTAATAAGTACCAACTCTTTATCCAACAGCAACACGGTATTAAACCGTTTATAAAAAACACTTAGTTGCATCGGATTGATTGCATCAACCGTAGTTATAGGTCCCAAACTTAAATTTTGAAATTCCTTTTCAGACTCTGCTCTTTTAATCAGAATCACTTGATCTTTGACTAAATAGCTCGATGCAAAAACATCCTTACCCAAAAACAAAGCATCATTTAGTGGCTCGTTGCCCAAATACTGGACTTCGATATTATTCTGTGCCAAAGATGAAAAAGCCAGCAGTAGTGCGAAAAACAATCCCAACTTTTTCATGTTAATTTTTTATTTTCTTACCCAGGTTTGAAAAGTAAATGCCGTGGCGTGTTTTTCATCCTTAGGATGATCAACTTCCGAGAGTAACTGCCAATTTTGCGGATCAATCACAGGAAAAAAAGCGTCTGCCTCATAGGAATCATGAACACGAGTTAATTCAATTTTATCTGCAAAAGGCATGGCTTCATTATAAATCTCCCCGCCACCAATAATATAAACATCCTCTTGAGCTTGGGTCAACCTTAAAGCCGCTTCCATACTATGGACCAAAATACAATCGTCGGGAACCGTATAGTTTGGGTTTCGACTAATGATCACATGTTTTCTATTTGGTAAAGGCTTAGGAAAAGTTTCAAATGTTTTACGTCCCATTATGATATAATGACCCGAAGTTAAACTTTTAAAATGCTTAAAGTCATCTGGTAAATGCCATAGCAAATCCCCGTTTTTCCCTAAAGCATTATTTTCTGCTGCTGCAGCGACCAATATAATCATGATAATACTTTTAGATTTGCGTATCAGAAGAACTCGGGTTCGAAACAGGAAATTGTTTTTCGACTTGACGCTCTAATTCCTCTCTTTTTTTAAGTTGTTTTTCCATCAACTTATCGATCTGAGTACGTTCCCATTTCTTATTCATAAAACGATTGACAATCAACACATTTATGGCATGTAAGACAAAAATCAAAGCCCAAATTGATGTAGCCCATAAGTACCATTTTACCGTGGTATCCTGAACCAAGTATTCATTCGCTATATAAAGAAAAATACTTCCTAGGATAAAAACCACAAAATGAAAAAACAGTTTTTTCTTTTGTTTTACTCGAATACGAGCATCTTCGTACAGTTCGTGTTGTAGTGGATCCATCATGATTTAAAAATTTAAAAATTGTACAATTAAACGGAAACCGCTCCTTTGATCGCAGGATGCGGGTCATAGTTTTCTAAACTGAAATCTTCATATTGAAATGAAAATATATCTTTAACTGCTGGATTGATTCTCATTGTCGGCAAGGCTTTTGGCGTGCGTGACAATTGCAATTCAATTTGTTCGATATGATTGTTATAGATATGTACATCACCAAAAGTATGGATAAAATCGCCATACTGCAGATCACAAACCTGCGCCACCATCATGGCAAACAAAGCATAGGAAGCAATATTAAACGGCACTCCTAAAAAGAGGTCTGCACTGCGTTGATAAAGCTGGCACGATAATTTGCCGTCCGCCACATAAAACTGAAAAAACGAATGACAAGGTGGTAATGCCGCTTTTCCAAGAGCTACGTTTTCAGAAAACGAAAGTGAGGTATCTGGCATTACACTTGGATTCCAAGCTGTAACCATCATTCTTCTGCTGTTGGGATTGGTTTTTAAAGTATCGATTAATTCTTTGATTTGATCAATACCCTCACCATTCCAATTTCTCCACTGATATCCATAAACAGGACCTAGATCTCCATTTTCATCGGCCCATTCATCCCAAATCTTTACGCCATTTTGCTTTAAGTAAGCGATGTTTGTTTCCCCTTTTAGAAACCACAACAACTCGTGAATAATCGATTTTAAATGAACCTTCTTGGTAGTCACTAGTGGAAATCCCTGACTGAGATCAAAGCGCAATTGATGTCCAAAAATACTTTTTGTCCCTGTTCCGGTACGATCACCTTTTTGAGTTCCTCTTTCGACAACTTCTTTAACCAAGTCTAGATATTGTTTCATATGTAGATAATATTTTTACATTTATGATATCCCGGCTGTTTCTAGGGCAAGTTTCAAAAGACAAACCTGACTAGTATAGCCCCATCTTAAATGGATTTCTTTAACTTTAACTGATTTTTAAATCTCTTACTCGATACGAATTCTATTTAAAATGATTCGAAAAAAGCAAACTCCTCTTCGCGTCTAAACTTCCCATTTGACCCTCCCTTACGGGTGATTCACTTGACATTATACCGCCAAAGACAATTGTTTTCTTATAGCTCTCTCTTAGAAACTTCGTCCCTCAATTTTGCTGCCTTTTCATAATCCTCTTTCATCACCGCATTTTCAAGCAACTCATAAAGTTCAGATAAACTATAATGTGCATAGTCACCTTGTTTTACACCTTGTTGCGGTACAGTTTCTTGCTCAAAGTCCGTATCGTCTTCAAGAGGACCGTCGTGTGTCATATCTTCTAATGAGGATGATTTTAATATAATCCCCGCTTTATCTAAAATGTTCTTATAGGTGAAGATAGGAGCAAAAAAGCGAATAGCCAATGCTATGGCATCTGAAGTTCGAGCATCGATAATTTCTTCGATACCATCGCGTTCGCAGATGATACTAGAAAAAAAGATACCATCTACCAATTTATGAATAATGACCTGTTTGACAACGATATCAAATCGATCTGCGAAATTTTTAAACAAATCATGTGTTAAAGGTCGAGGAGGTTTGATCTCTTTCTCGATGGCAATAGCAATCGATTGCGCCTCAAAGGCACCAATAACAATAGGTAATTTACGTTCCCCTTCTACTTCATTTAAGATCAAAGCATATGCTCCATTCTGAGTATGGCTATACGAAATCCCTTTTATACTAAGCTTTACTAAACTCATAGTTATTATTTATAATCACAACAAAGGGCTGTCAAACAAAGATAGTAATTTCTTCATTTAGACAGCCCTTTTATATAAGAGTAAATTGAAAATCTAAGAATTCTTAGCTTTGAATTCTTTTAATTTTTCAATTAATTTTGGTACTATTTCAAAAGCATCACCTACAACACCATAGTCAGCAACTTTAAAGAAAGGCGCTTCAGCGTCAGAGTTAATTACTACTTTCACTTTAGAAGCATTGATTCCTGCAATATGCTGAATCGCTCCAGAAATACCAATTGCAATATACAAATTGGCTGCCACAGGTTTTCCTGTTTGTCCTACGTGTTCTTCGTGAGGTCTCCAATCCAAATCAGAAACTGGTTTAGAACAAGCAGTTGCCGCTCCTAAAACAGAAGCCAACTCTTCGATCATACCCCAGTTTTCCGGTCCTTTTAAACCACGTCCAGCAGATACCACAATATCCGCATCTGCAATAGTTACTTTACCACTCGTTTTCTCAACATGCTCTACTTTTAAAGTAAAATCAGCATTGTTTAAAGACGGAGCAAAATCTTCTGCAACAGCAGGACCGTTACTTTCAACCAATCCAAAAGAGTTTTTACCTAAAGCAATAACTTTAATATCCGAATTGATTTCTGTATGATTAAACGCTTTATTAGAAAAAGCCGTTCTCTTTACAACAAAAGGACTAGTACTCTCTGGTAAAGCAACAACATTAGACGCATAACCCGCATCTAAACCTACTGCTAAAATTGGAGCTAAATACAAACTATCTGTAGTCGATGATAACACCACTAATTTTGTTCCTTCTTTTTGAGCTGCTTGTTTGATCACATCAGCGTAAGCTTTGGCATTAAATGCTTTCAATTGCTCATTCGTAACCTTTAAAACTTTATCTACACCGTAGTTAGCTAATTCACTAACATCTGATATATTTACAGCCACTGCAGTAACGGTAGTTCCCATCGTTTCTGCTACTTTCTTAGCATAAGACGCTAACTCTAAAGCTACTTTTTTAAATTTTCCTTCTGCTGATTCAGCATATATTAAAATAGACATATTCTTAATTTTAATGATGGTATAATTATTTTTTACTTAAATTTAGATTAGATCACTTTTGCTTCGTTGTGCAACAAGTTTACTAGTTCATCTAAATTATCCGGGCTAACCAATTTCACAGCGGATTTTGGAGCTGGTTTTTCAAATCGAATCACTTTAGTCGCAGCAACAGTACCAATTGGCTCAACAATCGTTAAAGCCTTAGTTCTAGCTGTCATAATACCACGCATGTTTGGTATTCTTAAGTCCTTCTCTTCTACTATACCTTTTTGACCACCTACTACCAAAGGTAAGTTTGCAGCAATCGTTTCTTTTCCACCATCGATTTCTCTAATAGCCTTAGCTGATGTACCATCAACCTCTAATCCAATACATGAATTAACAAAATCATATCCTAAAAGTGAAGCCAACATTCCTGGAACCATAGCTCCATTATAATCTAAGGACTCCTTACCAGCAATAACCAAATCAAACGATCCGTTTTTTACTACTTCCGCCAATTGCTTCGCTACAAACAAACCATCTGTAGGAACTGCATTAACACGAATAGCCTCATCTGCTCCTATAGCTAATGCTTTTCTAAGTGTAGCCTCAGTTTCTGGACCACCTACATTCACTACAGTTACTTGTGCACCTTGTTTTTCTTTAAACCAAATTGCACGTGTCAAACCAAACTCATCATTGGGATTCACAACAAATTGAACACCGTTAGTATCAAACTCTGAATCACCATTCACAAAATTAATCTTGGAAGTAGTATCAGGCACATGGCTGATGCAAACTAATATTTTCATTATATATACGTTTATGTGTTTTACAATTTTCTTGGAACGAAAATAATAATTTATTTTTAAATATTTACTATGCAAGCATATAAAATATTTTTAGAACGCCTATTTACAAGAACTGCGAGCTCATCCAATTATTGACTTACCTTAACTTTTCCCTAGAATATTTCGCTAAAAAAGCCATTTAGCAAACCATTTCCTTTTATATAATATACAACATAATATCAAATTAAACAAGAATAATGCGGTGTTTTTGCATTTCAATTTAGCGGAAAAAGAATAAATCAACGTGGAGTCACTGCTTTTAAAATCTATTTATAAAAAAAACATTTTTATTTCACGTATAGTTAACACGAACTCAGCGATAAGGACTGTCATATTTGTAGGATTAATAAATTTATTTATTTATTTTTGTCAACCTTATAAATTACGGAAACAGAAAAATTATGAGAACGATTCAATTTAGAGAAGCGATATGTGAAGCGATGAGCGAAGAAATGCGCCGCGACGAAACGATATATTTAATGGGTGAAGAAGTTGCAGAATACAACGGGGCTTACAAAGCTTCAAAAGGTATGCTTGACGAATTCGGTCCGAAAAGAGTTATTGACACCCCGATTGCTGAATTGGGATTTGCTGGTATAGCTGTAGGATCTGCCATGAATGGTAACCGCCCTATTGTTGAGTTTATGACTTTCAACTTCTCCTTAGTTGGAATCGATCAGATCATCAACAATGCAGCAAAAATGCGTCAGATGTCTGGCGGACAATTTCCAATGCCTATAGTTTTTAGAGGTCCAACTGCTTCAGCAGGACAATTGGGAGCGACACACTCTCAGGCTTTTGAAAACTGGTTTGCAAACACTCCTGGTTTAAAGGTCGTAGTTCCTTCAAACCCTTATGATGCAAAGGGATTATTAAAAGCCGCAATTAGAGATAACGATCCTGTGATCTTTATGGAATCGGAACAAATGTATGGAGACAAGGGAGAAGTTCCTGAAGGCGAGTACATCATTCCATTAGGCGTAGCCGAAATCAAAAGAGAAGGAACCGATGTAACTATCGTTTCATTTGGGAAAATCATCAAGGAAGCCTATATTGCTGCAGAAGCGTTAGCTAAAGACGGCATATCTTGTGAGATCATTGACCTAAGAACGGTTCGTCCTATGGATCACGCTACTATTTTAAAATCTGTCAAAAAAACAAATCGTTTGGTAGTTTTAGAAGAGGCTTGGCCATTCGGAAGTGTTGCTTCTGAAATCACTTATATCGTACAAGAGCAAGCTTTCGATTATTTAGATGCACCAATCCAAAGAATTACAACTGCAGATACTCCTGCGCCTTATTCACCAGAACTTTTAAGAGAATGGTTACCAAACTCTGAAGATGTTATTAAAGCCGTGAAAAAAGTCGCATACAAATAACAAAATTACCTTATCTTTGAAACTCCATCTTTTTGATGGAGTTTTTTTTATTGCTACAACTATGAAAAAGGTAATCATTCTATTGATCATTGCTTTTTGTTGCCCTATTGTATCATTTGCTCAAACAAAAGCCAGTGGACAGATTAAGGATAAAAACAACGAAGCCGTTCCCTACTCTAGCGTTTATTTCAAAAACTCAACTCAAGGCGTAATCGCTAACGAATCGGGGAAATTCTATTTAGAATCTCAGAAGGATTACGATACTTTGGTGATCAGCTTCATCGGTTATAAAACCAAGGAAGTACTATTGCCAAAAAGCACGAATCTGGACTTAAAAGTCACTCTTGAAGAGGACAATCTTTTGGCTGAAGTAAAAATATATACTGGAAAAACCTCCAAAAAAGACAATCCCGCTTTAGACATTCTTCGTAAAATATGGGCTCGAAAAAAACAAAACGGGCTCCATATGTTTAAACAATACGAATATGAGAAGTATGAAAAAGTAGAATTTGACATGAATTCTATCGATAGTGCTTTTACAAAAAAGAGAATTTTTAAAGGCATGGAATTTATTTTTGACCACGTCGACACCTCAAGTATTACGGGTAAAACTTACCTGCCTATTTTCATCAATGAAAAACTTAGCAATGTCTACGGAGACAATGTAAGATCTAAAAGCATTGAAAAAACTTCTGCCAACAAAAATTCGGGTTTTAACACCAATCAGCATATCATCGCCTTTATCAAAGACCTTTATGCCGATTACGATATTTACAACAACTACCTGAAGTTTTTTGATAAGGATTTTATCAGCCCACTGTCGAGAACCGGTATTAACGTATACAATTATATTTTAGCAGACAGTGCGTATATCGATAACAAATGGTGTTATAATATTGTGTACTATCCACGCAGAAAAAACGAGTTGACATTTAAGGGAGACTTTTGGGTCAACGACAGTACTTTTGCCATCAAAAAAATCAACCTTGAAGCTAGTAAAGGTGCCAACATCAACTGGGTAAAAGACATCTATATCGAACAGGAATTTGACGTGTTAAACGACTCGGTTTTTCTATTGACAAAAGATTATATGATGTCTGATTTTAGTCTTTCCAAAAAAGAAAAATCAAAGGGAGTTTACGGAAAACGAACGACCTTATTTAGAAATCACGTCTTCGACAAAGAGAAGGAGGAAAAGTTTTATAAGGAAGAAGTCAACGACTACAACGAATCCATCTATACCAAATCTGATGAATTTTGGCAGGAATATCGCTTTGAACCTTTAAGCAAAGATGAATTAGGTATTTATAAAATGCTCGACACCCTACAAACGGTTCGACGTTTTAAACAGTTATTTTCATTGGGTACCGTTTTAGCCAGCGAATACATACAAGTCGGCAAATTTGATTACGGACCGATCTTCTCTTCTTTTGGATACAATGATGTTGAGGGCATCCGTTTGCGAACAGGCGGACGAACCTATTTTGGACCTAATGACAAATGGCGTCTTGAAGGCTATACCGCCTATGGATTTAAAGACGGTCAATTTAAGTACGGCCTTTCGGGAAAGATATTATTGAATACCCCAAATCGACTTATTCTCTACGGAGGTAATCGTCGCGATATTGAACAGATTGGAGTCAGCCTAACGGAAACCAATAATATATTAGGACGTAGTTTTGCTTCGAGTTCGCTATTTGCCAGTGGAGACAACTCTAAGTTAACCTCGATCAACCTATCGACTTTAGGGCTCGAAATTGAACCGGTTAAAAACTTAAAGTTTTCCTCAACCTTTAGTTTCCGCACACTCAAATCAGCCTCTGAAACCTTTAGTTTAGACTATTATATCGACAAGGACAACGGTATTACCAAAAGCAATGTAACTCAATCTGAAGTTAGCTTATCCATAGACTACACTCCGAATCGACGAACCATAGGCGTTGGGGTTGACAGAACAGATGTTGACGCTAATTATTCTCATTTATTCCTGAATTTCAGTCAGGGATTGCAAGGGGTTTTCAACAGTGATTTTGACTACCAAAGATTGCAATTTTATTATAGACAACCTTTGCTACTCGGTGGATTTGGCCGACTGACTACAACTTTTGAAACAGGTAAAACCTTTGGCGAAGTTCCTTTAGGTTTATTAAACGTAGTACCGGGTAATCAATCGTATTTCTTGATTGATAACGCTTATAGCTTGATGAATTATTACGAATTCGTCACAGACGAATATGTATCATTACACCTCGAACACAACTTTAACGGCCGATTGTTCTCTAGAATACCGTATTTACGAGACCTAAACCTACGCGAAATCGTTGGAATTAGAGGAGTATACGGTCGTATATCCGACGAAAACATCGCTCTTAATGCTTCTAACATCACATATAGAGCTCCCGAGGACGTGTACTGGGAATATCATGTCGGCGTGGGCAACATCTTTAAATTCTTTAGAATCGACTTTTCTTGGAGAGGCAGTTATCTCGATTTACCTGAGGCAAAACGATTTGGAGTTAAAGGATCTTTTGGGTTCTATTTCTAACAATTAACTAATATTGACTTTAAAGCTTGGTATAAAGTAGGATTTAACTTATTTTTGCACTCCAATTATAAGATGAAGAAATAAAGACATTATATATGAATAATAATTTTGAAAGTTTCGACGCTTTTGTCGAAATCCCTACAGGAAGTAGAAATAAATACGAATACGATTTTGACCTTAAAAGATTGCGTTTTGATCGCCTTTTATATTCTGCTATGAGATATCCTGCTGATTATGGTTTTATACCAGAAACCTTGGCTTTAGACGGAGATCCTTTAGACGTATTGGTATTGGTTACAGAACCTACTATCCCAGGATTGGTAGTTGAAGTAAAGCCAGTAGGTATTTTTTATATGGAAGACGACAAAGGACCTGATGAAAAAATTCTTTGTGTACCTGTTTCTGATCCAATCATGAACAAACTGAACGATATTCAGGATGTTAATGAACATTTCAAAAAAGAAGTAGAACACTTCTTCAAAGTATATAAAGACTTGGAAAGCAAAAAAGTAATCACGAACGGATTTGGAGATAAAGCAGCAGCGATTGCTATGATCAAAGAATGCACAGATCGTTTTGACAATCTAGAAAACAAACCGGAAGGCTTATTTAGCATCCGTTTTTAATACAAAAAAAAGAGCTATCCATTCAGATAGCTCTTTTTTTTTACTCCTTAAGATATCGGTCCAGAATTACATCCATATGATGCAAACTGTGACCTCCTATTACAAATCCAATATCACCTACAGAAATCTGGTTTGTCGCGATTACTCCAGTCTTTTGCAAGTCCACTTCTTCAAAACCATCATACATCAAACGAATACTCTCCATTAATAAGATGTATTCATACATCAGTGCTTCACCACTTTTATGAATAACTGTCGCTTGCGCAGCATACGCATTTTCATCAAACCCAAATAAAGGATTTGGATCTTGACGGGCTATATGAAGAGCGCGATAACTAAAAATGCGTTCGCAATCGATACAATGCTGAATGACTTG
The DNA here is from genome assembly GCF_024171535.1 of Flavobacterium sp. HSC-61S13. Classification (GTDB taxonomy): domain Bacteria; phylum Bacteroidota; class Bacteroidia; order Flavobacteriales; family Flavobacteriaceae; genus Flavobacterium. The sequence goes on along the minus strand of NZ_JALJZV010000015.1, from coordinate 45,672 downwards.
CTTTATACTCCATTTCTCCTCGGCATATTTGTAATTCCATTTATCCACAGCAGAAACGATTTCCAGTATTTTCTTCACCACATTAATCCGGTCAACCAAAACACTTTGAACGGTTTTATTTTCAAATCTAGAGATATAGTTAACGTATAACGGATTCGTTGTCATCATTTCAGAAGGTTTATTCTATAAATATCCGAGAAAAATATAAAAGAAAAAAACTTTGTTGCAACAATAACCGCAAGCATCTATTCTTTTTAAAACCGACCAACAACTGATCACAGCAAAAAAAGCACTCCAGCTCTAACCCGTATTTCGGTAAAGCAACACTATGCCAAGTCGGTAAAGCAACACTATGCCAAGAACAACGAAGTACAAGCTCTAAAAAATTGCCCTCCTTTTCACTATAGTATACTAAGCAAAAAACGTACTTTTGTGTTTGACAAATATTTTACTCACCTAACATTTAAATCAGATGATAATTAGAGCTGCAAAAATTGAGGATCACGACATCGTTCCAGAAATGATGTTACAAGCCATGGAAGATATTGTTTTTTCCTTTATTGGCAAGAGTGACATCGAGGAAGCCATCCAGTTTTTAACTCATTTTTTTCGATCAGAAAACAACCAATATAGCTATCAAAATACTTTCGTTGCTGTTGATGAGCACGAGGACATCTGGGGTTCTATTACGTGTTATGACGGGGGTAAACTCGAAGAATTGAGAAAGCCGGTATTAGAACACATAAGCAGTCGTTATGGTTTAGAATTGCATCCTGAGAACGAAACCCAAGCCGGGGAATTGTATTTAGATACTCTAGCAGTTGCACCTTCAGCTCAAGGCAAAGGAATTGGCAGTTCATTATTACAGCACATCATCCAATATGCGCGTGAACAGCAGTATAAACAAGTTGGTTTACTAGTGGATTTTGAAAATCCAAATGCTCAAAAACTCTATGAAAGAGTTGGCTTTAAAGCCAAGGAGACTCTGACATTTATGGGCGGTGAATATTACCATATGGTTTACGACCTAAAATAAATTATATTAAGAAATCCGTGTTTGACCGAGGTCTACACGGATTTTTACTTTCTCTTTTGATCTGACAATACGACTCCTTAGCCACTGCTTCGTTTACAAATTATCTCCTCTTAATAGCAACGCCTACTCTTTTGACGATTTATAGCTTTTAAAGGGAATATCGCGATTTGCTCACAACCATATTTACAAAGAATACCTATATTTGTAAAAAATAGAGAAATGTCAAAGAATATCACCCCATATAAAGAATCCGAATTAGGCAAAAAAGAACAAGTGGCACAAATGTTTGACACCATTTCTGGAAAATACGACCGTTTGAACCGTATTATTTCATTGGGAAATGATGTAAAATGGCGTAAAAAAGTTCTTAAACTAGTCGCCGACACCAATCCAAAACGCGTATTAGACATCGCTACAGGAACAGGCGATTTAGCTATTTTAATGGCAGAAACCCAAGCTATACAAATCATCGGATTGGATATTTCTGAAGGTATGCTTGAAGTGGGTAAACAAAAAATAAAAGAAAGAAACCTGAACAGCCGCATTGAGATGGTCTTAGGTGATTCCGAAAATCTTCCCTTTGAGGACAATTATTTTGACGCAATTACCGTTGCCTTTGGAGTACGAAATTTCGAAACCTTAGAAAAAGGGCTTGCCGAAATACTGCGTGTGTTAAAACCAGGAGGAATTTTTGTGATTTTAGAAACTTCTGTGCCTACAAAATTTCCTTTTAAGCAAGGATATGCTATATTTACCAACGGATTGATGCCAATAATTGGAAAAATATTCTCAAAAGACAAAAAAGCATATACTTATTTATCAGAATCGGCAACAAATTTCCCTTATGGAGAAGCGTTAAACAATATTTTGAGAAAAGTTGGGTTTATAGAAGTTAGAGATATGCCACAGACACTTGGTGGAGTAGCTACCATTTATGCCGCATCTAAGTAAAAAAAGATCGTATTTAACGCGAAGTTTACCCATTGGTAGCATCAAATTAAACACGGCGGTGAGCTGTATACTAAAAAACAAAAAAACTCAAATGAAAAAAATATTCTTCATTGCTATTGTACTGTTTAGCTGTCAAAGCTTTTCACAATCTATGTTTGGTAAAAAACCTTTACTCAACATGCAAGATTGGGACAAACAACGCGTGTATTGGGGATATTTCCTAGGGTTTAACTCCTATGACTTTAAATTTGATTACGACCCTACCTATTACGAAAAAAACAACGACTTAGATGTAGAAGTCAGAACGAACATTGGCTTTAATGTCGGATTGGTTGGAAACCTGCGTTTGATGGAGTATCTGGATCTGCGCTTTGAGCCGGGTTTGTACTACTCGCAGCGAAATTTACATTTCCCCAATATAGCTAATCAGGGCTCTGCGAATCGCGAAGTCAATTCGACCTATATACATTTCCCGCTATTATTAAAATTTTCAGCTTTACGAACTGGAAATGTTCGTCCTTTTGTAGTAGGAGGATTTTCTTCTACACTGAATTTGAGCAGTAATTTCAATTCTAAAGACGACAATTACGAAGGGCGATTCAGAATGAAACAATGGACGAACAATTACGAATTGGGGGTTGGAGTTGATTTATATTTTGAATATTTCAAATTTTCCCCATCGATTCGTGGCGTATTCGGTATAGACGACGAGCTGATTCGAGATAATCGCCCAGAGAGTCCTTGGACCGGCGGCATTGAATCGATGAAAACGAGAGGTATCTTTGTTAACTTTACTTTTCACTAGAGTAAAGCCGCAGTCACACCCCCTATCTAATTGGCACGAGAAAATTCACTGAGCACTATAGCTGTGGCCATCGCGACATTTAAGCTTTCGGTTTGTTGTAAATCACCAAATCGCGGTATAGCGATACGTTGATTGACCAAAGATTCTATTTCTGCCGAAATGCCGTTTGCCTCATTCCCCATCACTATAAGTCCTTCCGCAGGCAACTCCTGTTTGTAAATAGATTGCCCATCCATAAAAGTTCCGAATATCGGCAAATGAGCCTTTTCTTTTAAAAATACGGGTAGGTCAAGATAAACGACATCAACTCGAGTGACAGAACCCATCGTTGCTTGAATCACTTTTGGATTGTAAACATCCACCGTTTGGGGCGAACATACCAAATGGCGAATCCCGAACCAATCGCAAAGACGAATGATCGTTCCCATATTCCCCGGATCGCGAACATCGTCTAAAACCAATACCAATCCATTGATTGGCTTCACTTCTGCCTGAGGAATTTCAAATATTGCCAAACAATTATTGGCGGTATTCAAAGCGGTAATCTTGCTTAAATCACTGTCTGATATTAGCACAACCTTACTTGGGTCTACCTTGATATCAACCGCTTCTGTACAAAATAATTGCTGTAATTTTAAATTGGAATTGACCAACTCTTGGATTACTTTTACTCCTTCAGCAAGAAATAATTGATGTTGTTTGCGGTATTTTTTTTGCTGCAAACTTTTTATTAGTTTGATTTGGTTTTTAGTAACCATAAAAAATGTATTTTTGACCTACTATTTATATTGACTTGAAAGATAAAACATCAAAAATAGCACTATTTCTATTAATAAGTGTAAGTTTTTTTTCTTGTACTCTCACTAGGAGAGTTCCTGAGAACCGCTCGTTGCTGATGCAAAACGAGATTTTCGAAAATGGAAAGAAAAATTCAACCGAAGCAGTACACAATCAACTATACCAACAGCCAAACAGCTCTATTCTTGGGTATCGATTGCGCTTGCACTTATACAATTTAGCCAAACCCAATGCCGATTCAAGTTATCAAGCTTGGCTGGACAAACACCCAACAACACACCGCAATTTAACCGCCTTTTTATCGGAAAAACAGGTAGGTCGTTTGGGAAAATCCTTTGCCGTTTCTGGTTTTAGTCAATTTTTAAAGAATACAGGAGAGCCTCCGGTCCTATACGAAGAGAACCGAATGAATCGTTCCGTTATCCGTTTAAAAAATTATTACTTCAATCAGGGTTTTTTTAATACAACTGTACAGACTCAGGTTGACAGTATCGGCGATCAAAAAACAAAAGTCACTTACCAAATCGAAACGGGAAAAGTATATGTGATTGATTCTGTATCCACACGCATCTTTACTCCTGCACTCGATAGTTTGTATAAAAAAAATGCCTCCAAAGCCCTAGTGGTACCAGAGAAAGTGTACAATTCAAAAGACTTTGAAGCCGAGCGAAAACGCATTACCACAAGCTTTAGAAATAATGGTGCCTATTATTTTCAAGAGAGCAACATTCACTACGACGTTGACACGATTAACAACAACCACAAAGCCAATATCGAATTAATCATCGATGATAGAACGGTAAAGTCCGGAGACACCTTAGTACAAGTACCGTTTAAAATTTACAAAATCAGCGATGTTAATATCTTTACCGACAATACTTCTAAAAAGGTAGAAAATATTGCCGACAGCATCAACTTTAACAATTTCAATATTTATAGTGCCAACAAATTAGAATACCGCCCTAAGGCGTTAACCGATGCTATTTTTATTACTAAAGGAAGTACTTTTAGTGATTTCCGTAGGGTACTAACTTCGAGGTCAATCAGTAATTTACGTATTTTCAATTACCCATCTATCGAATATATCGAAGATCAACGAGACAGTACCGGTCAGTCTTTGGTAGCTAATATCTTTTTGACGCCGCGTAAAAAAATGACTTTTAACCCCTCGTTAGACGTTACCCACTCCAATATACAAGATTTTGGTATTGCGGGAAACATGGGGCTTATAATCCGAAATGTATTTAGAGGAGCAGAAATCCTAGATATCGGTTTACGTGGAAGTGTCGGATCATCAAGAGATATGGCCAATCCCAATAACGTCTTTTTAAATGTATCAGAATACGGTATTGACACCAAATTGTCTTTTCCACGTTTGGTTTTCCCGATAAAAACCGAGAGCATTATCCCCAAGAGCATGCTTCCGAGAACCATGATGAGTTTTGGTCTTTTCAGACAACAAAACATCGGATTAGACAAAGAGAATTTCACGGGAATCGTCAACTACAGCTGGTCTCCAAAACGAAATACCAGTTATAGTTTGGACCTATTGAACTTACAATATGTACGAAATACCAACCCATCAAATTACTTTATCGTTTACAAATCCTCTTATAACACCTTAAATGACATAGCACAACGCTATGAAAAAGACGGTGACTATTTCGATTCCAAAGGAGATTTAGCCATACAAGATGGCAGAGCCAATACTTTTATTAATGATGTATTAGCCGGACAAACAAGTGTATTACCCGGTACGTCTGATTACCAAAACGTTCGCAGTATTGAAGAACGTCGATTGAGGTTATCGGAGAACAATCTTATTTTAGCAGCCAATATTTCATTTACCAAGTCGTCTAAAACCGATATTAAGGATAATAATTTTTATACTTTTAAAGCTAAATTTGAATCTGCTGGAGGATTGGTTAGTCTTTTGACAAAAAGCAATAAATCAAATGTCAATGAAAATGGGAATCATACTTTACTCAATGTAGAGTTCTCTCAGTACGTCAAAACAGAAATTGATTTTATCAAATACTGGGATCTAGGTCGCCAACAAGTTCTTGCCTTCCATACTTTTGGAGGTATTGCCATTCCGTATGGCAATTCAAACAGTATTCCTTTTTCTCGAAGCTATTTTGCCGGTGGATCAAATGACAACCGCGCTTGGCATTCATACCGTCTAGGTCCTGGTAGCAGTGGCGCCATCAATGATTTTAATGAAGCAAACATGAAATTATTTGCCAGTGCAGAATACCGATTTAACATTACGGGAAAATGGAATGGAGCCTTATTTTTGGATGCTGGGAATATATGGAATATCTTTGATCACGTAGAAGACGAAGCTTATACCTTTAATGGCGTAAAATCCTTGGGTGATTTGGCCTTAGGAAGCGGTTTTGGACTTCGATATGATTTTAGTTTCTTTGTCTTTCGATTCGATTTAGGATTTAAAACCTACAATCCATCGAAACCAGAAGGAGAAAAATGGTTTAAAGAACTCAATTTTGGAAAGGTGGTAGTAAATGTTGGAATTAATTATCCTTTCTAATCAAATAATAATTATTAATTTTGTCAACTCTTAAACACACAACTAATATGGCACATAATATAAAACCTGGAGTAGCTTTTGGCGACCAAGTACAGGAAATCTTTAGATACGCAAAAGAAAAAGGGTTTGCTTTGCCAGCAATCAATGTAACGAGTTCAAGTACGATTAATGGGGTAATGGAAACAGCTGCCAAGTTAAACGCACCAGTGATTATACAATTTTCAAATGGAGGTTGCTCGTTTATAGCGGGAAAAGGTTTGTCAAACGAAAACCAGAAATCTGCTATTGCAGGTGGAATTGCCGGAGCAAAACACATCCATGCCTTAGCAGAACTATACGGAGCCACCGTAATATTGCATACCGACCATTGCGCAAAAAACTTATTGCCTTGGATTGATGGTTTATTAGATGCCAGTGAAGAAAACATGAAAATCTATGGAAAACCGCTTTTCAGTTCACATATGATTGATTTGTCGGAAGAACCAATTGAAGAAAATATTGAGATTTCTAAAAGATACCTTGAGCGCATGAGCAAAATGGGAATGACCTTGGAAATTGAATTGGGAATTACTGGTGGTGAGGAAGATGGCGTAGACAATTCGCATGTTGATTCTTCAAAACTGTATACGCAACCGGAAGAAGTTGCTTATGCTTACGAAGAACTTTTAAAAGTAAGCCCTCGTTTTACCATCGCAGCAGCCTTTGGGAATGTACATGGTGTTTACAAACCAGGAAATGTCAAATTGACTCCTAAAATTTTAAAGAACTCCCAAGAATTTGTAGCTAAGAAATTCCAAACTACTGACAATCCAGTTGATTTTGTATTTCATGGAGGATCTGGTTCTACTTTAGAAGAAATTAGAGAAGCTATTTCTTATGGAGTAATCAAGATGAATTTAGATACCGATTTGCAATTTGCCTTTACAGAAGGCGTTCGCGATTATATCGTAGAAAACGTTGAATATTTAAAAACCCAAATAGGAAATCCAGAAGGCTCCGAGTTACCGAACAAAAAGTACTACGATCCTAGAAAATGGGTAAGAGAAGGAGAATTGACTTTTAATGCCCGTTTAAAACAGGCTTTTGAAGACTTAAATAATGTGAATACATTATAATTCTTCGCTCTTCACTATATTATAAAATAAAATAAAGAATTTATGGCTTGGTTTAAAAGAACAGAAAAAGGAATACAGACCCCAACAGAAAACAAAAAAGACGTCCCAAAAGGTTTGTGGTACAAATCGCCAACGGGAAAAATTATTGATTCTGATGAGCTAGCGCACAATCTTTGGGTAAGCCCTGAAGACGGATACCACGTTAGAATAGGCAGTAAAGAATATTTCGAGATTCTTTTTGACAACAACGAATATAAAGAAATTGCAAAAAATCTTACTTCAAAGGATCCTTTGAAATTTGAGGATACCAAAAAATACGTTGATCGCTTGAAAGAAGCCATGGACAAGACCCAACTAAAAGATGCGGTTCGCGTTGCTGTTGGAAAATCTAATGGATCTGCTTTAGTTATAGCCGCAATGGACTTCGCATTTATTGGTGGATCTATGGGAGCGGTAGTTGGAGAAAAAATAGCTCGAGGTATCGATTATTCTATCAAACACAAGATTCCATTTATGATGATTTCCAAATCTGGAGGTGCTCGTATGATGGAGGCGGGATATTCTTTAATGCAGATGGCTAAAACCTCTGCAAAACTAGCTCAGCTCGCTGAAGCAAAAATACCTTATATCTCCATGTGTACCGATCCTACAACAGGAGGTATTTCAGCATCGTTCGCTATGTTGGGAGATATCAATATCGCTGAACCAGGAGCCTTAATAGGATTTGCTGGTCCACGTATTGTAAAAGACACTACGGGTAAAGATTTGCCAGAAGGCTTTCAAACCTCTGAATTTTTGTTGGAACACGGTTTCTTAGATTTCATTACTTTGAGAAAAGAACTAAAGAAAAATGTTAATCTCTATTTAGATCTGATTCTAAACAGACCGATTAGCAAATAATCTACAGTATAAAAAAAGGCTCTTAATCTATTTAAGAGCCTTTTTTGTTATCGTTTAATCGGCAATCGACAAATACCTTAATTACCCGTCCGGATGGCTTCTACAGGATCTAACTTGGAAGCGGATACAGCAGGAAGAATTCCAGACAAAAGCCCGATAAACACCGCCAAACCAGTTCCGATTACAATATTGCTAAAGCTCAACACAAACTCGAAATCCAATAATTGAGTCACGATCATGGCAATAATCCAAACCAAAACCATTCCGATCAATCCGCCAAACAAAGACAATATCACGGCTTCAAATAAAAACTGAAACAGTATAAATCTATTTTTCGCACCCAACGACTTTTGAATTCCAATCAAACTGGTTCGTTCTTTCACGGAAACAAACATAATATTGGCAATACCAAACCCACCTACCAATAGTGAAAAGCCACTGATAATCCAGCCTACTATATTCATTTGTCCAATAATATTATCAACCATTTCCAACATACCGGCAATAATATTTACAAAAAAATTATTGTCTTCCGAAGGCTTTATACCTCGATATGCGCGAATTTTCTGAGTGAGCTCATCCTTGAACTCTTCTATATCTACACCTTGCTTCGGTTTTAAAACTATTGCGGGCGTCGCTCTCAAAGTATTGTCTCCAAAAACTTGACGGTAAAAATTCGAACAGATAAATGCCTTAGCGTCTTTACTCATTCCGAAGCTCGTCATCCCCTCTTTCTCTAACACACCTAAAACGGTAAACCGTCTTCCGTATAAACGCACGTATTTTCCAATGGGATCTTCGGTTCCAAATAAATTGACCGCTACTTCATGTCCTAACACAATCACTGCCGCTCCGGAACTGGATTCGGATTCATTGAAAAATCGTCCCTGAGCGATCTTTAGATTATCTAGAGATTCTATTTGCGCAGTACCGGGTTCAATACTAATATCATTAACCGTATTAGCCCCGTATTTAATATTTTCGGAGCTGGTAAATAAGTTGAACGAAATCTTATCGATATCAGCGACATTTCTACGCAAATATTCATATTCATTATAGGTAAACTTCGGGAACTGATTTATTTTCCACTGGGGGATATCAGAGGGTCCAAATGGATGATTGAATAAATAAATCATATTGCGATCAATACCGCTTAGATCTGACTTAATCTTTCGATCCATAGAGTCCACAGCAGATAAAACGGCTATAATCGAAAAAATACCCACCGTCACTCCTAGTAGCGATAAAATGGTCCGCAGTTTGTTGTTTCGCAAAGCATTAATTGCAAAAAAGAAACTTTCGTTAAGTAATCTTAAGTATAACAGCATATTTTTATGGAGTATTACACCGCGTTAAGACGTGCTCTACCCTATTAGTAAACACCGGCGTAATTTTGTTACAAATTACAATAAATAAAAATAAATCCAGTGTATTCTCGATCGGAAACCCGCTTGTAAAATAAGCTTTCAAAAAAAACATTTTTTTTTTAAAATCATGTTCAGAATTCTTTATAAATACGTGAACAATAACTACTTTTGCAGATTAAACCAAAACGCAACATGAACACAACTAAAACAATTCAATCGGCTTTAATTTCCGTTTTTGACAAAGACGGTTTAGAACCAATCGTAAAACAACTTCACGCCAATCAAGTAACGATATATTCTACTGGAGGAACTGAAACATTTATCAAGGATTTAGGTATCCCTGTAGTAGCAGTTGAGGATGTAACTTCGTATCCGTCTATCTTGGGAGGTCGCGTTAAAACGTTACACCCAAAAATTTTCGGAGGGATTTTAAACCGTCAAGATCATGAAGGTGATGTAGCACAAATGAAGGAGTTTGAGATTCCACAGATTGATTTGGTTATTGTGGATCTGTATCCTTTTGAAAAAACAGTAGCTTCAGGAGCTAGCGAAGCTGATATCATTGAAAAGATTGATATTGGTGGTATTTCGTTAATCCGTGCTGCCGCTAAAAACTTTAAAGACACCATCATCGTAGCCTCTGTCAATGAATACGAAGCTTTTTTAGAGATGATCGTTAGCCATAATGGAGCTACAACTTTGGAGCAACGTCGTTGGTTGGCTACAAAAGCTTTCCACGTATCATCTCATTACGACAGCGCTATATTTAATTACTTCAACACTGAAGAAACGATTTTAAAGACCAGTTTAGACAACGGTCAGGAGTTGAGATATGGCGAAAATCCTCATCAAAAAGGTTTTTTCTTCGGAGAATTTGATCAAATATTTGATAAGTTACACGGAAAAGAATTGTCTTACAACAATTTACTAGATGTTGATGCTGCTGTGAACTTAATGGGAGAGTTCAAGGGAGAACAACCTACTTTTGCCATACTCAAACACAACAACGCTTGTGGAGTAGCTCAAATGTCCACGATGAAAGAAGCTTATTTAGCTGCATTAGCAGGAGATCCAACCTCTGCTTTTGGAGGAGTTCTAATAGCGAATGGAAATATTGATGTTGCTACAGCAACGGAAATAAATTCTTTATTCTGTGAAGTGGTTATCGCTCCATCTTATGACGATCAAGCTATTGAGATTTTAAAAGAAAAGAAAAACAGAATTGTTTTAATACAAAAAGATCTTGAGCTTCCTAAGAAACAAGTGAGAACTTGTCTAAACGGAATTTTAGTTCAAGAAAAAGATTTAATTACAGACAATAAAGAACATTTATCAAACGTTACTACTACGGCTCCTTCTCAAGAAGAAATTGAAGACTTGTTGTTCGCTTCGAAAATCTGTAAACACACCAAATCCAATACGATAGTATTGACCAAAAACAGACAGCTATGTGCTTCAGGCACAGGCCAAACATCAAGAGTTGATGCCCTTAAACAAGCCATTGAAAAAGCACAAGCTTTTCAATTTGATTTAAGAGGAGCTGTTATGGCCAGTGATGCTTTTTTCCCTTTTCCAGACTGTGTAGAAATCGCTCATAATGCCGGAATCTCTGCTGTGATTCAGCCGGGGGGTTCTATCAAAGATGAATTGAGTATAGATTACTGCAACAAAAATAATGTTTCCATGGTATTTACTGGAATTCGTCATTTCAAACATTAATTTTATTATTTTTGTAATCTAAAATTTTATAACCTATAAAACCCTTTTAATTGTATGGGATTTTTTGATTTCATGACCGAGGACATCGCTATTGACCTTGGGACTGCTAACACACTGATTATCCACGACGGAAAAGTTGTTGTTGATAATCCTTCTATCGTAGCTCGCGATAGAACAACGGGTAAAATTATTGCTGTTGGTAAAGAAGCTAGTTTAATGCAGGGAAAAACTCATGGTAACATAAAAACAATCCGCCCTTTAAAAGACGGTGTAATTGCTGATTTTGACGCTTCGGAAAAAATGATCAGTATGTTCATTAAAAGTATTCCTGCACTGAGAAAAAAACTTTTCACTCCAGCTCTACGTATGGTAGTTTGTATTCCTTCGGGAATTACCGAAGTAGAAATGAGAGCGGTAAAAGAATCTTGTGAGCGCGTTAATGGAAAAGAGGTATATCTAATCCATGAACCCATGTCAGCAGCTATAGGTATTGGTGTAGATATCATGCAACCAAAGGGAAATATGATTGTGGATATAGGTGGAGGTACCACTGAAATCGCAGTAATAGCTCTTGGAGGTATCGTTTGCGACAAATCTGTAAAAATTGCCGGTGATGTTTTCACCAATGATATTATTTATTATATGCGTACCCAACACAATTTATTTGTTGGAGAAAGTACCGCCGAAAAAATAAAAATTCAAATTGGTGCCGCAACAGAAGATTTAGAAGCACCACCAGATGATCTTTTAGTACAAGGTCGAGATTTATTAACCGGAAAACCAAAACAGGTTACCGTTTCCTATCGTGAAATTGCCAAAGCTTTGGACAAATCAATCCAACGTATCGAAGACGCTGTTATGGAAACCTTATCTCAGACGCCTCCAGAATTAGCAGCAGATATTTACAACACAGGTATCTACTTAGCAGGAGGAGGTTCGATGTTAAGAGGACTGGACAAGCGTATTTCTCAAAAGACCGACCTACCTGTTTATATTGCTGAAGATCCTTTAAGAGCCGTTGTAAGAGGGACTGGACTAGTAATAAAAAACATCAATAAGTTTAAAAGCATACTTATCAAATAATATTTACACATGCAGCAAATAATAAATTTTTTTATAAAAAACAGTACTAAGTTACTGTTTTTGCTGCTTTTGGCAACTTCTTTACTACTTACTATTCAAACGCACTCCTTTCACAGGAGTCGCGTTTTAGGTTCTGCTAATGCCTTCACCGGTTATGTCTATGAAAAGATCAACAATACCAAGATCTATTTTAGCCTCAAACAGCAGAATGACGAATTAGCATTTGAAAATGCAGCGCTTAAAAAAATTCTTTACAACTCCATTAATCCAAGCGATTCACTAGAAATCAACGAGAGTAAACCTATAGAAAATGTTGAGTTTGAAGTTATACTCGGCAAGGTGATTCGCAATTCTTTTAAATCAAAAGAAAACTACCTCACGATAAAAGGGGGAGCAAAAAACGGCATTCGCCCCGACATGGGAGTTATCAACAGCAGAGGTGTTTTAGGAATCATAGAAGTATCGTCAAACAATTACTCTACCGTACAAAGTATCTTGAATGTCAAGTCACAGATCAACGCCAAAATAAAGGGATCTAATCACTTTGGTACTCTAAACTGGGATGGTAAAAATACGGGCTACGTACAACTGATCGACATCCCCCGTTTGGCAGATCTACACAAAGGAGATACCATAGTAACCGGAGGTAAGTCGATTATATTCCCAGAAAACATTCCAATTGGAGCGATAGACAAAGTTTTTGTCGACAAAAGCTCTAATTACTATACAATCAGCGTGCGTCTATTCAATGATATGACCAATTTGGGTTATGTATACATCATCAAAAACAACGACATTGAAGAGATCAACCATTTAGAAGAAGCAACGAAAGATGAATAGCACTGTAACATTAAATATCATTCGATTTATACTGTTGTTCGCCCTTCAAATTTTGGTGTTTAACAATATGGAGCTTTTTAATTTTATTAATCCGTTCCCGTATATCTTATTTATACTGCTTTTCCCTATAAATGGAAATAAAGCTTTTTTAATCATCTGTAGTTTTATCTTAGGCTTAGGTTTGGATATGTTTGAAAACTCTGGAGGTGTTCATGCAGCAGCCTGCGTTATACTCGCCTATTACAGAGAAGACCTGCTTAAATTTTCATACGGTATCAGCTACGAATACCACACCATCAAAATAACGGACAAAATCTCTAAAGAGCTCTTTACTTATTTACTTATAGGAGTACTACTCCATCATACCATTTTATTTGGCCTAGAAATATTTAGATTTAATTTTATTTGGGAAATTCTTTTACGAACTTTACTGACAACATTATTCACCCTAATACTATGCATCTTAATAATTTACTTGATCAAACCATCTAAAAAATGAGAAAATTCCTCTTACCCTTTTTAATTGTATCCGTTGCTATCGCAATATTGGTAAGACTACTTTATTTGCAAGTAATTGACGATTCCTATATTAAGAAGTCTGAAAACAACGCTTTAAAAATTGTTTATGAATACCCAGAACGCGGTTATATTTATGACCGAAACGGCAAATTATTAATTGCCAATCAACCCTCATACGACATTATGGTCATCCCTCAGGAGGTTAAAGAAATCGATACGATAGCGCTTTGCCAAATGTTGGACGTAACCAAGGAAGACTTTATAAAAAAACTAGACAAGGCCCGTGTTTACAGTCCGCGTCTACCCTCTGTATTTTTACCTCAATTAAACAAGGCTGAATATGCTGCTTTTCAAGAAAAGATCAGGCATTTCAACGGTTTCTATATCCAAAAAAGATCACTACGTGACTATCAAGTACATTCAGGAGCCAATATCTTTGGATATATCCGCCAAGTCAACGAACAAAACGTCAAGGGAAGCTCCTACTATCGAAGTGGTGATTTAATCGGAATCCAGGGAGTCGAACAAGAGTACGAAACTGTTTTAAGAGGAACAAAAGGAGTGAAATATATTCAAAGAGATCGTTTTAATAGGGAAATTGGTTCTTTTAAAAACGGTCATTACGATACGATCGCCGTTAAAGGAGAAGACATCACACTAACCCTAGATGTCGACTTACAAGAATACGGTGAACTACTGATGCAAAATAAGCGCGGAGGTATTGTTGCTATTGAACCCAAAACAGGTGAAATCTTAGCTTTAGTCACCGCACCTAGTTATGATCCCAGCTTACTCGTTGGTAGAGATCGATCTAAGAACTATACCGCCTTATTCAATGATTCGATTTCGAAACCTTTATTTAACCGCGTATTGTCTGGTGAATATTCTCCGGGATCCACTTTTAAGATATTAACTGGATTAATTGGTTTACAAGAGGAAGTGATTAATGAACAAACCGCTTTTGTTTGTAATCACGGTTTCTTTTATGGTAGAGGTGCTTTTATGAAATGCCACGATTCAGGAAGCATTTCGTTAAACAGAGCCATCGCCAGTTCTTGCAACACCTACTTCGCTAACGTATATAAAAGAATTATTGAAAAATACAGCAAACCGCGATACGGTATTGATGCTTGGAGCAGCCATCTAAAAAGTTTTGGATTGGGTGAGTTTCTTGGCTATGATTTACCAGACGGACGAAAAGGACATATTCCCTCGTCAAACTATTATGACCGTTGGTATCCCAATGGAGGTTGGCGAAGCACCACTACCATTTCCAACGCCATTGGACAAGGCGAGGTCGTTATGACTCCGATGCAGTTAGCCAACATGATGGCCACTATTGCTAACAGAGGGTATTTTTATACACCACATATTATCAAAAAAATTGAGAAACACGAAATAGATCCGAAATTCACCACCAAAAACATCACTACTATTGACCCACAATATTTCACTCCTGTTATTAATGGTTTGTTTGATGTATATAATTTTGGATCGGGACGCAGTGTTCAACTCGATGGAATTGAAGTTTGCGGAAAGACAGGAACTGTAGAAAATTTCATCAAAGTAGGCACAAAAAGAGTACAATTAGCAGACCACTCTGTATTTGTCGCCTTTGCACCTAAAGACGATCCGAAAATAGCCATTGCCGTATTTATCGAAAACGGAGCTTGGGGAGCTCGATGGGCAGCCCCAATTACCAGCTTGATGATAGAGAAATACCTGCGCAAAGAAATAACGAGAACGGACTTGGAGAAAAGAATGCTAGAGGGCAGTTTAGAAAGTGAATACGCCAAAGTAATCACCTTACAACAACAAGCCAAACTACCACAACAAGCCAAATTACCACAATAGGATGAAAAACCAAAGCGTTAAAAGCACCATTGATTGGATATCAATCCTGCTCTACTTTACTCTCGTTTTTGCTGGCTGGCTCAATATATATTCTGCCTCATTACCCAATGAAGCCACTTCATTTTTTGACTTAAATCAGATCTACGGACGCCAGCTACTATTTATCATGGCTTCGATACCCTTAATAATATTAGTAGTATCGATCGATGCAAAGTTTTATGAAAAATACCCGATGATTTTCTACATTATCGGTATACTCTCGATATTGGGACTGATGGTTTTTGGAAAAACGGTTAAAGGACAAACCAACTGGTACCAATTTGGTGGATTTGGAATTCAACCTTCTGAGTTTGTAAAAACTACTACAGCACTACTACTAGCTAAGTTTATCGCCGACTCTCAAGACAGCTTAAGTACCTTTAAGGATCAAATGATTGCCTTAGCCATCATCGGCATACCGACACTATTAATTTTACAGCACGATACGGGAAGCGCCATGCTTTTCGCCTCACTAATATTTGTGTTGTATCGGGAGGGCTTGCCCTCATGGTATCTGTGGACGGGTTTTATCGTGATTGCTTTATTTGTCATGTCGTTAGTTATCAAGCCCGGTTTTATTATCGGATTAATAGCAGTGGTCAGTATTATTCACTTTATTTTTAACAAAAAGATCAACAGAAATCCCTTTTTATATCTCGGCTTGGCCGTGGTGATGATGACTTTTGTATTTTCTGTCGATTATGTATACGACGAAGTATTGGAGCCCCACCAAAAGGATCGAATCAATGTATTGATTGGCGAAGATGTCAATCTTCAACGAGAGGGCTATAACTTAAACCAATCAAAAATAGCCATTGGTTCAGGAGGTTGGTTTGGAAAAGGATTCTTAGAAGGCACTCAAACCAAAGGAGGATTTGTACCTGAACAACACACCGATTATATTTTCACCACTGTAGGTGAGGAATGGGGATTTGTTGGCGCCTCGGTCATTGTCATTTTATTTGTTTGCTTATTTCTACGGCTGATATACCTGTGTGAACAGCAAAAATCACGATTTACACGAGTCTACGGTTATTGCGTCGTCTGTTTTCTATTTATTCATTTCGGACTAAACATAACTATGCTCGTAGGTTTATTTCCAACAATCGGTGTACCCTTACCTTTTTTCTCTTATGGAGGATCCAGCTTGCTAGCCTTTACTATATTGTTATTTATTTTTCTCAAACTAGATGCAAATAAAGTAAACGAATGGTAAAATTGGCATCTAATTTGCCTTACAATTAAAATCAACAAACAAAAACATCTAACTCAATTTTTACAATGAAAAAAACACTATGGTTTGTAGGTATTCTATTTGCCTCAACTCAATTGATGTCTGCACAAGAAGTTTCTACTATCGAAACTGAAAAAAACAAAGCGATTGAAAAAATACAAGAAATCTCCACGGAAAAAACAGAAGTAAATACAGCTTTAGAGCAAGTTAAAGAAAGTACACAAACCGTTGGTAATGAAACCGAAAAACTACAAGCTAAAGAAGAAGAAATTCGCTTAAAACACCAACAAGATCTACTTAACGCCGAACAAAAGAATCAAGAAAAACTTGTTAAGGATTTAGAACAAAAGGAACTTCAAGCAATTAAGGATCAAAAAGCGCTTGAGAAAGCGCAAAAGAAACTTGAAAAAGAGCAAAAACTTGAAATTAAAAAACAAGATAAGTTAGCGAAATCAACGCGTAAACTCCAAAAAACAAAAAGCAAACTCTACAAACAAGAGGACCGCCTGAGAACGCAAACCGACAAATTTGAAAAAAACCTTCGAAAAGGATCTTTAACCCCTTTAAAAGAACTCAAAGGAAAAGCAGAGCTATTGAAGTTAAAAACAAAAGTTCAAACCTTAAAACTTGATGTGGAACGCATGGAATTAGAAATGAGAACCATTTAATTTTTCAACGGCTAACCACAAATAATATTAATAAAAAAACTGCCTAGGCAGTTTTTTTTTATACCTAAACATTCTCTTTACCATACAATCCAGAAATGCCCTACAAACGCTTAAAACTGCCCCAAATAAGGCACTTCAAGCTGCATTGACACACTCAATTGAAAACCTACAACGCTACCGCGATAAAACAAGAATCAAAAACACCTAGCACGATCAAACCCTTTAGATGCGCCCTGCTCCTTTACTTTTTTAAATTACGAAAAAAAAGTCAAAAAAAAATCCCAATCAATTAAGATCGGGATTTTTTGTGGTGCCTCCAGGAATCGAACCAGGGACACATGGATTTTCAGTCCATTGCTCTACCAACTGAGCTAAGGCACCTTAAAAGTAAACTTTTAAGCGGCTTGTAAATCAAAAGCAAATTTGTGGTGCCTCCAGGAATCGAACCAGGGACACATGGATTTTCAGTCCATTGCTCTACCAACTGAGCTAAGGCACCATTTGGCTTTTGATTTCAACGACATACTGTCCTTGTAAGCGGTTGCAAATATAGAACAGTTTTTTATTTAAACAAACCCTTTTGCAAAAAAATCATTACATATCTTTGCTTGAACCAACTATTCTACCATGCTTTTAACCATTGATATCGGCAACACCAGAACCAAAGTCGCTTTATTTGAGAACAATAGGATTGGAGAAATTCACATTTTGGAGCATGAAAATTTTTTAGAAAATTTTAAAAAAATTTTAAAAAAAATCACTCCCACCCCCAAAATCATCCTTTCTTCTGTTGGAAAATTGGAACCAGCTACTTTAAATTGGCTCCAAGCCCATTCCGAGTTGATCATTATTAGCCATAAAAGTCCTTTTCCGTTTCAAAATGACTACAGCACCCCAACGACACTTGGTATTGACCGCATGGTATTGGCCGCTGGCGCCACTTTGATGTATCCGCAGCAAAATCGTTTAGTAATCGACGCCGGCACTTGCGTAACCTATGATTTTATTTCACAACACAATCACTATCTGGGAGGCGCAATTTCACCGGGAATTGGTTTGCGTTATAAATCCTTACACGATTATACGGCCAAACTCCCGCTATTACAACTACAAGAACCTCTAGACATCATCGGTAATTCGACACAAGAATCGATACACTCCGGTGTTATCAACGGATTGAGCTGCGAAATCGACCAACTAATTGAAACGTATCAGTCTCGTTTTCAAGATTTAACTATAATTTTAACAGGAGGGGATGCAGTTTTTTTGGCAAAAAGACTAAAAAACACCATATTTGCCCATTCAAACTTTTTATTAGAAAGCTTGAATTCCATACATCAATATATAATTGACAATGATAAAAAAAATCTTTCTAGGCCTTAGTTTACTAATTGGATCTACAGCATTAGCACAACAAGGAACTGCATCACCTTATTCCTTTTACGGAATCGGAAACGTGAATTTTAGCGGAACCAACGAATACAAAGCTATGGGGGGGATTAGTACATACTCTGACAGTATACACCTAAACCTGAAAAACCCTGCTTCCTTTTCCAAATTAAAACTAACCACTTTCACTTTAGGAGGAACAAACACTTCATCGACGCTTAAAAGCAACGACATAAAAGAGAAGGCAAATAGTACTTTAGTAGATTATATCGCAGTGGGAATCCCAATAGGACGTTTTGGAGCATCCTTTGGAATCCTACCATTTTCTTCTGTAGGTTACAAAATTCACTCCGACATTGCAGTTGGCGATCAAAAGAGATCAAAAGATTTTGTTGGTGAAGGAGGAATCAATAAAGCCTTTGCAGGACTATCCTATTCGATTTTACCCAATTTACAAATTGGAGCTGACTTCGCTTATAATTTTGGAGACATTGACAAAAGTGCCACCGTTTTTATTTCTGATGATGGGAGTAATTTTTTTATATCCAAAGGATCTAGAGAGCGCGTTAAAACCAACTACAGCGGTTTTACTTTCAATACAGGATTACTCTATAATCGAAAAGTAAAAGGCTACGACTGGCATAGTAGTTTTACCTATGCACCCGAAACCAAAATCAGTGCAGAATCGACTGCCTTTCTAGATATCGTTCAGATCGCAAGTAACGGAACAGTTAACGCCGTTGAAACGCGCGAAATCGAAGCGGCAAATAACGACTTAACCATGCCATCTAAGTTTACCGTTGGAACGGGAATTGGAAAAGCTCAAAAATGGTTTGTAGGCGCCGAATTTACGCAAACACAAAACAGCAAATTAAAAAACAATTATCTAACTTCCGACATGGCGAGTTTTGAAGATTCTCAAAAATATACCGTTGGAGGTTACTACATACCAAAACACAATTCCTTTACGAGTTATTTTGACCGCATTGTTTACCGCGCTGGATTTCGTTTCGAAAACACCGGTTTAGTATTGGACAACCAATCGATAAACGACTATGCGTTTAGCTTAGGAGCAGGATTCCCTGTTGGAAGAAATCTAACCAACATCAACCTGAGTCTAGAATATGGACAAAAAGGAAAAAACACCAATACTTTAATTCAAGAGAATTACTTTAATGTTTCTGTTGGTATTTCGTTAAACGATTTGTGGTTTGTTAAACGTCGTTTCGAATAAAACAAAGCCCATGTCATTAATAAAAACAACGTTATCAACCATCAGCTTAATGACCGTATTGGTCCTTATGGCTTCTTGTGATAGCAATTTTAAAAAAATACAAAAAATAAACTCAGTTCCTTTTTTTGCCTCAGGTGATGCAGAAAACATCAATTTAAAGTACGTCGATTCCGGACGCGTAAAAGCCATCCTATTAAGTCCACGTATGTTAGATTACAGTCAAGTTAAATATCCCTTTACTGAATTTCCAAAAGGTATTGACTTGACACTGATTGATGCCAAAAACCAGAAAAGTTCGGTAGTGATCCTTGCGGATTACGCGATCCAATACACCAAAAAAGAACTGATAGACCTCCGTGGCAATGTTATCATTACCAGCGACGATGGAAAACAGCTGAAAACGGAACAACTGTATTACGATCAAAAAAACGATTGGTTCTTTACAGAAAAATTCTATAGAATTTCTGACATCGACAATAGTTTTACCGAAGGAATTGGAATTGATTTTGACAGTAAATTCCAAACGGTCACTGCTCAAAACAGTTATGCCGAAAGAAACAAAACAGACTAAACGTTAAAACACGCCTTGCCTTATGAAACTTTACAATTTTATCCCATATTTCTATTTATTTATTGCTGCGCTTTTCATTTACGATGGAATAACTAAATATTTGAACAGTCAAGATTATTATTTGAATATTGCCGTAGCTGCCGTAGCGATCTTCATGTTTTTCTTCCGCAAGAAATACGCAAAAAAAATGGAAGACCATCACAAAAACAAGCAACAATAATTGATATCAAAACAGCAAATAAAAAACAGAAGCCAAAACTTCTGTTTTTTTTATAGGCAAAGTTTTGACTCACAAGATTGCTTTTTTTTTAGCAGAGATCACTACAACCTTTAAAATTGCCTTTTTTTAAGGGTTTAAAAAAAAGTCCTTAATTTTCTCAAAAGAGAAGCTTAAAAAAAACAAAAAGGGCCTACTTTGGAGAAATTCGACGAAATAGACCCGAAACATCAATATTATTTATAAAAATAAGGATTGATAACTTTTATTATTAAATAGATAATTGTATTTTCGCTCACTGAAAAAAATTACACATACTAAATACACATGGCAGTTTTATCAAAAATTAGACAGAAATCCGTATTATTAATTGCGGTCGTTGGTATTGCTTTACTAGCATTTGTTGTAGGAGACTTAGTTCGAGGCGGAGGCGTCGGTAAGGGTTCTAGAAATGTTGGAAGTATAAATGGTGTTGAAATCAACACCCAACAATTTATGCAAAAAGTAACCCAAGCAGAACAAAGTGGTCAAGCCGTGGGAGCTCAGGCAAACAATATGGTTTGGAACAATGAAGTCAATTCTGTACTTCTTGGAACAGAGTTCGAAAAAATCGGATTAAAAATCGGTAAAGATCAATTGGTAAATGTTATTAAAACAAATCCAAACTTTGCAAACAACCCACAATTTCAAAACCAATTGGGGAAATTCGACATCAATAAATTCAATGAATTTATTGTAACGATGAAAAAAGGCGGTGCAGAGCAATGGAACTCTTGGTTGGCTTATGAAAAAGAATTGGAGAAATTTGCCTTAGAGCAAATGTATTTCTCTATGATACGTTCTGGTTTAAATACGACAACTGCTGAAGCTAAAAATACGTACCAAGTAGAAAACAGCAAAGCAACATTTGATTATGTTACTGTTCCTTACTCTTCAATCAATGACGATCAAGTAAAAGTTACGGATGCTGAAATTCAAACTTACTTAAAGAAAAACGAAAAGCAATACAAATCAGAACCTACACGTGATATCGAGTATGTTTTTGTAAGTAGTCTTCCTTCTGAGAAAGATAAAGCTGAAGTAAAAGAAAATATTAGCGAGTTATTGAAATCTTCAATTGTTTACAATAATGAAACTAAGAAAAACGATACAGTTGCAGGATTTAAGAATACGTCAAATTTAAAAGAATTTGTAAATCTAAACTCTGACGTAAAATTTGACTCTTTATTCTATTCTAAAAGTGATTTACCTTTAGAGTACCAAGAGGAATTATTCAACTTACAGCCAGGAGAAGTTTTCGGTCCTTACTTATTCAATGACCACTATTGCTTAACTCGTTTGGTTGACAAAAAACCTGGAGAAAAAGTTAAAGCAGCACATATCTTAATCTCTTTTGCTGGATCATCATCTCCGATGCCTGGTATCACAAGAACCAAAGAAGAAGCGAAAGCAAAGGCTGATGAATTATTAAAACAAGCTCTTGCAAATCCGGCTCAATTCGGAGCTTTAGCCATGGAAAACTCAGAAGATCCAGGATCAAAGAACAATGCTGGAGAATATGACAATATCGCTAGAGGACAAATGGTAAAACCGTTTGACGAATTCGTATTCAGCAATGCACCAGGGAAAATCGGTGTTGTTGAAACAGACTTCGGATATCACGTAATTAAAGTATTAGAGAAAAAAGATGCTATTCGCTTAGCTACTATCGCTAGAAAAGTAGAAGTATCAGAAGCAACTGCAGATCAAATTTATACTACAGCTACCAAATTTGAACAAGATGTTGCGACTAAAGATTTTGAAGCTTTGGCAAAACAAATGAACTTACCTATCCAACCTTCGACTACAGTTCGTCCGTTTGATGAGCAGTTACCGTTAGTAGGAAAACAAAGATCCATTGTTACTTGGGCTTTTAACAAAGCTACTAAAGTAGGTGATATCAAAAAATTCGACAATGCAGATGGTCACGTTATCGTTAAAGTAAAATCAGCAAACGAAACTGGATTATTAAGTATTGAGGAAGCTAGAGCAACTGTGGCACCTATTTTAATGAATGAGAAAAAAGCTGCTTTGATCCGTCCTAAAATGGAGGGAAAAACTTTAGCTGAAGTTTCTGCTAAAACAGGAGCTACCTTAACTACAGCTACAGATGTTTCAAGACAAAATCCTTTGATCATCAATGTTGGACCAGAACCTAAGGTTGTTGGAAATGCGTTTGCATTAAAAGCTGGAGCACAGTCTTCATTAATTGACGGTAATAAAGGTGTGTATATAATTCAAACTAAGTCGGTGAACCTAGCTCCTGATTTACCAAGTTACAACAACTACAAAACCAAAACCACTACAACAATCCGTGGAACAGCTCAGTCTAAAGTGATGGAAGCGTTAAAAAACAATGCTAAAATTGAAGACCACAGAATGGATGTGATGTAATAATCTCTTTCTGTTATGCATATAAAAAAGCCACTTTATTTCTAAAGTGGCTTTTTTTATCTGATTATTTTAAATGCAAAAAATATCTTATTTTTGCAGCGCTTCGTGCCCATGTTATCAAGTTTATCTATATAAACGTAGTAACCTCAAAGCACAAACATCAAATGGGATACTACCAATTACGACAGAATTATTTGTATCAGCTACCGCTACCAATTCGTCGCAATCGTATTCAAGTATACAAACACAAAATATTTAAAAAATGAAAGCATACGTTTTTCCTGGTCAAGGTGCCCAATTCTCCGGAATGGGAAAAGAATTATATGAAACTTCAGATGTAGCCAAATCACTTTTTGAGAAAGCTAATGAGATATTAGGTTTCCGCATTACCGATATTATGTTTGAAGGTACGGCAGAACAATTAAAGGAAACCAAGGTAACTCAACCGGCTGTTTTTTTACATTCTGTAATATTAGCAAAAACCCTAGCGGACTTTCAACCTGACATGGTTGCGGGACATTCTTTAGGTGAGTTTTCCGCACTAGTTGTCAACGGTACACTATCCTTTGAAGATGCTTTGTTATTGGTTTCAAAACGCGCTTTAGCCATGCAAAAAGCTTGTGAGATCACTCCATCAACTATGGCAGCTGTTTTGGGTTTAGCCGACGATGTTGTTGAAAACGTTTGCAAAACCATCGACGGTGTTGTTGTAGCTGCAAACTATAATTGCCCGGGACAATTAGTTATCTCTGGCGAAACTACTGCTGTAGAGAAGGCCTGCGAAGCGATGAAAGAAGCCGGTGCAAAACGCGCTTTAATACTTCCGGTTGGTGGTGCTTTCCATTCCCCTATGATGGAACCTGCTAGAGAGGAATTAGCTGCTGCTATCGAAGCTACTCATTTTTCACAACCAACTTGTCCGGTATATCAAAATGTAACCGCTAACGCCGTTTCAGATCCTGCGGAGATTAAGAAAAACTTAATCATCCAATTGACCGCACCAGTACGATGGACACAATCTGTTCAACAAATGATAGCTGATGGAGCGACTTCCTTTACAGAAGTAGGTCCGGGTAAAGTCTTGGCTGGATTAATCCAAAAGATCGACAAAACTGCTGAAACACATTCAGCATAAATACTCCGATATATAAACACTTTAAAAATCCTTGCTATCGCAGGGATTTTTTATAACATAAAGATAAAATTTGAAAAATCTTAGCGCAAAACATTGGTTACTGGTTTTTGTATTAGCGAGTTTAACCGCTCTTGGTCCATTATCCATTGATATGTATCTTCCCGCTTTTCCTACATTAGCCGACGATTTAAACACTTCTATCAGCAACATCCAGATCTCCTTATCCTGCTTCTTAGGAGGCTTAGCGGTGGGACAGTTATTTTGGGGTCCTTTGTCAGATACTTATGGCAGCAGAAAACCCATACTCATCTCCCTCAGCCTTTTTATGATTGCAAGTTACCTGTGTACTACTGTGGAACAAATAGAGTACCTATGGGCATTGCGCTTTTTGCAAGCCTTGGGGAGCAGCGGTGGATTGGTCATCGCTCGAGCCATAGTCAACAAAAGATTTGATCGAGAACAAACTTTGAAAATCTACAGTATACTAGCCTTAATCGGAGGAATTGCCCCTATAGTAGGCCCGATTATTGGCAATGAAATACTAAAGAGTTTTACGTGGAATTATTTGTTCTTAGCCATGCTGTTTTTTGGACTTATCGGTTTTATTATGACTGCGCTTTTTCTTCAAGAACATCCAGAAGCAGTCCGTAGCGAAAATACTAAAACTGCTCATCTCGCCATTTATAGACAATTGTTTCAACATCGAAGTTTTTTGATCTATACCATAATTGGCAGTCTGGCATTCAGTAGTTTGATGCTGTATATCTCTAACGCACCGATATTAATTATGGAAGCAGGAGGACTTAGTGGTGATGCATTTAGCGTGGTATTTGGAATTAATTCAATAGGTCTTATGCTCGGGTCTTTTTTAACCTCAACCGTGCTACAGAAAAGGCTAAGTCCAAAACGAATTATCTTTATAGCAGCGACGATACAAGTGGGTTGTGCTAGCTTGTTAATTCTCTTTTTACAGATGAATTTTTCCATCTATAACCAACTGATCGCGTTGTTCTTCTTTATTGTACCACTAGGCATGTTATTCCCAACAGCTACAGCACTGGCGTTACGTCCATTTAAAGAGACCTCTGGAACAGCATCAGCACTATATGGCGCTTCACAACTCGCCTTTACCTTTTTCACGTCTTTGCTGATCAACCACTTTAGCAACGGTTCCATGATCGTTATGGCGGTAGCCTTATTGGCTTGTGCAACGATTTCCTTTATCGCAAATAAGTTTACCGATCCATCATAAAAAAAAAGCCCCGAAAGATTCACTTTTCGGGGCTTTTTAAAATTTATACTTTATTTTGACCGGATTTTATTTTCCCAAATCCAAGCACTTAACAGTGATTCTTCCAGCGTTTTTGATGCCTTCCACCCTAATTTCTCATAGACTTTATCGGTATTGGCAAAGGCTTCAGTGATATCTCCTTCTCTTCGTGCTACGATTTGATACGGCAATTTTTGTTGAGATACTTTTTCGAAAGCGTTAATGACTTCCAGCACAGAACTCCCCTTACCTGTACCCACGTTATACACCTCAACTTTGTCTTCATTAGCACCCTCTAAAAGTCGTTTTAAAGCCACTACATGTGCTTGCGCTAAATCAACTACATGAATGTAATCTCTGACACAAGTGCCGTCCACAGTATCGTAATCGTTACCAAAAACAGACAACTGCTGACGGATCCCCATAGCGGTTTGCGTGATAAATGGCACTAAATTTTGCGGGATACCTATTGGCAGCTCCCCTATCATATTAGATTCATGTGCCCCAATCGGATTAAAATACCTCAATAAAATAGCATTAATTCCCGATACCTTCGCTACATCTCTAATGATTTCCTCACCGATTTGCTTGGTATTTCCATAAGGAGAAAAGGCTTCTTGTATCGGAGCATTTTCTGTAATAGGCATATATTCGGCTTGGCCATAAACCGTACATGACGAACTAAAAATAAAACTTACTTCAGATTTCTCTTGCAATTGCTGCAAAAGATAAATCAAAGACGATAAATTATTTTCATAATACAACAGCGGATTTTCAATACTTTCTCCTACAGCCTTAGACGCTGCAAAATGAATAACCCCCTTGATGTCGGTATAGGCACTAAAGAATCTTTGTATCGCAGACTTATCTCGCAAATCCACATTTTCAAAAGCAGGTTTAATGCCTGAAATCGCTTCGATGCCCTGCAACACTTCTAAAGTCGAATTGGATAAATTATCCACAACAACAACATCGTATCCTTGAGCCTGTAATTCTACTACGGTATGAGATCCAATAAAACCAAGGCCTCCTGTTACTAGTATTTTCATATTTCGAATATAATTTTATTAAAGATGGCACTCGACTTAACGTCAACAGTATACTTTTTCTAATAAATACTTTTTTCAGCGAAGCGTTGTAGTTCTTTATTTTATATAAAAAGCATAGGCGAAAGATAACTCATTTCGCCTATGCTGTATAATTATTTCTTTAAAAACGCCAAAATGGAACTCGTAATAAATTCAATTTGATCATCATCTAACTCAGAATGCATCGGCAGCGACAACACCTCTTCAACCAACTGATTGGTTATCGGAAAATCCTCTTCTTTATACCTTACATCTATATATGCTTTTTGTTTGTGTAAAGGAATTGGGTAATAGATGGCACATGGAATCTCCAAAGACTGTAAATGCTGCATTAAAGCATTTCTATCAGCATCGACGATTCTTAAGGTATATTGATGAAAAACATGGCTATTTTCTACTTCCGAGAAAACAGGTGTTATAATATTAGAATGATTGGCTAAAGCACTACTATATTTCTTAGCTGCGTTTTTACGAGCCACATTATAGGCATCCAATTTCGGTAATTTCACATTTAACACAGCTGCTTGTATACTATCTAATCTCGAATTCACCCCTACTACATCATGATGATATCTTTCATACATACCGTGATTAACGATCCCTCTAATGGTATGAGCTAGCTCATCATCATTCGTAAAAATTGCTCCACCGTCGCCATAACAACCTAAATTTTTCGAAGGGAAAAATGAAGTTGCAGCAACGTGTCCAATACTACCAGCTTTTTTCACCGTTCCGTCTGAAAATGTGTAATCAGCTCCAATACCCTGCGCATCATCTTCAATCACATATAAACCATGTTCTTTAGCTAAATTCATGATTTCTTCCATAGGGGCTACTTGTCCAAAAAGATGTACAGGAACAATTGCCTTGGTTTTTGGCGTAATCGCCTTTCTAATCGCTTCAACGGAAATATTGAAAGTCGCCGGATCTACATCCACCAATACTGGTGTTAGTTGTAATAAGGCAATAACTTCTACTGTAGCTGCAAAAGTAAAGTCGGCAGTAATTACCTCATCACCGGGTTTAAGCCCAAGAGCCATCATAGCAATCTGCAAAGCATCTGTACCGTTAGCACAAGGGATCACATTTTTAACTCCTAAATATTGTTCTAAATTAGCTTGAAAACGATGAACTTCTGGCCCATTGATATAGGTGGAGTTCTCTAAGATCTCTTGAATCCCCACATTTACCGCATCTTTGATTCCCTCATATTGACTCTTTAAGTCAACCATTTGAATTTTTCTCATGATTTATTGTATTTTTGAAGACCTCTTAACTAGGGTATTTACAAGAAAATACGCTTTAAAAAGTCGTTTCGTTTTACTCTTAATAAGCACTACAAAAGTAATAATTTATTGTGTCTATCTCCTATTCTTAATCAAAAGAAACGTATTTTAGCCTCACAAAAATAGCAACATGTTTTTCATATATAATCTCTTTACACAGCTTGTTAATCTGAGCTTAAAATTTGTTGCGCTCTTCAATAAAAAAATTCATTTTTTTGTAGAAGGACGGAAAAATTCGTTCACCCTATTAAGCCGCGAAATCAAACCCACAGACCGTACCTTTTGGATTCATGCTGCTTCACTAGGCGAATACGAACAAGGACTCCCCCTGATAGAGCGTTTAAAACAATTGTTCCCACAACACAAAATTATCTTGACCTTTTTCTCTCCTTCGGGTTATGAAGTCAAAAAAAACAACACTCCGGCCGATGTCACCCTATATTTACCTATGGACACGATCAGCAATGCGAAACGTTTTTTAACTCTCGCACATCCCGATAAGGTTTTCTTTATAAAATATGAGTATTGGCCGAATTACTTAAACGAATTAAAGAAACAAAACATCGAAACTTATTTAGTTTCTGGAATACTCAGACCCGACCAAGTATTTTTTAAGTGGTATGGATCGTTCTACAGAAAGGCACTAACAGCCTTCACTTATTTTTTTGTTCAAAACGAAGGTTCTAAAGAACTTTTAACGCAATTAGGACATGATGCTATAGTAACTGGTGACACCCGCTTTGACCGAGTAGCCCAGATATTAGAACAGGATAATACCCTGGATTTCGTCGCTGCATTTAAAGCCAACAAAACCTTATTAGTAGCGGGGAGCTCTTGGCCAAAGGATGAAGAACTGCTCGTAGATTTTATCAATCACAAAGCCAGCAAAGACATGAAGTTTATCTTTGCACCACACAATATCAAACCCGATTTGACTGCCAAATTACAACAGCAACTCCAAAAATCAGTAATCCTATATTCTCAAATCACTAATCAAAATCTTGCGGAATATGATGTTTTAATCATTGATGCCTACAGCTTACTGACAAAAACCTATAGCTATGCAGATATTGCCTATATCGGTGGCGGATTTGGTGCTGGAATTCACAATATACTCGAAGCCGCTACCTTTGGAATCCCCGTAGTAATCGGTCCAAATTATAAAAAATTCCAAGAGGCCAAAGACCTTATTGAACGCAAAGGCTGTTTGGTGGTTCACAATGCCACTGAACTGCATGAAACCTTAAATCAACTTTTTTCTCAACCCCAATACAGAAAACAACTCGGCAGCATCAACAGTGCTTTTATATTATCAAATAAAAATGCTACGGAAAAAATAATCCAAGCCGTATTTTCTGTTGAATTATCTGCAAAATAAAAAACCTTTTAAAATTCAAAAGAACTTTAAAAGGTTTTAAAAAGATATAAACTATTTGTGCTATTACTCTTGTTTTTCGTAGGTTATTTCGGTACCATCGGCAGCGACTACACCATTGAAAACCACTAATTTTTTATCATCCAGCAATATACTTAGCTTTTCGTTATCATTTAACACCAAAGCATAGTTTGATTGGCTATTATTAATAGACTCACTTTCGGGAATTAAGCTAAATATCCCCTTATCCACCAACGCCCCATCGGTATGTTTTTCAAAATTTCCATCGTGAAATTTCAGCAAGTTACCATTGCCCGCTTTGAAGTTCGGATCCACTCCTGCCACTTGAATTCCAGCCACATGTCTAATCTCCCACGTGCCCTCTAATTCCGTTGCTTTTGTTTTTTTCGCACAACTAACCAAGGTAAAAATTGCTACCATAGCCACGGTAATTTTAAAATAGTTTTTCATAGGTCTCTAGTATTATTCGTTTGAGTTTATTAGTTATTATTCCTATCTATATTATAGCTCTACGAGACCCTCTTACCAAGCTGGTATCACCATTGGTTCTTTATATGTAAAACGTGTTTTTAAGCCGTTTATTATTTTAGCTCGTGTTTTTTGTTGAGGATGCAGTTTAAAATTAAAGCGAATAGATATAAACCTATTCGCTTTAATTTTGTTTGCGTTTCAAATTATTATTTCGGATTTTCCAACATAACATCTAAGGTTTGACGCGCTAAAAAATGATAATTCGGTCGTGCCTCTTTATAAATATCACGTGCTAAGTCCATTTGATTGGTTTGCTTGAGCGCCAAATACAGAGGTTCGATAAACTTCCGTCTTCCCACCTGTGTCAAAAACGCTTTAGCGTTCGCATTAACTTTCTCATACTTCAATCTAAAAGACTTTTCATACCAGGCACATTGTATCTCAGCATTTTTACTGTCCGTAAAATGATAGCGTTTATCGATCAAAGCCAAATCTTCCTTGGTCAAAACCGCTACATCAATTAAACGGATATAATGCAACCATTCGTTGGTTGACCATTGTGGAAGCTTGTCTGAAATCGCTTGTCTTTTTTGAATTTGAACGATATCTGTTGCATATTGCTTTTCAACCAACTCAAACAATCTTGATGTAGGCACTACCAATCCTTTTGGCCAACCGGTATCATAAACCCAATTTTGCACAAAATCGTCTTCTCCATTGGTTAAATTGTCTTTAAGATAGGTAATAAAATCTTCGGTATTGGTCGTTTTAAACGCATTTTCTTTAAAATACTTTTTAATAAACACGTCAAACTGCGCTCGTCCATATCGATCCTCTAGCATTTTTAAAAACAAATATCCCTTGTCGTAAGGCACATCTGAAAAGGCATCATCAGGATTGATTCCGTCCAGATCAATGTACAGAGAAGTCAAATTTGCAGGCAACATCTCCATACTCGTTTTCAAATCTTGATACCCTATTACAGTAATCATATCTGCATAGTCTTTTCCCTCTAGTGCCTCCATAATGCGACGTTCAAAATAAACGGTAAAACCCTCATTAAGCCAGAAGTCGTTCCAAGTAGCATTAGTTACCAGATTACCAGACCAAGAATGTGCCAATTCATGAGCTATTAGATTCGTTAAGGAACGATCTCCCACCAAAATTGTCGGTGTAGAGAAAGTTAACCGTGGATTCTCCATGCCTCCAAATGGAAAACTAGGTGGTAGTATTAACACATCATATTGTCCCCAAGGGTATTCGCCATAGAGCCCTTCTGCAGCGGTAACCATTTTTCCCATATCTGCCAATTCCCAAGCCGCATCTTTTAGTTGAGTCGGTTCAGCATAAACTCCGGTTCGCTGATCTATAGCCTGATACTCCAAATCACCGATTGCCAAAGCAATTAAATAGGGCGGTAAAGCCTGTGGCATTTTGAAGTGATAAACACCATCCTCGGTTTTTTCCTTGGGGTTTATCGCACTCATCAAAGCCAACAAACCTTTTGGTACCCGTACAGTTGCCTCGTAAGTAATACGAATACTTGGAGTATCTTGAATCGGAATATAAGAACGCGTTAAAATCGCCTGGCCTTGTGTTAGTAAATACGGGTGTTTTTTATCGTGTGTTTGCTCGGGATCCAACCATTGCAAAGCACTGGCCTCTGGTGAAGTTTTGTAATAAATAATTACTTTTTTGTCTTTGGGACTAATATTTACCTTTAAAGACCTGCCTTTTACCGCATCAAGCTCCCCCACTTCGAAAGTAGTCTTTTTTCCATTATTCAATAAAACCGAATCAATAGTAAGCAGACTGGTATCAAAATAGATCTCTTTGGCTTGATGATTTTCAAAATCATAAGCGGCACTCCCCTTAATGATCTTTTGATCAAAATCCGCTTCAACATCCCAAGTAAGATGCGTGATTTTGGCTTTGCTTAAATGCGCATAGGTTTGATAGTCAATGCTTTTACCTTCAGCAACTAAAGGTTGTTGTTGCCCGCATGAAGACATTATAAAACCAATTCCAACAACGGAAAAAAATATTTTATACATGATTTATTCTTTTAATTTTTAAAATAGTGTGAGTTACCTTATAAGCGATCATGATGGTTTTAATGCAAAAACCAATTTCGTTGTCAAATATAAGGATTCACAAACAAAGGACCGCCTCTCATGAGCTAAGAACTCCGTGTACAAAGGCTATCGATTAATAAGTAAATTTATCGATATAAGCTTGCCTTTCACTGTCCGAAATATGTAATGCTTGCTTTATATAGAGGTCCATCGAACCATATTTTACATCGATTTGATCAAAAGCCGCTTGGAGATAAACGGTATTTATCCAAGAAAAGTTCTCCACCACTTCCTGATTTAGGGACGGATATAACAACCGTCCTATAGGGATCCAACGCAATTGCTTTTCAATGCTTTTTTGTCGGTAGTTGTTAGACAATAAATATTCTTGATCAATCGTTTCCCGATCCACTTTTAAGATAGATAAAATCAGTGCGCTTATCATCCCTGTTCGATCTTTTCCCGCTGAACAATGAAACAATACTGCGTGATCTTGATCCAGTAAGGTTTTTATAATTTCACTAATGATTTCGGTGTTTTCCGTTGGATAATATCCGTAAAAAGCCTTTAATAACTCTATTGACTCGTCAGCACTTATAGTTCCCTTAAAAACCGCTTTTCTCGTTTTAATCAATTGATCTTGCTCTTGTTCAAAAGCATTGTAGTTAAAATACCTCGTTGAATCGGGATATCGATCTGGTTTTTTATTAGTTTCTTCGCTCGTTCTCAGGTCTACGATGCTACCGATACCTAGATCTTGAACTTTTTTTATCTCGCCTTTGCTCAATCCATTCAAATGACCGCTTCTAAAAATCTTGCCCCAAACAATCGTTTTTCCTTGCTGTGTTTTAATCCCTCCCATATCTCTAAAGTTAGGAGTCTTTTTTAAGTAAATCCTACGGTTACTCAACTTAATGGTATCCGAATCAGCCACTTGTAATCCGACGAATAACCGACTTTGTTTTTTGGAAAACCTCATTACAAAATCTTCCTTTTGCTGCTGCTGACTCCTAATTGGATTGGTCGAATAAATCAACTGATTTCTATCTTGAGGCTGCTTTAAAATCAGTTCATAATTATTTTTATTTTCAACAATTGAGGGAACTTCCAATAATTTTGAAAACTGCTGCGACTGTGTGGTTTTATAAGCACAAGAAACAGACAAGACCCCCACAACTAATAAGACAAATACACGCTTTAACATAACACCTATATATATACTCAAATTTAAGGATTTTATAATTGATGCCAACAATGGTCAAGGTCCTTATTATTACTAAAATCGCCAGAAGTAAATCGGGTCGACACCTCTTCGATCCAAGCTATAGCAGTCAAAAATGCGTTTTAATTAAAAATCGTATCTTTCCGCTTTGATAAAAACAGTAAAAATTTAAACTATGATTGCAAAGAGTATGAAACTTTTAAAAGTGCTTATCCTTTTATTGGTATGTCCTATTTACGCTCAACAAGGCGGTATGTGGATTCCTTCCTTACTAAAGGGAATGAACGAAACGGAAATGAAGAGTCTCGGAATGAAAATGTCCGTATCTGATATTTACGATGTTAACTCTTCCAGCTTAAAAGACGCTGTACCCCATTTTAATGGAGGATGTACGTCAGAAGTAATTTCTCCACAAGGACTTTTATTGACCAACCACCACTGTGGATACGGACAAATTCAGTCGCACTCGTCGGTTGAAAACGATTATTTAGCCGATGGATTTTGGGCAAAATCACTTCAAGAGGAATTACCAAATAAAAATCTGGTAGTCACTTTTATAGTAAAGATTGAAGATGTGACGACTCAAGTTCTACAAGGGGTTTTAGATACTGATACCGAAGCAAACAAACAGCTCAAAATAGAAAAGAACATTGCAAAAACTACTCTTAGTTTTCCAAAAGAAGCTTGGGAAGAAAACAAAATAAAATCATTTTATGAAGGCAATCAATATATACTGTTTGTAACAGAAACCTTTAAAGATGTTCGTTTGGTAGGTGCACCACCTTCCTCTATTGGGAAATTTGGTTCTGATACGGATAACTGGGTATGGCCGAGACACACTGGTGATTTCTCATTGTTTCGTATCTATGCAGACAAAAACAATCGCCCAGCAGATTATGCTGCTGACAACGTTCCTTATAAACCAAAACATTATTTGCCTATTTCCTTAGATGGAATTCAAGAAGATGATTTTACGTTGGTTTTTGGTTATCCAGGAACGACTCAGGAATACTTACCTTCATTTGCAATCGATCAAATCCTTAAGGAATTAAATCCTGCCAAGATTGAAATCAGAGATGCCTCATTAAAGGTTACCAACGAATTTATGAGAAAGGATGCTGCGATTAAAATCCAATATGCTTCAAAATATGCTGGAATCGCAAATTATTGGAAAAAATGGATTGGTGAAAGTCAAGGTTTGGAGAAATCAAATGCTGTAAGTATTAAAAAAGATTTCGAAAAAGACTTTGTTCAACGTGTTGCCAAGAACAACAAACAAGAAGCGTATGGAGCAATCTTGCCAGAATTCGAAAAATTATATAAAGAGATCACTCCTTATGCAGTAAGTCGCGATTACTTTATGGAAGTGGTTTTGAGAAATACCGAATTATTGACAGCAGGCTTTAAATTATACCAATTAGAACAAGCCTATCTATCAAAAGGGGAACAATCTTTTAATGACAGACGAGCTCCTTTTATTGAGGCACAGGAAAACTTTTATAAAAACTTCAATAAAAATGTAGATCAAAAAGTTTTTGAAGCCATTGTTGCCTTATATAGTCAAAAAGCTCCACAGGCATACTTACCGAATGAATTAAAACAGATCGATGTTCAGAAATTGTCTCAATCCATCTATAAGGATAGTAAACTTTCTAGCTATGACGGATTGAAAGAATTATTAAAAGGAGATGCTAAAGAAGTATTTAAAAAGTTGAATAAAGACAAAGGATATATTTTCACGAAAGCTTTGGCACGTAATTATTTCGATAATATCGCTCCTAAGTATGATGCTTTGAATTTAGAGATCGCCGCGTTGCAACGCCAATTTATGAAAGCGCAATTGGAATTATACCCAGACGCACGCATTTTCCCAGATGCCAATAGTACCTTAAGAGTTACCTATGGAAAAGTAAATGGATATGCACCTAAAGATGCTATCACTTACGATGCGGTAACGTATTTAGATGGTATTATGGAAAAATATGTACCCAACGATTATGAATTTGATGTTCCTCAAAAATTGATTGACTTATATAAGGCAAAAGATTACGGACCTTATGCTGAAAATGGTAAACTACCTGTGAACTTTATCGGTACAAACCATACGACGGGGGGGAATTCTGGGAGTCCAGCTATCGATGCTCACGGTAACTTAATCGGCTTAAATTTCGATCGAGTTTGGGAAGGAACGATGAGTGATATATACTATGATCCTGCAATATGTCGTAATATAATGGTCGACGTTAGATACATTTTATTCGTCATTGACAAATACGCGGGAGCTAAACATTTGATCGAAGAGATGACTTTAGTGCACCCTAAGAAAAAATAATTTTCAATGAGCTTAAAACCAATTGTTTACACGCGATATTTTTTTTTAAAAAAAAATCACTAAATAATTTAGGATATCAAAAAATTCATATCTTTGTCAAGAATTAATAATTAACTTTTATAATTTAGTAAGATGAAAAAAATTGTTTTAAGTGTAGCTTTAGTAGCTATGATGGGTGTTTCTTTTGTATCATGTAAAGACACTGCTAAAGAGCCTGCTGTTGAAGTTGAAGCTACTACAGAAGAAGTTGTTGCTCCAGAAGTTGTAACTGAAGAAGTTGCTCCAGAAGTTGTAACTGAAGAAGTTGTTGCTCCAGAAGCTGCTACTACTACAGAAGAAGTAAAAGAAGTTAAGTAATTAGACCTTTCTTTTATAAAAAAACCTCGCTATGCGAGGTTTTTGCTTTTTATACCCATACCAACTTGCATGGATTTTAGTTCTTCTAGAAATTTACGCTCGTTAGAAAGCCTTGGCACTTTGTGCTGTCCTCCCAATTTATCTTGATTTTTAAGCCAGTCGTAAAATAAGTTATGATGTGCTATATTAAGCACCAACGGATTTAAAGTCATATTGTTGGTTCGTTTAGCCTCGTAATCTGAATTTAAGTCTTGTAAGTTTTTATCGAGTAGTACTGCAAATCGATTGACATCCTCTGGATCTTTTCGAAATTCTATCATCCATTCATGCGCTCCCTTTTCTTTGTCTTTCATAAAAATCGGCGCCACGGTATATTCCGCAACTTCTGCCTGAGTTTGCTCGCAGGTTTTAGCCAAAGCCCTATCGGTATTTTCAACCATTAATTCCTCGCCAAAAACATTGATATGATGTTTGGTTCGGCCCGTAATTCGAATGCGATACGGGGACAATGACGTAAAGCGAACCGTATCCCCTATAATATAGCGCCATAAGCCCGCATTAGTGGTTATTACCAACGCATAGTTCTTATTCAGCTCTACCTCTGCCAATGGAAGCACGCGTTGCTCTAAGGTGCCAAAAGTGGCCATCGGAATAAACTCATAGAATATTCCATAATCCAACATCAACAACAAATCGCTAGAATTATTTAGATCTTGAATTGCGAAGAATCCTTCTGAAGCATTGTAGATTTCATAATATTTAAAATTTGAGCTTGGCAGCAGTTTGTTGTATTGTTCGCGATAGGGTTCAAAACTGACACCTCCATGAAAATACACCTCAGCATTAGGCCAAAGTTCTAATAAATTTTCACGTCCTGTCTCTTCGATAATTCGATTCAACAACACCAACATCCAAGAAGGTACTCCCGCAAAACTCGTTACATTCTCGGCTTTAGTTTCCTTGACAATAGCACTCATCTTGGTTTCCCATTCGCTCATCAATGAAGTTTTATTACTAGGGGTACTGCTGAATTCCGCCCAAAACGGCATATTGTCTATTAAAATAGCCGATAAATCCCCAAATATAGTATTGTTGTCTTCATACAATTGTTTGCTTCCACCTAACCTCAAACTCTTACCCGTAAAAAGTTGAGAGTTTTCATTGTTATTTAAGTATAAACACAACAAGTCCTTGGCCGCTTTATAGTGGCAATTCTCCAAGGCATCATTACTAACTGGTATAAACTTGCTCTTTGCATTGGTAGTCCCGCTTGACTTGGCAAACCACTTAACCGGTTCAAACCACAATATATTCTGCTCACCACGTCGGGTACGCTCAATATAAGGCTCTAATTCTTCATAAGTAAAAAGCGGTACACGCTTTGCAAAGTTATCGTAACTCTTGATCGTCGAGAAATCATACTTTTTTCCAAAAACCGTCTGTTCGTTACTTTTAATTAAATCTAAAAGCAATTCATTTTGTACTTCATTGGGAAATTTGAGAAACAACTCGATTTGATGTATCCGTTGCTTCAGTATCCAAGATGCAATTGAATTGATAATTGTGAAAGCCATATGTTCTTATTTAATTAAAATACCTCGCTTTAAATTGCTAAATCCACTGTCGGATAACCAAAAAAACTTTTCGTATTTTTACCACTTTACCAAAAGTAACAATTTTCTTTATGCAATACGAAGGAGTTCTAAATAAAATGCGCACAGAGTGGGGCAATCCCATCCAATATTTCTTAATATTAAACAAAAGTTTTATTAATGTTAATCAACTCATTGGATTAAATTTAAAGATAAACTTCGAAGGATATCAGTGTTTAAACTGTGGTAAATCCAAAAAAATATTTCGTCAAGGATTTTGTTACGACTGCTTTATCTCAAGCCCAGCCGTAGGAGACTGGATCATGCGGCCCGAATTGAGTACGGCACATTTGGGCATAGAAGATCGCGATTTGGAATACGAATCCAAAGTTCAACTTCAACCTCATGTGGTTTATTTAGCCGTTGCCAGCGATGTAAAAGTAGGTGTTACCAGAAAAACTCAAGTTCCCACCCGATGGATCGATCAAGGCGCTTCTCGAGCTATTGAAATCGTAGAAGTACCCAATCGATACTTAGCCGGTATTACAGAAATCGCATTAAAAGACAAGTTTACCGATAAAACCAATTGGCGCAAAATGCTGCAAAACGACATCGTTGAAGTTGATCTGGCAGCAATCAGAAACTCCTTGGAATTGGTTTTACCCGACGAAGTAAAACCGTATTACTATAATACTCCACACGAAATCCTAGAATTGGATTACCCTGTAGTTCAGTATCCCACTAAATTAAAAAGTTTAAACCTCGAAAAAACACCCTACTTCGAAGGAGTCCTTAAAGGGATTAAAGGACAATACTTACTCTTTGACGACGGAACCGTTTTTAATGTGCGAACCTATGAAGGTTTTGTGGTTACCTTGGGTGTTAGTAACTAGTAACGAGTGATCA
This sequence comes from Flavobacterium sp. HSC-61S13, assembly GCF_024171535.1. Lineage (GTDB taxonomy): Bacteria > Bacteroidota > Bacteroidia > Flavobacteriales > Flavobacteriaceae > Flavobacterium. The sequence continues at coordinate 7,219 of NZ_JALJZV010000015.1, read as the reverse complement.
GTAATCAGTAATCAGTGATTAGTCGTTAGCGACTTTATGTTTGCAGATGAATCCATTCTACTAATTCTAACCATTAGGTGAGTATAGTAGATGAAAAATCATCTTGTCCTCTTTGTCATAATAAAATAACAAAGCCGCAGTTAACTCAAATGTAAATTGCGGCTTTGTTGTTGAATATAAAATGTATACTTAAACCTTACTGACCTGGATTTTGAACATCAAAAAGCTTATTCCTTTTTCTTTTTACCAAACAAGTCTTTTAAACCCTCACCAATTTTGTTGATGGTTTCTTCCTTTTTAGCCTCTTTTTGAGTTTCCTCTGGGGTTTTAGGCTCGCTATTAGAGTCTTTTTTACCTCCCCCTAGCAAGTTACTCAACGCATTCGTTCCTTGATTGATTAATTTATCTTTTTGGCTAGCAACAATTTGATTGGTCAGATTGGTCACCGCCTGATTTAAGTCCGTCGTGATTTTAGGTTTGCTAAAATCCCCAGTTAATCCCACTTGGATAGGAATATTTTTTAAAGCCGCCATATCTGTAGCCGATAATTTAGATAAAACTCCAGAAACATCATTACCCAAATATTTTGCCGGTACATCAAAATTCAACTTGTAATTGATACTTTGATCCAAACCGTGTTCTCCATCGACAACCACTTTAATATCCTGATATTTAATATCAAACGGATTGACTTTTACCTTACCATCTTTTAATTCCAAATGCATTTTTAGATTGTCTAAATTCAATTTGCTCAAATCGACAAATTTCAAATTATTATCCAAAGCCGTCAACAGTTTTGAGTTATTGGCATCTATTTTAGTCGATAGTAGTTGCCCCAGTAAATCACCGGTCAAACTACTCATGATCGGCGTCAACTCCATACCGTCGAGTTTACCGTTTAACTTGATATTTGAATTGATCTTACCATTGATAACCCCAGCAATAGGCGCTATACTCTTCAACATATCAATTTGACCGAAAGATTTGGCAATATCCAAAGCTTGTAGCCCCAAATTCATATCAAAAGTAGGCACAGCCGTTTTAGTCGATACATTTCCATTAAATGCTATTTGCCCGTCAAAGACATCTGTTTTCATGTTCTGAAAATGTACGGCTTCGTCCTTAATAATCAATTTACCCACTACATTTTTTAAAGTCAAATCGTCATAAACAACCGTTTTAGCATCAGCCGTTATGGTGCAGTCCAAAAAAGAAGGAATCTTTAATGGGTCTTTTTTCGTAGCTATTACTTTTTTATCATTGGTTTCTGTTTTTACCGCCGGAGCATCTGATGCTTTCAAGATATCGGAAACCACAAAATTATTGGAGTGTAAAGCAAAATTCCCCTTTAAGTTTTGTTTGCTAAATAGAAATCCATAAAAATTATCTAGGGTCCCGGTTGCCAACAAATCAGTAGTACCCGTTTTTAATTCCAAACGATTTAAATGAACCTGACTTGGATTGAAAGTCAAAGCGGCTTCTTTTATCTGAAGCGGCTTGGCCATTTCCTCGGTTTCATAATTGAAATTAGACAAGGATAACGTACCTGAATTTTTGATATTTTGATATTGATTGGCTTCAACTGATTTCATATCGAACTGCGTGAGTACATCCGCTTTCAAAATACCCGTCAACGGCTTATCCAATTTTATAGGATAAGCTTTACTCAAATTAGCCAAGTTGACCATTCCGTTTAATTTTGCATTAACCAAGGCATTGTCCATAATGTTCCTAATACTGGCTTCCGCTGTAAAGATATCTTGGTCAATTTGGAAATTTAGTTTATTCAGCAATACATAAGTATCGTTAATCAAACCAGTATCATTAATAACTTTTGCGTCAAGAACAATATTGCGAACCGCTTTTGGCAAGTCGGGATATTGAAAAGAGGCCTTATCCGATGCCATGATAATTTCCATTTTAGGAAAAGCAGTTTCGGTTAATTGTCCGTTTATCTTTCCCGACACCCTAAACTCCCCTTCTGTTTTGACTTTTTGGATATCCCCTGCATAAGCTTCTGGTATCAGTGCTAAGAAGTTTTTAAAAGACGAATCGGGTGTCGCAAAGTCCAAATGATATTCCTCTCCATAATCAAACAATTGCACCGTTCCATTAAACTTTAAGGGCAATTGATTTATCGTAGCTTCATTCTCTTTAAAAGTAAATATTTTTTTATCTAAATCCATTCCTATAACGGCTTTCAACCCTAAGTTGACACCATTCAACAAGCTTGTACCGTCTTTAACAAAAGATACCTTCGCATTAGATTGGGTATCCAAATCCAGAATATTTTGTGCTAAATTTCCACTACCCGAGTGGTTTAATTCCGAAATCACCATTTTCATTTTAGAACTTAAATCAGTATACAACACCGTCACATTATTCAAAGAATACTGATTAAGAGCTAATGAGAAAGGACTGTCGTCGGTTGATTCGGTATCGTCGAGATCCTCATCTTTTATAGCGATATCATAGTTTGTTATTCCAGCCTCATTAACCAATACGTTGAATCGAGCATTATAAACATCAACCCCCTCAATATTCATCGGTTTATCCGCACTATTAAATAACTCCATCACCGACATTTTTAAACCGATAGCCTCCGCAAACAGCAAAGTATCTCCAGCAAAAGGAGCCTGATTTATAATCGTCAAACCACTAATGGATACACTCGCCTTAGGGAAGTTTTTAAACAAACTGATATTCACCTGGTCATAGGCTACCTCTGCGGTTAGATTTTTGTTGATGGTTTCCAATACCATCTTTTCTATTTTACCTCTAAAAATAAAAGGGGCTCCTACTAAAAACAACAACAAAAAACCGACAATCGATGCAACAACGATCCATACTTTCTTCTTCATATCTATTTAAAATTTTCACATTAATGCGCTTAGGCCTCTCTACAAGATGCATTCACCTAAAATAACTTATGACACATACTGTCGCCACAGTACTTGTTTAACAGCAACAACAGCTCTTTTATGCAAAATATAAAAAATCAAATTTAATTCACTTAATAAAACCTTAAATTAGATACAATCACAGCATTTTAACAGCTAATCCATTTAGTTTTTAGCTCAAAACCTATTTCAGCATAATTATACAAAAAAACCACGGCTTCAAAAAGATGAAACCGTGGCTTTTGTTTAAGTTTTAAATCCTATTTATTTAATAGTAAGCTCATAAGGCAACATGGCTTGAATGCCTTCCGCCTTATTGAAATAATTTAATCTTTCAATCATTTCAAAAGCTTCCGCACCAATTTTCTCCTTGATTAGTTCGTCTTGAGTTTTCAACATAGAAACTCCAATAAAACCACGAATCATATCTTCAAACTTGACTTCATATTCTGGGTAATTCACAGTTTTATACTCCGTGATCTCCACTTTCTTAGCCGCATAAGCAATTGCATCGTGCAATCCTCCTAATGCGTCTACAAGTCCATTTTCAACAGCATTTTTACCGGTCCATACGCGTCCTTGAGCAATTTGATCTACTTGATCGAAAGTCATTCTTCGCCCTGCAGCTACACGGGTCACAAAGGTTTTGTATACATTTTCTACTCCTTCTGTAACTACGGCTTTATAATTAGGATCAATATCCGAAAACGGGCTGTATCCACGAGAATTTTTATTCGTCGATACATGCTCAGCATTAATTCCAAATTTATCCGCCACCTTCTTAAAATTAGGCAACATACCGAAAACCCCGATTGATCCAGTAATTGTTCCCGGTTCTGCAAAGATATAATCACCATTACAAGCAATATAATACCCACCAGACGCAGCAACATCACCCATGGATACGATAACGGGTTTTACTTTTTTAGTCAGCTCCACTTCTCTCCAAATCAAATCTGAAGTTAATGCACTTCCCCCTGGACTATTTACTCTCAAGACAATCGCTTTAACCTTGTCGTCTTCACGAGCTTTTTTCAAAGCGCGATTAACCGAAATCTCCCCTACATAATCAACGCCACCTTCTCCATTTAATATCTGTCCTTGTGCGTACACTATAGCAATAACATCTTTAGAAGTATTGGCTTGTTTTCTAGCCGCGATTTCCTTGGCATAAGTCACGACATCAATGGTATTATACTCTTTGTCTTTTTCAACTTGTAACGCTTTTCTAATAGCATTATGGTATTCATCTTCATAGACTACTTTATCTACTAAGTGAGTGGCTTTTGCCATTTCAGGAGTACGCGCACCTAATCTATCGGCAATACTATTCAAGGAGTCCACTGGAATGTTTCTACTTTTAGCAACGTCTTCCAATATGGTTGACCAAATAGACTCCAACAATACAGTGGTTTGCTCTCTATTGGCTTCGCTCATATTTTGTTCCAAATAAGGCTCTACTGCACTTTTGTATTTTCCATGGCGAATTACCTCCATTTTAATACCTGATTTTTCCTGCAAGTCTTTCATATATAAAACCTCAGCAGACAATCCCTTAAAATCCAATTCTCCTACCGGATTCAAATATACCGTATCCGCTACCGAATTCATATAATATTCCGATTGCGAATAAGCATTGGCATAAGCCAAAACAAATTTTCCACTCTTTTTAAATTCTTCTAATTTCTCGCGAACAGAACGTCGTTGCGCCATACCCAGATTAGAATAGTTATTTAAAATAGAGATTCCTTTAATTTTATCATCGGTCTTTGCCGCTTCTATCGCATTTAAGATATCTGAGACTCCATCAGCATTGCTATCAACAAAATTAAAGTCTTTGTAATTAAAACGACCTGCATAGTCATATTTAACCTTAGATAAATCTAAATTGATTACCGTATTATCTTTAATCATGACCTTATCACTACTACCGCCAAAAACAGCTCCTAGCAGGATAATCCCAAAAAAAAGGATGCCAAAAAAAACGAACAATCCTACGATCGTCGCTAATACATTTCTTAAAAATCTCATATAACTTTCTTTTTGTTTATTAGTAGCCTATTCCACAACATTGTTACAAAGTTGAACAAATATTGCACAAAACTAGTTACTTTTATTGTGTTATAAATTAAATTACTTTTAGTTAATTTGCCAAATGTTTATTCAGAATCAAATCATCCTTTCTCTTGGTAGTAACCAAGGCGATCGCACTTCCTTACTTCAACAATCCATCGAACTGATTCACAAATCAGTAGGCACTGTTATTCGAATATCTCCCATATACGAAACGCCGTCGTGGGGATTTGATAGCGATGCTTTTTACAATTGTGCTTTGTTGATCCATACTTCCTTGTCTGCAAAAACTGTGCTAGAAAACACTTTAAAAATTGAAGAACAATTGGGTAGAGTACGTTCGCATTCTGAAAACTATAGTGCTCGCACCATGGATATCGATGTAATTGCTTTCAATGAAGAGCAGATAGTATCTGATTTTCTAACTGTTCCTCATCGCCTGCTTCATGAACGCCGTTTTGTTTTACAACCTATCGTAGATTTACAATTGGAATGGATTCATCCTATTTTCAAAAAGTCCTTTGTAGAACTTTTACGCGAATGCAGCGATCCCTCGGAATGTAAAAAAGTCGGAACACTTAAACATCCCTTGCAGAGCTACCGTTTTCAAGACCTCAATTTTATAGCGATTGAAGGTAATATCGGTGCGGGAAAGACGACCTTAGTTCACAAAATATCTGAAGATTTCAATGCCAAGTTAATCCTCGAAGGATTCGCTGACAATCCGTTTTTACCCAAATTTTACGAGGATGCATCCCGTTATGCTTTTCCCTTAGAAATGTCGTTCCTCGCCGACAGGTATTCTCAATTAGCTGATGATTTAGCTCAATTTGATTTATTTAAAGAATTCATTATTGCCGATTATCACATTTTCAAATCACTGATCTTTGCTCAAATAACCCTGGAAAGCGACGAGTTTCGATTGTATAAACAGGTTTTTGAAATCATGTACAAGGAAACCCCAAAACCGGGAATGTATGTCTACCTTTATCAAAATACCAGTCGCTTACTAGAAAACATTAAAAAACGTGGAAGGTCGTACGAAAGCGAAATCCCCGCTTCTTATTTAGAAAAGGTCAATCAAGGTTATTTTAATTATACCAAAACCCTGCCGCAAGACAAGGTTCTGATTATAGATATTTCCGAAATGGATTTTGTAAATCGTCAAGAAGATTATATTGCGATCTTGGATATTATTCAGCAGAAGATGAACTCGCGTTGATTTTCTGAAACAAATCCCAAACTACAATCCCTGCACTCACCGAAATATTTAACGAATGCTTGGTTCCCAATTGCGGAATTTCTATGACCCCATCACAGTAGTCAATCGCTTTTTGAGAAACACCCTTAACCTCATTTCCAAATACCAAGGCATATTTCTGCTCAGGGATAATTTTAAAATCGTTAAGCATCACACTATGCACTACTTGCTCTACGGCTTGTAAAGAAACTCCTTCAGCTTTTAATTTTTCCAATACCTCCACTACGTCAGTAGCATATTCCCAGGCAACTGTTTCGGTAGCTCCTAAAGCGGTTTTATGTATTTCCTTATTTGGCGGCGTTGCCGTGATGCCACATAAGTAAATCTTCTCAATCAAAAAGGCATCACTGGTTCTAAATACAGAACCAATATTATGTAAACTTCTGATATCATCCAAAACCAATATTAAAGGACTTTTTGTCGCGTCTTTAAATTCGTCCGGGTTTATTCTATTTAATTCGCTATTGGCTAGTTTTCTCATCATATCTGTCATAAACGCAAAATTAATGAATAATTTTTTATTAGCCTATTTCTCTATATGCCTATATTCCCATCTTCTATCTGCCTATATGCCCATTCGCAAATGCGCGTATTCGCCCTAAAACGTAAAGAGGGTTAAGCCTACCAACTATCTGTACCTAAAGCCATGCCCATTCGCAAATGCGCGTATTCGCCCTAACACGTGAAGGGGGTTAAGTCTACCAACTATCTGCATCTAAAGCCTATATGCCCATTCGCAAATGCGCGTATTCGCCCTAAAACGTAAAGAGGATTAAACCTATCGGCATCAACCTATCGGCGTATCAGCGTATAAACATATCGGCATATCAGCACATCAGCACATCAGCACATCAGCACATCAGCACATCAGCACATCAGCACATCAGCACATCAGCACATCAGCACATCAGCACATCAGCACATCAGCACATCAGCACATCAGCACATCAGCACATCAGCACATCAGCACATCAGCACATCAGCA
>NZ_JALJZV010000014.1 GCF_024171535.1 Flavobacterium sp. HSC-61S13 | reverse complement strand
ACCAAATCAACCACACGCATAAACTTTTTAATCGGTTGCACAGTAGGGTCGATTAAATACTTTTTAGGGGTTAATATCGTGTCCAAAGCTGCAGCGGCATCCGCTTCTGTTTGGTAATAACTAATTACAAAATTAGCCTTATCCAAATTTTTAAACATGTTGGCCTCAACGCTAGTTAAATCAACATATTGGCTTTCCGACGAATTGCGACAAATGGCAATAGGCTCTGCAGGTTTGATCTTATCGGATAAAGGCGGATACATCTCTACCTTAACGCTACCCGATATCTCACAATTGATGGTTTCATAATGAGCTACAGCCTTGTAAACTCCCGATTCGCCCACTTCTAAGTCCGGTTTGTCCGCACCTGGAATAAGATTCTCATCTTTAAACCAACTGATCTTAACATTTCCAGGAGCTATTCCTGAATGAATGGTTTTGGTTTCTGAAGCGCAAATCGCTGTATTGTCTGCTATCAATAAATCTGCACCTAAATCAAGATTGCCTAAATCAAAACTTCTCGCATTAAAAAATACCGAAGAAATGTGATTGGTATTACAGAAATCAGCCATGGCCAATTTAATGCGATATTTCACACCGGGTTTCACATGAACCGGTTCTGAACTCATCGGTTTGGTCATTCCCACATAATTAATAGGAGCCAATAGTGGATTGTCTTGTCCGTTACCGTAATACTTTCCAAAAAACTCTGGATGTACACTGCCACAATTAGCAGCGCCAGAGCGATCTGTATCGCGAATTGTTGAAAGGGTAATCGGTTCATTAGTACCCGGTACCAAAGCAAGGTTTTGCCCTTGTCCCGTTTCCAATTCGGTTAACCAAGCTGTAAACAAGGCTCCAGCTCCCCAACATACCACTGTACAATTGTGCAAATAACTCTCTGATGCCATTAAATACTCAAATCTAATGGTATCCTTGATCGGCACAAAGTCAAACTCTAAGGTTGCCACCGATTTACTACCGGCATAAACGCTACCACCAGCACTGGCAATAACCGCGTTTAAGTCTTCATCTCCTTCCCAAGGAGCTATCTTTCCTCTGACACCTGCTGGTCCACCCGCATCACCATAATCATAATACGGTCCAGGCACAGTTGCAATATCATGAGTTGCTAAAACAATTCCCTCCTCGAATGGGAATAAAGAACCGTTTTGATTAAAATAACCCAAGGTGTTTCCACCTACTTTAGGACCTGCTTTATAAACCACATTACTAACCAAATCACAGTCCGATTGAATCAAAATATCTTTAACCAATTCTTCTGTGGTGTATTTGTCACCGTTTTTGCTAACCGTAACATATTTGTATTCACTAGTAGTAATACACATAGTAAACAAAAAGTCTCCTACCGGTACAGCTACTCTAACATAATATTTGTTACCCGGTATTAATCCCCTGATGTTCTTGGCTTTGTCATCTTTTGAATAACTTGTTCCATAAGAACCGTCGAATTTTTCACAAATAAGCAATGAGTTGAATATCGTAGCACATTGACCGGAATAAACTTCAAACATAAAAGCCGGTGATTCCAATTTGTTTAACCCTACAAAGTTTTTAAAAGATAATAAGTGAGAGGTTGCTGTAGCTGTAAATTCAAACCACATTTCATTAGTATGTAAATAACTCTTACATTTTGAAACGGATCCCCCTGTCGGAATGGTTGGCGAACCAACAGTAGACACTCCAATTGTTTTAATACAATCAGATCCAGAGTTGACAGGTATATTAATCGCTCCTTTACATTCCCCGTTGGTAGTAACCTTCGTAGGCCCTTTCACCGCCGTTGACCAATTACTCTTATCAGTGCCTCCAGCACATTTTGCGCGAACATAGATATGATACGCTTTTCCGCTTGTAAGTCCAGTAGCCTTGTATTTTGGCGTACCGTTAACCACTACACCGACTGCTCCTGCAGGAATAGCTGTTCCATATTCGGTTACGAAAACTTCCCACTGTGTAATACCCCCAATCTGCGTCCATTCTACATCAATAGTGTCGGCTGTGAAGTCGGTTACTTTTACATTTGTAGGCTCTGGACATGCGCCCGATTTTTCAATCGTTACATAATCAATCCCCACAGTCATCGGACCTTTGGTCATCGTATGCCATGCGATATTCACATTGGAAGCTGATCCTGGAATAAAAATGGTTTCCTGTACGTAGTTTTCAGTATTGTACGTTTTTCTACTTAACAAGGTCGTTGTAAAGCTTGAAATAGCGGTACCTGTAGTAGATAACAATACTTCAAAATCATTCATGTTTTTAAAGTCTGTTTTGTAATAATATTTCAAAACATAGTTTGATCCGGCTTCTAAAGCAATCGTTGGAGAAATCAAATACCCATCGGCCTGCGCTGTCGCTGACGTTTGACTGTATTGCATCAATCGATCTCCTTCATACGGCCAAGTCGTATTGGTAGTCCAAGCAGTAGTTCCTCCAGGCCCTTGTGCTGTAGTCCAGCAACGCAGTTGTTTGGAGTTGCTATTGAATCCGGCCACAAACGGAACTGTATAAATATCACAAGCCGTAGTAAATGCTATTGGACCCGTCCATTCACTAAAGCTTCCGTTACCGCAATCTGTACGAACGAAGTATACGTAGTCAGTATTTGGTTCAAGGTTTTTTCCCGTGATGTCTTTAGTCGCTACAAAATCACTAGATGAGGTTGGTGTACCTGCATCTTTTGCTGTTGGAGGAATTTGTTTGGTGGTCTGAATCATATATTGCCAAGCAGTAGCTTTAAAAGCATCTTGCCACACTAAATTGACACTGGTTCCCAAAATGTTTTTTACTTCCATTTTAAGCGGTTGTCCACAAGTCGTAACCTCGTCGATAAACAAGTTGTCGATCGTAATGTTTTTAGCTCCTGTTCCACTAACGCGGAACGCCAAATACATATCGCCGGAAATTCCCGTGAAATAAGAAATACCATCCTTGAAAATAGCAGAACTATAACTCATTTTCGGCGCAATGACTTGCGTAAAATCCGCCAATGCCATCGTTTTTGTCGATGCCAGAACTTCCATCTCGTTGGTTCCCGAACCAGTACCTTTATAGTTGAATTTAACTCTATAAGTCTTGGTTGGATCCAGATTTTTAAACAATGGAGAGATAAACCAATCGTTAGAATCGGCTGTACCTGACTGTGTTAAATTCATCGAGTGTGACCCTTCAAACAGATTAGCGGTTCCTTGTTTCCACAAGCTGGCCCCGCTATTGCCGTTGACCCTAGTCCAGCAACGCAATGAATTGTCGTCTCCATTAAATCCTTCCCAATACGGTAAGTTATAAAAGGTACAGTCTGTTCTAAAATAATACGGTCCTGTCCACTCGGTTTTTGAAGTGTCGCCACAAAGTGTGCGAACATAAAATTCATACCAAGTATTGCCCTCTAAATTTGCTCCAAAGTAATCTTTGGTAACCGTTACTTTATTCTTATTGATAGCAATACCATTGGTAAGCGGCGGTGCAATCAAAAAGGCTTTCTTTCTAACATAATATTCCCAGTTCGTCGTTCCGAAATCATTATCCCAGAAAATATCGGCAGCGGTACCTGTGATGTTTTCAGCACCTTGTTTCATCGGTTCTGTACAAGTGGTTACCTCTTCAATTCTGAAATCGTCGATATAAGTACGGGATCCGTAGTTTTTGAAATTAGATATATATATAGCAATGCTGACATCTCCATCGATATCAGAAAGTAAAAACTTGTGTTTTTTCCACGGAACATTGTCATAAGTAGCGTTAGGCAATAAAACCCTAGTGTACTTTTCTTTTTCTCTTCCAGTAGTCGATAAACGCACTTCAAATTCCGATTTAATCCCCGGTTCTGTACGGTGCATATACGACACGCGATAAATCTTCTTTTTTTCGAATTTAAAAGTCGGTGACATCAACCAATCATCGTTATTGGGCCCGTTTAAGTTTGTAAAATACATCGATTTATCTCCTTCGTAAGCCTGATAATCCGCAGCAAACCATTCGCCAAATCCGCCATACCACGGTTTGTCGTTATTACCATCAACGATTTTCCAACAATATTGAGTTTCTGAATCGCTGTTAAATCCTTCTTGATACGGTAAAGTCATGATCAAACAGTCTGTTCTGAATTTGATCGGTCCCACCCATTCGCTGTATACACCCGGCCCACATGAGGAACGCACAAAGATTTTGTATTCTTTGTTGGGTTCTAACGGCGCGTTGGTTCCATTAACTCGATTTGCTTTAATCGAAGTCGTTGTAGCATTCGTACCTGAACCAACAGGAAGCGTATTTAAACCATCCTCAACAGCAAGAAAATATTCCCATTTGGTACTAGTAGGGTCTGTCCAAGATAAATCCACACTAGCAGTTCCAATATTTGTAATGGTTAAGTCATCCGGTATACGGCAATTGGTCTGTTCAATACTAAACTCATCGATTTGAATCGCTCCCCCTTTACCTTTTACATGAAAACCAATGTTGGCAACCCCATTAACCCCATCAATATAAACCACTTTTTTGGTATAAACAGGTCCTTTATAGGTCAATGTAGTCCCTATGGTTTTTGTAAAGGAAGCCGGAGAGACTCCAGAGGTAGAAAGCTTAACTTCTAAATTGGCCGTCGTGTTTTGATTGACTTGATAATAGAAAGTAACAGCATACAATCCTCCTTTTAAGTTGAATCCCGGAGAAATCAACCAATCTTCATTCTCAGGTGAAGATCCCGAGTAATACATACAACGATCGCCTTTATAAACGGTGTACTGCGACTGCTTCCAGATATTACCATACGCTGTTCCATCGTTATTGATATCTAAAATAGTCCAACAAGCAAGATCGCTTTCACCCGTCATATCAAATCCTTCTTTATAAGGAACATTTTTAGCGTCACAAGCGGTTTTAAATGTTACAGGCCCCATCCATTCACCCATAGCACCGTCCAAACACTTAGCGCGAACATAAAAATCATATTGGGTATCCGAAGTAAACGAATTACCTGCTATATCTTTGTTAGCTACAACAGTGGTTTGACTCACCTTAGTACCTGCTGTAGTGGGTTGACCACTATTGGATTTTACTACGGCATATTCCCACTCATTCGCTATAGCATCATCCCAATTAAATTGAGCGCTATTGGTTTTAATGTCCGAAACAGCCGATCGTAGAGGCTCTGTACACAAAACACTTTCTAAACGAACGTTATCTAAATGAAAAACAGAGCTTCCTGAAGAATTTACATGCCAGGCAATATTTACTTTTCCAGTAATACCGTGAATAAATATCGTTTCTTTTATATAATCTGACTTTTGGTACTTCTGTCTAGCTTTGAGTACCGTAGTAAATTTACTCGCATCAATACCGTCTTTCGACAACAATACTTCAAATTCATTACCACCAGAAGGCGAAGTTTTATAATAATAAGTTAGTTTATACAAACCACCATCAAAGTCAAACGTAGGCGTTACCGCATAGCTATCGTGATCGTGTGCTTTACTAGCAGTGTTGGTATTAAACATTAAACCACGATCCCCTTCCATTCTATAATTAGTAGAAAGTTGGAAAGACGTTTCATCTGTGCTGTTTTTCTGAATATAAGTCCAACATTCAAAATTAAGAGAACTGGTATCAAAGGTTTCATAAAACGGTGTTTTAAAAACGCCACAAACCGTCATAAATTTCACCGGTCCTTGCCAATAACTTTTATCGGAGCTAGAACATACAGATCGATACCATACATAATAGTACGTACTCGGAACCAAACCTGTAAAGGTGTGATTTTTACTTCCATTTACAGCGACTACACCTTGATTAGTCAATGGATAAATCTGACTAGTTGATGCTAAAACTTCAAAATTTGAAATGGAGGCATCCGTAGCATCCCAATTAATTGTAGCGCCATTCAAAGTGATTTGAGACACTTTTAAATTCGAAGGAGCTTTACAAGTATGTTGATACAAACGGATGTTATCTATCGACGCTGGTGGTTGATAGAGGGTAAACATATTATTAACCCATTGATAAACAATTTTTATTTCTGTTCCAGCGTATGCACTCAAGTCAACTTCTATGTTTTCCCTTTTAAAAGTCAGTTGTTTTCCCAACTTATCTTTTAATAAGACTCCACCTGAGTTGCTGTTTAATTTCGTTCCTACAACCGGGTTATAAGTAGCAGGTACAATCCAAACAGATAAATCGTCGTTATATGAGGTTGCTCCTTCCCCATTAGACAACCAATCAAAGCTTAATAAATAATTTGTTGCATTGGCTGGTACGGTAATAGAAGGGCTGACACCAAAACTAACTTCAATGGTTTTGACACCATTGGAATAGGTATTGGTAGTTCCTTTATTATCCGAAACGTACATGGACTTAGCACCACCATTTTGAGTTGCAGTACCAATATACCAACCGTTTGTCGGCTCGTTAAAGAACGTCCAAGTGGAAGTCCCCTCAAAGTCTTCGACAAACAATTCGCCGGGTTGTAAAACCCCTTTTGCTAAATCGGCTTTACCGCCACTGAGCCGTTCTAAGATATCCTTGGATAATGTTTTAAAACTAAAACTTGAAATCCTGTTAACATCTTCGTTTGCATAAAGCCAGTAACTGAACAATAATGCAACCATCCCTGCCAAAAAAATTACTCTAAATTTCATAATAGTTAAGAATTGGTTAAAATCTCTAATTGGGGCTAAAGTAATCCCCCTTGCAGAATTAACCAATTATAACCTATGGACAAATGATGGACAGAAAATATTTACAATAAAACTAACAAACTATAAAACAATAACTTAACCAAAATACAACCAAAAAATCACCAAGACTTTACAAATTCATCCAAATCTACGGTACCTAATAGGTCTAGTTTTTTCCGAATTCGGTAGCGCCCTTTATTTAAACTATTTTGGTTTATATTTAACATTTCGCAGATTTCTGTGCTGGGCATATTCATCTTAATATAGGTGCAAACTCTAATTTCAGTTTTAGAAAGTTGTGGGAATTTATCCTTGATCGTTTTAAAAAAATCCGGGTGGACCGTCTCAAATACCTTCTTAAATTTTTCCCAATCGTTCTCTTGATTACGATTGGACTTGATAATGTTTTTCAACTCATAAAGGGTCTGTTCAAAATTCATCCCTCCATATTCTATTATACTTTCTATATCATTAAATATTTTATTTTTTGCGAGAATTAAAATGTTTAGCGAAATCAATTCTTTGTTTCTGATTTCTAACTCTTGCTGAAACTGCACCTCTTGAATTAATTTGAGATTGGTATCTGCAGTTATTTTATCGGTCAGAAGGTCGTTTGATAAATTAGCAATTTGTAGGGATTTCTTGTTGTTTTTATACAACATCCACAGAAAAACAACGATCAATAAAATAACGACAATAATGATGATATACGTTTTTGTCAAGTTTGCCTTATTCAATCTTTCTGTATCAACTTCTCTGTGTAATAATTCGTTTTTTAGCTTTTGGTCAGCGATAACTGTACTCCATTTTAACTCTTCAATATTCTGCCTAACTTTTACCCCATAAATACTGTCCTTTATGCGATAGTACTCATTTAAACTTTGATTGGCTTCTCTAAATTTCCCGAGTTTATCATAGTTGCGAGCAAGCCCATCTAAGGCATTCATTTTATCCCGAGCTATTTGATTTTTTCGAGATAATCGGTATGCTTCATTATAATGATCTATCGCAGTCTGATATTCCTTTTTACCTCCATAAGCATTGCCATAGTGCTGATAAACCAAAGACAACTGCGAATGAAGTTCTGTGTTTAAACTTAATTCTTTCGCTTGCTCCAAGGACGAAAAAGCTGCAGCAAAATTATTTTGCATCAGTTCGATTTTACTGATAGAAGTTAAGCTTTTAATGACATTAATCGTGTCGTTGATCCTTTCAAAATAAATGCAGGAGTGCCTGAGGTTGTTTTTTGCTGGAATATAATTTTCAGTAATCAAATATACATTACCAATATTAGCATAGGCAATAGCAGTTCTTTTGACGTCTTTCAGGGAAGTAGCCCCTTGATAGGACTTTTGCAAATAATCTAACGCTAAATCATAATCGTCTAATTCAAAATAAATCCCTCCTATATTGTTATAGAGATCCACCTTTTCTCTGGAGTTTACGGGAGAAAATGACAGTCCCTTCAAAGAGTATTCTAAGCTTTTAGAATAATCACCTATTAATCGATAATAGGAGCCTAAAGTATAATATAAACGAGCCTGAATACGATTATCCTCAATTTCAGCGGCGTTATTTAAAGCCTCGTTTGTGTAATAGGGAATACTATCTAATTTATTCTTCTCTAATAATAAAATGATCTTGTAAGTGGCGAAAGTGGTTCGCTCTTTCTTCGTTGCATTGTCAAAATCGCTATTCTTAAATTTATTTAGAGTAAGTTCTGCCTTTTTAGGCCCCTCCAACAGTAGGGAATCCATATATATACCAGAAATCTTAGTCGATTCTATCGGTTTAAGTGGTTCCGTAGTGGTTCTACTAAGTAGAAATAAAGTAATCGCTATTAATAGAAAAATAGCTAAATAAAGAAAATATTTTTTTAGTCTTGAACTCATTCTTCTAAAGGATACTAATTGTTTGCTTTTGTAATAGTTATAAAATAGTTTGTTTTATGACATCCCAAAGTCTCATTCACTAATAGCATCAATAGCAGTTGATCCCAATTACGGTAACTTGTAAACTACTCATCACTATCACAACGGTATAGACCATCAATTGATAATGATTATACTGTAATTAGTAATCTATTAGTTAACTGGTTATTACAAACGGCTACGTTAAAAAAAATCTCTTAAAATCCCCACGGTGCTAGTGATGAAAAATTACTTAGAAAACAAAAATACATTAATAAAAACAAATTATATGCAAAGTTTAAAACCATTATATGAAAATTGACGCCATACCTTCCAAACAACAACCTTTTATTTTTGTTTTTTTATGTTAAAAAAAATATCTCGATCACTGATTTACTTGACAACGCAAACAATTAAATACTATAGAAACATTTATTGGGAAAAAATAATTTATACTAACGTCAAGCAGTACTTGATCTTAAAAGATTTTTGATACACCTTCTTGCTTCCGCTATAATTGCGTTATCTTAAGTAAGCAAAAAAAACTTCCTGAAAATACCTTCAGGAAGTTTTTAAAAATTATACTGAAACCCTTAGATTGCTTTCGTTTTTAAGCGCAACCAAGTTTTATCTTCTTCACTTAATTTTGGAGCCAGTTTTTCGAACACCCATTGATTATAATTATTTAACCAATCTACGTGCTCTTGATGAAGCAAGGTCTTTTCAACTAAACTGGTATCTATATAACAGATAGTCAAAGTTTCAAAATCCATAAAGTCACCGAATTGGTTACTCTCAAGATCTTTAGACAACACAAGGTTTTCAATGCGAATTCCGTGTTTACCTTCTCTGTATAAGCCTGGTTCAATAGACGATACCATACCGCTTAATATGGGTATATCCACTGCGGCACCATTGAATGTATGGGGGCCTTCATGAACATTTAAAAAGAAACCAACTCCATGTCCTGTTCCGTGGTTGTAGTTGCGTTTAGTGGCCCAAATAGGGCGACGTGTAATGGCATCTATTTGATAACCACGAGTACCTTTTGTAAAAACAGCTGTCGAACCCTCTATGGTTCCTTTTAAAACAACGGTATAGTCTTCTTTTTCTTCTTGCGTCATTTCTCCTAAAGAAATCACACGAGTAATATCTGTAGTACCCGTTAAATATTGACCTCCAGAGTCTACCAATAATAAACTTCTCGGTTCTAACATATAGTTAGAATCCTCATCCGCTGAATAATGTGGCAAAGCACCGTGATCTTTATATCCAGCAATGGTTCCAAATGAGATATCTTTAAATCCCGGTTGTTCTTGACGGAATGATAACAACTTTTCAGCTATTGAAACTTCAGATAAATTACCTTCAGCTACATGTTCCTCTACCCATTTAAAAAACCTAGTCATCGCTACTCCATCATTAATCATGGTTTGGCGAATATGATCTAACTCAACCTGATTTTTGACAGCCTTCAATAAAGTAGAAGGATTTAACTCCTCAATAATATTTAAAGCAGTCGGAATCGCGTCATAAATAGCAAAACAAGTACGTTTTGGATCAACCAATATACTAGATACTGTCAAAGAGTTGATGGTACTGTAAATCGATTCATACGATTTAACGCTTACACCATATTCGTTTAATTCTGCTATAGCAGTATCCGACAACTTACCTGCTGCAATATATAAAACGGCTTCTTTTTGAGTTAAATACACAAAACCCAACACTACAGGATTGCAGTTTACATCCGTCCCGCGAATATTTAACAACCAAGCTAAGTCGTCTAACGAAGAAATCAAATGTGCTTCTGCATGAAGTTTATTCATTTCTGTACGAACTGCAGCTAATTTTTCCGAAGTCGACATTCCCGTATCTGCCAGCGTTAATAGATAAGCAGGATTCATCGGCAAACTCGGTCTACCTTCCCATAATGGACTCAACAAATCAACATGTCCATCAACTTTCATCCCCAGGGGTTCTAAAAGACTTTTCACAGTATTGGCAACCATCAACGAAGCTAAATTACCATCAAAGGCAATGGTTTGCCCAGCTGATAATTTTTCAGTTAACCACACCACATATTCCGGTGCATGTTGTACTTTAAGTTTAACCAATTCAAAACCCGAACCGTCTAATTGCTGTTTTGCTTGAACAAAATAACGAGAATCCGTCCATAATCCAGCGAAATCTTGAGTAATCATTAATGTTCCGGCTGAACCTGTAAATCCAGAAATCCACGAAATACAACGATAATGCGCTGGTAAATATTCACTAATATGTGGATCTGAAGACGGAATAATATACGCGTCAATATTATTTTTAGTCATTAGTTCGCGAATGGCCGCTAACTTTTCTATATGTTTCATGAATTCAAATTTTAATAGTGCAATTTAAGCAATAATTTATTTTCAACTTTGAAAAAAAAGCTAAATAAGCCTTAATTAAAAGGCCTTAGAGCTAATATGGAGTCTTTATAAGTAGTGAAATTACTTTTGTTTACTAAAAACCGTAGCCCCAATACTTGCGGATATCACGCAAGCTATCGACACCCATTGCATAAGAGTCAGCTGTTCTGATAAAAAAATCAAACCAGAGAAAGCGGCAAAAGCGGGTTGCATACTAGTCAATACGCTAAAAGTTTTGGCAGGAAGTCGTTTTAAGGCAACCATATCTAATGAAAAAGGTAACGCACTGGATAAGACCGCTACTCCCAAACCTTTTAAGAAAAGTACGGGTGTTAAATTAAACACGGCACCATCCCAAATGGCGAAAGGTAAGATTAGCAATGCCGCGAATAACATTCCCGTGGTCACCGCATCTTTACCTTCCATAACTGAACCTACCTTCCCCCCCATCACGATGTATGCTGCCCAAAAAGCTCCTGCAAGGAAAGCGAGAAACAATCCCAACAAATCCACATCGTTACTCTGCCAAGGCACTATAAATAGAATCCCTAACCCAGCGAGTAATGCCCAAACCACATCCATCCACCTTCTCGACAAGGACAAGGCTAAAAACAAAGGTCCAATAAATTCTACCGTTACACCTAGACCCAAAGGGATTCGTTGTATCGCCATATAAAAAATCAGGTTCATAGCCGCAATAGCAATGCCATACATAGCACTGTATAACCACTGTTTTTTGGTGAAACTAAAAAATTTAGGACGATTGATAAGCGTCAATATAATTGCAGACAAACCAATTCTCAATGTACTGGTTCCTATAGCTCCCACAGCTGGAAAAAGTTGCTTGGCTATGGACGCGCCACCTTGGACGCAAACCATCGATAATAAGGCTGCAGAAACGGCACTATTTGTTTTTTTCATTGACGACATTATTAATAAACGCTAGTAAAACGAACTTAGCTAAATAAGCTCTTTAGCGAGGATGAAGAAAAATAAAATACCTTATTTTAAAAGAACAAATTTCAGTAATATAATTCAATTAGAATCGACTACTCAAGAAAGTTTCACTTTACATTATGAAATTTCAAACATTGCTCGTTTATGGATTTGCGCAAATGCAGACTTAAGCATAGTAAAATATATGAATACAATGTATTTAACTTACACGATGCATTATTAATCATTCCAGTATGATTTTAGCACCCACTACTACAAATAGTAAACTCATAATGGTTTTATTAATAAGCAAAAATGCACTCACCTTTAGGATGAATGCATTTTTTAAAAATCTTAAAAACACTTTTTTAGGGCAAAGCTTCTATAGCGGCTTCCAATTGTCGGTAGTTAGTCGTTGTAATTAAACTACTACTAGGTATCGTATAAAACGCATTACTTTGAAGTGTGGTTGGGATAATACTGTAAACATAATTCCCATTGTGCTCGCCAGTAAAGACGATATAGCAATCTAATCCCTCTGGTAAAATCGCATCATTATCGCCGAAGGCATTGTTAGAAAAATCAAAACTAGACAACTGAAAAAGCACATTATTCTCTCCTCTGACTATTATATATACAGCGGAATTCGTATAATTAAAAGCAAGAGGCACTTGTACATGGACTGTAGTTCTAGGGCCATTCTTGACTAGTATTTTATCAATATTGGTCCAACCTAAATTAATAGTAATCTTTATAAAAACATTATAAAACTGCGAGCCTGTCTTAGTATTAAATACCACGCCATCATCACCAAAACTCACTTGATCTTTCGGTGCAGTATCCCACGTCAAATTATCATTCTCATCAATATCTCCAGACCACAGAGACATTCCATTTGGATCAGCTTTTGAATTGGAAGTATCTATATTAACTTGGATGGGCTTTACGATTTCCACCTGTTCATCTTTATATTTAATATCCAAATAGAACTCACCACCAGTAACCAACAAATCCTTGGTGCCTTTAGAGTCCTTTGACATGGTAGGTTTGTTGGTCACTACCATTTTTTCTTTGGTAAAAATCTCAATAAAATCGATTTCGATCTCTCCGTCAATAACCTTTCCATTTTTCGTGGTAATGGCATGAGCCGGAATGATAATATGTGATTTTGATTTTGAATAAAAAACAGCCCCTTTACTTGAGCTATAATAGACCTTACCACCAGTATTGATGTCTGATAAAGCTTGTGCTCTAAGTTTTTTTAGATTAGAACTGGTTGCCGCTTCTAAGCGATCTACGCCTTGATCTGTTGAATCGCTGGAGTCTGAGTTACATGAGGAAAACATCAGCGACATGGTCATCAACATTAAAAATACTTTTTTCATAAGTTTAAAATTTTTGGTTAAAAAAACATTTACTATAAAGCACGCTTAAAGCAGCGGTTTTATATTTCACAACACAAACACCAACTAATCTTTAACAATAGCCTTATTTTAATAAAAATATGTAAATAATGAAATTAAACAAACCACTTATAAGTGTCATTTTACTAAAAAACACTTAATTACTGTTAAATTTTAAAAAAAGCTTCGAGAAAATCAATTATTTAGAGCAACAGTGTCAAAAACGTGACTACTTCAAATTTTGGTTTTTTATAAAACTTAATAAAATAATTCTTCTTTGATAATCTGATTATTTAAGTATATTTGCCTCAAGCTTTAGGGGTGTCTACAGAAATGTGGGCTGAGATTTTACCCTTTGAACCTGATCTAGATCACACTAGCGTAGGAAAAAGTAAGATGACTTCATTCGTGTATACACACGAATTGTAGCCATTCCTAAAGTGATACCTTAATCTAAAATGGAATGGAACTGCAAATCAACAATCAAACGAAAACGTATCAAGTAACAACGCTCAGTATCCAGGATCTTCTGGTTATTGAAAATTCTGCTGACTACACGGGAATTGCGGTCGCCGTAGACCATCGAGTAATTCCCAAAAATCTTTGGGCTACGTATTTTTTACAGCCAGGGAGTTCAATTCTCATTATAACGGCCTCCCAAGGCGGTTAAATTCCATTTTACAAGTCTAATTATTCACCACAAACTTTATAAAAAATGGAAAAAAAGCATGAAAAAATATCGCAAACCCCTTTTCCCAACTCGAACAAAATATATTTAAACGGAAATTTGTTTCCCGATATACGAGTTGCGCTGAGAGAAATCACCCTTCACGATACCAAATTAGCCAATGGTGGTATAGAGAAAAACCCGCCCGTAGCTGTTTATGATACCTCTGGTCCCTATACCGATCCGAACATCCAGATTGATATTCGAAAGGGAATACCTCGTATCAGAGAGCAATGGATCCTCGACCGTCAGGATGTAAGCGTATTGGACTCCATTACTTCCCAATATGGACAGCAGCGCTTAAATGATCCACAGTTAGATCATTTGCGTTTCGAATTCCTACACTTACCCAAAGTAGCGCAGCCCCATAGAAATGTTAGTCAATTGCATTATGCGAAAAAAGGCATCATCACTGCAGAAATGGAATATGTAGCCATACGTGAAAATCAAAAAATAGAACAACTCGCACAAGCGACCAGCGCGATGCAACAGCAGCATACTGGAAATAGTTTTGGCGCGCGCACTCCCCAACGACGCATCACTCCGGAGTTTGTAAGGGAAGAAATTGCGGCTGGTCGTGCTATCATTCCCAACAACATCAATCACCCAGAAAGTGAACCGATGATAATCGGTAGAAATTTCTTGGTAAAAATCAATGCCAATATCGGCAATAGTGCCGTCATCTCTACCATTGAAGAAGAAGTCGAAAAAGCGGTGTGGGCCTGTCGTTGGGGTGCTGATACCATCATGGATTTATCAACAGGTAAAAACATACACGAAACCCGCGAGTGGATTATCCGTAATTCTCCCGTGCCTATCGGAACAGTACCTATATACCAAGCTTTAGAAAAAGTAAACGGTGTAGCGGAAAATTTAACTTGGGAAATCTATAGAGATACCCTAATCGAACAGGCGGAACAAGGGGTTTCCTATTTTACCATTCACGCGGGAGTTTTATTGCGATACATTCATCTAACCGCCGAACGCGTCACGGGAATTGTATCCCGAGGTGGGTCTATTATGGCTAAATGGTGTTTGTTTCACCATCGAGAAAATTTCTTATATACCCATTTTGAGGACATCTGTGAAATCATGAAGCAATACGATATCGCTTTTTCATTAGGCGATGGATTGCGTCCCGGTTCTATAGCAGATGCCAACGATGCCGCGCAATTTGCGGAATTAGAAACCTTAGGAGAACTGACCAAAATTGCTTGGAAACACGACATTCAAGTGATGGTAGAAGGTCCGGGTCACGTACCCATGCATTTGATTAAAGAGAATATGGAAAAGCAATTGCGCGATTGTGGTGAAGCACCCTTTTACACTTTGGGACCTTTGACCACCGATATCGCTCCGGGTTACGATCATATTACCTCGGCCATAGGCGCTGCGATGATCGGTTGGTATGGAACTGCGATGCTGTGTTATGTAACTCCTAAAGAACATTTGGGTTTACCCAACAAAAAAGATGTCAAGGATGGGGTTATCACCTACAAGCTCGCCGCTCATGCCGCTGATTTAGCTAAAGGACATCCCGGAGCTCAATATCGCGACAATATGTTAAGCAAAGCTCGATTTGAATTTCGATGGGAAGATCAATTTAATCTGTCCCTAGATCCGGATACCGCCAGAGAATTTCACGACGAAACCCTACCTGCAGACGCGGCAAAAGTGGCGCATTTTTGTTCGATGTGTGGTCCGAAATTTTGTTCGATGAAAATATCCCAAGAAATCAGAGAAGAAGCCGCTAAAGGTATGCAAGCCAAATCTGCCGAATTTATTGAAGCGGGGAAAGAAATTTATAGCTAAAAATCATGATAGTCATTTCCAATCCGACGGCAGTGCCCAACGAAATCACACGCATCAATCAACTTTTCTCAGCGGGATTGAGCTGTTTGCATTTGCGTAAACCCCATTTGGATGCTGTTCAACTGAGCCAATTGCTGGCAAAAATCGGATTGGAAAATCACTCTAAAATTGTGTTGCATCAGCATTTTTCCTTGACCAATTACTTTAATATTCATCAAATTCATTGGAATACTGCTCTGCGAAGTCAATTAGATCCCTCCGATTTTAAATCGCTTAGTCTTTCTACTTCAACACATTCCATAGCAGAGTTTAACAGCTTAAGCAGTGATTTTAAAAAAGCCTTTATCAGCCCGATTTATCCAAGCATTTCCAAAGCCAATTACCAAGTCAATACCAACTGGAAACTAGAATTAGCAAAGCGCAGCAACTACCATACAAAACTCATTGCTTTAGGAGGCATCACTCCTTTAACCATCCAATCCCTACTTCCCGACACTTTCGATGATATTGCCTTATTAGGAACTATTTGGAACACGGAACAGGGATATAATAATTTTAAAATATGTCAACAATTCGCCCCATAGTATTGAGTATTGCTGGATTTGATCCAAGTGGTGGTGCCGGGGTTCTGGCAGATTGTAAGACCTTTGAATGCCTGAATACTTATGGCTTAGCGCTACTAACAGCCAATACCCTACAATCGGATGACGCCTTTATTTCACTAACATGGCTACCACTAGAGAGCGTTGTTTTGAGCTTGGACTATATGTTGAATTCCTTCGATATCCAAGCGGTTAAAATAGGAATAACCCCCAATTATCACTTTGTATATACACTTGTTAAACAGATTAAAAAAGTAAAACCAACAGTCAAAATTATTTGGGATCCCGTTTTAAAATCTACGACAAACTTTTCTTTTGTCGATGCAATGGCTTCGGATATGCTCTATCAAATCCTAGAAGATATTGATTTATTAACCCCGAATATAAACGAAATACAAACTTTGGTCAGCGAATACACCGATCCAATTGAAAAGGCAAAAGCACTTAGTGTTTATACAACAATACTGCTCAAAGGAGGTCATCATCAAACAGCCCGAGGACTGGATTATATCATTAGTGATCACAAAATTGAATACTTACCTCCTACGGAAGCTAAAGTATACGAAAAACACGGTTCTGGCTGCGTACTTTCTGCCGCTATTACCGCTGAACTTGCAAAAGGGCTGTCGATGCAACAAGCCTGTTTTAATGGAAAATTATATGTCGAGAAATTTTTACAATCAAACCCCTCTTTATTAGGTTATCATGATAGCTAAATCGCATTATATTTCGGATGGAGACACCGAACAAATTCAACTTTACAACATTCAATCAGCCTTGGATGCAGGTCTTAACTGCATACAGTTTCGTTTTAAAAATGCCGAACACCGACAGCGTTGTCACACGGCAGAAAAGGTAAAAGAACTGTGTGAACCCTATCATGCTACTCTGATTATCAATGACCATATTGATATTGCGTTAGCCCTCGATGCCCACGGGGTTCACTTAGGCTTGTCGGATACTGCTATCGCAGTTGCGAGAAAGCATTTGCCGGATAAAATTATTGGAGGAACAGCCAATACCTTGGAACATGTGATACAGAGAAACCGAGAGGGTTGTGATTATATCGGGTTAGGGCCTTATCGTTTTACAGCAACTAAACGAGAATTAGATCCCTTACTAGGCATCGCGAACTATAAAATTTTATTGTCCGAATGTGCTCGAATGAATTTAACAACACCGATAATTGCTATTGGAGGCATTCAACTTAACGATATCGACGAACTGCTCCAATGTGGAGTACATGGAATGGCATTTTCTACCTTAATAAACAATTCCAACGATAAAAAACGAACCGTTTTAACGCTTAATAATATACTTCATGGAAACATTTAATTTTCAAGATAAGATTTTCACTTCGAGACTGTTCTTAGGAACGGGTAAATTTGGTTCTGCCCAATTGATGGAGGAGGCAATTTTAAAATCGCAAAGCCAATTGGTCACTGTAGCCCTTAAACGTTTGGATTTAACCGTTCCAGAAGACCATTTATTACAACATTTGCAACATCCCACTATATCGTTACTTCCCAATACTTCGGGTGCGCGTAATGCAAAAGAAGCCATACTCGCTGCGCAATTGGCCCGAGAATCGATGGAAACAAATTGGTTAAAATTAGAAATTCATCCAGATCCAAAATATCTATTACCCGATCCTATCGAAACCTTAATAGCCACAGAAGCGCTAGCGAAACTGGGTTTTATCATCTTACCTTATATACATGCCGATCCCGTTTTGTGCAAACGCTTGGAGGATGTGGGAACTGCGGCCGTTATGCCCCTTGGCGCTCCCATCGGATCTAATAAAGGTTTGAGAACTCTTGACTTTTTGGAGATCATCATTGAAAATAGCAAAGTACCTGTTATCGTTGATGCGGGAATCGGTTCCCCCTCCGACGCTGCAAAAGCCATGGAAATCGGTGCAGATGCTGTATTGGTTAACACAGCCATAGCAGCAGCAAAGGATCCCGTTGCCATGGCTAATGCCTTTCGTTTGGCCGTTATCGCTGGACGTCAAGCTTTTAATGCTACACTAGCACCTCGTCTAAACTATGCCCATGCTTCAAGTCCCTTAACTTCATTTTTATTTGATTAAAATGGCTTTCACCACAATTTTAGAACAATTTGACTGGGAAGAAATACAACATAAAATTTATTCTTCAACACCAGAACAAGTACAGCACAGTCTAAATAAATCCAAAAAATCACTCGATGATTTTTTGGTATTACTATCCCCTGCTGCCCAGCCATTTTTAGAACAATTGGCGCAAATCAGTCAACAATTGACCCAAAAGCGATTCGGTAAAACCATACAGATGTTTGCTCCGATGTATTTGAGCAACGAATGTCAAAATATTTGTACATACTGCGGCTTCAGCATGGATAATCGCATTCCCAGAAAAACCTTGAATCCACAGGAAATTAATTTGGAAATAGCCGCGATTAAATCACAGGGGTATGATCATATTTTGTTGGTCTCCGGTGAAGCAAATTATAGTGTCAACATCAATTACTTTGAAGAGGCCATTCGATTGATCAAACCGACTTTTTCCAATATTTCAATCGAAGTACAACCGTTGTCAGTCGAAGAATACCGGCGGTTGCATCAACTCGGTGTACATGCTGTGTTGGTTTATCAAGAAACCTATCATAAGGCCGTCTATAAAAAATACCATCCTAAGGGTAAAAAATCTAATTTTGAATACCGTCTGGATACCCCCGATCGCATTGGATCGGCAGGTATACACAAAATGGGACTGGGCGTCTTACTCGGTCTAGAAGATTGGCGTACCGATAGTTTCTTTAATGCACTTCATCTCGACTATTTACAAAAAACCTATTGGCAAAGTAAATATTCGGTCTCCTTTCCTCGACTACGCCCAGCTGAAGGAACTGTAGAACCGAATTTTATTATGCACGACAAAGATCTGGTGCAACTTATCTGCGCTTATAGAATTTGGAATGAAGATTTAGAAATATCTATTTCCACCCGCGAAAGTGAACTGTTGCGAAATCACATCATCGGTTTAGGTACTACCAGTATGAGTGCCGGTTCAAAAACAAATCCCGGAGGGTATGCAGTAGATCAGACATCCTTAGAACAATTCGAAATATGTGATAACAGATCCACTCACGAAATAGCTGCCTTAATAAAAAACAACGGCTATGAGCCTGTATGGAAAGATTGGGACCGCTCCTTTATATAATCAACAGACTCTTAATTCACACGAAGCACAAAATAAAATGATAAATACTTCCGATTTTTTACGTTATAACAGACCAATGGCTATGGATGAGGTAGGTATATTGGGGCAAACAAAAATCAAAACAGCCCGTGTTTTGATCGTTGGAGCTGGAGGATTAGGCTGTCCAGTCGCCTTATACTTAGCTGCTAGTGGCGTGGGCACATTAGGGCTCGTTGATTTCGATACCATCGAAATTCACAACTTGCATCGCCAAATACTATACCATGAAAAAGATGTTAACCGTTACAAAACAACGGTCGCCACAGAACGACTTAAAACTTGCAACGAAAACATTACTATACACACCCATAACGAAAAATTAACTGCTGAAAACACTGTATCTATTTTGAGTAATTATGATTATATCGTTGATGGATCGGACAATTTTAGTACGAGATATCTTGTCAATGATAGCTGTGTTGATTTGGGTAAGACCTTAATATATGGTAGTATTTTGGGATTTGATGGTCAATTAGCGGTTTTTAACCATCATGGATCCAAAGATTTAAGAGCTGTTTTCCCAGAAGCCCCAGATCCCAAAAGAGTCCCAAACTGTAGTTTAAACGGTGTTTTAGGAACTTTTACTGGAATTATCGGTACGATGATGGCACACGAAACCCTCAAAGTGATTCTAAATTTACCACACTTACATAATGAATTATTACTTATCGATACCAAGAATTGGGTGTTGACTAAATTGCAGTTTTAATGGAGTATGGACACTCACGGACATCTTGTTTGTTGTAAATAAACCACCTCCGATATTGAAGCTGTTATAAACCGTGGATCCCTGCTTAACATTAAATATAGTATAACATCATAGTTCAAAAAAGGCATTCCATCAAATATTTACGCTTAAAGCAATAACACCCAAACCATTAGCTTACGGATACTTTTCGATTATAGGAAGCGTTCAAAAAAAACTCGTTTACCATTTGATAAAGTGGTGTTTAAATTAGCCTAACAAACATAATCCGGTGTTAACACGATCTTAACAACGCTCAAGTAGTTTAGCCCCATAAATAACAACACCTATCTATAATGAAAAAACTACTATTTTTATTTGTTGCACTTATGCTGAGCCAGCTCGCTAATGCACAAAAAACGGGCGTTATATCGGGAAAGATCACTGACGCTGAAGACAACATTTCCTTACCTGGTGCCACGGTTCAGCTACTAAATTCGGCAAACAAATACACCATATCCAATCAAATTGGTGATTATGAATTCTTAAATGTTCCATCTGGAACGTATCAATTGCAAGTTTTGTATATCGGTTACCAATCCCATACTCAAGATGTGGTGGTAGTAGCAGGAAAAAATACCCTAACACATATTGCGCTTGGTGGGGATGCTAATAGCCTTGAAGAAATTGTAATTGGAGCTTCCTTAAAAGGTCAATCCAGAGCCTTAAATCAACAAAAGAACAACCGAAACATCACCAATATTATTTCCTCTGATCAAGTAGGCCGTTTTCCTGACTCCAATATAGGCGATGCATTAAAACGCGTTCCTGGTATCACCATGCAAAACGATCAAGGTGAAGCGCGTAACATCATCATTAGAGGATTGGCACCTTCTTTAAATTCTGTAACCTTAAACGGAGACCGTATTCCGTCAGCTGAAGGAGACAATAGAAATGTGCAAATGGATTTAATTCCGTCAGATATGATTGCGACTATAGAGGTCAATAAAACCCTTACTCCAGATATGGATGCTGATGCCATCGGTGGTTCAGTGAATCTAATCACCCGTGCAACACCAAACGGAGAGCGTATTTCGGCTACTTTAGCTGGAGGCTATGCTCCTATTCGTGAAAAGGCCAATTACACAGCCGGTTTGGTTTATGGTAACCGCTACCTACAAGACAAATTGGGTATGGTTTTCAGTGCCTCCTATAACAATAATGATTACGGTTCTGATAATATCGAAAACGTATGGACCAAAGACAAAATGGGTAATACCTATCTTGAAAAAGCCGAGATCCGCCAATACGATGTACAGCGAATCAGACGTAGCGGAGCTGTTGCATTAGATTATAAATTTAATGACAACAACACCATCTTTGCCAATGCTATCTACAACTGGAGAGATGATAGAGAGAATCGTTTTAGAACAACCTATGATAAAATCGAACCGATTTATAATGGGGAATCGATCGCAGGATATAAAGGACGTGTAAAACGTGAAACTAAAGGCGGGATTGACAACAGTCGAAACAAAAATAGAAGGCTCGAAGAACAACGCGTACAGAACTATTCGATAAAAGGAGAACACCTTTTAAATTCCAAATTGGATCTAGACTGGTCGATTAATTATGCCAAAGCAAGAGAATACCGCCCTAACGAACGTTACATTGGTTTTGAGCAGAAAAACGTAGATATGGACGAAAATCTAACAGACCTGCGTAAACCCTTAATCACTACAACTGGTGAAAATTCTAAATCTTTTAAACAAGCGGCATTGTCTGAGAACACCAACAATACTGAAGAAAGTGAATTGGGAGCTAAAGTAAATATCCGCTTTCCTTTCTCTGTTATTGATGGACAGAAAGGTCGATTGAGAACCGGTTTACGAATTCGATTAAAAGACAAAGAACGCGATAATGATTTTTACAGTTATACCCCTATTAATAAAATTACACTTGCTGATGTACCTACTACTTATTATGACGGGAAAGGATTTAATCCAGGAAGCCAATATATCGCAGGGCAATTTGCCTCGGCTTCTTATTTAGGAGGACTTGATCTTAATAATACAGCCTTATACAAAGGGGAACAAGATCCGGCTGAATTTCTTGCAGTAAACTACAAGGCTAAAGAAAATATTTATGCTGCCTATATCAGATGGGATCAAGATTTAAGCAATGAATTGTCCATGATTGTCGGTGCGCGTATTGAAAATACACATATCGACTATACAGGAAATAGAGTTTTGGATGAAGAAGAATTAGAAGGTGAAATCAATACGACCAACTCTTACACCAATATACTTCCGAGCATTTCCTTTAAATATGATGTCACCAAAGACTTTATACTAAGAACAGCATTTACAACAGCCTTAGCTCGTCCAAATTATTATGCACTGGCGCCTTATGTTAATAATATCGCTTCAGATTCGCAAATACAAGCAGGAAATCCAGAATTAGATGCCACTTACTCGTATAACTTTGACTTTATGGCTGAAAATTATTTTGAATCCATCGGTTTAGTTTCTGGAGGTTTCTTCTATAAAAATTTAAAAGATTTTATCTATACTTATAGTAACAATCAATATAGCACTGCCGATTTCGCCAAGGACTTTCCTTCTCAAAACAATCCAATTCCAGCTGGAGAAGATTGGACTTTTGTTCAAGCTAGAAATGGAAAACAGGTTAATGTTTTCGGATTTGAGGTTGCCTTTCAACGTCAATTGGATTTTCTACCGGGAGACTTCCTGAAAAAATTCGGTATCTATGCAAATTATACCTACACCAAATCCAAAGCACAAGGAATTGCTGACGAAGAAGGAAACGAAAGAAGTAATATTACGTTACCGGGAACAGCCCCTCATATGTTTAACGGGTCTTTATCTTGGGAAAACAGCAAATTCTCTGCTAGAGCATCTGCTAATTTTGCTTCGAGCTATTTGGATGAATTGGGTTCCGACGAATTCCACGATAGTTATTACGACAAACAGTTCTTTTTGGATTTAAATGCTTCTTATAAGATTACAAAAAGCATCCGAATATTTGCTGAAGCCAATAATCTTACCAACCAAGCCTTAAGATATTATCAAGGTGTTTCTTCAAATACCAAACAGTTGGAGTATTATCAACCTCGTTATAATCTAGGTCTAAAATTTGACTTTTAATCCAAAAATTCTGGCAGTGTTTATACTGCCAGAATTTTATTTATTTATATCATGACAAAAAGAATCTTAGTACTTTTAATAGCCTTCTACTGCACTACAGCCTTTTCGCAAGATTTTCTTGCAGAAGAAAAATCAGGTTATCGAGAAGGTTTTATATCCGAATTAAAAACGGAACCCAAGAGTTTAAACTTTTTATTAATGGGTGATTTCGGAAGATTTGGACAATACTATCAAAAAGAAGTTGCCGAACAAATGGGCAAAGCGGCCATGACTATAGATGCTGATTTCACGATCAGTGTAGGCGATAATTTTTATCCAAACGGGGTGCAAAGTGTTAGCGATCATCAATGGGTGTCCTCCTTTGAAAGTATCTATAAAAACATTAGTCTGCACCACAATTGGTATGTGGCCTTGGGGAATCATGATTACAGAGGCAATATACAGGCGCAAATTGACTACTCCAAAATCAGTAGACGTTG
This sequence comes from Flavobacterium sp. HSC-61S13, assembly GCF_024171535.1. Taxonomy (GTDB): domain Bacteria; phylum Bacteroidota; class Bacteroidia; order Flavobacteriales; family Flavobacteriaceae; genus Flavobacterium. Next base: position 71,898 of record NZ_JALJZV010000014.1, on the reverse strand, counting down.
GAAAATGCCAGAGAAATATTATAGCAAGACTTTTGAACTAAAAAACGGTGAAAAAGTATTGATGTTGTTTATGGATACCAATCCCTATATCAAGAGTTATTACAAACCGGGAAGCGACATGTATGATAATATCATTGCTCAAGATACTGCTGCACAAACGTTATGGCTTAAAAACAATCTAAAAAACAATGATCCTTCCATAAAATGGAAAATCGTTGTGGGGCATCATCCTTTATACAGCGGGGGCAAGCGAAAAACCAGCCCCGATACCGTGGCATTTGCAGCGCAATTTGCCGATATTTTTGATCAATACCAAGTTGATGCTTATCTATGCGGTCACGAACACGATTTACAGATCATCAAACCAAAGGGCCGTTATACTACGCAGTTTCTATCAGGAGCAGCTAGCGAAGTTCGACCAACGGGAATAACAGAAGGCACGCTATTTTCACAAGCAGAAGCTGGTTTTATGACTTTTTCAATCACCGCCACAAAAATGTTAATCCAAACTGTCAATGCTTCTGGAAAAATAATAAACACCTCAGAAATTAAAAAATAAAATCATGAAAAGATCTCTATACCCTATTCTATATACCTTTTTGCTAACGGGGCTAGTACTAAGCTGTAAAAACGATCAATTGGCGCCAGTACGAGCTGACGCCATAAAACCTGTAGTAATTACAGAACCAACTCCACACGATACCGACGATCCAGCAATTTGGATACATCCTACAGACCCAACTAAAAGTCTAGTAATAGGCACGGACAAAGACAGCGACGGTGGACTGTTTCTCTATGACTTAAACGGGAAAATCATCAAAAAAAGTATTCCTTTACAACGACCAAATAACGTGGATATCGCTTACGGTTTCATCATAAATGGCAAAACTGTGGATATCGCTGTTACAACGGAACGGGAAACCAATAAAATCAGAATATTCTCTTTACCCGACTTAACACCTATCGACAATGGCGGAATTGCAGTATTCGAAGGAGAATCAGAGCGCGGCCCCATGGGATTAGCCTTATATACAAGACCAAGCGATCACGCTATATTTGCCGTATTGGGACGAAAATCGGGTCCTTCTGGAACGTATTTATGGCAATACCAATTATCTGATAAAAACGGGGCAGTTGATGCTAAAGTAGTTCGCAAATTCGGTAGTTTTAGTGGTAAAAAAGAAATCGAAGCCATTGCTGTGGACAATGAATTGGGATATATATATTATAGTGATGAACAAGCAGGTATTAAAAAATACTTAGCCGACCCAGCCGCAAATAATGATAGCGAGTTGGCTTTCTTTGGAAAAGACGACTTTAAATCGGACCACGAAGGTATCGCGATTTATAAAAAGACCCCAACAACTGGATATATATTAGTATCCAATCAACAAGCCAACACTTTTATGGTATACCCTAGAGAAGGCGCTAATGGAAATCCCAACGAATATCCACTACTTGCTGAAATCCCCACTTCAACCATAGAATGTGATGGAGCCGATGTTACACATATCAATCTAGGACCTAAATTTCCAAATGGTATGTTTGTCGCAATGAGTAACGGTATGACTTTCCATTTGTACGATTGGAATATCATCGAAGAATTGATTAAAAAAGCACAGTAAATTAGGTTTGGATTAGTATAATTATCCCTATTCAATACTTTAGAATCGCAAACACTACGACAATTAATTACTTTACAAAAAGTTTGCATCTTTTTAAATTTAAAAGATGCAAACTAAATTAAGTTTCTTTAGAATTATCACCATTTGTTTTTTTGCTTTTATCGGTTCCCATCAATAGGAATATAGCACCGACAATGGCGATACAAACCAGAGCAAAAACACCAATCATAATAAAAGCTCCATTGCTAAAAGAATACAAAGCAGTTGTAATCATATTCATAGTTTATAGTTTTATTTAAAAATAAAAATAACTATAATATATGCATCAAAAAATGATAATTATCATACAATTTTAAGATAATAGATGAAATCTTAACTAGAAATTATTACTTAATCCCTTTAGTTTATAATAAAAAAAGCAGTAGCAAATCGAAATTCACTACTGCTTTTATTTTATTAAATAAGGGTGTCCTCTACACTATTAACCTAATACTTATACTAAACCTGGAATTTGAACCATTTCATCTACCTCAACATCATAGTCAACTCCGGCAACTTTAAATCCAAAAAGATTAAAGAAATCCTGTTGATATCCTGCTAAATCTCCTAGTTCAGGTAGGTTTTCGGTGGTTACTTCTTTCCACAATTCAATGACTTTTTGCTGAACATCTTCGCGCATTTCCCAATCGTCAATACGGATTCTTCCTTTTTCATCTGTTGGAATGGCTTTGGAAGTATATAAACGCTCTTGAAATAGACGTTGAATTTGTTCGATACAGCCTTCGTGTAAATTTTGCTCTTTCATCACTTTATATAGCAAAGACATATAGAGTGGAATAACTGGAATCGCAGAACTGGCTTGAGTTACTAACGCTTTATTAACCGATACATATCCTTTACCATTGATGGCTTTTAAAGAATCGGTAATTTCAAAAGCAGTAGCTTCCAAATGATCTTTTGCTCTACCTATTGTTCCTTTTCTATAAATCGCTTCTGTCAATTCTGGTCCTACATAGGAATAAGCCACCGTTACCGCATTTTCAGCTAGTAAATCAGCTTGTTTTAGGGCTTCGATCCACATAGCCCAATCTTCACCGCCCATAACGGCAATGGTGTTTTCTATATCACTGTCAGCCGTTACAGGTTCGATAGTGATGTCGGATATATCTCCTGTATGGAAATTGACTGTTTTACTAGAGAATTTTTGACCAATAGGTTTTAAAACCGAATTAAATACCTCAGCGGTATCCGGATGCGTTCTTCTAGGAGAAGCCAAGCTATAAATAATCAAATCGATTTGTCCCAAATCGGTTTTAATCAAATCCAAAACAGTTTTTTTAACTTCATGGGAAAATGCATCTCCGTTGACACTTTTTGCGTATAAACCCGCTTTATGCGCCTGCAATTCGAATGCAGCAGTATTATACCAACCTGGTGATGCCGGTTTGCCCTCTGCAGGTGGTTTTTCAAAATAAACCCCTATAGTGGCAGCATCAGATCCAAAGGCACTAGTGATTCTCGATGCCAATCCGAAACCGGTAGATGAACCGATAACCAATACTCGTTTAGGTCCATCAATAGCTCCTTTAGATTTTACATAATTAATTTGATTAATCACATTTTGCTCACATCCTTTTGGATGTGCAGTAAGACAAATAAAGCCACGTACTTTAGGTTCTATAATCATAATTCTTTTTTTTTATCTTTTTATTTACTTCACGAGTAAGTATTCCATCTCTTGTTTATTTATACAAAAATAGTTAAAGTATTAGTATCAACTAAAGCTGTTTAAAAATAAAACAAAAACAGTAACAAGAAAATCTTATTACTGCTTTTTATGATCTATTGTTAATTTATTTTCAAATAAGATATGACCTATTAGGTCAACATTCCACCATCTACATTCATGACTTGACCGGTCACATAAGCCGATAAATCAGAAGCTAAGAAAACACATGCGTTGGCTACATCTTCTGGAGTACCACCGCGTTTCAATGGAATTGCATCTGTCCATCCCTTAACCACATCTTCAGGCAATTTTGCCGTCATTTCCGTTTCTATAAAACCCGGTGCAACCACATTACAACGAATATTACGAGATCCCAATTCCAGAGCTACTGACTTCGAAAAACCGATAACCCCTGCTTTAGAAGCAGCATAATTAGTCTGTCCAGCATTACCTTTCACTCCTACCACAGAACTCATATTAATAATCGATCCCTTTCTGTTTTTCAGCATCGTTCTCTGAACCGCCTTAGTCATGTTGAAAACCGATTTTAAGTTAACCTCTATAACGGTATCAAAATCGCTTTCAGATAGGCGCATCAATAAATTATCTTTGGTAATCCCGGCATTGTTAATCAAAATATCGATATTTCCAAAATCCTCTAAAACCGTATCTACTAATTTTTGAGCTGCATCAAAATCTGCCGCATTGGATTGGTATCCTTTTGCCTGTACTCCTAATGCGATTAATTCATTTTCTAATACTTGAGCTGCTTCGGCAGATGAACTGTATGTAAAAGCAATATTCGCTCCTTGTATTGCAAAAACTTCAGCTATTCCTCTACCAATTCCTCTACTGGCTCCTGTGATAATTGCTATTTTTCCTTCTAGTAATTTCATGTAAATACGTAATTAATATGTTCCAATGAACCGCAAATATAAACATTTTAGAATACTATAAATTATTCTATAACAACTGCTGGCTTTTTTTCGCGATTTCCAAAGATAATTGCTGCTGCAGTAATGATGAGCAGGAAGTATAAGTAGAAGGCATTTTTAACTAAATCTAAATAATCCAATCGACCAGCTGTAAAACTCAGTAATATCAATATTTGTGCTCCATAGGGTAATAGTCCTTGTACAAAACACGCAAAAATATCCAAAATAGACGCTGCTTTGGGTTTGGAAATATGGTATTTATCAGCAATATCTTTGGCCAAACCGCCTGAAATTAGAATTGCGACGGTATTATTAGCTACCGCTAGATTGACACTAGCAACTAAAAAACCTATACCCCACTGTGCTGATTTCTGATCGCGTATCATGCCTTGCATTTTCGTAAGTAAATATTGAATCCCACCTTGTTTTTCAACCATTCTAGCCAAGCCGCCCGTAAACATTGATAAGAGAAAAATATCAATCATCGACAAAAAACCTTCATAGACCAAATTAGAAAAAACAATAACATCCATGGCTTGAACTACCGACCCTATGATACCTGCGACCACTATACTAATGGTCAACACTACAAAAACGTGAAGCCCCATAATCGATAATAGAATAACCAATAGGTAGGGTAAAAAGACTATCCAATGAGGTGCTTCAAAAATAGGTTTAGTCAAAGTTTGATCCACAGTGATATCAGTACTGATAAAATACAATAATAGACAACACATAATAGCTGCTGGGATAGCTAATAGGGAATTGGCTTTAAATTTATCTTTCATTTCGCAACCCAATGTTTGTGTTGCAGCGATAGTCGTATCTGAAATCAGGGACAAATTATCTCCAAACATAGACCCAGCCAAGAGCGAACCACAAACCAGACCTAGTGAGATACCACTCTGATCTGCTAAACCCACTACAATTGGACCTAAAGCCACTATAGCACCTACCGAGGTTCCAATAGACAATGACAAAAAACAAGCAACTAGAAAGACTCCTAATGGCAAATACTGTATCGGTATATAGGACAATCCCAAATGTACCATCATATCAACTCCCCCTATAGCCTTGGTAACCGTTGCAAAGGCACCAGCTAATAAATAGATCACACACATGGTGATTATCTTACTATCACCACAGCCTTCTATAAATTGATTGATTTTCTCATTTAAAGGTAAACGATACATAATGAAAGCTACAAGCAGCCCAGCTATGACAGCAATAGGTGACGGCAATTTATAAAAATCGTCCAAGTATATTCCCGCGCCTAAGAAGACCGAAATAAAAACTAAAAAAGGAATTAAACTGTAGAGTTTGTGGTTTGAATTCATATCAAATTTCGTTTTAAAATAATTATTAAAAGCATTGATATAAAAACCTGAAGTAGCATCAACCTTTTTTCCAATTGCTTGGCTTATCCATTGCAGCACCTTGCGTGTTGAGGCAGGTTGCTATTTCACCGAGGTGAAATTCTTAATAATGGGGCAAATATAGAATAATATCTTATACAAAAAGTCACAAACAGAATTATAGCAATTATTTAACAACGATAGTTTTAAACATAAATTACTTTATTTCACTAAATAACCTATAAAAAATCAACCATACGAACTCGATCAAAATACATATCTCAGATTTTTTCCCATAAGTGCACAAACTGATAATAAGTTTGAAAAAATCGTAAGAAACCGTTACTTTTGAAGCAAAATATTTGACTATGAAAAAAATAATTTTAACTGCAATTTTGGCTCTGGGAGGGGTATTAACATCACAAGCTCAAATCAATGCTAAAAATGCTTTGGGTTTACGTATTGGAGATAACGACGGCTTTGGAGCAGAAATTTCTTACCAACGTGCTGTTCAAAAAAACAATCGTTTGGAATTTGATTTAGGATGGAGAAGTAATCATGACTATAAAGCTTTTAAAGTTGTTGGTCTTTACGAATGGGTTTGGAATATCGAGGGTGGTTTTAATTGGTATGCTGGAGTTGGAGCTGGTATAGGTAGTTGGAACTACAAAGGAAATTACCATAAACACACCGATAGCGGTTCTTTTGGATTGGTAACGGGTAATATCGGTATTGAGTACAATTTTGATATTCCACTACAAATTTCCTTAGATTTCCGTCCAGAACTGTATTTTAACGACGATTACAGAGATGGTTTGGAACCTGATTTTGGCGTAAGTGTACGTTATAGATTCTAACTAACATCATCAATAAAAAATGCCGCTAAGCCATCTGGTTTAGTGGCATTTTTGTTTTTAATAAAAAGGCCCTAAGCGCAAAAATCCATAATCGCTTATTCGTTTTGATCATACCGAATTATACTTAAGTTTAGCATACGCTGGATACAGTAGGCAATGACTACTGCACCCAATTGAAAATAGTATAAGGTATTTCGTAAGTAAATTTGGATTGGTAAAACGCATGGATCTTTTGGTGCATAGCCGGATTTCCTGTCATGGGGTAAATTTTATTTTTCATATTTCGAGCGGTTTTTCCGTCAAAAGACAGTTGATCTTTAACCCATAAAGATTCTAAACCGTCCCAAATCATTCCCTTTCCCGCTGTTCCCATTACAAGGGTTAATAATGAATTCCAATTGGAATGTATGCCATCGGTTGACTTGTGAATATATCGGGTTTGTATCCCAGCAGTTTTGTAATTAATTGGATCATTTAAAGCATAGATATAGTCATTAAAATGTCCACTCAAAAAGCCCAGTGGATTTTCTGTTGTCCAGCTGCCCATCTCCGCAAAGTAATCTCTGAAACCCAATCGAACTAAGCCCGTTCTATAATCATACAAGCCAGCTGTAAAACCAAAAGGCGTAAAACCGGGATGCGTATCAGTAATTATTTTACCAAAGGCGTCGTAAGTGATTTCTTGCTGAATTTCACCATTATCAAGCTGAACCACCATGCGCAATGATCCTCGGATATCCGTAATCAAATAATAGTCTCGACTTCCTTTGCGCATCAATACGGGTGTATGCTGATCGCTATACAAATAAGTACTGATAATACGATCGTTTTCATTGAGCATTGCAAGGGGAACATTCGCAATACCATATACAAACTTATGCTTGGCAACGCTATTTTGATAGGTCACTGTTGCTCTATTAAAAACATCATAATAGTAAGTGCGCTTTTGAGCAGCCCAAGCTACCTCCTTTAAATTGCCCCAAACATCATAATCATATTGTCTGCTAGACGTAAGCGTATTGTTCGTTATATTACTATGGCTTTGCAATTGTCCCGCTAAGTTGTATTTGAATTTCTTACGTTTCATTATACCCGACTGCATCCACGAATAACCCGTCGTTTGATTGTAATCATTGTTTGTATACGTATATAAAGTTGCTCCTGACTTGACCTGTAACCTATTACCTAAGTCATCATAGCTATATTCTTCATAAACCAAACCATTTTTAACTACTTGATGCAGTTCGCCCTTGGCAGTATACGTATATCTTATTTGATCTGTGGTCCCTCCTAGGCTTTCGTCCAATTGTTTTATTCTAAACAAAGCATCATATTGATATTTCACTCGATATATTTCTTTATTGCCAAACTTCACGGATTGTTCTGTCAAAAGATTCCACGCGGAATAAGTACGTACTTCTTCTAAACTCCCTTGTTTAATGGTCTTGATTTCACCCGTTAACGGTTTTCTAGAAATCGTTAAATCAAAAGCTTTAATCACGCGCCCATACGGATCTAATACATAATTTATATGTGCCATGCTCCCTGGTCCGCTAGTTACACGAGTCGAATGGATATCAATGGCCAGACTGCGATCACTATCGCCGGTTTCTTGGTTGTGATAACTGACTGTTGTTGCAACGGTACCCAAGGTGGTAATTAAATATTTATTCAAGCTAAAAAGTTGTAAATCGACTTGATTTCCATCGGTAGCTCTGACTGACATACCCGTACTTGTCGTTTCGTATTGCAGATTCCTATCGGTATGGTTTAAAGCAATCAATTCATGCTGATCGTCAAACTCCCAGTTCAAATTCCGCCCTTCAAAATCCCTTACTGATTTGGGGAAATCAAAATTCGTCCATGTACTCACTAAATAATTAGGGCGAGTCGTTGTGCTATAGGATATTTCGCGCTCGTTGTTGTTTAAGCCCTTGTAGGCCCAATGGTAACTAGCACCTGATGTATTGAGCTGCTTTAATTGCTTATTTTCAAAAGTCAGATCCAAATTGATATAAGGCGTCTTAACCCCTATCAAATTACTATGATTATCGTATTGAAATGTTTTTGTATATGGAATCCCAATTGGGAAATCGAAATTAATCGACACCAACTTCTTTTTTTTATCATAGGAATAATCGATGGTAAACAATCCGTCGATCTCATCATTAACTGCTGTGATCTGCTGATCACCTCCTCCGTATTGTAGAGAAACCCCTTTGAAGTAAGAAGAGTAAAATTGTCCTTGCTGCTTAAAATACGCATCTTTGACTAGAGGGACTGCATTTTCTAACTGTTGCTTTAAATGGGCATATTCCCTGTGTTCCAAAGACATGGGTGTAAATAGTAACGGAACATATCGGCTGGGAGAAGCAAGATGAACCAAAAGATCCTCATAGTAATTTTCGCGTCGTCCTAATTCCCAGATATCGTTAAAGTTGGTGACATATTGGTCTACTGTAGCTGGTGAAGCATTTCTATCAAAAACCACGAGGTTCTCCATGCAATTGGTTTCTGAATTATAGGAGTAATTATAACTGCCAACAGCTACAACATCATCATCGAAAATCGCATATTTATGATGCATGGTCTTTGCTGTACTATAGTGCCATTTATACGAATAACACTTAAATCGAAGGTCAATACCTGCTTCGATTAAGTTATAACTATACATAAAATTCTTCTCTAAGCAATCCCTCTTTTTAGCTGGAGTATTGGCATGGGTGTAACAGGCATCTCGCTCGGCAATTTGATATTGATTGCTATAATCCGTAATATATTCGTTCTGATCGGTAAACACTTTAATTTCGATGGAGGGGTTCTCGAGTTTCTTTGCGATTAAAGCCTCACAGATTGGGCGGGACCGCAAATAATTACTTGCAATTTTTATCGATTTTTCGGATTGTTGAATCCTTAAAACAAGTTGATCAGCTAGTGCTTGTCGATTGCCATTTTTCGAAAAAGTAGGTCCATGATTGACCGAGTGTGAAATTTTATAATTTGATGAAGTAAAATAAGCTTTGGCAATGGGATTCTCCTGGACTTGATTCAACAAACTATCCGAGTTGATCACTTTGTAGGTATAACTCTTACCAAATTCTCTCGAATGATTCCACAATAACTCAAACTCTGCACGATACTCTAAGACGAGATCCGTATCCGTGATAAGCAAACTACTTTCTTCATGTTGCCAATTGGTCTTAGCATTCCAATTACCACTGCTAGTCATCAAGAACTCTTGATCGGCGATTACAAATTTATGATGGTTTGTTTTATTGACATATTTTACATCTACTCCAATCTCCTCCAATCGATGCGAAGCCGTACCATATTGCTGATTTCTATCTTTTAAGGCGCCTTCATACAACATTCTTATTTGTACTCCTCGTTTTGCGGCTCTTGATAAGGCCAAGTAGATATCGTAGTTATCCATACTGTAAATCGAAATATCCAATTGTTTCTTGGTCTGATCGATAAGTGTCCTTAGATCTTCTAAATACCCGATCAATTCTTTTTGTGGACTAAAATTAGCGTCAATGGGGCGTTTTAAAGAATAATCTTTCTCGTGTTCATCCTGATATATTTCGACCGTAAAAGAATTACTACTTACCCACTCCGAGCAGTCGACGCCTTTTACTTGGTGAATATACCTATAAGTCCCTACCGCCTTATCATGAGGAATGATATAAACAAAGTCGTTGGCCTGATCGATAATTTGATCATTTTCTAACCACTGGTAGATTATCTTATCACCATCCGAAGGTTTCACTACAACGGGTATTGCGAACGGTAAGTCGCTGTGTTTAATTCTCAAATCCTGCCCATAAAAAACCCAAGCATTAACATTCAATAGAACTATATAAATTAAAATAAAGGCTTTCATCACTTCAATTTTTAATGACCTTTTTGACTACTTCATCGCCACCGACCAATACAACTTTGAGTAGATAAATCCCTGAATTCAAAGAAGAAAGCTTCATGATATACTGCTGAGTTAAGTCAGCAAAATCATAATACGCTAATTGACGACCGTTCATATCATAGAGGCGAATTTTACTGATAAAATTACCCGCTACCACTATGCTCAGCTGATTAGAAGTTGGATTCGGAAAAACAGTGAGGGTTTTAGCAGTAGAAACTTCTTCGACCGTAACAAGAACACGATCATAGGCATCTGGACAGGATTCCATAACGGATTTTACGGTATACTCTGTGGTTTCGTAAGGTTTAACCAAGGTTTCATTAACTCTTTTCCCTTTGGCGTACCACAGCAATTCTCCACTACCTTTTTTGGCGTACAACGCTACGGCATCTCCCGCACGAATATGCACATCATCCATCGCTACGACAAGATTATTATGACTATTAGCCATTTCCTTACCTAAACCAATTACAGCTGATTTGATACAGGGGCATTGCGAGAAACACGGCATCGTCGAGAAAAAAAATACAAATATATTTTTCATATCGGTTTATTTTAAAAGTGAATAATCGATTTATCTTACCTTAGTAAACCCTATTTTTCCCTTAAAAAAAACCTTTTAAACAGTAGAAGGAGCTAATCGTTTGCCAAGCTATTTAGATCGATGTCTATTTAGTATAAGTATCATCTAGAAGTGAATTATTTGGTCTAACCCCTTTTTCATTAAGGAGTTAACTCAATCAATTAAATATAATAAAAAAATAAAAAACAATCAAAAGCAAACTGTTAAAAATAAAAAATTAACACTATTGATGCAATTAAAGCCGAGAACATGCCCTAAATAGACCATCGTATTTGTTAGCCATTACATTTAAAAAGCCCGGTTTCGTTTCTCTGATTTTGATACACGAATCCGATAATAGTCCCTATCTTTACCTTTATAGCTGTTTTTATTATGCCTTCAAAAAAAACAATAAAAAACATTCCTTTACACCATTTACACGATAGTAAAATCGGAATCCAAGTATATAAAATCAATTATGATGATCCGTTAAATGACCATCAAATGATCCGATTAACGCACCGCGATTCCTATTACATCTTTTATATTCAACAGCAAGGAACCGTTTCAATGTTTGTCGACTTTAAGGAGATAGTGATAGAAGACAATGCTATGGGTTATATACTTCCAGGTCAGGTACATTACACCAATAATGTCAAAAATGTTAAGGGTTGGTCTCTAGCAATCGACGCGGACTTGGTTAATTCGAAAAACAAGATCCAGCTTGAAGAATCGTTGATGCACCGTAGTATTAAAGCGCTTAGACCGGAACAAAACGACATTATGGTCAGCTTTCTAAAACTGATTGACAAGACGATCGACTACCAAAAAAGTCAATGTGATTTGCCCACTACCAATCTACTGTTAGTAGAAGGTTTTCTCAGTTTGTTTAATCAGTTCTATTTTGAAAATTCTACAGCGCAACCTGCAATACCAGAAAATAGAACGAGCATACTCAGCAGTCAATTTAGAGCCTTAGTACGAGCACATTATAAAACCATCAAAGAACCGAAAACCTATGCTAAAATGCTGAATGTAAGTACAGCTTACCTCAACGATAGTATAAAAGGGAACACGGGATTTTCGTTAACCTATTGGATTCAACAAGAGGTTTTTATCGAAGCAAAAAGATTGCTGTTTTATACCGATAACTCCATTAAGGAAATCGCTTACGACTTGGGTTTTCACGATCACAGATATTTTTCGCGCCTGTTTCATAAAACCACAGCTGAATCCCCTACTACCTTTCGAAAGAGATACCGCGAATCGTCCAACTATTAACGTTATTTATACCTTGTCTAAATAAGGCCTGTTCCGTTATTTTACAATTGAAATCTGGGTGGAAATAATCAATCGACCCATCAAATTGTAAATGATGTCAAAAATGCCTAAATGGATGGCCAATGCCATGGAAAGTTTGTTGAAAAGCTTATACTTTGAATGTACTGTTGTAGCGATAGAACCGTGGAATGCCGAATTGCTAAAAATAGAATTGAAATCACTGACCCCCATGCCCAATTGTAAATTTGGTGATGCAATCAGTATCCGAGTCAGCGATACGGAATTTAGAAATTATACACCTATCACCATAAAAGACCAGCCCGATTGTTTTTATATACTGTTCCACCTACATAGCGGTACATTAGGCAATGATTATATCGAGCACCTTAAGATCGGTGATCGGCTAAAAATGGTGATTCCACGAGGCCGTTCTCCCCTACAAGGAGTAGCAGATATGCACGTAGTCGTAACCGATGAAACGGGATTGGGATTTGCACTAAATATGATCCATGAATACGAGAGTATACAACAACCGTGTTATGTAATTACCGAAAACAATCCTATCAATACCTCCACCATTACGGAGTTATTTAAACCGGTAATCAGTGTACGAAAAGGTCAGATAGAACAAGGTTTAAACTTATTTTTTGAACAGTATTTTATCAGTGTTGCAAAAACACATTTTTACCTGATTGGCAATGCCAAAACCATACAACAGACCATGATGCTTCTCAAGCAAAAAGGAATTTCATCGCACAACATATTTTCTCAACCCTTTTGGTCACTAGGTAAAAAAGGTCTCTAATAAACAAAGAAAGGATTCTCGACTTTGACAGTCAAAAATCCTTTCTTTATATACCGTAGTATTTACGAAATGCTATCGCGATTTATTTTGAAGTAGACGTTGCGCACTTTCGGAAGCACAAATCAGTCCACCGATCATCATAATCACATCTTTTAATACCAAGCGCCCCGCTCCAGATAGGAAAGGGAAACCAAAATGCTCCGTTGGAAAATCTCCTCCCAAATTAGGTACATAGACTTCGGGTGTGGTTATTAAAAAAGATAGGGTTACCAACGACATCCCAAAGGTCAAGAGTCCTCCGATTAATCCTATTTTTGGAAAACCAATTCCGGACAAAACCAAAAATCCTATCAAAACAATTACAGTTCCAAGCACATAGGAAAAAGTATAAGTACCGTTGTCGCGATGCCAAGCTATATTTTCAGCCACTTCTTTACCTTCTGGATTTTTGTATTCTTGGTACTCGGGAGCAGGCTTGTTTAAGAAGAAGCTCATCACGGGACTATTTGCGACAAACGGAATGATCCCATCAGCTTCATAATGAAAAGCTTTTAAACCGCCAATCCATACCATAACCACAAAAACAGCTATTCTAAGCAGGTTGATAAACGACTTTTGCAACCCTGCTAACTGGGTAATAATCTTTAGTATCATAATGAAAATTTGATTTTTTCAATAGTTACATCAGCAAATAGCTTTCTTATTAGTCATAAAAAACTAGTTTTGAAAACTGCGTTGAACAACAAATTGAATATGAGCCTACAAATTTAGCCGATATACCGCCAGTAGAACATGGACGAAAATGCCTATTCCTTAGACAAATATGCCACTTCGGAAATTCCTGCCCGATTTCGAAATTCTTGAGGCGAAACTAGGGTGTGTTTTTTAAAAAATCGACTAAAATAATATTGATCCGAGAATTCCATTTGAAAAGCGATCTCTTTAATACTACTCGTAGTCAGGTGTAATTTCTTTTTGGCTTCGAGTATCAAACGCTCTTGAATCAATTGAGAAGGCGATTTACCAAAATATTTTACGGCTTTTTTAGTCAGTAAATTAGCAGAAATATCTAACAAGTTCGCATAATCCATAGGTCGATGAAGACGGAGAAAATGTTGATTCAATAAATCGCGAAATCGTTCCATTTTTTCATCTTTCATTCGATACAGGGATTCTCTTTGTTCGAGTTTTATTTTAATACTACTCGATTTTGCTAGTATCAATTGCAGGTATGCTCGCAATACGATCTCCGTTGATTCAACAGCTCTGATCTCTTGCTGCATTTGAGTAATTAGTTGCTCAAAAACACCCCATTCGATCGACGAAATACGTACTGTAGGATCTATATAAATAGAATTAAATAGGAGTCCATTACAAGCCACCTCTTCACGATGGGTTTCTATACAGTAAAAATCTGAATGAAACTGTAAGGTAAAAAACTCCAGCTCCCCTTCAGACGCTATCGATAAACCTTGCATCGGTGTTGCAAATAACAGTACGGGACCTGAAAAAGGGAAGGAATTACTATCTGCATAAAAAGTACCTTTACCATCTTTGATTAGGAAAACGGTATAGTCCGAAAAATGAACAGTTAATAGGAATTCTTGGCATACTCCTTTTTTAATGCCCAGTAGATGGATTCCATCTTTTGTAACAACTTGCTCCATCTTAATTTTACCTCTGAATTAACACTGTCAACTACGGCTATCTATGACTGCGTAAAAAAACTTTTTCGCAGTCATAGATAATCGATCCTACAAACCGCTTTGATTCTCTATACTTAATCGATCAACATCGGCTAGTAAACCATATATGTCAATGGACAGCAATATACAAAAAAAGTCTGGATCAAGGTCGTTGAACGACTTCCCGCACCTCTATAGTGCCTCCCACCTTATAAATGGGATTACTTAATGCTATAGTCACAGCCTGATCGATATTTTGAGCCTGTATGACCAAGTAGCCACTGATAAAAAAAGAATAATCATCACATACATCCTCTTCAATTCCCCCCTCGGCATCAATTCGCCTTGCAGGAGTAGACGTTAGTGTATTCCCCCGATCAACCACTGTTTGATTGTCTATTAAATCGCTCAACCAAGTTAGGCGTTCAGCTAATTGTTCAGCAGTAGGAACAGCAGGACTAGCGCCATTTAATCTAAAAATAAATGCAAATTTTTTCATGTTTTGTGAAATTTAGAAATTTTATTTATAACAATTCAATCTTGGAATTAGGGACAATTCGGATTGGTTTGTCAAGAAAAATTTCGAATTCACAGATACACAATAAAGAATATCACAAATGCTTAAACCTCATTAAAAGTTTATTCGAGTGAACAGCTCGCAAATTATTAACTACTGTTCATTTCATCTGTGTATAAACCTGCTTTGTCAATTAGTACTTTTAACTACTTTTACTCTGTCTGATGGGCAATTTAAGAATTGCTTCAAGACTGATCAAATGTTCGTATTCCACTTTCTGATTGGATCCCAAATGATAAAAACTAGGTCGATAGATCAAACCAAAACTAAAAAATTTATTTAACTGAAAAGAGGTCGGAAATACAAGACCCAAGGCATAACTAGTTTTAGTAATTGAAATATGATCTGGTGAATCCACATCTATATCATAGCCAGAATTGTCGAATTTCCACATATTATGCGAATAGGAAACTCCATAACCCAGATTCCATCTATTCCATTTATGGTTGTTTGAGAGACTCCAATAGGCAGACTGTATATTTTCAAAATCACTAAAAGGAGGAGGTGTTTTACTTGCTACATAAGTCCCTGAAGTACTTAAATACTGATTGGTTTTATAGTAATAATCAAAACCTAAAGAAATACCAAAAATTCCTGTTCTGTCCTTGATCGGTTCCTGACTCGGTTTCAGAACAAATGAATTTAAAGCTGGAATTGATACTCTAAAAAAAATATCTCCTTTGTTTTTACGAAATTCCTTACCGAAGTATCGACGCTGTTTTATAGCCATACTTCCTTCGTAAATCCTAAGCGTATCTGCTGTATTAAGGAAAACTTTATTGCCGTAATAAAAGCGTTTATGATTGGTCAGGTCAACGACATAATTTATTGGAGCGGCTAGCTCCCCCACCAGATTCATATATAAAAATTTCGCGGATAAACGCGGCTTAATGGTATATTCTATATTTACACTATCTGCGATCAGTATCATATTCAGATCCTTATTTGATCGGGTGACTTCTACATCAGCTGGTAATTCATAAACCTGATCATAAACCTTGACCTTGGCTGGTTCGATATTACTTGAAACGGGCATGATATAAGTTTTTTTATTCAAAATTGTAGCACAGGAAGTCATTACTAACCCACATACGACTACCGTCAATAATTTTTGCATCCTTGAAAGTCTATTTGTTGTCTCGTTGTTAATAATTTAAATTTCATTACTTCTCAAGCGTCGATTTTCTTGTTCCAACAATTTTATCAGTCGTTCTTTATCATGCAAACTCGCTTGTAACAATAAATTCATTTCTTTGAGCAATTTGGCTTCGCTTAAAAGTACGAGATTAGGTTGCTCTATACTATCGTGATTCGATATGTTCTCTTGACCTTGGTCCAACATCTCTCCATTTCCCGTTAAAAGCCATACTGGATTTATTTCAGGATATTTTATAATGATACTCTCTAACTTATCGGATCCCAGTGATTTGGTATTATTAATCAGGCTATGAGATACTCCAATAATCTCCGCAAACTTTCTTAGACTAATTCCTTTAAACTTTATAAACTGTTTAACTCGGTCTACCGTGGTGTATGACATAATATCCTAAAATGAGTAATGTTTTTTTAATTGTCGCATTGTAATCCAATTCAAACTTTCTCATCAAAATGCTATCAAAACAAGCTTTTTACTATCAAAACAAAACTTTAACACACTTATTTGCATAAAATACTTTACATAAATTTTGATAATGTAAAATATATTATACATTTGTGATTGAATTCTTATTAAGTCGTATTGTTTAAAAAATGAAATCAGTTTGAACAATACGCAAATATATATAAATGATTTAACATTTTAAATCGCAATACATGAAAACAAATCGCAGAAAGTACAACACTTTAGTAATTCACGAACTTTTTATCAAGTATGGTTACACAAAAATGTTTATACGGCAATGCATCAAAGGAGAACGCAATAGTGTTACAGCTATAAAGATTGCTGAAGAGTATAAAGTTTTAAGCAAAAAGATCGACCATCTAGTAATTAAGACCTTAAAAAATAATGAATAAATTAAATATTATACGATGAAAAACACATACAAAATAATCATTACAGTCGTCTTTCTATTGTGCACATTCAACCTATTAAATGCCCAAAACAATACTATACAGGGAATTGTTAGTGAAAATGGAAATGGTTTACCTGGCGCAGTAGTTACCATTGTAGGAACTAGCTTTGCTGTTCAAACTGATTTAGATGGAAAGTATACCATCCAAGCACCTATTGGTTCGTCCCTGGAATTCTCTTTTTTGGGAATGACTACAAAAAAGGTCTTGATTGGAAGCTCAAAAACGATAAATGTAACGTTGCAATACGATAATGCAATACTAGATGACGTGGTAATCATCGCCTATAGCACGGCAAAAAAAAGTTCCTTTACCGGTTCATTAACGCAAGTTAACGCAGAACAAATTGAAAAAAGAGCCATAACACATGTGCTTTCTGCTTTAGAGGGGGCTTCTCCGGGTATCCAACTCTCCTCGGCTTCTGGTCAACCCGGTAGCGCTCCAGATTTTAGAATTCGTGGAATCAGCTCAGTCAATGGTAATAATGCTCCTTTATACGTGGTCGATGGTGTTCCCTATTCCGGCTCGTTGCAGAGTCTCAGTACGATCGATATCGAAAGTTTTACGATTTTAAAGGATGCTTCTTCTACAGCTATTTATGGGTCCAGAGGTGCAAACGGTGTGGTGATGATTACGACCAAAACCGGTAAAACATCTGAAGATAAATTCAGTTTAAATGTAAGTCAGGGAATGATTACCCGAGCAATACCCGAATATAAAAGAGTGAATGCCTATCAATATTATCCGCTGATGTGGGAGGCCTATAGAAATAGCTTATCGATGTCTAGTAGAAATCCCATATCCACAGAAGCCGCTAATGAAAGAGCCTCTGAAAACATCTATGATTTGTTGGGATACAACCCTTTCAATGTTGCCAACGATCAAATTGTCGGTCAAAACGGTGCCCTGAATCCCAATGCCTCCCTCTTATATAGCGATGATTTAGATTGGGAAAAGGAACTACAGAGAACTGGAGTTCGCCAAAACCTCGATTTCTCGTATCAAGGCAGATCGTTAAAATCAAATTATTACGCTTCTTTGAGCTATCTAAAGGAAGATGCCTATATTCAAAATTCAGATTTCGAAAGAATAACGGGACGTGTCAATATCCATACTCAATTTAAAGAGTGGTTTAAAACAGGCTTTAATCTATCGGGCTCTACTACCGATTCAAATCAAGCTGTCGATGGGGTAAGCAGCTCTTCGTCCTATATTAATTCATTTTATTTTAACCGAAATATGGGACCGATTTACCCTGTATTTCAACACGATCCTAAAACCGGTTCTTTTATCTTAGATGAACTCGGTCAAAAAATATATGACCCTGGTAATCTGGCTGAAATTAGACCCGCAGGTGCTTCACCCGGACGACATGTTATACAAGAAACCTTATTAAATAGGGATCGAAATCAAGGTTTATCTCTTAATGCACGTACTTTCGCAACCTTCAATTTTTTAAATCACTTTAGTTTTACAGCTAATTTTGCTTTGGATAGAACCAGCTTTAATCGCAGTACCTATACCAATAATTTAATTGGCGATGCCATTGGTGCAGGTAGAGCTTCCAAAACCTATTCGGACTACACGGGTGTTACCTACAACCAATTACTGAATTACAATCAACGTTTTAACGAAAACCACAACCTAACCGTGTTGTTGGGTCATGAAAATTTTGACTATAAATTTGATTATTCGACAGGAACAAAAACAGACCAAATCATTGAAAACAATATCGAATTAATCAATTTTGTCTCTATTAATAGTTTGTATTCTCAACTGAGAAATTATACTTCCGAATCTTATTTTTCCCGTTTGGAATATGACTATAAAAACAAGTACTTTTTCTCAACCTCTTATAGAACAGATGGTTCTTCTAAATTCTCAAAAGACAACCGTTGGGGAAATTTTTGGTCATTCGGAGCTGCATGGAGATTGGACCAAGAACAGTTTATTCAAAATATTCCGTGGATCACAGCTCTCAAGTTAAGAGCCTCATTTGGAGAAGTTGGTAACGATTCATTTACCAGTTATACTGGACTGAGCTATTATGCCTATCAAGCCTTATATCAGCTGGGCGTTAATAATGCCAATGAAGGCGGCGTTCTAGCAGAATCCATAGAAGCTCCAAACTTAAAATGGGAAGTCAATACACAAAAGGATCTGGCATTAGAGTTTGCCTTGCTGGATAATCGAATCAAAGCAACGGCTGAATACTATCATCGTAAAACCGACGAATTAATCTTTGAAGTTCCCAATCCGTTGACCGTTGGATTAGATACAAGATTGGAAAATATCGGAGCCATGTATAATAAGGGGTTTGAATTTTCAATCGATGCCGATTTAATCCGAACTGCAAATTTCACGTGGAATTTCACAGTTAATGCTGCGACTATAAAAAACAAATTCACCAAACTTCCCCAAGAAGAAATAATTTCAGGTAGTAAAAAATTAGTTGTAGGTAAATCGATTTACGAATATTGGTTGCGCGATTGGTATGGAGTTGATCCAGCAGATGGTGCAGGACTATTTATAGCTAGCGAGGAAGCAATTGCTTTAGGTGGTGATGACATAAGAACGATAGACAATATCAAAGTAACCACCAATCAAAATAAGGCAAAGTATGATTTTGTCGGAACTGCCTTACCCGACCTATACGGTAGTTTTGGAAACAGTTTTAGGTACAAAGGCCTGTCGTTTGACTTTCTATTTACTTATCAATTGGGAGGAAAAACGTACGACAGTAACTATGCCAACCTGATGCATGCTGGAAATTATGGAAATGCATCTAGTGTTGATATTTTAAAGCGCTGGCAACAACCCGGAGACATTACAGATGTACCAAGATTAGATACTTCCCAGAGAACTATTTACGGAACTGGTAGTAGTAGATGGTTAGTAGATTCTGACTACCTGGCTTTAAAGCAAATGACACTGTCTTATAGTTTTGATAACGATTTTATAAAAAAATTAGGCGTAGATCAGGTCAGACTATATGTCAACGGTGAAAACTTACAAGTTTTTTCCAAAAGAAAAGGCTTAGACGTGGGGCAAACATTCAACGGAACCACTCAGAATCGTTTTAGCCCGGCTAGAACTATTTCATTGGGTTTCAATTTAAACTTTTAAACTTTTATTATTATGAAAAACCTTTTATATTTCGTCGTTCTAATTGTAACAATCTCCTTTTACGCTTGTTCAAGCGACTACTTAGATCAAATTCCGACGGAAGCTATTGATGAAAATGAGGTGATTGCCACGACAAAAAATCTAAGTGTCGCTTTAAGTGGAATACACCGATCATTATATCAGAGATATGAAAGTCAAGGCGAAGGAGGTCTTGGCGCTATGATGATAATTGCTGACGCTCTCGGAGAAGATGTCGTCATGACCTCCTCAGGCAATGGTTGGTATAATCGCGACTATCAGTGGTTGGATCATCGAAATGCCAACAGTAACAACGATTTATTCCCCTATCGTGTATTATATCGCATCAATCGAAACGCCAATGTTATTATCAATAACGTCGATCAGGCACAAGGTTCTCAAGAAGAGCGCGACATGCTAAAAGGCCAATCGCTATTCTATCGTGCATTTTGTCATTTTCAACTGGTACAACTTTATGCCATGCGGTATCAATCAGCCTCAACCAACAATCAACTGGGTATACCCATCATCGTTTCCAAAGCGATTGAAACACCAACTCGCGCTACAGTAGAGGAAGTCTATCAACAAATCAACGATGATTTAGATCAATCGATTACCTTATTACAAGCGTACCAACGTCCAAACAAATCACATTTAGATCAATCTGTTGCAAAAGGTTTGAAAGCTCGTGTCGCTTTGGTACAAGGTAATTGGAATATCGCAGCACAACTGGCGCAAGAGGCAAAACAAGGTTTTGCATTAATGAGTCCAGAATTGTACCGTTCGGGATTTAACAGCTATGAGAATACAGAATGGATGTGGGGTAGTCATATTGTAGTCGATCAAACTTTGTACTTTGCCAACTTTGGAGCTTATATGTCACGAAACTATAGTTCATCAAATATCAGAAGTAATCCAAAAGCGATTAATAGTTGGCTTTACAGCCAAATATCAGAGTCGGATGTAAGATCTACTATTTTTGATCCTAGCGGACAACACTTGGATATGCCTGCGGGTTATGAACTACCTTCCGCATTTAGCAAAAGACCTTACACAAGCCAAAAATTTTTAGCTGTCAGCAGTGCTGATAGTCGCATGGATATACCCTATATGCGTGCTGCAGAAATGTATTTAATCGAAGCCGAAGCAAAAGCGAGATTGGGCTCTGTCGATGCCAATCAAGTGCTTTATGAATTAGTTAAAAGCAGAAACCCATCCTATGAAATTTCAACAAAATCAGGTCAAGAATTAATTGATGAAATTCTAATACAACGTCGAATCGAGTTATGGGGTGAAGGCTTCCGTTTTTTCGATTTAAAAAGAACCAATGCCCCACTCGATCGAACTGGTGCTAATCATTCCAGTACACTTACCGGCGAAGTTATGACCGTGCCGGCGGGTGACCAAAGATGGGAATGGTTAATACCGCAAGCAGAAATTAATGCAAATCCGCTAATTATTCAGAATCCGCTTTAATTTTATAAATAGTTTTTATTGTTTGTTTTTCTTTAGTACAGCAATGTACTTAAGTATTGGGATTGCCTTGGGTATTTAACGAGTACATAAATGCCTGAGCAATCCCTATTTAATTATCTTCGGCTCAAAGCTTTTAAATGCACTAAATATTGATCAGCTATCCATAAAGTGCATTAAGCAGTTATAATTAGAAACGATTTAAAAAATGGCTATTTAATTTTTAATCACTTTGTGTTGTGACTGATTTCCCGAAGCTGAAGTGACTTTGATGATATATATACCCGCAGCATAAGTAGTTAAATCAATCACTTTATCCCTGATAAATCCAACTTTTTTCCCCGTTAGATCCCATATTTCAACTGAAGTAATTTCATGATCCGAACGAATAGTAACAATATCGGTAGTAGGATTTGGAAACAGCTTTATATTATCAGCTGTATAGACCTCTTCCACGCTAACCGTATACGGTTTATTATGTGCCTGAATATAAAGCGAAACTGGAATTTTCCCGTCGCCACCCGCGAATTGTGCTTCAGGTACGTCTAAAACAACGGTATGCGTTCCGGCGGCGAGTGTTCCTAAATCAATAATCCGTATCGGAATGCTATTGCCTGGACACCAGTTGTTCCAAGAGGCCCAAAATTGATCCGATTGCGGTGCATTTTGATAAATTCCATTGGGTTGGGTGTTGTATTTTCTAAAGGGTTCGCACGACAAGCCTCCAGGTTTGTATTGTAATTTTAAACTTTGATCAAAATACACATAGTGTTCGCGTCTGACATATTCTTCTCCCCCACTACCAGCACCGTGATTGGAAGTGATTAAAAACAATTTAGCGTTGTAAATCGTGTTGTCTAATTCAAAATTTATCGTCTTTTTAGATAGACCGATAGCATCGCTCGCACCCACTTGATAATTATTCAAGTCGTGCTTGATCAACAACGGAACTAAAACCAAATCATCGACCTTTTGTGGATCCGCTACAAGGTTGGAAACCACCTCTACACTTCCATAAAAAACATCGTTTCGCCCAGCACAACCCGGGATTTGAGTCTGGGCACTATAGGGTACTCCAAACAATTCCAGTTCAACCCAAATATCATACTTTGCCAAGGTAGCTTGATCCTTAAAAATACGACTGATATGATTTAAATCGTATGAATATGGAACGATATTAGGCGTTTTATTCTTATTCATAAAGGGTGTAATATAACGGCCCAACTCGATTCTAACCAGATCAGCAGCATCGAGTGTATAGGTTACTTGACCTTTGGGTACCAAGGCCAAATTGACATTTCCAATACGATCATAATTATCGCAAGCCGCTTTGATATTTACGTTAATCGTGATCTCATCTCCAAAAGCAGCCAATTGTTGTGCGCTGAGTTTTTTAGCATACAAATCGTTGCGATGGCGAATAACGTCGTTTGGCACCGGTTCATTTACCGTAGGTGCATAACCATCATAGAATAAAATATCATCAAAGATGACCGTCTTAGTTTGTTGTGCATATGTTGCAGTAACTATCAAAAGAAAAAAAAGTAGTTTTGTTTTCACGAGTTCCAATTTAAAGTTGTTCATAAGGTTATCACAAAGTCTATTTACCATAGTAAATCAAATAAACTATAAACAAATATAAATTTTTCAGCAAACAAATCGCCTTAAATGTATTTTTTTTATGTTAAAAAATCACAATAAAAACAAGAACTGTTCAATCAGTGTGTAAAATTAGAGAAGAACACAAGAAATCACAGTGATTCTATCACAATCGGACTAGCCCAAAGCAGGCTTTTAGACATAAAAACGGGCATGAGCTTTTTTCTGATTGTCATCGGGTCCTGCCCTACTACCTTCAAAATCACATACATGTCATCTTCACTTTTATCAATAGAAAAATGGTAATGATGCGGCGACGGAATTCCATCATAAAAATCATTGGGTATAAAATGCCTGATAATCGTGTAATATTGTTGGTCATAGAATATTAAAAAATCGTTTTCTCCACAGATCGTTTCGAAGCTGTATTTAGAAACTCCATCGAAAACAGCTTGCTCTAAACCCTTTTTCAACAAATCCTCATCGGTAGTGGAATTGATGGAATAAAATCCCGTTTGAATAACTACCCGCCTTAAATCTAAAGATTCACCCACCAATACGGTTGCGGTATTAGCCTTAGACGTGGTTGTATACCACAAATACACCAGTCCCAATACAACTAATAAAAAAACAAATACCGCCACGAAACTCTTTCTTCTCAATGTAAAATAATTAGTTAGTAATCAACTGCAATATAAACGTTTTTTCATATTTAGAACCTAAGTGATAAAAATATGCATTTTAAAAATTTACGATAGTTTGTGACAAATAAAAATTATAATTTTACTTCCCGTTTGGAGATTTACAATCGGCATTAACACTTGATATTTTACCTTATGTCGCTGATAAAAGATATTTACAATGAAACTTTTTTTAATCATTTTTCTATGGTTTTAAAACAAGTATTGCCAGAACTAAATCAAGCAGATTTTATCGCGCAGATTTATTCCGATAATTTCTTGGAAAAGGAATGGAAAGATCGAATGATACACGTGACAGATGTCTTGCATTTATCCATGCCGAAACAGTTTGAAGCTGCAGTACCGAAACTAACGAAATTGATTTCAATTCTACAACAGAGTCAAGAACGCGGAGAATCACTTGCCTATATTTTTTTAGCAGAATACATTGCACGATACGGAATAAACGACATCGAAAGGAGTATCATAGCCCTGGAATGCACCACGCAATTCATCAGTTGTGAATTTGCTGTTCGTCCGTTTATAATAAAATATCCCGATCAGATGTTGCATCAAATGTTATTGTGGTCAAAACATCCCAGTCATAAAGTCCGCCGTTTTTCCAGTGAAGGGTCAAGACCAAAACTACCTTGGTCAATGGCCTTACCGCAGTTACAAAAGGATCCTAGTCCTACTTTTAAAATTTTGCAAAACTTAATGCAAGATCCACACCCGTGGGTTAGAAAAAGTGTAGCCAATCACTTAAATGATATTTCTAAAGATCATCCCGACAAAGTAATGGCCTTTGCAGAACAATGGAAGGGCATGTCAAAGGAAACCGATGCCATCATCAAACACGGACTGCGTACTTTACTAAAAAGTGGATACCCGCAGACTTTATCCTATTATGAACTCAATGATACAGGAATCGAACTCGAAGGTTTTGTCATAAGCACGCCTGTGGTAACCATCGGAAATGCCCTGTGTTTCAGCTTTGAAATTGAGAACCAGAATACAAATGCAAAAACCATTCGCTTGGAGTATGGTTTATACTACCAAAAAGCAAATGGTCAATTGAATAAGAAAGTATTTAAGATTAGCGAGCGGGAATTTAAACCTTTGGAAAAATCAAAGATCCAACGCAACCAATCTTTTAAAATCATCACCACTAGAAAATTTCATACGGGATTACATCAATTATCACTGCTGATAAATGGCATAGAATCCGAAAAGCTTTCCTTTCAGTTGGTGGAATAGTCCCCAAGTTATCGCAGGTTTAAAACCAACATTTCTGCAGGGATTTCGTTGGAATTTATAAAAAAGGAACTGTCGCTATGCTTCTCAAAACCTCGATTCCTCAAGAGCGATTGCATAGAGCTGTTTTGCGTTTTTGTAACGGCAACAATGGCGTCAAAACTTTTAAAGACGGAAAGGCATTTATCCAGTAGAAGTTGCCCAGCATTGGTTTGATCATAACGCCCTAAGATTTCAAAATTGCGCAGATATCCAATCTTCTTATCGGTCAACTGTTGCGGTACCTCACCCTTTTCTTTTAATAAGGCGTATCCTGCCGGTTCATCGTCGACATAGACTACCAAAAATTGATTGGTAAAATCATTTAATTCCGTGATTATAAATTCACCACTATATTTTTCTGTTACAAAATCAGTAATATGTGACGGTTGAATTTGGCTTTGATGCAACTCTAAAAAGCGTTGCGCAGTTAAGTTCTGAAGTAATTCAACTCCTTCTGCTGAGGCAATGGTAAATTTTATCTTTATAGTAGAATCCATAAGTACTAATTATTAGTATTGAGCGAGTCAAGTAAATTTTATAAGTAACAACAAGGTTTTTAAAGAACGCTGTTCGCTATGGGTAAAGATAATCATTAAACCGATTTTACAATTCGCTTCAAAAATAGACTGAAAATCAATTATTTTTTTAATTTTATCTTTTATTAGGTTAGAATATCTTATTTATAATACTATTAGCCTGTTATAATCTATAAAAATTATGGTAATTAATATTTATGCAATAATCAAATATTTTAAAAAAAAGTCGATACTAATTTATTTTATTGTAAAATAAATAAAATAGATAAAGGATTTAATCTTAAAAAATTTAAAATTTTTAATGATCTAAAGCCTAGTTTTCAAATTTTTTATTGTTAAATGTGTAATATTTAATAATAAAACAAGTCTATACTAGTATAGAGCATCCCTCTACCACAACAAAAAACATAATATTAAACTCAAAACAGCTCAATTGGATAATAGAAATCATCAAAATATTGACTCGCTGATTACATTGTGTAAACTTGGAAATGCTAACGCGCAATTTGAAATTTACAATCAATTTAATAAAGCGATGTACAGTATTGCACTCAAAATAGTCAACGACAAAGTTTTAGTGGAGGATATACTTCAAGAATCCTTCCTTAAGGCTTTTATGAGCTTGCATGCCTTTAAGAACGAGGCTACTTTTGGAACTTGGCTTAAGAAAATTGTGATGAATGAGAGTATTGATATTTTAAAAAAAAGGAATAAAATTATATTAGAAGACATCAATAATGTTTTAAACACACTGATTGATGAAAATTCCAAAGACAGCTACCATATAGACCAAGAAAACAATCAAAATAAATCAAATCAATTATTAGATGTTTTATATACACTAAAAGGAAAAAATAAAATTATCATGATATTGTACTACGTCAAAGGTTACAACAAACAAGAGATATGTGAGATCATGAATATTACAATACAAAATTTCCATACAATTCACTTTCGAGCTAAAAATGAGCTGCGAAGAAAATTATATGATCCAAAACCAACCAAAAAAAGACATAAAAACCAACATAAAAAGCAAGTGTAACCTCGCTATAGTTTTTTTAAAAATTCCCTTATAGATAATAATCTACAACCAATAGATACAAATTTTATAAAACGATTTTTTTATCGCATGGTTTGTAAACATCTTATGATGGAATTAAATCGATGAATTTTTACATTGTGGAAGAATAATCCGTTGATCTTCCTAAATGATTTGAATAGAATGCCTTTAATTTTTTATTTTTTTTTTTGATTGGGCAGTTGGGGGACTGCCCTTTCTTTCTATTGAAAAACTTGCGTTTTTACTGATTTTGAACGAATTAACACCAAGGCTAATCCAATAATGATAAAGGGTATACTCAATAATTGTCCCATATTCAATAATAAATCATCTTCAAAATGCTCCTGATTTTCTTTGAAAAATTCTATAATAAATCGAGCCGAAAACATGAATATCATAAAGTACCCAAATAACACACCCTTGAATTGATCGTTTTTATGTTGATATAAAAACCACAAAACAACCGCTATCACCAAATAAGAAAATGCTTCGTACAATTGTGTTGGATGCCTCGGTATCAAATCATCCTGAGCAAAAACAACTCCCCAACTCCCATTGGTTGGCTTGCCATAAATCTCCGAATTCATAAAATTACCAAAGCGAATAAATGCCCCAGCAACCGGTATTCCAATGGCTACACGATCCAAAAGCCAAAGCATATTCATTTTATTTTTACGACAAAACAAATAGATAGCAATCAATACACCTATAGCGCCTCCGTGACTCGCAAGCCCCGTAAAACCAGTAAAAGTAAACTCTCCCCCTTCAATTTTAAACGGCAATAGTATTTCTAATGGATGTTGTGAGAAATAATCAAAATCATAAAACAAACAATGCCCCAATCGAGCACCTAACAAAGTACCTACAAATATATAAACCAATAAGCTCTCTAAATATTTCATCGGAATTGCCTCCCTGTTAAAGATGACGCTAACTATTTTATACCCCAATAAGATACCCAATCCAAAAAGTAAGCCGTAATAACGTAACGGTAATGCTCCTATTTGCACCATCACAGGATTTGCATCCCAAACTATAATTCCATCAACCATCTTTAATTTTTTTGTCTTGTTATTCCTATATATGCCAACGGCATTATTTTATTTCACTTTTCAAAGAGGGCAAAGCTACTCTAAAATATAAAGCCCACTATGCAAAAACAGCATTTTTACACTAATTTACCTAAACGCACTACCACACTTTTTTTGTTAAAACTGTAATACTAAACTTAAAATTCAGTCTTTATACTTAACCGAACCAAGGTTGCCGACCAAAAAATGATTGTTTCACGAAGATGCAAAACCATGAAATTCCTTTTTTACAGCCTATTTATATGTTATACTACTTTCTGCTTTGCACAAGCTTCAGCAACCAACCCATTCGAAGCCGATTTAGCCCTGCTGATCAAGCGTTGCAACCAAAATATTCAGTATGCCACACCCAAAACCATTTTAAAGAAAGCAAATAATTCCGCTGCTAAATTAACCGAAATGGCAAAGGAAGAAGATCATTGGAGTTGCAATTATTTCTGCGCATATTATACTTTTATAGCTTACCAACATGCTAATAAAATCACCAAGGAAGCTTATAGCAACAAATTGAATAATCTGTTCTTTCGCCTAGAACGAACCTCACATACAGCTGCCCAAAAAAGTGAATGTAAGACACTAAAAGCCTATTTCCTGATGCAGCTCATTCAAGACAAAGCTTTTTACCTGCATCCAAAATTAGTGGAAATTACAATCAAGGAACTGTTTGAAGAAGCCTTACAACACAATCCTAAAAACCCAAGAACGGTATATCTCTATCAGTTTTTTAAAACAACTGATATTAAAAGTCGAGAATTATCAACTGCCTTTTGCAAGGATATTATGTTAGCCAACCAATACTTTAAAGAGGAAGCTCAAAATGAAAACAGCCATTTGTTCCCTAAATGGGGAGCTAAAGATATACAACCCTACATTAAAAACTGTTCCGTTCCAAATAAGTAATTACCCCCAACCCACTGCAACAACATTGCAAAGTGCAAACAAAAAAAAGTAAATCGAGAATATTTTAACTATAATTGACTACTTTTGTTTCAATGAAAAAAGGAAGGCAAATAGTAATCATGTTTATTTCAGTACTATTACTAGTACTGGCCTTACTGCCTTGTGCAGATAAGAAAACTGTTACTGCTATGGAACATACACTGACACAAGTGTCGACCTCTTCCCACCAACATGTTGGTATGGACAAATGCAGCCCGTTTTGCGTATGCAATTGTTGCACTTCTCCCATCATGATCAAAAACAACGTGTTTTTTGAGCAATTTACCTTTCCAAAAACAACCTTAAAAAGTCCGGATTATTACCAATCTTTTGTAATCACGGTCTTCCACTTTATCTGGAAACCCCCACGCATAGTATATTTCAATTAAACGTATAAGCCTAGATAGGCTTTATTTCT
Source organism: Flavobacterium sp. HSC-61S13 (assembly GCF_024171535.1). Classification (GTDB taxonomy): domain Bacteria; phylum Bacteroidota; class Bacteroidia; order Flavobacteriales; family Flavobacteriaceae; genus Flavobacterium. The sequence goes on along the minus strand of NZ_JALJZV010000014.1, from coordinate 42,259 downwards.
ATTAATTTTAATATACTACTATGTTAGATAAAATCATACATTTTAGTATCCATAATAAATTTATCATTGGGCTATTCACGCTGGGATTAATCCTTGTGGGTACTTACTCTTTGATCAATTTACCAATGGATACACAACCTGATATAACAAATAATCAGGTGCAAATCATTACAAGCTCCCCGACTCTTGCAACCCAGGAAGTTGAAAAATTTATTACATATCCGATAGAACAAGCGGTGAAAAGTATTCCGAATATCGTCGAATTGAGATCGATTAGTCGATTTGGTTTGAGCGTTGTTACCGTAGTTTTTAAGGAAAATGTCGATATCTATTGGGCGCGAACTCAAGTCTCTGAGCATTTAAAATCTGCCGAAGAGGTGATCCCTAAAAACGTCGGAAGTCCAGAACTTGCTCCTGTAAGTACAGGATTAGGAGAAATATATCAGTACATCGTTTATCCTGAAGAGGGTTATGAAGAGCAGTATACTCCAATGGAACTTCGAACCATACAAGATTGGATTATCAAACCGCAATTAATCGGTATTCCTGGAGTAGCGGAAATCAATACTTTAGGTGGAGAACTGAAGCAATACGAAATTTCAGTTCAACCCGACCGATTAAAAAGTATGAATACCAGTATTGCCGAAATTTTTGATGCTTTAGAGCGCAATAATGAAAATACAGGAGGGGCTTATATCGATAAAAAACCCTACGCCTACTTTATTCGTAGTATCGGTATGATCAGCTCTTTGGAAGACATCGAAAAAATCGTCGTTAAAAACACCAACGGAATTCCCGTACTAATCCGCGATGTAGCCACCGTTCAAATCGGAAGTGGTATTCGCTACGGCGCCGTCACCAAAGACGGCAAAGGCGAAGAAGTCAGCGGTATGGTCATGATGCTCAAAGGTGGTAACAGTAAGGTAGTAGTCAATCTGGTAAAAGATAAAATGGAGCAAATCCGAAAATCATTGCCAAAAGGTGTGCTTATCGAACCGTTTATAGACCGAACTACTCTAGTAGATAAAACAATCAATACCATTCAAACCAACCTTATTGAAGGAGCGTTAATTGTGGTTTTTGTGTTGGTAATGCTACTGGGCAACTGGCGTGCAGGTATCGTAGTGGCATCTGTGATTCCCTTGTCGATGTTATTTGCGGTGAGTTTGATGAAAGCTTTTGGCGTCAGCGGTAACCTGATGAGTTTAGGAGCTATCGATTTCGGGTTAATAGTCGATGGTGCTGTAATAGTCGTCGAGGCCATTTTACACCGCCTACAGATTGGTAAGAAAACCAAATTGAGCAAACAGCAAATGAATACGATGGTTTATGAAGCATCGTCTAAAATTAGAACCAGCGCATCCTTTGGAGAAATTATCATTCTAATTGTTTACCTACCTATACTAGCTCTTGTTGGTATTGAAGGAAAAATGTTTGGCCCTATGGCGCAAACCGTTTCCTTTGCCATACTTGGAGCCTTTATACTTTCGTTGACCTATGTACCAATGATGACTTCCCTAGTACTAAAAAAGGAAAGTGGAAAAGATAAACCCAACTTTAGCGACCGTATTATACAAGCGATTTATCGATTGTATGAACCGATTTTACAAAAGGCTTTACGCATTAAAAAGACACTATTATTATTGGCTTTTTCAGCGCTAGCTGCCTCCCTATTGATTTTTAATCAACTCGGTGGTGAGTTTATACCAACCTTAGACGAAGGGGATTTGGCGACGCATGTGATCATATCGTCGGGTAGTTCACTATCACAGGAAATTGAAACAACGACTAAGGCTGAAAAAATTCTAAAAGATCGTTTTCCCGAAGTAAAAATGGTCGTTACCAAGATTGGAAGTGCCGAAATCCCAACGGATCCAATGCCTATGGAAGCTGGTGATATGATTATTGTTTTAAAGGATAAAAAAGAATGGACTTCCGCTAAAACCAAAGAGGAGTTAATGCTAAAAATGGAAGAGGCTTTACAGGAAATTCCTGGCATTACTACCGAATTCTCCCAACCGATTCAAATGCGATTTAACGAATTAATGACCGGAGTTCGTAGCGATGTAGCTATTAAAATATTTGGGGAAGATTTAGAGAAATTAGTTAATAAAGGCGAAGAAATACAGTCTTTGATTCAAGATATCCCTGGAGTTACAGAACCAAAATTAGAGCGCGTAGCAGGATTACCACAGATTGCGATACGCTATAATAAGGACAAACTTGCTTTATACGGTTTGAATATTGGAGATATCAATAAAATTGTACGAACCGGTTTTGCTGGTGAAATTGCTGGTACCGTGTATGAGGGTGAAAAGCGTTTTGATCTTGTAGTCCGAATGGCGGAAAACAATAGACAAGATATCACCAACATCAAGTCCCTGTTTATTACATTACCTTCTGGGCATCAAATTCCCCTCGAACAGGTTGCCGATATCGATTATGAAGATGGTCCGATGCAAATAAGTCGTGAAGACGGTCGCAGGCGAATTGTATTAGGTTTTAATGTCAGAGGAACGGATGTACAAACCGTTGTAGAACAAATCCAAAATAAACTGGATGCCCAATTGGTTTTACCAGAAGGCTATTACTTGACATATGGCGGACAATTTGAAAATTTGATTCAAGCGAATCAACGCCTTGCAATAGCCATCCCGATAGCGTTATCTTTAATTTTTATACTGCTGTTTTTTACCTTTAAATCCGTAGCCCAAAGTTTAATGGTGTTCACAGCTATTCCATTATCAGCTATAGGTGGAATCGCTGCACTATGGCTTAGAGATATGCCTTTCAGTATTTCTGCCGGAGTTGGTTTTATAGCTTTGTTTGGTGTAGCGGTACTTAACGGTATCGTACTGATAGGCCAATTTAATATTTTGAAAAAAGAAGGAGTTACTTCCATTGAAGAGCGTATTTTACAAGGTACCAAAATCAGACTTAGACCCGTAATTTTAACTGCTTCAGTAGCTTCTTTAGGATTCTTACCGATGGCTTTGAGTACCGGTGCAGGTGCCGAAGTACAGAAACCTTTGGCTACAGTTGTCATTGGAGGATTAATCACCGCCACCCTCTTAACCTTAATTATATTACCTATCTTATATTATTATGTAGAAAGGGGTTTTCGTTTTAAATTTCCGAAAAAGACAGCGGTTATAGTACTCTTTCTAGGTCTGCCACTATGGACTATGGCACAAGAAGTTCCAAAAAAGAGCTTACAACAATTGATAACAATCGGATTGGAAAACAATTTGAACCTCAAAGCCAATAAACTGGAAACACAGGTCCAAAAACAATTGCAAAAAACGGCTTTTGATCTACCGAAAACAGAACTGACCTCCAATTTTGGACAGTTGAATTCAACCACAGAGCGCGATGTGAGTTTTGGGATTTCGCAGAACTTTAATCCGTTTGTTGTGAGTAGTCGCAAAAAACTTTTAAAGCAAAACTTCGAAGCCAGCGAACTGCAATATACCACCGCTCAAAAACAATTAATTTTAGACATCCAGCAATCGTGGTACAATCAATGTTTTTATTTGGAGAAGAAAAATCTTTTAGATCAGCAAAACGTCCTTTTAAAGGAATTTAGCAAATCGGCACAATGGCGTTATAAAACGGGTGAGTCCAATATTATGGAAAGTCAGTTAGCACAAGTCAAGCAACAAGAATTGGAGATTCAAATTCAACAAAACAACGCGGTTTTGACTAGTTTAAAAGCCAAGATGAAGACCTTGCTAAATACCACGGAAGACTTTGATCTTGCAGATCCCACTTTGGAGGTTTTGAGTAACCCGAAAACAGATTTACTCGATCTTTCGAACAGTACTTTAATTCAGGAAGCCGATAAAAAGATTCAAATTGCAACGGCACAAAAGAACCTAAAAAGAGCTTCTTTATTACCCGACTTGACTTTGGGTTATGCGATTGAGTCACTCGCAGGACTGGATCAAGTCAACGGAATTAGCAAAAATTATGGCAGCCAACCGCGTTTGTCATCTTTTTCTGTCGGAATTAGTCTCCCGATCTTTTCGGGTAGTCAACGCGCTGAGATAAAGGCAGGAAATTATGAAATCGAGAAAGCCGCTTTCGAAAAGAGTTATTTAGAGCAAGAGATCACACAGTCCGTAGCCCAGCAAAAGGATTGGATCAAAACACAACAAACGCTAATAACCTATTATCAAACCTCAGCTTTACCGCAAACAGAGACTTTGAGCAGTCATGCCTTAAAATCATACCAAAGTGGTGCGATATCTTATGTGGAATATTTGCAAGCCGTCGAGACCTCTTTAGCGATAAGACTAAATTACAATGAAGCGATGATGCAATTGAATTTGGCTGAAAGTAACTTAGAATTCTTGTTGAGGTAACTAAGGTGACACGAGGTTTCTTATAAACATTGATTAAATTAAAAGCATCGCACGGTTTAGGCCTATATACTAGTTTATAAAACGACCGAAACATCAGCAAATCTTCTGATTAAATGAGGGTTTCGTTTTAAAGCGGTGCACTAAACATAAAATACCATTTATCTATGAAAAAATATTTTCCAATATCATTAATAGTTTTGCTTCTATTTGTGATCGGCTGTAAAAAAACCAATGAAGAGTCGACTCCAGACAAAGCTGTAGAACACCAAGAGGAAGCAACTGCTTCCATAAAAGAAGTAGCTTTAAATGAAGCGCAATATCAAGGCGCGGGTATACAAGTTGGGGAAGTTACTTTAAAAAACCTCAACGAGGTGATTAAGGTTAATGGATACACCAAGCTTCCGCCACAAAATCAAGCAGATGTGCGCACTTTTGTAACGGGTATCATCAGCAAAATATTAGTCAATGAAGGGCAATATGTCAAAAAAGGACAGCTGTTAGCCGTTGCTGAAAGTACTGATTTTGCCAGATTGCAGGAAGAATATGCTGTAAGTAAAAGCAACGTAAACTATTTGCAATTGGAATTCGATCGTCAATCAACACTGAGGGAAGAAAATGTCAATTCTGAAAAAACCTTTCAAAAAACCAAATCAGAACTTGAAATTGAAAAGGCAAAATACCGTTCTTTGAAAAAGCAACTTTCAATTATGAATGTTTCGGATGTAAGAGACAGCCAATCGCTATCAATTATTGCTCCTATTGCGGGATATATCGCCAGTATCAATATCAAAATCGGTTCTCAAACCAATCAAGAACTGCCTTTATTCAGTTTGATCGACAATTCCAAACTGCATTTAGATCTGATGGTATATGAAAAGGATTTGCCTCAAATTCAAATTGGACAAAAAGTTGTTTTTAATTTGACAAATAGGGATAATACCGAAATACAAGGAAAAATATTCAGCATTGGTAAATCATTTGAGAATGAAACCAAAACAATTGCAGTTCATGCTGATATTGAAAACCAACATGAAAACTTAATACCGGGTATGTATGTCAATGCGCTTATTAATAGTGGTAAACAACAATTGGAGGCCTTGCCTAAAGAAGCCTTTGTTCGGGCGGATGGACGTGAATTTGTATTTGTATTAGAAGCGGATCACGCAAATGATGAAGCTGCGACATCTAAAGAATATCATTTTCAACGTATAGAAGTGAAATCTGGGGTTTCCGAATTGGATCATACTCAAGTCACTTTTTTACAAGAGATCCCTAAAAATGCGAAAATCGTAACCAAAGGAGCCTACTATATTCAAAGCCATTTAATAAAGAATGAAAGTGGCGGCGGACACGCTCATTAGTCGAGATTCTTAAGTCGAGATTCGAAATTTAAAAAATCAAAAAAGGCCAACCAAATAGTATTTTGGAAGGCCTTTTTTTATTGATAACGAATCACGATTCTCGAGTAACGAATCACGATTTAAAAGAAGCCATATCAACCACAAATCGATATTTCACATCGCTATTCAGCATGCGTTCGTAGGCAGCGTTTATATTGTGCATTTCGATCAATTCAATATCGGATACGATGTTGTGTTTACCACAGAAATCTAACATTTCCTGTGTTTCTTCAATACCGCCAATCAAGGAACCCGCAACGGCTTTTCTACCTAAAACTAAAGGTACGGTATTTAGCGCTGGTGATAACTCTCCTAAAAATCCAACCAATACCAAAGTACTGCTGGTTTTCAAAGTAGTCACATAAGGATTTACGTCGTGCACATAAGGAACGGTATCGATGATAAAATCAAAGCTATTCGCTACGGCTTTCATCTGTTCGTCATCTGTAGAAATCACCACATGATCGGCACCTAATTTTAATGCATCTTTGGTTTTTCCTGGAGTGCGTGAAAACAAGGTCACCTCTGCCCCCAATCCTTTAGCCAATTTAATAGCCATATGTCCTAAACCTCCTAAGCCCACTACAGCAACTTTACTACCTTTTGTAACGTTCCAATGACGTAACGGCGACCAAGTTGTGATACCAGCACACAATAACGGAGCCACCGCAGCCAAATCTAAATTAGCCGGGACTTTTAATACAAAACTCTCTTTAGCTACTATCTTTTCAGAATAACCGCCATAAGTTTGAGTACCTAAATGCACATCGGCACTGTTATAAGTACCTGTGAAACCACTAGTGCAATATTGTTCCTCTTTACAATTTGGACAACTACAATCGACCATACAACCGATAGCGGCAAAGTCGCCCACTTTAAATTTGGTTACCTTCGAACCAACTGCCGTTACTTTTCCTACAATTTCGTGACCGGGAACTGCGGGATACTTCGTACCGCCCCAATCATTTCTGGCTGTATGTAAATCTGAATGACAGACACCACAGTAGAGAATATCGATTTCCACATCGTCTGCTAATACTTGACGACGTTGAATTTCCATCTGTTTTAAATCTGCATCTGGCGCTACTGTACCGTAGGCTTTTACTTTAAATGTTTCCATATAATATTGAATATATTGCGATTATTAAATTTCATCAAATTGTGGTCATCGGCAAATTTACTTCTATAAATTTACGACTTATTGACTACGCTTTTTATTTGTAGTACAAATTTCCGCACTAAAATTAAGGTGTTGCTTATACAGATTACTGCTTTATATACCAGTTTTACGGATTGGAAAGAAGATGAAGTAAAAACAACGCACTTATGCTTAAATTTGTAAGATCAAATGATTGAGTATATGAGCGAAATTATAAAAATTGAAACGATAGATCAGTACAACAAGTTACGCGGCATTAAAACCTTGCATCCGTTGATCTCCGTAATGGACTTATCGCAGTTAGCTGCCATGCCCTCTCATACATTTAATTTTGGTTTTTACGCTATTTATCTCAAAGAGCTGATATGCGGTGAAATCAAATACGGCCGCAATAAATATGACTTTCAAGAGGGAACACTCGTATTTACCGCTCCAGGTCAAATTGTTAGTGTGCAACCCAACTTGCAAATCCCCGAAGCCAAGGGCTGGGCTTTACTTTTTCACCCCGATTTAATCAAGGGAACTTCCTTGGGCAAACACATTCAAGACTACTCTTTCTTTTCCTATGATGTACACGAGGCCCTTCACTTATCGGATAGCGAAAAACAACTGCTTACCGATAGTATCCTAAAAATTCATCAAGAGATGCAACAATCCATTGATAAGCACAGTAAAACCTTGATGGTATCTAACTTGGAGTTATTTCTAAACTACTGCACCCGCTTTTACGATCGTCAATTTATTACTAGAGATCACGATCACAAAGGGATTATAGAAAAATTCGAGCAAATTCTCCATACATATTTCTCCACAGATAAACCCCAAAATATCGGTTTACCTACTGTTGCTTACTGTGCTGAGGCCTTAAATTTATCGGCAAACTATTTTGGGGATTTAATCAAAAAAGAAAGCGCTATCACTGCTCAGGAATACATTCACACGATTATAATGGATGTCGCTAAAGAACGACTCTTTAATATGGATTACTCCATTAGCGAAATCGCTTATAAGCTGGGATTTAAATATCCTCAGCACTTTAGTCGTTTGTTTAAGCAAAAGGTTGGTCTTTCACCGAATGAATACAGGCGTATCAATTAAAACACCATTTTCGACGCAATGCTGAGTTAAAAAAGGGATATTCTTTTGTTTTTTACTTTGTTTTTTATTCCCTGTAAATCTTGATACTTCACTATTATAAAGCCGGTTGCTGACGCACTAAGGAACGATGTTCTGCTCCCCAAACATCAAGCATATCCCATATCGGTATCAGTTTAGTGGTGATCTCTGTTAATTCATAATCTACACGGGGCGGTACTTCAGCATACACTGTACGTTTTACCAGTAGATCTTTTTCCAATTCTCGCAATTGCAAAGTCAACATCCGCTCAGTGATCTGCGGTATGCATTTTTTCAGTTCTCCAAAACGCAGTTTACCCGTTTTGAGTTCACACAAAATCATCATTTTCCATCGCCCCCCTATTTTACAGATGGAGTAAATGGAATCGCAATAATTTACAATTGCCTCTTCATTAAACTTATTGGTCGAATTTTCTTTTCTTATTGCCATTACTTACAAAAATGTTAGTACCATACATTGGGTTGTATACCATACAAAAATAAGTCATTTCAAATAATTTTGTGCTTTTAAAAATATATTTGACATGAAAAAATATGCATACATTGGTTGTCTCGGATTTATCGGAGTAATTACCACCGAATTTGGCGTTATTGGAATATTACCGCAGATCGCTACTCATTACAGCATCAGCATTGATGTCGCGGGTTATTTGCTCAGTGCTTTCGCGCTGATAATTGCCTTAACAGGTCCAGTAATGACCCTACTGATGTCGCGCTTCGACAAAAGAACCATGATGTTATTAGCCATTTCTATCTTTGTTATTACTGGTGTGATTTCGTCCCTATCTCCACCTTTCTGGTTGTTGATGTTGGTACGAATACTTCCCGCTTTTCTACAACCCGTTTATATTGCCACTGCTCTATCAGTAGCTGTAGCTCAAGCTGATAAAAGTCGGGAAAATGAATTAATGGGTATTGTTTTTAGCGGAGTCGCCATAGCAATGGTAACCACCGTTCCTCTGGCTACTTTTTTAGCGACGCTTTGGACTTGGGAAGTATCGTTTATGATTCAGACCGCAGTGAGTATACTGGCTTGGCTAGGTATCTATTTTGTACTCCCTCCCATGCCGGTTACGCAGAGAAAATCTTATGGCAGTCAATTGATCCTTTTAAAAAAACCTTTATTCCTCCTCAGTACTGCTATGAATTTCTTTATGGTAACGGCTTGGTTCTCGACTTATAGCTATTTCGCAGAATATTTAACCAAAGCTAAAAACATGGATAATACCATGATGAGTTTGATGCTTTTATTATTTGGCGTTGTAGGGGTATTATCGATGCGTGTAGCGGGTAAAATGCTCAATAGAAGTGTTCCGAGAACCACGGCTTTTTATCTTTCAGGTACCATTCTCGTTCCGATATTACTATATATCGCTGGTACTAATTTTTGGGCTACGCTGGCAGTGATTATCATTTGGGGATTTCTTTATGCTCCCTGTTTCTTGAATGCTTCTTCCTATATGATATCGGTTTCGTCGGGTAATTTGGAATTCGCCAATAGCCTAGCAACCTCATTTGGCAATCTTGGAGTATTTCTCGGTACCACCTTGGGAGGCTGGATGATCGTTTATAAGGGCGTTCAATACACACCGTTAATCAGCATACTATTTGGTACACTCGCTTTAACCATGATGGGTGTTCGGCAGCTATTAGAAAACAGAAAAACAGCTGTTGCAAACAGTACTGATGACAAGATATGTTGTTAAAATCCTAATCGCTTTGTGAATATACTTTAAAAAAAATTCAAAACCGAATGCGCATAGCTGAGAATCTGTATAAGATCCCAAAGAAGGTTTATGGCTTACTTTGGGATTTTTTTATCTCGTCCCATCAGCGGACATAAAAGCCAAGTAAAAATGTCTGAATTGCACAATAATAGGACTCTTTATTATAAGTGTAAACCGTTTTAAACAACTACCTTTAATAAGATTTTTGAATCAATCGAAAACGGAATTCCTTGCTCTAAATTTCTTTATTATGGATGACTTTCTTGCTGCCAGATCGCAAATGGCACTCTCCCTAGGTTTTCATATCATCTTTGCTTGTGTCGGCATGGTTATGCCTTTTTTCATGGCAATCTCTCATTACAAATACTTAAAAACAGACGACCCCTTATATAAGGGAATTACCCAAGCATGGAGTAAAGGCGTAGCTATATTATTCGCTACGGGTGCCGTTTCTGGCACCATGCTATCTTTTGAATTGGGTCTGCTCTGGCCAAGCTTTATGGAGCATGCAGGGCCTATATTTGGCATGCCATTTTCTCTGGAGGGTACAGCCTTTTTTATAGAAGCTATTGCCTTGGGTTTTTATCTCTATGGGTGGGATCGTTTTAACAAATGGTTTCACTGGGCTACGGGTTTAGTTGTTGGAATAAGTGGACTGGCTTCTGGTATTTTAGTTGTAGCCGCTAATGCATGGATGAATAGCCCCAGTGGATTTGATTATCACAACGGTGTGTTTTCCAATATTGACCCGGTCAAAGCGATGTTTAATGATGCTTGGTTTTCTCAGGCATTACACATGACCATTGCGGCCTTTGTTGCTACGGGTTTTGCTGTAGCTGGAGTACATGCGTGGATGATCCTAAAAGCTAAAAATATTCGCTTTCATCAGGAGTGTTTTAAAATAGCGGCGATAACTGCTTGTATATTTGCATTACTTCAACCGCTCAGTGGTGATATCTCTGCTAAAAGTGTAGCAAAGCGACAACCGGCAAAACTAGCTGCTATGGAAGCTCATTTTAAGACGGATGGAAGTGCTCCTTTTATCATAGGTGGTATTCCAAACGAACAGACGCAACAAGTGGATTATGCCCTTAAAATCCCCGGAGGCTTGAGTTTTTTAGTTCATGGAAATTTCAGTGAACCCGTAATCGGTCTAGACCAATTTCCAAAGGAGAATCATCCTCCCGTTGCCATTACTCATTATGCATTTCAATTGATGATCGCTTTGGGTATGTTTTTAGTTCTCGTGGCCTTGTTGTATTTTCTTTCGCTCACTTATAAAAAGAATTGGAAAGAAAAACCTTGGTTATACAAGTTGTTTGTCGTCAGTCTTCCCTTTGGGTATATTGCCTTAGAGGCTGGTTGGACCGTAACAGAAGTAGGTCGCCAGCCGTGGATTATTTACAATATCATGCGTACTAAAGACGCCTTGACACCAATGCCCGGTATTCATTATTCCTTTATTCTGTTTAGTGCCGTGTTTGTCTCACTAGCTGTAATTGTTATTTTTCTATTACATCGTCAAATTAAAATGGTAGGTATTCTTTACGACTGTACGGATCCTCAATTTCAATCTAAAAAAGCGATATTATGATGTTGTATGTAGTTATACTCTTTTTATGGGCGTCTATATGCCTGTATCTCCTATTGGGTGGAGCGGATTTTGGTGCCGGTATCTTAGAATTATTTTCTAATAAAAAAAGAGAAAAAGAAGTCAGTTCCACTATGTATCGAGCCATAGGACCGATATGGGAAGCCAATCATATGTGGTTAATCATCGCTATAGTTATCTTATTTGTTGGTTTTCCCAAAATATATACTACCCTATCTGTTTACTTACACATACCATTAGTACTGATGTTATTGGGGATTATTGCGCGCGGTACTGCATTCTCTTTTAGGCATTATGACGCCATCGATGATCAATGGCAAAAAATCTATTCTAAAATCTATGTCATCAGCAGTTTATTAACACCTTTTTTTCTAGGTATGATTGCTGCTGCAACGGTATCGAGAACAATGGATACCGAGGCACCTGATTTCCTACAAGCTTATTTATGGAGCTGGCTCAATCCCTTTGGGCTTAGTGTAGGTATTTTTACTGTCTGTATTTGTAGTTATTTAGCGGCAATATTTATAGTAGGAAAGTCGAAAAATGACAGTGAGCAACGTTATTTTATCAAAAAATCCAAACGGGCTATGATCGCTATAGTAACTAGTGGCTTGATTGTTTTTATCACAGCCCACCTATCGGCTATTCCGTTGTTAAACTGGGTATTACAAACCTTTATAGGAAGAATTTCTTTATCCTTAGCCAGTATCTCTTTGATCTTTACCTTTTTTGCTTTTAAATATAAAAAAGTCATTACTTTAAGAATATTAGCTGGTTTTCAGATCATCATGATACTCGTAGCGGCCACACATAATCACTATCCGGAAATTATTTTATTTAAAAACGGATCCTCGCTTTCGTTAGTAGATGATATGGGATCCGAGAAAACCATAGATACGTTGGCTTGGGCTCTATTGATAGGGAGTGTATTTATTTTGCCGTCGTTGTTTTATTTGATTTACTCTTTTGGAGGCTCATCAAAGAAAAATGCGGAATAGTTAAATTTATTTTTTTATTTCTCAATTACATAAATAAAATAAGGTTCCTTAATATATTTTACATTACTGATTATGAATGGATTATTCATTAATTTTCAAGCATAAAACTTATAAATTCCTATTAAAAAACATTTTATACCGCATTTTAGATTAATAAATTTTAATTTTTTTTTTTGATTTCTCAATTCATTAATTTGTCTATATTTGTTTTTTAGACCTAGTAAATAATGAAATACATATATAGTAGCTTATTAGCTGCAACCCTAATCTTAGCATCTTGTAATAAAAACAAGGATTTAGCTGAGCGGATTCCGGCTGATTCGGAACTCCACATTACCGAAAACCCTTATGAGGTTCAGTTTAATGAATTGGATCCAGAATACATCTTAAAACAAAACCATATAGTAGAAGAATTTTATCATAAAAACATCAACAAAAACGATTATTCAGGTGGTTTCTTAGTCGCTAAAAACGGAAAAATTCTCTTTGAAGAATATTCGGGTTACTCCAACCGTGCTAAAAATGAAATGATTGGTCAAAACACGCCTATGCATGTAGCTTCCGTGGGTAAAGTGGTCACTTCTATAGCTACTTTACGTTTGGTTAATGACGGCTTATTGGACTTAGATCAAAGTGTAGTTAGCGTATTGCCTTCATTTCCTTATCCACAGACTACGATTCGCATGTTGCTGAACCATAGAAGTGGGTTAAAATATTACGGATATTTTACCGCAGAAAAAAACATTTGGAACACTACACAAACCATTACGAATCAAGATGTTTTAGATATTATTAGTAGTGGAAAAGTAGCTTTGGATTTCAAACCCAATAGCAAATTCACCTATTCCAATACCAATTACGTATTGTTAGCGTTAATCGTTGAGAAAATCAGTGGTAAACCGTATAAGAAGGCACTTAAAGATTTGATTTTAGATCCTTTGGAAATGACCCATACCTTTGTGTTTGATGATATCAACAAAAAAGATGAGGTCTGCCAATCTTATGATGGTAACTACCGATTGATGCGCTTTGATTACCTCGACGGTACCTATGGTGATAAAAACATATACACTACACCGAGAGACCTTTTAAAACTCGATAAGGCTATGTATTCCGATGTGTTTTTGAATAAAGATCTAAAAGATCAAATGTACAAGGGTTATAGTTACGAAAGAAAGGGAAAAAACAACTACGGATTGGGTATGCGTTTAATCGAAATGAACAACGGTAAAAACTACACCTTCCACAACGGTTGGTGGCGCGGTAATACTTCTTCTTATATTCGCTTACAACAAGATACCGTATCGATTATTTTGTTGTCAAACAAATACTCCAAGCTGACGTATAAAACCATTGATTTGGCGCACCACTTTGGTGACTATTCCGTCGGAAACTTAGAAAATTAAAAAACAAAAAACGCCTTTACTAGTAAAGGCGTTTTTTGTTTTTATAGGGTCGTTTCCTATATTATTAAATAGAAATCATCCGATTTTCAGCGAAGTCATACTTAAAGATCCCGCTACATACTTATCATTAAAGATTTCCACTTCTTCATTGGCCAACTGTAAGGCAAGTACATAAATCAACGGAAAATAATGATCTGGCGTTGGAATAGCAAGCTGTACTGCAGCTCCTAACTGTTGGTAATTGATTAAATCATTGTGGGATTTTGAAAGTATCTTTGCCTTAAACAATTCATTGCTTTCTTTTGCCCAATCAAAGCCATAGTTATCGCTATTGAGATGGCGCCAATCCATGATTCTTAAATTGTGAACCATATTACCACTTCCGATAATCAATACACCCCGCCGTCTTAACTCCATCAATTCTCCTGCGAGTTTATAATGATATGCTGCGGGTTTTCCATAATCAATACTCAATTGTATTATGGGAATATCAGCTTCTGGATAAATATGTTTAACAACACTCCATGCCCCGTGATCCAAACCCCAATCATGGTCCAATTCAATAGCGGTGCCCTTAATAATTTTTTGAGTCTCTATGGCTAATTCTGGGCTTCCGAGAGCTGGATACTGTACTTCATATAAAGCTTCCGGAAAACCGCCGAAATCGTGAATCGTCTTTGGTGCAGTCATGGCTGTAACCTTAGTAGTACCTCTGGTTAACCAATGAGCAGATACAACCAAAACCGCTTCAGGCTTATCTAAGATGCGCCCTAACCTATTCCAATAAGCTGTAAACTCATTGTCTTCTATCGCATTCATAGGTGATCCATGTCCGATAAATAAAACGGGGAATCGCTTATCTCGTATAGGGAAATGCAACATTTCATCTATAGACGGATGCGTTGACGGATGCTGTGAAAAGTTTGCTTTCATAATCTGAAAAATATATCATAACGAACTTATTTAAGACATACCAACTCAAATAAATTTTACTACAAGTTACAAAAAAAACTCCCAAAATGGGAGTTTTCATATAATAAGCTTTTATTGCTTTATTCGAACGAAACGTCTTCTTCCTCGATGAGGTAAATCCCGTCTTCTTTAATCTCTATCTTTTTTTCTTTGTAAAGTGTACCAATAGCCTTCTTAAAAGTCTTTTTACTCATGTTTAAGACTGTTTTAATATCTTCTGGATGACTGGAGTCGCTAAGTCCCAAAAAGCCACTATTGGCTCGCAATTCTTCCAAAATCATATCCGCACTACTAACCACTCCATCAAAACCGAGTTTGGTACGAGATACATCAATTTTTCCATCCGGACGAACATTTTTAATATATCCAATGATTCGATCTCCGGTTCTTAAATCTTCAAACAATTCGTTTTTATAGATCAGACCTTTAAACTTTTCATTGATAATCACATTAATTCCCAAATCGGTGATATGCGAAACGATCAAATCTACCTCTTCTCCTGTTTCAAGAGTCACTTCCTCCAAATCCAAAAACTGATTTAAGCGACTGGATCCAACCAAACGATTTGTTTTTTCATCCAAATACATATAGATGATATAGCGATTACCGTCTTGCATAGGACGCGCTTGTTCTTTAAAAGGAACAAACAAATCCTTTTCCAATCCGATATCCATATATGCTCCGAACTCATTCATATAGTTTACTTTCAATAAAGCAAACTCATTGAGGTATATAAAAGGTTCTAAAGTCGTAGCAACGGGTCTTTCTTCGTGATCTAAATAAACAAAAACAACGACTTCATCGTCTATTTCATATTCATCAGGCACGTATTTATTCGGCAATAATATATCATTCTCTCCATCGGTCAAAAACAAACCTACTTTAGTCGTTCTTGCGATTCTTAAAGTATTATCTACACCAATATTTATCATAACTGTCGTTCTTTATAATGCAAAGGTACAAAGTAAAATCTTTACTCCACTCATAATAGTTTTACGAATAGATAAAATCATTTAACGCTCACTTAACAGGCATATACTGCTATTTTTTTGTAGATTTACTAAGAACCCCATTAAAAAAACAAATTATTATGGAAAAGATGTTTCACTATGCTTCGGCCAGTATCGCGATAGAAGAATTAAAAAAGAAAGGTTTTGATATTGATTATAATATTGAAGAAGACCTAATTATACAGAATCCCGACAACTTCCAAATTGTTCATCTTTATCGTTATGAGGGTTTCAGTAATCCAGACGATGAATCAACCGTATATGGAATCCAAACCAAAGACAACACGAAAAAGGGAATTTTTGTTGCAGGTCAATTGGGCAATGATGAAGATAATGCCGCCAAAGTCTTGTTGGACTTATCCATACGCGACAACCAAGCTGCGAATCAAAATCGCCGAGAAGGTTTTGAAAAACAATAAAAATTTAAGCTAAAAATTAGGTTTAAACATTAAAAACGGGAGTATACTTCCGCAAGATTTACATTTTAGTAATATCGAGTTCAAACGTGCGAACCAACATTTCCAAAGCGGGATTGATTTGGTTCAAATGTTTGTACTTGTCTTCAGGAGTAAATGCGCGTTTTATGGTAATCTGCTCATTAACAAAAATATGGATCTCCAAATCATAGTTATTTAATCTCTTTCTCAAAAAATTAACCAACTCGTATTTATTTTCATCAAAACTTAGCTTGGAACCCTCATTCGGCAATTCAATATGAACCAGTACGCCTTCTAATTTGGGCTGACACATTCCCATCAAAGAACACATCAACATTAAACCAGACTGACTTAAGCGATTGGAATAATAATTCCAGTGCTCCATCATCTCATCCATCGTAAACGGGTCTTTAGGTAAATCTTCTAGGTTGATGACTTTCTTCTGCAACGAAGCTGCCAATTCTTTTTTAGAACGAATACTCGACAAGGACATGGCCGATACCTTTTTAGTCAGTACTGGGGCTTTTACTTCCTCAACTACGGCTTGGACTTCGATTGATTTTTCGTCCACTGCTACAACTGGTTCAACAACCTCTGGACTTTTTTCAGAGCTTGATGTTGTTGTAGGAGCTGTCACAGGAGAATCAACAGAAATTCCTTTAGCGCCTTTTAAAAAATGTGGTGGAATTATGTAGTACTTACTTTTTTTTTTTCGCCTTCAAAGGTGATAGATGCCAATTGCATCAGACACAACTCAACTAATAATCGTTGATTTTGGCTGGTTTTGTATTTAAGATCACAATTGTTGGCAATTTCAATTCCCTGAAGCAAAAAAGCCATAGATGTTTTCTGTGACTGTTCTCCAAACAATTGTTTTCCATGTTCTCCGATTTCTAGTAAACTCAAAGTAGCCGGAGTTTTACAAACCATCAAATCTCTAAAATGTGAAGCCATACCTGCAACAAAATGATGTCCATCAAAACCCTTTGCGAGTATATCGTCAAAAGCTAATAATAAATTGGGTATATCATTTTGTAAAATCATATCGGTGATTCGAATATAATATTCAAAATCCAAAACATTTAAGTTTTCCGCAACGGCTTGACGCGTCAAATGGTTTCCACAATACGATACTACTCTATCAAAAATAGACAAAGCATCACGCATCGCACCATCTGCCTTTTGAGCTATGATGTGTAAAGCATCGTCTTCGAAAGTAATGTTTTGGCTGGTTGCTACCTCTGCCAAATGATTTTTAGCATCCGATATGGTAATTCTCTTAAAGTCAAAAATCTGACAACGCGATAGAATCGTAGGAATAATTTTGTGCTTTTCCGTAGTTGCCAAAATAAAAATAGCATGACGTGGTGGCTCCTCTAGGGTTTTTAAAAAAGCATTAAAAGCCGCCGAAGAAAGCATGTGAACCTCATCGATGATATACACTTTGTATTTACCGGTTTGTGGCGGTATACGCACTTGGTCGATCAAATTTCGAATATCGTCTACAGAGTTATTTGAAGCGGCATCCAATTCAAATACATTAAATGCAAAATCCTCTTCCGGATCATCATAACCCTCTTGATTGATATTTCTGGCGAGTATACGCGCACAAGTAGTTTTACCGACTCCACGTGGCCCTGTAAAAAGCAAGGCTTGTGCCAAGTGATTATTTTCTATGGCATTAACCAAAGTATTCGTAATAGCTTGTTGCCCCACAACATCTTTAAAGGTTTGAGGTCTGTATTTACGAGCTGATACGATGAATTGTTCCATAGAAATAATATTAAGGCAAATATAATCTATTTTTTACGAAGAATAAAACCTCTTCGATTTAAAAAAGCTATTCTTTCAACTCCGCAGGATAAGCGTCTGAGTTTCCGATTTCAGCCTCCCATTTTTTTTTTAGTGCGTTAAAATCTATCGGTGGCGTTGCCTGTTGATAAGATAATCGGTAATTGTAAAAGAGGTAATTCAATTGGGTTTCTATGTAAAAATCTTCCAAGTCCGTATCGGGATGGTATTCTGACTTTAGGTTTAAATCAAATAAACGAGCAGTATTATTCGACCAAAATGCCGACCATCCGCTTTTAAACTCCTTGATCAAACTAAAGGTGGTATTCCCCGTTTGTCGATGAATGAGTTTGATTAAAATCCGACCGTCTTTTCGAGATAATTTTTTTAAACGCTCTTTAAATTCGGTCTCCAAATATTTTTGAGATCGGCTGATATACTGGTTTTTTTGTCTACGCGTTTGCATCTTTTCTAAATTGGCATTTAGAATCGTCAAATTTTCCGCCGTTGCTTTGGCATAGGGATATACACGTAGAATTCTATTTCGCAAAATACTCATTTCGCGCAAATACTTTTCCTCCTTTTCATTGACTCCAATGAAGATTTCGGGCATGGTATAAAATTCGGCAATAGAATCCTGTTCACTCTGGATCGCGACAGGTGGATCGGGTATCTGAGGAACGGGTTTGAGCTCCACTTGTGCCTGTACACCAAGTGCAAAGGAAAGGGAAATCAAAAGATAAAGCGCTTTTTCCATGGGTGTTAATTATCTCCAAAAATATACAATTATTTCGATTTGTATCCGCTGTATTAAGTATTTTAGCAAAAAAAATTAAGATGAGTCATCAAAGCATATTAAATGAGAAATCGCTCGAATTTCTTGAGCAATATTTGAATAATGCATCCCCTACAGGCTATGAGAGTTCGGGTCAGAAACTATGGATGGATTATTTAAAACCCTATGTTGATACCTTTATAACAGACACCTATGGAAATGCCGTTGGTGTAATCAATCCAGAGGCTTCCTATAAAGTAGTTATCGAAGGACATGCTGACGAGATTTCGTGGTATGTCAATTATATTTCAGAAGACGGTTTTATCTATGTCATTCGCAACGGCGGTAGTGACCATCAAATTGCACCGTCAAAACGGGTAAACATTCATACTAAAAACGGTATTGTTGCTGGAGTTTTTGGATGGCCTGCCATTCACACCCGCAATAGAGCAAAAGAGGAAACACCAACAACAGACAATATCTTTATCGATTGTGGTTGTGATACCAAAGCAGAAGTGGAAGCCTTAGGTGTACATGTAGGTTGTGTAATCACCTACCCCGACACCTTCAGCATATTAAATGAGAATAAATTTATCTGTAGAGCTTTGGACAATCGCGTAGGAGGTTTTATGATAGCAGAAGTTGCGCGTTTATTAAAGGAAAACGCTAAGACACTTCCCTTCGGATTGTATATAACCAATGCGGTACAAGAAGAAGTAGGATTAAGAGGCGCAGAAATGATTACGCAAACAATCAAACCCAATGTTGCCATAGTCACTGACGTATGCCACGATTCGACAACTCCGATGATCGACAAAAAGATTGAAGGAGAGATCAAAATCGGACGCGGCCCCGTAATTACTTATGCTCCTCCAGTACAAAACAACTTAAGAGATTTAATCATCCAAACAGCGGAAGCAGAAAACATTCCCTTTCAACGTTTGGCATCGTCGAGAGTGACCGGAACCGATACAGATGCTTTTGCTTATAGTAACGGCGGTGTAGCTACGGCCTTGATATCATTACCTTTACGCTATATGCATACCACGGTAGAAATGATTCACAAAAATGATGTCGAAAATGTGATACAACTGATTTATCACAGCGTTTTGACAATCGCAAATGGTGAAGATTTTTCTTATTACAAATAACCCAATTACTCCAACAAAAAAAGCTCCTTAGTAAATAGACTTAGGAGCTTTTAATGATTTTGTTTTCTAGTTCATTGCAATTTTATATACTAAATATACAACTATTTTTTACATTAACCTAGATAATTCAAATAAATTTATCCTTTTATCCTCTTTTTCTTCAATACAATTCACTAACATTTGTGCGGCTATCATACTGAACGTTATCCCGTTACCCCCATACCCCAAAGCAAATAACATTCGATCATTTTTAGGATAAGGTCCGATCAAAGGCAAACCGTCCTTGGTACTGCTAAAAGTACCACACCACGTCATATCTGCTACAAAATCTATCTCGGGAAAGAGCTTGTTAAACTGTTTGATTAATTGATCCTTTTTACTTCTGATTAATTTATCTCTTTTTATAGGATCTTTAAAAGGAACATCTTCCCCACCGATGATGATTCTGTTGTCCTTGGTAGTCCTCATATAGAAATATGGATTTGCCGTATTCCAGATCAGACAACGTTCTTGCCAGAGTTTAGTCTCTTCAACCGGTTGTGAAATAACTGCATAAGTGGATTCGAGTTTCATCAGTGGCTTGGGTAGAAAACGGCCCGCTTCGAAACCCGCCGCTATAATGACATATTTACACCTTATAAAATGTCCCTCACTACTAATTAAATCATAACCGCTTTCCCGCTTCTTAAAATCTATAATCTCAGTATGCGTGTACAATTCGAGTTGTTTCTTTTTTCTTCTATACTCCAACAGTTGTGTTGCCGCTTTATATGAATCCATTTGCGCAGAAGTATCGTTGTAAAGAGCACCTCGGCCATCGATATTAAACTCTTTCTTCAGTTCCTTCTTATCGACAAAACGGACGGGTAAACCGTATTTTTCACGAGCGGTAAATTCTTCTTTTATCAATTGAAAACCCTTTCTACTATCGGCTAAAAATAAAGTCGGAACCCTCTTAAAATCAGGGTTTATACCAACCTTTTCAAATGTTTGCTCCAAATCTGTGATCGACTGCAAACTAGCTTTATAAGCAGCAACCGCTTTTTCTTGACCAATGTCCTTGATCAATTGGCTGAGCGGAACATCAATCTCATATTGCAACTGAGCGGTACTCGCTATAGTACTACCCGTAGAAGCTGTCCGGCGATCAAATACCGTACACGATATACCGCGATCACACAATTCATTAGCAACTAAAGCTCCAGTTATACCAGAACCTATGATGGCTATTTCAACTTGTATGTCGCGCTTTAACGGATTGAAATAATCGTACAAAGCATTTTTTGCTATCCAAAAGGGCAAACCCGAATGTAAATCCATAAGCGGTTATTAATGGGTTAGTAATAAGGTTAAATACCCGAGCTATTAATAATAAATATACACCAAAAAAAAGATACAGCTCCCCTTTTCATCACAACTAATTTGATAAGGCTTCCAAAGCAGCCTCCACCGTTGGCAAGAAGTTAATCTGCCTTCCTCTATTGCTTTCCCTAATAAAATCAATCAGGCTCTGTTTTTCGAACATCGCAGGCTGACCAACAAAAACCAATCTAAGCCGAAAATTGGAACTTGTTTGCAATACAGCTCCAGCAATTCCATTGCTTAAATCAAAAAAATCAACTCCGATATTTTTAAGGTGCAGAATTATTTTATCGAAATCTTGATAATACAAATCAGCCAATAACGCATTACCCTCAGCGCTAGTATCGATTAAAATTTCATTGGAGATTAATTCGGCTATATTGGTCCCTTTTACGCTATGAACTTTAATTTCCATCTTCTAGAATTAGTAACTATTTAAAAATTAATTCGTCAAAAAAAAGGCTTGGGCAGTACCAAACAGAATTTGCGAATTCACCTTTCAATAATACAAAAAAGTATGGTTTCTCTAAGAAATAATCAAACGAATCGATCTTGATAATGTATCAATATTTTATATCGGTTTAAATGTGTTTACTGCGATACTTCATCAATAAAAAAACATATTATTCACTGACTGCATTCCAGTATAAAATCTAAATATTAACAATTATAGTGGTATAAAGAATTTTTTTTGGTTTAAATTTGAACTCCTTACTTAAATAAATCAAATTTATACCCCCCTTAAAAACTAAGATTTGAAAAAAACAACTTTATCCGAAATCCTTGAAAAAGCAGGTAATGACGCAACATATCGGGAACAGTTCTACCGTCGTTTTCTCGAAGAGAACGTCTATGTATTAACTCAAAAAGAATCCAATGGAAAGGAAATTGGTTCGACATCAGATCTAAAAAAACGTCCCATTGTTGTTTTCCCCAATCAAGTCATCCCTGTATTTACTGAGGTTACTAAGATTTTTGAACAGGAATCTATCCGAAATGAGGTGACGCCAGTACCGATAAACGGAAGGGAATTTTTAAAAATGGCACAGAGCTCTGCCGTAGTGGTGAATCCATTTTCAGCGATCTATAAAGAACTTATCCCTCTGGAAATATCCGAAATGCTCAGTGGCTCTATGTTTAATAAACAAGCTAATATTGCAAAAACCAAACAGACCATGGCCGTGCAAATTGGTCAGCCGAGTATTTATCCAACGGAATTGGTCGACTGTTTGATCGAATTGTTTACTACTCAACCCGAAGTAAAAGCAGCGCACATCGGCTGGATATACAATCCCGCAGTCGGAGACCCTCCGCATTATATTTTTGCACTGGAATGCGCTACAAAAGACATGAAACGAATCACAGATCAAGCAGCTCTTGCTTCTCAACCGTTTATGAATGCCGATCAATTTGTAGACTTTATGCAATTGGAAAAAGGTGCGGATATCAGTACTTATTTTTATGAACATACGGTACCGTTTTATACGAGTAATTAAACATCGAATAAATGATAATAGGTCACCATTTACAATAATAAAAAAAGGCTAACCGTTGACGGTTAGCCTTTTTTTACATTATTTCACCAAATCAAATCCCCAAGTTTTACCTTTTAAAACCGCAGGAATCCCAGTATCCATCCATACGGGTATCGGAGCTCCTTTTAGATAATGGTCAAAAAATTGTTGTTCACGTATTTGTATATCTTTTCGATTTTGGCGTTGCATTAAATTGTGCTCATCTCCATTGTAATTCAGCATCCAGACCGGCTTTTCCAAACGTCTTAACGCGGTAAACATTTCGATTCCCTGATACCAAGGCACAGCGCCATCGTTGTCATTATGCATAATCACCACTGGTGTTTCAACACGATCCATAAAGAAAAGCGGTGAGTTTTCAATATATAACTCGTGTGCTTCCCACAAGTTCGCGCCTATTCTACTCTGTGTTTTTTCATATTGAAATTGTCGATTCATTCCAGTTGCCCAACGTATACCGCCATAGGCTGACGTCATGTTCACTACCGGAGCTCCAGACCACGCTGCCGCATATCTATTGGTTCTGGTAATCAGATGCGCAACTTGATATCCACCCCAACTCTGCCCTTGTATTCCAATTTTTTTGGAATCAACCCAGCTGTTTTGCTTTAAAAAATCAACGCCAGAGTTGATATACTCCTCAGCAGATCTTCCTGGATATCCCTTTTCATAACTGATATCAGGTGTAAATACCAAATAACCATTACTGACAAAATAAGAGATATTCAAACGCGACGGTGTTGGTGCAGGCGCTTCATAACGATACAGATTATCGGTTAACTTCTCATAGAAATAAACAATCATTGGATAGGATTTTGCTTCGTCAAAATCTTCCGGTTTATACAAAATACCCGTAGCATTTTTACCGGTATCAGTAGTCCAATGGATCAACGATGCCGTACCCCAATTGTAGTTAGCTTGTTGTGGATTAGTAGCCTGCAAAAGCTCGTCTGATTTAAAATCTGTAGTGGTATAAATACGCGGTGCTTGTGTAAACGATTCCTTAACATACATATATTGCTGTGCATGCTTTGCCTTAACAACAGCATTGTTACTAAACATCGCTTCCATTCGCAATAACTCAGGATCTTTTTTAGCCAGAACTGTAGTTGTAAAAAAACCAGCATCTTTAGATACTTCGTTAAAAGCACCTAATAAAAGGGGCGCTTTTCGAGAAAGACTCCGAACATCAGTATCTAATTTTTCGATATCAAATCGGATTTTGTTGGTGCGTCCGTAACCTTTAGTAATCTGATGTGCTGCTTTACTTCCATTCAAAGAAAACTCCCAAATGTCATAACGATCTTTGATCAACACCGTCTCATCATGATCTGTCCACGCTGCAATACCATAGGCGTTTGGTAAGTCGGGCATATCAAAATCCTCATCGGCAAAAGCAACATCTAGATTTTTATTAAGGGCCACCTGTTTTTTGGACCCAACATGGTAACTAAACCAATTTCCTCCCTCTCGATTAAAATAAACGATGTATTTTCCCAGAGGCGAACTGTATGCGTATCCATTTAAGTTCGCTACGATTAAATTTGAACGCCCGTTACTCGTATTGATTTCGTAATAATCTCTTGGTGCAAAACCCGTCCACTGCGTTGCTAAACGGCCCTTAATATCAGAATACCCCAAAACATAGTCCGCATTACCTTCATCAACTAATACAACCTCCTGCAATTGTGCATCTGACAAGGGTACTAAAGTTTTTGGTTGATCTAATTGGATCACCGCTAAATAGGACCTCTTTAATTCTTTATCCAAGTTTTTAAGTTGGATGGTTTGCAAATAATCGTCTTTATAATGCCAAACATCTACTATAGCGTGATCCTCGACAATTAATGTAGTGTCTTTGGCGATTTTAACCGGCGCTATTCCGAAAAAAACCTTTTTACCATTACGGCTAAAAAGGGGTTTTCTATGCTCTGAAACAGCCCATTTATCGGGCATTCCTAAAGTTTGACTACTAGCCAAGATTTGAGCTTGCTCCGCTTTAAAACTACTGTATAACTGATAGGACTTGATTTCCTTTTTCTTTTCATCCAGAGTCCCAATGAATGCAACTCGATTACCCAATTCATCAAAAGCAAACTGATTAAATTCACCATTTCCTTCCAATAAAGTAGTTTGGACATTCGTATCGGTGTCGATCAGATAAACCCCATAAGTGGTCTTTTTGGATTCTTCCGCTATACTTAGGTCTTTTTCGTCTTTCTTAACTTCCTTTTTAGTCGGTTCTTGGGTTGCAAAAACCAATTTCTTACCGTTTTTACTAAACTCATATTCCACAACGTTTTCAAAAACCAACTGTTTTCCGCTTACCAAATCCATCAAAACCAATGGAAGCGGTTCAGCCTGTTTGTCTTTCTTTTTGGCTGGTTCAGTAGCAACGGCTTTCTTTTTTTGCAACGAATCTGTTTTTAAGCTATCCACTACCTTTAAAGCAACGGCTTTATGTAATTGATAAGCCAGTTTTGAACCGCCTTTTTCAGGAACCTTAAATGATTTTACCAAAGCAACCTTTGTGATTGAAAAACTGGAAGTATTGATGATCGCCAACGAATCTTTAGGAGTCTCTTCTTCTTTTTTCTTTTTGATTTTAGCCTCCCGAATATCCTTGTAAAAAGGTTTAATCAAAGCCACAGCAAATTTCGAATCGTAGGTAAAAACCGGATTCTCTCCTCTTGGTAGTTGATGCTTTAATGGCGAATCACTCCTTTTCATATACAGGAGTTTATCACCCTCTTGAGGGGACACCTGATAGATCGCCGTCTTCCCATCCGCGGACCATAATTTGACACCTATGCTTTGCCAAGCGTCATAAACACTGTGATCAATTGGTTTTTTTTGCGATAGCGAAACCGTTGAGTAAAGCAGTATAATCGAAACAAAAAACGATTGACGCAACAAACGAGCAGCCGTATTAAAAGGTAAATGGTATTTTAAAAAATTCATTGTCTTTAATCTTTATTATAGAATTTCCAAATTAAAGCATATTAGGTCAACCCTACAACTTTAGACAACAGTTTATCAATTAGGTCCAGCAATTAACAGCCCATTTCACCGGCTGCTAACCATATTAAATCCCAATTCATGAGAATATTTTATTGAATAAAAACTAATTAAAATATTAACTAAAAAGACAATTTTAGAACAAAACACCTCCAATTTTATATTTTTTTATTAAATAAAATCCTTATATTGAAAAAAAAATATTTAATTTTAATCTGCCATCTGAAGAAATAAACAGCTATTCCACACTTATTTAAAACTTTTTTATGAGTGATGTTTTTCATTGGAGTATGGACCAAATTTAGAAGCTTATGCAAAAAAGGGCAATACTTATTACTGGAGCAAGCAGGGGAATTGGTTTAGCAATAGCTAAAAAACTAGCCTCTTTAGATTTTTTTCCGATTGGGTTGGCCCGAAATACATCAGGGATTGATTTTCCAGGTGCGTTATTTTCTTGTGATTTGATGGATTTTGATAAAACTGCTATAGTATTAAAGGACATCAGTGAGCAATATCAAATCTATGGTGTAGTCAATAATGTGGGAGTCTCGCTACCTCAATGCCTCGAAGAACTCGATTTTGAAAGTTTGCAAAGCGTTTGGACCTTAAATGTCCGCTCATCTATACAAGTGACTCAGTTTTTTATTCCGTTTATGAAACAACTCGGACAGGGTCGTATTGTTAATATTTGTAGTAGAGCTATACATGGGAATGTCAACCGAACCGCTTACTCCGCAGCAAAAAGTGCGCTTATTGGATGTACCAAAACTTGGGCATTAGAGTTTGCAAAACATGGTATTACATCCAATGCTGTGGCACCTGGCCCCATAGAAACGCTATTGTTTCGCACTTCAAGACCTGTAGGCAGCCAAGCTGAAAAACAAACGATTAGTTCCGTGCCGATGAAGAGAATTGGGCAACCCCATGAGGTAGCAGCCGCAGTGTGTTTTTTCCTTTCTGACGATGCGGCTTTTATTACAGGCCAAGTCTTAGGAGTTGATGGCGGAGCTAGCATTGCTGGCAAAGAAGTATAAAATCCTCCTTGCCAACTTGCTGTAAAGTTATCTATTACGCTTATTTTTTGGTAATTTCAGCTACAAATTCCTGCAGATCTGAATCAAAAGTAGGTTGTTGAAGTAATTCCATCGCTTTAGATTTTAAAGCCACAAAATCTTCCTGATCAAAGGCATCTCCAAAACTATCGCGATAAAAATTACCTATTATTCCAAAAACACCCTGAATCTCTTCCTCTTTTACCTCTTTCACTACTTGATAACGTCCGCGTAAAACACCTGCTCCTACATAAGCACCAATAGCAACTAAATCTTCTATTTTGAGTTCTGATTTACTCGATTGTGCTTTTATTAAACCGTCTAAGTTTTGAATAATCACGTCTTGTATATGCATGGTATAATTTTTAAAACTCGACAAATTTAAGCAATTTATACCACTCCTTGATCACAATCATCATCTCGAAATGATGCCATAGATTTTTAAAATTCCCTATGTGATCGCCCAACATTACAATTCCTCCAATGCCTGTAGAATAAGTCTATAAATCTCATCCAATTCCGCATCTTCAATACAATATGGAGGAAGTATATACAGGACGTTACCCAAAGGGCGCAACAGTACTCCGTTGTTTAGAAAAAAATCATACAACTTTCCTCGTATCTCACTAAAATACGATCCGAGATGTTCGGTTTTCCAATTTAGTGCCAAGATGGTTCCCAGTTGTCGTACGCCTTCTACTTTAGGATGCATGGCAATGGATTTGGCGAAAACCCGATGCTTTTGAGTAATGCGTTCAATAGCAGCTTGAGTGGTAGGTAACAACAACAATTCTAAGCTTGCCAAGGCTGCACTACATGCCAAGGGATTTGCCGTAAATGAATGGCCGTGAAAAAGTGCTTTATGCTGATCGTCAGAATAAAATGCTTGATAAATCACTGCTGTACACGTGGTGATCCCCATCGGTAATGTTCCTCCCGTTAGTCCTTTAGAAAAACACATTAAGTCAGGCACTGCCGTTAAATAATCCACTGCGAACAATTTACCTGTTCGACCAAAACCAGTAAAAACTTCATCTTGAATCAAGAGTATATCGCGTTGACGGCAATAATCCATCAAAGCACTTAATGATTCAGCATCGTGCATCAACATCCCAGCTGATCCTTGGACTAAGGGTTCATAAATAAAACATCCCACCTCATTTGCAATAACATCAATCTGCTGTTGTATCTCCTTCAGATTTGCAGTCGTAGGAGCATCTATAAATACTACATCAAATAGTTGTTCTTCAAAGGGGTTCGTCCATACGCTACGCCCACTTACCGACATCGCACCAAAGGTATCTCCGTGGTAAGCATCTTTAAATGCCAGGATTTTCCTTCTGCTCTGCCCCTTATTATTCCAATATTGAAGGCACATTTTTAAAGCGACTTCTATAGCGGTAGATCCGTTATCTGAGTAAAACACCCTTTTCTGATTTTCTGGTAATATAGCCAGTAAATTTTCAGAAAGTTGAATGGCTGGCTCGTGTGTAAAACCCGCAAAAATCACTTGTTCCAAAGTATTTAATTGTTCTGAAACCCGTTGTGCAATATAAGGATGAGCATGTCCGTGAAGTGTTACCCACCACGAAGAAACCGCATCGATATATCGCTTACCATCTTCATCGTATAAAAAAACACCCTCACCTCTTACAATACCTATAGCCGCAGCCGCGGTTTTCATTTGAGTATAGGGATGCCAATTAACCGCCTGATCACGCTCTTTTAAACTTTTCATACCAGTGATACCGTTTCTTTTGACATCGGATGCAAACCGAGATTAGCAAACATTTTTTTATCTTCGGTTATACCTGGGTTGGGCGTCACTAATAAGGTTTCACGGTCGCCAGAAAATATCGAATTGGCTCCGGCCATAAAACACCATCCCTGCTCTTCTTCCGTCATTTCTACACGACCCGCACTCAATCTTACCATAGCTTTAGGCATTAATATTCGCGCCGTAGCAATCATACGTACCATATCCCAAGTTTGAATTTTTGGTTGGTTTTCCAAGGGTGTTCCCGCTACACGAGCTAAAGCATTAACCGGCACCGATTCTGGATGTTGCGGCAGTGTAGCTAGCGTTAGTAACATAGACATACGGTCTTGATGGGTTTCTCCCAAACCGATAATACCACCTGAACATACCGTAATTCCCGCTTTACGGACATTATTAATCGTATTCAATCGATCGTCAAATTTTCGAGTACTGATGATTTCTTCATAATAATTCTCAGAAGAATCCAAATTGTGATTATAGGCATGTAGACCAGCATCTTGCAAACGCTTAGCCTGATCTTCTGTCAACATCCCCAAGGTACAACACACTTCTAATCCCAATTCATTGACCCCTTTAACCATATCGATGATACGATCAAAATCGCGATTATTCCTTACTTCCCTCCAAGCTGCTGCCATACAAAAACGCGAAGATCCCGCATCTTTTGCCTGTTGCGCATGTGCAATCACTTCTGCTGTTGGCAATAAGGCTTGTACCTTTATATCCGTGTGATATCGTGCTGCTTGCCCGCAATACGAACAATCTTCCGGACAACCTCCTGTCTTCACAGACAGCAACGTACAAACTTGAATCTCTGTTGATTTATGCCATTGTCTATGCACTGTTGCAGCCTGATAAGTCAATTCCATCAACGGTTGTTCATAGATGGCTTGCACCTCTTCCTTGGTCCAATTCGTTCTTATTTCTAATTCGTTATTCATGATTATGCTAGTTTATAAGTTTGTATAATTGTTTTATTTAATTCTGAAAATTCTGGGATACGTACGATTTGTGTTGCCGAATCAACAGCTTTTAAAATAACGCGCTCCGAATCCACGTCCATAGTTCCGTTAATGACCAAATAAGCAATAGCTATCTTTTTTTGTCTTAAAAAAGCAATCGACAACAGACTGTGATTGATACAACCAAGATAATCGCGAACCACCAATACCACTGCTGCCTCTAAATCGATGATCAAATCAATCATAAAAAAATCATCGGATATCGGAACCAATAAACCTCCTGCTCCTTCAATTATTAGTCGATTGGCAGTAACTGGCAGATTAAAATCTTGTTTTTGTATCTGTATATTTTCCTGTATCGCTGACTTATGCGGAGAGGCCGCCAATTGCAACCGATGGCGTTCTGGATGAAATTGTATGCCAGCACCATCAACGAGTTGCTGAACCTTTTGAGTATCACTATCATCTAAATCACCCGACTGAATGGGCTTCCAATAGTCCGCCTGAAAATGCTGTACGAAAACAGCCGAAACCACCGTCTTTCCAACTCCAGTTCCTATTCCCGTTATAAATAAATTTTCCTCCTTATTCATCTGTTTATTCTTTATTTAGTAGTGAAACCAGTTCACTCATTTGACATTGTGTATTAAAAGTATGTATGCAAATTCTCAGACGCTCTTGACCAACCGTTACCGTCGGGCTTAAGATTGGATATACCGACATTCCTTGCTCAACCAGCTGTGAAGCTTTATCCCTAACGTTAGCATTACCTGGATAATAAAAAGCTTGTATAGGACTGACCAATGCATCCGACTCAAGCAGTAATAATTGGCGGAAAAAACGAATATTTTGATCTAATAGATTGGGTAATTCGCGTTGTTCTGCTAAGAAATCATAACCGTGTTCAATGGCAATCCATTGTGCTAAACTCGCCGAAGTACTGTAGATAAATGGACTTCCGAAATTTATGATCGTCTGCCGTAGCAATTGGCTGCCTAATATCGCCGCTCCATGACACCCCATTGCTTTGCCATAGGTCACCACTGTGGCAAAAACTTGTTGCTGTAAATGATAAAAAGAAACCAAGCCCCAACCAAAAATCCCGAATGCATGTGCTTCATCCACGATTAAGTATGCTTGATATTTTTGACACAATGCTACCAACTCAACTAACGGAGCAAAACTGCCATCCATAGAGTAAACACTTTCAACAGCCACATAACAGTTCACATCAGCTTGCGACAACAATCTTTCTAAATCGTTTAAATCATTGTGTTTAAACTTCCATTTTCGCGCGTGACTTAACTGGCAACCGTCGTGAACAGAACGGTGTATATGCTCGTCGATGATAACCACATCTCCGCGTTGTGGAACACAAGAGAACAAACACAAGTTTGCCAAATAGCCAGAACCCATTAAAAGCGCTGAATCCACTTGATGTAATTGACTTATTTTGTATTCTAAGTTTTCAATATATTTCGAGTTACCCGTCAATAAACGAGAACCGCTACTACCTAACAGCGCAGATTTTTGTTTACTAATAGTATCGAATACCCTCTCTTGAAATACCTCATTGGCAGCCAAACCCAAATAATCATTGGAGGCAAAATCAATGCCTTGAACCGTGCTTCCCAAACTGCGATATAATTGTGCTTCTTTTCGCGCCCTTAATCGCTTTTGTAACCTATCATGCCCTAGAACCATTGTCTGGTATCATTTTCTAAAGCTTTAAACCAAGCGCTATGTAATTCGTTTTCGATGTCGAGTATCTGAGCTGCCACACTTTGCCAGTCCACCGAAAATCGCTCTAATTGTGTAATCATCTCTTCTAAATGGCCTGCCTCTTCTAAAATGATCGACTTGACCATGACACGACTTTTTTGCTCGCTCAGTACCTCTTGATAGATCGGGTACAACTGATCTGCCCGAACTTCTATAGCATAGGTGACAAATAAATAAGCTGCAAATTTTAAATCCTTACCCGTCAAATTAAACTGTTGCTTTAACAAACGACAGGCTTTTATATCCAATTGATTCAGATACTGCTTGGTAGATACAGCGGCTAATAATTCGTCAGCATTATAGGTCAAACACCAATTAACATTGATTTTTTGAATTTGTTTTTTGAGGTAATAAGCGTGTCTATGCTCTTCTGCTGCGTGCTTTAATTGCAGTAAACTGACTTCAATCGGATGCTCGCAACTCGAAATTTTTCGCGCTCCTGCATTTTCCATAAATGAAAGCGTATTTAAAAATCGAGCGTGTAACCCTTGATTTTTAACTACGATATTCAATAAATTATTCCATTCCATATCTTTCATTTTCAGCAAAAGTAGTACCTTGCCGGGACATACAAACCTACCAGTTTTAAGATTATGAATAGTCCGGTTCAGATTCCATTTAAGAGTTTTATCACTATTGATAGACAGTCGATCACAGCGGTTTACTTACAAATTGCCTCACAAATCATCAACGCTATACAACGCGGATACTTGGTTCCTGGTACCAAATTACCGGGAAGTCGAAGCTTGGCTAATACCCTTGAAGTTCATCGAAATACAGTAGTTTCAAGCTATGAAGAGCTACAGGCACAGGGTTGGATTAATATGCTGCCGAACAAGGGGAGTTTTGTTGCGGGTACTCGTGAAGACAAACCTCAAAAGATCAAATCATTTTCTGCGAACAATCTGGCACATTACCCCCAACGTACCGGATTTGTTTTTAAAAAAGACAACCTACTCGACTACCCGATAAACCAATCCAATAACAATTGGGCATTTACTGATGGAGTTCCCGATGTGCGGCTGTCTCAAATTGAGCAGCTGTCCAAATGGTATAGTGCCAATTTAAAACGCAAAAGCAATCGCAAACATTTGGGGTATTCACAAGGAGCAGGCAGTGAATACTTTAAGGAAAATTTGGCCAACTTCCTCAATCTTTCTCGCGGATTGCACATCTCCAAAAACAATATCATGATTACTCGCGGTATTGAAATGGGTATTTATATCGCTACCGAAATATTAATTGAACCGCGCGATGTTGTATTAATCGGAGAGCTGAGTTATTTCGCCACCAATATGATTTTTCAAAAAGCTGGTGCAACCTTAATTTCTGTAAGAATGGATCAGGAAGGTATCGATGTGGATGCTGTGCGACAACTTTGCGAGACGACCAAAATAAGAATGTTGTACCTCACACCACATCACCACTATCCCACTACTGTCACCTTAAGTGCCGCACGAAGAATTGAACTACTGAATCTATCAGCACAATATGGTTTTATCATTATGGAAGATGATTATGACTACGATTTTCATTATAACAGCAGTCCGATCTTACCGCTGGCAAGTGCCGATAGTCAAGGTATGGTTGTTTACATAGGATCCTTTTGCAAATCACTGGCTCCTGGATTCAGAACCGGATTTATAGTAGCCCCCGAAGAATTAATACGCGAATTACACAAATTTTTAGGAATTATCGATCAACAGGGTGATGTTTTAATGGAAGGCGTACTCGGAGAAATGATCGAAGAGGGTGAAATTCACCGCCATTTAAAAAAAGCCTCTAAGATTTACCAACAACGACGCGATCATTTCAGCGGCCTACTTCGCAATCAATTAAATCCTTATATACAGTTTGATCTACCAACAGGAGGACTTGCAATTTGGACTCAATGGGATTCTAAACTCAACCTCATGCGCATAAGTAAAGAATGCCAAAAACAGGATCTCTACTTACCTACTCCATTATTATACCAATCTAAAGCGATTACCGCGATGAGATTGGGTTTCGGTAATTTTAACGATCAAGAGCTTGAAATCGTCGTTGATAAGCTGGCTACCGCAGTAAAAAAGTCGCTGTAATTCAAATGCTACAGCACTACATAAGTTCTGCGTCAAAAAGCTTTGACCCTATTACTGCGCTCAAATTAAAACAATCTGAATAATAATTATATCTTTGCACAAACAAAATATATTCTAATGAAAAAATTAATTTACATGTCGACTTTTGTGTTGGCTGCTTTAACTTTTAATAGCTGTAGTAGTGACGACAATTCTTCAACTAAAGAAAATCTTCGCGTTGGGAAATGGGAAGCGACTACTTTGAGCTATACCTATGAAGAAGGTAAAACTAATACACATCCTTTTTCGCAATTTAAAGAGGGTTGTGCTGTAGATGTAATTGAACTGACAAAAGAAAACGTTGGAACATTAAAAGTAGAAAACAAAGTAGAACAAAATTGTGCAGCCTCAACTGCCGTGGCAACATGGAATGATGCGACAATTAAAGTAGTTGGTGAAGAAAAAGAACGTACGATTATTTCAGTTAACGATAAGGAATTGGTCTTAAAATACTTAATGACGTATCCTAAATTTGGTACTATTGACGTCATCGTGAATTATACGCGTAAATAGTTTTTTCAAACTAATAAGAATACACAGAGTGGTCGGAAGTAATTCTGACCACTCTTTTTTTATATTAGTGCAAGCCTATATTATCGGTTTGTTCTTTGTTTGGTTTGATACTGACGATTTTATTATGGATGCGGTATTCGGTCGGCGTAATTCCGGTTATCTTCTTAAAGAAACGCGTAAAATACGAGGCTGAATGAAAATTTAGTGCATAGGCAATCTCCGAAATATCCTTAGTTGCATCTTGCAATAATATTTGACTTCTTCGAATAAAGATCTCATTAATCCATTGCTTTGTCGACATCCCCATGACTCTTTTCACGCATTTGTTTAAATAGTTTTCCGAAACAGCTAATAAATCTGCGTAAAACGAAACCGGTTGATGTTCTACATAATGATCCTTAACCAGTTCTTTAAATTTATACAGTATTTGTACATCTCGTAGATTCCAAGATACGTCTTCCGCGTGATAGGATAAACGCGATAAAATCGAGAAAAATAAATTTAGATAAATATCCGCTCTGTTTTGAGGCTGTTTTAATTCTTCATCCAAAATGATAAAACTGGCCAACATCGCTTTCATCTCATACATATCAAGCGGAAAAAATGGTGCGTAATTATAATAAAAAGGTTTGGAATTATGCCACAAGAAATGCGTTAAAACCTCTTCCTCATATATAGCAATAAATCCCTCTACATCTTCTGAAACTTCTATAGTTT
Source organism: Flavobacterium sp. HSC-61S13 (assembly GCF_024171535.1). Taxonomy (GTDB): domain Bacteria; phylum Bacteroidota; class Bacteroidia; order Flavobacteriales; family Flavobacteriaceae; genus Flavobacterium. Next base: position 7,479 of record NZ_JALJZV010000014.1, on the reverse strand, counting down.
TAGTGCGAATCCCCCTATTTACATTCAAACATTGCCCCTGTAAAACAGGATATTGCAAATCCTCATACTGTTGAATCACATGACCGTGAGTGACAAAAAGCAAAAAATTAAAGGTCGTTTTATACACTTCATTAGCATTTAGGATACCCTTAAAATAATCCTGTATGCTATACAATTGCAAGCTATTTCTATTAAAAAGAATGTGAGGAGATGCCGCTGGCAGAAAGAGTTTTTTAAACTCTTCATTCGTTATGAATTTAGATGGTATTTCCACGATAAAATAAAAGTTAGCTACAGGTAAAGATACAAAAAATCGCTGCGAAAATCTCGATTTTTATCGGTTGAAAAAGTACTAGCAATGTCCTGATTTGTATTACTGCGGCAAAAGCGAACATACTAATTTTGCACTAAAATAAATCGAGATTATGTATTTAACAAAGCAAGAAAATGAAAAGTTATTATTGTTATTTGCCGCAGAAATAGCTGGGAGAAGGAAAGATAAAGGTTTAGCCTTAAACTATCCGGAGACCATCTCTTATTTTTGTGGACATATTATTGAAGGTGCTCGAGAAGGTAAAACAGTAAATCAATTGATTGAAGAGTGTAATAATTTACTTACTGCAGATCAAGTGATGCCTGGAGTTGCAAATCTATTAGTAGACATGCAAGTTGAGGCAACATTTCCTGATGGAACAAAACTAGTTTCTCTACAAAGACCCATCGCAATAAATAACCAAGATGTCGCGCCAGGCGCTTATGAGTTTGCAGCGGACGATATCGAACTACTACCAAACCGCGAGCGTATTACTATCAAAGTAATCAACAGCGCAGATCGTCCCGTACAAGTGGGTTCACACTACCATTTTTACGAAACTAATCCAGCCCTAATCTTTGACCGTGAATTAACTTTAGGTTATCGTCTGGATATTGCATCAGGATTATCAGCCCGTTTCCTACCCGGTGAAGAGCAAACCGTTGACCTAGTGAAATATGGCGGAACTCAAGAAATTTACGGATTTACAGGAAAAGTAAACGGTACGCTATAGTACAAGAATAGCTTATAGGATATCCCTTTGAGTTCATACAATAAAGAATTAATCAAAAGTAAACATCGCCTTAAATGACTTGCTTGTATAAATAAGTACGATGAAGATGAAGCGGTTGAGCAGCTACTTTTGACAAACAAATATAATCTACACATGAAAAAAATAAATAGAAAAGAATACGCCAGTTACTACGGTCCTACGACTGGAGATAAAGTGAGATTGGCAGATACCTCTTTGTGGATTGAAATCGAAAAAGATTTCACTACTTATGGGGACGAATGTCTTTTTGGCGGAGGAAAAGTGATCCGTGACGGTATGGGACAACACCCAACAGCAACGCGTGCCGATGGAGTGCTAGACACCGTAATTATCAATGCAGTAATCGTTGACCACTGGGGTATCGTAAAAGCCGATATCGGTATTAAAGATGGTATTATAGTGGGAATAGGAAAAGCGGGAAACCCAAATGTTATGGACGGAGTTAGTCCAAATATGACTATTGGCGTTGGAACTGAAGTAATAGCGGCAGAAAATCTTATTGTTACTGCTGGAACTATTGATACACATGTACATTATATATGCCCACAACAGTTTGATGTGGCTCTGCAAGCTGGAACAACCACAGTAGTTGGTGGAGGTACCGGACCAGCCGCAGGAAGTTTAGCAACAAACTGTATGTCTGGCGTTTGGAATTTAAGAAAAATGCTTTTGGCGACAGATACTATTCCCATCAATTTCGTATTTCTTGCAAAAGGGAATAGTTCTAGCGCCGAGGCACTACATGAAGTCATCACTGCGGGTGCGGGTGGAATGAAAATTCACGAAGATTGGGGAAGCACTCCTTATGTATTGAATAACTGTTTGGAAGTGGCTGATGAAGCCGACATCCAAGTTTGCATACATACCGATACCTTAAATGAGGCGGGATTTGTTGAAGATTCGTTAAAATCATTTAATCATCGTACCATACACACCTATCACACGGAAGGTGCGGGCGGTGGTCATGCTCCAGATTTATTAAAAGTAGCGTCCTATGCAAACATCTTACCGTCTTCTACAACTCCGACGAATCCTTTTACCATCAATACCGTCGATGAGCATTTGGATATGATGATGATCTGTCATCATTTAGATAAAAACATTCCCGAAGATCTCGCTTTTGCAAAATCACGTATTCGTGTTCAAACCATTGGTGCTGAAGGAGTACTTCAAGATTTAGGAGCCATCAGTATGATGAGTTCAGACTCACAAGCCATGGGAAGAATCGGAGAAGTGGTCAGCAGAACATGGCAAATTGCCGATAAAATGAAAAAAGATAGAGGTTCACTCGGAATAGATATAAAAAACGACAACTTCAGAGCCAAGCGTTATGTAGCTAAATACACGATCAACCCTGCAATTGCTCATGGTATTTCAGAACATGTGGGCTCTATAGAAGTAGGCAAAATGGCTGATATCGTTTTCTACAAACCTGCGGCTTTCGGAGTAAAACCAGAAATGGTTCTTAAAGGCGGAGTTATTGCCTATGCTGGTATGGGAGATCCCAACGCATCGATTTCTACACCACAACCTTATATGTATAGACCCATGTTTGGCTGTCATGGCGACGTGGTTGGACAGATTTCCGCGTTGTTCGTAGCACAACAAGCACTAGATAAAGGCGAAATTAAAGAGCTTGGTGTCAAAAAAATGCTTAAATTAGTAGCGAATTGCAGAACAGTCAAAAAAACATCTATGATTCACAATGATGCGCTTCCCGAAATTACTATGGATCATAGTACTTACGATATACGCATTGATGGAGAACTCGTTCAAGCTTCTCCATCAACAAGTTTACCGCTAACACAGCTATATTTTCTAGCTTAAGATTATACAACAGGATTACACTAAACAAACTCAAAACTGAGAAACGGGGCAAATACATCATTTGCCCCGTTTTGATTGATAAACTGTGTGGAATTAAAACTTAGCTCCAAGGATGATTCTTTTAAAAGCGTAAAAGGCTGGTGACTTTGGAAACCTATAACGAATGCGTTTTTTAAATTCCAACGCAAATGAATTTTGTAACTCTGGACTCATCCTTTCAAAATACGGGATCAAAGCCGAACCTGAGATGAAATCATAAAGTTGACTCGCATCTTGTACTACAATGGGATAAATTTTCTCGAAAACCGTTATATTTTTCCCTCCTTCTTCAAATAAAATCCGCGCATATTCATCTGTACTTAATACAGGCGACTGCCTTTTCCAATCGTTTAAAGCCTCCTTATACGGACTTTCCTGAACCAATTCCAACAGCAACTGATTTAAAACATTATCATTTTGGGATGGCATTTGAATCAATAACTGCCCCTCAGGTTTTAAACAGGAAATCATTTTAGGTAAAATTATTTCATGATTATCGATCCATTGAATCGCCGCATTAGAAAAAATCAAATCCCACGAAGTCTCTCTATCTAACTGTTCTTCAATGCCACGTTGCTCAAACCCAAGTCGATCATTTGAAAATGCTTTAGACTTTTCTAACATCTCAGCCGAAGTATCTACTCCGAGAACCATGGAATGAGGTAAGCTCTCCGCTAAAAAACTAGTCAACTCACCTGTTCCACATCCCAAATCCAACACCGCTAAATTTATTCGTGGTTCTGCCAACGCTAGTAAATCATAAAAAGGCGCATAACGCTCGGACTTAAACTGATCATAAATATTTGGATTCCATGCCATATTTTTAATTTTAAATAACAAACTATTACAATTTCAGCCTATTATAGCTCTAATAAATATAAGCAATTTTCTGTTTGAAATTCGGTATTTGGACGATGAATTAATGTTCAAATACCAAATTAAATGAAAATATGCTTTGGCAATACCTAGCCTACTCCCATGCAAATTGGTGTCGTGCTGCATCGCGAATACGTCCGTTATTTCTGCTTTGAACAAAACCGATCAACTCCCACTCCTTGGTATTCCATGTTGTCGGAATTGGTATAAACTGTTCCTTAACTATATTGTCTAACTTAACCAGTTGATGAACGATTTGTATATGTGATAAAAGCTTACCCGAATTGGGCCCTGCTTTCACCTGAGTTTGCCCTTCCTTTTCAATCAAAGCGACAACTACTTCTTCATGTTCAAGTAATTGAACTCCTTGATAACGAACTCTTATACCATTTTTTACATAATCACTGGTTAATTGCAAAGAACTAGGGTTTTTTCTCGAAAATTCATCTCTAATGACACTATTGACCGCCTGTTCGTCAGACCCTATAAATTCCTTACTTCCATTTACTACTAATTGTGGTGTGTATACCGTACTGTTTAGCCACCGAGCATATTGTCGTTGGCGATCAGAAAAAATCGCCTGTCCAAACTGATCCTTCCACCCACGGATATCCCAATAATCGACGTGATATGTGAGGATATAAAGTGCCTTATTTACATTTTCCGTTTGAATTTTGGCTAGCAGCACTTCAGCAGCAGGACATTTACCACAACTCTCTGAAGCAAACAACTCGAACACAGCAAACCCAGCTTCCTCTTTTTCGATAGCGGCATCATTAATTGCTGTAATGCTAAAGATCTTTCCCGCATAAAATAAATAACTAAAAATGAATAAAATTAAGAATGAAACAACCCCAATAAACTGATAAACTTTCGACTTCATGATTTTTTGTTTTTTAAAATGAAGCGCTAAAATACCAGTCTGCTTTCTATGTAAAACGTATAAATCGACGAAATAGACAACTTGATTACTGAATTAGTCCGATTACAAACTGAACTAACAAAGGATATTCCATTGAACAGTAAGCAAGTTTAAAATTGTTAATTAACGCTAATTATATACAGATATGTAAAAAAAACAACTTATTTTTAACCGATAAACATAATGTTATTCAAACTAGCAGCAGGTAAATAGTAAAGATGTTACACTTTAAGGTCTCACATAAAATAATTTTTTTAAGTTCCCTTTGCATAGGGTTTTTAGTAGCTGTCCCGAAAATCGTCGACCCACTCGCCACCCCAATATTAACGTTACTAGATTCCACTATAACTTTTCTATATGCCATAGACATGTGGTATATTAATATAGCTATTCAAAAACGGAGTTATACTAAACTTCCTTATCATCCTAGAAGATTATCACCATTGATACAAGGTCTGTTGTGGGGAATACTGATTATGCTTGTCTTGTCGTCTACCTTACTATTTATAATACCTTCGCAAAACTATGGAACCATGATGCTAATGTTGCAAGTAAGAGGAATATTCATACACTTTACCTTCTATATGTTTATACAATTGTTAGCACAAAATGCGATCAATCAAGAAATAAATTTACAACTTGAACGCAGTAAAACCAATCGTATTTGGGCCCAATATGAACTATTAAAACAACAGATCAATCCCCATTTTCTGTTTAACAGTTTAAATACGCTGAAATATATGGTAGAAAACCAAAATTTAAAAGCTGTAGATTTCATTTTAAAACTCTCCAAATTTTATCGGTATACGCTAAAAAATCGTCAGCTAAATACTATAAGCTTGGGAGAGGAACTAAAAATTTTAAAAATATATAATTATCTACTAATCACACGCTTCGAAGAAGGTTTACACATAGATATACAAGTCAAGGAATTCTTTAAAACGACCATAATTCCCCCTTTCACCCTACAACTGTTAGTTGAGAACGCCGTCAAACACAATGTCGTTTCACAAACCAATCCCCTGTTTTTAAAAATTTATACCGACGAGGAGTTTGTCTGCATTGAAAATAAAATCTGCGCCAAAAAAAGTAACCAATATTCTATGGGAATTGGTTTAAAAAACATCCGAGAGCGGTACCAATTGTTATTTAATCGAGAAATAATCATCGTCACAGAAAATCAAAAATTTATTGTAAAAATTCCCATTATCTATGAATGTACTGATTATTGAAGACGAACCTAAGGCGGCCAGAGCATTAAAAGATCTACTGGCGAAACAAGATAGCAGTATCGTATTTCTCAATACCATACAAAGCATTGCGGCTACAGTAGATTTTTTAAAAAACGAACCATCTCCCGATGTCATATTTATGGATGTACAACTTTCAGATGGGCTTTGTTTTGAAATTTTGAAAGAAGTAGAAGTCCTATGTCCCATTATATTTTGTACAGCCTATAGCGATTATGCGATGGACGCGATAAAATCAAATGGCATAGACTATATTTTAAAACCGTATTCGAGCAATGATTTAAAAAACAGTTTAGACAAAATTCAGAGATTTAGAAATCATTTCACGCAAAAACAGTCTATTCCCATTGATTTATTAATGGATTTGGCTCATACAAGAACCGGTAAAAAATACATATTAGTGATTAAGAACAACAAATACCTTAGTATAGCAACCAAACATATTGCTTATATCTATGTGAAGTATCACGGTCCTACTATCGTAACGTTTACTGGAGAAGAGTTTGACCTTGACCAATCTTTGGATAGCTTACAATCCAAGTTGTCGCAAACGTTTTTTTTTCGGGTAAATCGGCAGTATTTGATTTCCTTTTCGGCTATAAAAGAGATCGAACCGTATTTTTCAAGAAAACTGATGATCCGTCTGACATTAACTACTCCCGACCTATTATTAATTAGAAAAGAAAAAAAACAACTTTTTTTAAGCTGGCTAGACAATCGTTAGTCGATTTTCGTGAGTCGATTTTCGTGAGTCGATTTTCGTGAGTCGATTTTCGTGAGTCGATTTTCGTGAGTCGATGTTCGTGAGTCTATATTTTACAAAAACGATACATTATTTTTTGTAATCATTTCACCCCTACGGGGTTTTTCGAGAATCGAGAGTCGTGAGTCGAATCGCGATTTTCGTAGATGATCCCTCGAGTTTGAGTGATCAGTAATCAGTGACTGGGATTCGCAAATCATAAGTACCTACTCCCGAACATCGACTATCGGGTTTTTAGAATGTTTGTCTTTTTATAGCGATTTTACGTTACGCGGTTTATGACTAAACGAAACGGTTTTGTCAATGCGTAAATTAAAAATGATATGTCGTTTTCGTACAACCTCGTAGGGGTGAAATAATTCTAGAAAATGATGCGTCGTTTTCGTAGAACCCCGTAGGGGTGAAATGATTATAAAAGCAGATATGCCTATGTGCAGATTCGCGTATATGCAAAAAGTCCCTGATCAATAAAGATTAGGGATTTTTTGGTCGGGAGTCGATTTTCGTGATTCGACTCCCAAATCCCGACAAACCCCGTAGGGGTGAAATGATTGTAAAGCGTATACGCTCATGTGCCCATTCGCGTATAGGCACAAAAAAACCCTCATCAAATAAATGATGAGGGTTCTCTAAAGAAAGGCGACGACATACTCTCCCACATAAATGCAGTACCATCTGCGCTAACGGGCTTAACTTCTCTGTTCGAAATGGGAAGAG
>NZ_JALJZV010000013.1 GCF_024171535.1 Flavobacterium sp. HSC-61S13 | reverse complement strand
TATCAGCGTATCAGCGTATCAGCGTATCAGCGTATCAGCGTATCAGCGTATCAGCGTATCAGCGTATCAGCGTATCAGCGTATCAGCGTATAGGCCTCCCCTAAAGTACTTCGTGAGTTTCTTTAATGATATCCATGACAAAAATACTTTTGGTTTGTGCTATCCCTTCGATCTCGGTCAACTGATTGACAAAAAAATTATGATAACTATCCATGCTTTCCGCTAATATTTTTAGCATAAAATCAAAGTCTCCGGAAATATTATAGCACTCGACAACTTCCTTAAATTGAAGTACCGTATTGATGAATTCAGAACCGGCCTTTTTATTATGCCTACTCAACGTAATCATACACAAAACCATAATCCCCTTATTAACCTTTTTCTTATCTAAAACAGCCACGTATTGCTTAATAACACCGCTTTTCTCCATCCGTTTGATTCTCTCATGAGTGGGCGTCGGACTAAGGTTAATCTGAGATGCGATTTGACGTACCGTCCATTTAGCATTGTTCTCGAGAATTTTTAAAATCTCTCTGTCTTTATCGTCTATTTGATAGGTAACATTTTTGGCTTGTTCTGTTTTGCTAGGCATTGTATGACTCATTAAAGCATTTTGTTCTATCAAAGGTACATATAAAAACATTCTGTTCTAAATTTTAAATATTTTAATGACATTGATGCTAATCTATTTACTTTTGCGCGGACAAATTTAAAAAAATGGATTTAAAGAAAAATATTATTTTGATTATAGCCTCGATGGGGGTTTTTGTGGAAGCGCTTGATATCGCGATCATAAATCTAACCATTCCCGCTATTCAAAATCAATTTCAAGTCAGTAACGACACTCTACAATGGCTACAAACCTTATACGTGCTACTATATGGTGGTTTCCTAATTATAGGTGGAAAACTCTCGGATGTGGTCGGACGCAAAAAGATATTTACTGTAGGTGCCGCTCTTTTCCTGATAAGCTCCTTAGGCGCCGGATTATCGACATCTTTTACTGCACTTGCCTTCTTTAGAGCACTACAAGGTCTTGGCGCTGCTTTAATCATGCCTTCAGCCATATCCATAGTAACCCACACTTTTACCGAACCACAGGAACGCAGTAAAGCTATTGGTATTTTTAGTTCGTTTGCAGCCATAGGCTCCGGAAGCGGACTTGCTGTCGGTGGTTTAATTAGCACCTATTGGGGATGGCATTGGGTTTTTTTAATCAATGTTCCCATACTCGTTGTGGTTTTAATCGCTTCATACTTTTTACTTGACAAAGATCCCGTGAGTATCCGCAGCGAGAAAACAGACTATTTGTCCAGCATACTTTTAGTGTTTAGCTTGTTGCTATTTACCTATGGTATTCATCAATTTGCAGATTTCGACACCAATTATCTGACCATAATGGGATCGCTAGCTACTTCCATTATACTGTTTTTCGTGATTTATAAAAGATTAAAGACCATTCCAAATCCTTTAATCAATCTCAGCGTTTTTAGCTCGAAAACCATAATCACCGCTAATGCTGTGTTCTTTACCTTAGGATGTTTTTTTATTGGCTACCTCTTTTTAATCGCCTTGATATTACAACGAGACATGAATTATACCGCTGCTGAATCAGGATTACTATTGGTTCCCTTTAGCATTTTATCTGCAGTAGTTGCCAAGTTTATACTGCCAGCTATTATGAAAAGAGTTCATATTTTACAACTGGGCGTCATCGGTATGTCATTAATGTCTCTGGGAGGTCTGCTCTTAATTTTGACCTTGGTATTTGACTATCCACTATTTTTAATCTTACTATCTGCAGCCTGTGTGTCGGGTATAGGAATGACGATTTGTTTTACCAGCCTATCCTTATTATGCATTGAAGGTATTCCCGCAGAGCATTATGGACTAGCCTCGAGTTTGTCGAGCACCTCCTATTTTATGGGAGCAGGTATCGGCTTATCGGTACTCACCCTGTTTATGCCTAAAGAAAATATGACAGATGCCGTAAGTACTATTACCGTAATCATTCTGTGCAGTTATGCTGTACTGGGATTGCTCTTATTGCTATGGCGCAACGGGCAGATTCGCAAATTTGCTGATTCGTAATTTCGTTGAAATAGTTCACAAAAAAAGCCCAATTGGATGAATCCAATTGGGCTTTTTTACTGGTGAATAAAATTTATTTCAACTTTCTTACTCCCATATTATAAAGCGTAAAAGCCTGTAAATCCACATTTTCTTGAATGTTCTGAGCTACAGATTTTCCAGCTCCATGTCCAGCATTGGTTTCGATACGAATCAACATTGGATTAGTACCTTTATTTTTAGCTTGCAATTCTGCAGCAAATTTAAAACTATGTGCTGGAACAACTCTATCATCATGATCTCCAGTAGTAATCATCGTAGCAGGATAAGCTACTTCTTTTACATTGTGCAACGGAGAATATGCTTTTAAATATTCAAACATTTCTTTACTGTCTTCAGCAGTTCCGTAATCATACGCCCATCCTGCTCCTGCAGTAAAGGTATGGTAACGCAACATATCCAAAACGCCTACAGCCGGTAAAGCTACTTTCATCAAGTCTGGTCTTTGAGTCATGGTTGCTCCCACTAATAATCCACCATTAGATCCTCCTTTGATAGCCAGAAAATCAGATGAAGTGTATTTATTCTCGATTAAGTATTCCGCAGCAGCAATAAAATCATCAAAGACGTTTTGCTTTTTCATTTGCGTTCCCGCAACGTGCCACTCTTTTCCATATTCGCCGCCACCTCTCAAGTTTGGAACAGCATAAACTCCACCATTTTCCAACCAAATAGCATTAGCTATATTAAAACTAGGCGTTAAACTCACATTAAAACCGCCATAAGCATAAAGCATGGTCGGGTTTTTACCGTCTAATTTAAGTCCCTTTTTATGAGTGATAATCATAGGAACCTTAGTTCCGTCTTTCGAAGTATAAAATACTTGTTTAGACTCAAATTTATCTGCATCAAAGGCCACCTTAGGTTTCTCATAAACCTTAGATACACCGTCTTTCGGCTCTAAGGAATAAATAGTACCTGCTGTAATATAGTTCGTAAAAGAGTAATATAAGGTTTGGTCGTCTTTTTTACCAGAAAAGCCACTAGCCGTTCCAATTCCAGGTAATTTGATCTCACGTATTAATTTTCCATCATAATCATATTGATTAACCATAGAAACCGCATCTTTCATATAATGAGCGAAAAAATAGCCTCCTCCCGTTGATGGAGATAATACATTTTTTGTTTCTGGAATAAAATCCACCCAGTTTTCTGGCTTTGGATTCGTTGCATCAACCGTAACGATTCGTTGATTAGGCGCTTTCCAATCGGTAACAATAAACAATTTAGTACCTCTACTTTCAATAACGCTACTGCTCGTTTCAAAATTATCAACGATTTTAACAATTGGACTATTCGCCTTCGTCAAATCTTTGATATACAATTCATTTCCATAAGTAGAATTAGCTGCAGTGATTACCAAATAGTGGTTATCTTCCGTAACGCTTCCTCCAACATAACGTCTCTTTTGGTCTTTACCAAAAACCAACTGATCGTCTTTTTGAGCGGTACCTAATTTGTGGAAGTATAATTTGTGTTGATCTGTTTTAGCGGATAATTCACTTCCTTCAGGTTTGTCATAACTCGAATAGTAAAACCCATCATTACCCAACCAAGAAACACCACTAAACTTAACATCTACTAAAGTATCTCCTAGGATCGTTTTGGTTTTAGTATCCATAACAATCACTTTTCTCCAGTCACTTCCTCCCTCAGAAATTGCATAAGCTGCTTTGCTTCCATCTTCTGAAAAATCAAGACCTCCCAAAGAGGTAGTACCGTCTTTAGAAAATTTATTTGGATCTAAAAAGACCTCTTCTTTACCATCAGCACCTTTTCTATAGATAACTGATTGATTTTGCAATCCATCATTTTTTGAATAGTAGGTGTAATCGCCTTCTTTAAATGGTGCACCAATTTTTTCGTAGTTCCAGATTTTCTCCATCTGTTTTTTTAAATCTTCACGAAAAGGGATTTTATCTAAATAATCAAATGTAACCTCATTCTCAGCTTTAACCCAAGCCGCTGTTTCGGCAGAGCGGTCGTCTTCCAACCAACGATAAGGATCTGCTACGGATTCTGAAAAATAAGTATCTACGACATCTCCTTTATGCGTTTCAGGATATTTTAATACCATAGCCTCTTCTTTGGTTTCTTGTTTACAAGACAAAACGATGCTTGCCACAAGAAGGGTTGTAAGTGTTTTCTTCATTGTTTAATCTGATTTTTCAGTTTGTATTCTAACAAATATAGAACTTTTAAAAAGATTCTAAAAAAATAATAGGCCTTAGAGTTCCCTAAGACCTATTAGGACTGTTTTATGCGCTTAAATTAATGATCGTGACCGTGACCTGGATCAACAGGGGTACCTGGTTTTGCAATAGTAACATTGCGATTCACAACGGTTTGGTTACCTGCTTTATTGATCACAATTACTTTAAAAAGATAGTCTCCGGGTGTTGCATTTTCTGGAATGATAATTTCGTGATGATGTACATCCGCCTCTTTCAATCCAGCTAAACTCCACAATTTACTAAATACGATAGTATGGTCAGCAGAACGTGCGCTTATTTCTACTTTATAAGATTCTAACATCTCTTCATCGGAAACTTCCATATCAAAATGCACATCCTTAGCAGCCACTAATACAGCTCCTTCTGTCGGAGCCACTAAGTCAACTGTTGGATGTCCTTTTTCTTCTACAGGTGGAGTTGGCGCAACTATTGTAATATTACGTGCCTCCTTGGTTTCATTTCCAGCAGCATCTAATAAATACACTACAAAATGATATTTCCCAGGAGTCGCGTTGGCTGGAATGATGATTTCATGGTGATGTATGTCTGCATTTTTCTGTCCGTCTAAAGCCCATACTCTATTGAATACGAAATCGACAGTAGGTTCGGCTTCTTTAAAACTCACTGATGAAGGGTGGTTGTGATTGTCGAAATTATTGTGAATATCGATTTTATAAGACCCCAACATCACGTTGTCGGAGACTTCCATATCAAAATGAACATCTTTACCCGCCACTAAAACAGCTCCTTCTGCCGGTGCTTTTAAATTTAGATTCGGCCTTACGGTGTCTACATTGTTGTCATCACTGGAACAAGATGCCAGTGAGAAAAAAGCTCCTAGAGCGATTATTGAAAATATTTTAATTGTTTTCATTTTACTATTATTTTATATTGTTGTTTTACGCTTATAATTTTAATGTACTGTCGTGCAATTAAAATGAATTCGGCGGTCCACGCAAATAGTAACCGATAAAGTATACTTGAAGGAACTCGTGTATTACTGTTGAATAGTGCCTTTGATAAAACTCCTCAAAATTTTGAATCTCAAAATTTTGAACCGCTAAAATCAGTGATGGCATCTTAAAAAGAGTCTGATCACAATAGTGCACAAGACTTTTACTCGAAACAACAGGCTTAGCATTAAACTCCTTCAAAAAATCGTGTTTAATTACCCAAAAATGCAATGCATTATTGAACTGCGGAACTAAAAATATCCACAATAATAACCAACCAATATGTCTCTTAACTTGATCCATATTTATAATTTTAAAAAGGTATTTGAATCATCAACTGAATCGACCTTCCCAGCTCAGGCAACTCTAAGGGACGGTAATAACTGGTGTGATTTAACACTTTCGCATCAGCCAAATTCGTTGCACTTAGTTGCATCGTCATCTTAAACTTACCCCAGTTGATATCGGACGATATCCCTGCACCAAATAACTGATAACTTGGGGTTATATCTTCGTTTTGTGCTATTCTATTTTGCTCAGAAGCCCATTTTACATTGGCATAAATCAAAGGATTCTTAAAAACACCCGACTCCTTAAAATTATATTCCAATTGCCCAAAAACATTCATCGGTGGCGAAAACGGCAAGGGGTAGTTTGTACTCGATTGGTCCGTAATTTGTCGATTATATAGATATTCAAAAATCACCTCAGCCTTAAATCTTTTTAGAAAATTTTTCTCTAGCTTCCACTCAATCCCCGTCAGCAATGCCTTAGATTGTGTATACTGATAGATTTGGCCACCATCAGGCAAAATAGAAAAGGTTCCCGAAGGTTTTAAAAAGATATAGTTATTGAAATAATACAGATAGGGACTCAATTCCGTTTTAAAACCTTCGATTTCAAAATTCAATCTCAGGTCTGCAGCGAAACCGCGTTCAGGATCCAAATCTGGATTTCCCAATTCATGTCGAAAAGCTCCGTGATGTACCCCGTTGGCGCTCAGTTCTATCGCTGTTGGAAATCGAAAAATAGTCCCCACAGTTGTCGCGAGATTAAGCTCGTCTGTCACTTGCCATTTTCCACCCACCATTCCGTTAAAACTGCGATAATCTTTATCCACTTGCTTACTTCTCTGAGCATAACCATCAGCGGTTGTTGGCTTTTCGTTATTCTGCACTAAGAAATTATATAATAAGTCATCATAAAATGGACGTATTTGCATTTTCGCATAATCGAATCGAGCCCCAGCTTGCAAGGTCACATCATCTGTTAGATCGTGTTCATGTATCGCAAAAAACCCTATAGACGAACGATTAAACTTCGGCAACAAAAATCCATAACCATTAATGGTGTTATTCTGGTAGTTCTGTTGAAAACCAAAGGTGGTTTTGTGGTTCCCCTTTGAAATATGCTCATACTTCGCATTGATATCAAAGGTGTTTAAGTTGAATTGCAATTCCAGATCGGGATCTGTGGCTGGAGCTTGCTGATTGTTATAATGCGTGTGAAAAGCACTCCATTCTTGCCGTTGATTATTCTGGTACGCCAGAACAATTTTTAATTTATCGTCGTTATTTAAAGTCCACACAGACGAATTGGTCACTTTAAAATGATTGACATTTTGTCGTGGAAATTCGATATTTCTACTATCACCATCATCTTGAACGGCTGCTATAGAAGGTAGGCCGTGAGAACCGGGAAAGAATCCACTTTTATTATAGACATTACTCAGACTTAGAATGTTTTGAAATTGATCTCCTACATATCCAATTTGTGCATATAAATCGAGCTCATTTCCTGCCGTGTTTTTTACACGTCTATTGTAGATTGGGATTTCTGTATTCAGATAGACAATGTGATCAGTAGGCACCCGATAATCGCCATACTCTTGAGCTGTTACTTTCAATTTATAGAAAAAATGATCGCCTCTACTTTGTATATTGACCGAAGCTCCAACGGTTTCATTGACCGATTTACCCAATAGAGTTGCTTGTCCGGAGAACGAATGAATTTGCGGGATTTTTTCATTGTTGATTTGAATCACGCCACCCATAGCATCACTACCGTATTCAATAGTTCCAACTCCCTTAATGACTTCAACTTCTTCGGTATTTAGTGCATCAATCTCCAGTCCGTGATCGGCTCCCCATTGCTGTCCCTCTTGTTTGGCACCGTTTTCAGCTACCGCTACTCGGTTAAATCCAAGTCCTCTAATAATCGGCTTTGAAGCGCCTGCACCAATTTCCATCGCATTAACTCCAGGTAAATTTTCCAAAGTTTTAGCAAATGATCCCGAAAAATTTTTAGCCAAGTCTTGCTGTAAAACCTTCTCAGTATTGTAAATCGTTTTCTTTTGTGTACTGTTGACAACGACTTGATCTAAGAATGTAGAGCTCGCTTTTAAATGTATGTGCAAATTGACATTGCTGTTGACATCTATTATGGTGTCTAGGGTTTCATAACCCATAAATATAATCTGCATCGGATATTTTCCAGCTGGCATACTTGCCGACTTAAATTTTCCCTGAGTATCGGATATATAATAATCTTGAGCAATCGAAATGGTACTTCCGCTTAATATTTGCGTATGATCGTTCATTATTCGTCCGGAAACGACATACTGAGCCTGACTGATATTGGCAAAGATTAAGAAAAAAGCGAGGATAGAAATTCGCATCTTACTTTATTTTTAAATAATTACAACAACCTCTAAAGACCAATAAAGCCTAAAGAGTTAATTTATCTATTTAAAGTAAAACTGGTGGTGCGCGAAGGGAAAAGTAAAACGTTGACTGCTGATATAGCGAAGTCACAATTGCCATTTTTAACGAAGCAATAGGCGTATTTTCCAAAACTTGGAAATCCATGCTTTCAGCTTGTAAAAAAGGACTTAAGAAAAAATCACAGGCAAAACACTTCTCACTGTCGTGTTCTGCTGCAGAAATATGTTTAAAGTGATGATCTTTTTGAGCCGCTAATTTTTCTACTTTTTCTAGAGAAATCGGCGTGATATCTGCTGAAAAATGCGATAAACTATGGGCAAACTGGAACACCACTGTAAACAGTAGTGCCGTTATAAGCAATAGTTTTGATATGGCATTTTTACTTTTCATCATCGCAAATATAGATAACAATCTGACGTTTAAAAAAAAACTAGCAGAATTTTTTATTTTAATTTGCTTTTTCCAAAATAACTACCGTCTTTTTAGCATAAATTTAGCGAAGACCGTCCGTGGTACTTATCAGCAATACATAAGTTTTCAATACTTTTGTACCTAATAATTCAAAACGCTATGGATTACAGTTGTTGAACGAAACTACGTACTCCATAAAGTGATTACTTGATATGAAAAACAAAGTCCTAGGTAGTATTTTATTGGTTGCCGGTTCTTCGATTGGCGGGGGTATGTTAGCTATGCCCATTACCTCCGCAGGAGTTGGTTTTATAGGGATCAGTATTTTACTAGTCGTTATTTGGTTTACCATGTGTTATACCGCCCTATTGATGGTTACAGTATATCGCTTTAACTCGCCTTCCGATGGATTTGATACCCTAACAAAAAAATATCTTGGTGTTTTTGGGAATAATTTGGCCGGAATCAGTCTGTTATTTTTAATCTATGCGCTGACAGCAGCATATATCTCTGGTGGTGGAAGTATTTTAACCAGTCAACTGCAACGTTGGTTTGTTCCAGAAATTGACCCGCGCTGGGGCGCCTTACTATTTACGATACTGTTTGGCGGCATCGTATCGATCAGTACGCGCTGGGTGGATTTATTCTCCCGGGCACTCTTCGTTATTAAAATCCTGTTTCTGATCCTCTTATTGGCTATTTTATTTCCCTTTGTCAGCGAAGCAAATTTGCTGCAATTACCGCTTGAACAGGGATTAATTTTCACAGCCATTCCCGTGGTATTTACGTCTTTTGGCTTTCACGGTAGTATCCCAAGTATAGTAAAATACTTAAATGGTGATGAGAAAAAATTAAAACAAGCCTTTATTTGGGGAAGCTTTCTTCCTCTAATTATCTATTTGTTGTGGCAATTTGTTGTTTTAGGAAGTTTTGACCAACTAACTTTTATGGGATTGTTAAAAAGCAGTTCTGGACTAGAAGGATTGATCATCAGTATTCGGGAGATGGCACAAACGCCTTTGATCAGAGATGCCTTTAATGTCTTTGCAGCGACAGCACTTGGAACCTCTTTTTTAGGTGTAAGTATCGGCTTATTCGACTATTTTATGGATTGGACCCGCAATAAGAAACAACTGCACCATCGGTTTATTGTTAGTTTACTAACCTTTAGCCCTCCATTGATTTTTGTGCTGTTTTATCCGCAAGGATTTATTTTAGCATTGGGTTATGCGGCTATTGCAGGAGTGATTCTAGCCTTGTTGATACCGACTTTTTTATTCATCAAAGCCATGCAGCATCACCAGATAAGAATCCCCATTTGGCAATATTTTATACTGGGTTTTATAGTAGTCTTAGCAATGGTTATTATCGGTTGCCAGTTGTGGGTGGCATTATTTTAGGTGCGGATCTGGCGTTTGAGTCAAGTCGAATTCAGGCAATGCCTCTTCTTGGGAGAAGGGAAATAACATCAAAAAAACAAGGGGAAAACCTTTCGATTTTCCCCTTGTTTTTTTGATAATTAAACCAAATCATTTGCCATTAAATACTCGGCAATTTGAATGGTATTGGTTGCAGCGCCTTTTCGAAGGTTATCGGCAACAATCCACATATTTACCGTATTGGCTTGGCTTTCATCGCGGCGTATACGCCCTACGAAAACTTCGTTTTTCCCTTCTGCATAAATCGGCATCGGGTAAGTGTTGGTATCTGGATTGTCTTGCAGTGCTATACCTGGTGTTTCATGTAGAATCTGACGAACACGCTCTACATCAAATTCTCTTTCAAATTCAATGTTTACGGACTCACTGTGTCCTCCTACAACAGGAATACGAACAGCTGTCGCCGTAACTTGAATATTTGGACTGTTTAATATCTTTTTGGTTTCACGAACCAATTTCATTTCTTCTTTGGTATAACCGTTACTCTCAAAAACATCGCAATGCGGTATCGCATTTCTATGAATTGGGTAAGGATAAGCCATCTCTCCCTTGACATTATTATATTCGTTTTCCAATTGACGCACTGCCTTTACCCCTGTACCGGTGATTGATTGATACGTGGAAACAACGACGCGCTTAATTCCATATTGTGCTTGCAAAGGAGCTAAGGTCATCACCAACTGTATGGTAGAACAATTTGGATTTGCAATAATTTTATCTTCTCGAGTCAATTGAGAAGCATTAATCTCTGGCACAATCAATTTTTTAGTTGGATCCATCCTCCAAGCTGAAGAATTGTCAATAACCGTAATACCGGCTTCAGCAAATTTTGGAGCCCATTCTAAAGATGTATCACCACCAGCAGAAAACAAAGCAATTTCAGGTTTCATCTTCACGGCATCTTCTAAACTCACCACCTTATACTTCTTATCCTTGTATACGATCTCTTTACCTACAGACTTCTCAGAAGCTACAGGTATTAATTCTGTGATTGGAAAATTTCGCTCAGCTAAAACTCTTAGCATGATTTCGCCTACCATTCCGGTGGCCCCTACAACTGCTATTTTCATATATGAATATTGTTATTTTTCAACGTCTTTGAATTTCTCAGTGCCAATCTTGCGATTTATTGACAATAAACACTCTTAGCGGCACTTTTTATTAGATAAAATCGATTAATTCGCAACAAATATAACCAATTGTTGCGAAAAAAAAATTAAAATATCGGTTAGTTCAAACTATTTTCTATTTGGATATCCTTGATTTGAAATTGTGTGCTAATTTTGCCATTCCATTCATTCTCCTCTAGAGAATACACCATATTAAAGCGCTGTTTACCAAGTAATTTTGAATAAAACTTCCCAAAGCCAAAACCAATGCTTGACGTTGAGCAGGATCCGTCTTGTGTAACTTCTAACTTTAAATGTTCTCTTTCATTGCCCAACGTACGCATATATCCTGTATCATAGAGGTTTTTAGTACAAAAAACCGGTGACATATTTTCTGGACCATGAGGTTCAAACTGTTTGAGTATACGAAGTAATTTATCGTCAATCTGAGTCAGATCAATAACGGCATCTATTTCGATTTCAGGAATCAATTGTTCATCGGTAATCGTTTGAGACACCACTTCTTCAAATCGATTTTTAAAATGGAGATAATTGGACTCTTTCAGTGTCAAACCCGCGGCATACATATGCCCTCCGAATTGTTCCAAATAATCAGAACATGCCTCTAGTGCATTGTAAACATCAAAATTTTTAACCGAGCGTGCTGAGGCAGCTAATTTATCACCGCTTTTAGTAAAAACTAAAGTGGGGCGGTAGTAGGTTTCTATCAATCGCGAAGCCACAATACCAATTACTCCTTTATGCCAGCTTTCTTGGTAAACCACTGTTGTCTTTCTGTGAACCTCATTATCTCGTTGGATTTGCTGCAAAGCAGCTGCCGTGATTTCCTTGTCCAATTCCCTGCGCTCCGAATTAAATTCAACAATCTGTTTGGCGGCCCGCATCGCTTCCTCCAAGGTAAACTTAGTCAGCAAAGCCACAGCAAAGTTCCCGTGTTCAATTCGTCCAGCGGCATTTATTTTAGGCGCTACTTTAAATACGATATCGGTAATAGTGAAGTATTTTTGCTTGTACTGCATCAATAAAGCCCGTATTCCCGGTCGTGGATTTTTATTAATCACTTGAAGTCCATAATATGCCAAGATTCTGTTTTCACCAGTAACAGGAACAATATCCGCACCAATTGCTGTTGCCACCAAATCCAAATACGGTATTAAATCGTCAATCGTTTCACCGCGTTTTGCGGCCAAAGCCTGTACCAGTTTAAATCCTACTCCACAACCGCATAATTCTTTATATGGATAATTACAGTCGCGCTGTTTAGGATCTAACACCGCAACAGCATCGGGCACAGTGTCGCCTGGTAAGTGGTGATCACAAATGATAAAATCAATGCCTTTAGATTGAGCATAAGCCACTTTATCTAAGGATTTGATTCCACAATCCAAAGCAACAATTAAGGTAATTCCATTATGATCGGCATAATCTATACCGGCATTGGAAATACCATAACCCTCCGCATAGCGATCTGGAATATAGGTATCTATTTCAGAGTAAATCGTTCTGAGGTAAGAAGCCATCAAGGCGACAGCGGTAGTTCCGTCAACATCGTAGTCGCCAAATACCAAAATCCGCTCTTGCTTATCAAAAGCCCTTTCTAATCTAGCAACTGCCTTGCCCATATCCTTCATCAGATACGGATCGTGTAGTTCGTCTAAACTAGGACGAAAAAAATGTCGTGCATCTTCAAAAGTTTTAATCCCGCGTTGCACCAACAAAGTGGCAATAAGTGGGTCTACTTGTAATACCGTAACAAGATGATCAATTGCTTCAGGAGTTGGTTTGGGTTTTAGCGTCCAACGCATACTATAAAATTAAATTTGATGAAAGTGAATATTGATTTTGATTGCCGCAAATTTCCGAAACATCTCCATGACTCCGCAATACTTCTCTACGGAAAGGTTCACTGCTTTTGTCAATTTCTCCTCATCTAAATCGGCTCCATAAAAGTGATAATCCACCAAAACCGTATGATAAATAGCCGGTTCGGTTTCCGTAAGAAGTCCTTCCGTTATCATTTTAAAATCGGCCACTTCCAATCTCATTTTTTTAATTAACGAAGCAACATCTAATCCCGAACAGCCCGCTAAGGCAGACAACATTAAAGCCTTTGGACGATATCCCTGACCTTCGCCACCAAATTCTGGTCCAGCATCTATGCGTAAATTCCCTCCGGGATTAGTGGATTCAAATTGCATGTTTTCTAGCCAAGTGGTCGTTATTTTATGTGACATCTCTTATGTTTTTATCAAATTTATTAAAAATAAAAGTCAATGCATAACTGTTTAACAGCATACATTGACTTTTAACTTTTCTAAACGGTATTTTATTTTTTTCCTGCAACAATCACAACGATCTCCCCTTTTGGCGGTTTGACCTCAAAGTGCTGTGTAACTTTCTCGACAGTCCCCCTAACGGTTTCCTCATGAAGTTTTGATAATTCTCTGGAAACACTGATCTGACGATCGACTCCAAAATATTCTTTAAACTCTTGTAAAGTCTTCATAAGTTTATGAGGTGACACATACAATATCATCGTTCTGGTTTCCTCTGCTAAAATCAAATAGCGCGTTTGTCTTCCTTTTTTATCGGGTAAAAATCCTTCAAAAACGAACTTATCGTTGGGCAGTCCACTATTGACTAATGCGGGAACAAATGCTGTTGCCCCTGGTAAACAATCGACTTCAATATTGTTTTCAACACAAGCTCTGGTTAACAAAAAACCGGGATCAGAAATCGCTGGTGTTCCCGCATCAGAGATCAAGGCTAAATTTTCCCCGGCTTGCATCCGCTTAACCAGTCCCTCAACCGTTTTGTGTTCGTTGTGCATATGATGGCTTTGCATATGCGTACCAATTTCGAAATGCTTTAACAGTTTACTGCTATTACGTGTATCTTCTGCTAATATAAAATCAACTTCCTTAAGAACTTTAATCGCTCTAAAGGTCATATCGTCTAAATTTCCAATCGGAGTTGGAACTATATATAATTTTCCCATTCTTGTTTTTTAAGCGAAACGCTTCTCTATTAGCTCCATCAAGCGACCTACATATTCTTCCTTTCCGGACCAATAGTTGTAGTCGGGTTTTACTAAATCATCAATAAATGCCACGGCTTGATCAAAAGTATTCAAAGTGTTTATTTGTGACAGTACACGATTAAAATCTTCAGAACTACCATTAAATAGATTTTTTTCAAAAGCAATGCGATCGTTTAAGCTCACTGTAATATGCGAAGAGAAGGCATCGTTGATCGACTTAGCCTTTTCCTTAATTCCATCTGAGCTAACATGACCATGAAACATCTCTGACACAGGCAGCTCGCCTTCAAAATTATGACGTCCCACAATCGGTTCAAAAACCAAATCTTGCTTCTGTTCCTCAACCTTATCGATGTCTTCTACACGAACAAAATCAACATCTTGATAATCTATTCCAAAAAAAGAGTCTTCCAAGCTAGATTCAACCATAACCGAAGCCTCTTGTTCCTCCAAACCTAAACCATCCGTATTGATTAGATGTTGATTTAAAAGCTGTTCTAAATCTGCTTTATTTTCTTCTTCGGGAGTTTCAGTTTCAGAAATCCCCTCTTCTTTTGCTAGCTCGACATCATCAGAAGCTTCAACTTCTGTTTCTAAAAAACGAACTACCTCCGATTTTTCGATTTGTTCTGCAAAAGGCTCGCTCACAACGGCTTCCGTATACGTTAGTGTTTGCGGTTCTTGGACTGACTCTTCTACAGGCTCTTCAATTTTAAGCGCCTGATCTTGTATAAAATGTTCTTCTTGTATTTTGTGATTTTCAACATCAGATTCAATAACCATAGGATATTCTTCTTCCATCAGATCTACCGGCATTTGGCTTCTAGTTGTAACCTCCTCTTGGTAAGCCTCTTCCAACTTATCCTCAATTTCCTCAAGCGCAATATTGGGTTGAATCAGATTAAAATTATCTTCATGAAATTTTAAAATCAACAGTTTCTCATACAGTTCTTTCGATTCCTGATAAAGATTGTGAATATCCTCCTTATTTTTCATTTGCAGTATTCGATGAGCGATGCTTAATAAATCTGCTTCTAATACTTTCTTCATAATTTTTATTTTAGATTAAGAAATACACGAGCTTTTTTAGGTAAATTTGCCTTTTACAAAAGTAACAGAAAAAACTGCTGGTTACAGCTTGAAAATTACAAAATGTTTCTCGAAAATCCCGTTAATCACAAAGAACAATTTGGTTGGATTGAAGTGATCTGCGGATCGATGTTTTCCGGTAAAACGGAGGAGTTGATTCGTCGATTAAAACGCGCTCAATTTGCTAAACAAAAAGTCGAAATATTCAAACCGTCTGTCGACACTCGTTATGACGACGAGCATGTCGTATCTCACGACTTCAATGAAATTCGTTCGACCGCTGTACCCGCTGCTGCTAATATTCGAATATTGGCAGACGGTTGTGATGTTGTTGGTATTGATGAGGCCCAATTCTTTGACGATGAAATCGTGACGGTCTGTAATGATTTGGCCAATGCAGGTATCCGTGTCATTGTTGCTGGTCTGGATATGGATTTTAAAGGAAAACCCTTTGGCCCCATGCCTGCGCTCATGGCCACTGCAGAATATGTCACTAAAGTTCATGCGGTTTGTACGCGAACAGGCAATTTGGCTCACTACAGCTTTCGAAAAGCGGCTAGTAATAATTTGGTATTACTTGGAGAGACCGAAGAATATGAACCTTTGAGTAGAGCTGCCTATTACAATGCCCTACAAGAGCAACGAAAAAATATTTTAACTCCTCCCGAGAAGTCAGAAGAAATAGGATAGACTATCTCCTAAGCTTGAAAGATATTTAATAGCATTTAAAACACTTTAGACGTATCGATAAACACTTCTTCCACAAACCCTACTTACAGTCTTAGAAGGCATCTATTTATCAAGTAATTTAAAATAAAAAACGAGCTCTTATAAAAAAGCTCGTTTTAAACCACCAACATAAAACTATTTTAAAATTTAACTCTATTTATTTTCTAGATGTAGATAGCCCGCTTGTTTCTCCATTCGAGAACCTGCCTGATCCATTAGTTCGTATTTTAATATATAATAATAAGTACCTGTTGGCAACTTTTCATCTTTCTTAAAGGTCGATCGACCGTCTGAAACTCCTCTAAACACATTGCCGCTTGAATCGTAGTTTTTAGTTTCAAAAACCTTTACCCCCCAACGGTTGTATATCTCTACGGTATTATTTGGATGCTTCTGTATATTTTCGATGAAGAAATAATCGTTATCACCGTCACCATTTGGAGAAACCGCATTGTATACGATGATTTTATCCGTGTCTTCAGGAATAATATCTTTCTGTCCCAATGCCAAGGTAAAAATACCATAACCCCCAACTTGAGTGATCGTCGTAACTGTTTTGTCCTCAAAGTTGACAATCCCACCTTCATCTACCCAGATTTTCGCAGCTTCATCCCAGCGTACAATCTTAAGGTTTTTGGATTCTTTATTGGTTATCTCCTTGGAGGTGGTTTGTTCATCCCACGACAAGGTCAATACAATATCGCTTGTCGCACCATTTTTATTAATGGTCCAATATTCTTTATTATCGATAAATTTGATGCTTTCATTTTTATTTTGATGCGGCTGACCAGCATTGGAGTTTTTCAGATAATACTTACCTAGAAAAGAATCCATCATATTGGTTGGTGCTCCTATTTTGACACGGCGATAGAATCCCGCATCTCCTACCGGAAAGGTAAACTCTTTATTTCCTATTTTTTCTACTTCTCCCTCTGCATAACTGTTATTAGAAACATTAATAGTTGTTGCATTTTTTTGAAAAACCATCGCTCCGTCTAAAGAGTCCACTTTCACTACTCCATTCAAAAAATTTGCTGTACCAGAAACACTAAAGTCATTTTTTAGATCAAAGGCTCGTAGTTCTTTTTTATTGTCGAATAATACGTCAAAAAAAGAACTCGGACGTTGTCCAGACAACAATTGCACTTGCTGATTATTGTTTTCAAAAACGGTATACCCCGTGGTACGATTTGTTGTATATTCAAACAAACCATCGTTATGATAATTTTTATAAATATAAAAAACACCATCATTGATTATAATACCAGACTCTTTATTTTCCAGATCAAGCAAAGTGGACATTTCCGTTTTAGGCATAATAACCAGCTGGCCGGTATTGACCGTCTGTGCAGTAACACACGGAAAAAACAGTAGGCCGATTGCCGTTGTTACTAAAAACTTTTCTCTGTTCATAATATAAGAGTTATAGACTATTTAATACTCACTTTATTCTATTTTTTACTCCAAAAACAATCGTTATTTAACAACAAAAACGATGTTGATTAAAGAACAGTCTGTTGTTGCTGCTTTGACATCGTAGGTCATCACTCCATTAGCATTAATACTTATATTAGAGAATACAGCCGTGTCATACTCTGTGATATAATAATACAATTCTGTAGCTGTTGCAAAATAGGGTATTCCCGCAGTTGGTGCACCAGCACTGATCACGTGATGCCCAGGCGTAGCTAACGCAAATTGATTTTTGTACTCTGTAAAC
This sequence comes from Flavobacterium sp. HSC-61S13, assembly GCF_024171535.1. Taxonomy (GTDB): domain Bacteria; phylum Bacteroidota; class Bacteroidia; order Flavobacteriales; family Flavobacteriaceae; genus Flavobacterium. The sequence goes on along the minus strand of NZ_JALJZV010000013.1, from coordinate 80,992 downwards.
AGATCTTTCGTTTGGGCTAAACGATCTTGAGAGGTATCAAAGGTTATTGAAGGCATATAAAAAAACTTCACTGCCTTGTCATCCGTGGTTACCATTTTTGACCATTTGACACCGTCATTATAATAAAACCCTGGTTTAACATCTTCTACCGTTGCCGTATTATATACCGTCATCCCAGCGACATGCGCAGTTAGTGGAGCCGCTAAAGTTGTTTTTTCTAGCGCCAACCTGGGTAACAAAAGTCCTTTCGCCCCCTCTATCTCTAACATAGCATTGGCATTAATTGTTTGCGGATTAGTACCTATTTTCACTTGAGAAAATGCGGTTACAGCAAACAGGGCAAATACGAAGGTGTAAATATTTTTCATATACTTTTATTATTATTTTTAACTGTCAAATGTCGATTACTCTCACAACTTGTTCGCTACTAACAAACCAAATGTAAACAGCAATTTGTTTAATTTATTTTTAAATAAGTCCATGTAAAAAATGCTACACAGACTTATTTAACAATAGAATAGATTATGGCGCAGGAACTACAGTAGGAGTAAACTCTACAATAACTTCATACGATCCTACTGGTAAAATATTATACATATTACCAGTTCCTATATTAAAATTCAGAGCAGTTCCTGCTAATACTAAATCCGTAGTGGATGAAGTTACCAAGTTCCCTCCTTTATACAATTTAACACTTACAATATTATCAGCAGAAACCGGTAAAGTAACTGTAGAAGCTACTGCGGAATTCACAACAATATTCGTAGTTGATTTGAATGCATAGATCGGTTTTCCATTGATCCAAGTGTCACCAGTTTTGAAATGGTTAATTTGATTGTAGTTATCACCTAATATCGTCTTAACAGTCTCTGCGTTATTAGTAATAGCTGTAATCACAGTACCTGAGATATCTATGACTATTTTCTTACCCGCTGCATCCACTGTATAAAGAGATCCTGCAGGAATTGCCGTTCCATCATTATCTCCCGCTGCAATTGCCGTTAGGGTATAAAATACATTTCCTCCTCCTCTTAAAACATTCTTAATCGCCGTCTTAACATTCTCGTTATTGGTGATTGACGTAATCATATCTGCTGTTACGTTGATCACATCCGGAGTACCAACGGTCGACACACCAGTTGCATCAGGCTTATTCGCTTCGTTAGCATAATTGTAGACGATTTCACTATCTACAGTTGTTTTAAGGATTCTGGTTTTCGTTTCGTTCTCCTTTATTAGGTCACCAAGTGTAATCGTTGTATACGCCGTACCGTTCCAATATTGAAAAACCCATTCTACAGCAGGTGAGACACCAATATTTTTGTAAATTACGTTTCCGTCTGCAACACCTGCCAGTTCTTTAATGATATTTTTAATCGTCATCGTACCAACACCATAGGTCGTAGTTTGATTTAAAATATTCTCAAAGTTCTGTACGATATCTGCTCCTGCATCAATGGTTACACCACCTGGAGCATTATCAGGAATATTAACTACCGTATTGGTTGCTGGATTCGCTGCAATCCAATTTTGAATAGCTTGCTCTCCGAAATAGATATGCTGTACGTTACCACCCGCTGCCGTAATGGTTCTAATAAAGGTTTTCGTCTCCGCACCTGCAACTAAAGAAGCAACATCAACCAAATCCGTTTTGTATGAACTCGTAGCCGTATCGTATGTTACAAAAGAAATCTGCTTGGTCGTTGGATTATAAACCATCGTAGTATGAGTTTGCGGTACAGCTGGATTGTTAACCGGACTACTAGGCAAGATAAAACTAACTAGTTTTTTAATTTCTGTAAGATCTCCTCCGAAATTATTTATAGCTGTTTCTAAATCTGTTTGATTGATGATTCTATTCCATTTGGCGTTTTCCCAATAATAAAACCCTGGTACAACGTCGGCTATAGTTTGTGTATTATAAACCAACAAACTCTGAACCCCAGCCGGAGCCCCTTTAATAGGACCAAATTCATCCGTTCTATTTAATTTCACCCTTGGAATTAGTACCCCACTGTTTTCGGATACGATATCTAATTGGGATGAGGCATTTGGAGTAGGCGTACCAATTCCAACCTGTGCATTTGCCATGTAAGCTCCCCCAAATAGGAGGAATGCTACTGATAGTGTAATTCTTTTCATAGTATTTTTGTGTTAAGTGTTATGCTTATTTTTTTATTTTCTGTGTCAAGGTCTTATTAGAAATGATACAGGGTCTCGTCAATCGCGCCAAACAATCTTGGTAAAGATGATACAATCGAAGATTTGGTGTTACATTGACAGAAACCAACGATTTTAAACGAACTGCCACGGCATCTACCTTCGTGCTGGTTGCGAAAGTTAAATCGGCAATTTGCCCATTATTTAGCAGGTTCAATAAATTGATATTTCCTAAAACAGCTGTCGGCAGATCTTTAACCCACACCTGAAGTCCTTTGGAATATCCTACCAGTTCCACATTACCAAGTAAATCCAAAGTCAAGACTCCCGTACCTAGAGCCATCTTTAATTTGAAAATAGAATTGGCTGTGATTTCTTTATTAAAATGTATATTTTGCTGAATGGTTGAAGCCACTGCTACCGTTCCCAAACTCAATTCCGAATAGTCGCTATTGTTATTGTTTGGCAATGCTCTATCTGCATGAGTAACTCCGTAATTACCTACATTTACAGCAGTTAAACTTACGCCTGAACCGTCTACTGAAGTAGTAAAAGGAACCGAACAACCGCTGAAGTCGGTTTCATAACACATCCCATAAATGTGAATATCATTTTGCTGCCCTACCAACAAACTACTCGTTGTATTGGTAATTCGAACGCTCTTATAATCTACCTTTGAAGTAATTGCGATATAGTAACGTCCTTTATTATCTTGTACTATTTTGATTTGATCACTGACCGATGTAAAGTTATTTGCACTGGTTCCACTTAATTTAATGAGTCCATCAGTTCCTCTTAGATCTACTCTAAAATAATGATCTCCCAAAACAACATTACCCAAAATTTTACCCACAACACCACCTACACTTCCAGCCAACAAAGACTCCAATAAGGTAGCATCGGTATCGATTCGAAGATAGGTAGTCGTTCCTGCAACCACATTCGCTCCACCAGGGAAACCGACCTCCACATAGCCTTCATAAGCACCCAGTTGTCCAATTACCCCACCTTTTGAACGAACAACAGCATAACTGTTGTGGTTTCCATCGACTATATTAGACGATAAATCTGTATTCGCTTGACTAAGTACGTTACTCGCACATACTGGCGCAACATAAGGCGGTTGTTCAACTCCCGGATCTTGACAAGTATCTGAAAGACGCTGCACAGCATACAAGCGCAAAGGTGCTCCCGTAGTTATAGATACTAGTGATTCGATTCCAAATTGTACACGGTCGAAAATCACTCCCGGTTTCAAGGTTAATTCTTGTAAACTACCACTATTTAACAAGCCTAATAAATCGATATTGTTAATCAACCCACTTTGTAAAGTTTTGTTGTAAACCAAGGTGTTCCCACGATATAACTTTACCCTGTAAGCTCCTAGTAAATCTAAAGTCACTAAATTAGACTGTTCCATTTGTACCTTGATACGCAGTAAATCCGTTTTTAAAGAAGGGCTTTTAAAATAAATATTTTGATATACACTTGCTGCTACGCCTGCGATTCCCAAGTTTATAGTGGAGTAATTTCCTGAATTGCCATCGATCACAAAGTACGGATCTGAAACACCTGCTTTACTGATTCCTGCCAGACTCAAATTCAATCCGGTACCGTCATAAGAAGTGAAGCTCGCTTGCTCACAAGTATCAGTTACCGTTTCTCTACACATATTGTACACCTTCATCTCAGCGGTTTTATTTAACCCCACCAATGCAGCTAAATGTTGCGTAATACGCACACTTTGATAAGCTTCATTTGCCGTTACAGCGATATAATATCTTCCATCTTTGTCTTGAACAATCTTAACCATTGGAGTTCCAAAGCCCAAAGCACTAGAGGCTGTAAAAATTGACGAACCTCCTGCACGTTTTACTTCTACATCAAAATAATGATTTCCCAAAGCTACTCCTCCAACTACATTCCCTAAAAGATTCCCCAAACTACCTCCTAACAAATTTTGAAGAACCGTAGATTCCATGTCAATTCTGATATATGATGTTGTTTGAGCCGCAACCGCTGCAGTATAACCTAATTCTACAAAACTCGTATATCCACCTGCTCCTAGAGCAACACCGGTGCCCGATGTTAGAATTGCGGCGGTATCGTGATTACCATCTACGGCATTATAAGGGAAATTGGTTCCTCCAAAATCAATGATACTAGTTGCACATGCTGGAGTTGTAAACGGCGACACGGTTGGTGTCGGAGTGGGTAGCGGATTCGGATCCGGACAAGTTAAACTATATCGTTCTATTCCGTATACATATAGTGGAGAGCTCAGTAAGTTGACATCGACCAGAGCCGATTTACCAATAGCTATTCTATCAAATGGTTTTCCGGGACCAAAAGCCAAGGAAACAGCTTGTCCCGTTTTTAGTAATCCCAATAAATCCACCCCAAGCACATCGCTATTTAAGGCCTGAGAAAAGACCTCCACGTCCCCATTAAAAGCTTTAATCTGTATGTTTGACAGCACACTAATATCCGCTAAAGACCCGTTATTTAAGGCTATTTTTACTCTAAAATAATCCTCCTTAGCAGAAAGCCCTAGGAAGTCCACGTATTGAAACAAACTGGCTCCTACACCTGCTAGTCCCAAGTTAATTTCTGACCTAGTAGTTGCATTTAGATCTATGACATGATGGGCATTTTTTACTCCAGCACCACCAACACCTAATAAATCCAAACTTATACCTACAGATTTTGAATAAGTATCCACAGCTTGCTCACAAGGTGGTGGTGCTAATGCGAAACACGCATGATAAACCGTCATATTTTTTGTAGTTCCAAGCCCTATGAGAGAACCGAGTTTTTCCGTAATTCGAATATTAGAAAAAGCGACATCAGATGTAATCGCTGCATAGAAGTTACCACTTTTATCCTGAACTATTTTTACCGATCCATTCCCTTGATCTAAAGCTTGCTTATTGAAAGCGACATTACTCGATCGCGAGAAAACGGTTGCACCATTACTTTTTGCTTCTATGGTAAAATAGTGACTTCCCAACAACACATTATCAACTACATTAGCCACAAGCGCACCGAGAGATCCATCAAGCAATCCCAATAATTTATCCTCATCAAAACCAATACGAACATAAGTAGTTGTTTTTGCAGGCACTGGAGTTGCAAATCCCATCTCCACGTGACCAGAATATGCCCCCACTCCAACAATAACGCCGGAACTCGCTTCTAAAGTGGCAAAAGTATTATTATTACCATCGGCCACGTTAGTCCCCATACTTGCATAAGACGAACTAACAAAAACGGATGCACAATTTTTATTGACTAACATGGGCGGGGTAACTGGCGGCACAAAAGGATTGGGATCTGGATGCGAAGCACCAAAACGCTCTACACTATATACTTTTAAAGGATTGCTCGCCAAGTTTAGAGATACCGTACCATTTACACCGATAGCCACACGATCGAAATCTACTCCAGGACCAATAATAGGCATACTGATGACTCCTCCTGAATTCAATAATCCCAAAAGATCGAGTCCATTAACCAGGCCACCATCTAATTTTTTTCTAAAAACCAAATTAGCGCCATCGTATAATTTTATTTCAAAACTCCCGATCAAATTCACATCCAAAGCACCAGCGCCGCCAATACCGAACTTCACTTTCACATAATCACCCGGTTGCGATTTCCCATTGAAATAAAAAGTTTGGAAAGCACTCCCCGCCACAGCTAAAGTTCCTAAACTGATGGTACTAAACTTAGTATCATCAGTAACTAAAGCATTCTGGGGGTTTTGCACCATATCTGTTAAAGGCAACAAATTAAGTCCTGTACTCGTTCCAAAATCAGAGAATAGAGCCAGTCCCGAACTACTGTTGTCAAACGTAAACGCATGATAGACATTCAGTTTTATACTACCTACTAAAGTTAAGAAATTACTCGGATATACTAAGTTTATACGAACAGAATTATACACTGCTCCAGCAACTGGAATTACGGCAATATAATAATTACCATCAGCATCAATAACAACCTTTGTTTCTACAGCTGTGCTAATCTTTGTACCATTACTTCCCGCAGTTGCACCGGAATACAACTCCGCATTAATACTAGTACCAAACAAGCCCAACAAGCCCCCTAAATCCAAACTTAATCCAGTTTGCACGGGCTTATCAACGCGAACATAAGTCGTAGCACCAGCCGCTCTATTTGATGGAAACTTCAATTGCAGTCCTGCATTTCCTCCAATTTTCACTGCACCTAAACCCAAAGCTACATCGGTGGTCATAACAGCAAATTCCGATAAACTAGCTGATTGCGCCTTGACTTCGTCTTTGACTCCAGAAGCGGTTAGAAAATTCCCACCATCAGTAACCGCAGCTGTCACCGTTGCATATGACTTTGTCTGTGCATAAGAAGTGGCTCCCAATACGAAAACAAATAGAATAAGAAACAGTCCGAGGACTCTTTCTTTAAGAGTGGCTAAAGTGCTAATTGATTTCATATCGTTATTTTAAAAAAGGATCCGGTTCTAACATTAAGACTCAAGATAATTCGATCTATAAAATTTATAAATAATAGCCTATCGTCATTTAATCTCAAAATTAATACATTTTGTCATTAAAAAAAAGAAAAAAAGCGATTATTGAAATTATTTAATCGCAAATAGAGAATTTATACCGACTAAAAATCTAATTTAATTAGCATAATCGCAATTTATGTTGAAAATCAGCTTCCTCAACCTTATTATTGAAAACAAAATTGACTATTCTGTCTTTAATATGGAAAAATTACGTCCACCAAATTTTTTTAATAAAAATAAAGCCTTCATTAACAAGGCTATATAAACAACAACTCAGCTTAAGCTGCAAGGCAGTGTCTTTTTAAAAATCGCAAATAGAGAATATTATTTAACTAGCCGACTTGTCATCGACGCTATATTAAAATCCTGCTTTGCACACAATTCTGTTATGTACGAGCCGTTACCGATTTATTTTAATTATTTTTGAAGAAAAAAATATGAACACCAATTTCACTGAAGGATCCATAGAAGTAACGCGAGAAGCCAACGTCTCTCGAATTCTATTTTCTCACCCCGCAAGCAACTCCTTTCCAAGCAGTTTGCTTCACGCACTAAAAGACACCATAAACACCTTAAACGACGATAACCAAATAACTACTGTTATTCTAGAAAGCAAAGGTACGGGTGCCTTTTGCGCAGGAGCTTCTTTTGACGAATTGCTCGCTATAGATAACGCAGCACAAGGCACTGCTTTCTTTTCGGGTTTTGCCTTAGTAATCAATGCCATCAGAAAGAGCAATAAAATATTCATCGGAAGAATTCATGGCAAAGCCGTTGGAGGAGGTGTTGGACTAGCTGCCGCCTGCGATTATTGTTTTGCCACAAACAACAGTGCGATAAAGCTGTCTGAATTAGCTATTGGAATTGGTCCTTTTGTCATCGAACCAGTTGTTTCTAAAAAGATAGGTAAAAACGCCTTTACGGAAATGTCTTTGGCCGCACACGAATGGAAAACGGCCGATTGGGCCTTACAAAAGGGATTGTTTGCCCAACTTTGTGAAAGCACCGAAGAATTAGATCAAAAAACCGCTGAATTTGCACAACGTATTTCGAAATACAATCCAGAAGCACTTCTTGAAATGAAGAAAATTTTCTGGGAAGGCACCGCACATTGGGATCAGCTTTTAACCGAAAGGGCCGCGATTTCAGGCAAACTCGTTTTATCTGATTTTACTAAAAAAGCACTAAATCAGTTTAAGAAGGAATAGCTATTTCACAGAAAACCAGCGCTATTTTAGCTACTACAATCGACCAAGTAGTCCGATAATTTTTAGTAAATTTGCAAAAAATAATATTATGCCTAAAATTAGAATTACCAAACAATTTACTTTTGAAACGGGTCATGCGTTGTATGGTTACGATGGGAAATGTAAAAATGTACACGGACACAGTTATAAATTAGCTGTTACCGTTATTGGTTATCCCAATTCAAACCCGGACAATGTTAAATACGGTATGGTAATCGACTTTGGCGATTTAAAAAAGATTGTCAAAGAAGAGGTTGTCGATCAATTTGATCATGCAACGGTTTTTAATCAAAACACACCGCATATCGATTTAGCTAAAGAATTAAAAGATCGTGGGCATCATGTTATTCTAGTTGATTATCAGCCAACCAGTGAGAATATGGTTATAGATTTTGCACAGCGAATCAGTTCGCGTTTACCACAGGAAATAGAATTGTATTCACTGCGTTTACAAGAAACCGAATCCTCGTATGCTGAATGGCATGCTTCAGATAATTAAAAAACATATCCTTTGAAAATTCAAATTCAAACCGACAAAAAGATATTCTTCGCTTCTGATCAACATTTCGGAGCCCCTACTTCAGAGAAAAGTTTACCCCGCGAGAAGAAGTTTCTTCGCTGGCTAAACGATAAGGAATCTGAAATGGGTGCTTTGTTTATCTTAGGTGATCTATTTGATTTTTGGTTTGAATACAAAACAGTCGTACCCAAAGGCTTTGTACGCATATTAGGTAAACTCGCCCAATTAAGAGATTCCGGTATTCCGATCTACTTTTTTGTAGGGAATCACGACTTGTGGATGGACGACTATTTTATCACAGAGCTCGGAATTCCAGTTTTTCACCAACCTCAAGTTTTTGACATCAATGGAAAAACGTTTTTTATCGGTCACGGAGATGGCCTAGGACCTGGAGATTACGGCTATAAAAGAATGAAAAAAGTATTTACAAATCCTTTTTCAAAATGGCTATTCCGTTGGCTACATCCGGATATCGGTGTTCGCCTAGGCCAATACTTATCCGTCAAAAACAAATTGATCTCTGGAGCCGAAGATGTCACTTTCTTAGGAGAAGAGAATGAATGGCTGGTACTCTACTCCAAAAGAAAACTGCAGGAAGCGCATTACGATTATTTCATCTTTGGTCATCGGCACTTACCGATGGACATCGAAGTTGGTAAAAACAGCCGGTATATCAATTTAGGAGATTGGATTAACTATTTTACTTACGGTATGTATGACGGTGCGTTTCATTTAGAAAAATACGAGTCTTAATTTTTATCTTCTAAAGGGCTTTCGACTATCCATTCATTGTGCCCAAAATAGTTCCAATTCACAGCGGCTAAATCCACCGTTGGATCTATAAAAACACTATAAGGACGTTGATTTATCGACACCCAGCTATCCGCAAACACACTAACGTCTTGCCCGAGTTCAGCATATTCCTTTTTGATGTATTGAGCCATTTGCCAAATCATATCAGGAGAGGTTAATCTGGACTGCTGTTTTTGCTCTAAGCGCTCTTCCAGTTGGTACCTCCACCTTTGCCCAGTCACCTTATCTTCTACCGTATAATTAGTGTATCCACCGCGCTGACGTAGCATCATACGCCAACTCAACCGATGCCCCTCATCTGTCCAAAGCACGTTACCAGGAATAACCCAATGCCTTAAAGGCAACAACAATTGAAACACCAGAAAAACCGTCAAAAAACTCATTATTCCCACAGGTATTTTTTCGGATGTGCTAGCATCCACTTCGGCTATCGGTTTCTTTTTAAAAAACCATTTTCTAATATCATTGGGATCATAAAAGAATATTGCAAAGCTCAAAGCAAAATATGGAAAGACCCCGATATGTAAGGTAAATGAATTAAATAAATGAAAAACAAGCGAAATGATGACTGCGAAATTACGAGTCTTTTTCCAAAATAACAGTGGCACAATCAAACCATCGAAGAGAATCCCCAAATAGGTTATCGACATATAAAACCACGGTTCCGCAAATATATTCTTAAAAAAATCCGGTGAATTGACAAGTCCAGCATACAGATTTTTACTAAAAGTTCCATCGAGCCAATCCGGATAGAATTTGGCTACAGTAGCGTAAAAATACAATATGGTGATTTGAATGATAAACAAATAAGAACAAGCGGCAAACATCGTCAATTTTTGCGTCACCCTACCCGATTTAACATCAAGCGATGCATACCGATTTGCCGGCATAAAACACATATATAAGCAAATGAGCAGCATCAAATAATAATGATTATTATAAGATGTCTTTTGCATATAATAAACTCCAGCCCACAGCAATGTCAATAAAATAATACTTAAACGATACCGATACCCCAACATCACTCCAATTGCAGCCAATCCCATCAGTATAAAATAGTAATACATTCCGTTGCCAGGCAAGGGCTGTAACCAATCCATATAAATATGGGAAAAAGTCAATTGTGGCTCTACGAGATTTATACGAACCCAACCTGTAAAAATAGCGCCAAATGATTCACACACAAATATTAATCCGAAAAACATTCGGAATAAAATCAGTGGAGCATTGTCTATCTGTTGCGAAAATTTTTTAAACATGTTCTATAAAATACTTCCTTGTTATTTGTTCATCTTCTCGAATTTTCTCAATTAACAAATCAAATTGATCAAATCGCATTTCATCACGAATTCGCTCGTGCACAGAAATCTTCAGATTTTTACCGTATAAATCACCCTCCCAATCCAAGAAATTAACTTCAATCGTATACGGGTGATTCTCGAATGTAGGATTTATTCCAATACTCATCATACCGCAGATCGTTTTACCTTCCAACTCCGAAGTCACGATATAAATCCCGTTTTTAGGAATGAGCTTGTAACTTTCTGTTACTTCAATATTGGCCGTGGGATATCCTATAGTTCTACCCAATTTTTTACCAGACACTACGATACCAGAGAAAAAGTAATCATATCCCAAATACTCATTGGCCATCGCGATATCTCCAATTTCCAGAGCCTTTCTAATTTTCGTAGAACTGATAGAAACATGGTCGATCTCTTGAGCAGATATTTCTTCCACTTCAAAATGGTATTTTAAGCCGAAATTTCTTAAATCATGTATATCCGCAGTCCTATTCTTACCAAACCGATGATCGTGACCAATAATAATTTTCCCAACGTTAAACTGCTTCACCAATATCTGAGCAACAAAATCCTCTGCACTTAATTGTGAAAAATCGGCATCAAATTTATGAACGACCAAATTGTCTAAACCATATCGTTCCAAAAGTTCAATTTTCTCGCTCATGGTGTTCAACAACCTAATGGTATCATCTTGTTTTAAGACCATTCTCGGATGAGGAAAAAAGGTCAAAACCAGACTCTCTCCTCCCATAAGCGCGCTAGCCGATACTAATTTACGAATAATCATTTGATGCCCCAAGTGAACCCCATCAAATGTCCCTAATGTGACTATGGTTTTTTGCTGAGCATGAAAATTATATATAGAAGAAAACGTTTTCAATTTTTTTTATCAAATTTAGTGTTTCCTGATTTAAGATTAAAAAAGAATGCAGTAAAAATTGATTGTATTTCCAGTATATGTCGAAAAGTTATTTGTCATACCGCTTTTAAACAGCCTTTTATCATCTTTTTTCACGGTAATGAAGCCCGGTTTTAAAAAAAAAGATACATTTGTTTGTTACAAACATAAAAACCAACCATCAATTATGAAAAACAAGCACCTTTGGAGTGTTTTGATTCTTGTATTCGTAACTTTTTACGCAAATGCACAAAACCATACGTGGAAAAGCATTTCGTTAAAGGAACTATCTACAATTGAAAAAACTGAGAGAGTTTCTATTCCATCCGAGTATACCGTTTTTCAACTCGATTTAAAAGGATTATCAAATATCGTACAGCAAGCTCCTTTAGAGGATAGCAACCCAAGTACCCATACCATTACTTCTTTCCCTGATTCGAATGGTAAAATGGAGCGTTTTAAAATTTTTAAAGCCCCTGTGATGTCCGTTGCGCTTTCAAAAAAATATCCGCAAATCAGCTCCTACATTGGTAAAAGTTTAGAAGATGCCAGTACGACGATACGATTTAGCATTACTGCCTTCGGTCTACAGGCCGTAAAATACTCGGATAAAGCAGGTATTACGTATATTGATGCTTATACAAAGGATCAAGAAAACTATATAGTTTACAATCGAGAATCCTTGCAAAATCACAGCGGAATCAATTGTTTGGTTGATGAAAGTTACATACCCAACAATACGGATTTTTACCCTATTAGCCCGAAAAATCGCGCTCAAACCGCAGCTCGTACATTTAGAGAATATCGCTTAGCCATGGCATGTACTATTGAATATGCCAAATTCCATTTGGATCAAGCTCTTGCGTCTGGCATCCCATTAATGGACGAAGAATCTAAAAAAGCCGTTGTATTATCTGCTATGGTAGCCACAATGACACGAGTGAATTTCATTTATGAGAGAGATCTATCAATTCGAATGATATTAGTTGACGACAACGACAAACTAATCTTCATTGATACCGATGAGTTTAATAATAACAATGCCAATCAATTAATTTCTCAAAGTCAAAAGGTTATTGATAAGACTATCGGAAACACCAACTATGATATCGGCCACACCGTTAGTACTGGAGGCGGTGGACTTGCACAACTTCAAACACCTTGTAATCCTTATACTAAGGCTATGGGAATCACGGGCTCGCCAAATCCGATAGGAGATCCCTTTGATGTTGATTTTGTAGCTCATGAAATGGGACATCAATTTGGAGCAGGGCATACTTTTAGCAGCAATTGTAATGGTAATATCATGCCAGACACTGCTGTAGAACCTGGCAGCGGAAGCACTATAATGGGATACGCTGGTGTATGTTCACCTAATGTTCAAGCCAATTCTGATCCATTTTTCCACTCGGTAAGCATCGATCAAATCAACAGCTTTATCCTCAACAGAGGAAACTGTTCTACCAACACAGATAAAACTAATACACCAATAATAGTTGATGCCGGCACAAACTATACCATACCCAAAAGCACTCCTTTTAAACTAACCGCAACCAATCCCGGCATAGAAACAACTTACTTCACGTACTCATGGGAACAAATAGACAAGGAGTCTTCTGTACAACCTCCTATATCAACTAACACAGGCGGTTCTCAATTCAGAGTTTTTAAACCTACAAAAGAATTAGTAAGATACTTTCCTCAATTTGAAACTGTCCTAAACGGCACCCTTTCAACTTGGGAAGTACTTCCATCAACAGCAAGAACTTTAAATTTTAATGTAATTGCAAGGGATAACAATATAGAATTGGGCGGACAAACGGCTATTGACAACACTCAAATAACCGTTTCAAATACCGGTCCCTTCTTAGTGACATACCCCAATTCCGGCAAGGAAGAATGGACCGCTAAGTCGTCACAAACCGTCACTTGGGATGTAGCAGGTACAACAGCAAATGGTATCAACACGAATCTAGTAAATATTTTATTCTCTGCAGACAACGGTCAAACCTTTACTATCATCAAGGCAAATACTCCTAATGATGGTAATGAAGCAATTCTTGTCCCTGATTATTCATCAAACAACTGTAGAATTCTAATTGAAGCAGTCGGAAATATATATTATACCGTTTCAAAAGAATTTACCATTACTGGTGGTGCAACAGCGAGTACAGAAAACTTTGGACTTAATGATTTTGCCCTATACCCAAATCCAACCAATGATTTATTCAGCATACAATTTGAATCACAATCTACTGCTGATATAACCGTTGCGATACACGACTTAAGAGGTCGTCTGATTTTTAATCAATCTTATAAAAACACCGGTAAATTCGAGCAAGAAATCAGTCTTGGCAATACCCAATCCGGAATTTATATGATCACCGTAATGGATGGAAAAAACAAAGAAGTGAAAAAAATTCTAAAGAAATAATACTATTTCTCAGTTTTGTAAGGGCGGTCTAATAGACCGCCCTTTTTTTTGTAGCTTCGCATGTTATTAAATATATTTGAATCCATAACTTTCAAAGCCAAATGCGTTATCTCTTTTTATTTTTATTGTTTTTCAACCTGAGTCAGGCACAAATTAAAATCAGCTCGTGGAACCTTAAAAATTTTGGAAAGTCAAAGAGCGATAACCAAATACTATTTATAGCTCAAACCTTAAAAGACACTGATATCATTGCTATTCAAGAAGTTGTTGCTGGATATGGCGGCCCACAAGCTGTCGCTAGATTAGCGGAAGAGCTCAATCGCACGGGAAGCAAATGGGATTACGCGATAAGCGATCCAACCGACAGCTCTCTCTACAGATCAGAACGTTATGCCTATCTTTGGAAAACAAATCAAGTCAAATTACAAGGCAGACCGTTTTTAGATCACTTTTTTAAAGATGTTATAGAACGAGAACCTTTTATCATTCGCTTCAAGTACCAACAGAGTATCTTTACTTTGATCAACTTTCACGCTGTTCCGAAAAAACATCAACCCGAAAGGGAAATAAAATATTTTAAACATTACCCCAAATACTACAAAACCAATCATCTGATAGTTCTGGGAGATTTTAACTGTCCTGAAACCCATTCCGTTTTTAATCCTCTTAAAAAGTTGGGTTATCAACCGGCTTTTGTAAACCAAAAAACCAGTTTACGTCAAAAATGCATTGAAGATGACTGCCTTGCATCGGCCTACGATAATTTTATAGCTCATCCCGACTATATAGAAATTAAAAAATCGGAAGCCGTACACTTCTATCGCTCCTTTAATAGTTTGGAAGAGGCACGCTCGTTGTCTGATCACTTACCGATTACTATAGAAATCGAGCTATAAACATCTCAGAGAATTTGCCCGCCACAGTTTCTCGCTGACCGTATATAAATAACTTTATATACTAACTGATAAAGCAGTACTTTTGCAGAAATTTTAAAAATATAATTTTGAAAATTACTTTAAAAAACTGGTTGACACTTTTGATATTATCTTTGGTCTGGGGATCTTCTTTTATTCTTATAAAAAAGGGACTTAATAGCTTTAGTCCGTATCAAGTAGGTTCGTTAAGAGTTGTATTTGCTGGAATAATGCTTTTACCTACCGCTTTTATACACCGCAAAAAATTCCCGAAGAAAAACTATCCTTGGCTCACTATATGCGCCGTAGTCGGTAGTTTTATACCGATGTTTTTATTTCCTTTAGCTGAAATGCATTTAGACAGTTCTATCGCGGGAATTATGAATGCACTGATGTCTATTTTTGTCATTGTTCTCGGGGCCATCTTTTTTAAATATAAAACCAACTTTGGAGAATTAACAGGCGTTACACTTGCTTTTATTGGTGTTATACTACTATTACAAACCAGTAGTTCCGAAGGTCATGGAGGCGAGAGCCAGTGGTTTTATTTTGTTTTACTGATCATAGCTGCAATGATGTACGCGTTTAGTGGTTTATTAACCCAAAAATACATGGGGGATATTTCACCTTTGGCTTGGACCGCCTTTATTGAATTGGTTTTATTTATTCCAGCAATTATCGCGCTTTATCTATCGGGCTTCTTTGAAGTGTTTAGTCAAAAAGACAACGCTTGGGAAGGAGTTGGTTATATCTTTACACTCTCGCTATTCGGCAGTGTTTTGGCCAATATATTTTACTATAAATTAATAGGCGAAACTTCTGCTAGCTTTGCATCCTCTGTTTCGCTACTGATGCCGATAGTAGCTTTTATGTGGGGACTAGTAGACGGCGAAGTGCTTGGCTTTATTCAAATCACTGGCGGAATACTCATTATCGCTGGACTGTATTTTGGTCGAAAAAACATCAAAATAAAATATCCTTTTACCAAAAGCAAAAAAGCTTTATGATTTCTCATAAAGCTTTTTTTTATCGCGTCAGAAGCCATTAATTTCTTCTTCCCATATAGATCATCAAATAATATAAAAGCGTCCCAATAGAAGCCAAAGCAGCCACGAGGTAAGTTCTTGCAGCCCAGGTCAAGGAATCCTTAGCTCCTGCATGCTCTTGCTGGGTCAACATATGCTTATTTTCAAGCCATTTTAAGGCTCTATGACTCGCGTCATACTCCACAGGCAACGTAATTATAGAAAACAGCGTAGTCATTGCAAAAAGGATAATACCCACCAACAATAACTGCGGAAAAGTGTTTAACATCAAAATACCCGCCAATAGAATCCACTGCATATAGGACGACGCCACACTCACCACTGGCACCAACTTAGATCGCATTTCCAACCATCTATAAGCCGTAGCATGCTGAACAGCATGGCCTACTTCGTGTGCAGCTACAGCAGCAGCAGCAGCATTTCGTTCATTATATACCGCTTCACTTAAATTCACCGTTTTGTCAGCAGGGTTATAATGATCGGTCAAACGACCTGGCGTCGATATCACTCTCACATCTCTAATCCCGTGATCAGCTAACATTTTTTGAGCAATTTCCGCTCCACTCATCCCATTTTGCAATTGCAATTTAGAATATTTCTCAAACTTACTTTTTAATCGAGCACCAACAAGCCAACTTGCCAGCATGATTATTCCCATTAATATAAATCCCATCTCTATATTTTTTATATATGTGTGATAAATATATAACAAATCTTGCGCCAAAATTACATTTCGACAAGTTGTCAGTAAAAATTGTCGAAAATCGAAAATCGGGAGTCGAAAATCGGGAGTCGAAAATCGGGAGTCGAAAATCGGGAGTCGAAAATCGGGAGTCGAAAATCGGGAGTCGAAGGTTCTCGTTTATGAACAGGCAATACTTTTAGTGATCCGTAATCAGTAATCAGTGACTAGAAGGGGCTCGGGAGCCGGAAAATCACGAATCACGAACAACGAAAAAAGGCTGTCCTTTTGGGACAGCCTTTTGTAAATATATTAGAAAAGATCTTTACAATTTCTTTTTCACCTCCACTTGTTGGAAAGCTTCAATTAAATCGAGTTCTTTAATATCGTTGTAATTCTTCACTTGAATACCACAATCATAACCTTTAGCAACTTCTTTTACATCGTCTTTGAAACGTCTTAAAGCGGTTAATTCACCAGTGTAAATAACGACTCCTTCACGGATCAAGCGGATTTTAGAGTTTCTGAAGATTTTACCATCTGTAACCATACATCCAGCAATGGTTCCAATTTTAGAGATTTTAAACAATTCTCTAATTTCAGCAGTACCCGTAACTTCTTCTTTCATCACTGGGGAAAGCATGCCTTCCATAGCGTCTCTTAAGTCGTCAATTGCATCATAGATGATCGAGTAGTTTCTGATATCGATTTCTTCTTTATCGGCTAATTGTTTCGCATTACCCATTGGTCGAACGTTAAATCCGATAATGATTGCATCAGATGCTGATGCCAACAATACGTCAGATTCTGTAATAGCTCCAACTCCTTTATGGATAATATTGATTTGAATTTCTTCAGTAGATAGTTTAGAGAAGGAATCAGAAAGTGCCTCAACAGAACCATCCACATCCCCTTTCAAGATAATATTCAACTCTTTAAAGTCACCTAAAGCAATACGACGTCCAATCTCAGCCAAAGTAATATGTCTTTGCGCTCTTACTGATTGTTCACGAATCAACTGAGTACGTTTCGCAGCAATTTGTTTTGCTTCACGTTCTTCTAAGAATACGTTGAACTTATCACCAGCAGTAGGTGCGCCATCTAATCCCAATACAGAAATAGGTTTAGAAGGACCCGCCTCTTTAACGGCATTTCCTCTTTCGTCATGCATCGCTCTAACCTTACCGTGGTGTTTACCTGCTAACATATAGTCACCTACACGTAAAGTACCGGATTGAACCAAAACAGTAGAAACAAATCCTCTACCTTTATCAAGGAATGCTTCAACTACAGTTCCCACAGCTAACTTATCTGGATTTGCAGTCAGCTCCAACATTTCTGCTTCAAGCAATACTTTTTCCAAAAGTTCTTTTACACCAATACCTTTTTTGGCCGAGATATCTTGAGATTGGTAAGTACCTCCCCAAGCTTCCACCAACAAGTTCATTGCTGCTAATTTTTCTTTAATTTTCTCTGGGTTTGCTGTATCCTTATCGATTTTATTGATAGCAAAAATCAATGGAACACCAGCTGCCTGAGCATGGCTGATCGCCTCTTTGGTTTGTGGCATGATATCATCATCCGCCGCAATAACAATAATTACGATATCGGTAACTTGAGCACCACGAGCACGCATGGCTGTAAAGGCCTCGTGACCAGGTGTGTCTAGGAACGTGATCTGTTGACCACCCTCTAAAGTTACTCCGTAAGCACCAATATGTTGCGTGATACCTCCAGACTCTCCTGTAATAACATTGGTATTACGAATATAATCCAGCAAAGATGTTTTACCGTGATCCACGTGTCCCATTACGGTAACAATTGGAGCTCTAGGTTTTAAATCTTCCGCTTTATCCACTACTTCTTCAATCGATTCCTCGATATCTGTTGTTGTAAATTCTACTTCAAAACCAAATTCATCTGCAACAATCGTTAAAGTTTCCGCATCCAAACGTTGGTTCATGGTAACCATGATACCCAAAGACATACAAGTTCCGATTACTTTAGTAATAGGCACATCCATCATCGTTGCTACTTCTCCAACAGTAACGAATTCCGTTACTTTTAAAGTTTTGCTTCCTTCTTCAATAGCTCTTTGTTCGTCATCCGTTTTCTTACGGTGCGTATCTCTTTTATCTCTACGATATTTCGCCGCTTTAGAACGGTTTCCTTTTCCTTGTAAACGCTCTAGAGTTTCTTTAATTTGGTTTTTAACCTCTTCCTCAGTAGGTTCAACTTTTACAACTGGCGCTGCATTTCTGTTGTTATTACCTTTGTAGTTAGGGGAAGTTCTATTTCCAAATTTATTTCCAGCTCCAGCAGGTCTTGGAGCACCACCACCAGCAGCATTAGCCGTCCCGGTGTTAGCTCCCGGTTTAGAAGGAATTCTTTTTCTCTTATTTTTAGCAGCAGCAGCATTTGCAGCACCCGGCTTCGCAGCTACGCCACCTTTTTTAGGATCATCTTTTTTAGGTTCTTCCTTCTTCTTTTTAGGCTTGTTAAACTGAGACAAATCGATGGTTTGTCCCGTAAAAGTAGTTCCTGAAAGCTTTTGGTAATTAGTCTTAACTACTTCTTCTTCTGTAACTGCTTCGCCTTGACCAACTTCTTTTGATTCTATCTTAGCTTCAACAACTTTATTTTCGGTGGATTTCACCTCAGTTGTTTGTTCTTCAGAAGACACAACTGCTGTTGGTTTTTCTGAAGGTGTTTCCTTTTTCTCGGCAACAACAACTTTTTTATCACTAACAGTTCCACTAGGCCCTTTAGATTTTTTCTCTACTGGCTTGGCTTGCACTTCTTCAGATTTAGCTTCCAAAATTTCTGGTTTCACTTGTTTTTTAACCACTGTATCGTCTGAAGAAACTTTCGGTTTTTTAGGTTCAAGATCAATTTTACCAACAGGTTTGATTGCAGCAATAGCTTCCGCTTTTGCGCGAATTACCTCTTGTTCGCGTTTGATACGCTCCTCGTCTTGTTTGCGTTTTACTTCAATTTCTCTATCGCGCTCTACTTTAAGAGCTTCTTTTTCCTTTCTTTTCTCTTCACTCACTTCTATAGAAGCTTCTTTCTTCCCCTTGTCGGCAGAGAATTGTTTACACAAAACACCATACTCCTCTTTAGATATCTTAGCGTTTGGACTTGCTTCGATCTCAAAACCTTTGGTTTTCAGATAATCCACAGCTCTATCTAGAGAAATATTTAATTCCCTTAAAACTTGATTTATTCTTTTTACTCTTTCTTCAGACATATTATCTTTTTAGTGTATTTTAATGAGTTGTGTTGATGTTTTTTCCTAGTCTTCAAACTCTTCTTTAAGAATTCGTATTACTTCAAGAATGGTTTCTTCTTCAAGATCGGTTCTTCTTACTAAATCGGCAACATCTTGTTTTAGAATACTTCTAGCAGTATCCAATCCAATTTTAGCAAACTCATCAATTACCCAGCTCTCTATTTCATCCTTGAATTCTGATAATTCAACGTCATCGTCACTCGAAAGGTCTGCAGCATCTCTCATTACGTCTAATTCATAGCCCGTAAGTAATCCTGCCAATTTAATGTTTTGACCACCACGTCCAATCGCTTTAGAAACTTCTTCAATGTTCAAATAAACACTGGCTTTCTTCGCCACTTCATCCAATTTGATCATATTGATCTTTGCTGGACTCAAGGCTCTAGTGATAAATAATTGTGTATTGGTGGTATAATTGATAACATCAATGTTTTCATTCCCTAACTCACGTACAATTCCGTGTATTCTTGACCCCTTCATACCAACACAAGCACCTACAGGATCAATTCTATCATCGTATGAATCAACGGCAACTTTAGCTTTTTCCCCTGGGATACGAACCACTTTTTTAATCGTGATTAGTCCGTCAGCAACTTCTGGGATTTCTTGTTCAAATAATTTTTCTAAAAACTTCTCTGAAGTTCTAGACATAATAATCTGTGGCTTATTACCTTTTAATTCTACACTTTCTATTATCCCTCTTACTGTATCTCCCTTTCTAAAGAAATCAGCAGGAATTTGTTTTTCTTTTGGAAGAATAATCTCATTACCTTCATCATCAACCAAAATTACAGCTTTTGGACGAACATGGTGCACTTCTGCAGCATATACTTCGTCTACAAGATCTTTAAATTGTTTGTAAAGGTTGGTATTATCGTGCTCATGGATTTTTGAGATCAAATTTTGACGCAAAGCCAAAATCGCTCTTCTTCCCAATTGTATTAATTTTACTTCCTCAGATACATCTTCACCTACTTCAAAGTCGGGCTCAATTTTTCTAGCTTCAGAAAGTGAAATCTCAGAATTCTCATCTTCTACCTCTCCATCTGCAACTACAACACGATTTCTCCAGATCTCCATATCTCCTTTATCAGGATTGATAATGATATCAAAATTATCATCTGAACCATACTTCTTCTTCAATGCATTTCTAAATACATCTTCCAAAATTGCCATTAGTGTAACTCTGTCGATAAGTTTATCGTCTTTAAACTCTGAAAATGATTCAATTAATGCAATATTTTCCATGCAATCTATTTTATTTTTAAAATGAAATTATAACAATCGCTTCTTTAACATCCGAAATGGGAAGACTAACCTTTTTTTCAACGGTTACTTTCCCTTTACCTACAGCTTTAGGCTCTCTGGCCTTCCACTCTAAAAATAGGTTTTCCTCATCCGAATCAACCAACGTTGCTTCAAACACCGTTTGGTCGAGGGTTGTTATTTTTAGTTTTCTTCCAACATTTTTTTTATATTGTCTAGGTAACTGCAAAGGTCTTGTAGCACCTGCCGAAGCCACTTCTAAAGAAAAATCGTGCTCTTCTCGATCTAAATTGTGGTCTATTGCACGATTTATATCAATACAATCCTGTAATGTCACACCTTGGTCGCCATCAATAATCACACTGACTTTGCCGTCGTCGGAAATTGAGAAATCAATCAAAAATAATGACGGATGCTCTTCCAACCCCTGATTCAACAACTCTTTTACTTTTTCTTTAAATGTCATATTTCTATAAAAAGAGGGGACACCCGTCCCCTCATTATTTAGTTTAACTAATAAATAACGCCACAAAGATACTATTTTTTTTATACAATTAAAACTTTTGATAATTGATAATTATATTATTAACTTTATAAATTAGAAATAAAACCTATTAATTTCAATACCCTTAATAAAAACTATGAAAAAAATACTAGTACCTACGGATTTCTCTCCCCATGCAAATAGCGCACTTCATGCCGCAGCCTTGATCGCTAAAAAATGCCATGCGGAAGTCATATTATTACACATTATAGAATTACCACAACAAGCTACAGATGAAATATCGATAGGCGCAGAAATTCCTGAGGTCATGTTTTTTAAAAATGCTGCTGAAAACCGACTAACTCAATTAGCCCTATCGCCAGTTCTTGAGGGACTCCAAGTTTCACAAGTACTAAAATTGGACAGAACTTTTTTAGGTGTAATCACAGTTGCCGAAGTCAATGACGTAGATTTAATCATCATGGGATCTCATGGCGCTAGCGGAGCAAAAGAAATGTTTATCGGATCCAATACCGAAAAAGTGGTTCGCTCTTCTGACGTACCTGTATTAGTTATTAAAGAAAACACCAATCATTTTGAAGTAAAGAACTTTGTATTTGCTTCTGACTTTTCAGAGGGAATGAAAGCTCCTTTCTTAAAAGCCCTAAAATTCAACAAGGTATTTGGCTCTAAATTACATCTTTTAATGGTTAACACACCTAACAGCTTCAAGACGACACAAGCTGCCGAAGAGCAATTGGAAAACTTCTTGTCCGACATTACAGAGAACGAATTTGAATTGACCATTTACAACGATATCAATATCGAAAAAGGTATACTAAATTACGCCAAAAAAATAGATGCCGACCTCATTGGACTCAGCACACACGGCAGAAAAGGCATCTCTCACTTTCTTAACGGCAGTATCACCGAAGACTTAGTTAACCACTCTACAACTTCAGTACTAACCTTTAAGATACAATAGAGGCTTGCGCAGATTTGCGCCTATTCCATTCAACAAATGGACAAAAAAAATACAAACAAAAAAAGGGGCTCGTCTACAAAGACAAGCCCCATTTTTTATTTAATTCCATCCCATTCACCGTAAAACTGCGCCAAAAAAAGCTCCATAAACCGATGCCTCTCCTGAGCAATCTCCTTAGCCGCTTGGGTATTCATTCGATCTTTTAGCAACAACAATTTTTCATAAAAATGATTTAATGTTGGCCCGTTGTCCATTTTATATTCCTCCTTAGTCATCGCCATTTTTGGCGCTACATTAGGGTCGTAAAGAATTCTATTTTTAAACCCTCCATAGTTAAATGCACGAGCAATGCCAATAGCACCCAAAGCATCTAGCCGATCTGCATCTTGCACGATCTGCAACTCCAGAGAGTTAAACTTCTTTTCAAAATTCCCCCCTTTAAAAGAGATGTTTTCAATAATACGGATCACATGCGTCACCACTTCTTCGCAGACACCGATAGACTCAAGGAACAAGCGTGCCTTATTAGGCCCAACCTGCTCATCCCCGCCATTAAATTTGCTGTCTGCTATATCGTGTAAAAGCGCTGATAATTTCACTACTAAAAAATCACATTTCGGACTCTTCTCAGCAATTAACATCGCATTCTTATAAACGCGTTCTATGTGAAACCAATCGTGTCCTCCTTCAGCACCTTCCAATTCTATTCTTACAAAAGCAGTAGTTTTCTCAACCAACTCTTCCATGAAATACTTTTATTTAATAATTGCTGGTTGAACCCATTTAAACACATGAGGCTCTCGTGTAATCACCATTCTCTCTGCAATTTTCGTCATACGCCCTGGTAATTTCATCAAGTAATCTCTCGCTTTTTCTGCTTCATCTGTCAAATTGTTCACTTTATCAATTTGCCATTTATCTATTAATTTCTGCATGATATCGACATAGTCCATAGCAGTATACACTCCAATACGCTGTGCTGAATCGGAGAATTGCTCAAAAGCATCACCGATCTTCCCACCCGATTCTCTAATCAAGTTGGCAGGCATGGTGATCTTTCTCTTCATCATATAATGAAAAGCCAACATCATTTCACTAGGATCCACTTTAAAAATACGATCAACAAATTCTGTATATGCATGATGGTGTCTCATTTCGTCACCAGCAATTAACCTACAGATTTTCGATAATTTGTGATCTCCATATTTCTTAGCCAATTGCGCAACTCTGTTGTGAGAAACATAAGTAGCCAATTCTTGAAAACTAGTAAATACAAAGTTCTTATAAGGATCGCGATCCGTTCCCGGATCAAAACCATCATTTAATAAATGATGCGTTGTGATTTCAACTTCTTTCATATTTACCCTTCCAGATAAGTACAAGTATTTATTCAATAGATCTCCATGACGATTTTCCTCACCGGTCCATTGTCTGATCCATTTTCCCCAACCGTTATCCGTTTTCTGATCAATCCCTTCCACATCCATCAACCAAGACTCATAAGTAGGCAAAGCCTCCTCCGTGATGGTATCTCCTACCAAAACAACCCAAAAGTCATAAGGCAGCTCCTTAGCAAACTCTCTGAGCTCCTTCACATCTTCAAAGAAGGTCTCGCTTTGAGAATCCGGTAACAAATCGGACGGTTGCCAAATTTTCTCAACTGGTATTAAATAGTTCTCAACGAAACTATCAATATTTTTTTCTAGAAATTGCATTACTTCTAGGCGAACATTTTTAATTGACATAATTTCTATTTATTTCACCAAGCTTAAATACTTTTGCTGATCTGGTTTGTTTGAGCATCAAGTGGTGTATGTATATTTATTTTACTGCTGTCTTTATCCTATTTTCGGTCTCTATAAAAAGGGACTCAAAATCAAATTCTTTTACCACTAAGGGCGCGTGAGTTATCACCTCAACGCGATTACCTAATCCCAAGGGAAATTTCCCAAATCGCAATAATTTCCAAGAATTATTGATGGTGATCGGTACTACCACCGCATCAGGAGCGTATTTACACAAAATTTTCATTCCATTCTCCGAAAAACGCTTCGGTTTCCCATCTCTGCTACGCGTTCCTTCCGGAAATATCACCGCAGCTCTCTTGTTCTTTTGTATATAAACCCCCAACTCTTTAATTGCCGTCAATGCCTGTTTCGAGTCTTTCCTATCAATTAGAACGGAACCACCATGTCTTAAATTATATGAAATACTCGGTATTCCTCTACCCAATTCTTTTTTACTGACAAATTTAGGATGAGACCTTCTATAATTCCAAATTATACAAGGAATATCAAACATACTTTGATGATTGGCAACGAATATGATCGGCACATTATCAGGAACTAAATCGAGATTCTTAACCGTATAGGTTGTACCCAAAATATTTGTACACCTCAACAATAAAAAATTCAAATAATCCACACTCTTTTTATGCGCTTGGTATCCAGATAGCTTTAAACAAAGCCATTGAATAGGATGAAATACCAGTAAGCAAATTAAGAAGCAACATAAAAAAATGATGCTTATCGGGTATGAAATGAGTTTTTGCACGTCGCTATATATAGATTGAATGGAGCAAATATACGTTTTTAATAAAAAAACCACCTAAAAGGTGGTCTTTATATTAACAGTATTCGTTAAAAGCATCCTTAAGATTCTCTGCGATGGTCTCCGCGGGATGTCCTTCTATATGATGTCTTTCTAATACATGAACTAATTCTCCATCTCTAAACAACGCCATAGACGGTGAAGAAGGAGGAAAAGGGAACATGTGTAAACGAGCAGCATCAACTGCTTCTTTATCTACTCCAGCAAAAACCGTTACAATTTGATTTGGTTTTTTATCTCCCATCAAACTCATCTTCGCCGCAGGTCTAGCATTACGTGCAGCACACCCACAAACAGAGTTTACGACAACAAATGTTGTTCCTTTTTGAGCCAAAGCGTTTTCTACATCTTCAGCTGTATATAATTCTTGAAAGCCTGCTTCAACTAGTTCCGCACGCATAGGTTTTACAATTTCTTCTGGATACATACTCTTTAAAAATAAGTTATTCAACAAAGTTACGATTTTTTTACTTTACTCGCTATGTTCGTCTTTCACAAAGTATTGTTATACTTGAACCGTTTTCTTGGATGGCTTTTTTTTCATCTTGTTGATCCAAATAAAAACCCCTGTAATAGGCAGACTGGTAGCAATAAGACAGACAATAAAATAAAGGATTTTTGAAAACAGCCCATAGATATCTCCTAAGTGAATGGCCTTAATCTGCGAGGCGACTTTATCACCCATTTTTTTATCATCAAACAGCTCCTTCTTTATGATTTCACCCGAAAACTGATCTACAAACATCCTATCATAGGCGGTTTTGTTAAATCGATTACGGTCTTTTTTCTGAATTTCAAAAGCCCCTTTCTCTCCTTTAGGAAAAGAAACGGTCGTTTGTCCTTGATATGGGAAGTTTTCATCGGCTAAAGCTATGGCTTGCGAATAAGTCAACGATTTAGCATCTTCTTTCCAAACAGACTCTGGCTTAACCTCATCTCTTCCTCCAAACACTTTTACCCCCAACAGCTGACTTAACCCCGCTCTATACCATTCAAATGACCAACATAAACCAGTCACTGCCATAATCAATACGACGAGCAAGGTATAGAAGCCTAAAGTATTGTGAAGATCGTGATTGACCCGCTTCCATTTTGCCTTAAATTTTATTTTAAAACCCGGCTTCATACTTTTCCAACCCTTGATTTTTTTGGGAAACCACAAAAATAATCCCGTGATAGACAATACGACAAAAATCAGCGTTGCGATTCCCACTATGGGTCTACCGATCGAAGAGTCAAACAACAACCAACGGTGCAATTTCATAACCTCTCCAAAAAACGGGGCGGCAACACTTTTTCCTGACCCTAAAATTTCTTTAGTATAGGGGTTGACCGAAAAACTATCATCTCGTTTACCTTTTTCACCAGCACTTACAGAAAACACATAAGGCTTATCGGCTTCTGACTCAGTAACCACCCTGGTGACTTTTCCCTTAGTCTCAGCTTCTACAAATACCATAAGGTCTTCAACACTGTATTTCGATGGTAACACCTCAGCTATGGAATATTTCTCTGGCTCTAGCCATTGCTCTACTTCCGACCTAAACGTATAGATCGTTCCGGATAAACAAACAACAAAAAGCACCAAAGCACTAGCAACGCCCAACCAAAGATGAAGATCATTCATCAACTTCCTAAACCCGTATTTCTTAGGATTTTTCATATATACTGCTTATTTTTACATTAAGTCCATATCTCATCGTTTTATCTATTTTCGTGAATATTTGCAAACCACAAAAATAAAACGGCGATTTAATATGTAATTCTTATTAAATAGCGCATTATAATTACGACCTATAAAATGGCGATAAAAATATTTAGACTGAATAAGAACAGCGCAAATATAAAATTGTTTCTGTACTACTGCAAGTGAAATTTAAAAAGGATAAAAAGCATCTTCTAAATGTTCTATCGTATAGTCATCATTCCGTTTAATTATCGCGAGTATATCAAATCGAATTTCCTCCTGACGTGACTGCATCTTTACATATTGATTGATCGCTTGAATCAAGTGACGAATTTTGGCTTTAGTTATGGAGTCTTGCGGCAAACCGAAACCTGAAGAAGAACGGGTTTTCACTTCTACGACAACGAGAATATTATCTTTAAGGGCTATAACATCAATTTCCAACTTTCTATAACGCCAATTACACTCCAATATGACATATCCCTTATTCACTAAGAACTCAACGGCTTTTTTCTCTCCCAATCTTCCCAAGTCATTGTGATCTGCCATAATAGTCGGTTATAAAAATCCCAAAGTGACCTTTTCTTGCTGTATATCTAAAACCACTTCATGTCCAAACTTTAGTGCCAAATTCTCCTTTAAATGCCCGGCAGGAAAATCGAAACAAATGGGAAAATCATATTTCTCACTAATCGCTAAAATAATTTCGTGTGCCTGCATTCCAAATGGAATGGAGTTGTCTTTCATTTCGGTCATTCCTCCAACAATAAGACCCTTGAGGTTTTTGAAAAAATAATTTCGATCCAGATTATACATCATACGATCGATGTGGTATATGTACTCATCGAGATCTTCGATAAATAAAATTTTACCGGCTGTATTCATTGCGGACGGCGATCCAGTTAAACTATAAAGTATGGATAAATTACCTCCGATCAATTGTCCCGTAACAGTTCCTACACGGTTCCATGGACGGGCTTCAATTTGATAAGACACCTTCTTACCAAACACCATGTCTTGAAGTGATTTTATAGACTCTACCGCGGTATTTACTACGCTAAAGGCCATAATTGCATGTAAGGTTTCTACGCCTATATTGTGTATATGACTATGAAGTACGGTTACATCGCTAAAACCAATAATCCATTTGGGTGCTTTCAGAAATTGATCAAAATTCAAATGATCGATAATACGCACGGTACCGTATCCGCCTCTAGCGCACCAAATAGCTTTTACATTTACGTCATCAAGCTGATTTTGAACATCAGCAATTCGCTGCTGGTCGTTGCCCCCCAATTGAAAATTATCCAAACCAATAGTCGTTCCCAGCCTTACTTTAAGTCCCCAGCTTTCTAATAATGCTATTGCTGGCTCTGCTTCAATTAATGAAAACTTTCTTGCTGTGCACACAATCGCAACAGTATCACCTTCTTTTAAGTAATCAGGTTTTATCATGGATCTTTTTTTTACAAATCTAAAAATCTTTATAAGATTTACCTTTTATTTTCCACACAAATAAAGTCCGTATTTTTCAAACTGAGCTATTCAAAAAAAACCCCAAGCCAAAGCTAGGGGTCTTAAAACTACAACTATATAAAATTACAATTCTGTAACAATAAATTCACTACGTCTATTCTCTTGATGTTGTTCATCTGAACACTTTACGCCATTTGAACAATGATTAATCAATTGAGTTTCCCCATATCCTTTCGCCGTAACTCGAGAAGGGTCAATCCCTTGTTTAACAATCCAATCCCGCGTAGCATGGGCTCTTTGGCCAGAAAGTTTATAATTATATGCATCATTTCCTCTACTGTCTGTATGGGAGCGAATATCGATTTTCATCAAAGGGTATTGCTCTAGTACCTCAACAATTTTAACCAGTTCCACAGTAGCATCAGCTCGAATATCAAACTTATTAAAATCAAAATAAATCGGCAATAATTCTAATACATTAAATAAATCATCTCCTTTGACTACCTTGATTTTCGTTTTTTCTAAACCGAAATCTACTTGGGTAATGCCTTCTTGATTGGGAAGGTCCACGGTAACTTCTGCAGTATTATACTCCTCAATACTGGCGTTAACTCTATATCGAGTTCCACAGGTCAAATCATCAAATTGATATAAGCCCTTTTCATCGGTAAAAACCTCTGCCAACACTTTGAAATCTCGATCGAGCAACCTCACCTTAACTTGAGCAACCCTTTCCGTGCTTTTCTTTTCATAAACCATCCCTTTAATAGTTTGTAGACAGTCTAACACCAAGCTGCGCGTTTCATAAACGGCATAGATATCATCATTGCCATAACCTTTACTTCTATTCGAGCTTAAAAAACCTCTTTTAGTAGTGTTGTTTATCATAAAGCCAAAATCGTCTGCGGCCGTATTTGCAGGTGCTCCAATATTTTTTACCTTCCCGAAAGTTCCATCTGTCAAAATTTTAACTGCAAAAATGTCAAGGCCTCCTAATCCCGGATGTCCGTCAGAGGAAAAGTACAGTTCGTTTTCTGCTGTGATAAAAGGGAAACTCTCTCGCCCGCCGGTATTAATTTCAGACCCTAAATTAATGGGCGGCCCGAATTTTCCATCGTTTAAGATGGCCACTTTATACAAATCAGACTGCCCCTGGCCACCTTGTCGATCGGAAGCAAAATACAGCCATTTGTCATCGGAAGTCAATGCTGGATGGGCTGTACTAAAATGATCTCCATTGAAAGGCAATTCCACAGCTTTGCTCCATTGATTTCCCTTTTTATCCGAGCGATATATTTTCAACAAAGTTGTACCGTCTGCATCTCTACCCCGCACCCCTTTATTGTAGTTATTTCTAGTAAAGAACATCGTGTTTCCATCAGCTGTAAAGGTTGGCGTCGATTCGTTAAACTTGCTTTGGGTAGAAGTTGCGAATTTCTTCACCTTTCCATAGTGCCCATCCCCTTTGATTTCAGCCTGATATAAACTCGTAAACGGTTGATTGGTCCAACGATGAATTCGCTTAACCACGCTTCCTGTGTCTCGAGCAGAAGCAAAAATCAATTTATCGTCATAAACCATACTACCAAAATCAGCATAGGCGGAATTGATATTCAGGATTGTCAAATCATATCTACCTGAGTTAGCGGTAATCTGTTCAAGATAGTCTCTATTTTCAAGTATTAATTTAGATCGTTGATCGGCTAATTCTTTTGCTGCGAAAATCTCAAGAATTTTATCTGCCTTTTGATAATCCTCGACGGCCTTAAGAGTTTGCGCATATCGAAAGAAATATTCCGAAGGCAGTTCCTTGGTTAATTCAAACAGCTTATGATACCAGCTGTTCGCTTCTTTCAACTGTCCGTTAAAGTAATTAGCATTCCCCAAACGTTGGTATAATTTGGGGTTTTCATGTCCTTTTTCAGCCAAGCGTTCGTACAGTTTAATCGCATCTATATAAGCAAAATGTTCATAGTCTTTATCTGCTCTAAGCTGTTTTCTGTCTTGAGAAAACGCGGTTATAGCAAATAACAAATAGAAGGCATATATATATTTATGTAATGTTTTTTTCATAAATGGCACATTTAAAAGAATCGTGGTGAAGTGATTCGGTTGAAACGTCTGATCAATTCAAATCGCAAAAAAATCTCGTGTGAGCCAGAATTATAACGAGCTAGTTTGGTGGTTTCAGCATCATAGCTGTATCCAACAAATAGCCCATCGCTAATTTGAACCCCAACTAATCCGCTCAAAGCGGCGTCCCAACGGTATGCCCCTCCTATTACAAACACTTCTGAGATCATAAAATTGGTTGAAAAATCTACTTGAAGAGGTGCTCCCGAGACCGCCTTAGCTAAAAAAGCGGGTTTAAACTTCAGATTCGGACTTAAGTCAAAAACATGTCCTCCAATCAAGTAAAAATTCATTTTCTGCTTCATCAGCACGTAGGCGTTATCATTGTAGCGATCGCTCTCTAAAAAATTAGGCACCGAAACTCCGAGATACGATTTGTCTGAATACAAATATAATCCAGCCCCAATATTGGGAGTGAATTGATTGTTGATATTATTGCTAAACATATCATCATTGGGATGATATATGTTCAGTTTGGTATAATCCACATTTAACAAATTTACAGTACCTTTTAGTCCAAAAGACAATTTTAATTGTCCTTGGAGTTGTAGGGTATAAGAAAGATCTATCGCAATATTATTCTCATTCATAGCCCCGATATTATCGTTGAGAAATGAAACTCCAAGGCCTAATTTCGAATCACCCAAAGGCGTATTTACCGAAAGTGCGGTCGTGTTTGGAGCCCCTTCAAGTCCAACCCATTGTGCACGATGAAGTCCAAAAACGCTCATCACGCCACGTGAGCCAGCATACGCTGGGTTTACATTGATCGTATTATACATATACTGGGTGTATTGAGCATCACTTTGTGCCTGTATATTAAGAGTTCCAATCCACGTCAAAAAACTAATCAAAACCCCTTTTCCTATACTATCTAATTTCATTTTTTTGATCTTTTAGTTATTTTCCAAATGAAGGTAACCCGCTTTTTTAATCATTCGCTTACCGGTACCATCATCATATTCGTAATTGATTATATAGTAGTAAGTACCGGAAGGTAACTTATCCGATTTATTGAGAGTACCCCTTCCCTCGGAAATACCGCGAAATACATTACCCTTGCTGTTATAGTTTTGGGTTCCATAAACTTTAACTCCCCATCTGTTGTAAATTTCAACCGTATTGTTCGGGAAATTATTTATATTTTCTATACGAAAAAAGTCGTTTCCATTTGTACTATTGGTCGCTACGGCATTGTAAATCTCTAGTTGATTATTATCCATAGCCTTAAGACGGGCAAGGGTAAATATTCCATATTGATCAACAACCGTGGGCGTGGTAACAGTCTTTAAATCCCTATCGACAATACCTCCTTCATCGATCCATTTCTTTTGAGCCTCATCCCATCGCACTATATGCAAGTTCAGCGCGTCATTTTCTTGTTTTAAAATGCTTTCAGCAGTGGTGCGATCGTGCCAACTTAACGTCAGGACGATATTATTAGCTCCTGGACCTGCTCTTTCGATGGTCCAATATTCCTTATCGTTGACTACATCAATCATCTCCGTTGCCATATTGTGATATGGATGAGATATAGTCGGGTTATCAAAGTGATATTGACTTAAAAAAGCATCTTTAATATCCTTTGTCGCACTAATGTGGGCCGGTCTAAAGTAGTTTCCATCGCCAATTGGAAAAACAAAAGCTTCTTTGCGTTGTTCTACCTTCTCCACCGCTCCATGAACATGGCTTTTATCAGATGTATTGATGTGCTTTGCTTGCTTCTCAAAAACCAGAGCTCCAGACAAAGCATCCACTTGAACAATACCTGCAGTAAAATTAGCAGTACCCTCAATACTCATGTCGTTTTCCAAAACAAAACCATTCGTTACAGACCTGTTGTTAAACAAAACATCGTAGAAATAACTAGGAGCTGTTCCCGTTATTTTTTGACTTTTAGCTTCGTCTTGATAGGGTTGAAAAACAGCATAAGAAGTCTTTTTCTTATCATTAAAAGTGTATAGACCTTCATTCTGAAAATCAGAATAAAAAAAAACACTCCCATCATTAGATACCGAAGCATCCTTCTTGTTTTCGAATTTGAATAACGTAGAGACCTCCGTTTGAGAGGATATTGTCAGTATACCTTCATTAGCGACGATTGGTACATGCTGCGCTACCGCTCCACTTCCTATCAAAAACGCTATATATTTATACATATATTCATTGATTTTATATTTATTTTAAAACAGTACAGCCAACATTAATGCTGTGTGCTAGATCAAATAAATGCTTTAGATGCACCGAAATAGACGTTATTTTGTGTTCACCAAGTTTGTGGTAAAAAACCCTGTTTACCGATTCTTAGCGGGCAGGGTTTTTCTACTTGTAAATGATACAATAACGGCATCAATAGCACTCTATATTGAATTGAATAACTGATTTTCCAAGCGTGTTAATCTTTCCTTCATCAACTCAGATTCTGATTTTAATTGATTGATTTCCGCTTCTTGTCTGTCAATTAAATCTTGTTGCTCAATGCTGTGCAAAAATAACTCTTCAATTTTTTCCAATTGCTGAATGCTCAATTCCGTCATATCAAATGAATAACCGGCATCAGTCTTGTTCAAATCTGATATTTTAGTTACACCTGGAAGGTGATTGTTTTCTGCAATAAAAGACTTAACATAATCCAAAGACTTAAATTCGTAATTATTATTTATATCGGAATACCCATTAAAATAATTCTCGAAAACATAATCCGCATAGACACTGTTTGTCGTATACAACTTACCCGTTGTACTGATATTTCCTGCTACGTGGAATTTCACATCTTGTTCAACACCGCCTATATTTAGGCTAGGAATTACAGACGTTCCCACCGCTACACTACCTTGCTGGTAAATGTCCTCTAAGTAACTTACAGCCGGAGTGGTATTATTTTGCTTATTCCATGGTCTTGATGCTTGAAGGCTTGCTAAGGCAACATCTACATTATTCCCATCGGAATCCTTCAGTGTCAAGAATTCTCCTGTGGAATCAACAGTAAGAGAAACGTTGGTGGTATTTATACTCGACCAATCTATATCGGTTGGTAAACCATCATCATTATAATATTGTAATTTGTTGGTTACAGGGTTGTAAATCACATATCCGTACTTTTTATTGAGATTGGTGATGATCTCATTAATCACGTTTTGATTGTTGAAAATCTCAGTAAGGTGCGTCTCTGTAATAGCTGTAACAAAATCAGCATGACTGAAGATATCCTTTAGAGCTACGGCTACCGTATTTCCTTCTGTGTCTGTAATCACCAAATCCGATCCAACTATAGTAAACGATTGGTTGGTCGTATTAAAATCACTCCAATCGATATCGATCGGTAAACCATCATCATTATAATATTGGAATTTTTTGGTCACAGGGTTGTAAACCACATATCCGTACTTTTTATTGAGATTGGTGATGATCTCATTAATCACGTTTTGATTGTTGAAAATCTCAGTAAGGTGCGTTTCTGTAATAGCCGTAACAAAATCAGCA
This sequence comes from Flavobacterium sp. HSC-61S13, assembly GCF_024171535.1. Classification (GTDB taxonomy): domain Bacteria; phylum Bacteroidota; class Bacteroidia; order Flavobacteriales; family Flavobacteriaceae; genus Flavobacterium. Next base: position 47,006 of record NZ_JALJZV010000013.1, on the reverse strand, counting down.
TGATTAAAGATTTCTTTTAGCGCAACCGCTACCGTATTGCCAGCTGTATCTGTAATCACCAAATCCGATCCATCTATAGTAAACGATTGGTTGGTCGTATTCAAATCGCTCCAATCAATATCGGTCAATACACCCGCATCGTTATAATATTGGAATTGGTTGGTTACAGGGTTGTAAACCACATATCCGTACTTTTCATGTAGATTGGTGATGATCTGATTAATTACGTTTTGATTGTTGAAAATCTCAGTAAGGTGCGTTTCTGTAATAGCCGTAACAAAATCAATATGTCTAAAAATATCCTCTAAATCCACCTGAACTGTAGCCCCATCAGTATCTGTAATCACCAACTGCGTTCCCGTATCATCGACGTCAAAATCTCTATTGGTCGTATTAAAATCACTCCAATCGATATCGGTTAAACCAGTTGAAGGGTCGTGATATTGAAATTTTTTGGTCACAGGATTGTAAATCACATATCCGTACTTTTTATTGAGATTGGTGATGATCTCATTAATCACGTTTTGATTGTTGAAAATCTCAGTAAGGTGGGTTTCTGTAATAGCTGTAACAAAATCAGCATGACTGAAGATATCCTTTAGAGCTACGGCTACCGTATTTCCTTCTGTGTCTGTAATCACCAAATCCGATCCAACTATAGTAAACGATTCGTTGGTCGTATTAAAATCACTCCAATCTATATCGATCGGTAAACCATCATCATTATAATATTGAAATTTTTTGGTCACAGGATTGTAAGTCACATATCCGTACTTTTTATTGAGATTGGTGATGATCTCATTAATCACGTTTTGATTGTTGAAAATCTCAGTACGGTGCGTTTCTGTAATAGCTGTAACAAAATCAGCATGACTGAAGATATCCTTTAGAGCTACGGCTACCGTATTTCCTTCTGTGTCTGTAATCACCAAATCCGATCCAACTATAGTAAACGATTCGTTGGTCGTATTAAAATCACTCCAATCTATATCGATCGGTAAACCATCATCATTATAATATTGAAATTTTTTGGTCACAGGATTGTAAGTCACATATCCGTACTTTTTATTGAGATTGGTGATGATCTCATTAATCACGTTTTGATTGTTGAAAATCTCAGTAAGGTGCGTTTCTGTAATAGCCGTAACAAAATCAGCATGGTTAAAAATCTCACTTAGAAGCACCTCTACCTGATTTCCATCACTATCTTCCAAAACCAATTTACTATCCGTATGATTTACGGATAACTTTGTATTTACCGTGTTATGAGCAGGCAAAGCCTCGATGTCTTCTAAACTTACCAGTCGCAACCACTTACTATTCATCCAATAGTAGTAGCCCGCCCCTAGGTTAGTATTGGTATTGAACACCAACAAACTATTAACATTCCCAGCACTAATTGTAGTTTCATCTGTAGTACTTACTAGAGAAACTCTCGGTATTAAAACCCCTTTATTCGAAGCTACAACATCCAATTGTGATGATTCATTAGGTATTTGCGTTCCGACCCCTACTTGGGAATACCCGGTTGCTACAATACCTAATAAGAAAACTACTGAAAGTAATTTTTTTTTCATAATATCTATTTTTAACGTTCTTTCAATCGTTTAGACACGTCATATAGAATAAGTCACAAAAAAAGGCCTAAAAAAGCCAAAAAACGATCTTATCTTGCTGTTTTTTTATTAAAAAACATAAGGTAAATTCAAAAAAAACAATTAAACACTTAGCGCACCAAAATTAAAAATACTAAAAGAATAAAAATATGAGAGTTTTTAAATCAGAGGCGCTTTTATTCCACTAAAAGGCAGATATCTAACTTAATAAAAAACAGGATTTAGTTATTTTTTATAACTAAATCCTGTTTTTTATGGAAAGGCTCAACAGTTGTAAAACCTTAATCAACTTTCTTTAGACAATAGGAACAACAACTATAGATTACCTGACGCTCACTATTTCCCTATCTCTACAATTCTTGAATTACTATTAGTGTTCCTTCTTGCTGTCCAGTTGATTGACCAGCAACATAGGTTACAGTTCCACCTACTGGACCGCGGGCTTCTAACATTAACTTAATGCCTAGATCACCAGAATACAAATAACACACGGCATACGTTCCCGCTCCCTTGGAATTTGCTAAGGAGCTCGATTCACTAGTTCCAGGGCTACTGAAGTAAAGTTGTGCATTGGCAGTTAAGGGTTCTACTAATTTAAATTGGGTTTTTAAATAAGTGCTTTCCGAATTTGATCCGATTCCAACCATCGCCATCAATTTGTAAGATTTACCAGGCGCAATAGATATAACCGACTGATTCACACCTGTGAGCAGAACATCATTATCACTATTCTTTTTTCCTGAGATTGCATTCCAGCTTACTGCTGTACCGGTATTCATGACCTGCTGCTGCACGTTTTTATCAATTTTTAGAATTGTTTTTTCTGCAACCACATTAGTATATCGATCCAATTTTTCCCATTTGGTTCTCATTGCATCGTAGTAAAAGTAACCTTGTTCTGTTACTTTTTCTGTTTTTCCACCGATATCTGGGATTAATAATGGATCAAATACAAAAACCATGATTCCGTCTTGATCGCTATTATAGAGAAGATCTTTGTTTTTTAAGTCCATTCCACTAATCTTAGGCACCATAAGTCCATTCGGAATTAAGTCGTCAACATTTGTGGCAATTTCTAAATCAACATTGGGTTGATGAGTATACATCCCGACATTTTGAGCAAATCCACTCCATGAAAGAGATAAGCATAAAATCTGAATAGTAGTTTTTATCATTTTTTAGGGTTTTAACCATTACAATTCTTCTATGATAAGATGTGTATAATAATATGGATCTTCGTTTTCATTACCTGCAATTTCCAGAAAACGATTTCCTGACCGATGTCCATATACTGGCGCATTTAATCGTATAGCCATTTCCTGACTATGCGTATCAATCACCGTTGTAGCGTGCGCAACTCCGCCGTCTTGATAGGCTTCATTATTTGTTTCAAGATAGCCCCATGACGACACCTCAAGGGGTTTCGAACTTTGAGATTCAAATCGGGTAACTACATATCCCGGCTTATTAGCTGAGACAATACTAATCATCGCCGTAATTTTAAACAAATGACCTTTGGGAAACCGGATAGTAGTTTGATCGGCATCGATGCTTATCAGATTGGATTTTGGGGTTCCTTGGATAGCGTGCCATGTCAAAAAATTATCAACGAAATTAGTATTATTATTGTTTGATGGATATTTTAAAGCATATCTACCATTTCTCGAAATTTTAGCATAAATAAGTCCGTCCTCTTCTATAATATTAGTGTTACGTCTTCCTAATAAAGACCATATATTAGAGTTTGCATCGTAATAATAATACCCCCTTTGAACAACTTCTCTTAAAGCACCGGTCAGATTGGAAGCGGGTTCCGTAACGTAAACCAAGACCCCATCTAATTCCCCGGCTAATCTGGTTGATAATTGATCTGCGGGCAGTCTAGGAAAAAGAACTCCCACCGCCTGATCATCAGAAGTCTGTTTATTAATATGTAGAGATACTTTAGGTTCTCTTTCATTTATTCCGATTTGTGCATTGAGATTACAACAACATAATAGTAGAAATGCGATAAATACATTTTTCATATATCTATAATATTTATTTTTTAATGACTTCATGTAAAGAACTATCGTGAACACGAAAACAATTCAGTTTAAATTTCCTCAATAATTAAATATGTGCCTATGGTGTTATGTGCGGCACCACCTGCTATATTAGTCCGTTTATTTCCTTCTCTCGTTGCATTTGCTCTAAGGGTAGCTCCAGTTATTCCAGTATACAAAATCATCACGGCTGGCGTTGCCCCACCTTGGTTAGTTGCTGTATAATTGGATGAGCGGGCAAAACCCGGGCTTGAGCTATACAACTCAACACCCGGCTGCTGATTTATTAAAATCAAATCACTTCTCAGGCTAGAGGCTATTTTTTTCTGACTTTCAGAGCCACTGCCAAATCCAATAGGAATACTCCCATGTATTTTCAAGGTTTTAAAAGGAGGTAAAACAATATCTGTCGCATTATTTTGGAGGGAAATTAAATGTGAATTAGCTCCATCAAAACTCGAACTCCATCTAATGGCCTCTGTATCTGACGTCATTAGTCTTGTTCCCGCACTATTAATAATGACGAAGACTTTATTATCAGTCATCTGCGATTTACCACGAATTGTAGGTTTCCATTGTCTATGTGGCTCGTGATGATAAACATACATTCCTTTTTTAGTAACTTCTACAGTCTTGTGAGTAGACTTCTCTTTTGAAACCCCTTCGGTGACAAAGATCAAAGTACCTTCTTGGTCACTTCCATAAAAGGCGTCGTTCTCTGCTAATTCTTCTCCAGATAAACGAGGAATAATCACTCCTCTCTCTGACGAAACTTTCTCGTTTTTTGAGACATCTAGAGTTGCCTTAGGCGTCACAGTATACAGTCCTGTTTGAGAAAAAATCAACATCGGACATCCCATTAATAAAACACAGTAGATAAAAGTTATTTTGCTCATAGTATTGTGATTCTTAATTACCTAGCCATATCCCCTTAAAAGATATTACAAGAGACGGCTTTGCTTTTCTTTACAGTTAGTTTGTATTTATTTAGACACTATAGCTTTAAAAAGTCACCGTTCTAAAAAAAAAAACACCACTACCAAGAATTAAAACAGCCACCGTTACAGAGGCATCAAGCAACAAAAATCAGGATTTGACAGTAACTTCAGTAATCAATCTACTGTTTCGTTAAGAGTCCATGCATACTCAAGAATTCGAGTCTAATTATCTAGAAATTCAATCACACTATAGGAAACATTTTTTATCGGAATCAGGGTGTTTTTTCCTGAAATATCCAAACATAGGTATATATTATCAATGGAAAGTATTATCCCTTCCAACTCATTAATTCTAATTCGCTTACCCACTTTAAGGTTCTTACGCGCATAGAATGAATATAATAATAATGTTACCAATTCTTTGGATCCCATACCAAGTGATAAAGCGATTGCTACAAAAACAGCCCCTATAATGATTGATATATTATGAGTAATTATATCGGTATTTATTCCGGCTTGATTTAACGCAACAATAGTAACAAAGAGAAACATCACGTAAAAAACTAGCTGACCTAACAACTTGGCTCCCCGAAAACCTACTACAGCTAAAAAATTTATCATGGCTCTTTTTAGCCAAGAAGCCAAATATAAACCCGAAATAAAAATCAGCAAGGAAATAAAGAATTGAGGAATTAATGCTACAAAGTTCCCTACCTGCGCAGAAACGATTTCTAATCCAAACATATCCGCACCGATAACCATAAAAACTAATGCGAAGAAAACTTTTATAAAAGCATCAATAATCATCATCAAGTTCAACTTGATTTTAGCTTTGTTTAAAAACTCATTATCGTTAAAATTATGTTGTATTTTTTCGATTCTAGTCCAAACGAACAATTTCTTCGTCAGTAGTGAAATCAACTTAATACTGCCCCAACACAGGAAAATGTAAAGAAAAATAACCAAAGCTTTTAATACTCCGGTAGCTAAGGTATTAATCAAAGAACCAATAAATTGAGAAGGGTCGTCTATGTTTAAAGTTTGTGAGAAACTATTCATTTGTTGTTTTGTTAAAATTATCCGTTTTTGTGTCTTCCGTATGAGTGTCTTTAAGTAAACTTGCCATAACATTTGGCAATTTTATCGCAAATAATTCCGCCACTTCTAAAGATAATTTTATAAGTGCAACATTATCTGTGACCCGAACTTTAATGATTTCGGGCAACTTTTTATCATGTAAAATTTTTTTAAAAGGATTTGCCATTTTTACAACGAATTATAGATTTCCAAAACCCTTTTCTTTGCCCTATGTAACCGCATCTTTACGGCACTTTCACCGATACCAACTTGTTCAGCAATGGTTTTTATAGACAGGTCATCTTGGTACTTCATAAGCAACACCACTTTTTCTTCGGGTTCAGCAATTTTTAGTGCGCGTTGCAACTTTTCCGCATTCATAGCGAGAATTTCCTCATCCGCTATATCGGTTTCCCCTACGGGAATACTGTAATTATATTCGTCTATTAAATCGGTCTCTAGGTTTTTCTTTTTTAAATCGCGGTTATAAAAATTGACACAATGATTATAAGTAAAAGAAAACAGCCATGTCGAAAACTTTGAATTCCCCTTAAAAGTATCCAACTTAACAAACAATTGTATAAAGATGTCGTGTGTCAAGTCTTGAGCCATCGCATCAGATCCAGAAAAACTCCTGCACTTATTGTAAACTAAATTTGAATATCTGTCGTATAAGATCCCGAAATAGGACGTATCACCAGTCTCTATGACCAAGGCCACCAGTTCTTCATCTTCAATATTAATATGTCCTATCGAATCTAACTCCATAACTACGTTATCTAATGGTCAAATAGAATTTAGACACCAGATTTAAGTAAAAGTCACACATTATACGAATTTTAACATCCATCTAACCTAAACTACCATTATTAATTCCTTTGAGTTAAGGGATAATGGTGGAAATAAATTTCCGGCTGTTGCATGATTTCATTTAAAACCAAGATATAATTACTGGATTCGTCCTCTGAAGTATCAAATAATAAGGCGCGACCTTTTAGATAACCGATGAAATATTGACACCAATTCGAATAATTCAGTTCCGCAACGGCATAGGCTCTTTTAAGATAATTAACAGATTCTTCTTCGGTAAGCCAGCCAATGGTAAAAGCATATCGGATAATCAGCCCAGCTCTTTCAATGTCCCAGCTTGCTATATTCGTAATCTTAGCATAGGATTCTAGATTAAATGAGTAGCCACAATCAAAAAACCTCGTCTCGCATTTTTTATCAATAAAATGGTACAACTTACCCTGCTCTGCAAGTAAGACTGAGGCTACGGGATATTTGGGATGTGATTTTTGTTGAATCAAGACCGACTCAGCAACGTCTTTGTAATTGTGAACGCTCGGAAGGTTTAAAAGACTCTCGATAAGCTGTTTGGCATTTCTAGAACTTACTACGCACCAAGCCTGATTCAAGATGTTTTCAATCTTTGCCGGATCCAACCTCGACCTCAAAGTACTGCTGTCGCTTTTGTAATTGGCCTCGATTAAAAAACTACCTATAATCAATAAATGCTCTGGTACTGTAGTTAATCTATATTTGCGATAAAAATCGTCTTTCCATCCTGAAGTTTCTGAAGCATATTCCATAATATTATATTTTTACGATTGCACAACCTAGTAAATATAATGTATTCTAAGGAGTTAGACAAAAAACACATCGATATTCCACCCGTTATAACAGTTAAAATTTTAATATCCGTTGGATTTCTTCAGCAGATTTTAGCGCAAGGACATCATTTTAGAAACATACTTGCCGATGACATCAAATTCCAAATTTACTAAACTCCCTACTTGGTAAGTACCGAACAAAGTATGCGCCAGAGTATATGGTATAATAGCTACTTTAAAAGTATTTCGACCTGAATCCACTACGGTTAAACTCGTACCATCTACGGTTATCGATCCTTTCTCAATGGTTAAATTTGCAAGTTTTTCATCGTACTCAAAACCGAAATAGGTACTACCCTCTGAATCTTCTATCGATACACAGCGCGCCGTTTGATCAACATGTCCTTGAACCAAATGCCCGTCTAATCGCGCTCCCAAAATCATCGCACGTTCTAAATTGACCCGATCCCCTACTTTCCAATTTCCGATAGCCGTTTTCTCTATGGTCTCTTTAATCGCTGTCACCGTATACGATGAATCGGTCAAATCCACTACGGTTAGACAAATCCCATTATGACTAACACTTTGATCAATTTTTAATTCACCCGCCATGGCAGCCGTCATAGTAAGATGTAAATTCTCTCCCTCTTTGATGATTTTTTCGACGATCCCGAAGGATTCCACAATTCCTGTAAACATAACTCGATTTATTTTCATTAAATTTGCTTACAAAATTAGCAATAAATTACAGCTTATTATGAACCATCAAGAAGAAAACATAAAGCTTGGCATTTCAATCGGAGACATGAACGGAATCGGAAGCGAGATCATCCTTAAAACTTTCGAAGACAACCGCATGCTCGAATTGTGTACCCCAATAATTTTTGCCAATTCAAAGCCTTTCTCTTTTGTAAAGAAAATATTAGGCAACAATGCTGCCATACACGGAATAGACCATTTAGAACAAGCCGTTAAAGGAAAAATAAACGTATTAAACCTCTGGAAAGAGACTGTCAATGTAAGCTTTGGGACCAACGATCCTTTGATCGGAAAATACGCGATTAAATCATTTACCGAAGCTACTGCGGCGTTAAAAGCCGATTTGATTGATGTTTTAGTGACCGCCCCCATCAATAAGTACAACATTCAGGATGAAGACTTTAAACATCCTGGCCACACAGATTACCTCAATCAAGAGCTAGAAGGTGATGCGATGATGTTGATGGTTAGCGATTCACTACGCATCGGTTTGTTAACAGATCACGTTCCATTAAAAGACGTTGCCAAAGAAATCACAGCAGAACTGATTATACGCAAAGTAAAAACACTGAATAAGTGTTTGAAAGAAGATTTTAACATCTTAAAACCGCGTATTGCCCTTTTGGGATTAAATCCGCATAGTGGAGATAACGGCGTTATTGGGCAGGAAGAACTAAAAACCATCAACCCAACTGTTAAAAAGCTCTTTGGCGAAGGCATTTTAATAACAGGACCTTTTGCTGCTGATAGTTTTTTCGGCTCCAATCAGTACGAAAAATTTGATGCCATCCTGGCTTGTTACCACGACCAAGGCCTAACACCATTTAAAACACTCGCGTTTGGAACTGGAGTAAATTACACCGCAGGACTTAATAAAATACGCACCTCGCCAGATCATGGAACTGCGTATGAAATAGCCGGAAAAGGCTTGGCTGATCCTAGCTCATTCAGAGAAGCGATATATTTAGCTATAGATGTTTTTAAGAACCGAAAAATCAATGCAGAACTCATTAAAGAGCCGTTAGTTACACGACAAAAAGATTTTACATCAAAAAAATATTGATAACCTGCTTGTAATTATAATTATTTTATATCTTTGCACGCTCAAATCATGTTCTCATGAGTAATGAAAAACAATTCTTGATTCCTTTTATAGGGCTAAAATTAGGAAAACACCAGTTTGAAAATCAAATAGATAAATCGTTCTTTGAACTTTATAATTTTGATGATTTCAACGATATTAAAGCAGACGTTGTCGTTCTTTTAAATAAAAAAAGTACACATCTTGAGTTTTCCTTCTCGTTTGAAGGCCATGTAAATGTTCCATGTGACGTTACAGCTCAGGATTTTGATATGCCCTTAAAAGGAAAATTAGAGATCATCGTTAAGTTTGGCGACAAATTTAATGAGGATCACGACAAATACATTGTCATTCCTTTTAATGAACACAAAATTGATGTGGCTCAATATGTTTATGAAATGATTGCCTTATCTATTCCGCACAAAAGGGTTCACCCTGGAGTTTTAGACGGGAGTTTAGATTCTGAAGCTTTAGACTATTTAGGTTATAGCAAGGAAAAAGAGGAAGAAGAAGAGAACGAAGAAATTGAAAGTAACAAAGATAATGATACTGATCCTCGATGGGATCAATTAAAAAAACTATTAACGGATAAATAATACAGTAAGATGGCACATCCTAAGAGAAAAACCTCGAAAACAAGAAGAGATAAAAGAAGAACGCATTATAAAGCGGTTGCTCCTCAAATTGCTACATGTCCAATCACAGGTGAAGCTCACCTTTACCACAGAGCTTACTGGCATGAAGGAAAATTATATTACAGAGGGCAAGTTGTCGTAGACAAAGCCGTAGCTGTAGCATAATTATCAAGAAAAATAAGGGAAAACTCTCACAATGTGTGAGAGTTTTTTTTGTTATTTAAAATCGCGATTTGATTCCGAACTGAAAATAACAGTTGCTTTCATTTTTTTTTTGTAATTTCCACCACTTTTTGGAATGTTTTTAATACAAAGCACCCCCATATGACAAAAATAAACGCTGCCATTACCGCCGTAGGATGCTATTTACCAGAATATGTACTAACCAACAAAGAGTTAGAGAAAATGGTTGATACCAACGACGAATGGATCACGACAAGAACTGGAATAAAAGAAAGAAGAATTCTCAAAGGAGAAGGAAAAGGCTCTTCTTACATGGCTATCAAAGCCTCTGAAAACCTAATCGAAAAAAGGGGTCTTGATCCTAAGGAAATCGATTTAGTTATTGTAGCTACGGCTACTGCAGACATGCCCGTTGCAAGCACTGCTGTTTTTGTAGCGACTCAAATTGGCGCTACTAATGCTTTTGCTTTTGACCTTCAAGCGGCTTGTTCAAGTTTCTTATACGGGATGTCGGTTGCCTCTGCGTATATCGAATCCGGCAAATACAAAAAAGTATTACTTATTGGAAGCGACAAAATGTCTTCCATAATTGATTATACCGACCGCGCCACCTGCATCATTTTTGGTGACGCAGCAGGCGCTGTTCTTTTTGAACCCAACCATGAGGGTTATGGTCTTCAAGATGAAATATTAAAAAGCGATGCCGTTGGACGGGATTACTTAAAAATCGAAGCTGGCGGATCAATACTTCCCGCATCAGCAGAAACCGTTGCCAACAAACAACACTATGTTTTCCAAGATGGTAAAACCGTTTTCAAATATGCCGTTTCCAACATGGCTGATGTCAGCGAGAAAATCATGCAGCGCAACAATCTAACACATAACGACGTTAACTGGTTAGCAGCTCATCAAGCGAATAAACGCATTATAGATGCTACAGCACATCGAATGAATTTAGACGAGTCCAAAGTACTAATCAATATTGAAAAATACGGAAACACCACTTCCGCTACACTTCCACTATTACTTTGTGATTTCGAAAACCAATTAAAAAAAGGTGACAACATCATATTCGCCTCATTTGGCGGAGGATTTACTTGGGGTGCCATTTACCTCAAGTGGGCATATAACAAATAAAACAACTAACCAATACCAAAAGTATGGACATTAAAGAAATTCAAAACTTAATTAAATTCGTAGCAAAGTCAGGTGCTACTGAAGTAAAATTAGAAATGGATGATTTTAAAATCACCATCAAAACCACCGATGCTGGAAGCACAGAAACAACTTATATCCAACAAGTTCCCGTTAACTCTGCGCTTCCTCAAGCTGCTGCCGCTCAACCAACAGCTCCTACCGCTCCAACGGCTGAGTCAGCTGCTGCTACTGAGGCTGCCAAAGTTGCTGATCAAGATTCTAAATACATCACTGTTAAATCTCCAATCATCGGTACGTTCTACAGAAAGCCATCGCCAGATAAACCGGCATTTGCAGAAGTTGGAACTACCATCAAAACCGGAGATGTTGTCTGTGTTATTGAGGCTATGAAACTTTTCAACGAAATTGAATCAGAAGTTTCAGGAAAAATCGTAAAAGTATTGGTTGACGACGCTTCACCAGTTGAATTTGACCAACCTTTATTCTTAGTTGATCCATCTTAAGAAATTTAAATCATTTCTAAAAACCTTTAGAACAAGGATTTAAACCCAAGTAAAATTTAAAATTTCAAAAGATGTTTAAAAAAATATTAATCGCAAACCGAGGTGAGATTGCTCTAAGAATTATTAGAACATGTCGCGAGATGGGTATCAAAACCGTAGCCGTATACTCGACTGCCGATGCCGAAAGTTTACACGTAAGATTTGCAGATGAAGCGGTTTGTATCGGTCCACCTCCAAGCAACCTATCGTATTTAAAAATATCAAACATTATTGCAGCGGCAGAAATCACCAATGCAGATGCTATTCACCCTGGGTACGGATTTCTTTCAGAAAACGCTAAGTTTTCAAGAATCTGTGAAGAACATGGAATCAAATTCATCGGAGCTTCACCAGATATGATAGACAAGATGGGAGATAAATCAAGCGCTAAAGCGACTATGAAATTAGCTGGTGTACCGACGGTACCTGGATCTGATGGAATCATTGAAAGCTTAGAAGACGCTAGAATTATAGCCAAAGAAACCGGATATCCCGTAATGATCAAAGCCACTGCAGGTGGTGGAGGAAAAGGGATGCGCGCGATCTGGAAAGAAGAAGATCTTCAAAAAGGATGGGAAGATGCTCGTCAAGAAGCCCTTGCGGCCTTTGGAAACGACGGTATGTACATGGAAAAACTGATTGAAGAGCCAAGACATATCGAAATCCAAATCATCGGAGATTCTTACGGAAAAGCTTGTCACTTATCAGAACGTGACTGCTCCATCCAAAGAAGACATCAGAAATTAACCGAAGAAACTCCATCGCCATTTATGACCGATGAACTTCGTGACAAAATGGGAGAAGCTGCGGTTAAAGCCGCTGAATTCATCAAATACGAAGGAGCAGGAACTATTGAATTTTTGGTAGACAAGCACCGAAATTTCTACTTTATGGAAATGAATACTCGCATCCAAGTAGAACACCCTATTACCGAACAAGTCATCGATTACGATTTGATTCGCGAACAGATACTGGTTGCAGCAGGAGTACCTATTTCCGGAAAGAACTACCTTCCTCAATTGCACTCTATCGAATGCAGAATCAATGCGGAAGATCCTTATAATGGTTTTAGACCTTCACCGGGTAAAATCACTACCCTACACGCACCAGGAGGCCACGGAGTTCGTTTAGACACTCACGTATACTCAGGCTACACGATTCCACCAAATTACGATTCGATGATCGCTAAGTTAATTACCACGGCTCAAACCAGAGAAGAAGCAATTAACAAAATGAAACGCGCATTAGACGAATTCGTTATTGAAGGAATCAAAACAACGATACCCTTTCACAGACAATTAATGGACGATCCAAATTATGTTGCTGGTAATTATACCACAGCATTTATGGAAGATTTCACGATGAAAGCACCACAAGAATAAACCAAAAACCGCTATTTTAGCGGTTTTTTTTTGCTCTAAAATCACCTTAAAAAAAACCTACATTTTTTATCTTAAAAATTGTAGATGTCAATAATTATAATATCTTTGAGCATTATTAATATTTTTTTTTTTAAAATGCGAACAGGCAAAGTTAAATTCTTCAACGAAGAAAAGGGTTACGGATTCATCACAGACGATCAAACAGGGAATGATATTTTTGTACATGCTACTGGATTAAACGGAAGTGAACTTCAAGAAGGTTTCCGCGTTTCTTATGTTGAAGAAGAAGGAAGAAAAGGCAAAGTAGCCGCACAAGTAGAGGTAATAGAAGATTAATTATATATTATTTTCCATTGGCTTATAAACCGTTCTTACTTTAAGAGCGGTTTTTTTTGTTCTAACATCTTGTTATTTATAATTAGTCTAATTATTTATTAGCCCTACTTACCTAGAAAAGGAGAAGTGTATCTCTATATAATTTGATATAATCTCCCTTCAGAGTATATTTGTGTAATTTATATTAAAAATGTTTTTTTATGCAATCAACCCAATTAGATTTTATACCGATTTTAATGCAGCTTGGCTTAGCAGCTGGTTTTGTTGTATTAACTGTATATATATCAGGTCTATTAGGGCCTAAAAGAAAATCTCATAACAAAGATATCAATTTTGAGTGTGGAATCGAATCGGTAGGAAACGCGAGAATTCCTTTTAATGTAAAATACTTTCTTGTCGCAATACTTTTTGTATTGTTTGATGTTGAAGTAATCTTTTTGTACCCCTGGGCCGTCAATTTTCAGGAAATGGGCTGGGAAGGTTTTTGGAAAATGGGGATATTCATGTTCCTATTGATCATTGGTCTTCTATATGAATTTAAGAAAAAAGGTCTCGAATGGGACTAAAACAGGCAAGTTATGGACGATAAATCTAAATATAAAATGGCCGATGCACCGGATGGATATTCTGGAGAAGGATTTTTTGCTACTAAACTAGATACGGTTGTTGGATTGGCTAGAGCCAATTCGATGTGGCCACTTCCCTTTGCTACTTCATGTTGTGGTATTGAGTTTATGGCTACTATGGCTGCGCATTATGACGTGGCTCGTTTTGGTTCGGAACGTATGAGTTTCTCGCCTCGACAAGCAGATATGTTATTGGTCATGGGAACCATCGCTAAAAAAATGGCTCCGATCTTAAGACAGGTTTACGAACAAATGGCTGAACCAAAATGGGTAATTGCCGTTGGTGCTTGTGCCTCTTCAGGAGGGATTTTTGACACTTATTCAGTACTGCAAGGTATCGATAAGGTAATCCCTGTTGACGTTTATGTACCTGGATGCCCTCCAAGACCAGAACAAATTCTAGATGGAATTTTGAAATTACAAGATATCGTAAAATCAGAATCCGTTAGAAGAAGAAGTTCGGAAGAATATACAGATTTATTAAATTCTTATAAAATCAAATAAAATGGCTTTAGAGACTGCTGTTATTCAAAATATGTTGATTGAAAACTTCGGGCTATCGGTTACTGAATTTTATCAGCAACACGATATTTTTACTTTTGAAGTGGCACCGGATGCTTTGCATGATGTAATGGCCTTTTTAAAAGATGATGAGACTTTACGCTTTAACTTCTTAACCGACGTTTGTGGAATTCACTATCCAGACTATACCGAAGACAGACAATTGGCTGTCGTATATCATATGCACAACTGGCTTGACAATGTTCGAATCAGAATCAAGACTTATTTAAACATAAAAAAACCCGAAGTAAACACGGTTTCTGATCTATTTCTAAGTGCCAATTGGCAAGAAAGAGAAACCTACGATTTCTACGGTATTATATTTAAAAACCATCCACAATTAAAACGAATTTTAAACATGGATGAAATGGTTTCTTTTCCACTGAGAAAAGAATATCCTTTAGAAGACGGAGGAAGAACCGACAAAGACGATCGATTCTTCGGAAGAACTGTACACAACTGTTAATAGAAACCTGAAATAAGACTGCAACCAAACTATGTCAGACCTATTATTACCACCAGAGCATCGATATGCGAAGCTCATCGAACAACGTTTAAAAGAGGACGGAACGGAACTATCTATTCTTAATCTAGGCCCTACGCATCCCGCTACCCACGGTATTTTTCAAAACATCCTATTGATGGATGGAGAAAAAATCATCGATGGAGAAGGAACCGTAGGTTATATACACCGTGCATTTGAGAAAATTGCAGAAAACAGACCTTTTTATCAAGTCAATGTTTTAACAGACCGCTTAAACTATTGTTCTTCTCCAATCAACAATACCGGTTGGTGGATGACTGTGGAGAAAGCATTGGGAATCGAAATCCCTAAACGCGTACAATATTTACGTGTCATCATTATGGAATTGGCTCGTATTGCCGATCACATTATATGTAGTTCGGTAATGGGCGTAGATACCGGAGCTTTAACCGGTTTCTTATACGTATTCCAATACCGCGAAAAAATATATGAAATTTACGAAGAAATCTGTGGTGCCCGATTAACTACAAATATGGGACGTATAGGTGGATTTGAAAGAGAATGGAGCCCTGCTGCTTTCCGTAAAATCGATGAATTCTTAGCGGAATTCCCAGCGATTTGGAAAGAGTTTGAAGGCCTACTCGAAAGAAATAGGATATTTATGGATCGTACCATAGGCGTTGGGGGCATTACTGCCGAAAAAGCGATTAGCTACGGTTTTACTGGTCCAAACTTACGTGCTGCAGGTGTAGATTACGACATCAGAGTTATGCAACCGTATTGCTCCTACGAAGATTTCGAATTTGATATACCTGTTGGACAAAACGGAGACTGTTACGACCGTTTTACCGTTCGTAATGCCGAAGTATGGGAAAGTTTAAAGATCATCAGACAGGCGTTGGACAAAATGCCAGAAGGCCCTTATCACGCAGATGTTCCAGAATATTACCTACCTCCAAAAGAAGATGTTTACCAAAACATGGAAGCCTTGATTTACCACTTTAAAATTGTGATGGGAGAGATACCCGTTCCAAATACAGAAGTGTACCAACCCGTAGAAGGAGGAAACGGTGAGTTGGGGTATTACCTGATTACCAATGGAAGTAGAACGCCTTATAGACTTCACTTTAGAAGACCTTGTTTTATATATTATCAAGCGTATAACGATATGGTTCAAGGACAGATGTTGTCCGATGCCATCATCACCTTATCGAGTATGAATGTTATCGCAGGAGAATTAGACGCTTAAGAATATGGAAAAGACAGCTTACAAACAAACTATAAATATCACACCGGCTCTTCAAGCGCGTTTAGACGAATTGATCAGCCATTACCCAGCCGATAAGAGAAAATCTGCCCTACTTCCCGTTTTACACGAAGTACAAGATGCTCACGACAATTGGTTGAGTACCGAATTGATGGATACTGTAGCCGAAATCCTACACATCCGCCCTATTGAAGTATATGAAGTAGTTACATTCTACTCCATGTACAATCAAAAACCAATGGGTAAGTATATGTTTGAATTTTGCCTTACTTCCTGCTGTGGTTTGCGTGGTGCAGACGATATGCTGGAGTATGCTTGTGAAAAACTACAAATTGCCCCAGGAGAAACCACAGCTGACGGTCTGTTTTCCGTTGTTGGTGTTCAATGCTTGGGCGCTTGTGGATATGCACCAATGATGCAATTGGGAGATTTCTACCAAGAGCACCTTACCAAAGAAAAAATCGATCAAATTATAGAGGACTGCAAAGCAGGTAAAATAATTCTTCACGACAAATAGTATCATGGGAAAGAAAATATTATTAGATAAGATCAATATTCCGGGTATAAAAACTTATGAAGTTTACCGTCAAAATGGAGGTTATGCCTCTGTAGAGAAGGCTTTAAAAACCATGCAACCCGACGAAATTACGGAAGAGGTCAAAACTTCTGGATTGCGAGGTCGTGGTGGAGCAGGATTTCCCGTAGGATTAAAATGGAGTTTTATCGACAAAAAATCGGGCAACCCGAGACATTTGGTTTGCAATGCTGATGAGTCTGAACCGGGAACTTTTAAAGACCGTTTTTTAATGGAATACATTCCTCACCTATTGATTGAAGGAATGATAACCTCGAGTTATGCTCTAGGCGCACATCTCTCTTATATCTATATCAGAGGGGAATATATGTGGGTTTATAAAATATTAGAACGCGCGATTAAGGAAGCTTATGACGCGGGTTGGTTGGGTCAAAACATCTTGGGAACCGATTATCACTTAGACCTACATGTACATTGTGGAGCGGGTGCATATATCTGTGGTGAAGAGACCGCGTTGATTGAATCGTTAGAAGGAAAAAGAGGAAATCCACGTATTAAACCTCCTTTCCCTGCTGTTAGTGGTTTATGGAAAAACCCTACGGTGGTAAACAACGTGGAATCCATTGCCAATGTGCCTTGGATTGTTATGAATTCCGGTGAGGAATACGCTAAAATAGGTGTAGGTCGTTCAACGGGAACTAAATTAATTTCTGCTTCTGGTCATGTTAAAAATCCTGGAGTATATGAAATTGAAATGGGAATTACAGTAGAAGAGTTTATCAACTCCGACGAATATCTTGGAGGTATGATTGACGACAGACCCATCAAGGCCCTAATTCCAGGAGGCTCATCCGTACCGATACTTCCCGCGCATTTGATATACAAAACCGCAACGGGAGAAGATCGTTTGATGACTTACGAATCGTTAGCCGATGGTGGATTTGCAACGGGGTCATCTATGGGTTCTGGTGGATTTATCGTATACAACGACACGGCTTGTATCGTTAGAAATACTTGGAATTTTGCTCGTTTCTATGCTCACGAAAGCTGTGGACAATGTTCGCCGTGTAGAGAAGGAACCGGCTGGATGGAAAAAGTATTGCACCGTATCGAAACGGGAACAGGAAACATGGAGGATATCGATCTACTATGGGACATCCAAGGTAAGATTGAAGGAAACACCATCTGTCCTCTAGGTGATGCTGCAGCTTGGCCAGTAGCAGCGGCTATACGTCATTTCAGAGAAGAATTTGAATACCATATTTTATTCCCTGAAAAGATTAAAAACAGAGATCATTATGTTGCAGAACCCTTTGAAAGTGTGAAGCACCTGATTTCGAAACAAACCATATAAATTTAAGCCTACGTTTAAAGGTTTGTTCGCAAACTTTGAACCTAAAACATATAGTTATGAAAGTTACAATAGACGGACATGAAATTGAGGTAGAACCAGGAACAACTATTCTACAAGCAGCCAGAATGATTGGAGGAGAATCAGTTCCTCCTGCTATGTGTTACTATTCCAAATTAAAGGGAAGTGGCGGAAAATGTCGTTGCTGTTTGGTCGAAGTGGCCAAAGGAAGCGAGGCAGATCCTCGTCCGATGCCTAAGTTAATGGCTTCTTGTGTAACAGGAGTTATGGACGGTATGGAAGTAAAAAGCATTTCTTCACCGAGAGTTGTCGAAGCCAGAAAGTCGGTTACTGAATTTTTGTTGATCAACCACCCGCTGGATTGCCCAGTATGCGATCAAGCAGGGGAATGTGATTTACAAAACCTCAGTTACAACAACGGAAAAGAAGCGACTCGATTTAAAGAGGAAAAAAGAACCTTTGAACCCGAGAACATCGGCGACAAGATTCAACTGCATATGAATCGTTGTATTTTGTGCTACCGTTGTGTAATGACAGCAGACCAAATCACCGATGGACGTGTACACGGGGTATTAAATCGCGGAGATCATTCCCAAATTTCAACTTGTGTGTCGGCAGCGATAGACAATGAGTTTTCTGGAAACATGATTGACGTTTGTCCTGTTGGAGCTTTGACTGATAAAACATTTCGTTTCAAATCACGTGTTTGGTTTAACAAACCATTTAATGCCCACAGAGATTGTGATAAATGTTGTGGTAAAACAACGCTTTGGATGTTTGGTGACGAAATTCAAAGAGTTACTGCCCGAAAAGACATCTATCACGAAGTCGAAGAGTTCATCTGTAACGAATGTCGCTTCGACCATAAAGACACTAAAGATTGGGTTATTGAAGGACCGAGAAAATTCGAAAAATTCTCTGTCATCAACCAAAATAACTATACACAACCTTTACAAAAAGTCGTGATCAATACAGAAGCGCAAATCTTAAAAGGACGTGATCAAGATCGTTATAAGATTAGTATGAAAAACATCCCTTATAAAGCAGAGGAATCTAAAAAATAATTTCATTCAAAAATGGACAATACTATCATCATTGAAAAGGGTGTGATTATCCTTATCGTTTTTGCCATCACTATGGTTATGGCTATGTATTCGACCTTAGCGGAACGTAAAATCGCCGCTTGGATTCAGGATCGTATCGGCCCTAACAGAGCTGGTAAAGGCGGGATTCTACAACCTCTTGCTGACGGACTTAAACTTTTCTCCAAAGAGGAGTATGCTCCAGACACTCCTAATAAATTTTTATTTATTTTAGGACCAACTATTTCTATGACTGTCGCACTGATGACTAGTGCTGTTATTCCATGGGGAGACCGTTTACACCTTTTCGGCAGAGATATTCTCCTACAAGTAACCGATATCAATGTGGCCATGCTTTATGTATTTGCCGTATTATCAGTTAGTGTATACGGAATTATGATTGGTGGATGGGCTTCCAACAATAAGTTCTCTTTGATGAGCGCCATGCGTGCCGCTTCGCAAATGATTTCGTATGAGGTAGCTATGGGACTTTCGATCATCGCTTTATTGATGATGACGCAAACCTTGAGTTTAAGAGAAATTTCCCTACAACAATCGGGCATGAACTGGAACGTATTTTACCAACCTTTAGGTTTCCTAATATTCTTGGTATGTTCGTTTGCAGAAACCAATAGAACTCCTTTTGACCTTGCAGAATGTGAGCAAGAGTTAATCGGTGGATACCATACTGAATATTCTTCGATGAGAATGGGATTCTTCCTATTTGCGGAATACGCCAGTATGTTTATCTCGTCAACGATCATAGCTGTTTTATATTTCGGTGGATACAACTATCCGGGTATGGATTGGGCAGTGACCAACTGGGGAGTAAATCCAGCTAATATCATTGGAATCATCGTCTTGTTTATCAAGATCTGTTTTTTCATCTTTGTATATATGTGGGTACGTTGGACTATACCGCGTTTCCGTTACGATCAATTGATGAATTTAGGTTGGAAAAACCTGATTCCATTGGCACTATTTAATATTATTATTACAGCAGTAGTTATCTTACTCTTAAAATAAAAAACATGGCTTTAGATACTATTTCATTATCAGGCAGAAAAAAACAGGTAACCAACACGACCATGACCTGGTCGGAGAAAATTTACCTTGTGGCGATTATCAAAGGGATGATGGTTACTTTTAAACATTTATTCAAAAAGAAAGTAACGATCAGTTATCCAGAAATGACGCGTCCATTTAGTCCTGTTTACAGAGGACGCCATACCTTGATGCGCGACGAAGAAGGACGTGAACGCTGTACGGCTTGTGGCCTATGTGCCCTATCTTGTCCAGCAGAAGCCATTTCTATGAAATCTGCTGAGCGTACTGCAGAAGAAAAACACTTATACCGCGAAGAAAAATATGCTGAGATCTACGAGATCAACATGTTGCGTTGTATATTTTGTGGTTTGTGTGAAGAAGCCTGTCCAAAACAAGCGATTTACTTGACGAAATCACAAACCATCGTAAAATCAAGCATGAATCGCGAAGATTTTATCTATGGAAAAGATAAGTTGGTGATGCCTTTAGATGCAGCCATTCAAAACACTAAACAGAATCAAGCGTAATTATGATAGAAATTCTATTTTATATTCTTTCGACCCTAACCATCGGAAGTGCAGCTTTAACCATCTTGAGTAAAAACCCAATCCACAGCGCTATTTGGTTAGTGGTAAGTTTTTTCTCTATAGCTGGTCATTATATTTTATTAAATGCTCAGTTTTTGGGTATGGTACACATTATGGTTTATTCAGGTGCTATCATGATCTTGATGTTGTTTACCATCATGTTAATGAACCTCAACATCAGTACGGAAATTCAAAAACCAATCGTCGTAAAATTAACCGCTACCGTAGCATTCTGCTTAATCGGTTTGGTGTTTGTTGCGGCTATAATGAAAGCCAATCCAATTGTTGAAACCTATCAAAACTCCGGTGACGACTTTCAATCGATTAAAGTTTTGGGACAAGTACTACTTAATGAATATGTAGTTCCATTTGAAATGGCAGCAGTCTTGTTGTTATTATCAATGATTGGGGCTGTATTAATTTCTAAAAAAGATAATAAAACCACTTAATTATGGAAAGAGTTTTAGAAATAATCGGAATTGAATCGTATATCTACTTATCAGTTATACTGTTTTGCGTAGGCGTATTTGGAATCTTATATAGAAGAAATGCCATAGTCATGTTTATGTCTATAGAAATCATGTTGAACTCTGCCAATTTATTATTGGTTGCCTTTTCAACCTTACATCAAGATGCCTCGGGGCAGGTTTTTGTATTTTTCACTATGGCTGTAGCGGCGGCGGAAGTTGCTGTAGGTTTAGCCATTTTGGTATCGATATACAGAAATATCGGATCTATCGACATTGACAATTTAAAAAACTTAAAAGGATAATCCCGAATGGATACAAACGTAATTTTACTCTTATTAATAGTCCCTTTACTGGGGTTTCTAACGACCTTTTTCTTCGGAAAAAAATTAGGTAGTGCTTCGGGAATTATAGGAACGGCTTCGGTATTCGTTTCCTTTATCATCAGTGTGATGTTGTTTTTTCAAATCAACCAAACACAGCAAGCAATACAAATTCATTTATTTGACTGGATGGCCTTAGAGAAATTCTCTATTTCCTTTGGTTTTTTAATCGATCAATTGTCTATTTTATGGCTGTTATTCGTAACGGGAATCGGTACTTTGATTCACCTATACTCTACAAGCTATATGAAGGGAGACGAGAACTTCCATAAGTTTTTCGCTTATCTAAACCTATTTATCTTCTTTATGATTCTGTTGGTCATGGGAAGCAACTTATTAATCATGTTTATTGGATGGGAAGGTGTTGGACTTTGTTCTTACCTACTAATCGGGTTTTGGCATAAAAACCAATCGTATAACGACGCTGCAAAAAAAGCTTTTATCATGAACCGTATTGGGGATTTGGGCTTTTTGATCGGAGTTTTTATCTTAGGTTATTTGTTCCAAACTTTGGATTATATGACCATTAAAGAAGCTTTGGTTAACGGAACTACACATCACGTAAACACTTGGATCGGCTATGCTACCTTGGCTCTATTTATTGGAGCTGCAGGTAAAAGTGCGCAGATTCCACTATACACTTGGTTGCCAGACGCGATGGCCGGACCAACTCCAGTATCCGCATTAATTCACGCGGCTACCATGGTTACCGCAGGTATCTTTATGATTACCCGTTTAAACTTCTTATTCGACTTAGCTCCTCAAGTTCAAAACATCATCGCCATCGTTGGTGCTTGTACCGCTATTTTTGCCGCTTCAATTGGTTTGGTTCAAAACGACATAAAAAAGGTATTGGCCTATTCTACCGTTTCTCAATTGGGATTGATGTTTATGGCTATCGGTTTTGGTGCTTATGAAATTGCTGTATTCCACGTAATTACGCATGCTTTCTTTAAAGCTTGTTTGTTCTTGGGCTCTGGTTCGGTTATTCATGCTATGGGTGGCGAACAGGATATGAGACAAATGGGTGGTTTAAGAAAATATATGAAAGTAACTTATATCACTTTCTTATTGGCTACTTTGGCTATTTCAGGTATACCTCCATTTGCAGGTTTCTTCTCTAAAGACGAAATTTTAATGGTGGCTTTTCATGAAAACATCATCCTTTGGGTATTAGGAGCTGTTGCCTCTATATTCACTGCATTTTATATGTTCCGCTTGTTGTACCTTACTTTCTTTAAAGATTTTAGAGGAACAGCAGCGCAAAAAGATCACTTACACGAAAGTCCTTCTTCGATGACGATTCCGCTTATTGTATTGGGAGTATTGTCTGTAGTTGGGGGTGCGATCAGTTTACCTGGAAACAGTTGGTTAAACGGGTTCTTAGCTCCAGTGATTAAAAACAATGCAGCGGCACATCCTCACGTAATGGGAATGACCGAATATATCTTAATGGCTTTAGCGATCATCGGTGCTTTAATCGGATTGGGTATTGCTTACAACAAGTATATCAAAAAATCAGAAGTGCCCGTTGCCGATGAGCAAATCAGCGGTTTCCACAAAACACTTTACAACAAGTATTATATCGATGAAATCTATATGAAAGTGATTGTTGCCCCTATTTACGGTTTGGCGACTTTCTTTAAAGATTTTGTTGAAGTGGGTATTTCACAAACGGTATTTGGCTTAGCTAAAATTGCAGACGGACTATCCCTACAAGGAAAAAGAGCGCAAAACGGAAATATTGGCTTATATTTATTTGCCTTTGTATTCGGGATTTGTTTCTTATTTTACTATTTATTCATTGCAAGTTAATTTATAAAAATGAACGTAACGATACTATTAATCACTTTACTAGTTGGCGCATTGGCAACTTATCTCTCCGGTAACAAAATGGCTCCGAAAGTAGCACTTCTTGTTGGAGTTATCGCTTTTGCAGAAACTTTACTATTGATCAATCAACACCTTCAAGGGGTTGATGCTGGATATGTAGTGCAATGGATGAATAAACCCAACATCTTCTTTGCTTTAAAAGCAGATGGATTGGCTTTGGCTTTGGTTTTACTAACGACGCTATTGACGCCACTTATTGTTCTTTCTTCATTTGGTACTGCTATTGAAAAATCAAAATCGTTTTACGGTTTGGTTGTTTTTATGTCCTTTGCCATGACCGGAACATTCTTGGCTTCCGATGGTTTCTTATATTATATCTTCTGGGAATTGGCCTTGATTCCGATCTATTTCATCGCCTTACTTTGGGGTAATGATACTTTTGAAGAACGCAAAAAAGCTATACTTAAGTTTTTCATCTATACCTTTGCAGGTTCGATATTTATGTTGGTAGCTTTTATCTACTTATACCAAAAAGCCGGCAGTTTCTTATTACAAGATTTATATAATGTATCGCTTACTGCCAACGAACAGTATTGGATTTTCTTAGCCTTCTTCTTGGCTTACGCCATCAAGATTCCTATTTTTCCTTTCCATACTTGGCAGGCATCTACTTATGAAAAAGCTCCTACTGTAGGAACCATGCTTTTGTCGGGTATTATGCTAAAAATGGGATTGTATTCGATTATACGTTGGCAAATTCCAATCGCTCCACAAGCGGCTAAAGATTTGATGAGTACCATCATCGTCTTGAGTTTGATCGGTGTGGTTTACGGTGCTATCGTAGCCTTAAGACAATCGAACATCAAACGTTTCTTTGCTTACTCTTCGTTATCCCACGTTGGTTTAATCGCTGCGGGAACTTATACACTGACACTAGACGGTTTGCGCGGTGCCGTTTACCAAATGTTGGCTCACGGATTTGTTATAGTAGGTTTGTTCTTTATTGCAGAAATCATATACAGAAGATACCAAACTAGAAATATAGGTGAGTTGGGCGGTATTCGTCAGCAAGCAATTGTTTTATCATCACTGTTTATGATTTTGATGTTTGCATCTGTGGGTCTACCGGGAACTTTTAGTTTTGTAGGTGAATTCTCTTTGTTATTCGGTCTATCTCAAATCAATATTTGGTATGCGGTAATCGGAGGTAGTAGTATCATTTTTGGTGCTTTTTATATGTTGAGAATGTTCCAAAAAGTGATGTTGGGTGAAACCAACAGCAAACCTTTTGCAGATCTAAACTTTAATGAAGGATTTGTATTGGTAATCTTAGCAGGAGTAGTGTTGTTCTTGGGTATATATCCAAAACCAATCACTGATTTAATCACGCCGAGTTTGATAGAAATCGTATCACAAATTAAGTAACAGTATAATGGAACTCGGATAAAATCCGAATATCATAAATCCTAAATAACACCAATGAACACAATAATAGCGATTGCAGCATTAGCGGTTTTAGTACTGGTAGTAGAGATTGTTAATTTGAGAAAATTAATAGTCCCTATGACCGTCATCGGGCTTTTAGCCATACTGGGTATCACGCTAAATAACCTAAACGTCACCGAATCTTTTTACAACAACATGATTGTTGTAGATTCATTTTCGGTAGCTTTTTCTAGTTTGTTTATTGTACTAACCACCTTTTTGGTTGCCTTAAGTACGGATTTCTACGAAAATGAAGACGCCTTAAAGATTTCCGATTATGTATCCCTAAAACTATTCCTGCTCTTAGGCGCTGTTTCTATGGTGAGTTTTGGTAATATGGCCATGTTTTTCTTGGGATTAGAAATTCTATCAATAACCTTATACATTCTAGCTGGTAGTAACAGAACCCACATCAAGAGCAATGAAGCGGGTATGAAATACTTTCTTTTGGGCTCGTTTGCCTCAGGGGTAATTCTATTCGGTATCGCATTGATTTACGGTGCAACTGGTTCTTTTGATCTACACGAAATATTCCGCATTATTGCGACAGGAGCTATTCCTGCATGGTATAAAATTGGCGTACTGATGATGATCATCGGAATGTTGTTTAAAATTGCTGCCGTTCCTTTCCACTTCTGGGCTCCAGACGTGTATCAAGGCGCTCCAAGCTTAACGACAGCGATGATGAGTACTTTGGCTAAAGTAGTAGCTGTTGCCACCTTATACAAGCTAAGCGTAAGCCTTACGGTTACGATGCCTAGCAATTATATGACTGCCATAGTTGTTATCGCCATACTGACCATGACCGTTGGTAATATCATGGCGCTACGTCAAGATAACATCAAACGCTTATTGGCGTATTCAGGTATTTCACATGCTGGTTTTATGATGATGGCTTTGGTAAACCTGGGCAACTCTGCTCCGAGTTTATTCTACTATGCAGTAGCGTATGCTATCGCGGGTATTGCTGCATTTTCCGTAGTCATTTTGGTTACCAAAAACAAAGACGAAGAATTGTTGTCGTTGTTTAAAGGATTGGGTAAAACCAACCCACTATTGGCTGGTATTTTAACTGCCTCACTACTTTCTATGGGAGGTATTCCAATCTTTGCCGGTTTCTTTGGTAAATTCTTCTTGTTCTCTCAAGCGCTTGAAAACAACCAATTGACCTTAGTGATTTTTGGAGCGATCAACTCTTTCATCAGTATCTATTACTACTTTAAAGTAATCGCAGTACTTTACTCTAAAAACGAGGAAACCGAACAAACAGAACCGATCAAAGTTCCAATGGCTTATTACGCCGTCGGAATTATATCCATAACTATCAATATCGTTATAGGAATTTATCCTTCGATTATTTTAGATATGATAAAATAAACAAAAACAGATTAACAACTGAAAAGGACCGTTTCGAAAGAGACGGTCTTTTTTTTTCTAAATTTTGTACCTCAGCTACTTATTCAAAAAACGACTTAAATTATCTAATTATTAGATAACAATCAACTACGCCACTTCCTATTTTTATAATATAGACTCATAACCGATAATTTAAAGGATTGTAACCTTAAATTATATATATTATGAAAACAAGAATGACCGTTGTTTTAACAACACTTTTGATGAGCCTGACATTGTTTGCAAGCGAAACAACAAGAATATATAAGGCTCAAGAAACGCTAATCTCTCCACCAAAAATGACAGACTGTCCCAATCGAGACCGGAGCGATTGTACGGACTTTACTATTCCAAAGGAACCTCAATTAGCCGTAGGGTCCATCGTACAAATAACGACACCCAGGAATTCCGAAACATACGTTTTACAAGTATCTGCCATTAAAGGACCATTTGATAAAGATGGAAACATACAAGGTGCTGATATTGAATTCATAAGAGTTAAACAATAATCTAAAAAAGCAGAACTACAAGCTATTCAGCTATACTTTAATCAATTAACAAAACACTTGATGATACGAATACTTCTCTTTGTAGTCTTCTTGTTAATTCACAAATCGCTTGCAGCCCAAGATCATATTATTCAGGTTGCTCCTCGCTGTGGACAAGAAAGCCATATCAAACAACTCTTCTCCTCATTGGATTTAAAGCAAAAAGAGGTCTATGTCTTACACTTTCGTCCCAGTGCGTGCCCGCGATGTGAAACTGCTATTTGGGCAACCACTACCCTACTCAAACAACAAAACAAAGAGATAATACTCGTAGTCGATGGAGACAACCATGAAAAGAGTATTGAATATATCAACCAAATCAAGGGAATCACAATCAGCGATTATACCCACATTATATACGATACCGACGGCTTTTATCACACAATCATCGACTACAAAGCTTCCTTTGAACTCGCTTATCCGCAATTGTATAAAATCGATCTTGCGAAAGGCACCTTTTATAGTATCAACACCCTTGCCGGAACTGCTATCACCTCCGAATGGATACAATCTATTATTGATAATAAGGACGAACACGCTTGCAAAGAAGTGGATCAGATAAAAAAAACAGATACTACCACAACCAATACGTTTTGGGATGACCAATGGCTTTTAAGCGCTGAAAAAATTGTCAGTCCACGCCATGTCAATGCCAATACTAAGCTGATTTATTTTACAGACGCAACGACGAATCACGTGCTGATTTATGATCGTCAGGGACTATTAATCCAGCAATATTATCCCGAAGAAGAAGAACTTTTTATCGATGTGGACGCAGATAACGAATATCGAAAAAAAATACAGCGCGACTTTATAGATACGGGTATTGCTAAAGTAATCTACTTAGATGCCTATGTAGACGAAAGCGGGAATACGCGTATACCAGCATCCATTCCCGATATCTGGTATGAGGGCAAAGCATCGTTTTATGCCAATGCACCCCTATTCATCGAAAAAAAACTTGGTACCAATAGCCCTTCAGACCTTATTCGTTTTGAGTCCAAAGTAGACTTTAAAGATACACTACAACCCCTTTCACCGTTTTTTGTTTCTCACAGTTTTTATAAACCGTTTTTTAAAAACTATTTTGCTTTCCCACTGTATAAGGGTTGGCCAACCCGAGGCTATGAACTCGATCAAAGTGATTTTGACAACAATCCCTTTGACCCCAAATTCTATCGAGATGCTCAAGTCCTACGCGTATATAAAAACAACGAGGAATACACCGATATTGGCAGTTTACCCATCGCCCTCAAAAAAAATAAATTGGGTTACTACTTTAAAATTTCCCTTTACTCCGCTTCAACGGACAAACTATACGTCTTAGACAAATATTTAGGAGAGGTACAGATTTTTGACAAAAATACAATAGAAAACAAAGAAAAAAACTTCACAATTGTCCAGCTTTTTCCAGAGAAACTGACACAAATCGATGATTATGAGCCCCAATTAAATGCTGAAGACCCCAAGATAAACCAACTCACAGCATACAATCCCATCATAACAGCAAGCGCTATATGGGATGCTAAAATTGATGCCAATCAACAGCTTTGTGTATTGATTGCCGACTACACCAATAATCAATTGATCTTCCAGCAATACGACCCCGCTATGACACAGCTTCTGTTAGAAAAACGATTCTCTCTCGAAAACTTCGATATATTAGAGTCCATGACTATCCAATTTAATCAACAGCAAATCGCCGAGCGAATCGTCGGACTTGAGAAAATTGAAGGTCGGTTTTACCTGAAGTTTAAAGACCTCTAAGATTGTGAATTACCAGAACAACTCTAGTTGACCACACAAGGATTTATACTACACAGAAATTTAACACATAAAAACCCACTCAAAAATTGGAAAATCACCGCTCATTAACTATATTAACTCCTTGATTATAAACACTTCTATCAAGCACTTAAGTATCATCCAAAAAAATATTTACTTATGAACAAGCTGATAGGTCAAAAATTAAAGGCCTTACGTATGAGGCGATGCCTAACACAGGAAGTTGTCGCTGATATGTTGCACATATCACAATCAACCTATGCCCGTATAGAAAATGGCAGAAGCAATTCTTGGGTCAACCACATCACAAGTTTTTGTAAAATCTATCAAATACAACCCCAAGACTTATTGCGGTTTTCAGACGAACTGCCTTCTTATCATAGAGACCACAAAGCTATTGACAAGGTGCTGCATGCTTTAATTCAAAACCTCGAAAATCAAATAAAGGAAAAAGACGAGCTTATCTCTTACCTCAAAGAACAACTTACAAAGTCTTAGCCCAGTAGCTGCAATACCACTTTAACTGCATAATTCGAACACAAAAGATCTTCAATCGTAGATTTATCGCATAAAACGATAATAGTAAGATTCCTTTTTACACCGGTTCAAATTGTACTTATGTAAGTGAAACCACTTTTATTCATTCTTACACAAATCATCTTATATCTTTATATTAGCATTTCTGACAAAAAACAAATTGATAATGCTAAAAACGATTTTATATACCCTACTACTATCCTTAACCCTCTACGGTTGTAGTCATACAAAAGATCAATTCCGAGACTTTACGGCAAACACCGCCAAACAAGACTCTCTTATAACTGTATATGCAACGAATTGCGCTCATAATTATAACTATAATACTCACATGAACGAGTGGCAAAACTGCCTAGATGAGGGTTTAAAACAAGACAGTACTATAGCTTATTTATGGCAACAAAAAGCTATGCCCTATTTTAAAGCGAGAAAGTATGAGGTAGGAATGGCCTATTTAGACCAAGCAGTTTTGTATAATCCCAAACGATACCAACCCTATAGAGCCTTTATAAAATGTGTATTTCTCAAAACCTACCAAGATGCCATAGCCGATTTTACTGACTGTAAGGAAAAATGGGGTGATAACTTTGAAATGGATCATACCTACTCTTTTTATATTGGATTATCACAATTGCAATTGAATCAGTTCGACATGGCTGTAAGCAGTTTTAACGAAGCGATTCGTACTCAATCCAAATTCTTTAAGGATACCCACCATATCGATTTATTTTATTTAGGGATAACCAAAATGGAACAACTAAAATACGATGAAGCCATAACCCTATTTGATCAAGCATTGATACAATATCCAGAATTTTCCGAGGCGATGTACTATAAAGCCCTGATTCTGCAAAAACAAGGAAAGTCTCCCGACACCTATCTCACCCTGTACGAAGTGGCATTAAAATGGCATAAAAAAGGCTATACCATCAATGAAGCCAATGCCGTTTATGAGCTTTATCCCTACCAATTGAATTAAAAACACAAAGAACTTGGTCGCAAACCCAAAAACTTTTAAGTAACTAAGTTTCGTATTATTTAAATTATGAATCCTTTTTACCTTTTCAAAAAAATAGCATGTACCTTTGTAATCTAATTTTGGAGCATCTTATTTATGAGCACACCCTTAGTATTCAAACCTTTAAGTCTTAAAAATCTAGAACTTAAAAACCGATTTGTTGTCAGTCCGATGTGTCAGTATTCCTCTGAAGACGGTTTTGCTACTTCTTGGCACTTGGTTCACACCGGACAATTTGCAATTGGACAAGCAGCAGCTATCATACAGGAAGCAGCAGCTATAACGGCTGATGGCCGTATTTCTTATGGTGATTTGGGAATTTGGAAAGACGATCATATTTCAAAATTAGCGGAAATTACCGCCTTTGTCAAATCGCAAGGCAGTATACCGGGTATTCAATTGTCACATGCTGGACGAAAAGCTAGTAGTGATAAACCGTGGTTGGGTCGCGAACAAATAGCCCCGGATCACGAAAACGGATGGCAAACCCGTGGGGTATCGGAAATTCCGTTTCGAGAATCCGAACATCCTCCTCTACCTTTGAGTGTAACCGAAATCAAAGCTTTGGTAGTTTCATTTCAAAAAGCAGCAAACAGAGCGATACGAGCAGGTTATCAAATTATAGAGTTGCACGCAGCACACGGTTATTTGATTCACCAATTTTTTTCACCACTCATCAACAATAGAACGGACGAATACGGAGGCAGTTTTGAAAATAGAATTCGTTTTTTATTAGAAATCATTGACGCCGTAAAACCGAAAATGACCGACGAAACCTCCTTATGGGTTCGCATTTCTGCAACGGATTGGGCTGAAGGTGGTTGGGATTTAGAATCGTCGATTCGATTAGCTCGTACCTTAAAAGAACGCGGTGTTGAAGTAATTGACGTATCTACTGGCGGAGGGGTTGCGCATCAGAAGATAACGACCGGTCCAAACTATCAAGTGCCCTTTGCCGCAGCCATCAAGGAACAAACGGAAATGACTACGGGTTGCGTTGGTCTAATAGCCGAGGCACAACAAGCCGAAGACATACTCCAAAGTAACCAAGCCGATTTGATTTTCATTGCTAGAGCTTTTTTAAGAGATCCGCATTTTGTCTTAAATGCCGCCAAAACTTTGAATTATGCCATCGAATGGCCAAAACCATACGAACGCGCTCAACTCTAATAGTACTACTTATTGCACAAAAATAATTCCGCTTCTCTATAAACGATGAAGCTTTTAAACTTTATGGTGATTACCATAAACCCAAAACAACCACTTCTACACTATGAATAAAAGCTTAGTTGCCCTAGCCATAGGCGGACTCGCCATTGGAATGACCGAATTTACGATGATGGGAATTTTACCCGATATCGCCAAAGACATTCAAATCGACATTCCGACTGCAGGACACTTTATATCGACTTACGCCCTAGGTGTAGTCATCGGTGCGCCCTTATTGGTCCTACTTTCCAGTAAATATCCTCCCAAAAACGTTTTGATGTTTTTGATGTTGATCTTCTTTGTATTTAATGCTTTTTTTGTAATCGCACCGGAATACAATAGCTTACTGATTACGCGTTTTATGTCGGGATTACCACACGGAGCATTTTTTGGAGTCGGTTCTGTTGTCGCCAGCCAACTCGCCCAAAAGGGCAAGGAAGCTCAAGCGATCTCCATTATGTTTACCGGACTTACGGTGGCCAATTTACTTGGTGTCCCGATTGGAACTTATATCGGACATCACTTCCATTGGAGATACACCTATGCGATCATCAGTTTGATGGGATTGATCACCTTACTGGCCTTGTATTTTTGGGTTCCTAAAATCGCACCTCAAGAAAATACCAATATCAAAAGTCAATTGTCTTTCTTTAAAACCTGGCAAGCCTGGTTACTCGTAGCTTTAATCTCCATCGGTACCGGAGGTTTGTTTGCCTGGATGAGTTATATTGCGCCGTTGATGACCAATGTAGCCAAAATTGAAGGTGGAAAGATTCCCTTTATCATGATATTAGTAGGATTGGGTATGGTATTGGGTAATTTGATCGGAGGAAAAGTAGCCGATACCTTTTCTCCGACCAAAGCGGCAATTTATTCCTTTTCAGCTATGACCATCTGTTTGATTATCGTTTACTTTACGGTTCACATTGAATTTATGGCGTATCTGATGTCGTTTGTCACCGGACTAGTAGCTTTTACGATAGGTTCGCCGCTACAGATGATTTTAATCAATTCTGCCAAGGGTTCAGAGATGTTAGCTGCATCGGCAGGACAAGCGAGTTTTAACGTCGGAAATGCCTTGGGTGCTTATTTAGGCGGTTTACCAATCGCTATGGGATTCGGATATAACTCCCCAGAATTAGTTGGTGCCGGTATGGCTGCTTGTGGTGCTTTGATGGCATTTGCCCTTTTGCTTACCCAACGCAGCGCCAAAGCAAAAATAGCCTAAAAAGTCCTTTAAAAAGGAGTTGAAAGTTCATCGATTGCAATAGGGATAGGAATGGCATCCTTTGGTGGAGCGCGCGAAACCAAAGATAGAATGGATAGCCCGGACCGAAGGTATTGCCCAAAAAAACATAGAAATAGCAGAAAAAAACAAATGTTGTGGAACTATTTGTCTAAACTTTATTTGTATTCGCTATAAGTTATTAAATTTGTCTAAAAATAATAAGAATGTATAGAACTCATAATTGTGGAGCTTTAAGAGCTGCCGATATCAATCAAGAAGTCACCTTATCGGGTTGGGTTGCCAAAAACCGTGATAAAGGGTTTATGATTTGGGTCGATTTGCGCGACCGTTACGGAATTACGCAATTGATTTTTGATGCCGATCGCACGGAGCAAGCGGTTTTTAAAATGGCTCAGTCCTTGGGTCGTGAATTTGTGATTCAGGTAACGGGAAAAGTTATTGAGCGCGAAGCAAAAAACAACCACATCCCAACGGGAGATATTGAGCTTTTAGTTACATCACTTACGATATTAAACGAGTCCAAAACGCCGCCGTTTACCATTGAAGACGAAACGGATGGTGGAGAAGATATTCGTATGAAATACCGTTACTTAGACATCCGTAGAAATCCGGTTAGAAACAACTTATTGTTTCGTCATAAGGTAGCACAAGAGGTTAGAAATTATTTATCGGCACAAGATTTTTGTGAGGTAGAAACGCCTTATTTGATCAAATCCACTCCAGAAGGAGCTCGTGACTTTGTGGTTCCATCTCGTATGAACCCAGGTCAATTTTACGCTTTGCCACAATCACCACAAACCTTTAAACAGTTGTTGATGGTGGGTGGTATGGATCGTTATTTCCAAATCGTTAAGTGTTTTAGAGATGAGGATTTACGCGCGGACAGACAACCAGAATTTACACAAATCGACTGTGAAATGGCGTTCGTAAACCAAGAAGATGTAATGAACACCTTTGAAGGCATGACCAAACACCTATTGAAATCGATTCACAATATAGATGCTGCAGATTTTCCGAGAATGACTTATGACGAAGCCATGAGAAAATACGGAAACGACAAACCGGACATCCGTTTCGGTATGGAATTTGCAGAATTAAATACAGTAACACAGCATAAAGAATTTGCGGTATTCAACTCGGCAGAATTGGTGGTTGGTATTGCAGTACCTGGAGCGGCTAGCTACTCCAGAAAAGAAATCGATGCTTTAATCGAATGGGTAAAACGCCCTCAGGTTGGAGCAACTGGGATGGTTTATTGTAAGGTTGAAGCAGACGGAACATACAAATCTTCTGTAGATAAATTCTATGACCAAGACGATTTAAAAGCTTGGGCTACTGCAACCGGAGCTCAATCGGGCGATATGATTATGGTACTTTCGGGACCGGCTAATAAAACTCGTGCTCAATTGAGCGCTTTGAGAATGGAATTGGCTACGCGTTTGGGATTGAGAAAATCGGATGTATTTGCACCGTTGTGGGTCGTGGATTTCCCGTTGTTTGAATACGATGAAGAAAGTCAACGTTTCCACGCTATGCACCATCCATTTACCTCTCCGAAACCAGAAGATATCGCGCTTTTAGCAACAGATCCAGGTAAGGTTCGTGCCAATGCCTATGATATGGTATTAAACGGAAATGAAATCGGTGGTGGATCGATTCGTATTCACGATAAAGCCACGCAGGAATTGATGTTTAAATATCTTGGATTTACTCCAGAACAAGCAGAAGAACAATTTGGCTTCTTGATGAATGCCTTCCAATATGGCGCTCCCCCACACGGTGGATTGGCTTTTGGATTGGATCGTTTGGTAGCGATTTTAGGAGGTCAAGAAACCATCCGCGATTTTATCGCCTTCCCTAAGAACAATTCGGGAAGAGACGTGATGATCGACGCTCCTGCTGCAATTGACGCACAGCAATTGACCGAATTAAGTCTTGTTTTAAAAGCGTAATTCTCAATAATAATACAGATTAAAAAAGGGGAAATTAAAAGTATTTAGCTTTTAATTTCCCCTTTTTATATTGACATACCTGAGTATTATTCGACTGTAAACGAAACGGTATTGATTAATTGTGGCACCTCAAGTACTTTAAAAGTCAAAGCTGCTTTTATCTTTTTATCTGTTCTTCTCAAATCCAATTTACCCTGTTTTACTTGAAAGTATCCCGCTTGGCCTTTACAATAGCAAAAACGCCCGAAAAGCATTTTTACATCTTGAAGCACGCGGTTTTCTAAAATCAATCGTTGGGATTCAGAAGGAATTTCAAAGATGATCTCCTCTCTGTAAAAACCATCTAGCAATACGTCGTCTGTTGCCTTTTCATAGGTATAAATGACAACTTCTGTACCGGCATTTTCAACCAATTCATAATACATTCCACCAGCAACACCTCCGTCGACATCCTTTTTAACTACCAAAGACACATTTGGTATTCTACTGACCTTACAATCCCCTTCTATTGGACAATAGGAAGTGATTTTAAACTTATTTGAAGCTGCTTCGGCTTGGTCTTCTTTTAAAGTCCGTTTCACTGTTGTGCAAGAGATCAACAACATTACCAAGGGCACTATAAGTATTTTTTTCATATAAGAAATAGATTTATTTTTCAACCAAACACGTTATTTACTGAGATTATTCGCATTAGTCAACACAACAGTAACGGCGCGATCCGGTTTATATTTTATTATTTACCATTAAATTCATTCATCGTATTGTTTAATCCGGCTAAGGCAAACGACTTCACAGCCTCACAAGCTGTTTTTAAACGCTCTGGCAGCACTTTCTTTTCCTCTTCATCCCAATTGCCCAAAACATAATCAACCTGCTGTCCTTTCTTAAATTCATCACTGATTCCAAAACGAAAACGCGAGTAATTCGCAGATTCTAAGGTAGCCTGTATACTCTTTAGTCCATTATGTCCTCCATCGGATCCCTTTGCTTTGATACGCAAGGCACCAAAAGGTAAATTCAAATCATCGGTAATCACCAATAAATTTTCGACAGGGATGTTTTCTTTCTCCATCCAATAAGCGACTGCTTTACCACTGAGATTCATATAAGTGTTGGGCTTTAACAACAAAAGCGTTCTACCTTTAATCTTGACTTCAGCAAGAGCGCCAAGTTTTACGGTTTCAAATGAAACGCCTGCTTCTTGTGCTATAAAATCAACTACTTTAAAACCAATATTGTGTCTGGTATTCACATATTCCGGCCCGATATTGCCCAGACCTACGATAAGGAACTTCTTCATTTTACTTTGAATTACAAATAGGACAATTTTCCAATGTCTACAAAAATAGACGAAACCGATTTACACCACAAGGAATTACATCAAAAAAAAAGCACCAGTAAAACTGGTGCTTGATCAAAAATTCTACGAATAGAATTATTTTTTTCCTTTTGCAGGTGTTTTTGCTGCTTTTGCTGCTTCTTGAGCTGCTTTCATTGCTGCACGAGAAATTCTCACCTGAGCTACTACAGTATTATCTGTATGCAAAACTTTATAGTTGCTTGTAACTAAATCCGTTACATACAATTTGTTACCCATTTCTAAGTTAGTGATTTCTGCTTCAACAAAATCAGGAAGATTTGCAGGCAAAGCTCTAACTTTAAGTTTACGCAAGTTAAGGTTAAGAACCCCACCAGCCATAACACCTCTAGAATTACCTAAAAGTTTTACTGGAACTTCCATAGTAATTTCTTTGTCTTCATGCAATTGGTAGAAATCCATATGTAGGATGCTTCCGCTTACTGGGTGAAATTGGATGTCTTGAAGAATTGCGTTGAAAGATTTACCACCTTCCAATTCAATAACAACTGTGTGTACGTTTGGAGTGTAAACCAAGCCTTTGAATGCTTTTTCTTCTGCTGTAAAATGAACTGCTTCTTGAACTCCTCCGTATAACACGCAAGGAACCAATCCAGCATTACGTACCGCTTTCGTTGCCGATTTACCTACGCTTTCTCTTTCTGATCCTTTAATTGTAATTGATTTCATTGAACTATATTTAATTATTAATATTCCTAAACGATAAATTTGCCGCTAATCGATTTATTGTTTTGTACCATTTGCATAACATCTGCAAACAAAGGTGCACAATCAATAACTCTAATTTTTGGACTTTGTTTTTTCAATGGGATAGAGTTGGTTACTATCAATTCCTCCAATTGAGAATTTTCTATTTTTTCGTACGCTCCACCTGATAAAATAGCATGTGTACAAATGGCTCTAACACTTAAAGCTCCTTTTTCCATCATCATCTCTGCTGCCTTAGCCAAAGTACCGCCTGTGTCAATCATATCATCGACTAAAATCACATTTCGCCCTTTAACCTCGCCAATCAATTCCATCGTATCTATGACGTTGGCCACTTTTCTTTGTTTGTAACAAATAACTACATCTGAATTTAAAAACTTCGAATACGCATAAGCTCTTTTGGAACCTCCCATATCTGGAGAAGCGATCGTCAAATTCTCTAAATTCAAACTCTTCACATAAGGAAGGAAAATAGTCGATGCAAACAAATGATCTACCGGTTTCTCAAAGAATCCTTGGATTTGATCAGCATGCAAGTCCATAGTCATAATACGGGTTGCTCCTGCGGACTCCAATAATTTTGCTACCAATTTTGCCCCAATCGGCACTCTAGGTTTGTCTTTTCGGTCTTGTCTAGCCCATCCAAAATAAGGAATTACTGCTGTTATATGTCTTGCTGAAGCTCTTTTAGCCGCATCAATCATCAAAAGCAATTCCATCAGATTATCTGAAGTTGGAAAAGTAGAGCAAACCAAAAAAACGCGCATTCCTCTAATCGATTCTTCAAAGGAAGGTTGAAATTCCCCATCACTATAATGTGATAAAGTAACCTTACCTAATGCTACTCCGTAATGTTCTGCAATCTTCTCAGCAAGATGTACACTTTGTGAACATGCAAAAATTTTTGCATCCGGTTCGAGGTGTGTCATTTAATTTGTTGTTTTGTAGTTAGTTAGTTTGTCGTGTCCCTTTTGTACTGGTGCAAATTTATAAATTATATTTTAGAAAGTGATTTTTTTTACATTTTTTATTTGTTTTAAAAAATATTTGTCTAAATTTGCAATCTCAATACAGAGAAACACTGAGGCCCGGATGGCGGAATTGGTAGACGCGCACGACTCAAACTCGTGTTCCTTGGAGTGTGGGTTCGATTCCCACTCCGGGTACTAGACAGGAAAATAGATATGCAAATATCGATTTTCCTGTTTTTTTTTAGCACAACTTCCTCTTTGTCAAAATCATTTCAAACAACAAATCCACATCGCTATATCAACCGACTATAGGTTTCTCGTAAATCCGACTTAGGCTTACGTTATTTTATCATTATTCCAATAGTAAAGCGACCGCATTGACCATAATGATCCGTTGAGTTTTAAGATGTAGACCACAGTATCATTACAGATCAACAAGGCATTCGTCAATAGAAAAACGAGACCATTTTGAAAATCGCCTTTAAAATTGTGGATATCTATATTGGAAAACCGCCTAATCTCTTCCCTTTTAAAACTATCTTTGGCGTCTTAAAAAAAATAGAGATGAGCGCAACATGGTATGAATGCAAAGTAAAATACAGGAAATTAGATGATACGGGCAAACAAAAAGTGGTCACTGAACCGTATTTAGTAGATGCTTTATCCTATACTGAAGCTGAAAAAAGAATTAATGAAGAAATGACAGCCTATATTAGTGAGGAATTTAAAATCACAGCCATTAATATAGCCAATTATGCAGAAATACATCCCTTTGAAAATGCTGATCGCTGGTTTAAATCCAAAGTTTCCCTATTGGCCTACGACGAAGAGAGCGGTAAAGAACGCAAAACGACCTTATCCCTACTAGTACAAGCCAACGATGTAAAAGAAGCATACGACAATACGATCGTAGTGATGAAAAACACCATGGGTGAATACAACATACCCGCGGTATCTGAATCACCGATTATGGATGTATTCCCCTATTTTAGCGGAGAAGAAGGCGATGTTGAAAAATTAGAAAGATTCAATACCCTAAAAAACTCTAAACCCGAAACAGAGCAATGGGCCGAAAACGAGGAAGCCGCTCGCGCAGATGCTTTAGAGGTTTAAAATCGATATAAAATCTGAATTAAATAAGTCACTCCTATCGAGTGGCTTATTTTTTTTAACTACGACGTTTACCGCCGCTACTCTCACAACTCAAGCACAAAATAACATATAACCTCATGACAGTACCTCCGCAAGCCGTAATACACCCAATTCAAGTTGTTCTTCTGTCAAAGAGCCGTAACTCAATCGCAGTCCTTTTACCGGTCGATCAAAACTATAGGCGTCGGGTAAAATAATCTTAACGGACTTCGATCGCAACTGCTTATCAACAACCGCCCAATTTACTTCCCGTTTCGGAACGATCCAAAATGCCATACCCCCCTCTGGAATCAGATAATCGACTTTTTCTGTCAAGTATTTCTCCAGCAAGCCGTTGGTAAAATTTCGTTTGTCTTTATAATAAGCTTGCGCCTTTTTTAAATGCCGCTTTATCGTACCATCTTCAATCAACTGCAAAACGGCCTGCTCCATAATACTATCCCCTTGAACATCAATAATTTTTCGCAACGCACCTATTTTTTCGATTAACGACACATTTTTAGTAACTAAATAGCCTATACGCAAAGCTGGAGCAACGACCTTACTCATCGTTCCTATATATACGTAATTTTCCAACTCCCTATAGCTAGACAAAGGCAGTATCGGTCGATATCCAAAATGAAACTCATTGTCATAATCGTCTTCAATTATCGTGAAACCATACATATTGGACAACCGAATCAACTCTAAACGACGTTGTAAACTCAAAGGCACCGTAGTCGGATATTGATGATGAGGCGTGATATAAATAGCTTTGATGGTATCATAGATTTCCAAGTAGCGCACAACGTCTTCTATCAACAAACCATCCTGATCTATACGCAACGGCAATAGTGTCGCTCCAGCACTCTCAAAAGCTTTCCAAGCCGGCTTATATCCCGGATCCTCTATCATCACATAATCATTTGACCCCAAAAGGCATTGAGCGGTCAGATACATCGCCATTTGACTACCGCGTGTCACACACATTTCCTGCTCGTCGACCTGCATGCCGCGTTGATGGTTTAACATATTCGCTATAGCCTTTCGAAATGACTCATCACCAAATTCATTTGCATACCCCATCATCTGCCACTTACTCTTTCGATTAAATATTTGTCGATACGCTCGAGCCAAAGCAGCTACAGGTGCTATTTGACTGTCTGGATGCCCATCATCAAAAGAAACCTGATAAT
Organism: Flavobacterium sp. HSC-61S13; assembly: GCF_024171535.1. Taxonomy (GTDB): domain Bacteria; phylum Bacteroidota; class Bacteroidia; order Flavobacteriales; family Flavobacteriaceae; genus Flavobacterium. The sequence continues at coordinate 6,835 of NZ_JALJZV010000013.1, read as the reverse complement.
GTTCTCTCTCGATTATTGGTACTTTTACACCAGTCAATCCAATTGATTGTTTGCTTAAAACCGGCAAAACATCGCTGACAAAGCTGCCTTTTCGCTCTTTGGTAACCAACCATCCTTCGTTGATTAAAACATGTAAAGCCTCTACAACGGTATTTCTATTAACTCCTAAATACTCAGCCATACTTCTACTTCCAGGCAAAACACTTCCTGTAGCTAATCGTCCAATTTGTATGTCAGCAATAATTGCATCGGCAATCTGCATATAAATCGCTTTATCCGAATGCTTATCTATTCTAATCTCTAATTTCCACGGTCTCAACATCTGGACTAGCTGTTTTTATAAAATCTGTATCAGTTTACTGGTCCTAAGTTACGCTATTTTTGTCTTGCAATAATGCACCAAACACTAAATACATTTATATTATGAAAACACTAAAAGAAAAAAAAGTGGATCAAAAAGAGACCACTACATTCAGCTCCAAAGATTTTCATCAAACTTTTGCTAGACCGGTTTTTGTAAAACCCACACATTTAATCCATAAAAATGTCGAGGATGCAGGCGTACACAATCAATTCTCAACAGAGCGCAAGCATCCGGTATTTTTTGTCGATCTACCCAGCAAAAACGTTAGCATGACCATTGGGGGCTTACTACCAGGCCAGCTGACCAATCGCCACAGACATACCTACGAAACGGTTCTTTATGTCATTGAAGGCAAAGGCTGGACCGAGGTCGAAGATCAACGCATTGAATGGGAAGCTGGCGACGCGGTATATATACCGTCATGGGCATGGCATAGACATCAAAATATGAGCGACAGTGAGCCTGCCAAGTACGTCGCTTGTGAAAATGCACCACAATTGCAAAATCTTGGTGTAGCACTTCGAGAAGAAGAAGGTAGAGATCTATAAATCCAAATCATTTTCCAAATATGAAACATACTCCTCTAAAAGGAGTGATTGCTTACCCAATTACTCCTTTTGATACAGAAGAAAGAGTCAACATTAAACTCTTTAAAACCTTGGTTGAACGCTTGGTTGAAAGTGGAACTCACGCCATTGCACCACTGGGAAGCACTGGAGTTTTACCTTATCTATCAGATGAAGAAAAGGAATCGATTACCGAAGCCACCATCGATCAGGTTGCCGATAGAGTACCTACTTTGGTTGGGGTTTCTAACCTGACCACTGAAAAAACCATCTATCATGCGCAATTTGCCGAAAAAGCAGGAGCAACAGCGGTAATGATTATCCCTATGAGCTATTGGAAGTTAACCGATGATGAAATATTTGATCATTATGATCGCGTTGCATCCAAAATTTCAATCCCGATTATGGCCTACAACAATCCCGCGACGAGTGGAATTGATATGTCACCTGCCTTACTTCAGCGTTTACTCAGAATTCCAAATGTCACCATGATCAAAGAAAGCACTGGCGATATCCAAAGGATGCATTTCCTTAGAAAGACACTAGGCGAAGAAGTAGCCTTTTACAACGGATCAAACCCCTTAGCCCTCGCCGCCTTTGCAGCAGGTGCACAAGGATGGTGTACTGCTGCGCCCAATTTAATACCAGACTTGAACATAGCACTTTATGAGGCGATTCAAAACAATGAATTAAGCAAAGCACAACAACTGTTTTACAAACAATTTGATCTTTTAAAATTCATAGTAGACAAAGGTTTACCAAGGGCAATTAAGACAGGCCTAAATATCTTAGGACAACAAGGAGGAGAACTAAGAACACCTTTGCAGCAACTTGGTCCGCAAGACACCCATGAACTAAAAAAATTACTTTCAGAAATATACGAGAACGAGCCAAGCAAAGTTCAGCACATGCGTCATTAATTCTCCATGTAAATTTTATAGTGTAAAACCCTGTTGAACACCATCTAAAGACTGGTGATGATAGCCCGAGATTAGAAATCTTGGGCTATCTTTTTTATGTCACATTAACTTGTCAATACAAAATCCAAACAACCTAAGAAAAAAACATTAAGATTCCCGATCCTTATCCAAAAAAAAACACACAATCCGATGAACTAAAAATCTCCTTTTTAAACAACAAAAGAAAATATATGATCAATTCATTATTTTTAAGTAAATTTATTACAAGGTTTTATAAATAGTACTGATTATTCTACCTCTATTTTAAGCTTTATAACAATCGAACCCTCAATTTTTTGTTTATATGGATGCTTTAAAACTAAAACCGATTGATCGTGTTTCCACAATTTCGAAAGAAGATTTTATTGAAAATTATTTAAAAAAGCAAAAACCCTTAGTCATAGAAAAACTAACTGAAGATTGGTCTGCTAATGAAAAGTGGCACCTAAATTATATAAAGAGTATCGCTGGAGAAAAAACAGTCCCTTTGTATGACGATAGACCCGTCACCCACAAGGACGGGTTCAATGAAGCTCATGCTCAAATGAAAATGTCTGACTACATCGATTTATTGCAACAAAAACCGACCAACTACCGAATCTTTCTTTATAATTTAATGAAGGAAGTTCCCTCCCTCCAAAATGATTTCCGCTGGCCACAATTAGGCCTTAAATTAGTCAAACAATTACCGATGTTATTTTTTGGAGGTGAGAATTCAAAAGTCTTTATGCATTATGATATTGATCTTTCTAATATATTACACTTTCACTTTCACGGTAAAAAACAGTGTATGCTTTTCGATCCCGACCAAACTCCTTACCTTTACAAAATACCGCACTCTCTAATAGTTCGAGAAGACATTGATTTTGATCACCCCAATTTTGAACAATGGCCGGCCCTTAGAAATGCACAGGGATATATTACCGAATTAAATCACGGCGAAATGCTTTATATGCCCGAGGGCTATTGGCACTATATGAAATATATAACGCCTGGTTTTTCAATGAGCTTACGCTCTTTACCCAGAAAACCAACGCATATCATTAAAGCGGTTTACAATATCTTTATCATGCGTCATTATGACAATTGTATGAGACGACTGAGAGGCCAAAAATGGATTGATTATAAAAACAAAAAGGCCGTAATAGACATTAAAAATAGACAACAAAAATAATAAGTCATTTGAAAAACACATCAAAATTATTTATTTCTACGGAAGACGCTAAAAAAAAACTTGAATATTATTGCAGTTATCAAGAGCGTTGCCATTCAGAAGTCATTAATAAACTCGATAATTTAGGTATATCCCCACATCATCGAGATGAGATTGTCGTACATCTGATCCAAGAAAATTATCTCAACGAAGAACGTTTTGCATGTAGTTTTGCAAGAGGCAAACATCGTATGAGTTTTTGGGGAAAAAATCGAATTCTCTCCGAATTAAAATTCCGGGGAATTTCGTCCTATAACATTAAAAAAGCCATGCAGGAGCTTCCCGATGAATTGTATTTATCCACATTCGAAAGAATCAGCGTGTCAAAATGGGAATCTACAACAGACTCCAACCTGATGAGTAAGAAAAAAAAGGTAATGGATTTCCTCTTTCGCAAAGGTTATGAATCAGAATTGATTTACCAACAAATACAAGATCTCAGCTCTAATTAAAACAGTGTCACTTCAATTTAAAATACTAAAAACGTTTAATAACTAAGAAAAACAATGTTAAATATGTTATTTTAGAATAATAATTTTTTATTTCTGCGTTTTATAAGGATATCTAATATTTTCTATATCCTTAAAAACCGTATTATGAAACAACTATACTTCTTAAAAATCTTATTGATACTATGTCTTTTCTTCAGTCAACAGACTGCATTTTCACAGTATTCAGTAGCACACCACATAGCCCCTTCTCCCTGGCAGTATTGGAGCACAGCCAATGAAATTGTACTTTCAACATTATCGCCAAGCCCAGTCACTGTAAAACTATATAAGAGCGATAAAACCTCATTAACTACACTTACCGTCACTGCGAATAATCCGATATCCCATCGCTTTGCAGGGTCTGGTAGCGCACTACCACGCAACCTAACGAACACGACGTATAGCGATCGCGGACTTATTGTTGAAGCTACAGCGCCAGTTTTGGTTAACCTCAGAAATATCGCTTCCGATGCCAATGGACTAGACAATACCACCATCAAAGGAAATGCTTCTTTGGTCAGTTTTGGAAATGAAGGTATGGGATTAGAATTCCGTTTGGGATATTACCGAACAAACTTTACCGGTTTATACTTGCAAAACCCCGTATATTCCGTAATGGCCATTGAAGACAATACAACCGTCCATTTGAACGGATCACAACTCACTGTATTAAATGCCGGACAAAGTATGCTATTTAATGCTCCAACAGGATCTTTATTAGTCGCTAATAAACCGGTTGTTTCTAATGTTGGGAGTTATGGAGACACACCACAAGCTTGTGGTGGAAACGGGGAAGATGGCACGGTCGACCAAGTCGCTCCAGTTACAGCACTAGGCCAGCAATATCTGGTTGTACGCGGCAATGGAGCCACTGGAACGGGACCGACCCATCCAGAACAAAGCACTTTTATCGCGGCACAAGATAGTACTGTGGTTACCGTAAAAAACTACAGTCCACTAGGAGTGCTAATCAATCAAAACAATTATAACTTGATTACAGCGGGTAGCTTTGCTTCAATACATCACGGCGACGCTACCAATATGTTATCTTCTTCACTTATAACGTCAAACAAGCCCATAGTTGTATATTCTGGAACAGCTGTAGCTTGTGAAACCGACATATCCACCGTATTACCCATAGGTGGTTGCGCGGGAGCCACCAATATTCAAACTACCAAATTCATTGACTACTTTAATAACAACTTACCCTATTTCGGATATACCATCGTTGAAAATGCCACAACACCAGTATTCATTAACGGTCAAGATCTCGAGACCGTTACTGGAAACAGTAGAATCCCCATTGGCAATACCGGATTTTACATGTTGAACTTTACCAATTTAAGCCTTAATTCTCCTCAAAACATTCTACTAACTTCAACCGCTCGAATGACTACTTGTTTGATTCAACAAGGTGATGGCTATTCTATGTCAGGATTCTTCTCCTCTCATGGCGACAGCCCAGAACCGCCAACTAAAATAGACAACCAAAATCCCTGTTCAGCGACATTACAGACTACATCGGGCTTATCTCCATATCAATGGTATCGAGACGGGCAACCCATAGCAGGAGCAAATAACGACAGCTATGAAGCCTTATTATCGGGGAACTACACAGTAAAGGGAACAAGAGATTGCGGGGAAACCAATTTCTCATCACCATTGTATGTCGAAATCCCTCCTTGTAGTGATCTCGCGATCACAAAAGAAATCGATAAAATAGAGAATGGCGTTGTTACCTTTATCATTACCGCCATCAACCACAGTACTCAACACGACGATACCAATGTTATTATCAACGAGTTTCTACCCTCGGGATATACCTTTGTAAACGCCACTGCAACCCTAGGTACATTTAATCCCGTAACAAGTCAATGGAACATCCCCTTACTAGCTAAGAACTCTACTGCACGCCTAACTATCCATGCAAGCATACTACCGGAAGGTGAATACCTCAATGTTGTTAATATAACAGGAGATAATATTGACCCAGATTTAGACAACAACACTGCACAGATTCGAATCGCTCTTGGTGATCTACAAGTTACAAAAACAGCTTTCGAACACACCTTTATCGACATTGGCGATCAAATACAATACGAAATCCGTATTCGCAATAAAGGAAACGGTATTCTAAGAAATATCCAGATACTCGACGACAATGCAGATCCAGGTAGTATTGTACCAGCAGTTGTAGACGTCTTAGCACCAAGAGAAGAAGTTGTTATCAGCGCCCAACATACCGTCACCTTTGATGATTATATTTCAGGGCAGGTCGTAAACCAAGCGACAGTCCATGCGGATACTCACAGCGGAAACATTGTACAAGTATCTGACGACCCCTCTACAGCGGAAAAAGACGATCCCACCATCGTAAAAATAAAACGTTTGGCAGATCTCAATGCTGAAAAGACCAATAACCAGATCTATTATACCCCTGGAACGCAAACCGAATACACCATAATCGTGATTAATAAAGGTCCAACCACTGCCCTAAATGTAAAAATAACAGATCCACTTCCCCGTGAAATTGAAGTCATGCACTGGAGTAGCGACCGAGGACACGAAGGAACTGGACCAGTAAACATTATTCTGCCTTACTTACGAGTATCCGAAACCATAACTATTAAAGCTAAAATAGACATCCCTGCAGAGAGAAAAGGCAATTTGACCAACATAGTTCATGTAACTAGCGACGTACATGACCCGAATCCGATCTGTCTGGAATGCATCGATAATGATATGCAAAGAATCTATATACCAAAAGGAATTTCTCCTAATGGCGACAACGTCAATGATTTTCTAGACTTACAACACTTCAATATTGCTGAGATAAAAATTTACAACCGTTATGGAACCTTAGTATATTCTAAGAAGAATTACAAACAAGAGTGGTACGGACAGTCCAACAGCGGCACAGCCTTACCTTCGTCCACATATTTCTATTCCCTGCTTGTCGATAATGGTGATAAAATTACTGGATGGATCTACGTAATTAGATAAATATCGTTGTTCGTGAGTCGTTGTTCGAAAATCGGGATTCTTTAATCATGTCACCCCTACGGGGTTTTACGAAAACGATATATCATCTACAATTATATCACCCCTATAGGGTTATACGATAACAATAAATCATTGTCTACAATTATGTCACCCCTACGGGGTTTTACGAAAACGATATATCATCTACAATTATATCACCCCTATAGGGTTATACGATAACAATAAATCATTGTCTACAA
>NZ_JALJZV010000012.1 GCF_024171535.1 Flavobacterium sp. HSC-61S13 | reverse complement strand
GCTACGGCATCCTAAAGGGTGGGGTTCGACAAAAAAATCCACTTAGCGCTAAGCGCGCTAACTCTTTTTTTATGCGCTAAAACAGCGCTTAAGCAAGCTTGCGCCGTTTTAGCGCATAAAAAAAGCCCTAACTTTCGTTAGAGCTTTTTTGTCGGGGTGGCAGGATTCGAACCTGCGACCTCCTGGTCCCAAACCAGGCGCGATGACCGGGCTACGCTACACCCCGTTTGTTTCCCGTATTGCGGTTGCAAATATAGAATTATTTTTTAATTAATCAAATACAATTTGTCTATATTTTTTTATTATTCCACAATTGTTAATTCCAATCAAAATTCAAGCGATATTTTTTAATAAAAACTTACATTTGTAAGGATTCTCAATAATTAATTAAAGGAAGAAAGACATGTCAACAATAGAAACGATCAAATGTTTGATTATAGGCTCCGGCCCAGCAGGGTATACTGCTGCAATTTATGCTGCTAGAGCGAATATGAATCCTGTGTTATATCAAGGAAGTCAACCGGGAGGACAATTAACGACAACTAATGAAGTGGAAAATTTCCCAGGCTATCCAGAAGGGGTGACCGGACCGGAAATGATGATGCAATTACAAGAACAAGCCAAAAGGTTTGGTACTGACGTGAGAGATGGTTGGGCTACTAAAGTAGACTTCACTCAAAAAATTAAAAAAGTATGGATTAACGATACGATTGAAATTCATGCCGAAACGGTAATTATTAGTACCGGAGCTACAGCTAAATACTTAGGGTTGGATTCAGAACAACACTATTTGAAAATGGGTGGTGGAGTTTCTGCTTGTGCCGTTTGTGATGGGTTTTTCTATAGAAATCAGGAAGTAGTTATTGTAGGAGCAGGGGATAGCGCTTGTGAAGAAGCACATTATTTATCTAAACTGTGTAAAAAGGTAACCATGTTAGTGCGTAGCGATAAGTTTAGATCATCTCGTATTATGGAAGATCGTGTAAGAAATACTCCGAATATCGAAATCTTAATGAACACCGAAACGGAAGAGGTAATTGGAGATGGACAATTGGTAACCGCTGTTCGCGTTAAGGAAAGAACAACTGGAGTTACTCAGGAAATTCCAGCAACAGGCTTTTTCGTAGCTATTGGACATAAACCGAATACAGAGATTTTTGCTAGAGAATTGGAAATGGATGAGGTAGGGTATTTAATCACTCAAGGGAAGACCAGTAAAACGAATATCGCTGGTGTATTTGCTTGCGGTGACGTACAAGATAAAGATTACAGACAAGCAGTAACAGCTGCTGGATCTGGATGTATTGCAGCTTTAGATGCAGAACGCTATTTGGCGAGTTTGGACTAATAATTCCAATATGCTGTAAAAAAAAAGGAGAAATTTCACTGTGAAATTTCTCCTTTTTTATTTTCGAAAACGACTAGTTTTTGATAAACTTTACCGTTTTATAATTTCCGATTTTTATAAAATAAACACCTTTGTTTAAAGTATTAACCATAATAGGAGATTCGGTACTTTGACGAGTGCCTGAAAGAACGCGTTTTCCAAGTACATCAAATATATTATAAGGGATATTATTATCATCAATGTCTAGCGAGATGTTTAAAACATCATTTGTCGGATTAGGATAAATACTTATGCCTGTTTGAGCGTGTTTATCAATACCAAGTGTTGAATTCTTAAATTGATAAACCCTAGCAGTTTTTGGATAAGTAGTTAAGCGCTCAGGTTCAACACTAGACAATTTCCCTACAGGATTTTGACTGTCCCCAATTAATGAATATACTTCAACAGGTTTTTCTTCTTCATTGCCATTCTCGTCTTCCTCAACAAGAATTTTCGCAACTATCACCGCAAAATTCGGCGTTATTTCATTGGGAAGTGCGTAGTCGTTAAAGAAAAAACCAAAATCTGTGATAGTATTTGTACCATATCGATATTCAAACTGTTCAATACCTTCGTAAAACCAATACTGAAAATTAACCCGCATCGTTGTCGTTTCTTTTTCGAAATACTCGTTGCCATTTGCGGCATTCGCAACTTCAATCTTAAGAATTCGGTTTCCGGTTGTTCCTTCTACTTTATAGCGTAAAGGAGATTGACTAGGACTAGGTGAACTACCTGCATTAAACTGATATCCACCATCCAAAAGCTCTGCGGTTTGTGCAAATAATTGATATTGGATATTGTTAAGTGTTTTTGAATCAGCATAGAGAATTCCATTGCTAAGGCTAAGATTTTTAATTTCATCACCGAATATGTTGATTTTAAACGGCAATGGGATATCGAAGCTGTGGTAAAACCAACTCTGCGTATTTAAAGTCGTTGCCCCAGTTAACTCAGTATAAGACTGGTCGAAGTGATTGAAGTTATAGCTTTGTGCTTGTCCTGAATAGGCACTAACAACTGCTAAAGAAATTGTAAGTAATAGTTTTTTCATATAAGTATGGTTAGTTATAGAGCAAAAGTAATTGGTTTTTTTCTGATACTGACAATAAGACGTTTCAATTACGTTTAATTTAATGATAAAAAATAAAGTGATTTTTTGTGTTTCTTTTGTTTTTTTGTGTTTTTATAGTTTTTAAAGGGCGTAATGTATTTTTTTCGTAAAAATATGGTGTTAAGCAAAAACATAGTTGATAGATGAAAGCTTAATGTATTTTTGTATTTCTTAATATTTATGTAAAAACGACAATTGAATGAAAAATTTTAAAGCTTTGATTTTAGCAATGATGGCTATCGTGACGATGGCTTCTTGTAGTAGTGATGATAACGGAATTATTAAAACGCCAATTACCCCTCCTGTAGTAGTTGACCCTCCTGTAGTAGTTGATCCTCCTGTTGTATTGGATGCGATCGTGGGTGAGTGGAGAATAGATGTGATGTATTTTGATGGTGATGACGTTAAATTAAATGACTGCGAGCGCAAAGCTGTAGTGATATTCGAAAAAGAGAACATTTTGAATGAAGCAGCTGTAGATTATGATTGTACAATTATTACCGACGATAGACACGGCACCTGGGAAAAAGGCGATGTAAGTGGCGATTATAAAATTAGAACTAATGCAGATAGTTTTAATGCTTTTTATAATGATGTGGAGTTTACTCAAGTAGTATTTGAGGGAGATACGATGACTACAACCTGCGTGATAACTAATCAAGGGCCAAGACCTTATACTTTGGCATTGAAGTACGTTAAAGTTAAAAGTGAATAGTTGTAGTATTACAGCTTAAAAAAAGGGGGCTTTTTCGTTATGAGAAAGGCCCCTTTTTTATTTATTTCTTGATAAACTTTAAAATTTGTCTATTGTTGCCCAGTTTAAGCATATATATACCTTTGGACAGTTTTGTAACATCGATATTACCACCAGCTATTTTACCTTCTTGAACTTTCTTTCCAGTCATATCTAAAATACTGTAAAAGGTAGCTGGGTCAATGTTACCTGCTATATTTAGAATGCCTTCTGTAGGGTTTGGGTGTATACTAAGTGACGTAATTTCGTTTTTGACTGTAGATAAAGTTGTAGGAGTGAAAGTGTAAACCATTCCTTCATCAGGGTACGTGATTAAAAAAACTGGTTTTTTTGAATCGGTTTTAAGAGCCGGATCATTGCTCATTCCTGATAAAACAGAAGATTTTTCTGTAAAGCTGATTACTTCTTGATCTTTACCTAGCAGATAATCTTGTTCAATTAATCCGCAAATCATTACTTCTGACTCAGAAAAGTCCCCCAAGTCAGTTACGGTATTAGCACCGTAATGAAATGAAACTACATGGGTTGCTTCATAAAGCCAAACCTGAAAACTGACCCTCATGTCCAAACTGTTTTTTGAAGTCAACTCATACTCACTTCCCGCATCACTGACTTGAATCTTAAAAATGCGATTACCAACGCTACCATCTACTTGTGTGCTTACTTGTGTCTGAGTAGTTGCGTTTGGATATAACGATGCAATATCTATAAGATCGGGAGTTATCAAAAAACCCGAAAGAAGAATTTGATCCGGTTGTTCCAATAGGTTTACAATAGTCCCTCCCGCAAATTGCAATTCATCCATCGTGCGATTAAATAAGGTAAAGGTAAATGGTAATTTTATTATTGGAGGGGAATCAATAGTTTCCCAAGATTCCGTAAATAATAATTTTGGATTGGAAAGGGGGGTATAACTTTCATTTTGTTTTTCAAATTTGTAATGCTGACCATAGGTCGCGTGAATGCATAAAAGTAGGAAAGTTGTAATTAAGTAGTTTTTTTTCATAATAAATATGGTGTCTTAGTGATTTTAAGAATTGGTTGGTTTAATTTGGGGTGAAAATAGGAATTATATAGTTAATTGTTTATGTGTTTTTTAAATAAGTAATGTCTTTCTACATATTTTTAATACATTCATTGTAATCTTTGCTTTTTGTCCTAAAAAATCAGGGTGGTTTTAAATGCTGTCGTTACTTTATTTTGTTTTTTTTCATCAATTAAAATTTATCAATCACTGATCAAGTCTTATATTTGTCTACAATCATTTTTAAAAGAGAAAGCATGTTGCGAATTGAAGATGTTGAGTTTGCTTATGACGAAAAATCTGTTCTGAATAAGATTAATTTACAGATTAACAAGGGATGTCATATCGCCCTTTTGGGTGAAAGTGGATGTGGGAAAAGTACCTTACTACAATTGATATATGGTCTATATGATGCGAATTCGGGAAACATCTTTTGGAATGAAAAGCCAGTCTTAGGCCCCAAATTCAATTTGGTTCCAGGTGTAGATCAAATGAAATATTTAGCACAAGATTTTGATTTAATGCCTTATATTACGGTAGCTGAGAATATAGGTAAGTATCTGTCTAATTTCAATTTGACCGAAAAGAAAGAGAGAACAATAGAATTGCTGGATTTGGTTGAAATGACTGCTTTTGCAGATGTTAAAGCGAAATATTTAAGCGGAGGTCAGCAGCAGCGCGTTGCTTTGGCCAGAGTACTTGCTGTAGAGCCAGAATTATTATTGTTGGACGAACCTTTTAGTCATATAGATAATTTTCGGAGAAGTGCCCTGCGCAGAAATTTATTTGCGTATCTAAAGGCAAAAAACATTACTTGTATTGTGGCTACACATGATAGTATTGATGCTTTGGGATTTGCCGATCAAACCATTATTATGAAAGATGGGGAGATTGTGGCCAAAGGTGAATCTAAGGTCTTATATGAATTTCCAGAGAATAAATATATTGCATCATTATTTGGTGAAGTCAATGAATTGCTGTTATCCGATTTTGATTCAGAAATTGAAGGAGAGGATACCATATTGCTTTACCCACATCAATTGATGGCCTCAGCACAAGGTGTTTTGGATGTGACAGTTAAAGAATGTTACTTTAAAGGTGATGGTTATTTAGTCAAAGCAGCGTTAAATAAAAAAGCAATCTTTTTTGATCATCCCTTAGAATTGGAAAAAGGTTTAGAACTGAAATTAGCACTTAAAAAATATCAGTAAAAAAAAATCCGGATCTAATCCGGATTTTTTTTATTTGAGGTATTTTTCTAAAAATTGATCTTGTTCCCATAATAGGTGGAGTATGTTTTCTTTGGCCACATAGCTATGACTTTCCTTGGGTAAGATAACCATTCTCACAGGTGCACCCAACCCTTTCAATGCTTGGAAATAGCGCTCGGTTTGTAAGGTGAATGTACCGGGATTATTATCGGCCTCCCCATGAACTAATAGCATTGGTGTTTTCATTTTATCTGCGGTCATAAATGGCGACATGCTGTTGTATACCTCTGGTGCTTCCCAATAATTTCGTTGCTCTCGCTGAAAACCAAAAGGAGTTAAGGTTCTATTATATGCGCCACTACGTGCAATACCTACCGCAAATAAGTCAGAATGAGTCAGTAGATTTGCGGTCATAAAAGCACCGTAGGAATGTCCTCCTACACCGACTTTTTTTCGGTCTATATAACCTAGGTTATCTACCGCATCTATAGCGGCTTTTCCATTTGCTACAAGTTGCTTGATATACGTATCATTGGGTTCTTCTGTACCCTCTCCAATTATTGGGAAAGAAGCGTGATCCAATATCGCGTAACCCTTGGTTACCCAATATACAAATGAACCGTAATAAGGGAAAGTGAATTCGTTTGGATTCGAGCTGGTTTGACCAGCACTGTTTTTGTCTTTATATTCAGTAGGATATGCCCAAATCAACAAAGGTAATTTTTCTTTTTTCGCATTACGGTCGTAGTTTTCTGGTAAATATAACGTTCCGGAAAGTTCAACACCATCTTCACGAGTATATTTAATCACCTCCTTATAGACGTTTTTAATACTCTCAAAAGGGTTTTTGAAATGAGTGATCGCTTGTATATCATTTTTCTTATGAATATTGCGGAAGAAGTAATTAGGGTAATCACTGCTTGATTCTAGAGAAACTAACACTTTTCCCTTTTTGAAATCTTCAATAGAGAAAATCGTTTCTTTTTTATCTTTTAAGTCGGAGGTGTACAGTCTTTTGGTCTTCAGTGTTTTTAGACTTAACTCCTCAATAAATGGCTTTTGACCTTGGGGTGTATGCCCTTCTCCGATTAAAAATAGGTGGTTGTTCTCTTTGGCTAATACGTAGCGATCAAAGTTGTTTTTAACGGTTTCGAAATTTCCAGGATCAGAATAGAGATCCTGCGAGTTTCTGTCAAAAACCACAGTGATGTTATTAGAAGCTTTTGACGGATCTAATAGGTATGTTTTTAAATTACGAGTGTCATACCAATGATCATATAGTACCGCTGTTTTTTGGTCTCCCCAGATGATTCTGTTGTAACGTTGAGGTATTTTGACTAATGAAGTTGGAGCTTGTTCAAAGGGAGCTTTCCAAGTAAAAAGTTCATCTCTAAACGAAACTATTTCTGCCGGGTCTCCATGATCCAGTGCAGTAACATAATATAAAGTCGCTGCTTCATCTGCTCGCCAAGCCATATTTCTTTTTCCTTCGCGTACAGCCATAAAGCCTTTAGGAATGATTTCATTTAATGGAACGTCATTGACATTTTTAACTTCTTTGCCAGTAGTAGTATACACTATCGATTTCATCGGAAAGCGACTCAAGGGTACTATATACGAAAAAGGGCGCTCTAAGGTAGTGATTAGTAAATAATTCCCGTCTGGTGAAAAGGATTCCCCAACATACATATCCGATTTTTTAAACAGGGTTTTATTGCCATTTAGATCAATACGGTACAATTCAGAAGTCGTAAGGTTTTCAAAATTAATTTCATCCGTTTTGTTTTTTAGTAGATCTTGGTAGGTTCGGTTTTGAGATACTGTGCCTTCTACTGCCGTAGAAATGATTGGACCTAAAGGAATGTTGTCTTTAGGATTGATTAAGGCAGGACGGTCTTCGGGTAACATTCTAACAAGTAATTCCTTGCTGTCCTTAAACCATGAAATTGGATTTCCAATATTAGCATTAAGGTAGTTGTTGGATATTTTTTTGGCTGTCGCTGTTCCTACATCCATTAGCCACAATTCCACTCCATTTGTAGCTGTGTGCGTAAAAGCTATTTTGGACTCGTCTGGAGACCAGGATAAATTAGTAATACGCGGGTTTGTTGGTAATCCCTTGACTTGTATATCATCCGTGTCTTTTATTTTTCTAAGCTTAAGATTGTTTATATAAGTGACGGTACTTGAGATGTTTGTGATTGGATTGATTCGCAATCCGGCTAGTTTCATTTCTTCGTCATTGAGTTCTTCAAGTGTTTTATAGGTATTGCGATAACTCAGTAATAAGTATTGTTTTTTAGAATCCATAGAAACGGAGGGAGCTCTGTCGAATTCGGTTAAGGCTAAAATTTCTTTAGAGGGCTTTTGATAAGTGATGTTTTCTTGTGCAAGCATAGAATTGGATAGAAATAAGCCTATTAACGATGCGTAAAATAGTTTCATGTAGCGTTAGGTTTTGTTGATGAAAAATGCAAGTTACTATAAAAATACAGTATTGCCTTACTAAAGAAACTACTTTTTTAAGGATAGATATTTCTCGTATGCTAAAAAGTGTATTTTTGTTTGTTCAAACAAACAAGAAAAACTCAAATATATGTTTCAATCAAGAATAACGGGATTGGGATACTACGTTCCAGATAACGTAGTAACCAATGATGATTTATCGAAAATAATCGATACTAATGACGAATGGATTGTTGAACGCACTGGTATTAATGAACGAAGACATGTAGTGAAAGGAGAGGATACCACAACATCAATGGGGGTTAAAGCAGCCAAAATCGCCATTGAAAGAGCTGGTATTTCTAAAGATGATATTGATTTTATTGTTTTTGCAACCATCAGTCCAGAATACTATTTTCCTGGACCTGGTGTGATGGTACAGCGTGATTTGGGAATCAAAACGATTGGTGCTTTGGATGTTAGGAATCAATGTTCTGGGTTTTTATATGCGATTTCTGTTGCCGATCAATATATCAAGACCGGTATGTATAAGAATATTTTGGTGATTGGTTCAGAGGTCCAATCAACTGGATTGGATATGACTACTAGGGGGCGATCGGTATCTGTGATATTTGGAGATGGTGCAGGAGCTGCTATCTTAAGTCGTTCAGAAACGGAAGGTACAGGGATTCTTTCAACGCATCTACATGCTGAAGGTGCGCATGCTGAGGAATTGACGGTGCTGGCTCCGGGTATGGGGAAACGTTGGGTGACTGATATTATAAAAGACAACGATCCGGATGATGTTTCCTATTTTCCGTATATGAATGGTCAGTTTGTATTTAAAAATGCTGTAGTTCGTTTTAGTGAAGTGATTAAGGAAGGTTTGGAGGCGAATCAACTCGAGGTAAAAGATATCGATATGTTGATTCCTCATCAAGCTAATTTGAGAATCTCACAATTTATACAAAACAAATTTGGTTTGTCAGACGATCAGGTATTTAATAATATTCAAAAATACGGTAATACAACGGCAGCTTCCATTCCGATCGCTCTTACTGAAGCGTGGGAGGCTGGCAGAATTAAATCAGGTGACTTGGTCGTTTTAGCTGCTTTTGGTAGCGGATTTACTTGGGCAAGTGCAGTGATTCGTTGGTAATGATCCAGAGGAGCCTTTGGGGACTGCCTTGTGGTTAACTGTTAAAGGTGTTTTTTTGAAATACCTTTAACAGTTTTATTTTAAAAACCTTAGTATATTTATCTTGTACAATACATTTGATTATAAACGTATTACTGCTTAAATACTGCTAATTATGAGTGTGACCTTGCAGAATATTGAAGAAACGATTCGCATAACTGAAACTAAAATACAGTTACACTTTGTTGTTATCGAAGGTCGAGAGGGGGAGTTTTTTTGTATAGTTGCGCCAACTCTAATGATTAGTGGATATGGAAATACTCAGAAAGAAGCGACCGAATCGTTTCAACATAATGTAGCTGTTTTTATCGATGATGTCGCTGCGTTAACCGACCAAGCGCGAGAAGCATTCTTTATGGATTTAGGATTTAAAAAAGATGCTTTGCTCAATTTTTTCAAGGCGTATAGAGATGAAAACAAGGTTTTAGAGGGGTTTACCAGCACCACAGTCAAAACGGCCGAAGTTGAAATTATCAGGTAATCGATCATGAGGAATAACTGGCCAATAAAAACTAAAGATTGGATTGCCTTTCTCAAATCAAAAGGATGTGTTTACCTGCGCACAACAGCTTCACACGACCATTACAATGCCCAAACTGTGTACTTACCATAACCCACTGCGAAAAAGACAAAGAGATTCCCGCTCTACATTGCCGAACGAATCTACACACTTTAGGATTAACCATAAAGGATTTATACGATTGGTTAGAAAAAAATAGATGATAAGTACCCAAAGGGTGTTTTTTTGGTTTTTAAATGTCGATGTGCTACACTTGTTTTACTGGTATGACGGTGACATACTGACATTAAATAAAGAATATTGAAAACTTAGCGCGTATTTGTTATTTTGATTTGCATGACTACAATTATTTGATTTCCATGTGTTGTAGTGGCTTATAAGTGGTTGTTCTTTCACTTGTAGAAATAAAAAAAGCTCTTACTAAGTAAGAGCTTTAATTTTCGTGACCTCGACTGGATTTGTGTATGTATATCAAATGTCGTATTATTGTATAATAAATATATCCAAATATGCTTTTAGATATATTTATGCTGAAAACGATGTATAACTAAACAAGTACTTGCCGGGATGTGGCAGGGATATATAAACTATGGCTACAGTGAATTTTTTTGTAAAAGGAACTACAAATCCCTCGAGAATTAATATAAGATTTGTTCATTCTAGAAGTATTGATATTACTGCTAATACTGAATTAGTGATAAATCCCAAATTTTGGGACCACAAAAACAAACGAATTAGAAATGTAATAGAAGTAAGAAACAAGGATGAAGTTAATTTAATGCTTTCTAAGATGCAGATCTTTATTGTCGATGAATTTAATAATAGCTATATCAAGGGAGGAATCATAGATAAGCAATGGCTTGCAAAATGTGTTTCCCTGTTCTTTAATAGACCGTCGTCAGAAGATTCTTTTAAAGTAAAAGAAGAGGAAGTATATTTAACTTCGTTTGCGGATCATTGGATAAAACAGATTGCTCCTACTTATAAAGTAAAAGCGAATAAATTCATGGATTCAAAAACTATTCGTCACTACATTATTTTAAATAATATACTCAAGGAATTTGAGGGTAAGAATAAAATAAAATTAACTGAAGTGACAAGTAAAAGTATGGATGATTTAAGTATTTATCTTAGTACACGGAACTATTCAGAGTCTACAATAAAACGTATGATTGTTAGGATGAAATTCTTTTGCGCTAGGGCAGAAGAAACAAATTTGGTAGTTAATAAAAATTACAAGGAAAGAGTTTTTGTTAAGGAGAGAGAAGTTGAATTTAAAGAACCTTATCTAAATGTATCTGAAATTACTAAAATATTTCAATTAGAAATCAAAGATCCAGTGATCGATGCGATTCGCGATAATTTTATTATTGGGCTTTGGACAGGATTAAGAATTTCTGATTTTCTAACAAAATTAGATATCTCTAATATCGGTAATGATATTATTGAAATACAAACTACTAAAACAGGACATAAGGTTGCGATTCCGATTCATGCGCAAGTTTTATACACACTTCAAAAGAGAAACGGAAACTTACCTCCAAAAGTTTTAGAGCAGCATTTTAATCGAGAAATAAAACTTATATGTAAAGAATGTAAGATTAATGAGGAAATGTTAGGAGGAAAAACAACAATATCTATTGATCCGACCACAAAAAAAGAGGTTAAAAGAAAAAAAGTAGATGTTTTTAAGAAATATGAGTTGGTAACTTCGCATATTTGCAGAAGAAGTTTTGCTACTAATCTATTTGGGGAGGTTCCTAATAGTGTAATCATGGCAGTAGCTGGATGGAAGTCAGAAAAACAAATGCTTGACTATAACAAGCAGACCAATATAGAATCAGCTATGATTTTGAAAAAATACTGGGACGAAAAAAAAATCAATTAAGACATGGAGGAAGAAAAAAGCATTATTGTTAGTCATCCGGAAAGAATGCAATTACTTTTAAATACATTAGAAACAAATGCAAGTAGTTTAGCTAATGATTTAGGTTATAAAAATCAGATGAGCATCTATTTTGTATTGAAAGGGCGGAACAAAATAACTGAGCAGATGATTAAGAAGATAATTAAAATATACCCTGCGGTTAGTTATCTATTTCTTGCTTACGGAGAATTACCTGTGATTGTACCTCCTGCCATTGCTCAGTCTCAAAAAAATATGTTTGGGGAGGTGTCTAACCTCGAGGGATTAAATTCGAAATTAGAGTTGTTGTTTAAATCTCAAAATAGATTGTTACACAAAATGGATAATATTGAAAAGCTTTTACAGGAAGTTTTAGATAGAAAAGGAATTTGATTTAATTCCTTTTCTATTTGTTTTGGATAAATTCGCAACGTGAATTTAAAGCTGTCAAAATCTTTTCCATAGTGTCAATCTTAACGCTTCTTTTTTCATTTTCTATATTTGAAATCATCGATTTTCTAGAGATATCCCCATAGGCTAAAATAGAAACTTCATCAATTGTCATTTTTAATTCTAAGCGTCTGTCACGAATATATTTTGCGAAGTGGGATTGTAGTGTCATTTTGATTTAATTTTAGTAAATTTGCCCTAATATAAGATTTTTAAAGGGTTTTATATTGATATAATGACCCCGTAGACCTGCCCGTTTACGGGGTTTCTTTTTTATAGTTTGTCTTCAATTACTTTGATAGCTTTGGATATTCCTGTTTGGTCATAGGGGTACATGTAAACCTCATTTTCTATTTTAATAGTAAAATGTCCATTACTCATTGAATAGCTTGTGCTTTTCTTTGATATGTCTAGAATTTCGATTAGGGTTGTTAATGAATCGTACATAGATTTAATTTATTGAAATTTAGTAAATATTTGTTTTTCTGAGATACGGAATTCCGTATCTGGATTAGGTTGTTTGTACAATAAAACTTAAACCTTTAGTCACCGCAATAGCGTTACCAGTATGTTTACGACACCAGCACTTCCAGAAAGGGGACCAGCGGAAACCGTTCTTTTTAAGTTCCTGTATGATCTCGGGATTAGGTTTGTTGTCGTGGATAATTTTTACCCTGTCATCTTCAATTGTTACTCGGCCATCGTCGAAAAGGATATCTTCCCAAGATTCTTTTCTAGTAATACGGTTTTGCATTATGATTACTTTTTGTGCTGCTGCTTTAATCTTTGCATTATTGTTTGTAAGAGTGTATGTAGGGACTTTGTAAGACTCAATTACATAATCTACTCCGTTATACTTCTTGACTTCATTAAGTGCTGTAATCGCTTCTTTTGAGTAACCTTCTTTTAGAAGTAATTCAATAATCTCGTTTCTTTCCTTGAGCTTTGATTTTTTGATTAAAACATTAATCTCTTTGTACTCGATTTGTAAGTTGGTTAGTTCCTCAAGTTTGCGATCTGCCAAAGTAATTTCTTCTTCGGGGCTTTTTGTAGGTACTCGGTTGACTGCTTCGAAATACTTTGCTCTCCAGGTCATGAAAGATTCGTACTTGTTTTGTTCTGTAGCGTTTGCTTTTTGTGCACGCCTAACATTAAAATTGGATCCTCCAGTTATCATGCTGGATGCGCAATTACTTTTAGATCTAACCCAGTCACGGAACTTAGTAATAAATTTTTCTTTATAGTTTCCTTGATGGTCTCCGAGTTTTTCCAAGTCTTCTTTTAGCATTTCGCTGAATTCGATTACTAACGATCTGCCACGTTTTTCTGGACTGAAAGAAGTCCAATTGTGAGCTGTTATACAATCTTGTAAATACTGTCCTAATAGGTAATTTGTCATGATATAAATTTTAAAGGGTTTTACTTGTTGTTTACTAACACACCGCAAATCTGCCTATCTGCTATGCAGGTGTTTAAAGTTCATAGCTTTAAACTGTTTTTTGAAGTTGACTATAACGTTGCTTGATGATATGTAGGTTTTTTTTAACTAAAGAGACAATCTCTTTATTATGCTTGGAAGCTTCATTTCCTAAACCTCTAGATTGTATTATTTTCATTTTAGATAATGAAATTTCAACTGTTTCTACGGGCTTGCTTTTTACTTTAGCAGAAAGAACCAATGAATCCTCTTTATTATAATATTCATTAGTAAAAACGCAATGATTATGGATATCCCCTTCCTCTTTAAATTCTTGTACTGATTCAAGAACTTTGATTTCGATATCATTTTTAGAAAAAGCAACACCGAAGAAAACGCCTTTGTTTCGGGTATATTCAATTTGGTTTTTCTCAATTTTTACTCTCCTGGCTTCACTTCTAACCTTTTCCCTTTCTTGTTCGGCTTTCTGAAGTATTTTTCTTTTTTTATTCATCAAAAGATCATGCTCCTTCTTTAAGTTTTTAGGGCAGACAAACTTTGAGTTCCGTAAATCTTTTTTGAAGTACTCTAGAAGATTCAAATAATCAATATACATCGATGAATCTTTTATTTTATATTGATTTCTAAGGCAAATCTTCAGGGTTGGCCAGAATTTGTTTAAGTTGTTATCAGTGCATTTATTTACAGCGCCACAGTAACCTGCTTTTATCAGTGTTTCTGTTTTAGTACAACATCTTATTTTGTTAACTAGAGGGATTAAGGTTAAATGTTTTAAATTATGATCAATGCCTAAACGTTTGTATTCTGGTCGGAATTTCGATGTTTTACAGTATAAATCAGGAGATACTTCGTAAGATTTCCAATAACTTTCAGTTCTGATTTCTATATCTCCTTGAAAATTTCCAAAACTCGTAATTAAACAGGAATTTATAACTCTCTTTCCATCTACATTATACCAGTTCTGGCAAACCTCGCTACCATATACATTAGCTTCTATTCCTTTTTTATGATACTTACGGAATTCGAAAATTCTCACAACCTGAAAGTCGTATTGATCATTACTTATTAGATCAGCTATAGCAAAATAGAAGAATGGGCTGTCGTAACTTCTTTTTTTAGTTGTAGTTACTTTTAAAGTAGAATTACACTTTGTACATTCTACTTTATTTCGGTGAATTTTATTTACATCAATGTCGCTACCACATTCCAAACAAAAAGCTGTGTTCTTTGTTCTATAACACATTTTCTCAAAGAATTTAGAACAAGCATATTCAAATTGATCATTGGTTAGTTTGGGTAAAGTGTCCGCAAATCCGCAGACTACTTTTTGAATTTTAGTTTTCGGCTTCATATTCTACAATTAAAAAAGTTCCATTTGGTTTAATGATGGGTTGCTTTGTTTGACTTTGGCAACTTTTACAGATTCAGTTTGTTTCTTAACTTTTTTAGGTTGCGAATGATTAACAACTACTTTAGCATTAATAGCTTTTCCGACTTTAATATCATCTTCATCGTAGTAATGAATTGCCATTCCAAAAATCTCATCATCGGCAAAACCATTGCAACCCGAAGATTTTACTTTATTTAAAATGTATGTAATACAATCATCTATGTTTTTGTTTTCTTTTGCGTAGGTTACAGCAAATAGCTTGTCATTTTTAGCAACTATTTCTAAATGATTTTTTATTGTTTCTTTGAAACTGTTTGATGCTTTCATATTTAAAGGGTTTTAGTTACTCCTGCCCGAGTATGGTTTTAATGTGAGATCTAGTTTACTTTTTAATTTGTTCAGGCTTTAAATACACTTTGTATTCTTTGCCAGTTGTTTTGCTAGTTTGGTAGTAGTAGTATTTACCATTCTTAGAAACATACAAAACTCTCTCTTGTTTGTTTTTTATAACTGTGCCGGCTTGCTTATCTTGTGACTTTTCCTTATCTGGTTTGTTGTCAAGATTTACGATAATGTTTTGAGATTTTGCGGTAAAGGTTGAAAATCCAAATGCGATAACTAATAGTGCTTTTTTCATGATATTTTATTTTAAGCTAGGGACTTTGTTTTTATTTTATGTTAAACCTTAAGGCTACTTCTTTGCTGATTCTATTCATTGCTCTTTCGTAAGTAGTAGATGTAACTCTTAATTCTGCAAGTCTAGATTTTTCACGTTGAGACATAACATAATGCTTATTTTTTTTGATATTTTCCTTTAATTCAGCACAAGCCCAACTATATTTTCCTTTTTCTCTCATAATGTTTTGAATAGCTCCCAAACATTTGTAGTATTTATCCCCTCTTGAATGAGTTATAGGGCACTTATCTTCGTGATCTAAAATAATTAACTCCTTTGACTTCTTGTCAGCCAACAACTGCAACTTGTCTATTAATACATGTAATTCTTCAAGTGTTCTCATAGTTTAGTTTATTGGCAAGTTTTGGAAATCTGATAAGCCAGTGATATAGTAGGCGCCATCTATAGGGCTTATTTTAATTTCTAAGACTTGATTTTCTCCGTAAGATTGGGATTGATAATTTATTGTTTCGATGCTTTCCGTTAGTGCTTCTTTTTCTTCCTGTTCGCTTGAATTAGCAAATAGTAATTCGAGGTAGTTCAAAAGATTCTGTTTTGCTCCGTGAATAGTTTCAAAGCAATCATTTGTATAGATATTCATTAAGATATATTTAAAGGGTTTAAGAGTTCCCCCGAGAGCCTGCCCTACCTCGGGGGATTAATTACGACATTGCTAGTTTAAACGATCCTTTCGTTTGAAAGTCCTTGCTTCCGTAGTAACTCTTTATGTCCTCTAAATCTCTTTGCTTGCCGTTTTTCTTTACATAGTCAGCAGGGGAGAAGTACCAAGACTTTTTTAATCTTGCCCATCGTGGGGTATTGTAGTTTTCAATTGTGATTCCTTTGATCAAATCCTTTTGCGTATACATTGCACCAGGAGTTAAATCTGTCAGCCAAATAAAGGAGCCAACGAATGAGATATTAATGTCTTCTAATCCCTCAAACATTTTAATGATGTCGTAGAATTTCTCAGCGTTGAAGTCTTCGGTTTCGCCTGTTGATGGTTTGAAATTCTTAAACTCTTTAAACATTTTAATAAAATCAGGTTCTGAGTAATAACCGCTAGTGTCAGGGTGTAATTCGAAACACAATTTTTTGAAAAGGTTTTTAGCTTCGTCTAGTGTAGTGCAATTGATAAAGTACATAATTATAAGATTAAAGGGTTTGTATTGTTTTTAAATTCCTTGATTAAAATAAACCTGCCCGAGTATTTTAACCGATTCGCTCCGTTATCTTTTAAAGACCTTACTAAGTAAGAAGAGAGAGAAGATACAAGCAAAGGCAAAGAGGCGCGAAGCGCACACGGCGTAAACCGTTGTTTGTTTCTTGTTGTACAAAAGTACAATTAATATTTAAACAAAAGCATATCGGATATATTTATTGATATAATATTTTTCTATCGTTATTCTAAAAGCTATAAGTAAAATTGATTGTTAGTGATTCTAAGGCTTTAAAATACACCTTAATATATAAGTTTATGTATAACACGTGTAAAGTCGCTATAATCTATTGTATTTGCGGTATTTTAGTTTGTATTGCTGTTGAGTTGGTTTTGTTTGTTTGATACATTAGGAGTTGTTTTGTTACTAGTGCAATGAAAATTTGAGAAATGACAAACACGAACACACGTGTATATCCATTTGAATAAAAGTATATCTTTGTCAGAAGATGAAAAGCCAAAATATTGGCTGTTTTCCCCAGAGTTTTAACCAATATATTGGCTTTTATGATTAACAAGATGATCAACAAGAAAGAACTTTCAAAGACACTAGGATACAGTGATGCACAGTTAAGGGAAAACAGAATACCAACTAAACATAGTGCAGCTATTCAGGAACTTAACGACTTGATAGAGTACTGGAAGAAGCGCAATAATTTGTAGGCGTAGGGATATGGTCGGGATAATGCAGTTGGTTTAAACTGTAATCAATTGATTATATGCGATGTAGTTGTATTGGTTCGAATCCTTTAGAGATTAGAACGGTGTTTAAAAGATCAGTTTCCTTTATGTGAGTAGGTTTATTCTAAAATGAGTAGCCAGATTTAAGCAGTATTAAAATTAGTTCCTTTAAAAATCAGCAGAAACGAGCGCGTACAAAAAAGGTAAAATGTTTTCAGACATCACTCATAAAGGCACCCCATACCCTTTTATATTTCCATTTTCTTTTGTGGGACCAAACTCTCAAACATAGTATACCCTCTCAACCATATTGTCATAATTTAAAATTAAATTGTTAAAATGTTTTATTTTTAATATATTGTCTAGATATAACTATACATTAAATAAAACATGATAATTAATCAAGATGAACATTGTTGTGATTCTCCAAAGGAGAAGGGTGTTGTTTCGGATGGCGCAGTAGATGGACGCAAATATGATGGAGAGAAACAAAAAATTCTATTTGTACTGAAGGAACCTTACGAAGAGGGAGATGATAGATCAATATTAGGGAATTGGCACATAAGGGAAGTTGTTGAAAAATGGGTTACTGATGTTCGATTAGATATTCCTACTTATTTTAATATATGTAAAACATTAAGTGCTATATGGAATGTTCCATATAGTAGAGAATTAATTAGTCGCGTTGCAATTGTAAATGTCAAGAAAAATCCAGGTTGTACCAAAAGTGTAGAGGATGAGATTGAGATTGCATTTGAAAGTAATAGCATAGAAATAATAAGACAAATAAATAGTTTAAAACCTGATTTAGTAATTTTCGGAGGAACTGCTCATCACTTTGAAAAGCATTTTAGTGTAAGTAAAGTCAAGGTAGATGGCGAATGTAATTTTGTAAATATCGACTTTGCAAGTAACGGAAAAAAAACTTTGTGTCTTTGTGTTTGGCATCCCGCATATAGTAAGTATCCAGGTACTGTAATTCCAGAAATAACGAATCTTTTAACTAAACTTGGGAAACTAAAATAAAGCGCGGTATTGTAATAAAAATGCAACTTGAATAATATTTTAGTTAGATTTGAAATAAATACTTTCTAAATATGAACGACTCCTTTTCTGGATTTACTGATTACCAAGTGTTGTTGGATTATAATAAAGGGCAGCATATTCCTTATGGCACTTTATTATTAACTAAAGAATGGCGTAGAAGGAGAAGCAAGGTAATTGATAATGATAAAATGACTTGCCAAAAATGTGGTGTTTATGCAAATTATCAGTGTTTCGAAAGTTATTATTTAGAGATGACGGATGCAGAATGGAAGATAATGCATCTTGAAAAGAAAAGATTACAGTTAGAGAATATTGTTGCTTTAAATCTAAGTGGCAGAAGTTTAGAACTTAGGATGCTTTTTTGGAGAATAATAAAATTTGCAAGACCTATAGGAGAGCGTATAAAATTAGAAGTTCATCATAAACTATACTATCAAGACTGTTTACCGTGGGAGTATTTAGATGAGGAATTAACGACACTCTGTAAGAGTTGTCATACAAAGACTCATGAAGAAGAAAAGATACCCGTATATCGATCAAGAGGTAGTAAAGAGTTTCTTTACAATAGCTACGATTGTTCAAGGTGTGGTGGTTCGGGAATATTACCTGAATTTAAACATGTTGAAAAAGGAATATGTTTTTCTTGCAATGGACGCGGGAGACACGAAATAATAAAATAACATTTACCAAATCATATTTAAACCCTAAGACATTTGCTCTTGGGGTTTTTTGCGTTTAGCAGCTTTCTTTCAAAATAGTTTTATTGAAAATAAATATATCAATTTACATATCGGATATATAAATTTCATTATCTTTGGATTCATGCTAATATGCAAATTATGATATCTAAGGGGTTATTTATTTCGATTATAGAATCAATCCGCTTGCAGGTCCAAAAGGACAAACACACGGCTTCTATCCTTTCTGAGGTATTTAAATCTGAGGTAAATCCAATCGATAATAGTTTGCTTATTAGAAGTCTTATTGAAGTATTGAGATTCCATTTTCCACAAGGTGATGATGATTGTGAGTTTGATCATTACTGCTTCTTTCAAAATTTCGGGAGATTCGTAAATGGCGATGAGGTGATTGTAGAAACGGCTTCTCAATTCTTTGATAGACTAGTTGCAGAAATACGTTCATAAAAAATTATTGGGAGTGTGGCGGAATAGTAGACGCTAGCTTATAGGGCGAGAATGGATTAAGCAAGGAGTCTATCTGTAAGACAAGTCAGGTAAATAGCTGGAAAGATAGGTTAATCCAAAAAAATTGATGAAAATAATAACTAATATCCTCTTCGGAGTGCTGACTAACATCAATTATAATTCGTACAGGTTCGATTCCTGTCGCTCCCACAAATTCGTTCTTTGAATTACGATAATGAAAGCGAGAGCTTGGCTTTTTTCTTTACTGTTCTGTTTGTTCAGTATTGCGGGATTCGGTTTTAACTCCTCCGACCTGGCCAAAAATTCAAAAATTGAAGCCGTCATTTCTAGTGATGTTTCAAAGGAGGTTAAGGTAGTGTTGTTTGCAAATGCAGATGTTTTGGCTACAAGTGTTTATTTCGGGTTTAGGCAGGGAATTGAAAAAGTCCCCATCGAACGTAAATCGAAATTATATACATTAAAAAGTCAATTCGCTGCAAACTCAGTCAATAAATCGGGAATTCCGATTAATGTCCCCAGGGATAAGTTGAGGGCAATTTAATACTACATCAAATATAAAAATCCTTTTTCTAGCCAAAAAGGATTTTTTTGGACTCATAGCTCAGTTGGTGGAGCAAACGACTGTTAATCGTTAGGTCTTAGGTTCGAATCCTAATGAGTCCGCGAATTAAAAACACCCGAATCCCGATAAGTCGGAACAGGAACTGCCGGTCTGAAGTTGACCTATTCTCTTGATATAGCCTGTAGAGTAGTTGAGCTATAGAAAATCTGATCGTTTAGCGTTACTGTGTTGGTTTAGTAAATTTTCATACACAGTTATAAAAAACAGATGTTCGGGTGTTTTAAAATATTATCACATGGCAAAGCAAAGTAAAATACCGCTAGGTCTGGCTCCGGAAACAGTAGTTGAAGTGGTAATGAAAAAGAAAATGACTGTTTCGGAATATTTAAAAATAAAATCAAATACCAAGAGTCGAGATTGGAAAATTCAAGCTTATCAAGAAGGCGCCTTTTCGGATGGTATGGGTAAAGAAATTGAGTGATGTACACAGTCCAAATTAAGCCCTTGTCTGTTAATGAGTGTTGGAAAGGAAGACGTTTTAAAACGGATGCTTACAAGATTTATGAAAATGCGGTTCTGTTTATGTTGCCGAAAAAAATAGAAGCATTCCCACCTTATTCAATTAAAATCGAATTTGGTTTTAGTAATTCTGGGGCCGATATCGATAATCCGGTTAAACCTTTTTTAGATATTCTACAGAAGAGATACGGGATCAATGACAAGGATGTTTACCGTTTAGAAATACTAAAAACGGTCGTGAAAAAAGGAAGTGAATTTATCAAATTTAAAATAGAGTAGTATGGCATTTAAAACACACGGAACAGTTTTTATGACTCCAAAGGCTATTTACGAAAGGCACGAGTATATAAAAAAGCAAATGGAATTAGATAAACCTAAACCGATTCGTTCACAAGCCGAAATAGACGACGAACGCTTAACGGAAATAGTCGAAACTATTGTAAAATACAGTAAATCTAAAATGGCAATTCCTCCAGATTGGATTACGGAATACAACGAGATTTTAGAACGATCGAATAACAAAAAATCAATTGTAGATGCGTTTGTTAAGTCTTATTACTTATCCGACAAACCGCTTTTAAATTTAAAGATTGTACCAGTACAGTTTGATGTAAGATCACCAAAATTATATTAACTAAAACCAGAATAATTATGAATTTCGGTCAAGCATTAGAATCAGTAAAAAAGAGTAAAGGAATGAGGTTACCACAATAGAATAAAGATGTAGTGGTAAGGGCTCAATTTCCAGACGAGAACAGTAAAATGACTGCGCCATATTTATATGTTGAGAGTCGTTTTGGGAATGTTCCATGGAAAGAAACAATGATTGAGTTGTTTGCTGAAAACTGGGAAGTTGTAGAATAACTACCAAATCACGATAACACTAAGGCTGGTATTGATTAGCCTTTTTTATTATAAAAAGATGAACGCACAAGATTTAAAAAAGATAGAAAAACACTTTAGCAAGGCGAAGAAAATATTCTGCTTGAAGCTAAATAAAGAGGTTGATGTAACTAACGTTCCCCGGTTACAGTATAATCCCGATGAAGACACAGTTACATCTCCATCGCGGTTTATATGCTTTTGGAAAGAAGGGGAATTTGCAAGAATCCATTAATTACCTTAAAAACCAACACAATTATCCTAAAGAAACGGATGCGCATAATGCTCTTGCAGATGCCAAATGGAACAAAAAACTGTACGAATTTCTTCAAAATATTTAAAAATGAAACTACTAGGAGATAGATTATTATGCAAGAAAATTGCTCAAGAAACTAAAAGTGGACTAATTTTACCAACTAATCATGAAAAAGATAATGATTTCGGAGTAATGAAAATCGGAGCAAAAGTGAAGAGTGTAAAAGTAGGTGATACTGTTAGAAAGTTCAAGTATTCCGATGGTTTGCAGATGATTGAAGAAGGTGTTGAATACTTGGTTTTGAAGGAATCTGAGGATATTGATGTCGTATTTTAATCTATATGAAAAACTTTTTACACAAATATTTTAATTAAAGGCTAGAATTAAAATAATTTAATTGTATATTTGTACTGTATTTGAGAACAAAAAAACAATCACTATTGTATTACCAGTACAATAATGATTGAGTTTTTAAGTTTTTTTATACAGCGGTATAAAATTAAATGTCTTTTACTGTTGTTCAAAGATATTTATCTCGTTAACTTATTAGAGTATTTCTTTGAATAACATCCACAGCTTGGTCGCATAGTATGTTATTCTCAAAACGTTAGCCGTAGCCGAAATTTTGTCTTTCATTGTTATGAAAATTAGAATTAAAAATATTGGTCACTACCCGGATCCATAGGTTTTTAACTTGATTTTTTCTTTGCATGATGTATATGAACTTAGGTTAAGACAATATATTTTTAGTCCCTTTTATTTAGGGATTAATAGGTTCGCAAGGTACGCTTTTATTTTAACATATACAAATAAAAAGCTGTTTATTTTTAATAATTCTTTAACTAATTTTGTGTTAGTTATATAATATACAAAAGCCACTCTAATCAGTGGCTTTTTTTCGTTTAGACCATAGCGTTCGCTTAGGTTCAGAAGGTATTAAAAGGTTAATTTTTTTAATCACATCTGCTTTCTTCAAATCACTCACTACATTAGATTCCCTCAATACATCTTCCGGAACTGGAATCTCTCCAGATAACATCCCATAAAACTCAATTACAATCTTTCTCGATTTTGCAGTCAATACATACAAGTGCTCGTTTTGATTACGGCCATGACATGCAATTCCCGCATATCCTAACTTCACGAGTACGTTAAGCCTTTTGTAAGTAAATCTAATATGTCCAATATCTCTATAGTCATAGATGGTAAATAAATTCTTCGGGAATAGGAAAAGTAGTATCTCTAAAAGATTGATTGTTTTAATTTCATACTTCTTCATAATATGGGTCCGTACAAATGCCATGTTTTCTAAAAAATCATATCCCTTGAATACCTGAATAAACTTCTGATGTGTATAAGCAGCTTCTTTGCTCGAATCATTTCCTTCATTTAATACGACTTCCTTTAATATAATTCCTTTCTCTTTAACGATCTCCATTGCTTTAGGTTGTATTCGCTGAATAGTTTCTTTCTTACTGGCCATAATTATGTGGGTTGTTTTTTATTACAAATATATATCAGATATACCAATTGATATAAAATATCTAGTATCTTTGTTTAAAGAATAGTATTTATCTATTATGGCAAAGATTAGTAATCAAGAAGCATATCCCGAAGACAAGCAAGTCGCGCTTGAGGATTATCTTATTGGGACTGATTCTCAGGACAGAAAAAGGACAAAGACCTATCCTTTAAGTTCAGTTGTCGAAGTAATTCAAGATGCAATTGAAGAAAATCTTGAAATGCCTAAAAACACTTCTGATTTAGTTAATGATGGTAACGGTACAGAAGCTGGTCCATTTGCAACAATCGAAGATGCTCGCGGTAAGACATATCAGTTTAGTAATCTAAAAGAAGTAATTGTAGTACATGGGAAAGGGGTAATAGTTGATGTAGTCGTGGTTGTAGGAGTTCAGCAGGTATTTACATCTGTAGAACATTCACCCGATCTAAATAATGTAACAGTCAGATTTTCAAAGCAGGAGACCGGATTTATATTAATCAAATAAGTAAACAATGAGGTTAACAAACATATTAGATGCCGACCAGAACGCGATAATCAATTTCGTATGTGACAAAAGAAGTCAAAATCCTGCTTCGCCAGTAGAAGGACAAGTGTATTATAATACATTGTCTAAGTTCATCATGAGGTACGATGGTACCGAATGGAAGGCTATTGGAGGAATTTTAGAAATATATAATTCAGACGGTGGAATTAAAATTGAAACTGTTGACGGTATTGCGACTATTGATCTCAATATTGATAATACAACCATCGAAATAAAAGACGGTCTGCTTATTATCAAAGATCAAGGAGTTTCTACTTCTAAGATCAAGGATGCTGCAGTTACAACTGTTAAGGTAACGGACAAGGCCATAACATTCGCTAAGATAAACGATATCCCTACAATGACGGTGATTGGACGTGTAGTTGCGGGTACTGGCTCGAGTTCTGCTATTCCAATAATTAATACTAATGACCTTTCTGGAGCTAATGGACAATCACTTGTAACATCAGGCGCAGTTAAAGCTTATATTGATTCAACGTATGCTGGATTAGGTAGACCGCAAGGAAGCTGGGATGCTAATGCAAATAATGTATTCCCGGGTAATGCCAGTACAAAAAATGGTGATTATTGGAGAGTATCGGTTGCAGGTACAATTCAAGGAAATCCATTTCAAGTGGGAGACTTAATTCAGGCCTTTAAGAACAACCCAATAAATACAAATCCCAACGATTACATTTTATTACAGACTAATACAGACCAAGCCACTACCACAGTTTTGGGACTTCTAATGATAGCAACTGCTGCAGAAGTTCAGCTAGGTCAGGATAACAAAAAAGCAATAACATCAGAAGGTTTGTCTTCTCGTACAGCTACAGAAACAAGAACCGGATTAGCATCTATATCAACAGCTATTCAGGCACTTGATGCAAACGATGATACCACAATCATGACTCCTAAAAAGGTGAAATTGGTAATGGATGCCAGTGCAACTAATAAAGGATATGTACAAGTCTTTGGAGGTGTTAGCTCTATTGAATATTTTATAAAACATGATCTTAATACTAAAGATTTAATAGCTGATTTTTTTGAGCTTCCACAAGAGAAAAAATGTTTAGTTGATTATTCAATAATCGATGTAAACACAATTGGAGTTTATTTTGGTAAAGCACCTGGTTTAAACAAAATGAAAATAGTAATTATTCCAAAAGGCTAATTATGAATATTAAGGGCAATACCATAATAGAAGGAGATTTAAAAATTGAAAAACTACCGGTTTCTCAAAGTAGTTTTTCTGTTATAGTTGAAAAGGAAGGGGATTTGTTTAAAAGAAGCTTAGGAGATATCTCGATTCTTCCTAAGGAAGCTTATATACCTGGTATTTCGCTTGCTTTCCCTTCAATTTTCAATCTTAATACAACTTCCCTAGATTATGGACACACTGATTTAACGGTTTCGTTAGCTAGTCAAATTAAAGGTACTATGCTGATGGCACCGGTATCAATGAATGGTACGCCTGCTTTCCGTAAGATTGCAAGAGCAGATCTGGACACCGCTCAAGTCGTGTTTGATGATTCACCTCTTTTTAATTCTTATGTAAAGAAATCAGGAGATACAATATCTACTACTGATTCAACCCCCTTATTTATTGAAAGACTTGTAACTCCAATAAACGCAACAATTGGATATAAAACAACTGCTGGAACCATATATGCAGGTAACGCAGATGGGCTTTCGTATGCTGTTGGAAATGATCCAAACATAAATAGTTTAGCTAATAGATGGTTAAGTGCAGATAAGAATGGTGTATCAACAAGACCTTTAGCAGGAAACACTTTACAGGTCAGAGATACTGGAGGTTTCTCTATAACTTCTTCAATTATAAACAGTAGAGCTGAAAGTATACTTAGGCATAATTTAACTACTAGGAATGTCACATACACTATAGGAGCTATATCAGCAGGAACTGGTAATATGAGTCGATGGGGTATTACGAGATATCTGAATGATAGAACTATTAATGGAGATGACGGATTCTTTGGTTTTATGGGTAGTTCAGATAGAATTGGAGCAAGTTCATTAAAGGGCGATGGTATTCGCAGTGTTGTTGCATTAGACGATGGATCCCTTAGTACTGAGCCTATAGTTAATCAATTGCAGACTTTGATTGTTGGTCCACAAACAGGCGATATTAGCATTAGTGGTGGAAATAATATACGACTAGTATCTTTATTTGCTGAACAAAGACAAGATGCTAATACAAGTAAAGGTGCAGGATTAACGGTGTTTACAAACGTTGCAAATTCAATAGGTTATCCAACTGCTTTAGGTGGAGGTTTCGCTTTCAATAGAGGTGGTAGTAGTAACTTTTTAGGATCTTTTGAATTATGGACATCTTCAACTAATACTAAAAAAGTCCAGATTCGAACAGGTGCAACTGCTACAACATTTAATGATTGGGAGACTATTGCTACTGAAGAAAATATTGCTAAGAAGTATATGCCTTTTGGCGGAAACACTTTAATAACATCAAAAGCTTCTGCACTAGATGTGAATGACATAACCGACTCCGTTTTTTATAGTACCGGTGCAAATAGACCACAAAATGCAAATTCAACAGTTGTTTCATTTAGAGGTTTAGATGTTTATGGTTTTCAATTAGGATCAAGGGGTAATAGATTTTCTTATAGAAATTTAGAAAATGGTAAATGGAGTGATTGGTTTCAAGTTTATCATAGCGGTAATTTATTACAAACAGATATTGATAAGTGGAATAGTATAAATACAGATCTTTACGTTAAGAAGACTGGTGATACAATGTCAAATGTATTACATAATGATAAAGGTTATAGTAATGGAATAGGTTCTGGAAGTTATTCTTATAATGAAACGGTTTCAATTACTAGTAAAAAAGCACTTAGAGATGAATTACTTGGTAACGTATTAACATCTTCACCAAATGGGTATATTTATAAAGTTACTTTATTTACAACAGGTACAGGAACTATAAATGGTTGTGTGTTTGGTGTGTATCCAAGTAGCAGTACTACTTGGGCATTAGTTGAGTTGAGTTCTGTTTTTAGAACAATTAATTATCCATATTTAATATTAGAAGATGGTATACCTAAAGTAGCAACATCTCATACTAGTTCATATCCTATTAATGTAACGGTAGAAAGGATGAGAGTAGGTGTTAGTTCAATTACACCTGTACATCCAAGTATATTTGGGTGGTATAATATAGATAATAGACCGTACACAGGTAATAACGGAATTGTAGTATCACCATCAAATGTAATATTACCACAGTACGGGTCAATTGTAAATACTTTTGCACAAGGTAATGATTCAAGGATATTGAACGGACAAACAGCTTTTGGATGGGGAGATCATTCTGGCCTGTATCACCCTCTTAAATGGAGTACCCCATCTTATGCTGAAAATTATTCAGGTAATCTAAAGGCTTCTCCAGTAGGTAGCTTCTCTGCAACAGTGAGTACAGCTGCGGCCAATCGTCCATTTTTAAATGTTGGTGGGTTAATATCATTTGGTAGTTTAGGTGTATCGACAAGAATTCTAGGAGCTAGAGATAACTCAGATAATCTTTGGTTTCAATCAGGAGATGGTACAGGAGATTGGAGACAAATAGCATCTAGAGAATTCGTAACGTCATTAGGATATTCTACTCAAACATTGACTGCGGGTGCAAATATTCAAATTGCAGGCAATTCAATCAGTTCTACAAATACCACATATCAAGGTACAGCATCAAACATTTTAGTAGGAACAACATTCCAAAGAGCCGCACTAACTGGAAACGTAACTTCACCTCAGAATTCAAACGTATTAACTATTGCAAACAAGGCTGTCACTTTTGCGAAAATACAAGATATCCCTACTAGGACAATATTAGGAAGAAGTTCTGCAGGAACAGGAGCGATTGAAACAATTGCACTTGGTAGCAACATGTCTTTAGTTAATGGAGTATTAAATGCTTCAGGTTTGGAGATTTTCGAAAAAACTACTCAAGGTGGATTAAGAGTTAAAGATTGGAACTCTTCTGCTTCATCTTTAAATGCTATAGCTATTGGGCCCGGAGCGAATGCGGGAGCATATAATGCTTTTGCTTTTATGAGCGGCGCAAATGCTTATGGTAATTCTGCAATTGCATTTGGTTTACAAGCTATTTCTGGGGCTTCTCATGGAATTGCTGTAGGGAACTATTCAAGTAACCTAGCTCCTTATGGCGCCGTATTTGGATACGGTAATGTAAACATGCAAGCCGGCTGTACCGTAGTTGGTAATTTCTCAAGACCTTTAAGTCAAGTAGTGGAAATCGCGAAAGTGAACACGAGCAACCTTCCAATATTTATAATGGGCAATGGTTATTCCCCAACTATTAGAAGCAATTCACACGAGTTCTTTAGAGACGGAAGTACCAAGAATTACGGTAGACAATACTATGATGAGGATAATAGACATCTCATCGATTTTACCAAAGACAATACCTTAGTAGATGTAGGTTATGTTAAGGAAAATGGAGGTAATGGTTCTGATAAAATATCAACTGATGGTAATATGCAAACTGTTATAAATATCAGCAGTAATATTGCTGAAATGGGTTTGAACTTAGAAGCATCAATTCATAAAGCAAAAGGTGAGATATGGGAGAATGAATACACAAATGAGGACACTACCAACTTTGTAAATAAAGCTATGGTATTCAATTATAATAATATTACATGGGAAACAGTTGGAACAACATTACTTAGTAGAGGTACTGTTATAGGAATATGTACTACACAGAATTCAGAAGTAGTAAGTATACTTTTAAAAGGATGGGTAGTATGTAATAATCCAGCTTTAAAAGCTACCTGGGCTAATGCCTATAATACTTATTCAAGAATAATGTATTTAACTTCCGGTGACAGTACTTTAAAATTTGGTACTACTTTACCTGATAATGCAATGTGGGTAGGTATGTTAAGAAGTCAAACAGTTGCTTATTTTAATCCGTGGATGAACGCTAGATCAATTTAATAATTATGGCATCAGGAACATTACTTGCTTCGGATATTCCATTTCCTCCTTCTCAATCAGGAGAAAGTTATCTTACTGTAAAAGTAGGTCAGACATTAATTTTAACACCTGCTCTACTAGAAATAGCCAACCCGCCTTATCTTCAGGTAGATCAGTTGCCAATTGGTTCTGTGAAAATTGTAGGATATGGTATGCATCCAAATAATATCATTCGTGGTGTAGGAACACCGATAGTAGCTCAAATTGAGAATAATGGAGTTGTTGTTAGGGTGGATACCTTGTCTGGAATTTGGATTGCACAAGAAGTGACAAAAGATGATTTATATGCGAATAAACTTCAAATAAGAGGTAACGCAATTGGTTTTGATTTCGTAAATGTAATTTATACTTGCTTTAACTCCGTCAATAATAAAGAAAGTTTGTTTGCGAGTGACGTTGGTAAAATCTGGATTAAGGTAATTTCTGCGACAACTATAAATCAACCGCCATCAGTTGTAGGTGACAACACAATTTTGTTTCAAATTGGTGTACCGAAAACATTAAGGTCAAGTGATTTTTCAACCAACACAACCCCGCCTTATCAGGACCCTGAGGGTGATGCTATGAAAGATGTTGAAATTGAAACTTTACCTTCAGTTGGTGCTTTACTTTATAACGGAATGCCAGTAGTAGCTGGTCAAAAAATCAGTGCTATTGATTGTGATATGGGAAAACTAGTCTTTGATGATTTCGGTACCGCTGTGAATGGACAGGCTATTAATTTTGATTTTAGGGTATCAGATACCGGATCAGGAATATTTGTAGGATAATGGCAACTATAACACTCAGAGCAAGTTTACCGCCGCCAATTACCCCACTTAGCTGGGGGAATAACACGATTGTAACCACGAGTATAACTTCGAGATTTGATGATCCGCATTGGACAAACTGGTTGGGTTTATATCAATTCAAGAAGCTAGACTTTACTACAGATACTTTTCCACAATTTAAGGCGAACGTTGACAGCGATTTACATTCAATACTAATTACTGAAATTGTACTCCCTGCTAATTTGAGGTTTAGATACGGTAGCAATAGTGATATACAAGTGGGCGATATTATAGACGTTGGAGGTTATTTAGATATTATGTTAGATTCAAAATACAGTTCTTTTACAGATATGACTTATGGCTATTTTAAATACATTTCTTCAGAGGATGGATTAAGTTTTGAGCCAAGTGTTGAAAGTATTATGAACTTGATTATTCTACCAGCTACTGACGCATTTATACTTCAGTTTTTAACCAATAGTATTTTACAGTTTCCGAAAGGTAGAATATCTAGTATTCTAATGAGTGATATATCATCTAATTTTAATTACTATTCTGACCCAAATACACAAGGGTGGCAGGCTAATACAGCAGGTTATAACTTCTTAAACCAGTATATTTTAGACATAGGAAACACTAATCCTTATAAATTAGAAATATGGTCGTCCAATCCTGATTCAAGAATAACATTTCTGGGCTCTCCAGTTGTAAAGCATCAAAAAATACCTATAGGTTTGATCCAATCAGGATATTTAAAAGTAGATTTTTCAGAGAATAATTCAGCAATTCGTTTGGAATTAAGATTTGGAGATGCATACACGGGATCATTTCGACTAAACCCTTTTTAACACAAATATATTATGAAAGCTAAATCAAAAAAAAGAAGAATAATGCAAGATCAAACCAAAGGAACAGTAACGGCTGTTGACCAAAAAGTAAGTAAAATATCTGAATTGCACATGGAGAAGCTGCAAATCCAGTTTAAGAAAGAAGATCAAATTTCTAAAGGTGCAGTAGAACTTTTTCAAATGGAATTAAATGTTAAACAACGTCGAGTAGAATTAGAAGCTTTTACTGCTGAGGTTCAAAAAGAAGGCATGGCTTTGAACAATGACTTATCACAAACATATGGGAATGTAAATATTAATCCTCAAACAGGAGAATACACAAATCGAGAGTAATGAGCAAGATTAACTTACTTTTTAACTACATCATAGACAATCTAATGCAGATTAGATTCAGCTTGGTTATTTCGGGAGGAGTAAGTGTAGTAACATTTAATCTTTCTAATAGTTTAAATGCATGGCTACATGAAAGTATTGATTATGTATTTATTGCATTATTATTTATAGCTGCTGATCATGTTTTTGGATCAATTGTACATTATTTTATAAAAAAGGATTTCAATTGGCAACTCAATATCGTTGGTTTTGCGATGAAATTAGGCCTAGTTGTGGGTGTCGGAATTTTATTTGAAGCACTGGCTCACTTAGTTAAAGATGGTGATATGCTTTATACCTACCTAAAAATGGTAGGAAGATTAATAGTGTGTATTTATCCATTACGATCTGCCTTAATGAATGTGAAAATTATTTCAAAAGGCAAATTTCCTCCGGATGCTTTAATTGGCAAAATGGATGATTTTAATAAAGATTTAGATTTAAAACATTTCAAAAATAAAGAAGAGTAATGGCACAAGAAATGAGTTTTCCAAGCGCAGGACATCACTTATCAGATCCTGGAGCAGTAGCAAATGGCTATACAGAATTCGACATAATGAATAGATTTCGAAATAAACTGATATTGTATTTGTCTAAAAAAGGACATAAGTACATTACAGATGAAAATAGCGAAACCAATACCCAGTATCAATCTAGAATTAAACCAATAAAAGGTGATGTGATTATCGATATGCACCTGAATGCTGGTGGACCGACTGCAACTGGTTGTGAAGTTTTTATTTCAAATACAGCAGGGATGGAATCAAAAACTTTAGCAAAAGAATTAGTAGATCAACTTTCAAAGTCGATGGGTATTACTAATCGCGGTGTAAAGACAGAATCTCAATCTGCTAGAGGTAAAATAGGTGTTTTAAATAAAGCAGGTACAGCAGTTCTCATTGAGTTTTGTTTCATTACTAATATGACTGATTTAAAAGCATTTTTCAGCAATGAGGATTGCTTAGTTGAGATTGTTGGAAATTTGCTAATCAAATATGATAAAAACAAGTAGGATGAAGAAAATAATAATTACAATCCTAATGTTGGTTTTGTTTTCGTGTGGCTCTCGTAAAGTTCAAAAGGAAGACACGGTTTCCATGATCAAAGAAAAAGAAGTTCTGTCAAAGATAGAAGAAGTAAAAATATATGCTAATAATGACATAATTGAAAATATGTCATATTTATCACATAATTTTCAAGCTGACTCTATTGTCGTTACTAAGGAAGGTACTAAGTATTACAATCCACGTAGTATAAAAGAAGAATTGTCTCAAGAGAAAAAGGAGAATAAGCAATATGTGTTTTCTAATGTAAAATCGGAAACTCTGGATTTACAGAGGGAGTTCTTTAAATCTTATAAAACTAAAGTAGTTGAAAAGGTACAGGTCAATTACTTTAAAATGATTTTTCAGTTCTGGCCACTACTACTTTTGCTAGCTCTAGCGTATTTGATTTATAGATATTGGAGTAGATTGAAAGGTTTAATCTAAATTAAAAAACCAGTAGTTGTAGCTACTGGAGTTGGAAAATTGATTTTAGGGTTTATGTGCTTTTGAGTTTACAAATATATCTAAAATATATATCCGATATATTAATTGATATGTTTTTGTTTATCTTTGAACTTAAATAGAAACAGTATGAGAGCAGTTCACGATTTTATCGTATTTCAACCCCAAATATTTAACAAAACCTTTAAAACAAAGGGAAAGGTAGAGCTTTATGGTGATGAGCGATTTCTTCAAAAACGTTTAGCAAACACAATAGTTATCATTAAACGACTTCCGCTAGGTTATGAAGGTAGTAATATCATAGGATATCAAGCTTTAATTGATCCTACTATTTACTTCACGCAGATATATGATCACGGAAAAGGAGATAACCAAGAAATAAAAGGATACCCAGGCTATTTCAAGGTACAAAAAAGCATGATCGTAATGATCCGTAAAGATGATGTTTCAGAATGGATTGGTTTCGGAGAAAATTTGGCTGTTGAGCTCGTGATGGAAGATGCTAAAGAAGAGAAATCAGGATTAATAATTACTGAGATCAAGAGAGAACCAAAAAACATCAATGGTCTTGCAAAGGTGTTTAGTGTAAATCAAGACTTACAAGATTCCGGAGTTAAGAAAGGTGACAAGGTTTTTATAGAGAGAAAATGGGTGGTTTCTTTTTGGATCGATGGAGATGAATATTTATGGATTAGAAACTGTGATGTTCTAGCAAAATATGAAGAAGATGGAAACAAATAATCAATTACAAGAGATTAGAAAAGCTACGATTCCTGATTTAATTAAAAAGTATCAAAAGCTAGTTGATGATATTTTTAAAGCAGCAGGAGCGCCTCTACCCGTGTTTTCTAATATTTTAGATAAAGACACAGATGAAACTATTTCTACAGCAGAGCAACAGCTTTACGCTTTTATTGGTGTTAGAGATACAGCTTTAAATACAGCAAATAGTATCCTGATTAAAATCAATGAATTGCAACGTGAATTGTATGACCCTACTTTTTGGGATAAAGAAATTGTTGAGGAATTACAAGCAAATACAAATCAGGATCCGACAAAGAAATTTAGAAAAAAATAAATGATTTATTATCTAGGAGATAAGGTTTCAGTAATTGACGAAAAAGTTCGTTTACTCAAGAATAAAAATAAGTCTTGGGATTACGGCTATAATGAGGTTTTAGATACTGTGATTATCTCTAAAGATGGGACACTCGGTGAAGTATATTGTATTTCTGGAATCAATATAGGCTTACCACAACAGCCGGATAAAAAGGAGATTATCAATCATGACAAGACTGCAAAAAATCAAAAATGGGAACGAGAATTAATTCCTGAAGGATTAAACGACAGCAATTGGGATAATGTAAAATATTCCAAGTACGTAGAACGCCAATTTAAAATGCGTGATGAAGGTTGTTGGATATTTCTAAATGGTAAAGCGGTTTATTTAACAGGTACATATTGGCACTTTATACAGTGGTATCGTGAAGAAGCAGAGTATCCAAGTCTTAGGGTTATCCAAAATGAATTGATGATT
This sequence comes from Flavobacterium sp. HSC-61S13, assembly GCF_024171535.1. Classification (GTDB taxonomy): domain Bacteria; phylum Bacteroidota; class Bacteroidia; order Flavobacteriales; family Flavobacteriaceae; genus Flavobacterium. Next base: position 72,845 of record NZ_JALJZV010000012.1, on the reverse strand, counting down.
TTCTGGGAAGCTTGTAAAGCTGATGAACGTAGCTACGGAATGGACTACGTGAAAAATAGACGTTTTGGAGCATCTGCCTTAGGTAATAACGAAATTTTGGAAAGTGGATCTATCCACGAGAATAAGATACTTGGTATGATTTCCAAGAAAGGTGCGGATGCTAAGAAAATATTCAATCGTTTAGTACGTGCTTTTAAAAGATATCCTCCGTTTTTTAAACCCGAAACAGATGGTACCACAACACCAAAAACAGAATTAGTATTTACCGAACAAACCAAAAAGCGTAAACAAGGAGAAGCCGTTTCAGAAGGACAGGGACTAGACACAAATATTTCATGGCATAATACAGAAATGAATGCTATGGATGGAGAGAAAATATTTCGTTCTCTACTTGATGAAAGCGGTAAATACCCTCCGGATGTTCCATTCTCTACATATTGGTACATCGTTAAAACCTCACATCGTATTGGTAGTAATATTGTAGGTAAATCAATGGTTGTATCTACGGTTAACCCTATGAAAAAAGGGGGGGCTGAGTTTAAGAAAATTTGGGATGATAGCGATGTTTCAAAACGAAATAAAAACGGTCAAACTAAATCAGGGTTATATAGAATATTTATTGCTGCTAAATATTGTTTGGAAGGGTTTTTCGATGAATATGGATTTAGTATTGTCGCAGATCCCGAAACGCCAATAATAAACGATTTAGGTAAACTTGTCTCAATCGGTTCTGGAACGTTCTTAAAAAACGAGCTTGAAGCTTTAAAAGAAGATCCTGAGAAACAATATGAATTTTTACGTCAGTTTCCTGAAACAGAACGCGATGCTTTTCGCGATGAAGCTAACGATTGTGCTTTTAATATTGTTCATTTATCGGAACAAATTGAGCACAATGATGAGGAACTTGAAAATAACGAAAGAGGTAATAACGAAGTAGAACGAGGTAATTTCTATTGGAAAGATGGTATACAAGATACTGAGGTTTTATGGATGCCTGACCCCGTTAATGGGCGATTTTGGATAGCGAAAGATTATCATCCACCGGCAGAATATCGGAACAAGCGTGAAAAGAAAAGGATTCACGGCGTATTAGCTTGGGCTCCGGTTAATGGGAATATGGGATGTCTTGGTGTCGATCCTTACAATCGAAGCAAAACGGTTGACAATCGAGGTTCGATGGGTTCAATTCATTTAGCTACTCGCTTTCATATTGGGCCGTTTCCTAACGATGCTTTCATTTTGGAATACATCGATCGGCCTAAAAAAGTAGAACTATTTTTTGAAGACGTGATAATGGCAGCCGTTTATTTTTCAATGCCATTCTTGCCGGAGCTTTCAAATGAAAAGTTTTTGCAATATGTAAAAGACCGCGGATATCGTCATTTTGTTTTAAACAACCCTTTCAAGCTTTGGAAAGATTTAAGCGATACAGAACAAGAATATGGGGGAGTTCCTCCACAAGACGCTAAGATTGGGGAATATCAATTTTATGCAGTAGAAGCATATATCCAAGACCATATTGGTGTCGCAAGGGACGAGTCAAGAAGAGCAATTGGAGAAATGGGATATATGCCTTTTACCAGAACATTAATCCAATGGAAAGATGTCGACCCAACAAAACGAACCAAATACGATGCTTATATCAGTTCTTCCTTGGCCTTATTAGGTAATCAAAGGAGAATCAAAATAGAAGTTGAAGAAGCGAAGCCAATCACTATACCATTTAAAAGATACGATAACTCAGGAGCAATTTCCAAAGCAATATAATTATGAGTAAGATTTATAAAGAAATAGACCCACTAGCACCTTTTGAAGTCAAATTGACTGACGAATACGGTTTAAATGTAGCCAAGTTAATATCAACTGAATGGTTTAGCGGTGCTCGCATTGCTCAAGGTTGTCAATTTATGACAAGACGAGAATATGTAAAAACGAAGCGAAAATTCGTCCGAGGAGAAGTTGATTTGACAAAGTTTAAAAGCCAGATTGCGAAGTCGGATAATGATTTAAGTTATTTGAATTTGGATTTCCGTTATATCAACCTTGGAGAGAAATTCTGTCGTATAGTTTCCAATGGTATTTCGGATGAAAATTATATTCTGGATATTCGAGCAATGGATAAAATATCCATTAATATGAAGGAAAGTAAGCAGAATGAGTATAGAAAATATATGGCATCCCGTAAGCTTCTGGAATCCGTACAAAAAGACTTAGGAATCGATTTAATGCCTAAATCATTTGTGCCGGACAATGAGGAAGAAATGGAGATGTTGATGGATATTAAAGACCGTCCTAAAATAGAAATTGCTGAAGAGATTTTGATCAATTGGATCAAGCACTCCAATAACTGGAGCTTTATCGAGGATCAAAAAAATAAAGATTCTGTTGATGTTGGTTTAATAGTTGCACGAGTTTGGACTGATAAAAACGACGGTGTAAAAGTTGATTATGTCGATCCAGAAAATTATATACACTCGGAAGTAAAGAGAAACGATTTTGATGATAAGTTTTATGAAGGTGTTGTAGATTCTATTACTATTTCGGACTTAAAAAGAGAAAGCGGATTTGATGACTTAACGCTATCAAAAATTGCTGGTCTATACAATCAAGCTTATAAAGATAGTAATGACAGTATTAGCTTAACCGACCAAGCTTTGGGTTCAAAAGTTGATGTTTTAAGGTTTGCTTATAAAACGGTCAAAACAATTAAATACAAAAAGAAATTACGCAATGGACAACCAATAAAATTAAGTAAACGTCCTGATACTTTTATTGCCCCGGAACAAGACGATGTTAGCGAATTGTCTAATACGTTCGATACTTGGATTGAGGGTAATTACATAATTGGTTCAGAATATATATTTGGATGGAAAGAATGCGAAAATTTGTATGATGATGTAATGAATAAAGCAATGTCACCATTTGTAGCATATGCTTATGATATTTACGAAAATAAACTTAGATCTTTTACAGATAACATTGAAGTAATTGCGGATAGAATGCAATTGACAGCTCTGAAAATTCAACATTTAATTTCTGAATTGACTCCCGACTTAAAAGAGATTGATTTGGATATGTTGGCTGAACTGGATGATGGTAAAGGCGGAACTAAAAGGGCTATTTGGCAAACGGCTTTAGATATTATGGGCGCCAAAGGGGTAGTTTTTAGAAAGCGTATTGACATGGGCGACAGTGGACTTAAAGATTCACACGCGATCCGACCAATGGCTGCGCAACAAGGTTCTGCAATATCAATTCTACTTAACTCCTGGGCACACGACTACAATTTAATTAGAGAAAACACAGGCATTAATCCCGCACGTGATGGATCAATGCCTTCAGATGCTTTAGTAGGTGTGAACCAATTGGCTCAGATGGCCAGTAATACTGTAACAAAGAATATTGTTAGAATGAATGTGCTTTTTAACCTAAAAGTATGTGAACTTATTTCTACGCGTATCCAAGCTATTTATAATTATTCTGAAGCAAGTAAAATCCGTGAAATTTACAATAATGTGATTGGTAAACACATGATGGACCATCTTTCTATTTTGAAAAATCGCCATTTACATGAATTCGGATTTACATTCAATATGATGCCTACTTCTCTTGAAATACAAGAGTTTAAAGAAGATTTAGGTATCGCATTACAGGAAGGCTTCGTAAGCCCAGAAATCAAATCAGAAGCCACAAATATCTTTAAAACCAATCCAAAATTGGCTCGGAAATACCTTTATTACCACCGTAGGAAAGAACGCACTCAACGAATGGAAGAACAAATGGCAGCAGCTAGAGATAAATCCAAAAATGATGCGCTATCTGCTCAAGCTGCTGAAGAAGCTAAAACAAATGCCTATCAGTTCAAAAAACAGATTGATTTACAATTTCAAAGTGGGCTTTCTAAAATTAAATTAACGGAACAACAAGGTCTTCAGGAAATAATGGCGCCTACAAAAGATAAAGAGTTTCAGCAAGAAGTATATTTAACTCAGTTAACCTCTTTAGGGAAGGAGAACCTAGAAGGCTTTAAAGAAAACCGAAAGGACGATCGAACCAAATTGCAAGCAACACAACAATCAGAAATGATTGATCAAAGACATAATAAAAAACCAGCTATTGATTTCAAAGACAACTTTGATTTTGATGAATTTTTGGGTCAATAATTTTTTATTTAAAATATATATCAGATATATCAATTGATATGTAAAATCTATTATCTTTGTCTTAACTATAAGTTTAATCTATTGTATTGATTATGTCACAAGAAGCTAGTACTGAAGAAAACAATGAAAATCCAGACTTACCAAATTTAGGTAACGAAGGAGCAGGGAATAATACTACTACAGAAGTCTCACCATTAACTGAAGAAGCTGTTCTATCGTTTTTAAAAGATAAAGGCAGAGACGTTACTTCTTTAGATGAGTTATTGAAAACTCCCGAGCCAGTTATCGAAACAAGAGAAGTAAATCCATGGGAAGAATTGGCAGATGACGAAGATAAGGCGTATTTCAAATTCAAACAAGAAACCGGTAGAGGTAGAGAAGAATTCAAAACTTTAAACCAAGATTTAAACGCCATTTCTCCAATTGAATTTGCTCGCGAAAGAGTTCGTCAAGAGACCGGATCGCAATTTACAGATGAACAAATAGATGAGTATTTAGAAAATCAACTTGGTATAGAATCATTAGAAGACTTAAGTTCTTCGGATTCAATCAAATTAGCTGGATATGGAAAAACAATAAAGGATGCTCGAATTTCTGAACAAGAGAAATTTAAGCAACCAGTTAAAAAAGTAGAACCAACCACACCAACCAATCAAGATGAATTTGTAAAGCTCCATAATGGAGCTGTTATCAAAAAATCAGATTACGAGGTAATGGTTTCTAACCATCAAACGCATATTAAAAACGCAACGGATGCGGTGAACAGTGTTACGGCAGCTAGTTTTAAAACTGTGATTGATGATAATGGAGTGGAAAAAGAATTGAATTTCGCTTATGAATATTCTGATGAAGATAGGGGCAGTGCCATATCGATTGTGTCGGATATAGATAAGTTCATTCAAGAGAATTACCATACCGAAAAAGGGTTTAACCACAAATCATTCGGTGAGGATGTGTTTTGGTTAAGGCCAGAAAATAGAGAAAAAGCCATTTCTTCAATCATCCAAAAAGCAAGGGCGGAAGCGATTGAAGAGACATTAAAAGTAAGGGGAAATGTGAATTTTACAAATCAAGAGGGACTAACTACTCCTAGTAAATACGGAGTTACGTTGATGTCATTATCTGACCTTAAACAAAAATAATTATGGCTTTTCAATTAAACGAAAACAATTTAAATGGTTTATCTGTAATTACAGATACAAACAATGAGCTCAGAAGAACTCCTGAGAATTTTACTAGTTTATTAAATTATTCGTCTCAGTTTCAACCGGGATTGATGAAAGAATTAGTTTACGAAAATGGTAAAGGTTCAATTTTAGGACTTATTAAAGCTGTCTCAAAAGGTAAAAGCGAGCCTTATCAAAATGATTACATTCAGTATGCAGTAACTAATAGATTACATAATCTTTTGAAAGATGTTGTAGTTGTTGGAAATGAATTTACTTCGACAGCGGATCACAAGTTAAGACCGAGAGATGTAATTCGTATTACTGATGGGGATAAAGTGTTCCAGGCAATTGTAAGTAGTGTTATTTCTGATAAGAAATTTATTGCTTTGAATGATGGACTTGAGCCTTTTACAGAAGGTAATGTTGATGTAATGGCTGATTTCTCTTCTAGATTTAGAAAAGGGGATACTCCATTTGAAGTTGGTAAAAAGTGGGATCCTAAAATGAGAATGAACTATACGCATGTTCATAAAGATTTTTTTAAAGTATCTGACTCGGATTTAGCGAATTCTACTTGGATCGAAACTCCTGCTGGTCCTAAATGGGTGAATTTTGAAATGGAGCGTTTTTATACTTCTTTTGATAATCAATGGGAATTAACATTGGTATTACATGAGAGAGCCCATGATAATTCAGATTCTGCTAAGGCTAACTTTGATCAAGGGATGTTCGGATTAGCTCAACAAGTTAAAATGCATGGTAATATTGCTGAAGATTATATCAGATCGACCAAGGATTTATCTAATCTAGCGAAACGAGCCAAACAACAAGGAACTTGTCGTGAGTTTACTTATTATGTTGATCACGATCAAATGGCTCTTTTTAGAGAGATGATGTCTGGTGTAAATTCTTCCTTTTTAAATGGCTCAAATTACGGTGCGTTTAATAATGATAAGGACATGGCCTTAAATTTAGATTTTGTGTCTGTCAAAATTGATGGGGTACAATTCCATTTTACTTCATGGTCCGTACTAGATGACCCTACTTTACTAGGAGCAGCTAAATTTAAATCGTCTGAATTGAAATATTTAGGAATCCCTTCTGGCGTGACTCATATAACAGAGAATGGAAATGCAATTACAAGGCCATATTTGGATATTTTATATAGACAGAACGATCTAGTAAATCGTAACAAGCAGACAAAGTTTTGGGGGGTTTTAGGTCAACAATCTAAGGATGATACCTCTTCTGTGGAACTTATTACGGAAGGAACAAATAGAGCTATTGCTCTTAATAATTACTTTATTGGATATTAATTAATCTTTATCCTGAAGTTGTATTTATGGCTTCAGGATATATTATAAAATAAATTATGACACAGACAAAAACAACTACAACATTTGTTTTGATACTAGATATTAAACCTCAAAGCTGGTCACCGAAACAATATGATTTGATGATTGAAAAACCTGGTGAGGGATTAAAATTTATTGGATATTATCCAGGGCAAACAGATATATATGAAGAAGATATTCTTAAAAAGAATAAAGATGCCCAAAAGTCATTAGTTCCCCCTTTTGAATTTAACAACGGTACAAATCGTACAGAACTAGTCGTTAAGAACAGTAATGTAGCTTTAATTAAATGGCTTACAAGTCATCCAGATTACGATAAGAAGTTTTCTATTTTCTCTGAAGAATTGGAATCAGAAAAAGCATTGGCTAGTTTTGAAAACAAAGAGAAAGCACTTGCTTTGATCAATAAGGAGGACATCAACGAACTTCGAGCAATCGCAATGCTTATTTTTGGATATGATGCTTATAATTGGACAGAAGTTCACGCTAAATCAAAATTAAAGGCCTTAGCTTTTAACGATCCAGACAAGATTATTTCTAAAATTGTAAAAGCTGATTACCAATCGCAATACATCGCATCGATGGCATATATCGTTGGTGTCGTGAAAAACAACATCGGACATACGGCAGTCATATGGACAGATAATGAACAAGCGATTATAAATGTTGCTGTAGGCGAAAATGGTAATGAGAAGCTTGGAAACTTGCTTGCATCGGATTCTGATAATGCAAGAAACACTTTACAAGAAATCAGTACTCGCATTGATGCAAAAACAAAACAAAGTATCGGTTTAATTAAAAATGATTCGTCTGCAATTCTTTCTCAGAAAGACGCAACTATCAATGCTAAAGATCAAGAACTCGCGAATAAAGATCGGGAAATTGAGGAATTGCGACAGTTATTAAAAAACAATGCTGCTCTCGCTAGTACTGGCACAATAACAGAATCTGTAACAACGCCAATGGCTTTATCTCTCGATCAAGCACAAGCTCTTTATCTTGAGAAAAAAGGAGTTGCTGCTCCAGTAAATAAAAAAAATGATTTAACGTGGCTTCTTGACAAGATAAACGAACAATAATACCCTGCTTTTTTTCTCTATTGAATTTCGCCTGATTTATTTTTAAGTCAGGCGTTTTTTGTAAATTCAATATATCTTAAAATATATCGGATATATATTTGTTTATCTTTGTATCTAAACATAACGATATGATTTCAATTGATTTAGTTTATAAAACGGTTCTTGCTTTAGCAAATTCAGATATTAGAGGAAACAGTAAGCCATCTGAGATAAGACTTTTCATTAACAAAGTGATTAATGAGATATATGAAGAGTACCTTCCTGATTTAAACCGAATGCTTAATCGGCAGAATAAGGGATTAATTGGACGAGATATTGAAAATATACCTGACAGAATTAGAGAAAAGCTTAATCACTTTTTAGTTGAAAATAAGCCCATGATTTATAAGGATGGGTATTTTGTGTGGCCAAGTGATTTAAGGTTTATTGATGCTGTTTTTTGCAATGAGGTTGAGGTTGAAAATACAAAATCAAATAGTGAATTCAACTTAGTTAAGAAAATCGCTACAAATCAATATCCCGTTTATAATAAATATGCTGATCAAATAAAGATAGCTCCTTCAACGATAATCGATAAGGTTACTATTAGTTATCTAAGAAACCCAAAAATCCCTAAATGGACTTATTTCGTTGCTAATGGGACTGAAATATACAATCCGAGTGCGCTAGATTTTCAGGATATCGATTTGCACAAAAGTGAATTTAGTAATGTGGTTTTAAAAACGCTTCAGCTATTAGGTATTAATCTCAAAGAACAAGACTTACAGCAAATCACCATGACCAAAGAGAATATTGAATTCAATCAAGAAAACGCGAACTAATGACAACACCACATCAATATTATAATGACGAAAGTCAACACGGAAATTACCAATACATTTCTTTAAAAGATATTATCGATAACATGCTTTTAGGAGCAATGGATGATGATAGTTATTTAAGAAATATAAAGAGGTTTCGACTATTTCATTATGCATTACAAGCGATTAAAGAAGTCAATAAAAGCGCTGCTAATGATGTTCTCGCATTTGAGATTACTGTTCCAGATAATCTCGTTGTAATAGTTCCACAGGACTACGTGAATTATGTTCGCGTATCGGTAGTTGTGTTCAATACTTCAAATGGAGGTTTCTATTTGCAGCCTTTAGATATCAATGAGAGTATATCTACTGCTGTTGGATATCTTCAGGACCATAAAGGAGAAATTCTATTTGATGAGAAAGGAGGGATTTTAACGGCTGATTCTTTAAATGGCTACGCAAAGCCTTATAAAAAGTATTCAATCCCTAGTGGATGCTCTGGGAGCTCTGTAGACACAGCTAAGCTATCTAAATATGGTCACTTTAAAGTTGATGAAAGGGCCGGTAAATTTCTTTTCAGTTCTGATCTGATGGACAAGGAAGTTGTAATCGAATATGTTTCTGATGGATTGCAAGCTGGATTACGAGAAGAAGAAATCACTGTGCATAAATACCTACAAAAATCAATCGAGGATTTTATTTACCACGCTTGCATTGAAAGAAATAGAAACGTGCCGGCCAATGAGAAATTAAGAGCTTCAAACATATATAAATCTTCGCTGCATAAAGCAAAAATGGCTCGTGCAAATTTCGACTTACTACAAATAGCTAAACACTTATAATATGCCAGATATCAGAAGAACATTCGAAAAAGGAATAATGAACCAAGATATTGATGAGCGATTACTTCCTAATGGCTATTTTCGTCATGCTGAAAATGTGATTGTAAATACTTCTGAAGGGTCAGATGTTGGAGCTATAGAAAAAACGCTTTCGAACAAAAGACTTACAAATCTTAATTTAGGTTCTGGCGCAGAAACATTAGGCGGATTATCTGACGAAACCAAGCGGAAAGTTTATTGGTTTGTGAGGTCAAATCGGGGTGCTTATTTGATTGAATATTCTTTAGATACCAAGTCAGTAAGTATTTTATTGGAAGATACCCGTCCAGCTTCAACTAGAATCTTGAATTTACAAAAGAAAGGAAAGATCACAGGTATATGCAAAATTATTTCTGAGGATACTAAAAAGGATATGCTTGTTTGGACAGATAACAATATGGAAATATGCTGTATCAATATTGAGCGAGCAAAAGAATATGGAGCAAATGGATTTGAGAAAGAGGACATCTATTTAATAAAGAAGCCGCCACTTTTTGCGCCAAAGACTAAGTATACCTATTCACTAGGATTAGGTAATAATATTGAAGAAAAGTTCATTTCGTTTGCATACAGATACAAATATCTTGATGGTGATTATTCGGCTTTGAGCCCAGTCACTAATTATAAGTTTTATCCCAAAGGATACAAGATTGATTATGAAACTTTAGACAATGTTTCGATGGTCAATCAATTCAACGCCATTTCTGTGATTATTAACACCGGAGATAAAAGAGTTTTGGAAATTCAAGTTATTGCTAAAGAAAGTAATTCAAATACCGAATACATTATTGAAAGCTTTAATAAAAAGAAAAATTCCTGGGGAGATAATATTGAAAAATCATTTAATTACTCAAATAATAAGCTATACAAGGTTTTACCTGAAAATGAATTTTTTAAACAATTTGACAATGTACCGAGACGAGCCAAAGCTCTTACTACAATAGGTAATCGGCTTATTGTTGGTAATTATACTGAGGGATATGACTTGATGGACTCATCAAATAAAAAGATAAATGTTGATTACGAAGTATCGATCTCAAAGAAACCCTTAGATGTGATCAATTATTTAAAATATGGTTTTGATAACAGCATAGGTGGTTTTTTCTTATTTGCGTCACAGGGTCAGACCTTTATTGAAGGCTCTGTTCTTACGTTTTTTCTAGAATTCAGGAGTAAAATCACTAATAATGTGGCGTTTTCGGATAGTACTGATTTTGTGGTGTCATCTAATTTTTCAACTGCACATGGGGTATATAGTCAGCCGGACTTTGAGGGATTTATAGAGATCATAAATCAGAAGATTAAAGATAATTTAATTTTTGAAAGTTATCCCAGTTGGGCCGTAATTGAATATCCTAAACTTTATACAATAGCTGAAAGTAATGGTAATGTGCTTTTTGGTCTTACATGGGGGAGAATTCAAGACCCAAGTAATGCAAGTAATAATTTAGCTTTTAACTTTAATATAACCGATCCCTCCAGCTTTTCTAATAGATTAATCAATGACTCTAATTCATTAAAAACAAATCGAGATTATGAAGTTGCAATATTGTATCAGGATGATTTTAAAAGGGGCACTACAGCTTTGACGTCTTTAAATAATACAGCATTTGTCGCTCAAACTGATCTTGAAAAACAATCAAAATTAAGAATACGAATTAACAATAAACCTCCTAAATGGGCTACTAGTTTTAAGTTTGCTGTCAAGTCATCGCCTTTGAGTTATGAAAATATATTTATCAATATTTTTTATGATGAAGAATTATATACTTGGTGTAAGTTAGAAGGAAGTAATAAAGACAAAGTTAAGGAAGGTGATGTGATAATTTTAAAATCTATTGGCGGTAAACCAATTCAAAATATAATTAAAACACCAGTTCTTGAAGTAAAATCTCAACCTAAAGATTTTATAACAGGTAATAAAGATTCGTCTGGTACCGATTTAATAGAGCAAGCGGGGTTATACATGAAGATTAAACCAGATGGTTTTATAATGGGTAAGCTAAATTTTAGAAATTACTCTTATTCTGGAAATGGTTCACAAAAAGGCTCAGGTAATTACCCGTACGCACTCACGGATCTAAATATTGAAGGAGATTTTGAAATACCTGTTGGGTCATCAGTTTATCTTTTTATAGACTCAAATCATCGTCCTGATAGAGGTTGGAGGTATAATACATTAGAGAAAAACTACACTACTCAAGTTCATTATAATTCTTTAAAAGATTGGGTAAATCAAAATGTTTTGAATCAATCGATTCTGTATGGAAATGTCGTTGCTGAAAATCAAGAACATGATAATTATGCAGGAAGAATATATTGGGAGAATAAAAACGGTAAAGAGTATTTAACTGTAAAAGGTACCAAATCTGGGTTGAGCGGAGGAAGGACAGCTCACGTAGATTTTAAACTAATTGTAAGAACAGCCGATTCTGGGCTATATGTATTTGAAACTGAACCCAAACGTACTGCTGATACAGGAATTTTCTACCAAACTGAAGAGGTGTTTAAAATTGTAAACGGTCAACATCAAGGAAACATATTAAATCAGACTAATGGAAATGCTGCAGAAATTTCACTAGACAGTTTTTATAACTGTTTCAATTTCGGTAACGGAGTTGAGAGTTATAAAATCAAGGACATGTTCAACAAGAACTATCTTAATATTGATTTACAACCTACTACTACATCAACAGAAGAATATGGAGAAGTTACTCGTTATTCGGATGTCACTTATTCAGATTCCTATGTTGAGAGCGCTGGTATAAACGGGCTAAATAGTTTTAATCCAGTTAAATTAAATTGGAAAGAATTAGATAAAAATAACGGAAGTATTTCTCATTTACTCGGGCGAGAAGGAAACTTATTGGTTTGTCAGTTAGATAAAATTGGACAAGTACTTTTCGGTAAAGATGCGATGTATAATGCTGATGGATCGACGAATGTTGCCAAAGTACCATACGTTCTGGGAGAGTACATACCATATGCAGGAGAATATGGACTAAGTCATCCGGAATCATTCGCAACACACGGAAATAGAGTTTACGGAGTGGACGCTAAACGTGGTCTAGTTTGGAGATTATCTAATAACGGAATATCTCCAATCGTATATGGTATGGAGGGATTCTTTAGAAAAGAGCTAACCGAAAATGCAAACTCTAGAATTATCGGTGGATTTGATCCTTATAATCAATTTTATCAAATCACAATAGGAGATAATGAAGTTGAAGTACCAGAATTTGGGTGTAATGTCCTTGGTCAATACTATCAAGTAGACACTGTTACAGAAATTGACTTTAAATTAAATGAGTTTAGAGGAACAACAACACTTAACTATAATGTTACAGAAGGTTTTGCAACTATTTTAGCTAATTACATGGGCCAACAATTTGTTAAAAACAATGCTTCAGGACTTGGTGCAATTGAAATTTATGTTGAAGTACCTAGTGTAAATGGAGTAGTAAACTCAAAGGTTATTCCTGAAACAGAAAAAATTTCTTTTCAAATTTCGAACGCATGTCCTGTTGGTAAAACTTTAAAAATAATAAACATCATTTTAACTGACATTAATGACCAGGGATCTGTAATTAATAATCGTGTGAAGTGGGGCAGTAGTTCATTTTATAACTCGAATTATTTTATTGATAGTTATCCAGTAAGTTTATTTGAAGTCGAGTCAGGAATACAAGGAGTCGGTAAATTCCCAGAAAACGGATCTCTAGTTACTATGCAAATTCTAGAAGACACTTCTAGCTCCGGGAAATTCTCAAAAAACTGTAATAGACTTGGTTATTTAATATCAAATGTTTTATTCACTGAAAACGATTTTGAAGCCATAATGAATGAATCTACTTTACTTATTACAGAGACTAACAATTTAGATGGATTTAATCTAATTCACTCTGCAACATTTAATTTCAATAAAATTTCAGATGATCAAATTCTATATATGATTTGGGATTATCGCGACAAGTATGGAACAGTAACTCCTCCACAAATTTTTACAGCGATGTGGGATGAATTGATTCCTGATACTATAAGAGTTGCATGGAATGGGTCAGAGTCACAGTGCGGAATCAGAGGTCATGAGCTTTCCTTTAGAAAATCAGGAACAGCCTTATGGTCAAGTCCTTTATTTAGGGATGTCCAGTATGACAATAACTTCAGTTATATTCAAGATTTCAATGGTTTAGATCCTAACTCCATATATGAGTTTAGAATTAGAACAGCAACGTATGGTGCTTATTCAAATTATATTCAAACCCAAACTACATAACTATGAAAACAATTTCATTTAGAGAAAAGGAAACTGGATGGGCTACTTTTTTTACTTACTACCCAGAAATGATGTTTAGAGTAGGAAATGTATTTATTACTGCAAAAAATGGTGAGATATGGGAGCATAACGATAAGCAAAACCCTATTACAAACACCTTTTATGGCGTTCGATTTCCTTCATCAATGGTCACTATTTTTAATGATGTTGCCAATGAAGATAAAATTTTCAAAACATTCATTATTGAGGGAAATTCTCCTTGGCAGGTTTCATTAAAAACTAACCTAACAGAAACTACTTTAAAACCAGAAGAGTTTAATCAGCGTGAAAGTAGATTTTTTACGTATTTAAGAGGAAATGAAAATGAAGATGATTTTTCTGGGGCGGTACAAGGGATAGGTGTTGTAAAGTCGATCAACAACAATCAAGTTGGTTTCGATTTGGTTTCTGATTCGGTTGATATTGGAGATAAACTTTATTTAATGAATGGGGAAACACCAGAATTTATAGGTATTATTAGAAACAAAGATAATACTTCAATAACTCTTGATAGTAGTGTATCATCTTCTAGTATTGGGAAGATAGCATTAGCAAAGAAGAGTTCAAGAATAGACGGAGGAGAAATCCGTGGCTATTTTGCAGAAGTTGAATTAACGAATAATGAAGGTAAGCAAGTTGAATTGTTTGCAATAAATTCTAATATCATAAAATCATATGTTTAAGGCTAGAAGATTGCAAGAAACTGATTACGACAATTTAATTGAATGGTGGAGATACTTTAGATTTCCTGCACCGGCTAGAGAATTTCTACCTGAAAACGGAACTTGTGGCTTAATTATTCATAAAGAGGGAATCGATATTTGTGCAGGTTTTATTTATTTCACTAACTCAAAAATTGCTTGGATTGAATTTATTGTTTCGAACCCAGAATACAAGGACAAGAACCGTCAAGAAGCTATTAAAATTCTTATTAGAGAATTGGGTGTAGTTATTAAAAACAAGGGCTATAAAGCTATATATACAAGTCTAAAAAACCCTAACCTCATAAAGCACTTTAAAGCGGAAGGATTTTCTGTAGGTTCCTCAAATACAGTTGAAATGATAATTTCTTTATAAATTAAAAAATATATCGGATATGTAAAAGGATATGTAATTTGTTTATCTTTGAATAAATATTAATATCAGTTTTATGTGTGCAGCGATCACGAGTGCGGCCATCGGCGTAGCGGCAGCAGGTTACTCAATCTACGAAGGAGAACAGAAAAAGAAAAAGGCTAAGGACGAACTTAATAACTACGAGCGAGAAACCTTAACAAACGCTTTTGAGAATATTCAGATCAGTACTGTCGGAACGGATCTTCTTCGTGAAGAATCTCAACGAAGTACTGCTAATGTTATAGATGTAATTCAAGGTACTGGCTCACGAGGTATTTCGGCTACTTTGCCAAGAATACAAGCCGAAACAAACTCTGTTAATCGACAAATTCAAAAAGATCTCGACGATCAAGTAATTAAACGGGATTACGCAATCGCGGAAGATGATATTAGGATTCGCGGAACAAAAGAAAATCGTGACAACCAAAATATCAATGCTCTTTCTTCGCAATTTCAGGCAGGAGATGCCATGACTCAAAATGGAGTTTTTGGAGGAATGAGTGCTTTAGCATCTATGGGAAGAACTATTGGGGCGACAGATTCGAGTTTTTCTAATCCACAAGAAAATAGTCTATCAAACTCTTTAACTTTAAATACTCACCAGTCAGTTCCTAATAATTATAATCCTTTTTCTAATACCATTTTTCAAATTCCAAGAGTGAACGATTTATTTGCAGAAAAGCAAATGTACGGAAACAACTATAATCTTTAGTTATGGCAAATTCTAATAATGTTTACGGGACAGAACGTTCAAATCAGCCATCGATATCGGACTGGGTAAATCAGCAGGAACAGGCAAATTATAATGTAAGACAAGAAAAGCGGCAACAAGAGCAGATAGAACAACATCGTAAAGACAAATTACTTGCTCGTGATGAAAAATTGCGTGAACGACTTTTAAGTAATATGCCTAAAAACACGGACACTGGATCAGGTTCATTAAACGAGTTCCAAGGAAAAATTATCATGCAAGCTGTTAATCGTAAAGGAGAGATCTATAATGCTCTTCGTAACGGTGATATTTCAGATTCTGAACGTGTAAAGCTAGAAATCGAAAACTCTAACCTTGATAATTTATCATCAAACTTACAAACTGCAACAGGAAATTTTACAAAATTAATTGACGATTATAAAAAGGGAATCGATGGTGGTAGCTTTTTTCAGAATCCTGATTTTGAGAAAAAAGTATTGAGTGGTTTTGAATCTTATCTGGGAGGACTAGATGAAAATGGGTTTCCATTAGTTGGCTTTAGAGACAATGATGACGATGGAAAGATTGATCTAATGCCCTGGGATAATCTTCAACAGGGATTAGGTGTTTGGGATTTTCAGCCAAAATTGAATTACGATAAAGTAGTTTCGGATGCGGCCAAAGGAATGGGTACAGTGGAAAACCAAGATGTAAACGGATATACCACCACCACCACCAAGGGAGTTCCTATCAAAAATGCTCAAGTAATGGCAAACTCGCTTATTTATGGAAGCGACGGAGAGGTAACCCCATTTGCAAAATCTAGGTTAAGAGAATTAGGATATGATTATACTAAACCTCCAGAAGATGCTATAAGAGCAATTGAAAAAGATATAACAGAAAGAATAGTAATGAGTAAAGATCAATCTTCTAAAAAAGATGTCGATCACAATGCATCTATTTCTAGGGAGAGATTAAATTTTGATAAATCGAAGGACGCACGAGATTCGGCGGATAAAGTAAAAGACAAAGCTTTCACAGGAGAAGCGGTTGATCCGTCTATAAATACATGGGGTAAAAATAATATTGATAGAATCGGAGCCAACTCTAAGAGCGTACCGGTTACCGGTAAAGTGAAAATACCAGCAATAAACACTAAAGGCGCAACTATAACTGATGCGACAATTGACAATTATACTTATTCTAAAGATGGTAAACTGATGGTTGATGTGTCTTATTTAGACGGAAAGAAGACTTCGAATGTACTTGGAGGTGATGGAGAAATGAAAACTGTAGTTACTGATAAAGCAAAAAAAGTAATTACCGTATCAAAAGAGACAGAATCCAGAATCGCAGCGCAACTAGGAATATCAGTTTCTGAAATGAAAGAGAGAGCAGGTTTTAAACAAAATAGTAAAACCGATAATTTACCCAATTTAAACGACCTACCTGATCTATAATGGACGATAAGAAATATACATACAAAGGACAAGAGTATTCTCACGAAGCGTTACGAGCAAAATATGGGGATAAAACACAGGAAGCTATAACCAAATTTGGCTTTAAAGAAATTTTATCAACTACTGAACCTCAATTTATATTTAAAGGACAGACTTATTCTAGAGAAGATTTAGAATCAAAGTATGGAGACAAAGTTGACGAGGCAATTCAGAAATTTGGCATTAAACCTTTAAAAAAAAAAGACGCTACACAATCTACTTCACAAAGTCAAAAGTCGGCTTTTCCACTGGAAAGAAGTTCTTCGGCTACGTCGTTGAATCCGATTGAAAAAATCACAAAGACAATAACTGAAAATTCTGTTCCGGAGTCATCAACACCAACATCACAAGGAGCCGTAGAAGGAACTATGGCGTGGAACAACGAGAAACTTAAAAAATACAATCCTGAGTACTCCCGTCTATTCGATCAATTTCAACAATCAAAAACTATTTCCGACGACAAAAAACAAGAAATAGTACAAGGAGTTGATGCTGAAATAAATCAATCAGGTTTTGTCAATAATTTAAAAACGTATGGCAAGAAAGGATTTAACCTTTTAATAGATGCAGCTGCAGGAGTTTTACCGGTTTCTGAAAGAGAAAAGGTAGTTGACAAGTTTAAGATGGACACTAATCCATTGTCCGACGAATTAAAAGAGGTTGATGGATTGATTAAAAAGCAACAAATCCAAGCAAAGAAAGAAAACAAACCACTGCCTATTGTAACTGATGAGGAAAGAATTGCTCAAGCACGTGCTTTAAAAATAAACAAAAATTTAAAGTCGCAGGAAGATACTCAGACAAGGGCTTTGTTAAAAGACTTGCAAAACACCCAATCGGAAATAGGGGGACCAACTCATAAAGATAAGTTGAATACTTTTCAGACTTTCAATTACAACTCCCTTAAAGAAAAAGACAAATTTAACTTGGAGAAACAAAATCTTTTGCGTGGCGAGATTGAAAATATTCAGGCTAGAGTAAATGAGGTTGTTGAAGAATCTAAGAATACTCCTATTGGTCCTGAAAAACAACAAGAGTTTTCGGAGTTACAAAATAGATATAATTCGATATTAAAAGAAGCTATTAGTACACATCAAGATTATGTGTCAAATACAAAAGAACTCGGACAAGCTTCTGAAAATATCGATGTGTTTAAAAGGGATTATAGTTGGTTTAAAAATTTCACTAATAATGCTGGCGCAACAGGACTTGATTTGACAGCAGGTTTAATCGGAGCGACTGATTGGATAGGAGAAACAACCGGAACTGGTTCGCCAGTTCAATCTAGAATATTACAAGAAGCTATAAAAGGAGTTAGTAAAGATGTTAGGGCCGGTATTGCAAAACCTATTTCAGTAGATGAAATTAATGACATTAGTGACTTTGGTCAGTGGTTTTGGAACACCGCAGTAGCGAGTCAAATTCCTATTTATGCAATGGTTGCGACTGGAGCAGGAGGAACTGGTGCTTTAGGTGTTTCTGCAACCGGTACCAAGTATGATGAAATGCGTTCGGAAGAAGACACTCAAGGTGCTAATTACAGTTATCTAGAAAAGGCACTTGTTCCTTTAGGCTTTGGGGCGACCGAAACGGCTTCGGCCATGGTTGATAGAATGCTTTTGACGAATGCAAGTCGAGTTATAAAAAGCGCTACTAGTCCAGAGAGGGCAATGATTGCTAAGGGTTTTTGGAAAAGCGCAGTAGGAGCTACTGGAGAAGTAGTAAAAGGCGGTGTTTATGAAGGATTAGACGAATCTGCTACAGAAATAATGCAGAACGTGATGGATAAGTTTGTTCTAGGTAAAGATGTGGGTATTTTTGATAATGTAAAAGACGCAGCTTCAGCTGGGGCGATTATGGGATTGTTAATACCGAGTGCTTCTCATATTGTTTCAAGTGCAATTAAACCATTTTCGCTAGATAATAGAATCCAAAAAGCAAATGCTCAAATATTAGAATTTGAAAAAACGCTTGATCAAAATTCTACCGCTCCGTCTGTTCGAATAATTGTCGAAGACCAAATTTCAACTGCAAAAACAAAACTCAATGGACTACTTGTTAAGCAAGCAAAAGGCATTGAAGATATGCCACAAGGTGAATTTGACGAGATAAGAAGAATCGAAAGAACTCAGGCCAATATCAAACAAAAAGTTCGTGAAATTCAAAATGAGGAAAACCTTTCGGATGATATTAAAAAACAATTAGCTAATAATTTAAAAGAAGAGTTTGACACAGCGGAATCCCAACGTCGAGGACTACTAAACGGAGAAGCAAATGCGAAATTAAACCTTCTAAGACCAGAAGAAGTAATCAAGTTAAAAGACCAGGCTAGTCGCGAACTAATAGCAGAGAAAGATCCTGAAGGCACGAAAGAAGTTGATTTGAAAGATGAAGAGATTTCAGCCAGAGCTTTAAAAATATATCAGAAACAAAATTCAGAGAGGGACATCATTGTCCCTCTCAATAACCCCATCGAAAATGAAATACCACAAGCCGAAAATACTATTATTAATGAAGATGTTCGAACTGGAGCTATTAACGTGGAAGAAGTCAGTAATACACTTGAAAACCAAGAAGGAGAAAGTGTTATTCGAGAAGAAGTACAAGAAACCGGTAACACGCAGTCAATTAGAGAGCCAAAAGTAAAAGAGATAAAAGCATCTACAAATGGAAAACCTTATTCCGTTTCTTATGAAAATAATGAGTTGGTATTTAAAGATGAAAATGGAGGGACGCCAAGTAGGCCAACTATAAGAATACTGCAAAAAGAATATGCTAAATCCCTTGATTTTACAGAAGGACAAGAATCTGATACATCGAATATAGAGGAAGGAGTTACGGCCAACAAACATATTGCGGAAACCTCCCAAAATGCTAGTCAAATAGCGGAGGCTATTGCTTTGACCAGTCGTGAAGAATATCGTTCTGAATTGGATTATAAACAAAGAATGATTGCCGAAAATATTGGTGCTGTTTCCCGTGAAAGCTTTGTGGACAATGCCGATGTCAACTATATTACTCAAAGTATTGCAATGCAGTATTTCGGTAAAAAGGGGGAAGGTCGCCCGTTGGACTCTCTTGCTCAAGAGATTTCTGAAATTTCAGGAGTTGAGGTTACTGAACAAGACATCGTTGATTTTATTGTGGAAAATCCCCGAGGTAAAAAGGATTTCTTAGACCGAAATATGAAAGAAGATTTAACAGCTTTGAAAACCGCGTTCACGGAAATTACGGGATTACCAGCAACAGACCATTTTTTAAATCAAGCTTTTGAACAAAAGGCAACTAAACAAAAATTTTATGATGAATATGCTTCTTTATTTGATGTGATGAATGAAGAAGATTTTGTAAATTTACAAACCGAAAACGATCAATACTATGAGCAAGAAAGAAGAAACTCCACGCAGACCAATGACGCCAGCAGAACGATCGTTAGCGAAGTTGCAAATACTACAGAGAATGGAGAAAGATCCAGAGTTCAAGAAGAGAGTAGACGAGACAATAGCGAAAGCACAAGTAAGGAACGCGGCGGAGAAACCGGAATACTTGACGGAGGCCCACAAAGCGAACTCGGAAGCAGCAATGAAGAATCTAGCAGAAAATCAATCTCCGATAATATTAGAGGAAGAATTGAAGAAGCAAAGAGAGAGTTTGCAAAAAATCAACCAGAAGGAGAATCTTTAGAAATGAATCCTCATGATTTATCAGATCTTGAGAAAAGAGTTGTTTTTGAGTATGCAAAGGAGAATAATTTATGGATAGATGATATTTATTCGTTAGGAAAAGCCTTTGGAAGCGGAAACGAAAATACAGTTGTTTTAAACGCTGAAGAACGTTCGGTTTATAAAAGCAACAATTTATTCAATTCTCAGTTTTTAGTTTCCAACCTTTTAGATTACATTGAAAATCACAATAAATTATTCCCTGAAACAAGTTATGAATTAGTTGGTTTTTCTGGATTTGACAATGGAGCCAATCGTGCACCATATGTTGAGGTAGTAATTAAACAGCCTTTTGTAAGTCAAGCAGAACACGTTGAGAAATCAGTAATAGCTTCTTTTATGGAATCTTTAGGTTTTACTAAAGTTACTGACACTTCATTTACCAACGGGCAATATACTGTTTCAGATCTACATCCAAGAAATGTATTAAAGAGTGAAGAGGGAATCATCTATGTCATCGACAATATGATTTCCGAAAACAAGGAACATCAGTCTTCAACTAAAGATACCAAAGTCAACCTTTCCCATGATTTAAAAATCAATGATTTTATTGAAGGTATAGACAAGCTTATTTCAGATATAGATAAGTTTGGAAAAGATACCCTCGGAATGAATTTACCATTGGTTGTTGCTAGACAAGGTTTAATGGCGATGAAATTAGCAGCGCAAACCGCAAGTACTGTTGCGGATATTATATCAGCCGGACTTAATGCAGTTCAACAAACGGAATGGTATAAAAACTTAACATCTGTAGAAAAATCAGACCTCGACAATAACTTCATAGATTACCTCAATAAACCATACGAACGCAATGCAAGTGAAAAATCTCGCACCTCTTTAGAAAAAGAAGTTGACGAGCATTTAAAAAACGGTGTTTCGGAAAAGGATATTTTAAAACAATATTCTGACCGTATGGAAAAGATGATGGCCAAGGATTATTTAGAAAGACAAAAAGCAGTTACAGAAGAGGATGCTAAAAAGATTGTCGACGATTCTTTTGACAAAGCTGATAAAGAAGCAGATGCTCTAATGAATCCTAAATTTAGTTTGGATAAAGCTTTTTCTACTTTCATAGCAAAGTTCTTTGATCGTCAGTTCTTACCAAAATTCATCCTTAATAAATCTGGAGGTAGACTAGTCAGAAACTACATTGTAGCAAGTAAAGGAGCAACGGCATTCGCTAAACAGATGTATGATGAAGCACATTCTAAAATATACAAGGGCCTTTCATCTCCTGAAATTAAACTTCTTGATAGGGTAATCCAATTGAAACGCTTTATCGCGATAGACGAGAACCGTCGGAAAGAGAATTTACCAACAGTTGTTCATCAGGATTATATTAACGATAACGTTGCTAAAGCTTATTTAAGCACGCTTGAAACCGAATTAGGTTCCGAAAAATTCAATGATTTAGTAAAGCGTTCTGAAGCTTATTTTGATACTTTCCGCGATTTATTGGACCAGATGCTCGAGACCGGAATAATCTCAAAAGAAAGCCGGGACCGTTTTTTTGATATTGATTACCAACCGAGACAGTTTTTAGAGTTCATGCAAAATGCAGAAACCGAAACAGCCCATTTGGATAATGGGAACACTGGAGGACTTGGACAAGAACAAATACAGAAATTAGAAAGAGGTCTTGACACCTCCTTAGTCAATGATTCACAATACTTGCTTTCACGAGCTATCAATATGCGAGCAAAGACGATTGCTTTGAACCGTACTAATAGTAAGCTCGTTGAATTTATGGAAAAACAAGCAACTGAGGTCGCTCAATTAAAATCCAAAATTAATCCAACCAAGAAAGAACGCGATACGATTAAATATTTTGAGGAATTACAAAAACGAGTAAAACACAACCCTATCATTGGTTTTACGGAATCAGGTAATCCCATTTATAAGACAAAGAAAACTCCTATAGGCTTTTCTAACACTTATTATTATGTAAATGGGGTAAAGAATAATATTCTCATGGAGGATCAGTTTCATGAGCAGTATTTTGATTCCATGGCAAGAATTTTTAAAACACCTGATATTAAAGAAAAGGTTGCCATGAGTTCCGGTGTAGGGTTAGTAAAAGCTATTGCAACTGGGAATAATCCAACTTTCTTTATTACCAATACTCCTAGAGATTTTCTTTTTATCTCTACTTTTTCAGAAGAATATGGCGCGAATTTGCTTAAAAATTTTGTTCAACTTACAGGTGATGCTTCACAAGGTATTCGCGATATTAGAAAGGAAACCGACAATTTCAAGAACTTCATTAAATATGGTGGGATGATGGATTTCTTAATGGAACAAGGTAGATTTAAAGGTACTTCTTCCATGCAAAAAGTTTTGGATAAGATTGACAATAAGACCAAGGAAAGAACTAAAAAAGCTTTTAGCGTAGCTACACTTCAAAGTTTACAGATGTATTCAGAAGTAGGCTTTAGAATGGCTGTATTCAATCGCTCAATTAAAAATCAACTCAAAGAATTGGGGTTAAAAAAAATTGAAGAAGTTACAGAAAAAAATCAGTTGGAAGACATCTATACCAATGCCGTATCATCTGCTAGGAATACCATGGATTTCAACCAAGGCGGGGCAATAACAAAAGATATCGATGCTTTTATTCCATATTTGAATGCCGCTACTCAAGGAACAAGAGTAATGTTTGATAATTTTAGAGAACGTCCAATTGAAACTACTTTGCGAGTTACTCAAGCTGCAGCAATTATGTCGTCTGTTCCGATTGGAGTTAGTTTAGCGTTATTATCAGGAACCGGGAGTGAAGATGAAAAGGATATGACTAGCTCAGAGCTTTACAATAAAGCGATTAAAGGTGTTTCGAAGTATGATCGTATTAATTATTTCATCGTCTTTAATGGTAACCGAAATGATAAAGGAGAATTTCAATATTTTAGAATAGCCAAGGCCCAACAGTTGACACCATTTTTTTCCTTGACTGAAAATATCATGAGAGATTACATGAAGGCATCTGCAGGAGATAAATCAAGGAGTAATACAATACGGGATATCGGATTTGCATTAGAGAAAAACATTAGCCCCGTTGAATTTGGAATAACAGATAATGTCACCAGAAATCCACTTATTAAAGGCGCTTTGTCTTATGCAACGGGTTATGATTTTTTCCGCGAACAAGATTTATCTATTTTAAGAGGAAAAGTTCCTGTTCCGGCAGAAGGATTCGAAAACGCATCAGTTGAGGATTTTTACAAAAAAATTGGAGAGCAACAGGGATGGTCACCAGTAAGAATGAAAGCAGCTGTAGAAAGTATTGTGACAACTCCAAGTACTTCGCCTTATATCGGTATGCTTTACGGCGGAATGGATGCTATGATGTCCGATAAAGACTCAAAGGCCATAATGGACAAGTTTAAAAACGACATGCTTAAATCGTCCTTTAATCGAGCTGTTAAGGAAACCAGCGAGTTCAACCGTAGAATAGGGCAAAACGAAGAAATTAAAAAAGAACTTGAAAAAATTGAAATCGAAAACCTCAAATTTAAAAATGAAGTAAAAGCAGTTGTAAAGGATCATTTGGATGGAAATATAACTCGAACCGAAGTGAATAAAAAATTAAATGAAATCACTACGGATATGAGTGCTTATGACAAGAAGCGTGCTAGAACTCGAGTTAGCGATCAAATCAAAAACAAAAATGTAAACTCCGCTGTATTTGAAATTAAGTATGCGAACAATGCACAGCACAAAGCTTTATTGATGGTTGAGTTATTTGGTTCAGATTTAAACAATTCCGAAAAACTATCCAAAGAGGATTTAAAACTTAAAAGGCAGATGTTTCAATACAAAGCGATAAACGCAGAAGCGATGTTTGAGTATCGTCAACTGATTAATGAAACGAAAAAAGCCCCGAAATAGGGGCTTTTTTATAGTGATTATATTAAGTTTGTATGATTTATATGAAAACGTTTTCATATATAACTAGTTTAATATCACAAAGATAAGTAAATATTAGTTTAAAAAAAACACTATTTAGTCTGCTTTGTTATTTATTAAATTTATAGTTTTGAATTCAATCTTTTAAAAATAATTCATGACACATCTTGACCTAAAAAATTTAATTGACAAGCTAAACTCAGAATCCCCTTGTGAGTTAATAAAAACTACTTTACTTTATGATAATGTCTACTACGGAACAGCTTTGTTAAAAGACCCTATAGATTATGATTACAACACTCCAACAAATCCTTACAAAGTTTATTTTATAAAAAACAAAGACAATATTTTTGTTGGTGCAGTCTTGGATATGGATAATACAAATTTGCATTGGTATGTACTTAAAGAACATCGCAAACAAGGGATTTTAACTAATGCGATGGAAGAGGTAATAATAGATCATCTATTTTCATCACGGAGAAGTCAACGTGTTACAGTTGATACGGCAGACAACTTTCCAGAGGATTCTGAAAAAATATTATTAAAATTGGGCTTTAATAAATTACCTGACGACGAATTTTTGTTAAAAAAAGTTGATCGAAAAGAGATTAAGTTCAGGGAAAATGAAGTCAATAAAATAACTTTAGAAGATTACATGACAATCAAGAAGAAAATAAATTATTTAGCAATATCATTGAAATTTTTAGAAACTGAAATTGAAATTAAAAAGGGAGGAAAGCCGTGTATAAAACATCTCAAGAATGCAAATTTAAACCTACTTCGCTTAAAAAATGAAATACAATGTATTATAGATTTTGAATAAGAATAAACAGAAAAAGCCCGTAACGGGCTTTTTGTTTTATGCGTTCTTTTTTTCTGAAACTTCCTTTCGGATTTCCTTGGTTAACTTTCCAATTTCAAGGAGGTGTTTTCTCAAACGGGTACCGCTTGATTTATTTCCCTTTTCAAATTTTTGTTCCTCGATTTTGGCTGCGTTAGCCATTTCTAAAAGTGTGTCAACTTTAGTCATAACATAGATTAGCGATTTGCCTTTACATCGCGAGGTTTTTGGTTGTTATTCAGTTTTTTCTATTAGTTCTTTTCCAGTTAATATGAAATATAGGTTTTGGAGTTGATGGAGGTATTTTATTTCTACATTAGTCAAAACTGTGTTACACCAAGCAATCCATCTAATCTTTTTATCAATTTTAATATTTACCTCATTACCATGAATAAAAAAACTATGTTTATCATGGAGGTAAATAAACCCATGCCTTAATAGCACATCTTCAGTAATCGTGATTGGTTTTAAATTGACGTTGCATAAATACACTGGAGTAAACCTGCCATTCTCATATCCTGATACGGATATACCATCGCTGGTGATTGCTTCAACAATTACAGTTTTATCCTTATAGGTTACTGCATTACCTATTCTTAGTTCGTTTGCTTCCATTAGTCCAATGTGTTAATGTTTATCGCCAAATTATTTTCTATTAAACCGAATATATCGAAGTGCCATTCTAATAGCTTGCATACAATTGTATATGGGTATCTAGTTGGATCTTTTTCAATATCATTATAATTGACTTTAGAAAAGTTATGATAATTATCTAGTTCATCATAAGGAACAAAAGTTTCACCGTTATGAGTTATTTCTTCGGCTAAATCGGATAAAGGATGCATGACTGGTTTAACGTATTTTCCAATGTCTTCAAAGTCAAAGGTAGTTGCTCCTATTTCTATGGTTTCATGAGCTAAGTCAATGCTAGTTACATTTAGTATTTCATATTCTCCTGAGTCTGTATCTTCACAATAAAAACTAACCCCGTTAGCAGCTAATTGTAAAATCTGTTTTTTATCTATTCCCATAATTACTTTTTATAGATTTCATTAATTAATCCTTTTTGATGAAGCCGCCGTAAAACCGACTTCATAATTATAACTTCGCTACCATTACATTTTTCATGTTTATGCCAAGTGCAGTAAATGTTTCCTTTACCAAAAGGATTATGAACCATTGTCGCTTTTCTTTTTTCGTTGACTTCAATTAATCCCCACATATCGGGTAATTCCTCAACTCTTATTAATCCTTTGGGAGCAATAAAAAAACGCCAATCTCCCATGCCTGTTTCAGGATTTAGCCGAAATGGTTTTTTCTTATCCGCGAGGAAATCGCTCCTACTTACTTTTGCTTCTAACAAAAAGCTTCCTTCGGCATTCCATCCAATTATATCAGGGGTTTCCTGATTGTGAGTAACGAGGTCCTTTACTGCAAAGCTGCATTTTGAGAATAACCACTTGTAACCAATTTCAATTATCTCACTGTGAGTTAATTTCTCCCCACTCATTACTTATTTTCTTTGTTGAAATAACACAAATAGTAGTACATCTGTTTTTCTTCATCCCAACCTTTTTCAATGAATTTTTCAGCGCTTTCCGGATTGATAAAATCAAGTTTGATTGTAATGTTAGTGTCCAGGTTAATCACGTTTTTGAATTTCTTTCGAGCATCGGTTACTGCCGAATTGGATATCGCAAAATTGCTCACGTCCTCAATGCTGTATTTTTCGCCCTTATCAACCTTGTAGTTTTTGAACTCCGAAATCAAATCAGGGTTGTCGATTACTTCATTTAAGAAGCTGCTTTCTTCGAAGTCATCATTTTTAGCAAAGTAGTTTACGGATCGGTTCATAAACATTACCTCTTCTTTTTTATCTTCGGCCTGAAGCACCACGTCTTTTGCAAAATCCTGACAGAATTTCAAGTATTTTTTGGTAAAGAAGTTTTCATCTTGGAAAGCATCGACTGATAAGAAATGTTCTAACCAATATCTAGCATCGTAACGATTAGAATCAATGCTCAGGACCTTATAGCCGTCTTCTTTTTTGTAATTGAATATGATGCAGCCTTTGTCTAATTTATCAAGAGAAATCCCTTGTTTTAGTTGTAACTCTAATCGGCTTTCGTTTTCGTTAATCTCGAAGTAATCGTTTTTGATTTCACTTTTAAAAATTCCAATTGCATCTACTACATTGTTGTCTATTGAAACATTAGTTAGGTAGGCCACATATACTTCGCCGATTTTAATATGCGGATGATTCGATTGTTCAAATAGGTGAGTAGTGATTTTCTTAGATACCTCGTGTAGTTTATCAGGACTTTCAAAAATTGATGTGGCCAGATTAAACATTTCGTTGAACTCGATATCAACATCGTGAGCAAATTGAAAATAACTTTCTTCTTTCTCTCGAAAAGGTTTAAAAAAGAACTCTTTTATTAGTGGCACGATTTCATCATTTAGCTTTAATGACTCGTCAGAAAGAAACATTTTTTCGTTGCGACTTTTGTTACCAACTTTGTGAATTGACAATGTTTCAATGTGTGTGTTGAATAAATTGATCATAAATTTGTGTTTTTAATATTAGTGAGGTTTTCCGTATATCATTCTGATTCTACATCAGTATATTTGTTAAATTTTAATTTTTGAAAAATGAAAAAACTAATACTTTTAATTGCTATCTCTTTCTTTTTTGCTTGTAGTAAAGATGACGGTAGTAGTTCTAATAAATATAATTCTGGGAATGGCTCCAATATTTCTGGTAGCGATAAAATTTGTGGTAGCTACAAAGGGAATACTCTTTACAAAGGTGCTAGCGGGGGATGTTATTACATCAACAAGAATAAAAACAAGACATATATAGATAAAAGTAACTGTAAGTGTTAATCTAACAATAAAAAGCTACCAAAACGATTCGCTCACCTAATTCTATAATATGGGGATATTTGCTATGAAATATAGTAGCGGAATAGGTGAGCAGTCGGTTTGGTTTATTTCTTATATACTCCCTTTTTTCCCACTTGCTTAGGTCGTTGCTATCTTCTAAAAGCAGCCGATCAAATTCCTCATTGGATATATCTTCTGGTAAATGAGTTCCGTGTTTTTCGTGAATCCACATTGCTGTTCCGTTTTCTGAAACTCCCTCGGCTTTGTTAATGTAAAGCACGCTCGCTAATAGCGTTTTCTTTCCGTTTATGATGTTATCGGCATGGATGCGCCAATCTGTATCGAAATCTTTGTGCGCTCGTCTTATAAAGCTTAAATTCATTTCGTAGCCGTCAATTTCCAAATAGGGGAGTATCTCGGGCGGAATTTCTAAAATTTCAAACTCTTTTTCGCCTGCTTGAACTCTTTCGAAGTCATTTTGATAGCAATAATCTTGTAGTTCTTGAAATAGAGGGTCGGGTAGGTAGTTGTTTAGAACTTCTAGCATAGAACTACCAATTTGGATTCTTAGCAATATCCTCCCTTAGTGCTTTTTGTAATGCGGGTAATATTTTTTCAGCAAAAACAATACAGGATTTTTCACATTTTGCAGAATAAAGTATGTAAGTATTTCCTTGATACATTTTTCCTCCAAAATATTGTGTGTTTAAGCCACATAAAAACTCTCTAAAATCTTCTTTACCTGTATGTCTCCATGCGAATGATAAATTACCCCAATCGGTTACTGATCCGAAGAATCCATCTGATGTTAATACAATTTGCCCTAGCCAGCTACCGCTTTCATCTCTTAATGTGTATGACTTACTTTTCAATTGTTCCATTTCGTTTTACCACTTACAAATTATAGTGGGAAGTTTTAGATAGTTGTTGTAATATTTCTTCGGAGCATCGCTCGCAATTTTTTAATCCGAGTACTTCCATTATTTGGCGATATCGTAATCCTCGAATGGTTCGATAGCTTTCATACAGGATTTCGTCCTCGATCCAAAAATGGTCGTGATTATGGCTTTTTGTCATATAGTTTTATTTTCTTCAAGTTCTTCGATTCTTTCTTTAAGAATCTGAATCGTATTTTGTAATTCTGCTTTTGTAGGTTCTTTTTTATTATCACAATAACAGTCGTCCAAATCGAAACTATGGACTGTTCCCCAACACATTGGTATTAATACTTTTTCATGAGTGGTTTTATGACCTGCATAGTAACATGCTTTAGTGTTTTTTGGAAAGTTCCACTCGTCAGGATTATATTTTACCATTTAAAGTTAGATGCATCCAAGTAAACTTGTGTATGTCTTCGCAGCGGATTTCTATTTCTGAAGGGATTATTTACAGTTGTTGAATTAATCCCTAAATCCTTATGACAAGCTCGTATTAAACCTCTCCAACAAAAGTCTGTTGCCATCTGTCCTTTGTGCCAATCTCTTTGAGTGAACCGGTGCCATTGTTCGGGGACAATTTCAAATTCTTGTCCATCCTTAGTTTTGAAAATCGTTAGTGGAGAATTTGAAAGCCATAGATACATTGGTTTTGTATCGTCGATTAAAGTTTCATCTTCTTTTAGATTTTCATCGCGAGGAATCATATCTCTGTGCCAATTTGGAATACATGGGTATTGATTAGGCATTAGCATATGTACTTTTACATCCCAAATAAAATCACTTGGATTTTCGGGGAAAGTAGAGAGTAGTCCTTTTAAATCGGGCATATATTCTAAAATGTCCGAATACTCTCCGTGAATGATTCCGCAGTGCTGTGACTGCCAATTAATTTTCTTCATCTTCTATTTCTTTTATAATTCCTTTTACTACTCCATTGGGATGCTCGATTTTCTCCCATTCGTCAGAACCGATTAATGAAATCATTCGTAAGTGATGCTCGAATTGAATTCTCATTTTGGAACTGCCGTATATTTTCTGCTGTACGTTATCGAGTGATTTAAACGTGGCAGTTTGCTTTATTTTGTCGGATAGGTTCATAGGTTAAGTTTTAATTTAGACATTGAGCTTCTGCCCATGATTGCACAACATGCGGAACAACACTGTTTCCGATAAATTTTTTCTGATCGCTTTGGTTACCAAATAATTTGTAATTCAATGGAAATCCTTGTATTAATTTCAACTCAAGAACTTTCAACATTCGCATTTTAATGTCCGAGATACCGTAAAGGGCCATGAACTCTTTAATTTTAATCATGGTTTCACTATCGTCTTCGTAAATTTCAATCACGACATTTGGGTCTTGGTTATAATTGACTAAGTACAATGGTGCCTTATCTTGTCGAGCAATAATAACTGGGCACGGCTGATTTGTGTGCATTGTGTGTCCTCCGTGACTTGGATTGAGTATAAATGGTGCACTGACTAAAGCGTGTTTGTCTGAAGTCATTATTGTGCCGGCTGGTTGTTCGATACTTTGATGATTATGCTTTCCAGAGTATTGCTTATCTAGCCAATTACATTGAACTTTTGTAAAACGATCTTTTGTTGTTACTGTTCCTGCCGGTTCTTCAATTGAAGAGACATTATCTCCCGTGCCATAGTATTTGGTCAAAAATGACACATTAACTACAGATTGATTACATGCAGTTGTAAGAGTTCCTAGTGGATTATCAATCGATGTGACTTTTCCTGCTGGTCTTCCGCTGAAATATTTTGCAATAAAAGCTTTTTCTCCTCCTGCAACATGCTTGATAAGTCCGGCATAAATTCTTTGAAGAGTAGCTTCTACAAGTGGTTTTTTGCGAGTAAAAATAGATTCACCTTCATCATCAAAATCTAAGACCTCTTTAACAGGTTTCCATTTTTTTAAACCTGAGTTAAACAAATCAGTAATTGTCGACGGTAGTTTTGAATGAGTTGGTTCTGGCCAAGTTATCGGCAACCCACTTTTAGCGAAACATCCGAAAAGGCGATTTCGAGAAGTGTAGGCTCCGAAATTAGCACTGTTGAGTTCCTTCCATTCATCGCGATAACCGAAAGAATTTATGTGATTTCTCCAACGCAACCAATCTTGACCGGACTTCATACTAATTGGTTTTCCTTTCTTATCTAAAGGCCCCCAACTCATGAATTCAACTACATTTTCGATTTGAACGTAGTCGGGATTTAGTGCTGTAATGTATCGATCTAAATGCTCTGCTAACGTTCTGCTATCTGCATCCCGAGCTTGCCCTCCTTTTGCTTTAGAAAAATTGGTGCACTCTAAAGAAGCCCAAAGAATCACTTTTGCATTTGGGTATTCTTTTTTATAAGCCCTTAAAATTTCTATTAAAGGTTCCAAATTCAATATTCGGATATCTTCTTCAAAGTGATAAACTTCTGGGTGATTTTCCCAGTGTGATTTTATCGCTTTGTGATCGTGATTTACACAAGCTGCTATTAATGCTACTGGATCCCCTTTTTTGTTCTTTGCGTTTGCAAATCCCGTGGTTGTTCCGCCAGCTCCACAAAAAAGATCAATCACAATAAATTCTATGGATTCTGGTTTTTCTACTTTTTGAACTGCAAAAGGTTTTTGAAAAGATAGAAATGCATTTATCATTTCAAAATCTTTTTACAAATCCCAATCACAGATTTAGGGTCTTTTTTATAAGCTTGAAGAATACCGGTTAGGTTCGGAGTGTCGTATAACTCTACTTGAGATAGTTCCTGAATAAAGGCTTCGAAATGTCCTAATACGTCGAAAGTATCATCTTCACGAACTTTCAAAAAGTGATTAAAATCGGGGTTGATCAACATCAATTGCTGTGATGTCAATTTCATTTGCTTAGCAGCTAACTTATTTACTTGTGATTTAGTTGGCAGGTTAGAGCCGACTTCGTGTAAATACTTTGATAATGTCTCCGAAAGCAAAATGATCTTAGTCATTGCGTTAGCTTTCGCATAGGTATAATCGTGTTCAGAGATTTTAACAGGTACCGCGCCAATTAAATTTCTTGATTGAATTATTGCTAGTGCTTGAGCTGGGTTTTTGCACCAAGTCGCGTTTGCTAGTTGAGTATAAAAATGGTTATCAGGACCATTGTAGTATAGTTCGCCTTTCTTGATGATAATTAAGTTCGGTTGTGTTTCTTTATTTTGGTTCATTTTATAAAATAGTTGAGCAGTTCGGTATTCACGAACGGTTGGTTTTGCAATATTTTTTTGTGGGTTATTTCAGTAGTTCCTCTATCGGAAGCTGTAAATCGATTCGTTTTTGGAAGAACTCCCGTAAAACGATTTCGAATAGCTTGATTTCAACCTTATTAGATTTGTTGTCTAGCAGTAGATTCAATTCGTCACGAATGCTTTTCACTTTCTTAGAGTTGTCTTTGTTATTCTCAGCTTGAGCTAGAAGTTCCTTTTCAACTTCGGCATGAGCAATAATTCTTCGCTCATCATACCATGGTTTTAATCTCGGAGTATCTTCAGTAGCTTTCTTAATGAATTTCCTATCAACCAATTCATCAAATACGTGAACAAATGGATGGTTAATTTTTCCTTGATTGGCAAACTCTTCAAAACATCTTGTAATTGCCTGATCCATTATTTTTTTCTTTTCCGAATCGGAAGTTTCAGAGAGCAGTAATGTATTTGCAGGAAGTGAATTTGACTTAGTAATGTTGTACTTCGTTTTAATATCAATTTTCCAATCCAAATATTTTTTGAGAATTTCTGCTGCGTAACCAGTGTCGAATAATTGAAAGTGTTCGGTTTTTGTTTCGTACATCCGCATTCGCTCCAATTCAAAGGCTTTATAAATTTCATCCGGTGTTAAATGATCATAAACCGTGAAAAGCATTTTGATGATTTCATCGAGCATCAATTGGTCTGTCTTTTCCTTCATCCCAGACAGACCAATTGATTTAGTCAAAGCTTGGTTGATTAGAATTGTTAGTCCATCATCATCTTGTAGTCTTTCTCGAATTGTCATTTGAGAATAAGAACTTCTTACAAAATCAATCGGGCTTTTTACGCAAAAGGTTTCGATAGTAGTCAGCTGAGTGCTGTATGTTTTCCGAATTTGATTTGACGGTGTCGAATGTTTGACGGCCAATGATTCGGTCTTCGGTTTTTGTTTCTCCATATTGAACAGGTTTTAACTTCAAGTGAGGAATTGTGTTTTTTATTTTCGTTTTCCAACTTTTGATTGGATTGTCGTGCCCATCGCGCCAATTGTTTTCGATCCAGCTATCATACTTCGCTGTTAGGGGATAGATAGCGCTTTCTGGATCGCCCAAATTGTTTTCTTGGATTATCTGAAGTGAATAGTTTAAGAAGTCTTCTACGGGCGGGATTTGCGCCTTTTCTTTTTTTGGCGCAACTTTTTTTCTTTTTTTTATTTCAGGGGTTTTTAAATCGGTTTCGGAAGGAATATTCTCGGATTTGTTTTTTTCTTCAAATTCCCCTTTTGTTTCTTTTTTTAAAAGAATAACATTAACGTTATCATTTACGTTAACGTTACCGTTATCATTTACGGCTTCGTTTGCTTCGTTTTGCTTCACGCTTGAAGCATTTGCTTCGTTTGCTTCTGTTTTGCTTCTCGATTCACCACTTTTTAAACCTCCTTTTCTTCCGTTTTCCGACCTTTTCTGCTTGATATTCGCGTATTTAACTAAATCTCTTTTTAGACTTTGTTTAATCGGCTCAAAAGCAATTTTTAGTAATGGATCGGTAAGAATTGGGTCTTTGTCGTTTACGTATCTGACAATTGTTTTAAATAAGCACCCTGCTTGCTCGTCTGATAATAAATCTAAAGTGGATTCTATATCGGAATACAATAAAAAAGATTTTTTATCTGTAGCCATTTTAGGTCTCTTTTTTAGTAAGCACTCTTGTTTTATGATCTCTCTTTTGCCAAGTAAAACCATTATTGAGTTTCTCTTGTTCTAATAAAAGAAGCGATGGAATAATTCCCATCGCTTCATTTTTTAGTATCACTGCTTCTTCGAAAATAGTAATGTGTCTATCTTCGGATTCGGGCTTTCTTCGTTTTTTGCTTGCCATTTTTAAAGTGAATTAATCCCAACGGGACCAGTAAATGTCAGGAGTGTTGTTATAATCAGTTATTTTTACTTGCGCGGAATAAAGTCTAAATATTTTGGCTTCAATTCCGTGTAAGGAAACAAGTTTTGAAGGAGTTATCTCTTTTGCCTTATCATCGCAAGTATCTTTGTACGTAAAAGAGAAAATCTGCCCTTCTCTTGAGCCTTCTGAAGAAAGAATAAATTTAAAAGTACATTCATATTCTTTCTTATCCGGATCAACATCAGCATACACTTCTATCCAATTATATTTGGTATTCTCGTTTACTATAAAAGTGATTTCACCTTCACCTTCTTGATCGTTTTCTTCCTGACTTGCTTCGATTATAATATCTGCAATCTCTTGAAGAGTGATTGTTTTCTTATTAACGAAGCCGATGATATCTTGAGTCATGTCAAGTATTGGCTGTAAATTTACTTGTTGAAGTAAATTGTCATTAATGGTCTTAGCAATTAACGTATTGTAATCGATTAGATCTAGTTCCTGAAGATTGACATTAATGGTTTCTTCAAGTTTTGCTTTGATAGATTTAGCGGTATCTCCATAACTTCTGAAGATATCACTTACTATTGAACTTATCATTTCAGAAGCTTTGGCTTCTAACATTTCTGGTAGTTTTTCAGCTATGACTTTGTTAATAGCAATTTGTGATTGTTTATTGAAATCCATTTTTAAAAGTTTTTAAAGGGTTTTATTTAAAAGGGTAAATCGTCGTGTTCTTCCTCATTGAATTGAGGTTTATTGCCCATGTAGTTATCAACTGCACTTTCAGGTACAGGATCGTATCTCGGGGCCGAATTCTCAGCATCAATTTTCCAACCTTGAATAGAGTTAAAGTATTTGGTTTCTCCCTGTGGATTAACCCACTCTCGGCCACGTAAATTGATCGATACTTTTACCGGTTGTCCGATTTGAAATGAATCCAATAAATCACAACGGTCTTGAGTAAACTCAATTATGATATGTTGTGGATATTGTTCCTCTGTTGTTACTACTAGCTCACGTTTAGTAAACGACTGGCTTACTTGTTGTGATTGATGTATTGCTTTTATTCTGCCGATTACATGCATTATTTGTTGTCTTTAATGATTGAACAAATCAGCGCTAGAAATATTAATATTAGTAGTGCTGCATCTTGGTGGTCTTCTATTGCTTTTAGGAATGTTTCCATCTAAACTTCATTTTCAGGTTTATAATTCCAGAATCCTAAAGCACCTTTTTTAACCGGAATAGGTTTGTCATACATTATTGGATTGTCCAAAACGTAATGCCAAATTCCTTCGCCACGATCTGCCCAAATAGATGAGTGTCTTTGAACACAATCTACCAAGTCAACTTCGCCAATGATACATCCAAGCGACCAATCTAATTCTTCAATATCAATAGTTGCTCTATCTTGCGCTACAGTTAATGAATGATCCTTGTCAGGTACTTTGGATGCGTGAATAAGAAAACGCCCTCTAAAGGACGTTTTCCAAGTTCTATTCTCGATATTCTTTATCCCTAAAGCGATTAATTCCGCCCAAGGTTGCTTAATAGATAGGGCTTTAGTTGGTTTTTCCATCTTCGATAAGCTTTAGGGTTTCAATCTCTTTAGCAATTAGCCATTCTCGAGCCATCAGGACGCGCCTAGTGATGTTTTTTATATCTTCCGACTCTAGGTTAACAGAAAAACGTTTATCTCTTAAATGGGCAGGAATTGAGAAGTCGAGTACTGGGTTATAAAAATCATAATTTGGATATTCTGCTTGAAATGCTGGTATGTCAAAAATCATGTTTCTTTCCAACTGACAAACGGCATTAATCCAGGTTTCTTCTTCTTCCTCTGGCATATTCATCTTATACCATAATGATTTTTTCTCATTGTTAATTAAATGGAGTGGGGCATTGACTAAACAGTAGCATAATTCGGCTTCTGTTTTGGTCTTTAACTCGGGATTATCGTAGCTATGCTCTAGCCACATATAGCCTTTTAATTGCCATGAATAAAGGCTAATCAATTCGGCATTTTCAAAGGTTTCTAAGTCCCAAGATGATTTGGTGTCTTTTGTTTTGTTTTGGCGATTGTCGGGTGTTCCTTGAATAGTTCCGTTGCTAAGATGCTCGTCATTTTTGCGATAAAAGAAATTGTCAAGTTGAGATAGAAGTCCAAGAGAATCATCCTCATTTATAGTTCCTTTTGTTAGATACTTGTTATCTAAAAAACGTCTTCTTCTCCAAAACTTATCTCTAAATTCTTTCTCTAAATAAGTAATTGCTCCAGAAGGTAACTCGTCGGGATTGTCTCGTTTTTTGATTAAAACTCCAAGTCGCAAATCTTTTGTTTCGGTCCATTTGACTTTGTTTCCATTTCTATTGAGTCCGTAGTCTCTTTCGTTTGTTAACTCTTCAATTTCGAGCGCTATTTTTGCTTGTTCATCTTCGGTTGGAAGATTGGTCATAATGTTGCCTAAACTAGAGCAACGAGCCATCCAGTTTGTAAATATTAAGGGTTTTGACATAGTGTTCCGGGATTTAAACTACTCTGGTGTAGTTCGATTTGTTGAATAAATTCTTCTTTGCTTCGGCACTCTCCGAGATACTTTTTTCGATATCTCTTACCAACTATTTCAATGACTTCGTAAAGAGGTGGTTTTGCGTAGTTGATACCGTTTACATTAGCATAATAAGCTGTAAATGCGTTTCGTCCTTTTACTGTAACATTGATTTGTGGTTTAGTCATTTGAATTTGAAGCTGCTTTAGGAGTTTCTTCAATTTCCTCGTATTGCGAAAAGACTTTATCGATGATAGTATTTATGTAATTGGAGTTTATTTTGTCTCGAGGAACATCTCTTATAACATCAATTAGCTTGTCGAAATACGCAATATCTACACCTATCAATTGTTCTTCAAGCACAACAGGATCTTTTAAATTTAATTCTGAAATTTGAAACATCATTTTTAGCATTTCACCAGCATTGATAGTCCACCCTCTCTTAAGAAACTTTTTAATTCTAATAATTGAGGTTAGCGGATATTGGCTACCTTGATATTTTAGATCCTTACTTATAAGTGATTCTAAAGCTTGTAGGTTTGTAACAACTCCATCTTCGAAAGTGAAGTAATTGGTAGCGTGGATAAAATCGAATGTACTATGAATTTCTTCAGGAGCACCGCTAAATCGTAGCACTATTTGAATATCATCAGTTAATGAAATTGCATTTTGAGAAAGAAATGCGATTTGATATTTTTTATTTTCATCAATCTGCATTCTTTGACCAGAAGATTCAACATTCAACTTTACTTGATTGGGCTTTAGATTTTTTAGTCTAACGGTTTGTTCCGATAAATCCTCATTTAGAGATTCTAATTCTTTTTTAGCACAGTTTAGATTCCCGTACTTTTTAATGTAATGATCGAGAATGAGCTCATCTTTTTTTCTTCCATCTAGTACGTCATTCGGCATGTAGTACATAGCTAATTCAATTAAAACATCCATATCTTGAATGTAAATATCGAAATCGTTTACAGGTTCATTTAAGAACATTGAGGTAATTGAACCACCAGAAACTAAAAGGTTTTCTTTTACTTTTTTTCTTAAAGATTCATCAGTAATAGTCTCTAACCACTCATTTAACTTCTTAGTGATAACTTTAGATATTGTTTTCTTTTGCATTATTATGTTTTTTTGCCGCCGTGAATTCGGCTTAGTTGATGTTTTTTTGATAACTCGGAATTGTTCTCCAGTTCGAGATTGTGTTCTATACAACAAGGTTTCCAAAAGCGCACATCGAGAAAAAGAGTTATATCGTTTTCTCTTGCCCAATCATCAGCATAGCCGATTCTACCACGAGTATGTTCTACACTCGTAGCGGGTCTGTTGCATTCTTCGATAAAACAGATTTGATTGTATTCTTTCGAAAGGAATTCTAATCGGATAATTGAATAGATTTCGTTATCCTCTTTGCGTTTTTTGGAAACCTTGTTTATACGCTTTGGTTTAGCGTGTGTCTTTTGACAAGTAGGGGAGCAGTATTTTTGTAATGAATTATACTGTTTGAAAGTATTTGAGCAATCTGGGTTGTGACACTCTTTGAGTTTATGCTTTTTTAGCATTCTTAGCTTTTTGCTCTAGCTCTTTTTTCTTGTCGTCTAACATGATGATATGCTCGTCTTTTTCAATAAGCGGACTTAATTTTGAAAGAGTTTCAAGATCTTGTACTCCCTGGATTGCTTCAACCGCAAGTATATCTTCTTTGTCCGAATACAATTCTTGAATTTCTAAATCATCAGATGGAATTAGCGTTTTTACTTGATGAAGGATTGAAAGCTTTGTTGCTTTTTCAATATGTGATTTTAATCTGTTTTTTTCCTTTTCTTGAATAATTCCTTCCTTATTCAAGGGCTTAGAACTAACAACTGAAAAATCTACATCCGTTGCATCTCCATCTGAAATATCGGTTCCTTTGATATGATTATAAAGCCATCTTCTTGATTTTCTTTCAGCTTTACCAATTAAAGCATCTGCTGTTGCATAAGCATTAGATTTGACCGGAAAATCTATTGTTTGTGTTTTGCTGTCTCCGTTAAGTTGCCAATCTATTTTACATACAACATTGGCAGTTAGTTTGTCTTGACTTTGGATAATTTTAGGATAAGATATATTATATCTTAAACCCTCAATTTTAGCGAGTGACGAACCAAATCCTTCTCTAGTTGGATACATGTTACCTCCGATGATATTCCATTCATTACCGTATGGCTGTAGTCCTAAAAGTAAGGATTCGATTAAACATTCTTTTACTTCTGGCATTGTGTAACCTTCATTTTTATCTTTGTCGGTTCTAAATCCAAGTTTTGAACCTTGTAATGCCATTATAGGTTTCATTACTTCTGGCGTTAATAATTCACGGATTCTTTCAATTGCTCCTGCCATCACAAAAGCTTTTTGAAAGTCTTGCATTTTGTTAGAAAGAACAGCCGTAATTTGCGCGTTCATTTCAATAGAAACTAATTGTTGTTGTTCTGATATAGCTATCTGTCCCATTTTCTTATTTGATCTAAGGGTTTGTAATTAATTGTTTTATTGTAACCTTGAGCTATTCTTGTGTTGTGATTTAGAGAAACCTTGCAGCTTACCCAGTATTGCTTTGTTGTAAGGTTAATAATTATCCGAAGTTCTGTTTCTCCGTAATTAATAGCCGCTGGTAATTGTTGGTATTGCTC
Source organism: Flavobacterium sp. HSC-61S13 (assembly GCF_024171535.1). GTDB lineage: Bacteria > Bacteroidota > Bacteroidia > Flavobacteriales > Flavobacteriaceae > Flavobacterium. The sequence continues at coordinate 33,136 of NZ_JALJZV010000012.1, read as the reverse complement.
ATGCTCTAAATGTGCGATTGCTTCCGAATCATGGTCGGTATAGCAGAAATTAGATTCCTTCGGCATAATCTTTTAGTTGTTTTCTTGTAACTCGCCATTGTGAGCCTACTTTGTGAGCTTTTAGAAGGTCGGACTTAATATGAGAGAGAAGTGTGCGCGTATTAACTTTAGTTAATTCGGATACTTGTTTAAGTGTTAAAACTTCTTCCGATAATTCTTCGTCTCTTGTTTTAGGCAAGAAGAATTGATCCATTTTATTTTCCTTTTGAATGTGCAACGCGATTGTTCTCAGTTGCTCATCGCTCAATTCAATTTGTAAGAAACAAGCCATCGTTATTGCTTTAAAAATTCGACAATGTATTCCTTCGAAATCGTACCGTGATTATTGATACAGAAATCACAGAAGCTTTCTAAGAACAGCTTAGATTCTTCTTGTGTTTCATTCAATGCCGGCTCTTCGTAATCTACTTCCATAGTTGGAGTAGGAGGGTTAAGGATTTTATATCTTAAGTCTAGTATAAAATCTTTAAATTCTTCGTCCGTTGTTAATAGATCTTCTTCCGGAAAAATAATTTTAAGATGTGGAAGATCTAATGCTAAATCATCATCAAAACCGATTTCTTTTAAGACAAGGATTCGTTGCTCTTTTAAAAGATTATCCTTTTCAATTTTCAGTTCTTTTTTTTGGGTATCCAAGATAGCTTGGCTAGCATCTAACTTGTCTTGTTTTGCTTTGTTTCCCGCATCAATCTTGTCTTGTGCTAATTTGTTTTTAGCTGCGATTTTAGCTTGTTGCTCCTTTTGTTTTTCAAGATCAAGTCTTTGTTTCTCTTGTTCTTTCAACACCACCTCTCTTGCTTCAAAATCTTTAACGAGTAAGGCTCTTTTTTCAGCAAATTCAGGTTGGAATTCTTCACAGTGTATTGCTACTGCTAAAAAGTTTTCTTTTGTATCAGCTATCTGAGCAAATGTCATCTTAGAAAAAGCAACCGTCCAAGTGGTGTAAAATTCAGTAATAGAATCTTTTATTTTTTGGATTCTGTTTTGCTCCAACCGCTCTTTAGCTAGTTTGAGTTTTTCTAATCGAATTTCTTCCTGTTCTTTTAAAGTATCTTTTCGAGTTGAAAGTGTAAATTTTAGAGCTTCTAATTCGCTAAGTAGGGTAGTGCCAAATTCTTCAAATATTTCGTAAGAAACTTCGATATCATCCAATATCGCTTTTACTTCAAAAGTTAAACTAGACTCGTAGGTCAAATTTTTGATTTTTTCCGTATTAAAAGAAACAATCGAGCGGATGTTACTTAAGTGTTTGTCTTTACGTTCCTGTTCTTTTCTAAGTTTCTCCTTACGTTCTGCTTCCTTGATATTTTCCCAGCGGTCAACTTCAAGTTGTTGTTTCTCTTCGTGCGGCTTAGTAATTTCGATAAGATGATCATAAGTCTGTCCGACTGGAATAGTGATTACTTCTTTGATTTTTTTTATTACAGAAGCTTTTTCTTTTACTAGAGAAGTTCTTGCGGTTACTAAGTTTGTTCGGTTTTTCTTAGCTTCGGTAAAAGTCTCGTTGCCTGTGATAACAATGTAAGGATTGTCTTTTACTATCTGTAGTTGAAGCTCCTTTTTTCCTTGTATCTCTTTAATAGATTCAACTCTGAACAAATCGAGGTTGAAGACTTCTTCTTTTTTTATTTCTTTTGTTACTGACATTTTTAAAGGGTTTTTTAATTCAACACTACTTTGCGGTGTCTTTCCGCATAAAGTTCTTCATACACTAAATTTGTGGTATGAAAAAAGCCGTTAAACGCTAGTCTTTCGGCTTCTGTTAATTGCGGGTATCTTTTTCCATTTATGGTCCAGTGCCCTTCGATAAGTTTCGGATTCATAACTATTCTTTTTGATCAGTTGAAAAAAACAATCCGATTAGGAATAGTATTCCTACAATTGCACCTAATGGATAAATAATGTACTCTAACATATTTAATCTACTATTTGAAATTTCTGTGTAGCAATTCGTTCTTTTGTCTTAATTTCTTGCGGGACTGTTTGAAATTGTTCTTTGACTTTCTCAACATCTTCTAAATAGTACCATACATTTTTTCCTTCCTTAAAAAAGCGAATTTTGCCTCTATACAAATTGTAAAATGTGGTGTGTTTGACATTCAAAATCTCACATGCCTTGTTTTTTGAGACAACTTTTAAAATTTTTGTCATTTTTGGTGTAATTATTAATATTTTATATACGTGTACGTACACGTTATACAGAAAATATGTATATTTGCACTATAAAATCGTATAAATAAGTTTGGAAGACAAGTTTTTTGATTTTATTTTTTAGTGCGTTTTTCATATTTTCTGAACAACGTAGTAATATTTGAAGAGTACTTCCGCCCTCTGTGGCGGTCGGCTCTTTATCTTTTCAAGTTATCGAACGTATTGTCAGTTGCATAAATGGAATTTCACCAATACTCTTAATTACACGAATTGAGAGACTTGCAGGGCTGTACTCGTTATTTGCTTGATAAATAAAAAACCTTAACAGGTTTTTCAATGAACGGTTAAGTTTTATGTATTCACATTTGCTTAACGATTACAAATATATACAGAAAATCTGTATATCAAAATATTTATACAGAATATTTGTATTAAAATACATTATGGATACTAAAAGTGTTGTTAGTCAGAGGTTTATAGATACTGTTGATAGCCTTATTTTGAAAGGCGATGTAAAATCAAAAGCGTCATTATCTAGGGATTTAGGTATAAAACCAAATTCTTTATCTGAAATTATCGGCGGAAGAATGCATGTAGGTATTGATATTATATTGCGTCTTTGTGATTTGTATTCAATCGATGTAGAATGGCAGTTGACGGGAAGAGGAGAGATGTTTGCTACGAAGAAAGAGAGTTCTCAATTTGAGGAAGCAAATACTGTAGTTATTACGGATGATACATTGGATGATGATAAAATCGAGGTAGTAACAAACAGTAATGGTAATAAGTTTTTTCTGTTACCAAATGGACGTATTAAGATGGAAGTCGCAAAAGTCCCATTTCCTGCCTATGCGAGTTATTTGGAGGTTTACCAGGATGATCAAAAGTTACTAGATGAATTTGAGAAAATTACCTTTACGGTTGATCATGTTGGTCGTGGTAATTATTTAGGTTTTAGAACCGCAGGAGATAGTATGAATGGTGGTGGTATAGATGACACTCCAGATAAGGCAGATGTTCTCGCTCGTGAAGTAGGAAGACATTTGTGGGATGGTGGATTTCGTAAAACTAAGTACGGAATGATCTTGGTTACGAGTACTGGTATTTATCACAAAGATATTTCAGGTTATTGTTCAGAAACTGGTACTTTGGAATTAACTTCTAGGAATTCGCTGCATAAACCAATCAAGTATCCTATAAACGATGTTCATCAGATTTTCAATGTAATTAAAAGAATGTTTTAGTATGAAAGTATTTTTGACTTGTTTTTGCTTTATCTTTTTTATTAATCAATCGATTGCTCAAAAACTGTCGTTTAATGATTTTAATTATTTAAGTATTCCAATATTTTTTAATGACGTTAGTGATATTTCAGCTTTTATTGAAACGCGAGATTTAAGTGTTAGTAAAATTATATCTCCTAAGCCTGATGAAAACACTCTACCACATATTATTTTTATCTCAAATGATAAAACTGAAAGTCTTGTTTACTATGTAAATAGTAATTCGTTGATAAGTTCTATTGTGTATTATCTAGGGTATGATAAAGAGAAAGTTGAGAATTTTAGAAAAGATTTAATGGGAGACACGGATTATGTTAAAGTGGATTCAAGGATTGATAATGACAGTTTTGTTGATGTTTATAAGGCAGGAGATAGATCTAGTGAAACAGAAAGAACGTTAGATATAGTTACGTATTTAAAAGAAGGAGTTAAGAAATATTATATAAAAGTTGACGGGTATCATCCATATAAATTTTTACGCAGATATAAAGAATTGGAATAATGCGTGTTTCCTTATTTTTACTGAATTTATAATTTATATATTTGATTTGATTAAAAAATATAAATTATGAAAAAAATATTACTATTATTTATAAGTCTGTTCGGTATGTTAGTTGTTTCTTGTTCAAAGGACGATGGAGGTTCTGACGATTGTCAAAAAATCGGAGGTTTTGAAGTTGAAAACAACAACTATTATGTTAGAAGTGAAGGGGTATTGTATAAGGTGGATGAACAAGCTTTTAATTATTTTTACGATAAGGTTATAAATAAAAAAGAGAATCCATGTTTTAAAGCAAAGGAATATGAAAAGAAGTAATACAATAGTTATAGCGTATATATAAACAAAAAAAACGCCCTGATGATTCAGGGCGTTTTTTTTGTAAAGTGTATATTGGATAGTTTCTAGATAATAGAAAAACTTAATATGTACAAGATTTCATGCGTTTTCATGCGTTAAAAGACATGAGTTGTCGGGATGTGGTCGGGATAAAAAAAAGCCCTTACATTGTAAGGGCTTAATAATAAAGTAATTGTAAAATAACTCAGTGACCTCGACTGGATTCAAACCAGTAACCTCTTGAGCCGTAATCAAGTGCGCTATTCAGTTGCGCCACGAGGCCTTGTTGCTTATTGCGAGTGCAAATATAGAAACAAATTCGTTATCTACAAACTAAAGTGAAAGTTTTTTTTAATTTTTCCCAGCAAAATCGCGACTTTGTGCGGTAAGTTTGCAGTAATCAGTTAGTTGTGGTTCTAATAAAAAATGATATTTTTTTTAGTTTTTTTTCGAAGCTAATTCATTCGAGCATTTTTAAAGCTGTATTTTTGCTGTACTGAATTTTAAATCGCGTTATGAGGCCTTTTGCATACTTTTCTTTTTGGTTAAAATCGTCTAATGAGCACGGCATACATTCTCCTTTTGTCTTTAATTGGATTATGCAAGGTTTGTATGTTAAGAACCCCGTGTGGGATACGATGCCTAAAAAGGCTGTTTTTGTTGAACGTGTATTTGCGTATTTCAAGCCTCAAAAAGTAGCTTGGTTATCGGATCAACCTGTTTCGGGTAAAATAGCCCAGCAGTCGGTATTCTTTTCCTCTGTGGATTCTCTGCGGAATTCAGAGACGACTATACAGTTGATCTATATCGACCAAACGAAAAAGTTAGATGCTATAGGAATTATTGAGGCCTTAAGAGGCTTGGGGAATAATGCTTTTGTTTTGGTTGATAAGCGCTGTCAATCTGCCGAACTAAGGGTTTTTTGGCAGCAGTTGGTGTCTAGTCCTAAAATTACAGTGACTATGGATTTTTATTATTTCGGATTGGCATTTGTACGCAAAGAGCAATTGAAACAGCATTTCACGATAAGGCTTTAGTACTGTAACAATTAATTTACTTATTCTACTAATAGTAAAAGATTTTTTGTTTATTTGAGTAATATTCCGACTTAGGTCATGCGGTCAACGATGGATTTGTTGAAAATTGAATCGATGGTGACTGGTCTATAGTCAGAAATAATAAGTAATTATATATGAAACATCCCATTATCAAAATACAAGACATTACTCGTAATTTTCCGTTGGGAAGTGAAACAGTATATGTCTTAAAAGGTATTGATCTGATTATTGAAAAGGGGGAATACGTTGCTTTGATGGGGCCTTCGGGTTCTGGAAAATCAACCTTGATGAATCTCTTGGGGTGTTTAGATACGCCATCTTCTGGGATGTATTATCTAAATGATAAGGACGTCAGTAAGATGAATGATGATGAGTTGGCGGAAATTCGGAATAAAGAGATTGGTTTTGTTTTTCAAACGTTTAATCTGTTGCCGCGGATGACTGCATTGGATAATGTGGCGTTGCCTATGGTTTATGCTGGCTATTCGAAACAGGAGCGCAATTTAAGGGCTGAAGAAGTCTTAAAGCAGGTTGGACTCTCTGATAGAATGGATCACCAGCCTAATCAGCTCTCTGGAGGGCAACGACAACGTGTTGCGGTTGCGCGAGCATTGGTAAACAAACCGTCGATTATCTTGGCAGATGAGCCAACGGGAAATTTAGATTCTAAAACTTCTGTTGAAATCATGGGATTATTTAATGAGATTCATGCAAATGGTAATACGGTTATTTTGGTGACACACGAAGAAGATATTGCGGAACATGCGCATCGGATTATTCGATTAAGAGATGGAGTAGTAGAGAGCGATACGAGAATTAAATAAATAAAGAAAATATTTTATGAAGGTTTATACTAAGACAGGAGATAAAGGTACCACAGCCTTATTTGGGGGAACACGTGTTCCAAAGCATCATATCCGCATAGAGAGTTATGGAACGGTTGATGAGCTAAACTCTTATATTGGATTGATACGCGATCAAGAGATCAATGTGCTTTATCAGGAAGCGCTAATTGAAATTCAAGATCGATTGTTTACTGTTGGTGCTATATTGGCGACAGACCCGGATAAAGCAATTTTGAAAAACGGGAAAGAACGATTGAATATTCCGAAAATCACGGAAGCTGATATAGAATTTTTAGAAAATGAAATTGATACCATGGAGTCCTATCTGCCACAGATGACCCACTTTGTATTACCGGGTGGACATACGACAGTGTCATACTGTCATATAGCAAGGTGTGTTTGTCGTAGAGCAGAGCGCTTGTCAGTACAATTAAATGAGTCAGAACCGACAGATGAATTTGTTTTGAAGTATTTAAACAGACTTTCTGACTATCTGTTTGTACTGGCACGAAAATTGACTTTTGACCTGCACGCAAAGGAAGTGAAATGGATTCCTCGTCAAGACAAAGAATAGTTAAACACGGGGCTTTTTAAGAGCTTTTCTAAGGTGATATAATAAATGTTCTTAACTTTATCATAAAAAATATAAAAAAGACTTGATTATTTCAGTAATAAAATTATTTTTGCAAAAAACTTAAATCGATTAAGATGTATTGGACATTAGAATTAGCATCCTATTTAAGCGATGCTCCGTGGCCTGCCACGAAGGATGAACTTATTGATTATGCAATTAGAACAGGGGCTCCACTGGAAGTGGTTGAAAACCTTCAATCCATCGAAGACGAAGGGGAAATCTATGAGTCCATGGAAGAGATATGGCCAGATTATCCTACCGACGAAGATTATCTTTGGAACGAGGATGAATACTAAATAATAATAGAAAAAGTCTCAGTAGAGGCTTTTTTTTTATTTAATTTTGTTTACACACAGTATAATATAATTAACACATAATTTATGAATCTCATAAACACCATATTAAAGGCTTTTGTAGGAGATAAATCGCAAAGAGATATCAAAGAAATACAGCCTTTAATTGATAAAATTAGATCTTATGAAGGGTCGCTTTCAAGTTTGTCTAATGACGAACTACGTGCTAAGACCTTTTATTTTAAAGAAAAAATTCAACAATCTAAAGCAGAAAAAGATGCTAAGATTGCTTCCTATAAAGAGGAAATTGAAAAAACCAACGATATTGATAAAAGAGAGACTATTTACTCTTCTATCGATGCATTGGAGAAAGAAGCTTATGCTTTGACAGAAAAAACCTTGATGGAGATTTTACCAGAAGCATTTGCTGTGGTGAAAGAAACAGCAAGACGTTTTAAGGAAAATGAAACAGTTGAAGTAACTGTTACGGAGAAAGACAAAGAATTTGCCTTAGAAAAACCTTATATCACCATTGATGGAGATAAAGCTTATTGGGCAAATACTTGGTCGGCTGCTGGAAAACAGGTGACTTGGGATATGATTCACTACGACGTTCAGTTGATCGGTGGAGTGGTATTGCATCAAGGTAAAATTGCAGAGATGCAAACAGGTGAGGGTAAAACTTTAGTTGCAACCTTACCGCTTTACTTAAATGCCTTGACTGGTAACGGAGTACACTTAGTTACGGTCAACGATTACTTGGCAAAACGTGATAGCGCTTGGAAAGCACCGCTTTTTGAGTTCCACGGTATGTCTGTAGATTGTATTGATTTACATCAACCAAACTCTCCAGGAAGACGTAAAGCTTATTTGTCAGATATTACTTATGGTACAAATAACGAATTTGGTTTCGATTATTTGAGAGATAATATGGCTCATACACCAGAAGAATTGGTTCAAAGAAAACACAATTATGCCATAGTCGATGAGGTCGATTCGGTATTGATTGATGATGCTAGAACACCATTGATTATATCTGGTCCTGTACCAGAAGGAGATCGTCATGAGTTTAATGAGTTAAAACCGAAAATTCACAATTTAGTTGAATTACAACGTAAATTGGCTAATGGATTTTTGACAGAAGCAAAGAGATTGATTCGCGAAGGAAATACTAAAGATGGTGGTTTTCAATTGTTGAGAGCTTACCGTAGTTTACCTCGTAATAAAGCATTGATTAAGTTTTTGAGTGAAGAAGGAGTAAAACAAATTCTTCAAAAAACCGAAAATCAATATATGGCAGATAACAATCGTGACATGCACAAAGTGGATGAAGCCTTGTATTTTGTTATTGAAGAAAAGAACAATCAAGTTGAATTGACCGATAACGGTATTAAATTCCTTTCTCAAGATACTGATGAGACTTTCTTTGTTTTACCGGATATCGGAATGGAAATGACTCGTATCGAAAAGATGAACTTGTCTAAAGACGAGGAAACGGAGCAGAAAGAGCGTTTGTTTCAAGATTTTGGAGTGAAAAGCGAGCGTATTCATACCTTGAGTCAATTGCTTAAAGCTTATACTTTATTTGAAAAAGATACAGAATACGTTGTTATAGAAAACAAAATTTTAATTGTTGACGAACAAACGGGACGTATCATGGATGGTCGTCGTTATTCCGACGGTTTGCATCAAGCGATTGAGGCTAAGGAAAACGTGAAAATTGAAGCGGCTACTCAAACTTTTGCAACGGTAACTTTGCAAAACTACTTTAGAATGTATAAAAAACTATCTGGTATGACCGGTACGGCAACGACGGAAGCAGGAGAGTTTTTACAAATATATAAATTAGACGTTATCGAGATTCCAACGAATCGCGGTATATCACGTATTGACAAAGAAGATTTGATCTATCGTACCGTTCGTGAGAAATTTAAAGCTGTAATCGATGATGTAGTAGCATTATCAGAAGCGGGAAGACCGGTTTTGATTGGTACAACTTCAGTAGAAATCTCAGAATTATTGAGCCGTTCATTAAAAATGAGAGGAATTACTCATAATGTATTGAATGCTAAAATGCACAAGCAAGAGGCGCAAATCGTTGAAGAGGCTGGTAAGGCTGGAGTAGTGACTATTGCTACGAATATGGCTGGTCGTGGAACGGATATCAAACTTTCGAAAGAAGTTAAGGAAGCTGGAGGTTTAGCGATTATCGGTACAGAGCGTCATGACTCTCGTCGAGTTGACCGTCAGTTAAGAGGACGTGCAGGACGTCAAGGGGATCCGGGAAGCTCTCAGTTCTATGTTTCATTAGAAGATAACTTAATGCGTTTGTTCGGATCTGAACGAGTGGCTAAGGTTATGGATAGAATGGGACTTAAAGAAGGAGAGGTGATTCAGCATTCTATGATGACTAAATCAATTGAAAGAGCTCAGAAAAAAGTCGAAGAAAATAACTTTGGTATTCGTAAGCGTTTATTAGAATATGATGACGTAATGAATGCTCAAAGAGAGGTAGTGTATAAGAGAAGAAAACACGCTTTATTCGGAGAACGATTGAAAGTGGATATCGCTAATATGATGTATGACTTCTGTGAAAACGTAGTTGTAGAAAGTAAAGGTGCTGGTGATTATAAAAATTTCGAGTTTGAATTAATTCGTTATTTTGGAGCGGGATCGCCTTTTTCTGAAGATGAATTTAGAAAACTATCTGAAGGGGAATTGACGAATAAATTATATGAGTTTGTTTTTAATAGTTATGGAGAGAAATCTGTACGTAGTGCAGAAGAGGCTTTTAAAGTGATTAAAAATGTTTACGAAAATAATAAAGGACAATTCGAGCGTATTGTTGTTCCGTTTACAGATGGGCTTAAAAACTTAAATATCGTTACTGATTTAGAGAAGGCCTATAATTCTCAAGGGATGACTTTGTTGAATGATTTTGAAAAGAATATTACTTTATCTATTATTGATGAAGCTTGGAAAAAACATTTGAGAAAAATGGACGAATTAAAACAGTCTGTGCAATTAGCTGTTCATGAGCAAAAAGATCCTTTGCTAATCTATAAATTTGAAGCATTTAATCTCTTTAAGAAAACCTTAGGGGATATAAATCAAGAGGTGATTTCATTCTTGATGAAAGGTGATTTGCCAGTACAGAACCCACCGGTGCAAGAAGCTCCGAAAGAAGTGAGAAAAGCAGATGACTATCAAATTTCTAAAGAAGAAGTGCTGAATATTGAAGAGACGGTTGAAAAAGTGCGTCAGAATCAAGCGGGAGAAACCTTGCAGCATCAACAGCCGGTTCAGGAAACTATCGTAAGAGATGCTCCGAAAATCAATAGAAATGATACCGTAACACTTAGAAAAGTGATGACAGGAGAAGTTGAAACCATGAAATTTAAAAAAGCAGAAGCTTTGTTGAATTCAGGAGAATGGGTGCTTGTTGAAGAATAAATCTTTAGTGTATATAATATGAAAAGGGATCGCCATTGTAGGCGATCCCTTTTTTTTTGGGTATTGACTGAGCAGTGTTGTATCGTTGTTCTATGGCGATTCTTTTATATGAAGACATACTAGTTTTAACCTAGTAGTTATTGGTAGTGATACTTTGTATTCGGGTGCAGTGATGTTTTTATTTGCTTATTGGATTTGGCTTGTAAGCTGCTTTATTGGTTCTTTTCTGATAGCGGAACAGAGAGGTGTTGGTTGTTTGTTGCGCGCACAAGTATTTGTAAAAGGTTGTAATCAGTGGGTAACTTAAAGCAAAAAAAAAGGAGCGCTTTTCAGTGCTCCTTTAAAATTTAGTTTTGTTTTTCCAACAGTTGTAGTTCGAAAACCAAATTGGTGTTTGGTGGGATCATTCCCATACCGCGCTCTCCATATCCTAAATGTGCAGGAATAAAGATGACCGCAGTGTCTCCGAAACTCATTTGCTCCAGTCCTTCGATAAATCCAGGGATTAAACCTTGTTTGTTTCCAAATTTAAAAGGGATTGGAATATACTGATTGGCTGCAGCTCTTCTAGGGTTGAAAATATCAAATTCTTTTGAAAGGTCTTCATGGCTACTATCAAATAATCTTCCATCCTCGAAAAATCCTGCATAATGAATAAATACGTCTTGTCCGTGAACGGGTTTGGTTCCGTTTCCTTTTTTGGTGATTACATAACTTAGACCAGAATCGGTTTTAGTTGCTTTACTTTGAAGATCTGCAAAAAGAGCTTGGTATTTAGCTTGTGCTTTTTCAAGGTTTGCTTTTTTGTCTTGTTGAGCTTTGGCTTCTTCTTCAAAATATTTTTTAAACTCTTTGGCAGCGTTAAATTTTTTAGCCTCTTTACCTTCGCGAACAATGGTGATTTTTTCAATTTTGTCACCTTGTTGGATAGCGTTGACTACTTCAATGCCTTTGATGGTGTGTCCAAATACACTGTGAACTCCATCTAGATGTGGCGTTGCTCTATGAGTGATAAAGAATTGACTTCCATTAGTTGTTGGTCCACTGTTGGCCATAGAAAGAACTCCTGCTTTATCATGAGTAAGTCCTTCGACAAACTCATCCTTGAATACGTAACCTGGACCACCTTGACCGTCTCCGTTTGGATCACCGCCTTGTATCATAAAGTCATTGACTACTCTGTGGAAAGTAAGTCCGTCATAATAAGGTTTGCCTTTGTATTTTTTGTCTACATAGGGGTTGGTTCCCTCTGCTAGGGATACAAAATTTGCAACGGTCATCGGTGCCTTTTCGTATTCTAGTTGTATAACAATATGCCCTTTACTAGTTTGGATATCGGCGTATAAGCCGTCTCCGTATTGCTCTTTTGGAGAGCTACAGGCTGACATTACAGCAATTAAGCTAAGAAATAAACTGGTCATTTTTTTCATTTTATAGTTTTTATTGTTCTTTTTGTATATTGATCAGGTGAACATTATATACAAGGGGTTGATTAATTCCTATTTTATCTTGATCTCCACTATAACCATAGGCTAAATGCGATGGAAATATAAAAGTCACTTGCTCATTTTTTTTCATCAATTTAAGCCCTTGACGCAATCCGATCAAAAGATCCTCTTGGTCTACTAGGTAGCTTTTGATACCGATATTCGCTTTGGAATACAGTATGTTGCCCTCTAAATCGCTAATCTCGTATTCATATTCTACCAGATTTCCTTTCTGTGGACGGATGGAGTCTCTGACGTTTTGATGCTCGTAAATATAATAAAATCCTTGATTTGAAGAAATATATTGTTTCAGGCTATCCTTAGCCATAAATTCTTTTAAAAGTTGTTCTTCTGCTTTGTTTTGCTCTTTATTGCGTTCTGCAGAACTCATGGCTGGATTTCCAGTGCTCTTGGCGACGGGTTTTCGTGCTTCTGTTTCTTTGCAACTCGTTAAAAGACAAATGCTAATAAAAAAACTCAATAGGAAAGCGGTCTTTTTCATAAACTATGATTTAGTAGAAGCTATAATAGATTTGAATCTTTCTAGGGTTTCTGGTAGTGATAAGGTAGACTTACCTCCTGCAGCATTAATATGTCCGCCGCCTTCAAAATGGGTTCTTGCAAATTCATTGACATCCACATCGCCGAGTGATCGGAATGAAATTTTGATAATTCCCTCTTCTTTGTTTTCGGTGAAAAATGCGGTAAAATCAATCCCATCTATAGAAAGTCCATAATTGACAAAACCTTCGGTATCTCCTTTTTTATGGTGAAATTGGTTGAGTTCGTCTTCCGTCAAATAGAGGTAAGAGGTTCTGAATTCGGGTAGAATAACCATATTCTGTAAGGCTCTTCCTAACAACTGTAAACGATTGTAGCTGCTGTTGTTGAATAAAGCATTGTGGATTTCTGGATTATTGACTCCTTTTTCAATTAAGGATGCTACGACTTGATGCGTTTGAGAGGTGGTTTTCGGAAAGCGAAAAGAACCTGAATCGGTTACGATTCCAGTGTAGATACAATTTGCAGCGTCTTTATTTATTAGAGCATCTAAATCGAGCTCTTGTAGTAAAATGTATAATAATTCGCAAGTAGAGCCGTAAGTGGTATCTGAAAAAGTGAATTTGGCATAGTCAGCCGGCATTTGATGATGATCTATCATCACAAAAGTAGTGTCCAAGCTTTCTAAAACCGAGGTCATAGCATCACCAGTTCTTGATAGTACATTAAAATCTAATGTAAAAACGATGTCCGACTGCTGAAGTTTTTCTGTGGCTTTTTTCTTGTTTTCTTCAAATACGAGTACTTGATCTGCAGCGGGCATCCAGGCTAAGAAATCTGGGAAAGCATTTGGCGCAATTACTTGCACCTCGTGTTGCATTTGTTTTAATACATGGTATAAACCTAATGTAGAACCCATAGCGTCACCGTCTGGATTGCGGTGTGGGATTATACTTATTCTTTTTGGAGTACTGATTAATGTTTTTACTCCCTCTATATCACTTTTATTCATCATACTGCGAAAATACATTTTTTTATCATTTAAAAGATAAACTGTATCGCTTTTTAAGATTGAATTTATATAAATAAAAGCTTTTTACTCCGCAAGATTCTTTAATTGATCAAATCTTTTAATGACAATTTTTTTTCCAGTTAACTCAATATAACCATCTTTTTTAAATTCAGACAATAGTCGAATGCAGCTTTCAGTGGCTGTACCAACCATATTGGCAAGATCTTCTCTGGAGAGTTGAATGTTTAAAGAACCGGTGATGGAATCGATACCTGCTATTTCATGAAGACCTAGTAGCACGATAGCCAAACGTTCTTTAACGGTTTTATGCGTATGATTGACTAAAACCTGATCGGCATCTTTGAGGTGATTACAGATGTCTTTGGTGATGAGCAATGAAAATTTATTGTTCTCAGAGAAATATTTCATAACATCGGTCTTCGGAATAAAACAAACCTTCATGTCCTCTAAGGCGACAGCACTTAAATTAGACGCCTCCTCATTGATCATCGAACGTTGACCTAACAATTCACCCTTAGTGACTAATTTTAAAATCGTGTCTTTTCCGTTAGAATTTAGTTTGGTCAATTTGCAAACACCTTCTTTTACACAATAAACCCCATTTAAATTATCACCTTCGTTAAAAAGAATTTCACCTTTCTTAACTTCAACAGAACTTTTTGAATCAGAGATTGTTAGAAGTTCTTCTCTTGTTAAAGCTTTTAAGGAACTAAATTCTCGTACAATACATTGTTCACACTTCCCCATAATACGTAGTTTATTATTTTGCTCAATACAAATATAATAAATATTTATGATAAATGTCATATATTATCAAAGCGAATAACAGGAAATTTGTAAAAGGTAAATTTGAGCAAAAATGGGGAGTTTAATGTGTTATCACTGTGGCAATGAGGTGACTAAGTTTAATCGTGTGGTATACGATGAAAAGGAATTTTGTTGCAAAGGATGTCAAACTGTATATGAGATATTTAGTGAAAATGATCTCAGTAGTTACTATGATTTTGCGTCATCTCCTGGAGCAAGTCCAGATGCAATTTCAACACAATATGATTTTTTAGATAATCCGGAAATTTGTAGTAAACTATTAGACTTTGAAGAGGAGAAAACTTCAGTAGTCACGCTTTATATTCCTCATATTCACTGCAGTTCGTGTATTTGGATTTTGGAAAATCTCCAAAAACTAAATGGGGGTATCTATCGTTCTGTTGTTAATTTTCCAATTAAAAAGGTAACGATCACTTTCGATTCCTCTGTGATTTCTCTAAAAGAGATTGCATTACTATTAGGGAGAATCGGATACAATCCTTATATAAGTTTAGAAAATTACGATGTTAAAAAACAGGCGATTGATCGAAGTCTAATATATAAAATCGGAATTGCCTTTTTTAGTTTTGGAAATGTGATGATGTTGTCGTTTCCTGAATATTTTAACATTGATGATTATTGGATTAACGAGTATCGTGATTTTTTCCGTTGGTTAATACTTTTATTATCATTACCCGTGTTTTTTTATTCAGCTTCTGGGTATTATATCGCCGCTTGGAAGGGTATCCGTTCAAAGATGTATACCATCGATATACCGATGGCTCTAGGAATAATCGTGATGTTTATTCGTAGTGTTGTTGATATTGTTATAGGACATGGGCAGGGTTTTTTTGACAGTATGTGTGCTTTGGTCTTTTTTATGTTGTTGGGTAAGATATTTCAACAACGTACTTATAACTTTTTGTCCTTTGAAAGGGACTATAAATCCTATTTCCCTATAGCGGTAACCAAGCTCAATCCAGATAAGTCAGAATCCGCTGTGCAGATTTATGATGTGGAACCCGGAGATCGCTTGTTGATTAGAAACCAGGAGTTGCTTCCAGTTGATGGAATTTTAATTTCAGAGAGCGCTTTTATTGACTATAGTTTTGTAACCGGCGAAGCGGTACCGGTGGAGAAAAAATCGGGTGATAAGTTGTTTGCTGGGGGTAAACAAGTGGGAGAATTGATTGAGATTGAAACGATCAATTCGGTATCTCAAAGTTATCTTACTCAGTTATGGAGCAACGATGTTTTTCAGAAAAAAGTTGATATCAAATACAGGACAATAACGGATCAAATTAGTCATTATTTTACACCGGCATTAATTGCTTTGTCTATCATTGCCTTTGTTTATTGGGTTTTTATTGATGTTAATGCTGCGTTTAATGTATTTACTGCGATCTTAATAGTTGCTTGTCCTTGTGCGCTAGCGTTAACAGCTCCTTTTACTTTGGGAAATGTAATTCGCATTATGGGGCGTAAGAAATTTTATCTAAAAAATGTAACTGTAGTCGAGCAATTGGCTAAAGTGGACACCTTGGTTTTTGATAAAACGGGTACATTGACTACGCAGATCGAATCTCAAATTCGTTATGAAGGAGAGGAATTGAGCGAACAAGAAAAAAGTGCTATTAAAAATATTATCAGGGGATCAAATCACCCATTAAGTAGAAGATTGTACAGTTTCTTGCCACAAGGTGTGGTTGTGAAAGTTGCAAATTTCGAAGAGATTTCCGGTGCAGGCTTGGAAGGAGTGGTTGATGGAATTTACTACAAAATAGGGTCGGCTAATTTCTTGTCTGTTCAGGAGACTGATGATAGTGTTCAAACCTTAGTATATGTTCAAGTGGCAGGCGTTAATAAAGGACGATTTGTTTTTGAAAATCAATATCGTGCTGGAGTAGAGGATTTGTTTTCAAATCTGGTTAAAATGGGGTATCAACTGCATGTGTTGTCTGGAGATAATGAAGGAGAAGCATCGTTTTTAAAAGCGGTATTGCCCACTTCAACAAGTTTGGTCTTTAATCAGAAACCCGAAGAAAAATTGGAATATATAAAAAGACTGCAACAAAACGGATCCAATGTAATGATGGTTGGTGATGGATTGAATGATGCGGGTGCTTTGGCTCAGAGTAATGTAGGTGTTTCGATTGCTGAAAATGTCAATGTTTTTACGCCGGCAAGTGATGCTATACTCGATGCATCTCAGTTTGGAAAAATCGATTATTACCTGACCTATTCAAAAAATGCTATTAAAACAATTAAAATGAGTTATGTTTTGGCGCTTACTTACAATGTGATTGGATTATCATTTGCAGTCAGTAATCATTTATCGCCTCTTATAGCGGCTATTTTAATGCCAATTAGTACAGCATCAATGATCAGTTTTGTGACGATTATGAGCAATTATTATTCTCACAAAAAATCTTAAAAAAAAATTAATAAAAACTAATCAAATTGACGGGAAACGTGATAAATATCATGTTTTATTAATAAAGGATAAGTTAATTTTGATGTAAATTATAGAGGTATGAGTGTTATTTATATTTTAATCTGTATCAGCATTTTTGTTGCTGCGGTCTTCTTGTACTTGTTTATTAAATCCGTTCGGAGTGGTCAATTTGATGACGATTACACCCCCTCTGTTCGCATGCTCTTTGACGATGAACTTAAATCTAAAAAGGAAGAGCCTAGTCTTAAAAAAAATAATGAAAATCAAATATAAACAACTATGGAAGTGCAACAATTTTATTACGATAACAAAATTGTAAAGAAGTTTCTTTATGCTTCAATCTTATTTGGAGCGATAGGAATGTTGGTAGGATTGCTCTTGGCTGTATTGTTTTTGTTCCCAAATTTAACCGACGGTATACCTTGGTTGAGTTATGGTAGACTGAGACCATTACATACCAATGCAGTAATTTTTGCGTTTGTGGGTAATGCTATATTCGCTGGGATCTATTATTCTTTGCAGCGATTACTTAAGGCTAGAATGTTTAGTGATGTGCTAAGCAAAATCCACTTTTGGGGATGGCAAATCATCATCATTTCAGCGGTTATTACTCTACCGTTGGGCTTTACTTCATCTAAAGAGTATGCTGAGCTAGAATGGCCTATTGATATTATGATTGCTCTGATTTGGGTAATCTTTGGAGTCAATATGATCATGACTATTATGCGTAGAAGAGAGCGCCATTTGTATGTGGCAATTTGGTTCTATATAGCAACTTTCGTTACAGTGGCTGTATTGCATATATTCAACAGTTTAGAATTACCAGTTCACGCATTAAAATCGTATTCGGTTTATGCGGGGGTGCAAGATGCCTTAGTTCAGTGGTGGTACGGACATAATGCTGTGGCATTTTTCTTGACTACACCATTCTTGGGATTGATGTACTACTATTTACCCAAAGCAGCCAATAGACCAATCTATTCATATAGACTTTCGATTATTCACTTTTGGTCTTTAATTTTCTTATATATATGGGCAGGTCCCCATCACTTATTATATTCTGCTTTGCCAGAATGGGCGCAAAATTTAGGAGTTGTATTCTCTGTAATGTTGATTGCTCCATCTTGGGGAGGTATGATTAATGGTTTGCTTACACTTCGTGGAGCATGGGATAAAGTGCGAGTAGATCCTGTTTTGAAATTTTTTGTTGTTGCAATTACCGGTTATGGTATGGCTACGTTTGAAGGGCCTATGTTGTCGCTTAAAAACGTAAATGCCATTGCTCACTTTACGGATTGGATCGTTGCACACGTTCACGTTGGAGCTTTGGCTTGGAACGGGTTCATGACTTTCGGTATGGTGTATTGGTTAATACCAAGAATGACTAAAACGGAATTGTATTCTAAAACTTTAGCTAACTTCCATTTCTGGATCGGTACGTTGGGAATCATACTTTACACCATTCCTTTATATGTAGCTGGTTTTAATCAACACTTAATGTGGAAAGATTTTAATCCTGATGGAACCCTTAAATATGGTAACTTCTTAGAAACCGTTACAGCTATCTTACCGATGTATTGGATGAGAGCTATTGGTGGATCACTATACATTATCGGTATGTTGGTGTTGGTTTATAACGTATATAAAACAGTACGCAAAGGGGAGACCATCGTTGATGAATATGCTGAAGCTCCAGCTTTAGCTAAAATATCACCAAAGAGAATTGGTGCAGAAGGTTTCCATAGTTGGTTAGAGAGAAAGCCAATACAATTAACCATTTTGGCTACTGTTGTAATCTTGATTGGAGGTATCATACAGATCGTTCCGACCATAGTAGTTAAGTCAAATATACCTACGATTTCAAGTGTTAAACCGTATTCTCCTTTGGAGTTACAAGGTAGGGATTTATATATTCGAGAAGGATGTGTGGGATGTCACTCACAAATGATTCGTCCTTTCCGTTCTGAAGTAGAACGTTATGGAGAGTACTCTAAATCGGGTGAATATGTTTATGACCATCCATTCTTATGGGGATCTAAGAGAACAGGACCGGATTTAATGAGAATTGGAGGTAAATATTCAGACAACTGGCATTTTAATCACATGTATGATCCACAAAGTACTTCACCAAATTCAATCATGCCAGCCTATAAATGGATGTTTGATAATAAAGTGATGGACCATTCAGACATAGAAACGAAGATGCGCGTGATGGTTAAATTAGGTGTTCCATATACGGAAGAAGATATTGCTAATGCAAGAGCCAATATGAAAGCTCAAGCGGAACAAATCGAGAAAAACCTAGAAAATGACCCAGACTTCGTGAAAAGTTATGAGGAGAGTAAAAAGAATGCAGCAACGCGTGGTGAAGAGTTTGTTCCGATGAGTGAACGTGAAATCACAGCAATGATTGCTTATCTACAACGTCTAGGTACGGATATTAAGGTTAAAACAGCTGAAAAATAGTCGACTATGTTAAAGTTCATTAAACACAATATGGATACGATTTCAGGAATTGAGATTTATCCGATCATCGCTTTGATCATTTTCTTTGTCTTTTTCGCAGGACTTACTCTGTGGGTCTATACTTATAAGAAAGATAAAATCAAGGAGTTGAGTCAGCTTCCTTTTGAGGAAGAATTAGAAATGAATAATGTATCTAAAAAATAAGTAGACATGAAAAAATATTTTCCAGTATACGTCAGAGTTCCTGTCCTCTTTGCTTTGTTTTTCTTTGCTTTGGAGTACGCTATTGATTCAGGTGATCAACCTGCTTTTATGACGTATCCAGTGGTATTAGTGCTTTTGTTTTTATTTTTATTTGCTTTGATAGCGGTTGAAATTGTTGCGGCAGCTACCGATAAAGTAATGTCGAGATTAATGACAGAAGAGGAACGAGCAGAACAGGAGCGTTTAGAAGCTTTGCCTTTTACAGAATCGGCATTCTATAAAAAATTGATGAAAAAACTAACACGCACCAAAGGTATCGATGAAGAAGGCGCTTTGCTGTTAGATCATGATTATGATGGGATTAAGGAGCTTGACAATGAGTTACCGCCATGGTGGGTATATCTATTCTATGCAACTATTGTTTTTGCAGTAGTGTATATGGCTCGATTCCACATGTTTAATGGTGATAATCAGACGACAGAATTCGAGAAAGAAATGTTAGCTGCTCAAACTGCTGTAGAAGAATATAAGAAAACAGCTCCAGATATGTTGACGGCAGATCAGGTGGTGTTTTTAGATGACGCTGCTGATTTGGCTGAAGGTAAAAAACTTTTTGAAGTCAACTGTGTCGTTTGTCACCGTGCAGATGGTGGTGGTGGAATTGGACCGAACTTAACTGATGATCACTGGATTCTAGGTGGTGGTATTAAAAATGTGTTTAATACCGTTATGGAAGGGGGGCGAGATGGTAAAGGTATGGTTGCTTGGAAAACTAGTATCAAACCATCAGATATTGCTAAGATAGCGAGTTATGTTTTAACCCTTCACGGTACCAATCCTGCGGATGCTAAAGCTCCAGAGGGGGAAGTTTGGGTTGATAACACAGAAGCAGCGCCTGCTGCTACGGTTGCAAGTGAAGTAGCTAATGATTCGGTGCCTGCTACGGAACCGAATCCAGTAGAATAACTAAAATTATTATTATTCGATATAAGCTGAGGTTGTGATATCTGGGCTTATATCGATTTAAAACTTGAGATGCGATGTCGAAATTACCTGATGAAAGTTTTAGAGATACTATTGGTACAATAAATGAAGAAGGTAAAAGAGCTTGGGTCTTTCCGAAAAAACCTTCCGGGAAATTTTATAACAAGAGGAAGATCGTTAGTTATGTCTTGCTCGCGATGCTTCTCTCTTTTCCATTTATCAAAATTAATGGCAATCAGTTTGTTTTATTAAATGTAATCGATCGAAAGTTTAATATTTTCGGATTCACATTTTGGCCACAAGATTTTTATTTGGTAGTGATATCGATGATTGTAGGCGTGGTTTTTGTAACACTCTTTACAGTCGCATTTGGAAGAATATTTTGTGGATGGGTTTGTCCTCAGACCATTTTTATGGAAATGGTTTTTAGGCGAATTGACTACTGGATTGACGGTGATCGAGGAGCGCAAATCCGATTAAAAAAACAAAAATGGGACGCTGAGAAAATACGCAAAAGAACGTTTAAATGGTTTTTGTATTTTATCATTTCATTTTTAATAGCCAATGTTTTCCTTTCTTATATTATTGGAAGTGATGCGGTTTTGGCTATGATTAAAGAAGGTCCTGCAGATCATATAAGCACCATAGTCGCCTTGTTGATTTTTACTGGGGTATTCTATTTTATTTTTGCTTGGTTTAGAGAACAGGTCTGTATTATTGCTTGCCCTTATGGAAGACTGCAAGGTGTTCTATTGGATAATAAATCGATTATTGTAGCCTACGATCACGTTCGAGGAGAGCGGGAACAAGGTCGGGCAAAGTTTAAAAAGGATCAAAATAGATCCGAAGAAGGAATAGGTGACTGTATTGATTGTAAACAATGTGTAAACGTGTGTCCTACGGGTATTGATATTCGTAATGGAACCCAGTTGGAATGTGTGAATTGTACGGCTTGTATCGATGAATGTGATCATATAATGGAGAGTATTGATTTGCCGAAAGGACTGATTCGATATGCTTCTGAGGATGAAATTGTGAAAAATGAAAAATTCACTTTTACACCTAGAATGAAAGGATATACAGCAGTTTTGTTTATCTTGATCGGGATATTATGTGGATTGTTGTTTTTAAGAAATGATGTAGAAGCTACAGTGCTACGATTACCAGGACAAACGTTTGAACATAAAGGTGAAAATATCAGTAATGTTTATACCTTTAAAATAGTAAACAAAACGGTAAAAGATTTCGAACGGATTCATTTTAAAATAGCGGATCCTAAAGGAGGAAAGGTTATATTGGTTGGTAAACCGATGATTAAAATTGAAAAAGGAGAGTATGCACAGGGAACGCTGTTTATTGAAATCAATCCAGCATTTCTTAAAAGTTATAAAACAAATGTGAAAATTGAAGTGTACGACGGCGATGAATTGGTAGAAACAACCACTACGAATTTCTTAGGACCAAGAAACTTCAATTAAAATAAAGAATGGAATCGCACAATTAACGGCTTGTTGTAAGCAACCATATTACTATATAAGAATTGCGAAACCATTTTGATTAATTAATAAATAAGTACTTATGAAATTTAATTGGGGAACAGGAATCGTTATTGCTATAGTTTTATTTATGGCTTTTATTTTACAATATGTCATTAAAGTACAAACCAATTCTGCTTACGATAACGAATTAGTGACAGAGAATTACTATCAAGAAGAAATAAAAGTCGATGGCGTTTATGATCGTGAAGTAAATTCTAATAAAGTAAATCAGGCAGTCCAACTTATACAAGTTGCTGACGGATTACAAATCGTCTTTTCAGACGAATTTGATTATAAAGATATTACAGGAACTATATTCCTTTATAGACCGTCTAACCAGAAATTAGATTTTGAAATCCCAATTTCATTATCTTCTTCAAATTTGCTCATACCTAACAAAGATCTGGTAGACGGTCGCTGGAATATAACTGTTGATTGGGAACATAAAAACAAAGGATACCGTGTTACGGAATACCTAACTTTAAAATAGGTTATTTTGATTACAGCGCTGATTTTCGGACTCATAAGCAGTTTACATTGTATCGGTATGTGTGGTCCGATTGCTATAATGCTTCCTGTTTCAAGGAATAATCCAGCGCAGAAGGTGATTGAAATATGTACATATCACTTAGGTAGAATTACTACCTATGCTATTTTAGGCTTGATATTTGGTTTTTTCGGTAAAGGTCTTTTTTTAGCGGGATTGCAGCAGCAAGTATCGATCATCATAGGGGTATTGATGATTGTTTATGTGATGATACCCCAGCAAAGATTGGGGAAACTAAACTTTTTAATGCCGATTTACCGTTTGGTGTCGAAATTGAAACAAGCTTTGGGAAAACAATTTAAAAAAAAATCAAAGGGCTCCTTGTTTTTAATTGGGTTTTTTAATGGTTTTTTACCTTGTGGAATGGTATATGTAGCCTTGTTTGGGGCTCTTGCAACACAAGATATTGCGTTAGGCGCTTTGTATATGGTTTTGTTTGGTTTGGGTACTGTGCCGTTGATGAGTGCAATAGTCTATGCAAAAGATTTGTTTTCGGTTTCATTCCGATCAAAAATTTTAAAGTACTATCCTATAGTGATCGTATTTTTTGGTATTGTATTTATTATTCGTGGATTGGGATTGGATATACCTTTTCTTTCCCCGGATACATTAAATCTCTTTGTAAAAGCAAATGCGGATTGTTGATTGTACGTGTCAATAACTTTTTTTTGAGAGCCGAATTCAATATTTATTGAGTTCGGCTTTTTTAATTTTAATTGACTTGCTATGATTTGGCACCAATCAGGGGTATACTTTTATATATATGGTGTGATAATGATGGTTTTTTACCGTGATTTCTGTCTGAAAATATAGTAATATTGCTCTTATAGGTGATTGCAATGGAGAGGCTCTATATCGCGTAATAGGAGGTCTTTTCTCTTTTTGCTACTAAGTAGAGTTAGGCTATTTGCAGCGTTTGAATAATCGTGGCTGCGGTCCTAATGAAAATTATTCTAGTTTATTAATTAATAATCCTTTTTTATGAATGCCCATCATAGTGAATTTCCAATTCTTAGATTTGAAAAAGTAACGATTATCAATGTCGACATTATACAGTCTGTGGCACGTGCTATTTGGGAGGTAACTTATAGAGACATTATCTCTCAACAACAAATGGATTATATGTTAGACAAGATGTATTCCACAGATAAAATTTTGCAGGAGATTGAGAAAGGGTTCCATTGGGAAGTCGCCAGTATCGATCAGGATGTTGTGGGGTATCTTGATTATGTTATGGAGCCAGATCAGCGTGTTTTTTTATCTAAAATTTATTTGAGACCGGAAGTACAAAAAAAAGGTATTGGACAGAGTCTCCTAAACCGCGTCATTGAGTTTTCAAAACGCAATGGAGGACTTGCTGTTTATTTGACTGTCAATAAAGATAATGCTAAGGCGATCTCGTTCTACGAACGCAATGGATTTGTAACGGTGGATGCTGTTGTAGCTGAAATAGGGAACGGGTATGTAATGGACGACTATATCATGCAATTGGATTTATAAGTACCCTTAAAAAGCTAAATAAATATTGGCTTTTTTTTATGTCACAATCACTTACTTACTAATAAGTATTTTTTATATATTTGTCAAATGAGAGATACGAAGCAAGAAATAGTAGATTTAGCTGATCAGTTTATTAGAACCCGAGGTTTTAATGCTTTTAGTTACGCTGACATTTCTAAGCTGTTGCAAGTGAAAAATGCGGCCATTCATTATCACTTCCCAAGCAAATTTGATTTGGGTTTAACTGTTATTCAACAGACCATTATTTCTTTTCACGATTTGACAGTGAGTTGGAGTGAGTTGGAATATACAATGCAGTTAGAGGAATTTATTAAAATTTATGATCGGTCGAAAGCTAAAAATTGTGTGTGTTTGATGGGGGCATTGGCACCTTCTTATGATACTTTGTCGGTTGAAATGCAGCAAGCATTAACGGTTTTGGGGCAGACAATCATTTCGTGGTTGTCCGATCTTTTAGAAGAGGGACGGGAAAATGAGGTTTTCAATTTCAAAGGACCGTCTCGAGCACAAGCCTTTTTAATACAATCGGCTTTGTTGGCTTCTTTAATCTTGGAAAAAGTATTACAAGAGAATGTTTGTCAAACCATTAGAGAGGGTATACTCAAATAATAAAATAACAATTAATAAATAAATCGGAAGGATCATAATTAAAACAGCGTGTGTTAAAATTAATGAGCGTTAAGATTTGATGATGATATGACCATAACAAAAAAATATATTTAACAGATGAAAAGAGTTGTAGTAACTGGAATGGGAGTCGTTTCTCCACTTGGTAATGATGTGGAGACTTTCTGGAATAATGCGGTTTCGGGTGTTAACGGAGTCGGGAAAATAACGCGATTTGATGCTTCAAAATTTAAAACACATTTTGCTTGTGAAGTAAAAGATTTCAATCCTTCGGTTTATCTGGATCGAAATGAAATTAAAAAAACGGATTTATTCACTCAATATGCTTTATATGCCGCTGCTGAAGCAATAGCGGATTCAAATTTTGATTCTTCTGTGATTTCGCCTTATGATATAGGAGTAATTTGGGGAAGTGGACAAGGCGGTATGGAAACCTTAGAAGTCGAAATTAAAGATTATGTAGAAAATAAATATCAGCCGCGATTTAATCCATTTTTAATACCAAAATTTATTGCTAACATGGCTCCGGGCATGATTGCGATTAAATATGGATATAGAGGAATGAGTTTTACCACGGTGTCTGCCTGTGCTTCTACCAACACAGCTATTATGGATGCAGTGAATTATATAAGATTGGGGAAGGCTAAGATAATGATTACGGGTGGGTCTGAAGCACCGATTACCGAGGCTTCCATAGGTGGTTTTACATCGATGAAAGCGATGTCTAATCTTAATGATGATCCAGAAAGTGCCTGTAAACCTTATGATAGCAACAGAAATGGTTTTGTTATTGCCGAAGGTGGAGGAGCATTGATTCTAGAGGAATACGAACACGCTAAGAAACGAGGAGCAAAAATATATTGTGAAGTTGTCGGTTCGTCTATGACCACTGATGCATATCACATGACCTCGCCTCTTGAAAATGGTGAAGCAGCTGCTTATGCTATGAACCTGGCGTTGGAAGAGGCGGGTATTACAGCAGCGGATATTGATTATTTAAATCCACATGCTACGTCAACACCTGTAGGGGATTTATGCGAAATGGAAGCGATTAGAACAGTTTTTGGTGATCAGCCTAAATCGATGGTAATCAGTGCGACCAAATCCATGACAGGACATTTACTTGGTGGCGCTGGAGCGGTCGAATCTATCTTATGTATAAAAGCTATTGAAAATGGAATTATACCGCCGACAATCAATATTGAGAATTTAGATGAAAAAATACCCGCAGGTATTACAATTATTAGAGATCAAGCCGTTAAAAAAGAAGTGAATTATGCGATGAATAACTCCTTTGGTTTTGGAGGGCATAATGCCATAACGATTTTTAAAAAGTTATAAAAAATTAAAAAGGCAATCCAATACGGTTTGCCTTTTTAATTTTATTGAGGTAGATCTATTTTGTTTGTATTAAAATTTCGCCAAACCAAATACAGCAAGGCCACTACAATAATAGCCGAAGAGACATAAATAATATCGGGTATATTGCTGATAATATCATTGTAATACCATCCGGCGAATAGAGCACCCCCTCCAATAGCTGCTTCTAAGGCAATATACATGGTAGCCATGGCTTTTCCTCTTTCGTTTGGTCTGCTGAAATCAATGGTCCAGGCATTAAGCGCTGGTGATAAAACTCCCAGCGAGATACCGTAAATAAATGCTCCAATAATGATTCCTTGAACCGTTTCGAAATAGGCGATAAATAGTAAGGCAATAAACAACAACAACAACAATCCTGCAAAAATAACTTTTACTCTACCGTATTGATCGGAGACTTTTCCCGCTACAAAACGTATCAATAATGACGAAACGGTAAATACCATAAAGAAAGTTCCTTTATTAGTCAAACCCAAATGATCGCTCCAATCAGGAATCAACGTTAAGATGGTTCCATAAGAGATGTACGACAAGAAGGTTATTAGAGCTGCGGGGAAAACTTGTTTGTCAAATACATCCGCCCAAGATATTTTCAGGAACGACCATCTAAATCGTTCTTTAGTTTCCAAAGTTTCCTTCATATTCATCAATATCAATATAGAAAGTAAAGCAAGTAGAGAGGAGGCGTAAAATAAAACATTCATCGAACTGTACAGTTTGATTGTACTTCCTAGTGCAGGACCTATGGCCATACCGGTACTAAAACAGATGCCGTGCATACCCAAAGCTTCTCCCCAACGTTCTTTAGGAACGATGTCGGCGACATATGCAGCAGTAGCTGTAGGTTTGAAACCGGTTGAGAATCCGTGTATCAGTCGTAGAAATAAAAAACCAGATACTGAGGTCAACACGGGATATAAAAAACCGCAGATAAAACAAACGATAGAACCAATTGCCATTATGGGAACTCGCCCCACTTTGTCTGTGAGTTTGCCACTAAATGGACGAGAGATTCCTGCTGTCAATGTAAACAGCGCAATAATAAGGCCTTTGTATTCCGCGCCACCAAGACCTGTTAGATAACTAGGTAATTCGGGGATTAACATATTGAAACTGGCAGAAAAAAGCAAAGAACTCAAACATACAAGCGCAAATTGTAAGTTGTAAATAGGGTGTGTAGCAGTTGTTTCGTGTGCAGGAGTGGAATTCATTTTGAACCAATTTTTAAAGCGGCAAAATTAAACCATTACATATCCATACACAACTAAATTCATTGTATACTAAGGTCATGAATAAAAACCATACTTAGGAATTACCTTTTGAGATACAAGCGGTTTGTGGTCAAAAATAATATAAATAAAAATGAGCAAATGGTGATTTTGATGTTCTAGGAAGCTTGAGGTTTACTTTAAAAAAATACCTCTTCCAGATATGAAAGAGGTAAAAGTGTAAAACATGAAAAAACACAATATAACTTATTTATAAGAACACAAAAAAATAATTTGCATATATTGAAATTAATTATAATACTAACTATATAAAAATAGTAAATAAATTGATAATAACAAAATTATTTCTACAAAAAATTATTGTTTTTTTAAAATCCTATGCACTTGTATGGAGCACTGTGGTGGTGTACGGAAAAAAAGGTGCACTGCCTATTGATTTTTTTAAATCAATATCAAGAATGGATTTAATAATTGAAGGCTTTTATAGTTTTTTAAAACAGGATTCCTTGTTATTTAAGAATATTGTATATTTGGATGTAATTGTGTCTTTCTTGTAAAGCGGGGCCATGTTTTTATTGATGATTTATGGAAGGATTTATTTTTTTGATGGTTATAGTTATTTTAGCTGTCATCGTTTTATTTATAGTGGGATTAGTAAAAATTTTTTCAACCCATTCTAAATTGGATTCACTTTTTGTTCGTTTGGGATCGGTCGAACAGGAAATCCATAAACTGTCAGTGATGCTGAAGGAAAATTCGATACAACCGTTGGATAGTAAAGCAGAACTGGTAGTTGAGGAAGTTGTTTCTGAAAGGCAAACAGTACAACCTATAAATGAACTCAAAGAAGTCATAGCGAACTTAGATCCGATAATAGTTCCAGCTCCTATTGTTTCCAATATTGAAATTGGCGAAGAAACGATTGTGACAGCAGATCAAGATCTTGACATAGTGGCTCCTGTTGTAGCAGTAAAAAGTCCTATGCCTGAACAACCACAAGCACAAGATAACAGACTCAAGTATCCTAGGAAAAAATCTGCTTTAGAGTTGTTTTTTTCTGATAATATATTGACGAAAATAGGGATCATAACTTTTGTATTGGGAATTGGGTTTTTTGTCAAATACGCTATCGACCAAGAATGGATTAATGAAGTGGGACGTGTTGGGATTGGTATTTTGACTGGGGCAATGATGATTGGAATAGCGCATCGTTTGCGAAAATCTTTGAACGTATTCTCTTCTTTACTCGTTGGTGGTGGAATTTCCGTGTTCTATATTACAATTACCTTAGCTTTTCGCGAATATGAACTGTTTAGTCAAACAGTCGCTTTTATATTATTAATAATAATCACTGGTTTTTCAGTCGCATTATCTCTGTTGTATAACAGAAAAGAGCTCGCCGTATTTTCTTTATTAGGAGGATTTATGGCGCCTTTAATGGTAAGTACCGGTATAGGAAATTATGTGGTGCTGTTTTCGTATTTATTAATTTTAAATTCGGGTATGCTCTATTTGTCCTTTAAGAAAAACTGGATTATAATTGGATACATCGCTTTTGTTTTGACGGCTATTTTTAAAATGACTTGGGTCGCGAACGGATTTGTAGACCAATATTTAGGAGCTTCTATTTTTGCAGGATTATTTTTCTTGCAGTTTTATATCGTTGTTTTGGCGAATACGGCTAAAGACAAAAAAGTGACTCCTCATATCATATTGATAATTCTAAATAACATGGTGTTTTTAGGGGTGTTTTTATATTTGTTTAACGATTATCAAGGTGTAAATTTAAGGGGTTTGATCGTAATGATTTTTGCATTAGTTAATGCTGCGGTGTTATACATTTTTTGGAAAAAGCAAAAAATAAACTCATTGTATTTATATACGGTATTGGGGGTGGTAATTTCGCTAGTTACTTTGGCGGTTCCGATTCAACTGAACGGGCATTATATTACAATGTTCTGGGCTGTGGAGAGTGTGGTTTTGTTAGTGTTATTTATAAAATCTAAATTGAAAATATTCTATAACGGGTTTCTTTTAGTTTCCTTTTCAGGATTGATTTCTTATATAATGGATATCAGTGCATGGAGTGTTGACTCCTATACAACATTCATTTTTAATCCATTATTCATTACTGGTTTAGTTGTGTTTACCTCCTTTTTTGCTACTCAGAAATTGTTGAGTCGCTACGATATAAAGTATTGGGGAGCTAATTTGTATCCTACCATAGTGCGGGTTATTGGCTATGTAGTACCCATGTTGGAAATCAATAAGGAATTGGAATTACTTGGAAACACAACTGCTATAGGGAGTTTAAATGTGATTGTGTTTCTAGTTTACAGTGCTACTTTTGCAGCTATAGTGTTTTTGTTGTCGAGTAAGAGCAAGCTGAACTATGTAGTTAATGGGCTGTTCTTATTTGTCGTTACTTTGTTTTTTTGGGGCAACCTAGGAAATTTTAGAATGGAGATTTTTGTTAAGGGTGTTTTAAATGTTAGGTACTTTTTAATCTCGTTTCTTGCTATACCGGCATTGATCGTCTTATTGAGACAGTTTTATAATCATCCAAATTATAGTAAATCTCCAAAAATAGTTCGTTGGATGTTGCCTCTTTCCTGTTTGATATTGATTTCGGTGTGGATTGATAATTGTGCAGTACTTTTAAATGGAATGAACGGACAAATGAGTTTTGAAGCCTACCGTTCCATATTAAAAAACACACATGTAATTGTTTATCCGGTGGTATGGGGAGGAATTGCTTTGCTATTGACCTTTATAGGGATCAAGAAGCATCAACTTTTTTTACGTCAAATAGCCTTGGCTTTATTGGGGCTTACCATAGTAAAATTTTATATTATTGACGTTTGGTCAATGAGTGAGGGCGGAAAAGTGTTATCCTTTGTTCTACTCGGACTGATAATTTTGGTAATAGCATTTTTGCTCAATAGAATTAAAGGATTGTTGGGAGGTAGTGAACCCAAGATAGATCAAGAGGAATCTTCGGATCAAGTTAACGAACAAGAATAATTGTTACGGCTATGCGTTTTTTTTATTTTTTATTATCATTAATGGGGTGTTCTTCTCTTTTTGCGCAAAATCTATATAAAGAGTCTTTAGCGGAGGTTGAGAAATCGGGATATTATCGTATTGCTTTGAGCCAGGAAATGATTGGTTTAGCGAGAGATCATGCATTTAATGGAATTCGTATTAAAGATCAACAAGGTAGGGAACTGGCCTATTTTATAGAAGATCAGACATCATTAAAAAACAAGGTCCAATATGATGATTTAAAAATTGTAAAAACAGCTACAGATTCAAAAAATAGTTTTGTTATTGTTGAAAATGATCAACAGATCCAGTCGTTGTATGTTCAGATCAAAAGTTTGGATGTTTTAGGTAAACAGGCTCAGATTCGAGGTAGTCATGATCGAAAACAATGGTATTTAGTACAAGCTAAATTGGATATATCAAAGTTGGACCAACACTTTAATGAAAATGATGAGGTTTTCGAATTGTCTTTTCCCAAAGGTAATTATCCGTACTATGAAATCATGTTATTCAACAGTCAAGAACAGCCTATTGAAATTTGGTCGGTTAAAACAAGAAAGAAACTACCAATAGTGGAGCCTGAATGGCAATTGTTGTCTTTAGGGCGACTGATACAAAAAGATAGTAGTGATAAAAAAAGTTACATCTCTTTTCCCGATCTTAAGAATCAATATGTGGTCGGTAAGATAAAAATGGAAGTAATTAGTCCTAAAAACTACTATAGGCGAAGTGACTGGAATGGCTTCGAGTTTGTGATGTCATCTAAAAATTCTTCAACTGTTTTTACTGATCTTTTTAAGGTTAAAAGTGGAGATATGTTAGTGGTTGATAATCAAAGCAATGAGCCGCTTCGCTTTGGAACTATTCATATTTATGGGATTCCTGTTTATCTCTGTGTTTACCTAGAAGAAAAGCAAGAAATATCCATTTACCTCGATGTGAGTTTGAATGAACCACCTAATTATGATATTGTTCATTTTAAGAATGATATCCCAAAAGAACTACCTGTTTTATATACTTCGAATTTTAAACAAGTCCTTTCTTTCAATAGCGAACCACCAGTAAGGGTTGAAAGGTGGTATGAGAGTAAACTTTTGATGTGGTCGGTTATTATAATCGTTGGGTTGTTCTTAGTGTGGATGTGCTTTCGAATCGCCAATGACTTGCAAAAAAAGCCCTAAAAGGATAGAATATGTTTGTTGCGAACGGTCAAAGCAGCCGTTCAGATTAATTCAAAAAATAAGTGTAGACTAAAAAAACAGCTTATTTAATTTATTTTCGTTTAAAAATTACGATATCTTGATACTCTCCAACAGTTGTATTATTCGGTGATTTCCAATTGCCATCGATTAATTCTATTATATGAAGGCCTGAACGATCGATCAGTTGTCTTAGTAGATTTTGATGAATCGCTATATTTCCCGATTTCACATTGGTATTCATAAGTCGGTATTGGTCTTTTAATACAGGAAAGGAAAAAGTTTGATTTTGGCTAATATGCATTTCGGTTTCGTCGGTATAGGTAAAGAACGTGGAAAGGCAGACTCCTTCATTGTTTAAAACGCGGTGAATTTCCTTTAAATAATTCTCAATTTCATCGATTTGCATATGTGTGAATACAGAAAAAGAAAAAATAATGTCAAATGAATGACTGGGGTATGGAAAGACAAAAGTATTTGCCTGTACTCCAGTATTATTATATAGGTCGTTGAATATAGGGGTGTATGTAAAGGTAAATGGAGCTGAGGAGCTTTTGATCTTTTTGTTGCACCAGTCTACCCCGCTTTTTACAACATCAAAACCATCATAACTTCCGCCATCTTTTAAATACGTTGTCAAAGCTATGGCTGTCCGGCCGATGCCGCTCCCGATATCCAATACGGAACTTTGTGGATTTAATGGAGTCAGTTCTTTTAATAGATCGAGTTGATAAAGGCCTTGTTTTAAAAAATTAACTGCATTCGCTGCCGATCCTGTGTAGATCGCTCCACGTGGAGGAACCATCGGATGTCTTTTTTTTGTCAGTAAATCATAGCTGTCTATGGGAAAGTAATACCACTTTCTAATTGCAAAACGTTGTTTAGAAGATAGTTTGTACCAGATTTTTCTTAAGATTTTACTTTTTTGCATAAATTATAGTGAGTGAACTTTACTATATAGAGTGATAGCTGGTCAAATATAGTTATTTGAATTTTCTTTTTCTTATAAAAGGTGTTGCTTCTGACTATTTCGTGATTCGTTAGTCGAAAATCGGGATTCGTCAGCTCGTGAATTTTTCACACCTCATATATGGATGGGTTTGCATAAGTACGAACCCATTCCTTGCGAACAGCGTAATCAGTGTGGTCGTGACTCGTTAGTCGAAAATCGGGATTCGTCGGTTATTGTGATTTTCTTACTTCTCATATATAGGTGACTTTTCGTAAACGTAAACCCTCTAGTCACTGATTACTGTTTACTGATCACTATAATAATCGGCTTTTCATAAACACTGCACTCCAATGCGTATAAACGAATGTGCGTATCCGCATATCTGCAAAAAAAAGATTCCTTGTAAAGTTACGTATACTAGTCTGTTAAGAAAAGAGCGTGAGAAATACCAAAAATAAAACAACAAAAGATTAGGAATGCTGGTAAAAAGGCCTACTTTTGCACTCGCATTACCGCAGAAGTTCTTTGATAAACTGATAGAGATTA
>NZ_JALJZV010000011.1 GCF_024171535.1 Flavobacterium sp. HSC-61S13 | reverse complement strand
CAGCATTCCTAATCTTTTATTCTTTTATTTTTGGTATTTCTCACGCTCTTTTCTTAACTGACTAGTATCCGTTGTTTTACCTCTTTTATTATTTCGCGAATCGAAAGTCGGGATTCGGGAGTCGAAGGTACTCGTTTGTGAAAAGCAATTGTTCTAGTGATCAGTAAACAGTAATCAGTGACTAGAGGAGTCACGTGAGTCGAAAGTCGGGATTCGGGAGTCGAGGGTTCAAGTTTATGAAAAGTCAATTATTATAGTAAACAGTGATCAGTGACTAGAGGCGGCTCGTGAATCGAAAGCCGTGAATCGGGAGTCGAGGGTTTACGTTTATGAAAAGCTACCTATATATGAGAAGTAAGAAATTTATACTAGCCAACGAATCACGATGAACGAATCACGAATTACTAATAAACAACTAGAAGACTCACTTTTATGAAAAGCTACCTATATAAGAGAGGTGAAAAATTCACACTAGCCGACGAATCTCGATTTTCGACTAACGAATCACGAATTAGTAAAGATTGACTAGAGGGTTCAAGTTTATGAAAAGCTACCTATATAGGAGAAGTGAAAAATTCACAGTAGCAGACAAACAACGAATCACGACTTACGAATCACGATTTTCAAAAAAATACCCTTACACATATAAAGATAACAACCAAAAAATTTACTTTTGCAAAAAAAAAGTGAATATCAAACTCATCACTATAGGCAAAACTGATCAGTCGGCACTTCAGACACTGATAGAGGATTACAACAAACGCTTAAATTTTTATATCAAATTTGAATTGGAAGTTATTCCAGATATCAAAAACGTGAAAAATCTTTCCGAAAGCAGCCAGAAGCAAAAAGAAGGAGCGCTAATTCTATCCAAATTAACTGCTACGGATCATTTAATTTTACTCGATGAAAACGGTAAATCATTTACCAGCATCGATTTTTCTATCGAACTGCAAAAGAAAATGAACTCGGGAATCAAAACTTTAGTATACGTTATAGGAGGTCCATATGGTTTTTCGGAAGAAGTATACCAACAGGCCAAGGGGAAAATCTCACTTTCATCAATGACCTTTTCGCATCAAATGATTCGCCTATTCTTTATTGAACAACTGTATAGAGGTTTTACGATATTACGCAACGAACCCTACCACCATCAATAGATTCGATCGATAGAATCCAATTTTTGATTCAAAGCATCATTTTGTTCCACTCGAATCCTATTTTGCAAATACTCCTCAAAAGTTAAGGTCGCACTAAAACACAAATGTATTATGGGTAAAGAAGCAGTACGCTGTTCTAATTCGTCCCACTGCACTTGCTCATCTTGTAAAAACAAATCATTAGATCCGTTAAAATACAATACATTTTCGGTGCTTTGAGGCCTTTTAAATTCGTAATCGATATATTGAAACGGAAAAAAGGCTAAATTTTTATGCAAGGTATCTGCATAAGAAAAGAAAACCTCCTTATCATCACTATGAGCCTTGTCCGCATATTTTTTATCTTTTAGTTTCTGAACTTCTTCGAGTACCATCTTAGCATTGAGATCGCGTTGAATAGAAAAAACCCAATTCGTTCCGCCCACCGCATTGGTGCGATTAACAGAAACAGTATTACTATCTTTCTCTTTGGAAAAATAAATTGGAGAGTGATCTGTGATCTCAGCTAGTACAGTGACATTATGACGACTTAAATTCATTTCTTTTTTAGAACAAGAAACAAGTCCAAAAAACACTAATGCGATTAAAACTATTTTTTTCATTTCTAATTATTTTAAACGTTTATATATTTTACAGTGTATAATAAATTCCTAACCTAAATTCTATAATAGTTGTTTGACTATTGTAATAACTTCAACAGCCTCTTTTACATCGTGGACTCTTAAAATATTAGCCCCTTTAGTTAAAGCAATCGTATTAACTACCGAAGTTCCATTTAAAGCCTCCCGAGCCTCTATGTCCAAAAGTTTATAAATCATCGATTTTCTAGAAACACCGACCAAAAGTGGCAATTCAAAAAACTTAAACAATTCCTGCTTTTGCAATACTTCATAATTTTGCTCCATTGTTTTGGCAAAACCATAACCCGGATCTAAAATAATATCTTTTATTCCAAAACTTCTGGCAGCAGCTATTCGTTCTGAGAAATAAAAATTCATTTCCAAAACGATATCCTTATAATCTGTCAACTTGGCCATGGTTTTCGGAGTTCCACGCATATGCATCATGATATATGGAACCTGAAGTTGCCCTACTACTTCTAACATATTTGGATCAAGCAAACCCGCAGAAATATCATTTATCATCGCAGCTCCCTGATTTATAGCTCTCTTGGCTACTTCACTTCTAAAAGTATCAATCGAAATAAGCGTATTTGGAAACTCCTTTAAAATCAGATTGGCAACCGGCAGTATGCGTTGCAACTCTTCTTCCTCAGAAACCCAATCTGCATCGGGCTTGGACGAGTAAGCTCCGATGTCAATAAACGAAGCTCCTTGATCTAACATCTTTTCCACTTGTCCCAGAAACTCTAAATCACTGCGGTATTTTCCTCCATCGTAAAAAGAATTTGGGGTACTATTTAAAATCCCCATCACACGTGGAGAAGAAATATCTACTAAGTTTCCTTGACAATTAATAGTCATTTTTATTTCTATATTGTATTTTTACCATTCTAAGGAATCAAAATTCACTTTTTAAATTTTAAATAGCCGACTTTATTCCTATTTTTGACCCAATTATCATACAAATATACTCTAAATGAATACGACTTCTAATCAATTTGACCAAGTAATTACTGTCTGTCGCGATCTTTTTCAAAAAAAAATGAAGGATTATGGCTGTGCTTGGAGAATCCTACGTTTGCCCTCTTTAACGGATCAAATATTCATTAAAGCGCAGCGCATTAGAAGCTTACAAAACAATGTTGAAAGACGTGTAAATGAAGATGAAACCTCTGAATTCATTGGGATTATCAATTATTGTATTATGGCATTGATACAATTGGAAAAAGGAGTAGTAAATCAACCCGACTTAAGTTTTGATGAAGCACTAAAGCTGTACGATCAGCAAATCGCCGCAACCAAAGCTTTGATGGAAAATAAAAATCACGATTATGGAGAAGCCTGGCGCGATATGCGCGTGAGCTCTTTAACCGATATCATTTTACAAAAATTACTTCGCGTAAAACAAATTGAAGACAACCTAGGAAAAACATTGGTTTCAGAAGGAATTGACGCCAATTATCAGGATATGATCAATTATGCTGTTTTCGCCTTGATATTAATGGGTTTCCCAACACAAGAATAAATTTTATATTTATATAAGTATTCGCTGATACAGCAATAGCAAACTATTAAATACCCTATCAAACAACAAAAAATCTATTTATGAAAATAATTACACAGCTTTCTCGACTTATTGTTGGAGTTTTATTCATCATCTCTGGTTTGGTTAAACTAAACGATCCCATGGGCTTTTCTTTTAAATTAGAAGAGTATTTTTCAGAGAGTGTTCTTAATCTCCCTTTCTTTGAGCCACATGCGTTGGCTTTGGCAGTCATACTTGTAATTGCAGAAGTTTTACTTGGTGTAGCTCTATTACTCGGTTTTAAGAAAAAACTTACTTTAAGTTTATTGTTTTTAATGATCTTATTTTTTACGTTCTTGACTTTTTATTCTGCTTACTTCAACAAAGTAACTGATTGTGGTTGCTTCGGAGACGCTATACCGCTAACTCCTTGGAGCTCGTTCACCAAAGATGTGGTTTTATTGGTATTGATTTTAATCATTATCATAAACCAGAAATACATACGCCCATTATTTAACTGCAAGATATCAGCTATTATATTGTTAGCTACATTATTGTTGTGTTCTTTTATGGGATATTGGGTACTTAATCACTTACCTTTAAAAGACTTTAGAGTTTATAAAGTGGGAACAAACATCATGAAGGGAATGGAAATTCCTGAAGGTGCACCAAAATCTGTTTATGAAATGAGCTTTTTATACCGTGTTAACGGAGAGGAGAAACGATTTACAGACAAAGAATTGGGTAATTTACCTGCTGATGCTGAATTCATCAGTCGTGAAGATAAATTGATTACACCAGGATTCCTACCTGCTATTCACGATTTTACCATCGATAAAGACGGCGAAAGTTATTTGGAAGCAATGATGTCCGAACCAAAACTGATTATGCTAATTAGTTATAACCTTTCTCGAGCGGATGAAAAAGGTTTGGAAATGTTAAGTGATTTTGCCAAACAAGCAACTGCAAAAGGATACAAGGTAATCGGAATGACTGCATCTAGTACCGAAGAGACTAATGCTGTCATTAAAAAGTATCAACTACCCTTTGATTATTATACTTGTGATGGAACTACTTTAAAAACCATTGAAAGAGGAAATCCTAGTATTGTAGTTCTTGAGAATGGAACGATCACAGAGAAAAAACACTGGAAAGATGCGTCCACAGTACACTTAAAATAACATAGTAGACTTTGATATCCTATTTTTTCAATAAATTATTCTATGCGTTTTTTACTCTTTTTGGAGTAGTAACTATGGTTTTCTTTCTATTCAACATCCTGCCGGGAGACCCGGCACGGATGATGTTAGATCAAAATGAAAACTCTACTCAACTCGCTGTTGTAAAGAAAAAGTATGGATTTGATCAACCGCTCTCTAAACAGTATCTATATTATCTAAACGATTTATCTCCGCTGTCATTCCACAGCATGCAGTCGGATGACTACACTTTTTGTAGTCCCGGAAAGTATCAGGAAGCGTCTATAGTTTCTTTTCAACGATTTCAAATTGTATTAAAGAAGCCTTATTTACGTGAAAGCTTTCAAAAAAACGGCAAAAAGGTCAGTACCATTATTGTCGAGACACTTCCAAATACCGTTTTTCTTGCGGTTTTCGCGATCGGCATCGCATTGTTTATAGGTATTATACTGGGAATATTTTCCGCATTAAACAAGGATAGCTGGCTAGACAAAAGCATTGCAATCTTTAGTACTTTTGGGATGAGCATCCCTTCTTTTTTCAGCGCAATACTCTTTGCTTGGATTTTTGGATTTTTGTTACACGATTGGACACATCTCAATATGACCGGTAATCTGTATGAAGTAGATGATTTTGGAAATGGAAAAGTACTCCAACTCAAAAACAGTATATTACCAGCAATTGTCTTGGGAATACGCCCCTTGGCAGTAGTCATTCAATTGATGCGCAATGCGCTATTGGAAGTATTAAATCAAGATTACATTAGAACCGCCAAAGCAAAGGGATTATCGACTGTGCGTATTGTCTATAAACACGCTCTGAAAAACGCATTAAACCCAGTTATCACCGCGATATCAGGATGGTTTGCCTCTATGCTTGCAGGAGCAGTATTTGTAGAATATATTTTTGGATGGAATGGTCTTGGCAAAGAAATCGTCGAGGCTTTAAATACATTAGATCTACCCGTAATTATGGGATCTGTTCTTATCATAGCAATTACTTTCGTATTCATAACGATTTTAGTAGATTTGATCTATGCCTATTTAGACCCCAAGGTTAAGTTAAAACAATAAATACACTTTATATGAGAAAGATCATTTTACTATTCATAGCGGCGACCGCTATGCTATCTTGTACTTCTAAGCAAGAAGACAATGAGTTTTCCAAACAAGCGTTAAACGAAAAACTCGTGGGCCTAGATGAAAAAGCCATCAGTTTTAACGAAATCCTTAAAAGGCATGAAGGTAGCACCATCGTCATTGACGTATGGGCATCTTGGTGCCCCGATTGCATTAAAGGTTTCCCCAGTTTAACCGAATTGCAAAAACAATTTCCCGATGTTGATTATGTGTTTTTATCGGCAGATAAAACCCAACAAACATGGAAAGAATCCATTGAAAAATACAACCTTCAAGGAGACCATTATTTTATCACCGACGGAATGAAGGGCAATTTTGGAAAATCAATAACATTAGATTGGATTCCCCGCTATATCGTTGTTGATAAAACGGGAAAAATAGCACTATTTAAAGCTATTGAAGCCGATGCACACGAATTAATTACAGTATTAAAAAAATTAAAATAACATGAGACACTCCATCGTTGCTGGAAACTGGAAAATGCATAAAAATGCATTAGAAACAGAAGATTTACTGAATGAATTGATAGAGAAACTTCCAACCGATAAAGAAGTAGAAATCATCGTTGCACCGGCGTTTACCAACCTTTCATCTGCTGCGCAGCATCTCGAATACACCAATATTGGAGTAGCAGCTCAAAATATGCATCAAGCAGAAGGTGGTGCGTTTACAGGGGAAATATCTGCTAGCATGTTAACCAGTATAGGCGTGAATACCGTTATATTAGGTCACTCTGAAAGAAGACACTACTTTAATGAAACGAATGCCGTACTAGCAGACAAAGTCAATACAGCTATGAAACACGAAATGCGTGTGATTTTCTGTATCGGTGAAGAATTAAAAGATCGTCAGACGAAACAGCATTTCAATGTAATATTCGATCAATTGACAGACGGTTTATTTCACTTAAAAAAGGAAAATTGGGAGCAACTCGTCCTTGCTTATGAGCCGGTTTGGGCCATAGGTACAGGAGAAACAGCAACTCCAGAACAAGTACAAGAAATGCATGCCTATATCCGCAATCAAATCGCTAGAAAATACGATGAATCCGTTGCAGAAAATATATCAATCTTATACGGAGGAAGTGTCAAAGCAGCTAATGCTAAGGAAATTTTCTCTCAGATAGACGTAGATGGAGGCCTAATCGGCGGAGCAGCTTTAGTAGCAGACGATTTTGCTCGCATCGTTGAAGCGATCTAAAACAGTCCATGGTTAAACAAAAAAAGTTCGTCAATGACGAACTTTTTTTGTTTAACCACATCTTTCAAAAGCATCAACTACATTAGTCCGCTGACCAACGTCGTTTTTGATTTAGTTTTTCTTCTTCTTCCAAAACCTCTGCTGGTAAAACCTTTAAAAAGGAAGGATGTTGCTCAATAGCATATTCAATCTTTTCAACTATCTGTTCTATGGTATCATTATCGTAATCAATATCTAAAGGCTCTTTAATAACCATAGATTGCAAAATCCCTTTTTTCTTGAGATAGAGTCCCTTTCGGTCAAAAGACCGACGAAAACCATCAATAACAATTGGCACCACAATTGGGCGATGTTGCTTTATAATATGAGCGGTTCCTTTACGTACCGGTTTAAAAGAGGAGGTGGTTCCCTGCGGAAATGTGATCACCCATCCATCATCTAAAGCAATTTTAATATTCTCGATATCATTTGGATTCACTGCTTTTTTATCTTCAATATCTACTCCCTTGGCACGCCAAGTACGCTCCACAGTAATCGCTCCCATATAAGCCAAAATACGAGGTAAAATACCCGACTTCATCGTTTCTTTTGCCCCAACATAATAGATATTTAACTTGGGATTCCAGATGTAAAATATGTTTTTTATAGAATCGACACGGCCTTTTAAGCTAGCATTGAAAACGTGGAACATCGCTACCACATCAGCAAAATAAGTTTGATGGTTTGAAATAAATAGTACATTATTGTCCGGGAGACTTTTAATAATCTCAGAGCCATCGATTTTTAAATCATTAAAGCCTCTAAAACGTCGATGCGTCAGAAACCCAAAAATACGAATTAGTATTTTCTTCAAAAAAAGTAGGTGCCCGAAAGGATTTCGTTTGAATATCTTCATATGTTGTTTTAAAATCTGGGCTAAATTAGGGAATTTGAATTAAAACAACACTTTTCTCAACGTTTCTTTTAACTCACTTAACATCATAGCTGTGGCTCCCCAAACGATATGTTTTTCAATTAAATACGCTGGGACGTCAATATCTACAGCATAACTGGTATTCATCTTTACATGTTCGATGATGCCGTCATCTAATAGATCATCTAAAGGCATTTCAATAATTTGAGCAACTTCTTTAGGCTGTAAAACAAATTCTAAATTCGCTGTAGCAAAACCAAGGAATGGAGATACGATGAAATTACTTGGGGGAATATATATTTCTGAAAAAGGTTTTATAATCTCTATCTTGTCTTTCGATATTCCGACTTCCTCCCAGGTTTCCCGCAATGCTGTTTGTGTCAGATTTTGATCCGTAAAGTCTTTTTTTCCTCCTGGAAATGCGATTTGAGAGGAATGTATCCCTGGATATTCTGCTCTTTCAATCAATAATAGATTCGTTTTATTATCTTTGGGGTATAACAACATCAGCACAGCTGATTTTTTTGGGTTATACATTTTGTAATCTTCCGTTTCTAAGTATTTTATTCGTTCCAATGGAGCCATTTTGATATGTGCTTTCAGTGCAAATAATGGCTGGGCTTTAATAGCTGGGATGACTTTTATAAATTGATCGTAATCCATAATTCATTGATTTTAAAAAAAAACCTACTATAAATATAGTTAAAATAAATTGATTCCAAACCATGTTTACTAAAGAAGAAGCTCAACAAATAAGAAAAGAATTCTGGATTGCCTTTGCCGATAAATACCCTAGAAAATGGTTATTACACCATACTAAAATCAAAGATTTTTCGTTTAAGTTTTTTGCAGACTCCAAGAAAGCTCAAATTCTTTTAGACATAGAACCGCGAGATCCAGAGAAACGAATCATCTATTTTGAAAAAATAGAATCGCTAAAAACGATTCTATTAGAAGAATATTTATCCGAAGCGATATTTGAACGGGAGTTTTATCTGGAAAATGGTAAATTAATCAGTCGGATATGGGTACAAATCGATCAAGTAAGTATTAATAATAGAAAAACATGGGATACGATATTTGATTTCTTTAATGAGCATATGGGCGCTTTTGAATTGTTCTTCTATGAGTATGAGGAGTATATCAAAGATTTAGAGATCAACACCTAGAATGTAGTCCCCGTAGGTAGTTTATCAAGTGGGCACAAACAGGCCGGATCATCAAAAAATCTTCATAAGAGAACATTATTTTTAATACCTTTCTTTTTTTAAAACCAAATAATGCCGAAAAAACTTCTCTTTATTTTCTTTTTTACCTGGCTAACCGCCAATACGGTTTTCGCACAAACACCTGTAGTCGTTAAGGATTCGACAAAGGTTTTTGAAAACATAGAAGATTACTCTAAAAAGAGAAAAGTAACCAAATTTGTGCATAAATTAATTTTTAGAAAGAACAAGAAGAATACTAAATCTAACATCCCCGAAATAGAGGTTGATCGAAACTTAGAATTAGGCCAAGGGAAGATTATACGTAATATAAATATCACGACCCTAGATCCTTTCGGGCTATCTGAATCAGATAGTTCGAGAACGCCGTCTAAAAAAATTGAAACCCTCGGAAACCGGCTGCATCTTAAAACCAAAAGCTTCACCATACGAAACTTGTTGATTTTTAAAAAAAACCAACGCTTCGATTCTCTGGTAATCAAAGAATCTGAACGTATCATTCGTACCCAACGGTACGTAAGACGGGTATTAATTCGCCCGATCCCGATTGCCAATAGCCCAGACTCTGTAGATGTATCCATTCGAGTAT
The DNA here is from genome assembly GCF_024171535.1 of Flavobacterium sp. HSC-61S13. Lineage (GTDB taxonomy): Bacteria > Bacteroidota > Bacteroidia > Flavobacteriales > Flavobacteriaceae > Flavobacterium. Next base: position 99,368 of record NZ_JALJZV010000011.1, on the reverse strand, counting down.
TGGATTCGTGGAGTATTTATCCAACCGGATCCCTGTCGAGTTCTACGGGAAGAATTCAATTGATTGATCGTAATTTTGGTGGATTTGGGCATGAATTCTCGAATCAATACAAAATGCGTTTCAACGAAAACAAGAAAGCCTATAATACACAATACCGCATTAATAACATATCCAATACCTTTATATCTACCAACCTGTACTACGACAGTGACTTGGAAGAAAATTACATCAAAAGCTGGAATATAGAACGTCCTTTCTATTCCCCCTACGCCAAATGGGCTGGCGGTGCCCAATTCTATCAACGCTTCTATAGGGATTCCCTACCTGATGCAGCAATGAAATACAGCATGCAGAATTTCAAATACAACATCAAGGATTTTTGGGCTGGATATTCCATTCCCGTATCCAGGAAATTTGGTCCTGAAAACGAAATAACCAATTTGGTTACCTCCTTCCGTTACTTTAGACAAAAATATACGGAAAGACCGACTTATGAATATGACACCTTGGCCTTCTATTCCAATCAACGACTATATCTGGCTTCAGTGGGAATCAGTTCGGTCAATTATGTACAGGATAAATTCATTTATAACTACGATATTATTGAAGACGTACAGGTTGGTAAATTATTTGCCATAACTGGAGGGTTACAAGAAATCTACGGTAAACGCAGATCGTATTTTGGTGCTAAATTTGCCTTGGGTAAGTACACGCGTTATGGTTATTTTTCGACAAATATTGAATGGGGCAGTTATTTTTTCGGCAAGAACCCAGAACAGAGTGCCTTTAAAATTGAGGTCACCTATTTCACGAAACTCATGCACTGGGGTGATTGGCGTTTTCGTCACTTTATTCGTCCACAACTCATCATGGGATACAATCGTCTCAAACACGTAGGCGACGAATTGCGAATTGACTCCACAACCGGTATAGAAGGTTTTAATGCCGAAAAATTACGAGGTACAAAAAGGGCCATGTTATCGTATCAAATCCAATCTTATGCTCCTACCAACTGGAACGGTTTTCGTTTTAACCCGTATTTCAACGTAGAGCTCGGTATGTTGGGTGATGAAAATAATCGATTTTTACAACGAGATCTCTATACCAAAATTGGTGTAGGGGTTGTGATCAATAATGACTACTTGGTATTTAGCAGTATTCAACTTTCTTTGGCCTATTATCCCTCTATGCCCGACAGAGATGGTAGTGTAATCAAAACCAACGTGCTTAGAAATCACAATTTCAGTCTACCGAATTTTAATTACGGCAAACCAACCACGGTTTCCTATCGCTAATTTTATAAGCCTAATAAAACTGTTTTTATAGGAATGACTATGTTATACTCCTTAATCCCAAGGCTAGTACGAGGTGATTTTCTCTAAGGGTTCATTTTTCTTGATGTAAAAAACACCATCAAAAAGCTGTAACTAAAAGGGCTGTCCCACGATGTGAAACAGCCCTTTTTAAATAGTATACTTATAAAATTTACAATTTCGTTTCCTCAAAAATGTGTTTGATAATCTGAATATCCTCAACGGTTAATTCAACATGACGTCTATCCATAACTACTTTCATGGTCTCCAATGTTTTTTCCAACTCGTAAACCGTACTGTTATCACAGCCACCCCAAGTGAAACTAGGAATAAATGTCTTTGGAAAACCTGCACCAAAAACACTGGCGGAAACTCCAACGACAGTCCCAGTATTAAACATGGTATTGATACCACATTTACTGTGATCACCCATCATCAATCCACAAAATTGCAGTCCGGTATCCTCGTAATCATCCTGTTCGTAATTCCACAATTTAACCGTTCCATAATTGTTTTTCAAATTGGAATTGTTGGTATCGGCACCTAAATTACACCATTCACCGATGACAGCATTGCCCAAAAATCCGTCGTGTCCCTTGTTTGAGTAACCAAATAAAACCGAATTACTGACTTCTCCTCCTACTCTACAATGTGGCCCAACAGTGGTAGCTCCATAGATCTTGGTACCCATTTTAACTTGCGCTTCCTCGCATAAAGCAAACGGCCCACGAATTATAGATCCCTCCATAATTTCAGAATCCTTACCAATATATATAGGACCTGTAGACGCATTAAGCGTTACAAACTCCAATTTAGCTCCTTCTTCAATAAAGATATCTTGATGTCCTATAGCATTTACGCTCGACGGTATCGGTTCTGAAATTCGATCTTCGGTAAGGAATTCAAAATCTTCACGTATCGCTTGGTCATTTTTCATAAAAATATCCCACTTATTTACGATTTGCATCAAATCACCGGTATAGTTTATGACTTCATATTGATCAAAAACAATTTCATCTTGAGAATCTTGTGTATAAAAAGCGACTATTTCCTCGTGATAAAAAATAGCTTGAAGCGGTTCTAAAGCTTGAACCATTTCAATCAAAATAGGGTTCGGTAAAAATGAAGCATTGATCATCACATTGTCTTCCATTTCCACCATGGGAAATTTATCGCTCAAGTATTCTTCGGTTACTGTAGTAGTAGTGTAACCCAATTGTTTTTCCCATTTCTCGCGTATGGTCAAAATTCCAACACGAATATCGGCTACAGGACGCGTAAACGTAAACGGCAACAAAGCCTCGCGAACAGATCCATCAAAAAGTATATAGTTCATCTCAATAATTCATTTATAAACTCAAAGTTAAAGCATTCCTGATTAAAAAAAGTGAGATTACTGACTTTTTCTAAACCTAACGAAGATTTTCTTTTAAAAAATGCGTTGCAATAGGGATGGCAGTGATATCCTTTTGTGGAGCGAAGCGCAACAAAAGATAAAACGGACAGCCCGGCCCGAAGGGATTGCCAAAAAAGTAAAAAAAAAGCCTCCCCGAAGGAAGGCTTTAGTATGTAAAAAATCTCTAGAATTATTTAGAGAATTTTGCGTATTTCGTTTTGAATTTATCAATACGTCCTGCAGTATCAATAAGTTTAGATTTACCTGTGTAAAAAGGGTGAGATGTTCTAGAAATCTCCATTTTGAATACTGGGTAAACTACGCCATCAACTTCAAGAGTTTCTTTTGTATCAACAGTTGATTTGGTGATAAATACGTCTTCATTTGACATATCCTTAAATGCTACTAATCTGTAATTCTCTGGGTGAATACCTTTTTTCATGATGTAAATCTTTTTATTAATTGGCCATTTTGACTTTCGAAGCTTTCCAATTTTCGTAGAAAGGTATAAAGGCTCGACAGCTTTTTTATTTGTACTTCTTTTTGTTATCAGTTTGCAAATTTACAACTAAATTTCAATTATCAAACTTTCCTATCATTTTTTTATTGTTTGTTTGTCTTTTTTTAAAATTTGTCGCGAGCAAAATTCCTATATTTGTACCTTATATATATACAAACCGATCTCATGAACGACGTTATCAAGAAAAATGGACTGCAATTTGGTGCAATTTTATCCGCCTATTATATCGTTACTACTCTTATTATGTTCTTTTTCAATCAAAACTTATTTGTCAGCATACCAATTGGGTTTGCCAGCATTTTTGTTTCCTTAGGTATAGGCGTTGTAGCCTTATTTTGGGCAAAGAAGAAACTCAACGGATACATTACATTTAAAGATGCATTTACGTCGTATTTTATAACGATCGTTATGGGACTTTTGGCACATATCGTGATTACGTATTTATTGTTTAATTTAGTTGATCCATCCGCAAAGGAGACCATTAAAGAATTGACCATCGCATTTACTCAAAAAAACATGACTAGTCTTGGTGTAGAAACGGAGACCTTAAATAAAACTATAGAGCAGATTCGAGAAGCCGATAATTTTAATTTAGGTAATTTGATTAAGTCATTTGCATGGAAAACGCTTTTGTATTCCGTTGGAGGAATGCTTATTGCTTTGGTATTTAGAAATCAAAATGAACCTACCCGTTAAACTATGGATATTTCTCTTATAATTCCTTTACTCAATGAAGCGGAGTCACTTCCAGAACTTCATACATGGATAAAAAAAGTAATGGATCAGAACGGATATTCCTATGAAATTCTATTTATAGATGACGGTAGCAAGGATAATTCATGGGACATAATCAGTGCATTAGCTGAGACCCACCAAGAGGTTAAAGGCCTCCGTTTTTTAAAGAATTACGGTAAATCACAGGCATTACATGCTGGCTTTGCTCAGGCAATCGGTGAGGTTGTTATTACGATGGATGCCGATTTACAAGATAGTCCAGAAGAGATCCCTGGTCTTTATCAAATGATTACGCAAGAGAATTACGATTTGGTATCGGGTTGGAAAAAGAAACGATATGATTCGGTATTGTCTAAAAACTTACCTTCGAAATTGTTTAATTGGTCCGCTCGGAAAACCTCAGGCGTGAAGCTCAATGATTTTAATTGTGGTTTGAAAGCTTATAAAAAAGCAGTCATTAAGGACATTGAGGTTTCGGGAGAGATGCATCGCTATATACCCGTACTAGCAAAAAATGCTGGTTATGATCGTATCGGTGAAAAAGTTGTCATTCATCAGGCGCGAAAATACGGTACTACCAAATTTGGTATGGAGCGTTTTATCAACGGCTTTTTAGATTTAATCACCATTTGGTTTATCTCTAAATTTGGTAAACGGCCGATGCATTTATTTGGTGCTTTAGGAGTTATGATGTTTTTTATAGGTTTTGCCTCTGCCTTGTATATTGGCGTAAAGAAACTGATAAAACTTTATCACAATGAGGCAGCTATCTTAGTAACCGAGGATCCTTGGTTCTATATAGCCTTAGCAACCATGATTATTGGAACTCAATTTTTCTTAGCCGGTTTCTTGGGAGAGATTATTTTGAGAACTAAAAATGAAGAAAAAAGATATAAAATTGCAGCTACAACAAAGCTGTAATAGATAAAACATAAGATTATGCAGTTAGACCAAACTTTATTAGACCAAGCTAACGCCTGGTTAACACCCGTTTTTGATGAAGACACCCAACGTCAAGTCAAAGCCATGATTACAGCATCACCAGAAGACTTGCAGGAGAGTTTTTATAAAAACCTCGAGTTTGGAACGGGTGGGATGCGCGGTATTATGGGGGTAGGAACCAATAGAATCAATCGTTATACTTTGGGTAAAAACACTCAGGGCTTATCCAACTACCTAAAAAAATCTTTTCCCAACGAAACGATTAAAGTTGCCATAGCTTTTGACTGCCGTCATAACAGCCAATCTTTGGCTAAGGTTGTCGCCGATGTTTTTAGCGCCAATGGTATTCACGTTTATCTGTTTTCAGAATTGCGCCCTACTCCGGAGCTATCCTTTGCCGTAAAATATCTGGGTTGCAAAGCAGGTATTGTTTTAACTGCTTCACATAATCCACCGGAATATAACGGTTATAAAGTTTACTGGGAAGATGGAGGTCAATTAGTACCGCCACAAGATGGTGAAATCATTGCTGAAATTGAAAGTCTTACTTATGATGCGATTCAATTTACTCCTAACGAGTCGTTGATTGAATACATCGATCGCGAAGTGGACCAAGCCTTTATCAAATCAAGTATAGAAAACGCGAGTTTCCATACACCAGAGAAAGCTAAAATAGATTTAAAGGTGGTTTTCACCTCATTGCACGGTACTTCGATTACGATTACTCCGACTGTTTTACTACAGGCAGGATATACCGATCTTCACATTGTCAAGGAACAAGCCATACCAAACGGCGACTTCCCCACCGTAAAATCACCCAATCCAGAAGAACCGGAAGCTTTAGCTATGGCCTTACAACTGGCTGATGAAATTCAGGCAGATATCGTTATAGGAACAGACCCCGATTCAGACAGACTTGGTGTTGCTGTGCGTGATACTGACGGCAAGATGGTCTTACTAAATGGTAACCAAACCATGGTGATCATGACTGCTTTTTTGTTGGAGCAGTGGAAACAAAACAATAAATTAACCGGTAATGAATTTATCGGATCAACTATAGTATCTACTCCAATGATGTTGGAGTTGGCTTCGGCCTATCAAGTCGAATGCAAAGTAGGACTAACCGGATTTAAATGGATCGCTAAAATGATTCGCGACTTCCCAGAACAGCAATTCATAGGCGGTGGAGAAGAGAGTTTTGGTTATATGGTTGGCGATGCCGTGCGCGATAAAGACGCGGTAGCCTCTACCCTATTGGTTTGTGAAATTGCAGCAATTGCGAAGGCTGCAGGAAGTTCGCTTTATCAAGAGTTACAAAACCTATATGTTGATTTTGGATATTTTAAAGAGCATTTGATTTCAATAACAAAAAAGGGAATAGACGGCGCACAAGAGATAAAACAGATGATGAGCGACTTGCGTTTAAATCCGTTAAAGGAAATCAATGGCGAGCGCGTGATCTTTATAGAGGATTACCAAAGTGGCAAAGCCACCAATTTATTCACCGGCGAAGAGGAAAATCTTGCCATTCCGAAATCGAATGTCTTGATTTATTATCTCGAGGACGGTAGTAAGATTTGTGCGAGACCGAGTGGTACTGAACCTAAAATAAAATTTTACTTTAGCGTTCACACCACAGTTCACCACACCGACGAGATCGCAGATGCAGAAGCTTTTTTAACACAGAAAATTCAAGATATTATTGCAGACATGCAATTGTCATAGATACTATAAACTCCGAGACCCCCCGAGAATGAACGAATATTTTAGAAAGATTTTTCGCTTTGCGAAACCTTATAAACAGTATGCGTATTTGAATATTTTCTTTAATATTTTATACGCCTTATTCAGTGCGCTTTCGTTTATCGCGTTAATTCCGATGATGAACGTATTGTTTGATGAAGCGCAAAAAGTAACCGAAAAACCGGTATACACTGGTCTAGCAGGTATCAAATCCTATTTTGAAGATAGTATGGGGTATTTTATTACAACCTACTCTGTCGAATATGGACCGCAGACGACCTTAATGGTCATGGTTTCGGTAATCATCTCATTATTTCTACTGAAAAATCTTTGTAATTATTGGGCGATGTATTTTATCACCTATCTGCGAAACGGTGTTTTAAAGGACATCCGAAATGCGATGTATAAAAAAACGGTAGAATTACCCCTATCCTTTTTCTCTGAAAAACGAAAAGGAGATGTGATTTCTAGAATGACTTCCGACGTATTGGAAATTCAATATTCCTTTTTATCCATACTCGAGATTATTATTCGCGAACCTCTAACGATACTCTTTACGATTATTGCCATGTTTGCCATAAGTACTAAATTAACTCTTTTCGTTTTTATATTTATTCCACTCTCGGGTATTATCATTTCGAAATTAGGTAAAACCCTAAAAAAGAGCTCGCAAAAAGCATCTGAGGAACAGGGTTATTTTTTATCCTTGATCGAAGAATCACTAGCGGGTTTAAAAGTGATCAAAGGATTTAATTCTGAAAAGCGATTTAACGATAAGTTTCAGGATTCTACCTTGAGTTTCTATCATTTAAACAATAAAATTTTAAATCGTCAAAACCTCTCTTCTCCTTTAAGTGAGTTTTTAGGTATAGTAACCATTGCCGTATTATTGGTATTTGGAGGTACGATGGTCTTGGTAGACAAATCTTTATCTGGTGCCGCTTTTATTGGATATATCGCCATGGCTTACAATATACTTACTCCTGCCAAAGCCATTTCAAAAGGCTTGTACAGCTTAAAACGAGGTGATGCAGCAGCAGAACGAATCTTAGAGATATTGGAAGAGACCAATCAGATTGAAAATAAAAAAGACGCGATCATCAAAACCACTTTTGAAAGCGATATCGATATTAAAAACATCAGTTTCCAATATGAAAAGGAGACGGTTTTAGAAGATTTCTCTTTAAAAATATCCAAAGGTCAAACCGTTGCATTAGTGGGACAGTCTGGAAGTGGTAAGAGTACCATCGCCAATCTACTTACGCGTTTTTGGGACATCAATAAGGGTAGTATTACCATTGACGGCATCGATCTTAGAGATTTGGATTTGCATTCGCTAAGAGCACTTACTGGATTGGTTACCCAAGACAGCATTTTGTTTAACGATACCATTAAAAACAACTTAAAAATTGGTAAAGAAAATGCCACAGACGAAGAGATCATTGATGCTTTAAAAATAGCTAATGCTTATGAGTTTGTTAAGGATTTACCTCTGGGTGTAGACACCAATATTGGAGATTCCGGTAACAAGTTATCGGGAGGACAAAAACAACGTTTATCCATCGCGCGTGCTGTATTAAAAAACCCTCCAATAATGATTTTGGACGAAGCTACTTCTGCTTTGGATACAGAAAGCGAAAAACTGGTTCAGGACGCGATTGAAAACATGATGAAAAACAGAACATCAATCGTTATTGCACACCGTTTATCGACGATTCAAAAAGCAGACTTAATCGTCGTGATGCAAAAAGGTCGTATCATCGAACAGGGAACACATGATGCTTTGCTCAACCTAAATGGAACCTATTCCAAATTAGTGTCTTTACAAAGTTTAGAAAAACAACATTAGATCCATGTATACACCGAACAGCAACATTATTCTACCAAACGATCCAGATACCATAATTTGGAAATATATTGATTTGTCTAAATTTCTAGACCTATTACTCGCAAAGAAAATGTTTATGTCGCGTTCGGACAAATTTGAGGACCAATATGAAGGAACCTTCAGTGAACCGACCTATGAGGAAATCAAAAAAATAGCTATTGATAAACCCGAATTCTTGGACTTTTACAAATCACATCGGAAAAATGTGGTGATCAGTAGCTGGCATATCAACGAATATGAATCCTTTGCCATGTGGCAAATCTTCACAAAAAACAATGAGGGCTTAGCGATTCAATCCACCTTAGGTCGCTTGCAAAAAGCCCTAGAATCAGAAGATCGCGTTCAGCAATTCATCGGTGAGGTCAATTATATCGATTACAAAAAGGAACACATTCCCTTTGACGATTCTTTTTTTCCGTTTTTATTTAAGCGAAAAAGTTTTCAATACGAAAAGGAGATACGCGTGATTTCCGATGTTACACCATTAAATCTTTCGGTCAATGACGGTATTAAAATACATGTAGATATTCATCAATTGATCGAAAAAATATATATCCATCCCAAATCTGAAAACTGGTACAAGAAATTGGTCTTGGAATTGATGAATCGTTTGGAATTTGGTTTTGACATCGAGAAATCCGATTTGGAAAGCGACATCTTGATTTAGCTTTTTTAAAAAAGGGCTTTTCAAAAAAAAATCGTATCTTATCATCATCAATTATTCTTCTATGAATTCATCTTCAGATAGAATCATTCACTCTATTTTAGACAATGATTTTTACAAGTTTACGATGCAACATGCAAGCATCAAGAAATTTCCGTATGCGAAGGCTTCTTATGTTTTCATCAACCGCGGTGAACATCAATTTCCGATTGGTTTTGCCGAGCGTCTAAAAAGTGCTGTTGCCGAAATGGCGCATTTAAAACTAACGCCAACCGAAAAAAACTACCTTCAAAAAACGTGTCCCTATTTGGATCCCACTTATTTGGATTTCCTTCAAGGATACCGTTATGATCCCAATGAAGTACATATTGTACAAGAGGGCACTCAATTAGAAGTGACGTTGTCCGGTTACTGGTATCGCACCATCTTATGGGAGGTTCCCTTGATGTCTATCATTTGTGAATTGTTTTATAAGATGTCGTCCGAAAAACGAGAATCCGATCAACTCATTATTGCACATGCTAAAGAGAAAATCGAAAATTACCGTAAACTCGGTATTACGATTGCGGAATTCGGAACCCGTAGAAGACATTCCTACGAAGTGCACGATTTGGTTGTGGCAACTTTAAAGAAATATGGTGAAGGCACTTTTATAGGAACTAGTAACGTGCATCTAGCGATGAAATACAACACCAAGCCCATAGGCACCCATGCTCATGAGTGGTTTATGTTTCACGCAGCCAAATACGGTTTTAAAATGGCCAATTCAATGGGGCTGGAACATTGGGTAGACACCTATCGCGGTGATTTGGGCATTGCCTTAACCGACACCTATACCAGCGCTGTTTTCTTTGAGCAGTTTGACAAAAAATTTGCAAAGTTGTTTGATGGAGTTCGTCACGATAGTGGAGATCCACTGGAATTTGCAGACTTGACTATAAAACACTATCAGAGTTTAGGAATTAATCCGCTGTCAAAATTCATTATTTTTTCCGACGGTTTGAACCCTGAAAAAGTAGAGCGAATTGCCCAATACTGCAAAGGTAAAATCGGTATTTCTTTTGGAATTGGCACTGATTTCACCAATGATGTCGGTCTACCGGCCATGAATATTGTTATCAAAATGAAACAAGCATTTCCCGAGGGAGCGCATTGGATCGATGTTGTCAAACTATCGGATGAACGCAAAAAATATACGGGAAATCCAGAAATGATTGACTTGGCTAAACGACTACTCGATATTAAATAGAAGATCACTTGCAAAAATTTAGCCCGTTAAAAGCTGATAATTTGTAGATGTCTAACATATTTTGTAAATTGTAGTATATGACATACTAACCGCGATTTTACAACCTATTAAAAGCTATTTATTTTTTTATTGCTTTTTTGTGCTTACTGTAAAAGTAATCGGTTAAAATACTATTTTTGTACCCAATTAAATTTAAAAAAAATGGCAACTAACAGAACATTTACAATGATTAAGCCTGATGCAGTAGCTGCAGGACATATCGGAGGAATCTTAAACATGATCACAGAAGGTGGTTTTAAAATTGTAGCATTAAAATTGACACAACTTACTGTTGCTGATGCTCAAAAATTTTATGAAGTTCACAGCGAAAGACCTTTCTATGGTGAATTAGTAGAATTCATGTCAAGAGGCCCTATAGTTGCGGCAATTTTAGAAAAAGACAACGCAGTTGAAGACTTTAGAACATTAATCGGAGCTACTAATCCTGCTGATGCAGCTGAGGGAACTATCCGTAAAAAATATGCTAAATCAATTGGTGAGAATGCTGTTCACGGTTCTGACAGTGACGAAAATGCTGCTATCGAAGGAGCGTTTCACTTTGCAGGAAGAGAGCAATTCTAATCCAACACTAAGCAAAAAAAAAAACTTCTGATTTCTCAGAAGTTTTTTTTTATCTCAATATCAAATCTTTTACGACTTCTTTTTTCAATTCCTCATTGATCATTCTAATGATCTTTTCCTTTCCATAGGATAATTCCTCTCGAACTACTGGAGACGTCAACGCCACATACAAAGTTTCGCGTTTTAGAAAAACATCAGTCGTATAACTGGCAATACCCGGTCCCAAAAGATTCACCCAAGCGGCTCTTACGTCGATATTGTCAATTCCAGCCTCGAGGTTATTACCTCTAATAATCACCTTTAAAACGTCTTGAATCGAATTCTCTTCTCTTAATCTTTTATCTGCATTAAATCGCTTTGCCATTATTTTTTTGAAAAGGGTATTGGACGTTTATAATAATATTTAATATCGTGCTCATTCTGAACTACTAATTCGTCTTTTGAGATCGTAATCAACTGCTCTTGCCAATCGGCAAAATCAGTATGATACTTCATAATAGTCTTTCCATCTATTTCCACTATTTCAATACTTTCCTGAACTTCATTAGTCAAATACTCTCCATTAACTTGTGGCATTGCCTTTTGACGAAATCCCTTATTATTTTCGATCTCAAAATAATCTACGATCGTATTGATTTTGTATTCTTTAATCTCTCCATCGGGCATTTCTGCCTTTTCGATTTCCCAATATCCATTTAATTGTTTAATGTCAGATTCTGAAATTGTCTTATTACAGCTGATCATTAAAAATAGAGCAGGAAGTACGGTTAGGAATATTTTTCTCATGTATAGGTATAATTTCTTTTTGAGCACTTATGCTAGACCGCAGTCTAGATGCACTCCTTGATTTTAAACGGTAACTATAAAATTTTACGCGGGTCTTTCTATTTAAAAAACGAATCGACAAATTCGTATTTATTAAATACTTGCAGGTCTTCGATTCCCTCACCGACACCAATATATTTTACTGGAATCTGAAACTGATCGGATATACCAATAACAACACCACCTTTTGCGGTACCATCCAATTTGGTCACCGCCAAACTAGTCACCTCAGTAGCTGCAGTAAACTGCTTAGCCTGCTCGAAAGCATTCTGACCGGTAGAACCATCCAAAACCAATAAGACTTCATGTGGTGCATCTGCAACCACCTTTTGCATTACTCGTTTTACCTTGGACAATTCGTTCATTAAGTTAACTTTATTGTGTAAACGTCCAGCCGTATCGATGATCACTACGTCTGCATTTTGAGTAACTGCCGATTGTAAGGTATCAAAAGCAACCGATGCCGGATCACTTCCCATTTGTTGTTTAACAATAGGCACTCCTACTCGATCAGCCCAAATTTGCAACTGATCAATAGCCGCAGCTCTAAAAGTATCTGCTGCACCCAAGACCACTTTATATCCAGCCTTATTGAGTTGGTAAGCCAATTTTCCGATAGTCGTGGTTTTTCCAACACCGTTGACACCGACAACCATGATGACATACGGTTTTTTATCTGTTGGTATAACAAATTCCGTAGCTTCACCCGATTTAGTCTCCGACAACAAAGAAGCAATCTCTTCTCTTAAGATCAGATTCAATGCGTCTGTACCGACATATTTATCTTTAGATACACGCCCTTCGATTCTTTCAATAATCTTAAGTGTCGTATTTACGCCAACGTCAGAAGAAACCAAAATCTCTTCCAAATTATCTAAAACTTCATCATCTACTTTTGATTTACCAGCAATCGCCTTAGTCAATTTAGAAAAGAAAGTCGATTTAGAAGTTTCCAGTCCCTTGTCTAATGTTTCTTTTTTCTCTGAAGAAAACAACCTTTTAAAAAAACTCATAGTGGTATTAGATGTTTGAAATACAAAGATAAAGAATTTAAGTATATCCTTTTTAAAAGAGTGAATTTGTTTGTCAGCAAATCCAATTATTCGCGGATAAGCGGATACGCTGATACGCGGATGCGTGTGAATAGGCTTAATAATAAACACAAAAAAGCCGCTTAAAAAAGCAGCTTTCTGTATAGGTCGATTCTATCGATTAATTATTTCTTTTTCAAGAAATCATCTACAAATTCCGGAGCCATAACGCTTTCTGTGAAAGTATAAGCACCTGTTTTTGGAGATTTAACCATTTTGATAGCTTTAGTTAACCTTTTTGAAGAGGTTCTTAAAGTTGCTACGGTTTTCTTTGCCATGACTACTAATTATTTAATTTCTTTGTGAATAGTTACTTTCTTCAAGATAGGATTAAATTTCTTAATCTCTAATCTGTCTGGAGTATTTTTTTTGTTTTTTGTCGTGATGTATCTAGAAGTTCCTGGAAGACCAGTTCCTTTATGCTCAGTACATTCTAAAATTACTTGAATTCTGTTACCTTTCTTTGCCATTGTGATCTATTTTTTTTAGGTAGTCTAAATTAATTATTTCATTAATCCTTTTGCTCTTGCATCTTTCAATACAGCAGTGATACCATTTTTATTAATTGTTTTTAACGCAGATGTAGAGATTTTTAATGTAACCCATCTGTCTTCTTCAGCAATATAGAAACGTTTCTTAACTAAGTTAACAGAAAACTTTCTCTTAGTTTTGTTCATCGCGTGGGAAACATTGTTTCCTACCATTGCTCTCTTTCCAGTAATTTCACAAACTCTTGACATTATTTATATCTTTTATTTCATTATTCAAAATCAGGGTGCAAAGTAACAAAAAAGAAACGTATTAAACAAAATGTTTTTACACATTTTTTAATATTTCCTTATAAATCAGCTCCAAGCCTTTTAAAACGGTTGCTTCAACGACCTTTTCTCGTGGTTGCCCAAAGAAAAACTCGGTTGCAAAAGTCTTTTCCGGCGTGGAAATCCCTATAAAAACTGTACCGATTTCGGCATTAGAATCCCCTTTGCTGGGACCCGCATTTCCTGTAGTTGCAATCGCATAATCCGATTTGAATTTTTGGCGGGCCTTTTGAGCCATCTCTACTGCTACTTGTTCACTAACAACGGAATTTTTAGCAATTGTTTCAGCAGAAACACCAAGAAAATCAATTTTCGACTCGGTAGCATACGTAACTATACCCCCTTTAAAAAATGCAGATGAGCCGGGAATCGATGAAAACAATTGTGCCAATCTTCCGCCCGTACAACTTTCTGCAAAAGAAATGGTTTTTTTTGACTTATCAAATAATTTTGCCACAGTAATTTCTAAAGATTCATCTTCGAAACTACTAATGTAAGTAATAACGGCATCTGGGAGTAGATTTATTTGTTGTTGCAAAACGCTTTCCAACGCTTCTAAATCACTTCCAGAAGTCGATAAACGCAATCGAACACGTCCTGGACTTGGTAAATAAGCCAGTGAAACACCTTTTGGCAAGCTGGATTCCCAGTTTTCCAAGTATTCCGCCAACAAACTTTCACCAATTCCGATGGTAATTATATTTCTATGTACGATGTGATATCCCGAAAATTGTTTTTTTATCCACGGGATCAATTCTTCTACAACGATGGTTTTCATTTCAAAAGGCACTCCAGGTAAAGACACAAAATAGGTTTGCCCTTTTTTCATCAACATTCCCGGTGCCGTACCCACCCTATTCAACAATACATGAGCCTGTGAAGGCACCCAAGCCTGTTGTTTATTCACCTCAGAAATCGGTCTTTTATAATAGCGTTCCATCAAGGCGGTAACATGAGTTAAAACACTTTGATTTTCGATCAAATGGTCTCCAAAAAAATCACAAAAAACCTTCTTGGTTACATCGTCTTTTGTCGGCCCTAATCCACCAGTTATCACCACCAAATCAACGCGATCAAGCTGTCGCAATAAAGCCGTATCAATGGCCGCCTTCTCATCAGAAACCGTCAGTATTTCAACCATTTGAAACCCCAAACCATCTAACTCTTTAGCGATAAAAGCCGAATTCGTATCGACGATTTGACCGATCAAAATCTCATCGCCTATGGTGATAATAGTTGCTTTCATTAGCGCAGTTTTTTCTCTATAGAAAAATCCTTTTTCAGTTCTTTAGTTGCGTTTTTAACATGCAATTTAAATACCTTATAAATCTCCTTGACTTCCTTCTTTTTACCACAACTGTCAGCCCACAGTAAAATACTGCTTCCCTCATCAAAAGCTTCATCAATTCCTAAAAACTCCAAACTAGGTTGTATTTTTAACACCAACTTCCGAACCTCATCATGTTTTTTTTCCTCGATTCCCAGCTTCATTTTTTTAAGCATTTTCGATGCCTCCTTACAGAAAACAATCAAATACTCCTGGACTAAATTGGCATCATTATGATATTTTTCATATAAAGATCCCAGATTGTAATATAGCGCCATAATTATTTTACTTGAATGGTAAATACTTTTTCCGCTCCTACATATCCCTCCAACAAGTCCTCTGGATGCACCTTACCCACTCCTACTGGAGTACCAGTAAAAATCAAATCCCCCGTTTTCAGTGTAAAAAAACGAGAGGCATATGCGATGATTTGATCAATTTTCCAAATCATCTGGCTGGTGTTTCCCGTTTGAACTCGTTGCTGATTGATATCCATGGCAAAATCGATCTGATCCACCGATTCCCATGTCTCTTTAGGCAAAAACGCTCCTACTACTGCAGAATTATCAAATGCCTTAGCCTTCTCCCATGGCAGTCCCTTAGCTTTTAATTCTGTTTGAATATCTCGAGCGGTAAAATCGATTCCCAAGGTGATCCATTCATAATATTTTGATGCAAACTTAGGTTCGATGTATTTACCCACTTTACTAATCTTAACCACGATCTCTGCCTCGTAATGTATGTCATTCGAAAAATCAGGAATCGCAAAAACTTGCTCTTTGGGCAACAAGGCCGTATCCGGTTTTAAAAACAAGATCGGCTCCTGTGGAGTTTCATTATTTAATTCTGAAATATGGTCGTGATAATTTCTACCAATACAAATTATTTTCATTTTTTGGAGCTTTTTCCCGCTATCCACTTTATCTTTTGCTTCGCTATCGTTCCGCAAAAGGATATCGTTCCTATCGGGGCTATTGAAATTTATTGTTCAATTTACGCAATTTGATGGCCGTCAACACTTTTTTGGTATATAAAGGAAAATCGGCATTTTGAATCCAGCCAAAATAACCGGGCTCTCGTTCCAATATATCATCTACCAAGGCTCCCTTGTGCTTACCAAAGGAAAACACTTCTTGACCCTCTGCATTTAAAGCTATAAATCCAGCAAAATCCACGGATTTTTTTCTAGTTGTATATTCTGAAAGCGATTTCATATCGTTTTCCAAATCGTCATAACGATCCAGCTGTGCTTTCAAAATCTCGTAAGTCGCATTGGTATCCGCTTCGGCAGAGTGTGCATTCTCTAGCGTTTGATCGCAATAAAATCGATATGCAGCACTTAACGTACGCTCTTCTTTTTTGTGGAAAATAGTCTGAATATCGACAGAAAAACGGTTTTTCATATCAAAATCAACCTCTGCACGCAACAATTCTTCCGCCAACAAAGGAATGTCAAAACGGTCCGAATTAAAACCGGCTAGATCCGAATCTTTGATCATATTGTATACCTGTGCCGCCAACTGTTTAAAAGTAGGCTCATTAGCCACTTTTTCATCAGTAATACCATGTATGGCTGAAGTTTCTGCGGGAATCGGTCGCTCTGGATTAACCAACCACGTTCTGCTTTCTTTATTTCCATTAGGAAACACTTTGAGTATTGAAATCTCAACTATTCTGTCTTTCGCTACATCCACTCCTGTCGTTTCTAAATCGAAAAAACAAATCGGTCTGTGTAATTTAAGTTCCATTGTAAATATTTGTGTTCTTACAAATATATAGATTTTGATCTGAATGACGTTTGTTCGGGCACTATTTATGTTTTTAAGATTTTAAAACACCGGGCTAAAGCCCCCTTGTTTTAGCCGTGTAAGTATTCGCAGAATAGACATTTTAAAAATCGCTTCACCTGCCTCTTTACAAAGACCCTCAGTCATAAACTAATTCTTAAAAGACGGAAATCTCAAATCTCTTTTTAGAAACGAGATCTCTTTTTTTAAATCAAAACGCTTTACAAAAGTCACCTTGTATTGACTCGGGTCTAAACTGCGCTGATAATCGTCGCCGTATTTCACGTAAACCTTATTGTTTAGTGCCGAAATATTCACGGTCCAATCCGGTCCATTGTATCCGGCGGACACCCGACCAAACAACAACGGATTCACACTGAATTTACGTTGATCCTTTTCCTTTTCAATTCCGACATTAACGCCCATAGAAAAAGACCCTGCTAGGTAAAAATTGGGCGCAAAAACCCACGAATAGGCATAACCACCGTTAGGTCCTAATTGCATATTCCACTTGTCATCTCCATAAAACGCATCATCAACGGCCGGCTGTCCTTTAATACTCGTATAAAACACATTCCCCCCTAGTAACCAACTTCCTGCCGAACGCAGCTGTCGCTTATTTTGATCAAAGGCCGCTCCAAAAGAAAATTTATTACCCGAAAATACGTATTGTGAAAATGCACCAAACAAAGAGATTCGCAAATCTGGATACAAATGCACCACATCTTTGTCTTCCCTATAAAAACCCTTGTTGTTCAATACATACAAATCCAAGATCCACTGCTCTCCATAGTGGTGGTATTGAAAGTCCAAGGTTTTTGTCTTTCCCTTATCCTTTTCCCGCATTGAAGAAAAACCATATCCGAAATTCAACGAGGAGTTTTTCCAAGAGAAACCCAATCCTAAAAGCACCGGATTGTTGGGCTCAAAAGTAATTCCCTTTCTATTCTCAGTATCGATATTTAAAGAAAAAGTATTTTTTGCAACAAAGGCACGTGCCGAATACTGAAAGTGAAACGGCTTAATATAAGTCGAATCCACCTGAGAATACATGTCTACACTACCACAGCAAAAAGCTAATACTACCATAGAGCACCAACCTCTTAATTCAACAATTACCTTTTTAATTTTTGTTGTCAAACGAATTTTATTTAAAACAGCCCGCTAAAGCCCCATATTATTTCAATCGCAAAGTAACAAAACCTGTTGCTTACATAACGGTATTCTACCGTAAATCGTATAAAAATGTTCTATAACCATGCTTTTAGTTCACAGTTACTGACTTGTAATTATCAAAAAAATTATACTTTTAAACCTCAAAGTTATTTTTATTAACTTTTATAACAATTAAAATATATTTTTTAATAATTTTTATATAAATGTCGTAATTTTATAAATATCACCTAGGCACTAACTTTTTTTTTAACTATATTTGAGTATAACTAGATGCATACTAAAACAACTGATACCCTAAGAATATCCGTTTATGACTCGCGTTTGTTAACGCAGCAGCAGTTTTATACTATTTAAACACTAATCCGTATAATACGATCAGAAATACTGTGTAATGAAATCATTTTTAGTCTTACTCTTATTGGTATTTGTTTTTAAACCCGTACTCCCTGTAGTGGGGTTTGCTCTCCATTATGACTATATCAAAAATGAGCTTTGTGTAAACCGGGATCGCCCAGAAATGCATTGCAACGGCAGCTGTTTCTTAAAGAAAGAATTGGCTAAAACTGCCGAAGAAAACAACGCTATATCCACGCTTACTAAAAGCATATCCTTCCCCTTTCAGTGGTTGCATTTACCTTTAAATATAGAGGTTATTTTCCCCCTGACTTCAATCCCTATAATCAGCACCAAAACAAGTAGTTACCACCAAATACTATATCAATTCGATCTGATATCCCTTTTATTTCGCCCACCAGTTTTTATCTAATTTATTATCGCAATCCTGAATTCTTCTCCATTGAGAAGTGCTTTGTTATATTTAATTAAGATCTAAATTATGAAAAAAATAAAATCAATATCCCTATTACTATGCAGCATTTTAATACTAGCTTCCTGCAGTTCAGATGATTCCAATCCAGTAAACCCAGAAGTTGACCCTATAGAAGGTTGGCATAAAATACAAGACTTGTCTACCAATCAGTACAGCGTTGAATTATACAGTCAAAACCAAAAACAGCTCCAAGTTGGTTCTAACCAAATAGTTGCACGGATCAAAGCTATCTCCACTACTGACAACAGTGAAATTACTTTTACAAATTGGAAAACTACTATGCATATGGGAACCATGCAACATGGCGCACCTGTATTAAACTTAAGACCCTTCCACAATAAGCCCAATCTTTTTGAAGGTAATCTCATGTTCCAAATGGCCAGCGACGGAAATGAAAATTACTGGGAACTGGAAGTTCAGTTTGAACACCGCGGACAAAAGGTTGTTGTTTCTAAAAAAGTGGATGTTTTCCCTTCGAAACATCAAACAATCCAATCGTTTAAAGGATCGGACAACAAAAATTATGTGATCGCCTTAATCGCTCCAAATTCACCAAAAATTGGGATTAATGATATGACTACGGCGCTGTTTAAAATGGAATCTATGGACAATTTCACCATTGTTAATCAATATAAAGTTCAAATTGATCCTAGAATGCCTAGCATGCAAAATCACAGTTCTCCCAACAACGTCCATTTAACCCAATCGATAGGTGACCTGCTATATCATGGGAAATTATCTCTTACTATGACTGGATATTGGAAGATCAATTTGCAATTACTAGATAATTCAGGCACTCTTATCAAAGGAGAAACCATAGACGACACTACGTTATCTAGTAGTTTGTTTTTTGAATTGGAATTTTAACCCATTAAAAAGAGTTCTTTGCTAATTCATAAAGCAAAGAGCTCTAACACCACTCAAAAATGAAGCATTTAAAACATTTATCATACCTAAGTGTATCGCTGTTCTTTTGCCTCAATAGTTTTGGGCAAAAGACCATCACAGATACCCTTCAACCCGAATCCCTATCTGAAATTGTCATCCTGCAATCGACAAAACCCGTCGCCTTTAAACCACTGGCAACTTTAGATAGTTACTTAGAACAATTTCAAAATGTTTCTTTAGTAAAACGAGGAGCCTATGCCTGGGAACCCTTAATCAACAGTATGCCAACGGAGCGTACCTCATTAACCATTGACGGTATGCATATTTTCAATGCCTGCACCGACAAAATGGATCCCATAACTTCCTATGTCGAAATCAATAATTTGTCGATGGTTCGATTGACATCGGGCCAGCAAGGTAGTCAACACGGTCCAACAATTGGTGGAGGTATGGATTTAGTCAGTAAAAAAGGGAGTTTTTCTGAAGAAGCTCAAAACAACGCAGATATCCAGTCGGGTTATGACAGCAATAACAGACAATTTATCCTAGGTGGCGCCTTTCATCACAGCGCTCCACGTTGGTATTTTGACGGCTCTGCTTTATATAGAAATGCCGATAATTACAGAGCTGGCGGTAATGAAGAAGTTTTGTATTCCTCTTATAAAAAGCTCAATTTAGCTTCCAATCTCGGATATGCTTTGAATCCTCACCAGCGCATCGAGGCAGCCGTTATTTATGACAAAGCTACCGATGTGGGATATCCTGCATTACCGATGGATGTATCCTTGGCGGAAGCCTTGATAACCTCAATAAAATTAGAGAGTCACTTTGAGGATGGATTTATAAATCACTGGGAAACCAAACTATATTACAATACCATCACCCATAGAATGGATGATACCAAACGCCCAGCTGTACCCATACATATGGATATGCCGGGATGGAGCACCACCTATGGATTGTATTCCAAATTAAACGGTAGCTTGGACAAACACCAATGGACCGCCCAATTAAATGCCTATCAAAACACTTCATTGGCCGAAATGACTATGTATCCAAACAATCCCGATGAACTTTCGATGTTTATGTATACCTGGCCCGATGTACATACTTTTTATACCGGCCTTTTCATCAAAGATCTCTATCAAATTGACGCGCGTCAGAGTCTAAATATTTCTGGTAGCCTCGGCAACCAAACCAGTGAAATCAAAAATAATACAGCCTTGGAAAGCATGCAGATTTTTTATCCAAACATGGAGTCTCGTAAGAATCGATTCTTAGGAAATATAGCTATCAATTATGAGAACGAATGGAAAAAATGGAAATTCGGTGGAGGTTTGGCCTACGGTTTACGGGCCCCTTCTGTTTCCGAAGCCTATGGCTTTTATCTATTCAACAGTTCAGATCGCTATGATTACATCGGTAATCCAGATCTAAAAAATGAGAAATCACTTGAAGCCAATGCATATATCAGCTACGAAAACAACGGTTGGAAATCAAAATTAAATGGGTCTTTCTTCCACTTAAGCGATTATATTATCGGTAAACCAGTTGATGATTTTATCGCCATGACCATAGGCGCTGATGGCGTTAAAAGATATATAGCCCTAGATCACGCACAAATTTTTACCGCTCAATGGATGTTGTCTTATCAATTTACGGATCACTGGAACTGGACCGGAAACATCAATTACCACTACGGTCAGGATTCAGACAAAAACAATTTGCCTTTAATCAGTCCCCTAAGCTATTCCAGCAGTTTACAGTATAAAAAGGAACGCTTTAATACGGCGCTAGCACTTCAAGGCAATGCTCTAAAAAGTAATTTCGCCCCCACTTATGGAGAAGAGCGCACTGCCGCCTATGCCATAGTTAATATCAATGCTGGATATCTTTGGCAATTTGGCAAGCAAAGCCTCAACCTTAAAACGGGAATTGAAAACATATTAGATACCAACTATACAACCTTTGCCGATTGGAACCACATACCGAGACTCGGACGTAATATTTTTATCAACCTCAGTTTAGCCTTGTAATTCATCTGACAAATAAATCAAAAAATGACATACAGAAAAGGCGGTTATTTTCCATAGAAAATAACCGCCTTTTCCCTTTTTATAGGATCTCTACAATAAACCAGTATATATTCCACCTTCAGACTAATAATTCAAATCTCAACGAACTTCACTGCGGTATTTCCAATAACACCTTACGAACCAAGTCCGGTTTCCAATCGAAAAATATCATCCCGCAACCAATTGGGTACCGAAATAGACTGATGCGATTCGATATCAATAATTACCTGTGTACTACTACCAGTGGCATGAACGATGGTTTCTCCATCCCTTCCCTTACTCACCACTATATATGCAATATCAAAACTCTTGTTTCCCAAGCGCGATATCCGCAATCCTATCTGAGGGTTTTTAGCGTCTAGCCGCAGTTCTTTCTGAAAATCACATTCAATATGAGCGATTACAAACATATTTTTCATCCAATCCCAACTCGGACTGACGGCATTCATATAGTATCCCCTTCCAATTTGGAAGTATTCCATGTAAAACACATTATTTACATGCCCCAAGGCATCCATATCGTTCCAACGAATTTCTAAAGGTTGGAAAAAATTAAAATTGGTCAATTGATTTTCTGTACTCATAACATCTGTTTTAATTGCGTTTTTATCACTACTACAATTTACAGATTTTTTTTGAATATAAGAATCAAGGAGAGAGGGAAGAAAACACATGTCGATAATCATGGCATCCCTACGGGATTTGTTGAAAACATGATGCGTTATTATCATGCATATATAATCATGGCATCCCTACGGGATTTTTAAAGATAACTTTCTATATCAAAATTTAAAATCGCATTATAGGCTTTAAATTCATCATCGACTTTCGCTTTTAGGTGAATTCTTTCTGACGAAACGGGATGGGTAAATTCCAATTCTACCGCGTGTAGCATCATCCCCATAAGACCATAAGTCTCGAGCCATAATTTGTTTTGTTTGTTACAACCGTGTGGACGGCTTCCCAATATCGGATGAAATATATGACTAAAATGTTTGCGCAACTGGTGAGTTCGGCCAGTTTCAGGCGTGGCTTCCACCAAAGAATAACGCGATGTATTGTGTTTGGCAAATGGCAAATCAATTTCCGATTGCTGTAAACACCTAAACGATGTCAACGCATCTTGTTGGTTTCCCCTGTCATTAGTTAAGGCATAATCGATAGTCATCTCCGCTGGTGCATACCCCCTTAAAATAGCCAGATATTTTTTTACGACTTTGCGTTGTGCAAAATCGTCGTTCATCTTTATCAAGGTATCCTTATCCAAAGCGAACAGCAAAACACCGGTGGTTTTTCGATCCAATCGATGTATCGGATACACGTGTTTGTCGATTTGATTTCTCAACTCTTGAATCGCGTATTCTTTGATATCACGGGCTATAAATGATTTGTGAACTAGTAGATTTCTCGGTTTATTGATCGCTACTAAATAATCATCTTGATATAATATTTCTAACATAATAAATGCAATGAGATGTAATTTGTAATATGGGTACTTCACCAGTATTCACGGATCATATACCGTGGTTATAACAAGTCCAAAAACCAAAAACCCCTTTTTTGAGCTGGCGCTCCGTCCTCAGTTTGCGGCGCATCATAAGTTTTATATACCGCATCACCAAGTTGAAATTCGACCGACTTTTTAAATAAAGGACCGTCGTAAACAAAGGTATGAAATTCTCCATACTCCCCACAAGGATCAACTCCCTCAGGTAAATCATTCAAAAAATCGCTATCTATAGTTCTGCCTAAAAAACTCTTGTCTAAATAGGTCTCATTGACACAGATGACCAAGGCCTTAAATCCCGCTTCAATCATTTCTATCAACAAAGACGCTGTAGGTTTTTTCCAAAGCGGAAAAACAGCAATCAATCCCAATTTACTCAATTGCCCTTCCCGAAACACCTTGAGATCTTCCAAAAGTATATCGCCAAAAATATGATTGACGATTCCTTGCGTTTTATAAGTCATACAACGCTCTTGCATTAATGCTTCATACTGCTGGTTTGTCAAAGGAGTTGGCATCTCGATAATATCGACTGGCAACGCCGTTTTTAAAGCCGCTACTTGACGCAATAGCAGTTCACGTCGAATCCCGTGCATAGATACCCGATCGTACTGCTGTTGCACCGAAGTAGATAACTGTACTACATCGTATTCATTCCTTTGGGAAATTTGATAAAGCGCATAAGCGGCATCTTTTCCCGTACTCCAATGTAGGATGGCTTTTTTCATATAAACTGATTAATTCCATTCACAGACTTTGCTTTTATCTATAAAAGCAAAAAGCGATTCTTTCGAACCGCTTTTTTATATAAGCTGTATAATTATACTTCTCTATTAATATCCCAAGCTTCCAAAATATCAGCTACTCGTTTTACAAAGCTTCCTCCTAATGCTCCATCTACCACACGGTGATCATAGCTGTGTGATAAGAACATTTTTTGGCGGATACCGATAAAATCTCCTTCAGGTGTTTCAATCACTGCAGGTACTTTTCTTATAGCCCCAAGAGCCAAGATACCTACTTGTGGTTGATTTAAAATTGGCGTACCAAAAACACTTCCAAAAGTACCCACGTTTGTTACGGTATAAGTACCTCCTTGAGTATCATCCGGTTTTAATTTACCCATTTTAGCACGATTACCTAAATCGTTAACCGCTTTAGCCATACCTACCAAATTTAATTGATCTGCATTTTTGATAACCGGTACGATTAAGTTTCCATTAGGTAAAGCCGCTGCCATCCCCAAGTTAATGTTTTTCTTTTTGATGATATAGTCGCCTTCAACAGAAATATTCATTCCCGGGAATTCTTTTAATGCTTTAGCAACTGCTTCCATAAAGATTGGAGTAAAAGTCAACTTCTCACCTTCTCTTTTTTCAAAGCTATTTTTAACCTTATTTCTCCAATTAACGATATTGGTTACATCAACTTCAATAAATGATTGAACGTGTGCAGATGTCTGAATGGACTGCACCATATAACCGGCAATCAATTTACGCATTCTGTCCATTTCAACCACTTCATCACCACCATTAACCGATACTGGTACTGCTTTAGCTGCAGCTGCAACTGGCGTTGCTTTTGGAGCCTCAACAGCTTTGGCTACTGGAGCTTGTGTTCCTCTATTTTTTACGTAGTCTAAAATATCACTTTTAGTAACACGTGCATCTTTGCCTGTTCCGGTAATCGCCTCTAATTCTGCCAATGAAATACCTTCTTCCTTAGCGATATTCTTAACCAAAGGAGAAAAGAACTTCTCAGAATCAGCATAAGCTGCCGTCGTTATTTCTTGAGCTGCCACTACTGTATTTTGAACAGCAGCAACTGGAGTTGACGCCGTTGATGCAGCAGCTACAGGAGCCACACTACCACCAGCAGTTTCGATAATTGCAATGGTTTGCCCTACTTGAACTACATCATCTACTTGAAATAAAATCTCTACTAAAGTTCCCGCTACTTCAGATGGAACTTCACTATCTACTTTATCGGTTGCAATTTCTAAAACGGTTTCATCTACCTCAATGGTATCTCCTACATTTTTCAACCAATTTGTTATCGTTGCCTCTGCAACACTTTCCCCCATTTTGGGTAATTTCAATTCGAACTTTGCCATATCTCTAAACTCAAGTTGTGTTTTGCTATTTAAAATACAAATTTAATAATAATTTCGACTATTTATACCTTATTTTAAAAATCTAGACCCTATAATGGAATTATTTGACCTCGATCGTTGCGATCGTTACTTCCAATTAAGAAAGAAGACTGAGAAGGCTTTATCTTAAATGTTATAAATCGAGAGGATTCTTCTCTCATAAAGCAGATTAACGCTTTATTAGAAATAAAATCGCCATCAAAGATGATCTCTATATATTTTTTATTATACTGTTCTAAATTCTTTTTTAATTCTGAAAGGCTAGAAAAAATGTCAATATTTTGACCGACCTTAATTTCAATCGTAGCCCTTAATTCTCTGTTGTTTGACAACAAGAAAAAATGCTGTGGGGGCAGTGATTTTCTTCCGGTCGACTGTTGCTTTACCAACGAAAAATACCAACTTCCTAAGACCATGATTCCATCGAAAAAAACCGATTTTTTAAAGTGTTTTTTATAAAAAAACTGCATGGCCTCTTGAAAACGGTTTCTAAAGGTTTCATCTTTTAAGGTGCTTTCACCCTTATAATGAATCACCGTAGTTTGAGGAAAGTAGTAATTTTTCTTTCCGCTCTTCAAAATCATATACGACAAATCAATATCATCGGAATACATAAAACACGCCTCATCAAATCCTCCTATTTCCAAATACAGTTCGCGCTTCAACCACATAAAAGCCCCTACGAGTATATCTACTTGATCGGTTTGATTTTCACTGACATGTCCTGCATAGTATCGGTTAAACCACGACATTTTAGACAACAAGCTCCCCAGACCACTGATCTTAGTAAATGCGACCCAAGGTGTAGGTACACCCCGTTTGGATTCCGGGAGAAACTTCCCAGCTCCGTCTATAAGCCGACAACCGATAACACCGCTATCTCCGTGTTGTTGTGCAAAATCATATAAACTACTAAAAGTATCTTCAGCAACCACAGTGTCCGGATTTAAAATACAGAGGTATTCTCCTTTTGCGTAGGTCACACCAATATTATTTCCCTTTGGAAAACCCAAATTCTCCGAATTGACTATATACCGCACTGTTGGAAAATGCTGTTGCATCATCATAGTGCTGTTATCCGTTGAATTGTTATCTACAACTATAATCTCAGCATCCATATGAACAAGTGACTTTTGTACACTTCGGATGCATTGTTCCAAAAAAAACTCGACGTTGTAATTTAAAATGATTACGGATAACTGCATGGGCAAATATAATTTGTTTTTAGCAGAATAAAAACATCTTAATTCAAATAAAAAAGCCTGACTCCAATGAAGGAATCAGGCTTTTCTTGTATAATAAAAACTAATTAGTATTAGCTTTTGAATCTTTTACGATCCGTTTCTTTTAAGTAGATTTTTCTTAAACGAAGTGATTTCGGTGTAACCTCAACATACTCGTCTTTTTGGATATACTCTAAAGCTTCTTCTAGAGAGAATTTGATAGCTGGAACAATTCTAGCTTTATCATCAGCTCCTGAAGAACGAACGTTAGATAATTTTTTAGTTTTAGTTACGTTAACCGTCATGTCATCTCCTCTAGAGTTTTCACCGATAACTTGTCCTTCGTAAATATCCTCGTTAGGATCAACGAAAAACTTACCACGATCTTGTAATTTATCAATAGAATAAGGAATAGCTTTTCCGTTTTCCATAGAGATTAACGATCCGTTGATACGTCCAGCGATAGTTCCTTTGAACGGTTGGTATTCCAAGAATCTATGAGCCATAATTGCCTCACCAGCTGTAGCTGTTAAAATTTGGTTTCTCAATCCGATGATACCACGAGAAGGAATTAAGAATTTAACGATCATACGCTCTCCTCTTGGTTCCATACTCAACATCTCACCTTTTCTCAAAGTCACGAATTCTACAGCACGACCAGATAAATTTTCTGGGATGTCAATAGTTAATTCTTCAACCGGCTCACATTTCACACCGTCAATATCTTTTAAGATAACTTGAGGTTGTCCGATTTGAAGCTCGTATCCTTCACGTCTCATCGTTTCAATCAAAACTGATAAGTGCAATACACCACGACCAAAAACCATGAATTTATCAGCACTATCTGTAGGGTGAACGCGAAGCGCTAAGTTTTTCTCTAATTCTTTAGCCAAACGATCTTTGATGTGTCTAGAAGTAACGTATTTACCTTCTTTACCAAAGAAAGGAGAATCGTTAATGGTAAACATCATACTCATTGTAGGCTCATCAATGGTAATAGCTGGTAATCCTTCTGGATTTTCAAAATCAGCAACAACATCACCAATTTCAAATCCTTCTAAACCAACGATAGCACAAATATCACCTGCCATAACAGACTCTACTTTTCTTCTACCAAGACCTTCAAAAGTATGAAGTTCTTTAATTTTTTGTTTTTGGATTTTTCCATCGCGTTTGATCAAAGAAATATTCATTCCCTCTTTCAATTCTCCTCTTAATAAACGACCGATAGCGATACGTCCAGTGAAACTAGAATAATCCAAAGAAGTGATCAACATTTGTGGAGTTCCCTCTTTAACCTCAGCAGCTGGAATGTGCTCCAATACCATGTCTAATAACGGCTCTAAAGTAGTAGTTGGTTGTTTCCAATCTGTAGACATCCAATTGTTTTTGGCAGAACCATAAACAGCTGGGAAATCCATTTGCCACTCTTCAGCACCTAATTCAAACATCAAGTCGAAAACTTTTTCATGTACTTCTTCTGGAGTACAGTTTTCTTTATCTACTTTATTAATTACTACACAAGGTTTTAGACCTAAATCTATAGCTTTTTGCAATACGAAACGCGTTTGAGGCATTGGTCCTTCAAAAGCATCCACGATTAAAAGCACCCCATCAGCCATATTCAATACACGCTCTACCTCACCACCGAAATCGGCGTGACCTGGAGTATCAATAATGTTGATTTTAGTACCTTTATAAGTTACTGAAACGTTTTTAGAAGTAATGGTAATTCCTCTTTCTCTTTCAATATCGTTATTGTCTAAGATTAAATCACCCGTATTTTCGTTTTCACGAAACAGTTGGCAATAGTACATAATCTTATCAACCATAGTAGTTTTACCGTGGTCAACGTGAGCAATAATAGCTATATTTCTAATAGGTGTCATATGGATGTGTTTAACTTTAATTTTTAGTGTGAAATCGACCGTTAGGGATTTCTATATTTCTAACAACAAAAGCCCTCGTGTAGGAGAGCTTAAATTATATTACTTCTTCAAAAACATTGCCTATTATAATGCAGCAACGTGTTTTGTTAATTTTGATTTCAAGTTAGAAGCTTTATTGCTATGAATGATGTTTTTCTTAGCCAATTTATCAATCATAGAAACAACCACGTTCAACTTTTCAGTAGCTTCGTTTTTGTCTTCTACCAAACGCAATGCTTTAATTGCATTACGAGTCGTTTTATGCTGATATCTATTTAAAACTCTTCTTTTTTCGTTGCTTCTAATTCTTTTTAAAGCTGACTTATGATTTGCCATTTTATTTTCTAAATTAATTAACCCTAATTATCTTTTTTATTGTAGTCCGTAGGGGAATCGAACCCCTGTTACCAGGATGAAAACCTGGCGTCCTAACCCCTAGACGAACGGACCTCATGCGCAATATTTGAACCCTAAAGAATTCGTAGTCCGTAGGGGAATCGAACCCCTGTTACCAGGATGAAAACCTGGCGTCCTAACCCCTAGACGAACGGACCGCATTAAATGATGAACTTAGTTTTTATAAAACTTGTAGTCCGTAGGGGAATCGAACCCCTGTTACCAGGATGAAAACCTGGCGTCCTAACCCCTAGACGAACGGACCATTTGTTTCTCTAATGCGGATGCAAAACTACAACATTTTTTCAATCCTGCAAGAGAAAAACAATTTATTTTATTTTTTTTTAGTACGACTTTGCAAACAGCACTCTCCCCTTTGACGGTTGGCCTGTCAACACACATACCCCATCTTCCAAAACCTGATCCAACGGAATACAACGAATGGTCGCCTTAGTCAAATCCTTGATCTTTTCTTCGGTTTCCACAGTACCATCCCAATGCGCTGAAACAAAGCCCGCTTTGCCCTCTAAAACCTCTTTAAACTCCTCGAAAGAATTTACTTCGGTAATATGCGCATCACGATATTCCAATGCCTTCTGAAAAAGACTGTTTTGAATTTCTTCCAACAAATCCTGAACATAGGTCACTATCCCATCTTTTGCAACCACTTCTTTGGTTAAGGTATCTCTACGTGCTACTTCAAAAGTTCCATTTTCCAAATCCTTAGGTCCAACTGCAATTCGCACCGGAACCCCCTTCAATTCGTATTCATTAAACTTCCAGCCCGGTTTAAAGGTAGTACGGTCGTCGTATTTAAACGAAATATTTAATTTCTTAAATTGATCCGTTATGATTTTTACAGCCGCTTTAATCTCTTCTAATTGCTCCTCTGTTTTGTGAATCGGAATGATCACTACTTGTATCGGTGCTAAATTCGGAGGCAACACCAATCCGTTATCATCGGAATGCGTCATCACCAAAGCCCCCATCAATCGAGTCGAAACCCCCCATGAAGTTGCCCATACATATTCCTGTTTCCCCTCTTGACTCGTGAACTTCACATCAAAAGCTTTGGCGAAATTTTGACCCAAAAAATGTGAGGTACCCGCCTGTAAAGCTTTTCCATCTTGCATCAATGCTTCAATACAATAGGTTTCAATTGCACCTGCAAATCTTTCATTCGCCGATTTAAATCCACGAACAACTGGCATAGCCATAAAGTTCTCTGCAAAATCAGAATAGATATTCAACATCAATTCCGCTTCTTGTACAGCTTCACTTTGGGTAGCATGCGCCGTATGCCCCTCTTGCCATAAGAACTCTGAAGTTCTCAAAAACAAACGGGTTCTCATTTCCCAACGAACCACATTGGCCCATTGATTGATTAAGATTGGCAAATCTCTATAAGACTCAATCCACTTTCTGTAGGTATCCCAAATAATGGTTTCCGAAGTCGGACGAACAATTAATTCCTCTTCCAGCTTAGCATCCGGATCCACCTCTATGGTTTTTCCATCCGCAGCAGTTCGCAAACGATAATGTGTCACAACGGCACATTCCTTTGCAAAACCGTCAACGTGACTGGCCTCCTTACTAAAATATGATTTCGGAATAAACAGCGGGAAATACGCATTTTGGTGCCCCGTTTCTTTAAACTTCTTATCTAACTCCGCTTGCATTTTCTCCCAAATCGCATAACCATATGGTTTGATCACCATACAGCCTCTAACGCCTGAATTCTCTGCCAAGTCTGCTTTGACTACCAGTTCATTATACCATTTGGAATAATCTTCTGCTCTCTTTGTGATGTTCTTGCTCATTTTTAATATATTGGCACAAAAATTGTTTAACTTTAATTAACTAGATTAATCAGACAAAACTAACTAATTTTGGATTGCCCAACAATAAAAAACTACACGATATGAAAACTACCAATTTAATACCACGAAAACTATCCTTTTATGGGATTATTGGATTAATAAGTAGCCTATTGGTTTCGTGCGGATCATACCAAAACGCGTCATATGCTGACACCGATGGTATTTACAGTTCTAATAAAACTCCCCAAACCAATCAAAATGCCCGAACATCTTCGGCAGAAGGCAACTATTATTCCGATTATTTTAAACGCCTAGATGACAATTTCACGTATTTCACAGACATCAATGAATACAGCTCTCAAAATAGCAACGATTCATTAAGTTATACCACCAACGCGGTTGGCTATGGCGGATGGGGCGACGAAACACAAGGAGTAACGGTTAATCTTTACAACGACAATTATTACAATCCGTATTATGGCGGTGGTTTCTATAATTCTTTTTACCCTTCTTACTGGGGAGGTAGCAGATGGAGTATTGGATTTGGTTTCGGTTGGGGCGGTGGCTTCGGCTGGGGCGGTGGATATTACGACCCATGGTATGGACCGGGATGGGGATATCCTTATTACGGATCATACTACAGACCTTACTATAACAATTACCGATATAGAAATGCTTCGTATACCAATGGATATCGTTCTAGCCGTAATGTTAACAGCAACGGAAGAGACACCTATCAACGAGGCCGTTCGTTACAACAAAGCACCAGCAACAGAGCCGGAATAAACAATAGCGGTAGAAGGGATTATAACACTTCTGGTAGAGCTGTTCAATCATCGAGTTCAAGAAGTAATTTCAACAACAGTTCATTGAGAAATAACTCCTCAAGAACTTATGATAGCAGCAACAGAGTCAATACTCAAAGAAGTAGCAACAACAACTCTAGCCGCAGCTATAACAGCACAAATTCTTCAAGAAGCTCTTACAATTCAACGAACTCTTCATCTCGATCAGGATCTAATTATTCTGCTCCTTCTAGAAGCAGTTCATCAGGAAGTAGCGGAAGAACAAATTCTAGTGGAAGACGATAAAAAAATTATATTGATAACTTAAGTGTAAACCCAACTTATGAAAAAATACCTCAGCCTCGTTTCAGCCTTATGTTTT
Organism: Flavobacterium sp. HSC-61S13; assembly: GCF_024171535.1. Classification (GTDB taxonomy): domain Bacteria; phylum Bacteroidota; class Bacteroidia; order Flavobacteriales; family Flavobacteriaceae; genus Flavobacterium. Next base: position 67,288 of record NZ_JALJZV010000011.1, on the reverse strand, counting down.
GCTTCTGTGCTTCACGCCCAGCAAAGTACTTCTACAGACGCGCTTCGATATACTCAAAGAGACCTCAACGGTACCGCTCGCTTTAAAGCGATGAGCGGTGCCTTTGGCGCTCTAGGTGGAGACTTGTCATCATTACAAGTAAACCCAGCCGGTAGTGCGTTATTTAATTACAATACCGCGGCCTTTTCGCTTTATTTGACCAATAAGAAAAACAAGTCTTCCTATTTAGGAACCAATTCGTCAGATAATTATAGTGGACTAGACTTCGGACAAATGGGCGCGGCCTTTGTATTTAACAATTCCAATACAGAGAGTGCTTGGAAAAAATTTGTCATTGGAGTGAATTACGAAAACACCACCAATTTTAACAACGACATTTACTCCAGGGGCGTTAGCAATAACAGCATGACTAACTACTTTTTGGACTTTGCCAATCACGGAAATAACGGACAACCCGTGCCTTTGGATTACGTACAACTAAAACCAAACGAAAGCGTAAGAGATTTATATCAATATCTAGGAGGACTACCTAATGGCTTTGATTATCAACAAGCATTTTTAGGGTATAACGCTTTTTTACTTGAGCCGACAACTAATAACGATTATGTTTCCAATGTACCGGCAGGTCAATTTCTTCAGAACAACTTTATTTCAAGCTCTGGTTTTAATGGTAAATTAAGCGCAAACTTCTCCACTCAAATCGGCGAACGTTTTTATGTAGGAACCAACCTTAATTTACACTTTACAGACTACACCCAACTCAATTCACTTTATGAAGAGCGCTTAAACTACAATAACGAAGCCATTCGTGAAATTGCTTTTCAAAATGAGCTATACACTTATGGAAACGGATTCTCGTTTAACATCGGAGCCTTAGCCAAAGTAACTGAGAATTTGCGTTTAGGACTTTCTTATGAGTCACCAACTTGGTACAAACTCAACGACGAATTGACTCAAGTTCTAAGAACAAACCATTTTGTAGGAGCTGGTGAACGCGATCCGTTTATTATTGAAAACGTCAATCCGAACACCATCAATATTTACAAGTCACATAAAATTCAAACTCCCTCTATATATACCGGAAGTATCGCATATATCTTTGGTCAGTCCGGTTTAATCAGTTTTGATTATACCCGCAAAGATTACAGCAAAACGAAGTTCAAACCAGAAGATGCTTTCGCTTATCAAAATTCAGAATTGAAGAACCTATTGTCTTCTACCAATGAATTTCGTGTAGGTGCTGAATACCGCATTAAACAAGTGAGTATACGCGGTGGATACCGCTTTGAAGAAAGTCCTTACAAAGACAGCAAAATCATCGGTGATTTAAACAGTTTTTCCGGAGGAATCGGTTATGATTTTGGAGGTTCTCGTCTGGACTTAGCCTATGTACACAGCGCAAGACCCTACGATGTAACCTTTTTAAGTAGCGGAATGAGCGATGCAGCCAGAGTAAAAACTACGGACAACAACATCAGCCTAACTTACAGTCTTAATTTTTAGACCTTTAGCATAAAATCTATTTTAAAATCCCTTTAACTTATTAAGTAAAGGGATTTTTTTATTGTACCTTTGCACTTGAAAAACATTTACTATTAAATAAATACAATTACTATGAATAATTTTTTCAAAATAGTTGCTATTACCCTATCGTTATGGACATTAAGCAGCTCTGCACAAGTAACTACTACACCACCCGTTAGCGACTCTTTACAAGTTATGACTGTCAACGACTACGACAAACTTCAGAACTTCGAAGTTTCACCAGCGCGTTATACGGCACATAACAAAGGAAAATTTTATATTTTCTGGGGAGGAAACCGCGGTAGTTTTACCAAATCAGACATACATTTCAGAGGAAATGATTATGACTTTACACTAGAAAACGTAGCTGCAGATGACAAACCCAAAGGTTGGCATATCGATTATATCAACCCAGCGAGAATGACCATTCCGCAAACCAATTTGAGAATAGGTTATTTCATCACCGATAAGTATAATATATCGATTGGATTAGATCATATGAAATACGTGATGAGACAAAATCAAGTAGTCGATTTCAAAGGACATTATCCCAATGAAGGAAGTTATAACGAAAGACCGAACAACATCGCTAATAACGAAATCCAACTAACCGAAGATTTCCTTACTTTCGAACATACCGATGGCTTAAATTATATCAATACAGAAATCAGCCGTGTTGATGACATTTCAAAATTGTTTCGCATCAACAATACCGATAAAATTCAAATCAACATTACTGAAGGTGTTGGAGGTGGAATCATCTTTCCAAAGACCAATACAAAATTATTAAACAAAGAGCGCTACGACGAATTTAACGTTGCGGGATTTGGACTGTCTGCTAAAGCAGGTTTAAACATCACTTTCCTAAAGTATTTCTTTGTGCAAGCTGAGTTAAAAGGTGGCTATATCAACATGAATAATATACGTACCACAGATAGTAGAAGCGATAAAGCTTCACAAGACTTTTTCTTCTTAGAACGCGTCATTGCATTTGGTGGAATATTTAGAATTTAAACCCATTCTAAATCCGTTAAAAAACCAGCCTTGACCCATTAGATCAAGGCTGGTTTTTTTTTTACTGAATATGTTTTTACCTACAAGATGTCAAAAAACACTGCATTTTAAATCATATTACTTTTTCTAATACCTTAGAAATCAACTTCAAATTCCAGTTTACGAACTGCTAAAATCTTAAGCACTAATCCACAAAACACCAATTCTACGACGAGATACTCGGGCGGCTTTTAAAGCGAAATTTATAATTTACTTAAAGCTGATCGTTTATCATTAAAAAAAGCGTATTTTTGCACACCAATTTTAAATCCATGAGAACCAAAACTTTAAAGAAAAACAAGATTAATGTCATCACCTTAGGGTGTTCTAAAAACGTTTACGACAGTGAAGTGTTGATGGGACAGTTGAGAGCGAGTGGTAAAGAAGTGACTCACGAAGCAACTCAAGACGAGGGAAACATAATCGTTATCAACACCTGTGGTTTTATCAATAACGCCAAAGCGGAATCGGTAAACACCATTTTAGAGTATGTTGAGAAAAAAGAAAAAGGTCTTGTGGACAAAATTTTTGTTACGGGCTGTCTTTCTGAACGATACAAACCGGACTTGGAAGCGGAGATTCCAAACGTAGATCAATACTTTGGAACTACGGATTTGCCGTTGTTGCTAAAAGCTCTTGGAGCGGATTATAGACATGAATTATTAGGTGAGCGTATGACTACGACACCTAAGAATTACGCCTATTTAAAGATAGCTGAAGGTTGTGATCGTCCATGTAGTTTTTGTGCTATTCCAATTATGCGTGGTAAACACGTTTCACAATCGATTGAAAAATTAGTCAAAGAAGCCGAAGGTTTGGCCAAAGATGGTGTGAAAGAATTGATTTTAATCGCACAGGATTTGACTTACTACGGTTTGGATTTATACAAAAAGCGAAATCTAGCTGAATTACTGGAGAACTTGATTCAGGTAGAAGGTATTGAATGGATTCGTCTACACTATGCCTTCCCTACTGGATTTCCAATGGATGTATTGGATTTGATGAAGAGAGAACCTAAGATTTGTAATTATCTAGATATTCCATTGCAGCACATTTCAGACAATATTTTGAAATCGATGCGCCGTGGTACTACACAAGCAAAAACCACTCAATTATTAAAGGACTTTAGAGTTGCCGTTCCTGGAATGACGATTCGAACTACTTTGATTGTGGGATATCCGGGTGAAACCGAAGAAGATTTCCAAATCCTTAAAGATTGGGTTCAAGAAATGCGTTTTGAGCGTTTGGGATGTTTTGCTTATTCTCACGAAGAAAACACCCATGCTTATAACTTAGAAGATGATGTTCCGGCAGATGTTAAACAAGATCGTGCCAACGAAATCATGGAAATTCAATCGCAGATTTCTTGGGAATTAAATCAAGAAAAAATCGGCAAAACGTTTAGATGTATCATTGATCGTAAAGAAGGAAACCATTTTGTGGGTCGTTCTGAATTTGATAGTCCAGATGTGGACAATGAAGTATTGATCGACGCTACACTACACTATGTCAAAGTGGGAGAGTTTGTGAATATACACATAGATGAAGCTACAGAGTTTGACTTATACGGAACACCTGTACTAGCGACTAGTAATCAGTAACTAGTAATCTGTGACTAGCCAATAAACAAAAGGCTGCTTCTTTACGAAGCAGCCTTTTTATATGCTGTATTTTTGATAAAATTATTATTTAAGATGGCAAAAAGATGATTACTTTTTCACAGCAACGACTATTTTGTGCTAACCTCAAATCCTAAAGACACCTTTAATCAACTAGTAAGCTCTTAGAATCCACTGCGTTATGATCTACATATAGAATAATTTTATACAGACCACTCGCAAAAGAACTCAGGTCTATATGAATGAAATTATCATCTCCTTTTACGGGATAATGTACTGCATTGCCCACTGCGCCATAAATTGGTATTATACTAATATAGGACTGAGTTGATTTACTGATATGGTAATAAATATTTACAGATTCTGCGGCAGGATTAGGCACTATACGTTCTAAATAATCCGCTTTTAGCTTAATTTCCACCTCATCATAATCTTTAAATCCATCATTGGCAATCACTTCTAATTGCAACTTTTGATTTTGTTCCAAATTAAAACTATAATTCTGCCCACTATGCACCCTATCACCAGCGGTAGTATACCAATTATAGGTAGCTGGTTCACCGATATCTCTTGCCTGCAGACGAACCGTTTCTCCCCGATTTACTTCGCGGTCTAAGCCTGCATCGGCATAAAACGGATTGCGTTGTTTTTTGCGAATCACATACGCTTCTCCCCCTAAAAGACTTTCATCTTCCATATCTATTTGAGCGACTTTAAACAGGTATTCCTCTTTATCAGTTATTTCTCTAGTTAAAAAATTAAAACTAACATGAACGGTACCGTATTGCTGCGGCTCTAAAATCAGGTTTTCCAAATATGCGTTTGGAGATAAAATTCGCAAGGAACTACCTTCTTTATCAATCTCGACTCCGCGTCCTTTTTGCCCTCCACGGACCCAAGCTTCATATAAACTACTACCGAGCGTGATTCGGATTTCCGCTTCTTTAAACAATTCTTTTTCACCTTTGGTTAACTCTGTAAATGCTATACGGTAGCTTTCAATTCGCTTATGGGGGTTCATCATCAAAACATAGGCTCCAAATGGATTGTTACCTTCTACTTCTATCACGCTAAGATTTTTCCATGCAATATTGTTGTTGTTTCGCACATTAGAAACTAAATCAGCTCTTTCAATAAAGGTCATCGGATCATCATCGGAAAGTACTCTTCCCAACAGACAAAAATGCCAAAGATCAGTACCTTCTGGAGTAATCGATTTGTAGTTATTAGGATTCGGCACCCTCCACGGAAACTTCAATATGGCTGTGGCTCCCGGTTCTAAAGCTGGTATTGGCAGTGTTCCAATAATTCCGCCCATCGGGATGTTATCAATTTTAAAACTACCATCCCAAAAACGCGGAAATGTCAAAGCTGTAGAGGCCTTTGCCCAATGCAATCGCAGGGAATCTTTAACCGTAGAGCTTTGACCTCCGATATTCTTAACCCGAACGTAAACATAATTTTTATTCCAATGGTGGTATTCCGGGTTTTGGTGTTCTAATTGTCCATCGTCATCTACGCGTACCCAGATATCCGGGCTTTGGTATAAATGGTCATTACTAGTAAATGGATCGGGTTCCGCTCCATTATCCACGACAGAGTTTCGGATGTGAAGATCAAGTAAGAGCTCACAATTCCTTACTATAGTTTGCTGGAGGTACGGCAAATTCTGAATAGAATTCCTCATTCTGACACCTTGTAACCTACTAAAATACTCCATGCAAACCACATCAGAATACGACATAATATTTTTCTCATCAGGTTTATACACCTGATTGTTTGAGTCAGTTGCAAATCCATTCCATTTACATGTAATAGGGTCAACGTCAAACATAAGATGAGGATCAGCTGGTGTATCACTTACATAATCTCCACATATAGAAGAATTACTACCATCGACAAGTTCAGGGCAAGGATTATCACTTCCCCCCTCTCTAGTACCATGATGAGTATGCCATAAAAATAACACATGCCCCATTTCGTGAGAAATGATATGTGAAGTCACTAACGAATCATAAGGAGGCTTCCAAAATTTACCTGAAACAAACATTTCAGAAGAACTTCCAACGCCATTAGCCAAACCCAGCCCCGTTGACTCATTATCGAACAAATAAATATCAATTCCATCACTGTGATTATCAATATTAAAAATTGCTGATGTAGGGCTTAGATAATGAGTGTCACTATCTATGAAATTGATCGAATTATCCCATAAAAAAGAAATATTATGGGCTTCAAAATCTTGATTTAAAATTCGAAAACCCTCATTTACCGCGGAAATTGTCTGTCCTCCACTACCATCACTGCGTCGAATAACATGAAAATACACTCTCAAACAATACTTATTATTATTGAAAGGATCTCTCATTAAATGACTATTATTAATCGGTTCATTTATAGTGTAAGACGGTGTAATACATACAGCTTGTCCATAAACAGGGACCGCAGCCATTGCCATCAAAATAAATAAAATATAACACAAATGCTTTTTCATAAACTTATTTTTTAATGTTCACGTAAGAAAATCAATTCAATACCATCTGCTGGCACATCCCAATGGACGATTAAAGTATCACCCATTACTTTGTATTGATAAAGTTGACTATTTAAAAAGATACTATCACCTTGAATAGTATAAGTGTAATTTCCAGACACATTCATTGGTATTTTAGAATGATAATCCGATGAGTAATGGTTTACTTCAGTATATACCTGATTGTTTTCAGTAAAAATCCATCTGATGTCCCCCACTTCGTAATAATGGTAAGGAGCCAATCCCGGTGAAAATTCCCGCAGGTTCCAAATTTCTCTAAATTTCAAATCTGTCAGATTCGATTCCACCAATTCAAAAAGTACCGGTTTTGAAAGCTTGGGGATTCTAACTATATGAAAAGGTTGGTTTTTCCGCAAAGCTTCCGTTCCTTTTATTAAACCATCGACTTGTACAATTACATTTTTTTCGTTCTCTATAATATGTACGATATCGATACTGCTTCCTCCAGGTAGTTTTTCTATATCTGATACAACCACAATTTCAAATTGTGTAAAATCCATTTCAAAGTATAAAGGATTGGAGATATATGAACGAACATGACTGTTATCCAGTAAATCATTCCATTCTCTTTGCTCTCGTATTACGCGAAATTCCCTTTCTCCTGAAGTTCCAAAATAATCTCCCTGAGCCATCGTTTCCATCTCCACTTGTCGTGGTTCAAAAACTTTTTCTATCTTGTTGTCGTCACTGCCACATGCCACTCCCACCAGGAATAGTCCTGCGAATACTATTATTTTTTTCATAATCTTTAAAATTATATTTCCATCAAAAATGCATATCAAATAACTCCCCAAAAACGATGGGTTTATTTATTTTCGGAACTTTCACTATATGATAAGCCTGTGAAATAACTGCTGCAATTCCATAATACAGACGATCAATATCTACGACAACCTGGTCTTTGTATTCCATTACTTCTACTATATCTATAGTAGTATTTCCTCCTCCTATATTATCAACAACCACGAGTACCGTTTCGGTTTTAAAATCTATTATTGCATTTTCCAAAAGAGTTGCGAAAGGGTTGTCATCCATCCCGTCATCAAAATCAGGGCGTCCATTAGTAAATGCATTTACAAATACTTGCCATGATTCTAAATCATTGATTACTCGGTTTTCCCGTCTAATAAGTCTCAAGTCATCGGTATCAGTCCCTATCAAAATGGTTTCCATCTCCACTTGTCGTGGTTCAAAAGGGTTTACTATCTTGTTGTCGTCACTACTGCACGCTATTCCCATCAGAAACAAGCACGCGAATACTATTACTTTTTTCATGTTTTTATTTTATAAACTTTAATTCTTTCCCATACCGTCACGATAACGTATGTCACAACAACAACGCTCTCAATCCGTGAAGACTGGTATTATTATATATACTTTAAAAAGGAATAGATTATGTTTTCCTAAATAGCAACGGTGATCCATTCCCTTGCGAACTGTATTTGCAAAACATAAAAATGGTAGAAGTTTTTTGCAATGATGCCTTGATTTATAAAGGCATTTATATAAACAAAAACTCAACTTTACTAAGGCCTATGTGAAGATAATTGATTATCGAAAAGCTGAAGATTTGTTTCGATATGATGAGATGGCGTATTTGAATTCACCTCATTATTGCGGTGATTTGCTTATCACCCGTAACTACTTTGATCCAAGCAGCCACTTAAAAGTCTGGTATTTTTGATCGTGCTTTCATCTAATACTATTTTATTTAAACATACTAGCTGAAATCTCGTTCTCCAACGTTATTCTAAAAAAACCCATAAAGAACATTAATTCAGCTTTTTACAAGTTAAAAATTAAAAAATTATTTGATAAAAAAAAGAAAAAAAACATTTTTAACAAAAAAGAGGCTATGCGTTTTATCGCATAGCCTCTTCATATTCTGTGTATACTCTTAAAAACTGTAACGCAATCCAACCTGTATTTGGTATGGATTACCAGTTGGAACTGGTGTTCCCTTGGTATTAACGCGGTAGTTAAATTCTTGTTTAGCCGCATCAAAAGCTGGCTTAGCTGGTTGCCCATTAGCCGCAGGAATACCCAATGCATATAGAGCTTGGCTTCCCATGGTTTCATTAGTTCCCCACTCTTTATTCAACAAGTTAGCGAAGTTAAAAATGTCAGCAGAAATTTCGAAATTATGCTTACCATATATCTTTAATTTTTTACTAATACGCAAATCGATGATGCTGTAGAACTTATTGATTCCACCGTTACGCTCAGCCATTTTACCACTGTATTTATTGATGTAATCTTTCATACTTTGGCTCACTTCCGGATTATCCATAATCGCTTGCAGACCATCGCGTACATTTTGAGGAACAGACGGATCATTGCGATCAAATATAAATGCTAAGTCATTAGATCCTGAAACAAAGTCTGCATTGGTATTACCTCCAGACAACAAGCTATAACGCGTTCCTGCAATTCCAGAAAAACGGAAACCAACTTGAACACCGTAGAAAGTAGGTAAAGTTCCATAAACCACTACTTTATGTCTAAAATGGTTATCTGAATAGGTCATTTTAGATAGGTCTCTCGGATCATCCTTTACCGTTTGTACCAAGGTAGCGGTATTGGCTACGTTTCCATTATATGAGGTGTTGTCTTTAGTATCACTCCAAGTATAACTTGCAGAGATCTCTCCATCTTTGAAATAGTTGTAGTTCGCATCAACAACCATTGCAAATTGGTTGATTTTCCCATCACTAGTCAATTCTAATACCCTGCCCAATTTGTCGCTAATACGACCTTTTTGCCAATCTCCAGCTCCGTTTGCCGGCATCGTATTTAAAGGTACAAATACACCTCTATTATCCTCATTCTTTAAAGTAAAAAACGGATCAGTAACCATATTTCTATCTAAATAGGTATAGTTATTTCTGGTAATCGTCGCATATCCAGCAACTCCAACACGGAATTGGCTATTGAAAAAGTGCGTATAAGATATATTCGCTTTATAAACCACAGGAACTTTAGCATCCTTTCCGGTCATGTTGATCGTTACCAATTGATTTTTCTCTAAAGTCGGAGCCGATTCAGCCCCAGAGCGATATCCTAAAAAGTCCGGTCTTGGTACATCTGCTCCGCGTACATCTACTGTAGCCAAGTGATTCCCATCAAAAGTCAAATTGTTTATCAACGCATAGTTATTGATATCTGATCCGAAAATTCCCGCACCAATTCGAATAAAGTCCGTTTTATTTTCGTTAACATCCCAGTTGAACTGAAGACGAGGCTGTATGATAAAGGATTTGAATTTATTGTCCGTACGCAAACCCAATTCATCATATACCAGTTGATTGTATTCTGCCGTAGGATAATGAGCATAATCCATTCTCAATCCCGCAGTCATATCCATACCCTTTCCAACTTTAAATTGCATTTGTCCATACAATCCCAAGTTTAAAATATTGCCCTTAACGGTCAAATCATCCTTTAAAGGAACCTCTCTGTAATACCGGTACGGAATAAAAGCCTCGAAGTTTTCCATAGCTGTTTTACCCGTAGTGGTATCTTCTCTAAAGTGGAAACGCCCATTTACTTCACTACCATAAACCGACTTGGAACCCGTATTTATCAAATCCACACCAAAAGTATATTTGATCTTATCCGTATTATAATACAGATTGTCTACAATCTGAAATACATTATTTCGAAAGCCCTCTTGAGCAAAACGATGCCCCCCAATTTGAATATTCGTCGATCGATTCGACCCATCAATATTGGATACGATGTTCTCCACTATAGCACGAGGAATATTATTAGATGGCAAGTCGTCACCTGGGCTACTCTCTTGATAAACATACAGGTGTTGTACTTTTAATTCATTAGTCATCTTCGGATTTAAAGTACTTCTTAAGGTAGCTAAGAAACTGTTGTCTTTATTTTTATCGTTACCATAGGATTCGTAAAGATTAATCGTTGTATTATCTGCTAATCCCAATGGGTTGTTATCATAGGTAAAGTTATTCCTCACCGTCAATAAGTTGTTTTCATTAATCTGCCAATCCAATCTTAAAAAAGCCGCATCAGAGTTACGTTTTTTATCAAAGGTACCATACTGAGGTTTATTGGACACACCATATTTGTTTCTAGCAATCGATACAAATTGGTCTAAAGTGCTTTTGGTAATATTAAATCGGTCCTCATCTGCTGGAGATTGAATATCTGCAATAACCAAGGAACGAGAATCCAACTGATGGTCCCACGCAAAAAAGTAATGTAACTTATCTTTGATAATTGGCCCGCTTAATGACAATCCATATTGATATGTTGAATAATCCGCAGTTCTTTTATTTCCGCGAATATCATAGGAACTTGACAACCAGTCAGCACGAGCATAAGTAAAAGCCGATGCAGCAAACTCATTGGTACCCGATTTAGTCACCGCACTTACTGTACCTCCACCGCTTCGTCCTAAAGTAACATCATATTGATTGGTAATTACCTTAAACTCTCTAACGGCTTCCATCGATATTGAATAAGGCGCGCCACTTCTACTTGTGGTTGATCCAGCTGAAGTTGGGTTTTTCGCAGACATCCCGTCAATGGTAAAATTCGTTGACGAGCCCAATTGCCCCCCTATAGAACCGCCCTTTGAAAGAGGAGATAAGTCTGTTAAGGTTGCGAAATTTCTACCATTGACCGGTAATCTCTGAATGGAACGCTCTGAAATTGCCGTCGCAGCACCTAAAAACTCTCTCTTGTTTTTTAAACTAGTGCCTTCAATCACGATGGCATCCAATTCCGTTTCATTAGGATCTAAATTCACATCCACGAAGGCAGAATCCCCCTGATTTAAAGTATAGCCCGATTTTTTAACCGCTCGACCTTCTTTATCTAAAACAGTCAGTACATAAGGTCCACCTAATGGAAGCTCTTTAAAAAGATATTCCCCATTGTTATTCGTTTTTGTCCGGGTCGTAAATCCCGTTGATTCGTTTTTTAACACCACTTCAATCCCTTGTTGAATGGCATTCTGATCCAACACGATTCCATAGATGGACGCCTGAGTGGTCTGAGCAAATACCGCTAAAGACCCCAATAAACACCATCCAAGAATTAGGAGTTGTAATTTTGTTTTCATTTTATCGTTGTTAAAGTTTTGACAAAACTACTCGGGCAAGGTTACGGTAATATACTTTTAAAATGATGAAACGTTTAAATAATCCAAACGATTTTACTGCGTAATAAAAAAACGTAAAAAACTATTAACTAGCGTTTTGCCCATAAAAATATCATTTTACAATTTTTAAAACAGTTCTATTTATTTAACGAAAACCTAACGACTGCTTAAGCTCATAAAAACATAGAGTAGCTTCCTTTGCTTTTTATAAACCCTAATTCTTATATTGGTATGCGAATAAAACTTATTTTTACTAGCCTCTTAATGTTTACTATGATTACATCAACAACTTACGCGCAAAAAATTCTCGTTATTGGTCACCGTGGAGCGAAAGGTCATGTCGCAGAAAACACCCTAGAGTCTATCGATAAAGCCTTAGAACTTAAAGTAGACATGATTGAAATCGACGTTTACAAAATAAAAAGTGGTGAATTAATGGTTTTTCACGATGAAACCTTAGATCGCGTTACCAACGGGAAAGGAAGGATTGAAGATTTTACTTATTCGGAATTAAACGGCATCTTAGTCGAAGGAAAATACAAAATCCCTACGCTTCAAGAAGTGATTAAACGCATTGACCGCAAGGTTGTTTTAAACATCGAACTCAAAGGAACGAATACCGCTTTAGACACCTACAAGGTTATAGCAGATTTTAAGAAAAAAGGTTGGGACAATGCTGATTTTATTATCTCTAGCTTCCGTTGGAACGAGCTTGAAATTTTCTCACAACAACCCAATCCAGCGTCTATAGCTGTACTCACTGCGGAAGCTCCGGCTAAAGCCATCGAATTTGGAAAGAAAATTCATGCTACAGCGATCAATCCTTACTATAAGTTTATGTGGTCCGATACCGTTAAAGAGATTCACGATGCCGGATTTAAAATTTATCCTTGGACCATCAATGAGGTTTCTGATATCAACCGTTTAATCGATCTAAAAGTAGATGGAATCATTACTGATTTTCCAGAACGTGTGGTGCTGAAAAAATAAAAGAAATCCATTTAGATTTTAACCTGAAATACTTTATTTCGGGTTTTTTTATAGCTGAATCGCATCGCATTTGTAAGCCTCCTGCTTAAATGAACCATAAACTCCACTGAGACTAAAAAAAACTTGCCCTTAAATATTTTACCAAGCTTTTTATAGGTATTTTTAGTATTATAAAAAAGCTCCACTTTTATTGGAGGTAAGCGAAACAGTTAATCCATTTCTTTCACAATGCGGGCATTAGTAATTTCAGGTGGTGGTAGTAAAGGTGCTTTTGCAGGAGGACTGGCTGAATATCTTATTCAGGAAAAAAAGCAAGACTATCAAATTTTAATTGGCAGTTCTACCGGTAGCCTTTTAGTGCCGTTATTGTCTATAGGACAAACTGCAAAATTGAAACAGGTATTCACCAATGTGAATCAAAAGGATATTTTTAATATCTCTCCGTTTATAATTAGTGAGAAGAACGGTGTTTTTAAAACACGGATCAACCATCTCGGAGTATTAACAACCATGCTTAAAGGCAAAAAAACTTTCGGCGAAAGCAACAATTTACGGCGGTTAATCGCCGATACCATGACCGTCAATGATTTTAACCAAATCAAACAGTCTAACAAAGATGTACTTGTAACGGTATCCAATCTCAGCACTATGAGTGTTGAATATAAAAATGCTCGGGACTGTGAATACGAAGATTATTGTGACTGGGTATGGGCCTCCACATCTATGGTGCCGTTTATGAGTTTGGTCAACAAAAACAATTTTGACTATGCCGATGGCGGTATGGGTGATCTCATACCCATATATCAAGCTATTTTAAAAGGGGCCACTGAAATTGATGTGATTGTATTAAAGAACGATACGCAAACTAAAGCGCCCATTAAAAACGCTTTTGTATTGACATCGCGCGTTTTTGAGTTTATGCTCAATCAAATCGCTATCGATAATGTTGCTTTAGGTAAACTAGAGGGACTAAATCGAAGTATTTCTTTAAATTTTTATCATCCACCTACCCAACTCACAACAAATTCCTTGATTTTCAATCCCGAACAAATGAAAGCATGGTGGGATCTAGGGTATCAAGAAGGGAAAATCAACAATCCTATGAACCAGATATTAAGCATCTCTTAAAGGACATGTGAAATTTATAACACACTCGATTTCTTAGATAGACAACATCCATACGTCCATCCAATAAAAAAAAGCTGCAACGGTATTCGGAACCATAAATACTCGATACCTAGCCCTAAATGAGTTGCCTTTTGAAAATCAACCTGCATCATCGAGGCCCAAATATTGGCCGGTAAGATCATTATCAAAAAAGCGATCAAACTCCAAGCGGCTATTTTTCTCAGCTGTCGAATACAGATGGCTATCGCAAAAGCAATTTCTATAAAACCGCTTATTAAGACGACTGATTTTTTAAAGGGAATCCAATTGGGCACCATCAATTGCATACCACTTGTATACACAAAATGTGTCATTGCGGTAAACAACAGCATAACAGTTAACGCAAGTCGAGCAGCTACAGCATAATTAAAATGCCTCCCAAAAACTTTTAAGTATAAAAGGCTTATCGAAAAAACTCCTAACAAGATAAAAAGTGCTACCATTTTTTTTATTAAAAATAACACCTAAACCTTAGCTATGAAATAAACCTAAGTTAAGAAATTCGCTTTCTAATTCGACTTAAAGCCTGTGGAGTAACCCCGATATACGACGCTAAAAATTTTAAGGGAATGGTTTTTATCCATTGCCTTTTTTCCAGAAAAAGGTTTATATAACGTTGTTCTGCAGTTTCCATAAGAAGACTGCGTTCACGCCGGGCTTTTTTAATAAAAAGCATTTCCGCTATATGTCGTCCGAGTAAATTACCGATCACTGTTGTTTGATATAATTCTTGTAAATCCAGATAACTGATTCTCCATAATTCAACCGCTGTTAGGGTTTCTATTCGATATTCCACCGGCGATCTCGTTAGAAAAGAATCATAAGCACAACAAAACTCGTTTTCAAAAACAAAACCCAACGTATGTTCTTTTTCTTCGTTTGAACTGAAAATCCGAATACTTCCCTTTTCGACAAAGGAAAGATAATCTTCTACTTGCCCACTATCAATTAAAATAGCTCTCTTCGAGAAACGCTGTTTAACCAATTTTGATGAAAAGAGTTCCCAGTCCGCATCACTCATCGAATGAATATGCTCAAAATAATCGCGGATCTGTTTTTTCATTTGCCTCAATTATAGATTAGCCCAAACTTAACAGCGTCTGCTTTCTCAGCATTTTACCCGTTACGGTTTCCTCAATTTTTTCAACAAAAAAAACTTCTTTGGGTTTTTCATATTTAGATAGGGAATTAAAAAGATCCTCTTGCAGTGGATAAGGCTCACTTTCAATAACTAAAATAAGTTTTTCTCCCAATAGTTCGTCTTTTTTTCCAATTACAAAAAATCGAGATGGAATATAACCAATCAGTTTTGATTCTATTTGCTCAGGAAAAAGTTTAATTCCACCGCTGTTCACCACATTATCTATACGTCCCAACCATTTGAATTCGTGGTCACTAATTACCTCAACCAAATCGTTAGTTACCAAAACCTCTTCAGCTACTTTTGGTGCATTGATCACTAAACAACCGCGTTCATCAGCATATATATTCACTTTAGGTAAAACGGTAAAATAGGGTTCACCTATTTTTTTTGCAGCAATATGACTTACCGTTTCAGTCATTCCATAAGTTTCGAATACCGCAGTATCCAAGTTTTGTAACTTTTCCGCTAACTTATTGTTAACCTGCGCTCCTCCTATTATAATGGTTTTAACTTTATCCAGCTCTTCCAAAGAATTTTCAACTTGCAACGGTACCATCGCAACAAAATCATAAATTTCCTTATTGTTTAATAAGGGTGCAGCACTCGGTGCAACCACATCCAATTCTAGTCCTAGAGTCAAAGCGCGAATCACCATCATTTTACCTCCTATATAGCGGGTAGATAAACACAATAGCGCACGATCACCTGGCATCAATTTAAAGTAAGCTCCCGTAGCTTTAGCCGAATTGACCATAGCCTTTTTCTTAATTGAAATGCCCTTGGCTTCTCCAGTAGTACCCGAAGTCATCAACAGGATGCTCTTGTTAAAATCAAACCACTGTAAAATCAACTGTCCCAAGTCCTTTTGATAAGGCTCTCCATCTTGAATCAAATCAAAAGCTAAATGACACAATTGATCCTGATCCATTTTCTTTCCGTTTAATCTAAAATTCGGGTGTATTTCATAACTTTTCATAAGCAGATTTTATTTTAAATTAAGGTCTTATGGTATCGCCTTTCCTTAGCAGTATTTGTTTGCAACAAATGATCTTATAGTGGCGATGTCATAAGCAGATTTTATTTTACATTAAGGTCTTATGGTATCGCCTTTCCTTAGCGGTAATTATTTGCAACAAACAATTTTATATGAGCGATTGCCTAATTATTGATTTTTACACTTCAACTACTTTTCCCATTAATCTATTACGCCAATCCTTCCAACGATAGACTTTGGCAAAAAGCAACAACAACAAAGGCAATACTATACCTACCTGAGTCAGCACCGTAATTAACGACAAGGAATCTTTGGGTGAACTCAATTCTACAAATAGAGAATTGGTCTGAAATGCCGTCCAATTCGATGTCACTAATAATGCTCCAATCAAATTATTTGCGGCATGAAACCCCAAAGCGAGTTCCAAACCGTCGTCCATTAGGGTAATAATCCCCAAAAAGACTCCCGTTCCTATATAATAAATCAAGATATAATACCCGATTTGTCCCACTTCCGGATTGGATATATGCATCATTCCAAATATAAAGGAGGTCGTAACTAGTGCCATAAACCGGCTTTTACTAGCTAAACCGATACCTTGCATCAGATATCCGCGCATAAACAATTCCTCAAAGCTTGTCTGTAAAGGAATCAAAACTAATGCCATTAATAAAAAAGGTAAAAATGCCGCCCAATCAAAATTCCACTTGAAATTTTCTGGTTCACTGTATAAACTATAAAAGAAAATCAACAAGGTTATAGCAGCCCAAACCGCAAAGGAGAAAGCAATTCTCTTCCAATCAACTTTTTTACGAGCCGTGATCAAGCTCAATAACGACTGCTTCTGTACCACCCGCACCCATAAAATCAACACAAAAAAGAAAGAGGATATCGGCAATATAGTCTGCAAAAAATTGATATTTTTGCCATACAACTCTATATTGCGAGCAATGAGCGCTCCACTATCTATATCATTAAATTGCAAGAACACCCAATTAAAAACAAAAATTCCTATAAAAAAAACACTAAAAGGAAGGTATAACCAAAGTTTTTTGGATACTGGTGTTTTTAGAAGTTGCTCGATGTAATTCATTATCCGTTATTTTTGTACTAAGTTACCTTTATTTAAAAATATAATCTATAAATTGAACTAAAAAAATGATTACAATCTATCATAATTCACAATGCAGTAAATCGAGAGAAGGGCTGGCTTATCTAGAAAATCGCGGTATGGAATACGATGTTATAAAATATTTAAGCACGCCACTTTCTACTGCTGAGATTCGAGTACTTCTCGCAAAACTCAATATACCCGCCATAGAATTGGTTCGAACAAAAGAAAGTATTTGGAAGGAGAAATTTGCAACAGCGAATTTGTCGGAAGAAGAAATTATTGAGGCGCTGTCACTCTATCCTAAATTAATCGAACGCCCTATAGTCGTGAATGGCGATCGCGCCGTAATTGCACGTCCAACCGAAAAAATCGAGGAGATTCTCTAGCATTTAATATAATATTAACAATTCCTCATTAAACCTACTGCCCGATTTATAGTCTAACTTGTAAACTAACTAATGACTATAATGAAAAAATTCATGACTTTATGGTTTGTATTGTTTCTGTTTACCTCAGTAACAGCAATCGCACAAACCAAACCTAAAGAATTCACTCTATCGGGTAGTGTTATTGAGGCTGCGACTAATCAGCCCTTGGAATACGCAAGTGTATATGCGCAAAATAAAGCCGACGCTTCTATAGTTTCTGGAGGTATGACCGATGCGAAAGGTAAATTTGAATTTGAAGTACCTCAAGGTGATTATTATTTAAAAATCGATTTTTTAGGTTTTAAAACCATAGAGATTAATTCGATTTCCGTATCCAAAAACACCTCTATTGGAGAACAGAAAATTGTTGTGGATTCGCAAACTTTAGCAGAAGTGAATATTATTGCCGAACGATCAACAGTCGAAATAAAACTCGATAAAAAGGTCTATAACGTAGGTCAGGACATGATCGTCAAAGGCGGAACAGCTAGTGATGTATTGGACAACGTACCTTCTGTCAGTGTTGATGTTGACGGAACAGTTAGTTTGAGAGGGAATGAAAACGTCAAAGTTTTAATTGATGGAAAACCAACTGGATTAGCCAGTAATATTGCAGAGGCCATGAAAATACTTTCTGCAGAATCTATCGAGAAAGTAGAGGTAATAACGAATCCATCAGCGCGATACGAAGCCGAAGGTGGTGCAGGTATTATTAATATCGTATTGAGAAAAGGTAAAGCACAAGGAATCAACGGCAGTTTAACCGGTAGCGTGGGTGATCCAATGAACTACGGTTTAAATGGTAACGTCAATTTCAGAAGTGAAAACTATAATATGTATACCAATGCGGGATATAACCATTCCAAAAGCAAAGGTAGCATGATTAATAATTCCGAATATTTAGACCCACTGACCGGTCTACCTCGTCAATATATAGACGAATCCAAACCAAGCACCAGAGAACGCGAAGGTTATAATATCAATTTTGGCTTAGAATGGTTTTTAACCAAATCCTTTACTTGGACCAATGCTGTTACTTTAAGCAAAAATAACATCAACAGCCCTAACACCATTTATTATAATTATTTCGATAAGGACCGCTTATTCGATTATGCTCGTACGCGTGATGAGGATAAAGACGGATCGAGAGAGAGTATTGAATACACCACAACTTTTGAGAAAAACTTTAAAAAAGACGGTCATAAACTTACTGTTAGCGGTACGGTATCGGCAGATAAAGATCTTGACAACTCGATGATAAAAGATCAAATTCAACTGCAAGATCACTTTTCTTTAGAGCGCACTTTAAACAACGAAAAAGTTGATAGAAACTACCTTCAAGCAGATTATGTTTTACCTATAGGAGAAGATTCGAAATTCGAAGCGGGTTATTTAGGTAATTTCTCCACCTTAGAAACGGTCTTTGCCCTAGACAATTACAATAATTCCCAATGGGTCAATAATATAAACCTGACCAATACTTTGGAATACAAAGAAAAAGTCAATGCTTTATACGCACAATTTGGCAGTAAAGTCAATCGATTTAGCTATATGTTAGGTCTTCGATTTGAAGACACCAATGTCGATGTCAACCAATTGATTACTCAAGATTACAACAACAAAAAATACAATAATTTTTTCCCTAGTGCCTTCTTGAGTTATGAATTCTCCCCTTCGAGCAACCTTACTTTGAGTTACAGTAAAAGGGTCAATCGTCCAAGAGGATTTTTCTTAAATCCATTCTCCAACTATTCGAGTGATATCAATTTTTTTCAAGGTAATCCAGATTTAGATCCTGCGATGACCAATGCTTTTGACTTGGGGTATATGCAACGTTGGACCGGATTCACATTGAGTACTTCCGCCTATGTTAATGTAACAGACGATGCTTTTCAATTTGTTAAGAGAATTAATGGAACGACAGCCAATGGAACACCGATTACCGTTAGCTCTCCTATCAACTTAGCCACGGAATACCGTTATGGTTTTGAATTTACAGTTAATGCTACCCCTTTTAAATGGTGGAGACTAAACGGTAATTTTAATTTCTTTAGAAAAGAAACACAAGGAGACTACACTTTTACCGACTTTGACGGAAAACAAGAAACCCAAAATTTTGACAATACTTCGTATTCTTGGTTTACCAGAATAACTTCGAGAGTGACTCTACCTTATAAAATAGATTGGCAGATGAATGGTATGTATCGCGCTAGAGAGGAAACCGCTCAAGGAATGATTAAAGCCAACTTGTCTGCAAACATGGCTCTAAGCAAAGATATTTTTAAGGATAACGGTACGCTTTCGTTGAATGTGAGTGATCTTTTCAACTCGAGAAAAAGAGAAACAGAAATTCATTTACCACAGTCTAACTCGTTTAGCGAGATGCAATGGAGAGGGCGTCAGATCAATCTGTCCTTTACCTATCGCTTTAATCAAAAGAAAACCGAGAAGCAAAAATTCGCTCCAAAAAGTGGAGAGGGTGATTCTGGAGAAATGATTGGAGCTTAATAGAGTGGTCAATAACTAGTAATCGGGAATCGGATCGATGTTCGTAGTGAACAGATCCGATTCCCGAATTAAGACTAAAATAAAAAGGGAACCCATTGGGTTCCCTTTTTTTAATCAAGCAATCAAATTATTTAATTTGTTCTTGCGCTTCTCTTTTTTTAGCTTTCTTCTCTTTAATTAGTTCGATAACTGCTCCGCCAGCCCAATACTGTACGAAACCCACTAAAAAAATCATTAACCAGAACCCTAATGTAAGGACGCCCATGGCAACTATGAAACCTAAATACTGTTGAAATTCAAACATGTTTTCCGGAATTTTGAATACAATGTCAAAGATATAATGAAAATATGGGAATACCTAAATATCTAAAAAGAAATTAATTGACTTTTAAGTTTGCTTCTTATTCGCTATCTTTATATAGAATTATTCTAAAAAACAATTTTCTAAAAAAGATATAATTATGACCTTTCGAATAGAAAAAGACACCATGGGTGAAGTCAAGGTTCCTTCAGATAAATATTGGGGAGCTCAAACAGAACGTTCCAGAAATAATTTTAAGATAGGTCCCCCTGCTTCCATGCCTCATGAAATCATAGAGGGTTTTGCCTATTTAAAGAAAGCTGCCGCTTATGCCAATTTTGAACTCGGTGTATTGTCTCAAGAAAAGAGAGACGCCATTGCCGCAGTATGCGATGAAATATTAGCAGGAGAACTAAACGATCAGTTTCCCTTAGTGATTTGGCAAACGGGATCGGGAACCCAAAGCAATATGAACGTCAATGAGGTCGTAGCCAATCGGGCTCAAGTACTCGCTGGTTTTCAAATCGGTGAAGGCGAACCCGTACTTAAAGCCAATGATGACGTCAATAAATCACAGTCTTCCAACGATACTTTCCCGACAGGTATGCATATCGCAGCCTATCGTTTGATCATCGAAACCACCATTCCTGGAGTAGAGCAATTACGCGACACCCTTAAAGCGAAGTCCATCGCATTTAAAGATGTAGTTAAGATTGGAAGAACCCATTTAATGGATGCCACTCCACTGACTCTAGGACAAGAATTTTCCGGTTATGTTGCGCAGCTCAATCACGGGTTAAAAGCACTAAACAACACCCTAGCACATTTATCGGAACTCGCCTTAGGCGGAACAGCAGTTGGCACAGGAATCAATACGCCAAAAGGTTACGACGTAGTAGTTGCTAAATACATCGCAGAATTTACCAATCTTCCCTTTATTACAGCCGAAAACAAATTTGAAGCTTTGGCTGCACATGATGCGTTTATTGAAACCCATGGCGCCCTGAAACAGTTAGCGGTATCCTTAAATAAAATAGCGAACGATATCCGAATGATGGCCTCTGGCCCCCGATCGGGAATCGGTGAACTATTTATCCCAGCAAACGAACCGGGATCGTCAATTATGCCTGGAAAAGTCAATCCAACTCAATGCGAAGCCTTGACCATGGTTGCAGCACAAGTGATGGGAAATGACGTCGCTATAACCATAGGAGGCACCCAAGGACATTACGAATTGAACGTATTTAAACCGATGATGGCAGCGAATCTACTGCAATCAGCCCGTTTGATTGGAGAAGCTTGCGTATCATTTGACGAACACTGTGCCCAAGGTATAGAACCCAACAAACCGCGAATACAAGAATTAGTGTCCAATTCTTTAATGTTGGTCACTGCCTTAAATACAAAAATAGGCTATTACAAAGCCGCCGAAATTGCCAATACAGCCCATCAAAACGGAACTACTCTAAAAGAAGAAGCCGTCCGACTGGGATATGTCAGCCCAGAAGATTTTGATGCCTGGGTTAGACCGGAAGATATGATTGGGTAAAAGCAGATACGCAGATACGCCCATAAGCGTATAGACATATGGGCATATAGGCATATAGGCGTATAAGCAAATACAAAAGGCTGTCTAAAAAGACAGCCTTTTGTATTTAAATCAAACTCGTTTCAATCGCACTCGACTGCTCCAAGATTTTATGCACGGGGCATTTATCCGCAATGGTTAAGATGCGACTGCGATAAGCCTCTTCCAACTCAACACCAAATTCAATGGTTCTTTTAAATACTTGTTTTTGCAAAGCCTCGTCCTTTTCCGAAGTAACGCGAACTCGGATATCCCCGACTTCCCATCCTTTACGATCAACATACATTCGAATCGTTATACTGGTACACGAAGCCAAAGCTCCCGCTAACAAGTCTTTTGGACTCATGCCTAAATCTTGCCCACCCAAACTCACCGGCTCATCTACTATAATGGCATGTTGGTCTTTTGTGATGATGGTTTTGTATGTTTGTGTGGAAGTAAGCGATTGAATTTCATTCATTTTTTATTTTTTTAGTCGTGGATGATAGCTTAGCAACAGACCTCATAAGGACTTTGTCGATTGATCGACAAGTACCAAGGTCTTATTTGTCCTATAAAAATAGTTTATTTATCCTTTAAAAACAAGAATAGCAAGTGCAAACTGTTGCATTCAACCAGCACAAAAAAAACATCCGTAATAATTTTACGGATGCTCTAGGTTACACAATTTCTAAAACGACTCAGCTTTCCACTGCTCGTTACATGGGCTCTTCACAGTTTAAAATAAGTCGTATAATTATGTAGATCCTTATCCCCTCGTCCCGACAGGTTAACCACCACTACATCGGTGGGCTTGAATTTCTTTTTGTCTAGCACTGCCAAAGCATGAGCACTTTCGATAGCGGGAATGATTCCTTCTAATTTACACAAGGCCAATCCGGCTTGCATCGCGGCATCGTCATCAATAGCTAAAAATTCAACGCGATTTACCTCTTTTAAATGCGCATATAAAGGTCCAAATCCCGGATAATCCAAACCTGCCGAAATAGAATAAGCCTCTACTGGAAGCCCTTTTTTATCTTGCATAAATAGGGTTTTGCTTCCGTGTAAAATTCCATCTTTACCCAGAAATGAGGTGGCAGCCGTTTGGCCCGAATCCAAACCTTTACCACCGCCTTCAGCGACAATCAACCCTACGGTCTCTTCTTCTAAAAAGTGATAAAAAGCTCCTGTGGCATTACTTCCTCCTCCAACACAAGCGATAATGTAATCGGGTAACGAACGCCCTTCTAGGTCGACCAACTGCTTCGTAATTTCGGCAGAGATCACCGATTGAAAACGCGCAACCATATCAGGATAAGGATGGGGTCCAACCACAGATCCGATAATATAGAACGTATCGTCTGGATTTTCAATCCAATGCAACAAAGCTTCATCTACGGCCTCCTTAAGCGTTTTAGCGCCTGATTGCGCCGCTCGAACCTCTGCACCTAACATTTTCATACGTGCGACGTTTGGCGCCTGTCGTTCCATATCCAAAGCCCCCATATAGATAATGCATTCCATGTCCATTAATGCACAAACCGTAGCCGTCGCAACTCCATGTTGCCCAGCACCCGTTTCTGCAACAATTTTATTTTTCCCTAATCGCTTAGCCATCAGTATCTGACCTATGGTATTATTGATCTTATGCGCTCCGGTATGACAAAGGTCTTCTCTTTTTAAATATACCTTGGTTTGGTACTTCTCCGATAAATTCTTTGCGTAATACAGTGGCGTCGGACGTCCGACATAGTCCGCTAACAATCGAGCCATCTCCGCTTGAAAATCGGGTTCTTGTAAAATAGCCAAGTATTGCTCTTGCAATCTTGTGATTTGCTCTTGCAGCACTTCTGGTACAAAAGCACCTCCATAATTTCCATAAAATCCGTTTAAATCTACTTGGTAATTCATCCTTATTGTTTTTAAGTTATTGAGTTTGATAGGAGTTTATGAATTCCTAATTCGTGTTCCGTTTTTTAAATACCTTGAGTTTAGACCAAAAAAAAAGGCCTGTCGTTAGACAAGCCTTTTTTATATATGGTACAGTTATTTTATCAACTATATGTATAGCAAGGACCGCTCACGACGTTTGACGTAAGTAGGCTCCACCAGCTATTAGTTAATAAGATATTCATTGTTGTATTTCTTTTAGTGAGCACAAATATAGAAAGCATTTTTAAAAATGATGCCCTTTTTGTAATTTTTAACTTTTTAGTTTTTTCCAATCTGGGAATTAACAGAAACTCTAAAATAAAAAAACCAGCTTCGAAAAGCTGGTTCTTCTTAAATTTTTACTACATCGTAACCACCGGATTATCGTTGGCCACTATGTGAGAAGTATCATAACCCGCAAACTTCATCATATACGACTTTATTGACGTACCGAATCCATCGCGAAAACCAATGTGCCCATTACTCTTCAAGAAATTTTTTACCGATCCTGCTCCACCTAAGTGTGCTGCCGCCAAAATTCCAGATTCCGTAATATGAACACCTCCTACTTTTTTACCATCAAATTTTTTAATCTCTTTTCTCAACTCCCATTTGTTTTTTGCCAACAAGGCATTAAATGCTTTTTCTTGTTGAATGGGGTTTTTTAAAAAACCTGCGGTATTTCGGATCCCTACAGCTCGTAAAGCACTTTTTCCAAATTGGTATTTTCCCATATACCCGTATGAATTGACCAAAGTGTATAAACCTAGGGACTCTCGAACTGCAAGAGCCTGTTTAAAACCAGTAAATGATTTACCAGTAAATGGAATTGCTGCTAACTCCTTATTCGCTACATCTGCTACCTCTTCTTCCGTGGCAACATGGTAGAACAACGATTCTTTAACTTCCGTTTTATGTTGCTTTAAAAGTGCTATTTCATAACTTTTAAAACCGGAAATTACCGTTGCGATTAGCAATACAAATCCAATAAAATAAGAACATGTTTTTATCATTAATTTTAATTTCTCAAACCCTGTCACCATTTGAAATTTCTGAGGGCAAAGTTACTTCATTTTTTATAAAAAGCTATTCAGATTGGGGTTATTTAACTTTATCCGGCCTCTTAATAACGCAAAACACTGATAAACAAGGGTCTAAAAAAAATAAAATTTATAAAATAAATTTGCTTTTTTTAATTTTCTTAACTAAATTAATAGCCCAATCCACCAAATCAAGGGCTTATTTGACGTTTAGGAAAAGTCAAATGGGAGTTTTTCAGCGGGAAAAGCACAAAAGAAATACCACGAAAAAAGCCTAAAAATGACAGCGCATTTTTAGGCTTTTTGTTTTATAAATCTCGCGTATTACTTTATGATTTTTGATCGAATTGATGATAAAACCGTTTAAGCTAGCAATACTTCCCAAATCAAAAACAGAGCAAATACATTAACGTTTCCATTCACTCGTTTTTAAGTCGTTAAAATTGCAAACGATACCTATTCAATTCCATTTCTGGTTAGCCAATCTGTATATTTCTTTCTATTGACATTGTGTTGCGCTAAGGTAGCCGCAAATTCGTGGTAGCCCATTTTTTCGACACTGGCACAAAAATAGATATAATCGTGTTGCTCTGGATTCAATACCGCTTCCAAGGAAGAGATATCCGGCATGGAAATAAGTCCGGGAGGCAATCCAGTGTTTTGATATGTATTAAAGGCAGAAGGGATCGCTAAATCCTTAAGATAAACCCTTTTAATAACCTGATCAAAGTCATTGGTGTATTTTTTCTTGGCAAATACCACGGTCGGATCAGCTTGTAACGGCATATCCAATCGCAATCTGTTCAGATAAGCTCCTGCTACAGTAGCCTTCTCATCGTTCTTTGCCGTTTCCTTTTGTACAATTGACGCTAGTATCGCAACCTGAACTGGCGTCATATTTAATTTTTTCGCCTTTTCAATGCGCTCTTCGTTCCAAAACTTTATGTACTCCTTATGCATCGCATTACGAACTTTTATCGGACTAACATTCCAGTAAAACTCATAGGTATTAGGCATAAAGGATGCCAATACGGTTTCTTTAGTAAAACCATTTTCTTCTAAAAAAGCAGGTTCTGTAAAGGTTTCCAAAAGCGACAAACTATCTGGTTCAATTTGAGTTGCCAAACGCTGTACCAGTCGCTCGATGGTTTCTTGGTTGTTAAAAGTTACTTTAACAGGAATGTTTTTACGCAACGCTTGCATCATATCATAACTACTCATCCCTTTTTTCCATAAAAATTTCCCAGAAATGATGTTGGATGAGTATTTGAATTGTTCCGCTACGGTTTCAAATTTATCCATATCGATCACGTAAGGTTCGATAATGTGTTGCACTTCTTGATAGGTCACCTTAGAAGGAATATAGATATAGGTTTCCTTATCGATACCCTTTATATTAGTAGAAAAGGCTTTGTCATACATGATATAAGCATAAACCATAGCTCCACACAGAGCCAACACAGCAATTATACTTACGGCTTTTTTTAAATTCATTTTTTTATATTTAATAATTGATATAAGGCCTCATCCTTTCTAAGGTTCCCCACTCGGTTCCATTGTTTTTTGACTCCCACACATTCGAAGCCAAATTTAGTAAAAAGCTGTACACTAGATAAATTATCCGTGCTAATATTTGCATATAATTGATGCAGGTTTAAGTGATAAAAGGCATAGTTTATCAGCAATTGTAATGCCTCTGACCCCAGTCCTTTTAATCGGTTTTCCGGAGCATTGATCACGATACCAACTCCCGCCCTTTCATTTTTAGGATCAAAATCAAACAAATCAATCAATCCAATGGTCTGATCGGAATCCACTAGGCAAATCACCAATCTCAATTGTTTAGACTCATAGATATCTTGATGTGCATTTTCGAGATATTGATGGATCAAAAAACGGCTATACGGAGTTTGAGTATGACTCACTTCCCATAGAGCCTCTGAATTTTCTAACTGATATATAAACTCTAAATCCTGAGGTTCTAAAGCTCTTAAGTAAACCAACTCCCCTCTTAATGTGATCATAGCGCCATCTTTATAGTACCTTCAAAAACCATTTGCGCAGGCCCAGTGAGAAATACCGAAGTAAACACTTCGTCTTCTTTGACAAACGCAACTTTTAATTGGCCACCCTTCACCAAAATATTCACTTCACAAGCATTAATCAATCCTTTCGTATACATAGCAATTGCAACCGCAGTAGCACCAGTTCCACAAGACCAAGTTTCATCTTCCACTCCCCGTTCAAAAGTGCGTATAGCGAAAGTTTGCTGATCTACTTGTTCAACAAAGTTGACATTGGTTCCTCCGGGCTGATAAGCCGTACTATTTCGAATTTCCTTCCCGCGTTGGTAAACATCATAATGGTCTAAATCATTTACTATCATCACATGATGAGGAGAACCCGTATTGAGAAAGAAATCTTCACCTTGTCGTTCAACCTGATTGACATCACACATCTGTAAGGAAACCGTATTGTGTTCGTCTATAGTCGCGTAATGAAGCCCATCAACAGCTTGGAAATAACCGCTTTTTTCAATGATCCCCAATTGCTTGGCAAACGCAACAATACAGCGACCTCCATTACCACACATCGAACTCTGATTTCCATCAGCGTTGTAGTACACCATTTTAAAATCATAATCAGGATCGTTCTCTATTAAAATCAATCCGTCGGCTCCGACACCAAATCGTCGATCGCACCAACGTTCGATTTGTTCGCGCTCCGATTTGGGAAAATTTCCGAGTCGATTATCGATCATAATAAAATCGTTTCCCGTGCCTTGATATTTAAAAAAACTCCATATATCACTCATGATTTCACAAACTTATAATTGCTACAAAAATACAAATATTAATCAGACGTTGGCGGTTGTTAATCGATGGTTAAAGCTTTTTTTTATAAATTTTTATTCTATATATTTACTATCATAAACTATAAAACACAGATAAAAAATGAACAAAATAACCTCTTTGTTGACCGTATCTTTGTTAAGTGGCGTTATTACTTTAGCGGGCTACAAGTTTTTTATTGACCGATCAAACGACGAAGCTCCAAAAATAGCATCCACAACGACCTTCCCCGCGAAGTCGACAATGGGTTCTGCTAGCAGTTTAGATTTTACTGCAGCGGCAGAAAACACAGTTCATGTCGTCGTACACGTTAAAAACGTCAGTTATCGAACAGCACCAAACAATCCGATTTTGGAATATTTTTACGGTTATCGAAATGCACCTTCTCAACCTCAAATCGGTATGGGATCAGGAGTCATCATATCAGAAGATGGTTATATAGTCACCAACAATCACGTAATTGACGGTGCCGCTCAATTGGAGGTGACCCTCAACGACAATCAAAGTTACCCAGCTCGTTTAGTCGGTACGGATCGTTCCATGGATATTGCCTTATTAAAAATTGAGGCACCCAAAAAACTACCTTATGTTGTTTTTGGGGATTCCGATCAGATACAATTAGGAGAATGGGTATTAGCGGTTGGTAATCCCTATAACCTCAATTCAACCGTGACAGCAGGTATTATTTCGGCTAAAGCCCGTAACCTATCTCAATCAGGCTTGCAATCTTTTATACAGACCGATGCCGTAGTAAATCCCGGTAACAGCGGGGGTGCTTTAGTCAATACCCGAGGGGAACTAATCGGTATCAATACGATGATTTCCTCTAATACCGGATCTTATGTTGGATATTCCTTTGCTGTGCCGTCCAATCTAACTCGCAAAATCGTGCAGGACTTATTGGAATTCGGCAATGTACAACAAGGGGTTTTAGGCGTACAAGGCTTTGAACTGACCCCAGCTATAGCTAAAGAAAAAAATATCAAAAGCACTCAAGGGTTTTATATCGAATCGATTAATAAGGAATCAGGAGCCCTAAAAGCAGGATTAAAGATCGGTGATATCATCACAAAAATCGACCAAAAAAACATCTTGACCTTTGTTGATTTAAATGCTGTTTTAAACACCAAACGTCCGAACGACAAAGTAACTGTCACCGTTCAACGCGATCAAAAAGAACTCAATCTCGATGTTTTATTGATCAAAAAAGCGCTTGTCAATCCGGAGTTTAATGGCTTTATCTTTCAGGATTTGAGCTCTGAAGACAAGAAAAAACTAAATATTCCTTTTGGAATTCGAATTATGGAAGTCAATAATGAGAGTTATGCTCCTTATAAAGAGGAGCTCGAAGGAAGTGTTCTGATTTCAATCAATGGAACACGCATTGAAAACACCGAAAAGGCGTTAGAAATTTTCCATAACTCGAGAATTAAAAAGCAATTTCGATTGGAAATCGTCAATAGGAAAGGTGAATTAATACGGCTGTTATTATAATTTCACAGCTTTTATCAAAAGCGCAACACTAGTTGCGCTTTTATTTTTAAAAGAGCTTAATTATTTGATTTAAAATCGATATTTTTGCAAGAATTTACTACAACACAATCTAACTATGAAAAATTCAGGTTCTTACGAAAAAGAATTGGCCTTTCAGGCAGATCGAAGAAAAGCATGTGTCGAATTCATCAAAATTGTAAGCGACTTATGGTATGACAAATCTATCGAATTGGTTTTATTCCGAAATCAATTAATCGATCGAAATGTAAGCGATATCATCAATTTACATGAATACGCTGCAAAATTTGTTGAAAAACCTATTATGATTTTCGATACGGTTGAAATCGCCAGAGCTATATTATCTTCGGATTTACCTCCTTCTAGAATTGACATCGGTAAACTAACTTATGAATTTCATTTAGAAGACAACCAACATGAAAATGCACTTTCTTTTGTTATCAACAAATTAAAGAATGCCAAACAAACTGAAAACATCGTTCCAAAAGATGTTGTTTTATACGGATTTGGACGTATCGGACGTTTATTAGCTCGCGAATTGATGAGTAAAATCGGAAAGGGACAACAACTGCGTTTAAGAGCTATAGTAACGCGTGATAAAAATGACGCTAACCTATTAGAAAAAAGAGCTTCTCTTTTAAAATACGACTCTATCCACGGTGATTTCGAAGGTTCTGTAATTGCAGATCCAGAAAACAATGCCTTGATCATCAACGGAACTACGGTTCACATGATTTCTGCTTCAAGACCGGAAGATATTGACTATACTGAATTTGATATTGATAATGCCTTGGTTATTGACAATACAGGAGCCTTCACCACAGAAGAAGACCTTAAACGTCATTTATCATCAAAAGGAGCTGACAAAGTATTATTGACTGCACCTGGAAAAGGAGTTCCAAATATCGTTCACGGTGTTAACCACGAAGAATACAGCCCAGACAATATACATATATTCTCTGCTGCTTCCTGTACCACCAATGCTATCACACCAATTTTAAAAGTTGTTGAAGATAATCTAGGTGTTGTTAAAGGGCATTTAGAAACGATTCACGCTTATACCAACGATCAAAACTTGGTCGACAATATGCACAAGAAATACCGTCGTGGAAGAGCAGCCGCTTTAAACATGGTTATTACAGAAACTGGTGCCGGAAGTGCTGTTGCAAAAGCTTTGCCAACACTTGCTGGTAAATTAACTTCAAACGCTATCCGCGTACCTGTTCCTAACGGTTCTTTAGTTGTTCTTAACCTAGAAGTAAACAAAGAAACTAGCATTAATGACATCAATACCATGATGAAAACTGCAGCTTTAGAAGGGACTTTAGTAGAGCAGATTAAATATTCGATGAACAACGAATTGGTATCTTCTGATATCGTTGGAACATCAGCTCCTGCGATCTACGACAGTAACGCTACGATCGTTTCTGCCGATGGAAAAAACATCGTACTGTACATCTGGTACGACAACGAGTATGGATACAGCCACCAAGTTATTCGCTTGGCTAAATATATTGCTAAAGTAAGACGTTATACGTACTATTAGTAGGATAGAATTTTATAAATACAAAAAATCCGGATCTAAAATCCGGATTTTTTTTGATTAATATACCCCAGCTACTTTCAACGTAAGTAGACTAAAATCAAAGATTTAAAAAAATACCCCGTTTGACAACTCAATAAAAACTCTGTTTTAAGTCGTGAAGTAAATTACATACAAGAGGATATACTCCAAATGAATAAATATTTAAGCAACAATCCCATTAATCCTTAAATAATCAGTTAAATACTTATATTTGTCCTGTCTCAAAACTTTAATTTTAACAGCATTTCACTTGATTTTACCGTATATCGTTATCCTTAGCATTTTTATATTTCTGTTCACCCTTTCCATCCGAAAACTGAGTCGTGAAGAGAAGGGAATCAGTCGCCTATTGTGGTTAGTTGTGATCCTTGGATTCCCCGGTATAGGAAGCCTTTTTTACATCAGAAGAATGCAGCGCTTTTCACAGTTTCCAAATTAGAGAATACGGAGGTAATTAGCTAAGCATAAGCCTTTACCGTAAACCAATCCATTACTGCAACAATCGATCCAACTCCGCTCTAAAACTGCCGCTGTTCCAATCTGCAGCACTAAATTTCTTTAGGATAACACGCCCCTGTTGATCGATTAAATACGAGGCAGGAATAGAAGTCGACTCCAATAACTTTGGCGTATTAGACAACGGAAAATACATCGGTAAGGTATATTGGTGTTTCTCCTTATAAGCCACTACTTTATCCGCAGGATCCGAGGTTACAAATAAAAAGACCACACGGTCTTGGTAGTCGTTATACAGTTTTTGAAAACTCGGTTTTTCAGCGATACACGGTGGACACCAGGTCGCCCAAAAGTTAACCAAAATCAATTTTCCTTGAAATTCAGAAAACAACACGGTTTTTCCCTGTTCATCTTGTAACTGCCAAGTTGAAAAATCGACTTTCTCCTCATCAACGGTTTTTTCCAACGAAGGACTAAATGCTATCAACCGGTTGAACAAAACTTTGACTTCCGTTCCCAAAGGTGTAAATAATATGACGCCCATAACAATCATAATGGCTATGTTTATCCAAGAATTTCTTTTCCTATTCTTTATATCTTTTTGCATGTTGTCCTTAATCAAATTTTACAATTATTTCACCCCTACCGGGTTTAACAATAATACCCATTCATCCAATAATCATTCTAGAATTGTTTCACCCCTACGGGGTTTGACAAAAACACCCATTCATCCGATGATCATTCTAGAATTGTTTCACCCCTACGGGGTTTGACAATAATACCCATTCATCCAATAATCATTCTAGAATTGTTTCACCCCTACGGGGTTTGACAAAAACACCCATTCATACGATAATTATTCTAGAATTGTTTCACCCCTATGGGGTTTGACAATAATACCAAATTATTCGATAATTAAATCAAAAGCCCCAATCCTAAGGACATTCCCTCAAAGGAGAAAAATTACCGTAAAAAAAAAGAGGCTACCCATAAGATAGCCTCTTCTATAAATATCTACAAGTTTGCGAATAAACCCATTAGCATATAAGCCTATTTGCTTATTACGCTTTACCAGCAGCGATCAAGTTTAAAGCAGAACCCGCTTTGAACCATTCGATCTGTCCAGCATTATAAGTATGGTTAGCCAAGATAATATCTTTTGAACCATCCGTATGAACAAATTCTAAAGTCAATGGTTTTGCTGGAGCAAATTCCGTCAAATCTAAGAAATTGATCGTATCTCCTTCTTGAATTTTATCGTAGTCTGCTTCATTAGCAAAAGTCAAAGCCAACATACCTTGTTTTTTAAGGTTGGTTTCATGGATACGAGCGAAAGACTTCACCAATACCGCTTCAACACCTAAATGACGAGGTTCCATAGCAGCATGTTCTCTAGAAGAACCTTCACCGTAGTTTTGATCTCCTACAACAATAGTAGGAACACCAGCGGCTTTATACGCTCTTTGAACAGCTGGTACTTCTCCATACTCTCCGGTCAATTGATTTTTTACTCTATTTGTTTCGTGTGTGAAAGCATTTTCAGCACCGATCAACATATTGTTAGAAATATTATCTAAATGCCCTCTAAAACGCAACCATGGACCAGCCATAGAAATGTGATCTGTAGTACATTTTCCAAAAGCCTTGATCAACAATTTAGCTCCTGTAATATTTTTACCGTCCCAAGGTTGGAATGGGTCTAACAATTGTAAACGTTGCGATTCTGGAGATACAGAAATCACTACAGAACTACCGTCGGCAGCTGGCGCTTGATAACCTGGATCTTCTACATCAAAACCTTTAGTTGGTAATTCGTCTCCTTTAGGAGCTACTAATCTCACTTCTTCCCCATTGTCATTTAACAAAGTATCGGTAAGTGGATTAAAGCTAAGGTCTCCCGCAATAGCCAAAGCAGCAACCATTTCTGGCGATGTTACAAAGGCATGTGTATTTGGGTTACCGTCAGCTCTTTTAGAGAAGTTACGGTTAAATGAGTGAACAATAGTATTTTTCTCTCCTTTATCCGCTCCTGCACGATCCCACTGTCCGATACATGGTCCACAAGCATTGGTAAATACTTTAGTTCCCATTTTTTCGAAAGTAGCGATGATACCATCTCTCTCAATTGTGTAGCGAATTAATTCAGAACCTGGATTAATTCCAAATTCAGCTTTAGGAGTAATACCATGAGCTACCGCTTGTTCAACAATGGAAGCTGCTCTAGACATATCTTCGTAAGAAGAGTTTGTACAAGAACCGATCAATCCCCATTCTACTTTTAACGGCCAACCGTTTGCAGCAGCCTCTTCTTTCATTTTAGAAACTGGAGTTCCTCTATCCGGCGTAAAAGGTCCGTTGATATAAGGTTCCAATTCCGATAAATTGATTTCGATCACTTGATCAAAATACAATTCAGGATTTGCATATACTTCTGCATCTGCCGTTAAGTGCTCTGCAACTTTATCCGCTGCATCCACAACATCTTGACGCTCTGTAGCTGCTAAATATCTTCTCATAGAATCATCGTACCCGAAAGTAGATGTTGTCGCTCCGATTTCAGCACCCATATTACAAATGGTACCTTTACCAGTACAAGACATGGAAAGAGCTCCTTCACCGAAATATTCTACTATCGCCCCAGTTCCTCCTTTTACAGTAAGAATGTCAGCTACTTTTAAAATCACATCTTTAGGTGCAGTCCAACCGTTTAATTTTCCAGTCAACTTAACCCCAATCAATTTAGGGAATTTTAACTCCCAAGCCATTCCAGACATCACATCTACTGCATCAGCACCACCAACACCAATAGCCAACATCCCCAATCCACCAGCATTAACTGTATGTGAATCCGTTCCAATCATCATTCCTCCAGGGAAAGCATAATTTTCTAAAACGATTTGGTGAATAATTCCGGCTCCCGGTTTCCAGAATCCAATTCCGTATTTATTAGATACAGAAGAAAGAAAATCAAAAACCTCAGAAGACTGAGTTTTAGCTACCGCTAAATCTGTATTAGCTTCTACTTTCGCTTGAATTAAGTGATCACAGTGAACCGTTGTAGGAACTGCTACTTTACTTTTTCCTGCATGCATAAATTGCAACAACGCCATTTGAGCTGTCGCATCTTGACAGGCTACGCGGTCTGGTGCGAAGTCTACATAATCTTTTCCTCTTTCAAACGATTGAGATGGCGTACCATCCCATAAGTGAGTATACAAAATTTTCTCAGAAAGTGTTAAAGGACGCCCTACTAACTCACGCGCTTTAGCAACACGTTCTGGCATCTTTTCATACACCTTTTTGATCATTTCAATATCAAAAGCCATATTATAATTGAAGTTTAGTTAGTACTATCATTTTTGTCAGCACAAATTTAAGCATTCTTAATGAGAATTGAAAATTTTTAAGGAAACGTTGATTTCAAAGAGTTATTATTTATAAACATTCTAGTTTACTGAATTTTACTCAATGGAATACACTATTTTGACCGTTTACCTACTTATTATCAATTTTTAAAAGTTTAAATATCATATTGCAAAAAAACATACTTATTTTATACTAAAAAGCCATTTCAGATATTTCCGAAATGGCTTTATTTAGTGGTAAAAAGGCTGTGAAAAAATATTTTTATTTTTTCAACCAGTTATTTTTAAAGGTACAATTTCTGTATTCTCCTTGGATATTGATATAGGTATCGTCGATTTTTGAAGTGATCCACTTTGCGATTTCCTTACCTTGCTTGTCATTTAAAGCCATGTTTTTTACTTTGGTATAGTCTTCAGCAAAATCGACTTGATGTTCAGCTTTTCTATTATTTACCGTAACCAAACGGAAGGCCTTCTCCCCTTTTCTATCTGTTTTAAATGCCGCCTTAGAAACCTCACCTACTTTTAAATTGGAAACCAAAGAATACAATTCTCTATCTTCCATCTTGTTTAATTCAAATAATGGATCCTGCGTCATCGGATCACGGATCACACCTCCATTATTTCGCGTTTCCTTATCATCAGATGATGCTGCCGCTGCCGCTGCAAAGGTAATTTCACCTTTTACAATTTTCTCACGGATCGCTTCAATTTTTTTACGAGCCTCTTCCACTGCTTCTTCAGTAGCTTTAGGGATCAATAAAATATGTCTTAAATCCAATTGTTGTCCACGTATTTTCTCTAAGTAAATAATATGGTATCCAAACTCTGTTTCAAAAGGCTCAGAAATCTCTCCCTCCGCCATGCTGAAAGCGACATCTTTAAATTCTTTGGCAAAAGGATCCTTTTTACTCATTGAGTAAAACCCTCCATTGGGAACAGAAGCCTTATCATCAGAAAACAATACCGCTTTACTAAAGAAACTAGAACCGTTTTCAATGATATCACGTTTCATCTCTTTTAACTGATCGATCACCTTTTGTTTTTGCTCTTTAGAGATAACTGGTTTGACTACTATCTCTGCAATTTCAACCTCGTCACCAACCATTGGCAATTCCGTTTTTGGAATAGCATTAAAAAACTGACGCACTTCTTCTGGAGTAATTTCTACTTTCTCCACAATATGTGCCTGCATTTTCTGTGTTAGTTTATTAGACTTAACGATATCAAAAAAGTATTCACGAAATTCTTCTACATTTTTCTTGTTATAAAAAGTCAATACATTTTTCATAGATCCAGCATATTCTACCATACTTTCAATTTGCTGATCCATAAAACCGTTAACCTCAACATCCGTCACTTCCAAACTGTCTTGAACAGCATGGTGCGCAAACAATTTATCTTCCAATAATTTTGTAAAAAGTTGGCATCTATTAAAATTCTCCATCGGAGCACCTTGCGCCTTTAACTCTTCTAAGGTTTTATCAATTTCAGACTCTAAAATCACATAGTCGCCGACAACTCCTACAACACCGTCAATCTTCTTTTTAGTCGCAGTTTGTTGGGCCTGCGCAAATCCTACACAAGCTAGAAAAAGACCTAAAACAAAGCTTAGCTTTTTATTTATAAATTTCATATTGGTTATTTTTGTTTGCATCATCTAATATATCTTTTTGTATTTTTTTTATTAATTCCATTTTTCTGTTGTTCATCACCGTTTGAATCAAGGTCGGCTTAATATATTCAAAGGGCGAAATACTGTTTTTATCCAGCACTTTATTCACTTTTACCATATAAGTACTCTCGGCATCTTTAATCTCGTAAAACAAACCATCTGACAGATAACTTTTAATATTATCCGAGGTTATAAAAGGTAGTTTCCCATAAATCTGATTCATATTTACCCAAACAGAATCATTTAAAGCATAAGATTTCATTTGCAAAGATAAGTCTTCTAATTTTTTAAAGTCTTGTTTTTTATTAGACAAAAAATATTTCTTAATCGAGGCTAATTTAGGGTTTTCATTAAGGACATTTACATATCGCAGTTGCACCAAAACCTCATTGGAAACCAGCTTATCTTTATTTTCATTATAGAAATTGCGCAAATCCGATTCACTGACCACCGTATCAACGCTCTGTTGTACCATACGCTCCAAGTAAGCAGCGGTTAACAAGTCTGTTTTAAACTGATCGACCAAATCTTGAATTTCGCTTTTCTTTTCGTCTGATAAATTAAATGCCGCGACATCCAACAACAATCGCTGCGTTGCCCAATGGTTGAAGTAATTATTGACAATGACCAAACTATCTTCAGCCGTAGTTCCTGGAGCAACTAATTTATCTAAATCCTTACGGTAGATATACGAATCATTGACGCGTACGACCGCATCGGAATCTTGCGAATTTTTATTCTTGCAAGCTCCAAACATCATAAACAAAGTTACTATGGCTACTATTCGAATCATCCTTTACTTAATTCCTGTTTCACTTCTTCTAAGACCGATCGATTGACTTCGATCTTCTTTTCTTTCTTCAAGTTTTCAAGCCATACGGCTTCAAAACTGTCTTGATATTCTTCTAGTAGCTGAGACCTCACCGATTCCATTTCAAGAATTTGCTCTGGGATTACTTCCTTTACTACAATAATTTCTCGGTTATCTTTTGGATTTTGATATACCCCCTGGGTTGTTGGTATATGGCGTTCCGTTACTACAGCACTTTGCAAATCAAAAAGGCCGCTTTCCACCTTGACAACGGCTGGTATAGCCGTTGCTAAATTAGGGTTTTTCAGCCAGCGTTTGAATGTGCGTTTAGCTACTTTTTCATCCTCAAAATGGTAAATAGCCAAATCTAAGCGCTGCTTTTGTTTGTATTTCTGTTTGTGCTTTTCGTAATATGCCGTATACCCAAGCGTATCTACTTTTGCTTTATTCCAAATTTCGGTTTCCATCAATTCAAACAGCAATAATCCTTCGCGGTATTCGGTAACGGTATGATCGAACTCCGGAAATTCGCTTTCTAAGTTCGCCATATAATAGCTCTTTAATTCGCTCTCTAAAAACTTTTCATAAGCCAAATCTACTGCTTTACTCAACGGTTCTACTCCGCGATAAGCTTGCTGATTTTTTTCAATATACTTTAGAAAATCCATTGCTGTGGCAACGCGATCTTTATTGATCGTCAATAAAGGCTTCTGATATTGCTTATCTTCTACAGGTCGTTTCCAACTGTTTTTATAAAAACTTAGATCGACCAAGGAGAAAACTTGTTTCTTCAATTTATGATCTTCGACTACGGAAAATCGTTGTTTGATCTTTTTCACTAACTGTTCATTGATCATGCGTGAGCGGCTGTCTCGTTTGACTTTATTCTCCAGAGCAATTTTTGATTCTTGAAGTGTTGGTAGGGGATCTTTTTGTATTAATTTAATCAGATGCCACCCAAAAG
Source organism: Flavobacterium sp. HSC-61S13 (assembly GCF_024171535.1). Lineage (GTDB taxonomy): Bacteria > Bacteroidota > Bacteroidia > Flavobacteriales > Flavobacteriaceae > Flavobacterium. The sequence goes on along the minus strand of NZ_JALJZV010000011.1, from coordinate 28,999 downwards.
TGGTTTCAACGGGTGCCGAAATATCGCCTGCTTTTTCCAAATTAAAAGCCGTCTGTTCAAATTCAGGTTCATTCATAACGCCAATCCTGAATTTAGCCAATATACCGCCCACTTTTGCGGTATTGGTATCTTCGGAATATTGTGCAACCAGCTCTTCAAAGTTGGCTCCATTTTTCAACTGCGCATCCAATTCTTTGATTCGCTCGTGGATCTCTGTGTTTTTTTCAACAACGTTATCCGTTGATTTCAACAACATCAAATGTGCGATAGTCACCTCGCCTCTATTTTCGCGTATCTCGTTAACTTTAATCAGATGATAACCAAATTGAGATCGGATCGGCATAGAAACTTGACCTATAGCCGTATTATACGCACCGCTTTCAAAGGGATAAACCATCTTAAAAGCGGAAAAATAACCCAGAGCTCCTCCATTTTCTTTAGCAGAAGGATCGTCGGAATATTTCTTTGCCATTTCATTGAAATCGGCACCACTTAAAATTTCATTTCGTACAGTTAGGGCTTTGTTGTAGACCTTCAGTGTATCCGCTGCACTCGCAAAAGGCTTTGCCGAAAACAGTATATGATCGGCATTGATTTCTTTTAATGATCGATTATAGGCTTCGACAACTAAATTATCGATTAGGCTCTCATCAGTCAGATACCTTTCTGCCAGCTGATCCCGATTGGTTTTGAGTTCGTTGATATAAGATTTGCCTTCATGTAATTTTAGATCGTAGGCCTTGCTTACTTTGAGTTTATACAATACGAAGAGGTCTAAGTATTGATCGACATCTCGTTGCTTTGGATCTTGGATTAAATCTAAATTTTTATTGTAAATCCGTTTAAATTCCTCTGAATAATAAGGAGTCCCATCCAAAGTAAACAACACTTTATCTTGTTTATGGACTTGTGAGAAAAGCGTTCCACAGGTGGACATCGCAACTATAACTAGTGCTTTAAAATTCATGTTTTATAATATATACAGCTACAATAACCGGTATCAAAGCTTCAAATCTACGTATTTTGATATAATAACGGTGAACAAAAATAGCAATTCAGCGTAATATTTACCCAAAGCACTATGTTATTAACAAAATATTATCTTGATAATTAATTGAATATCGCGTTAGCAGGACATTTATAGAACTATTTCGATAAATAATAAGTATTTTTGTGCCTTTAAATTTTCGATGAAATGAATTTTATTAAGGAATTAGAACGCCGAAGAACTTTTGGAGTTATTGCCCACCCGGATGCCGGGAAAACCACATTGACAGAGAAACTCTTGCTTTTTGGTGGAGCTATTCAAGAAGCTGGAGCTGTTAAGAACAACAAAATAAAGAAGGGAGCTACCTCGGATTTCATGGAAATTGAAAGACAACGTGGGATTTCTGTGGCTACATCTGTTTTGGCCTTCAACTACAAAAACAAGAAAATAAACATCTTAGATACTCCAGGTCACAAGGACTTTGCGGAGGATACTTATAGAACCTTAACTGCCGTTGACAGCGTTATCGTAGTGGTCGACGTAGCAAAAGGGGTCGAGGAACAAACGGAGAAATTGGTAGAAGTTTGTCGAATGCGTAACATACCCATGATCATTTTCATCAACAAATTGGACCGTGAGGGAAAAGATGCCTTTGAATTGATGGATGAAGTAGAACAAAAACTACAGTTGCGTGTGACTCCAATGAGTTTCCCGATCGGTATGGGATATGACTTTAAGGGTATCTACAACATTTGGGAAAAGAACATCAATTTATTTAGCGAAGACAGTCGGAAAAACATTGATGAAATCGTCAATATCAGCAATCTAAACGACGAAGCACTAGATCGTATTGTTGGTGAAAAACCAGCAAATACATTACGTGAGGAGCTTGAATTGGTTTCTGAAGTTTATCCAGCCTTTGATCGTCAGGAATATTTAGATGGTTTATTGCAGCCGGTATTTTTCGGATCTGCCTTAAACAATTTTGGAGTTAGAGAGTTGTTGGATTGTTTTATTGAAATTGCTCCATCTCCACGTGCAAAGGAATCAGATACTCGTTTGGTACAGCCTACGGAACCTGAATTTAGTGGGTTTGTATTTAAGATACACGCCAACATGGATCCAAAGCACCGCGACCGTTTGGCCTTTATCAAAATCGTGTCGGGTACTTTTGAACGTAACAAACCGTACTTACACGTTCGTAATAACAAGAAATTAAAATTTGCTAGTCCCAATGCCTTCTTTGCAGAGAAAAAGGAAATTGTGGATATTTCATTTGCGGGAGACATCGTCGGTCTGCACGATACGGGTAACTTTAAAATTGGCGATACACTCACAGAAGGTGAAATTATGCAGTTTAAAGGTATTCCCAATTTCTCACCAGAGCACTTCCGTTATGTCAACAATGCCGATCCGATGAAATCAAAACAACTGGAAAAAGGAATTGACCAGTTGATGGATGAAGGGGTTGCACAGTTGTTTACCTTAGAGATGAACGGCCGTAAAGTGATTGGAACAGTAGGAGCCTTACAGTATGAGGTTATTCAATACCGTTTGGAACACGAATACGGTGCGAAGTGTTCTTACGAAAACTTCCCTGCCTATAAAGCTTGTTGGGTTCGTCCTGAAGATCCTAAGAACGAAGAGTTCAAAGAATTCAAGCGTATCAAACAAAAATTTCTAGCTACAGACAAATCGGGTCAATTGGTTTTCTTAGCGGATTCTGATTTTTCCATACAAATGACACAGTCTAAATTTCCGTCAGTAAAATTAAAATACACCTCGGAAGAAGTATAAAAAGTGGTTTTTGCAGTTGATATAAATGCCCCGAGTGCTTTTGCCAACAGTTAACCTTATGATGATGGGGAGTTGTTTTTTCTACTTGTAGACAAACTTTACTCCAAACATCAGTCAAATCTCTTTAAATCAATAAGGGCTGTCTTGATAAGACAGCCCTTAATTTTTTCTAATAATCGCCCTGTTATTTTGGGAATTCTGGTCGGGGCATTTTGTAATAGCTAGCCGATAGCGATTCCATAAAAGCAACTAAAGCTTTGATCTCTTGATTGGTTAATTTTAATGGTTTTAGCAAAACATCTGTTTGCGGAAAGAGTGGATCTTGTTGTTTTTCTTCCGCAGTGGGATCAATCATGTGCATGCCGCTGTTGTATAAATTTACAATGCCGGTTAGATCCTCAAATAAGCCGTTGTGCATCCACGGTCTTGTATACAACAAATCTCTTAAAGATGGCGTTTTAAACCGTCCAACATCTTCAGCCTTGCCCGTTATATGATAACGACCTAGATCTTCATATTCCCGCTTATAATAAGTTAGACCAATATTGTGAAAGCCCTCATCGGTAAAATATTTTCCGCTATGACAGTTCATACAACCCGCTTTAGTTCTAAAAATATGTAGTCCATAAATTTCCTGATCGTTTAAGGCTTTATAATTTCCATTGACAAAAGCATCAAATCGGCTTGGGTTACTCTTTATTGTTCGCTGAAAAGCCGCTAGGGCGGCAACGATTTTGTCGTAAGTAATCCGTTCGCTACCATAAGCCTCTTGAAACATTTTTTTATAGGCTGGATATTTTGATAATTTTTTCGGTAACTGCGCGGTTTTCATATTCATTTCATGGTGAGCCTCAAGTGGTCCACTTGCTTGTTCTTCAAGTGTACTGGCGCGACCGTCCCAAAAGAATGAGGTTCGCTCTGCGATATTATATAAAGCCGGAGTGTTGCGTTTTCCTTGTATGTGGTCGTTTCCCAATGACACTTCACGCCGATCGGACCACCCCATTTCAGGATCGTGACAGCTGCTGCATGAAATCTGATTGGAACTGGATAATTTGGGATCGAAAAACAAAAGTTTCCCCAAATGTACCTCAGGTAAATCTTGGTTTTCAAAGTACATCGTATCACGTGATATAGCCTGTAATTCGCTCCATACCGCTCCCTCTTGGATCTCAGGTTGTGGCCATTGGTCGATGGGCTGTTTATATGACGCTATTACCGTAGTGTATTCGGGATCATCCGATATGGACTTAAACGATCCATAAAACAACAAGAGAATTAGTGAGCCTAATGCAAGGCTCTTTGACGGGATAATCAATTTCATAATGACCTATTTAAAAGGTGATGCCTAATGCGGTTTGAAAGTAGGTGTTTTGGTTGCTTTTATAGCATTGATAGTTAATCGAAGCTTCCCAAAAGACATTTAAGTTTTGTTTTAGCTTAAAATCGTATCGGGCTCTTAAATCGACCTGAAAAAGAGCTGCCGAAAGTTGTTCAAAATTTTGCTGCAGCATTTGGTTGATTTGTTTCTGTCCCGCAATAGCAAGTAAGTGATTTGATGCCTTATCGACCTTTTTATAACTTATTGAAGGAAAAACATGCCAAACCGAGTTGTTTTTCAGCGTTTTAGACCAAGTTGTTTTTAGTCCATACGTCCAATCATTGATACTCATTTCGGATTTTGTCAAAAGGTGTTTCTCCACTTTGGTATTTCGCGTGACGAACGGAGCAAAACCTAAATTCCAATTTTGTTGGTTTATCGCAAACAAACCTTCTACGAAGAATTTTTGCTGCAAATCGTTGTAATTTTCGACTGAACCAATAATCAACATACTCGACAAAGCACCGTTGCTCAAAATGTTTTCAATACCCTTTCTAAGTTTGTTTTGGTATCCGACTTGTATTGCCCAAGTATTGTGTTCAATTTGATAAATCTTTCCAGCAGTGAAATTAAAATCGTTTTCTTTTATTGTAGAACTAACAAAGGCCTGCCCGTCAGCAATACTTTTTTCAAGCTCAAAATTCTTCCATCGCGTTTGAAAAAACCAACCGGGTTGCCTTTCATTATACCATTGCATTGCTGCGGCATACCCCCACCCTTCATAAAGAGACTTTTTTCGAGTACCATATAGCAAATTATTAAAGTTCCCTAGACCGCTCATATGATATAGGGCTGGATTACCCAATTCACTAAAAAAAGCTATTTCGTTGGTTTGGGTGTACTTCTCCACTGAAAAATCAACCCCTAAACGGTACGAGTCCGTTAGCAATCTAGAAGCACCTAAGTTCAAATTTAAGTCCGAAGAAATGTTTTTAGGTCGAGGATCCACAGAGCGATATTCCATCAAAGCTTTAAACACCGCTGTGACTCCAAAATGGTATTTTCCGCTTTTAAAAGCATATCCTCCTTTAAAGCCATAAATTTCCATACTTAAATCACCTCCCACAGAATCTGCTGTAACAAAGGGATAGATTTTATCATAATCAGAACTTTCATTCCACTGTACATTTTTTCGGGTTCCATTTCTATAGTCAGCAGTACCCCATACCGATACAACGGTATCCAACCTATAAAAGGATTGAGCACTTACACCAAATTGATCAATCCCCTCGCCCAATTGCTGTAACTGAAAAGTATTTTTCTCACGACTCATTAAGCCGCCCAGTTCTGATCGTGAATACGCACTAGAAAAGCCCTTTATTGCTGGATTTCTATCCAGTTCGTTATAAAAACTTCGAATGGGTTTAAAATGGTCGCGGGTTTTAACCGCAATAGAAATAGAGTCTTGACTCCAAACCAACGGAGCTTGAAGTGCTATAATAAGTATAAAAATGGAACGAAAGTTCATGATAATTAATTGATTAGTGAAGCTTTAGCTTCCGCTTCAAAATCCAACGTTGAATTGTTGGTGTCCTTTAGTATTCTATGTCCGGCTACATTGGTTGTAATCGTTTTTCTACGAACACTTTTACCGTATCTCGTTTTGTCTTTATCTACTTTACCGCAATAGCTCCATCCCATATCTAACGCAGGTGAAGTTACAATCCACTGAAAATCGGAAGGTATACTTAAATTGACCGCATCGATAATCCACTCATTTGGGATCGCCATCGCTTCATTATCCATCGGATAAGTTTCTCCTCCAAACACCAAATCGTAAGTATATTCGTATTTATTTGCCGCCAAATACGTACTAAGTGTCATTCCCGCAGGTAAACGTGCAATTACATAAGACTTAAAACCTCTGTTGTGAATCGTAAAACGGGAGTAGGCTTCAATGACATTGGCAACTTCTGGATTATCGACATCATCCGCGTCCTGTTGGTAAATTTCAAAATCAGCCTTTCTCAAATCTATGGAATTGATGTTGTATTCTTTGTGATTGATTGCATCCTCCGCAATAACAATTGATTTCCCCGGTTCTACCGCATATTGATTGCCTGTACCGGGTAACATGATAATAGCACCAACAGCCACTGCTTGCGACATAATATCTGGAGTATAAATTTGTTTTTCAACGGTTAAAAAAGCCGATTCTGCAATTAACAATCCATCCGCATACAACACTTTGTCGGTATTGTTATAAATTTTAAAATAACGGTCTCCGATATACTGTTTTCCTTCTGGTGTCATGGTTCCGGTAAAAAAAATCTCCTCAACAGTCAAGTCAGTATGCGTTGATTTTAAAACTAGATTTAGATTTTTATCCGTTTGTAAACCCGTAACTACTTCGGAGCTACTAAAGGCTGAAACCGCAGCTTCTAATACTTTTCCATCCAAATTATATGTTATTTTTCCTTCAACAGCAACCTGATACGTTCCCTGAGGAATACTGCCTTGCCATTGATTGGTTTTCGTTAATAGATCCGTTTTTTCAAATCCGGTATTGAGTTCTTTTAACTGTACTTGCAGCTCAGAATACGCAATGACCTCAACACCTTGAGGAGCTGTAAATTGAAAAGTGACCATAGTGTTATTGGTATCTCCAGTAGCGGAATCGTCAGAAGAACACGATTGAAATACCCCCGTTGCAATTAGGGTTATTAGCACAAATTGTTTAATCTTTTTTATCATAGTTGTTTAAATTAGGATGATCTGTTAATCCTTGCAGATCGTGATATATAATAATTAAAAATTCAAATTCATTTCCATTCCAAAATAGGGAGCATTGACTCCCTTTTGTCTCAGTTTAACTCCATTTACGACGATCGGTTCATCATAACTAAAGATTCTATTGACGAACATCGAGAGGTTTACGGCATTATAGAAACGCTTGGATATTTTTACATTGACATTCATCGAAAGCGGTGTTCGCTTAGAAGTAAATTGTCCTTCGCTGTACTTAATGGTCAACCACTGTAAATCAGGATCTTGTTGATGCTCTTCTAAATAGGGATGCAATACTCCATCTGTCGTTATATAAGCCTGCGGAACCCCATTTCGACGCAGGGCTTCATTGATATAAAACCACGCAACCTGCGTTGACATTGAAAATTGCAAACCCAATTTAGGTACGTAGGTATCGATGGTTAAATTCGTATTTAGGTTTTGTTTTATAGCACCGTCATCGTCGTTATACAGTCCGATAAACGGAACTTCAGCACCATTAATAATCACGCTCTTTTGTCCTCTCTTATAAACGGGTTGGCTGTTTTTATAAGTCGATTCAAACCAAGCTCCATTAAAGGTAAAGCGGGTATTGATCACTTCTAATCGCTTGGACGAAAATTGAAATTCGATTCCTTTTTTATAGAGTGCACTTCCGTTGTTTTGAACGTCGTAAAGGCCTAAATAAGTAGCTACTGTATAGGGCAATTGATTTAAGTCTGGCCGAGAACTCAGTTGTTGATGATCAATTCCGGAGGCATCATATCTCTTGTAATCCAGTAATTGATAGCGGCTGTTATTTCGAAATCCGGAATTCATTTTTTCATCAAAAAACGTCACGGAAAACTGATTGGAATCGTAGCTAAAATCGACGCGGAATTCAATTTTTTTATTGATTGCTGGCTGTATATCTTTATTAACTCGAGGGGTTATATAGGTCTGGTAATTTACTCTTCTATAATCGGGATTATTGTGAAAAAAGTTGAGTTGAGTAAAATCGGTATACAGATTATCGGGGTATAAGGTATTTAGGGTAGGAAACATCGTGTGCTGTCCATAACCTACGGTAAAATCTACCCCCAAGTCTTTGTTTTTAATTTGCCATTTTGGCAACCTCCATTGCAGATGAATTCTCGGATCCCAGTACCACTGATTACTGATTGCATAGGATTTATCTAGGTTTAACATACTAGCCGCGCGCACACCGGTTGACAAGCTCCATCCGTGGTTATTTCGCTCAAAATTGGCTACATTTTCGACATAGAAAGCACCTTCTTGGCTTGCGGGTATATCGTTATAACTCCGAGGTCTTGAATTCATTTCTGGATCTGGAGGTAACATTGGATTATATTGCTGTCCTTCCCCCTTGTTTTTGGTATAGGTCCATTCCAATCCGATTTTGGAATCGTTTTGGATAGACCCCAAATTAAAATTCAAATCCGCTGACCATTTTGAGTATAAATCCAATGGTTGTCCATCAACTGTGAGATTAGAAATATATTGGGGGGTGATGTAAATTCCGTCCATTTCTCCTTCTGATGTATTAATGGGAATGGCCGTGGCACTGGTTAGCTGTACCCACTTTACCTGCTCAATTTTATCCCACTCTCTTCGTATAGAGGTATGCCAATTTATCGACTTAAGCCAAGTTGATTCCAAGACATTCCACTGAAACCGGTTTGATAATCCAAATTGATGGTATGATGATTTATAACGATCTACTTTAGCGTAACCCGCATCGGGGTCTGTTTTTTCGCTATCGATGGAAGCGGTATAGTCCAAATCGGCATTCCACAACAATTCATTGGTGTTCCACAACCAGGTTTTTTGAAATCGAAAAGAAGCCGTGAGTCGTTGATAACTCTCCATATTATTTGTCGGGTCTGGTTTGGCATCCAAATAATCTGCTCCGACGTTTAGTTGTATATTTCGCTTACCAAAATCCAATCCCTTACCCAAATAATACAACTTGCTAAATCCATCGGCCTTAAAGCGACTTTCCCAATCCGTATATCCTCTTTTTCTAATTATTTTGACTAGACCACTGGTTAAATTACCGTATTCAACGGAAGGAATCCCCCGAACGATCTCCACACTTTCAATTTGGTCTGTCGACAAACTTCGCATATCCATACCACTCGTAAGGTGTGATCTGCGTGCATCCGTATAACCATTACCCGGTGTGATGATTTGGCTAGATCCCGTAGTATATTGTAAATTGGCTTTGGAAGTGATCGGTATTCCGTCCATTACAAATGAGGTACCCAACGAAGAGGTATTATACTGACTACCTGCAGTACCAACTTCTCGTAAAGTAATCTTGTTCGATGCGTTTAATAACGGATCTTTAGAACGACCTCCAGGTAATAATTCTAATAAATCTGAAAAACTCGAGGGCTGTAAGTGTTTCATGGCCGACTTATCAATAATTGAAGAACTGGTCAGCCCCTTAGATTCCTTAGCCGTAATAACTACTTCCTGCAAGTTATTGGAATTGGCGTGCAACACGTGTTTGCGAACCGTCGGTTTGTTGATCGTTAAGGTGTCGGAAAAGCTTAGGTACGATAAATGTGTAATATGCAAGGTCCATAAACCTTGCGATAACTGCGTTTCAAAAACGCCTCGTTCATTGGTCTTGCCAATCAATCGTTCCCTTTGATGTTGCAAAACAACTGTTGCATCAGCAAGCTGTTGCTGATCTTCTCCAACGAGCTGTAATGTGAAAGAAGTCTTATTATTTTGAGAAAATGCCGTACAGCTCATCAAAACAAAAAAGACCAGCAATTGTTTTTTAACTCTAAATTTCAAACCGAGTATCTTCATAAAACCTGCGCTACTAAAGGTTTCGCAAAATTATCTAAGAACTAATTAACAAACAACTTATTTAGACTAATTTTAAATAAAGATTAGAAAACCATTATTTTCGTAAGTTTTCTACTAAAATAAAACGAGAATTAGCAAGCTATTAAGCCGGAAAAAAATATAAATAAAAAAATTAACAGCTCTACACAGCAGAGTTGCTGCCCATTTGCGCTTCAGAAATCTAAAAACAAGAGTAAAAGAAGTTTTTGATCCGCAAGTTATGCGTGAAAATAATCCCAAGAGCGTCCATCACAAGATACTGATTTTATTTTTTCAGATAATGATCTCTAAAATCTGAAGGCGTAGTACCAACAAATTGTTTAAAATATTTATGAAAAGACGATTTTGAATTGAATCCACAGTCATACACTACCGACTCGATAGTAAACAAGTAATCTTGTTTAATCAATAAGGTTTTGGCGTGTTCGATTCGATGCTCTGCCAGTAATTGATAAAAGTTTTTATTCATTTCTCTGTTTAGTACTGTCGAAAGTATGTTTTTAGGGACATCCATTTCTTTGGCAAACTTATCAAAAGTAAAACAAGGATTGAGATAATGTTGGGATGTTATAAAGTAGCTCTCAATACTCTCCACGAGTACCGGCCGATCATCATCTATTTGATCTACAACTTCCTCCACATTCGGTTGTACAAATCCTGGTATTTGATTTCTTAACAAGTGTATCACAGTAATTGAAATGGAACAAAGCAAAAAAATAGCTAGGCTTACTTTCGGAGAGACCAATTTAAAAACATAAGAATACTCTTCTATTAGAGACATCAAAATTATCGCCAAAAGAAATACGAGAAACAGCATGCAATAAAGCACGGATTTCCGAAACTCGATGCCAAGCAACTTTTGTTTGTATAACCATAAAAAAATGCCGTAAATAACTAATGAGAAACTGGTCAGTAAACTGATTAAGTCTATGACTTGCCTATTTGTAGTTAAATACCCCAATACCATGCAGCCTATAAAAGGCAAAAACTGCAACAGTAAAAGAACCCGATTAATACGTGTATTTGCAATTCTGAAAACTAGACTCACCAGTATAGGTCCATATAGCAAGCCTCCAAAAAATTCATATCCCATTGACAATGCAACGATATGCATTAACAATATCCATAAAAACATTTTAAAATGATTAAATATAGAAGCGCTACAATTTCCAGAATCGGAAAAGCACAGGACTTTTTTTAAGCAATAAACGGTGGTCATTATAATTGATAAAAGTTATACTTGTGTTTCAACACCTTACTAATTTTAGTAAAAATACCTTTTAAACACATAGTTTTGAGGCCATGACTAGTCGTATTCACGATAACAGACACCCCTAACCTATCCCAAGGCCCACTGAAGGCATCAGAAAGAACTTTTAAAGCGCTAAACCATCACTGAGCATCCTGTTCTTGATTGCTTAGATTCTCTAAAAAGACCGAAGGCGTAATTCCCGTATTCTTTTTAAACACCGCAGTAAACTTACTATGGGTCGAAAAACCACACTCCTCAGCCAAATAACTTATTTTATAATTTTTGTATTCGGGTTGATTCATCATTCTCTCCATGATGTATTGAATACGTAGTCGTCCTATATAATTATTGAAATCCATATTTCTATGGTTTTTTAAAATCAATGATAGATATTTGGTATTGCTATCTAAAGTCGTTGCTAAAGCAGAGGCCGAAATATTTTTATCCAAATACCCTATTCCCTTTTCAAATTCGTCCAATTTAATTAAGATCTTTTTTTCCACCGCGGCTGAAATGGAAAACTTTTCCTTCACTACATCTTCGCTATTCCCAGCAATTTGGTCATTGACTAGGATCGGTTTTTCCGGTTCCTTTTTAGCTTGTTTTAATTGATTGACAATCCTTTTAAAACGCTGTTGATCTTTCTGTTTTTTAATCCGATAGAACACCAAAGAACTCAAAATCAACAAAAGTAATACTCCAATTGCAAGTACATAAAAATACTGACGGCTTTCTAATTGTTGATTGTTTTGATCGATTTTACTAAATATGCCATCTAAAGTCGATTGACTGCGCTGGGTATTGGTATGATAAAGCAAATCAAACTTATGACTGTATTCCAATTGTTTAGGTACATTACCCACTTCACTATAATATTCGCTTAAATCTTTAAAAACGTCTAATTTTAAACCGAGGAAGCCTGAGGAGAGTGCCAAAACTTCTGCTTGCTTTAAGTAATCTAACGCCAACGGATACTCTTTTCGGTGTTTGGCGATTAATCCCTTCCCATTTAAAATTAAGCCCCTCAATACGGATTCCGCCAAAGAGGATTGATCCAGGTAGTTAAGAGATTGATCCAAATGCGTGTCAGCATCATCAAAATTTCCTAGTTTAATATCACATTTTGCGAATAACTCTTCATTAGTTGCTTTATAATAAAAATTATTAGGACTCTCTTTAAGGCGATTAAAATAGGTAGCACTTTTTTCGATAAACTCTTTAGCCTGTTCAAAATTTTGATTATTAATCTCGTAATAAGCTAATTCTTGATTTACCAAGCCGTAATAAAAATTTCTCTTTTTCTGATTTTCTACGTTTTGTATAATCTGTATGCCTTTATTTAAGGCTTGTTTACCCGATTGTGGCAAACCGAGATTTCGGTATTGGGTCGATAAAAAACCCGCAATCTTAGCCTGCCAATCGTAGTCATTGATCTTTGAGGCGATTGTTTCCGCCTTCAGGGCATATTTTATAGATTCTTCTTGTTGCCCTAATTGTTCATAGATCGAAGCCGTCAGCATCAATGCTTTTAATTGATGTAAGGGCGGAGTCGAATGTATAAACAGGGAGTCCGAAATCGCTAAAGCTTTTACATAATCCGTTTTGGCCCATTTAACTGCTGTTTCAAAGTAAATGCTGTCAAATTTAGATGGTTGTACTTCTTTATTTTGAGCAACTACAAGATTCACAAAAAGACTAAGTACCCAAAAAAATAAATGGATTTTTTTCATTTTAGATTATAATTTATTGCAAACTGAAACACGAACTGCCTCCCTGTCTTTAAAATAAGTTTACACTTAGCGCTACCAAGGCTAGATGATTTTAAAGTACGAAGTGCATGTGTAAGTCAGTCATTCACCACCACAGCATAACGTATAAAAACTTAAAAATATATTTTATTAAAACGCTAAAATACACCATAAAAATATAGATTTATCAAAAAAAACCGCAAAAATGTTCTATAATCAACAAATGTAAGCTTTTGCTTAGCTCCAATTTTTTATCGATCATGCCATTGATAAATACAATTATAACCCCTAGCAATTGACTTTTTGAAAGGATAACTTAGCGATATAGAAAGGATACAACTAATAAAAGTCTGTTTTTACAGGCTAAGCTCGCCAACTGTGCTCCCGGTCGATCAATTTAGATGCTTGTTTTATTATATTAATTAATAAAGTTATGAACTATGAAAATAAATGCCATCACTATAGAAACGAACAGTTTGGAAAACACACAGCATTTCTACTCTGACATATTACAATTCAACTTAACCTATAAATCGGATTTAGAACTGCATTATAAAATAGGGCATTCCCTATTAAAATTTGTCGAGACTACTAAGCCCATTGCTGTTTATCATTATGCTTTTAACATCCCTGCATCGCTGTTAGATAACGCTTTAATCTGGTCTACGAAACACTTGAAATTAATCAAGAACCCCAAGGATGAGTGGGTCACTACTTTTGAAAATTGGAATGCACAGGCGATCTATTTTCTTGATAACAATGGTAATCTCTTAGAGTTTATCGCTCGTCATGATCGCAAGGAATCTATAATTGCCGATTCCTTCGATCCATCAAAAATAGAAGGCATCAGTGAAATTGGTATAGTGACCGCACAACCGATGGAGTTGGCAGAAAATTGGATTGAACAATATGGTTTGAGTTATTTTGAGAAGAGTCCCCCTACAACAGATTTCTTAGCTATTGGCGATGACGAAGGACTACTGATCGTGGTTAGTCCTCAAAGAAATTGGTTTCCAACAGCTATTCCCGCAAGAGAAACCTTAACACAAATCGAAATTAGCCTGGCTGATACTGGGTCAATTCATTTATCCACCACTTGCCTTTAGCTCAGTCAGTCAAATAAAGTTGTATTGTTCATTTAAGCTACATCATAAAAAAAGTCGCAATCCTAAAAAAATGAATTTGCGACTTTTTTATACTACTCGAAAAATCAATCTAAACTTTGATAGGTAGAATTCTGCGATTTATATTCTGGAACGATATCTTTTATTTTTTGGACTATGACAGAATTATTCGGTTTAACTTCGGTTTCAGTTGCAAAAACACACAGTTCATTAATCCGAATAGACAGTTGTTCATGGTCGCTAGTACGAACTTGAGCAATCATGATTTTTTCGTGATGCGTTTTTAAGGTATTCTCGTCATCTGCCAGCAATTCTTCGAAAATCTTTTCTCCAGGACGCAGTCCCGTAAATTCAATATCAATATCCTTAGGGTAATTATATCCGCTTAAACGAATCATACGTTGAGCCAATTCAAATATTTTCATGGATTCCCCCATATCAAATACAAAGATCTCTCCACCTTTTCCCATTACTGAGGCCTCCAACACCAATTGACAGGCTTCGGGAATGGTCATAAAATAGCGTGTAATATCTTTGTGAGTCACGGTTAATGGGCCTCCTTTTTCAATTTGATTTTTAAAAAGTGGAATGACGGATCCGTTGGACCCGAGCACATTTCCAAAACGTGTTACAATAAAACTCGTTGCGGTATTTTTATCTAAACCGTTGACATAGATCTCGGCGATTCGTTTGGTTGCTCCCATTACATTAGTGGGATTGACAGCCTTATCAGTAGATATCATTACAAATTTCTGAGCTTGATGTTTTACAGAAAGATCCGCAATAATTTTGGTCCCGCTGATGTTTGTCGTTACAGCTTCGTAAGGGTTGTATTCCATTAATGGCACATGCTTATAGGCCGCAGCGTGGTATACGATATCGGGTTTATAGGTTGCAAACAAGACGTCCATTCGTTTTTCTTCACGAACATTACCTACAATATACTGGATACGGGAACAAGTAGTGCATTCCATACTTTGTTGCACATCATATAAGGCCGACTCCGCTTGATCCAATAAAATTAATTCTTTAAAATCTTTACGAGCAATTTGTCTGGCTATTTCGCTACCAATCGATCCTGCTGCACCGGTAATTAAAATCACCTTTCCCTCAATTTCTTGGTTCACAATCGGATTATCGATTTCGATCGATTTACGACCTAAAAGATCTTCAATTTTCAGTTGCTTGATTTGCATACCCGAATACTTGCCATTGAGCCAATCTGTAGGAGGAGGAATGATTTTGATTTCTACAGGCAGCACCTCTAGTACTGCGGAAATTTCATTTAATCGTTCTCTTGAAATATTCTGTATTGAAATAACGATATCATCAATTCTATTTTTCAATAGAAACCCCATGGTAATGACGCTAGGACTCAAAACAGGTAATCCATTTATTTTTTTTCCGACTTTCTTTGGATTATCGTCAATAAAACCCAAAACTTGAGTGTCGATACGCGTGTCCGTTTGCAGTGCCTTTATGGTAATGACTCCCGAATCTCCGGCTCCATAGATTAAGACCCTTCGGACATTTCGTCCACCCAAAACAAATGTTTTATAAAAATTGCTATAAAAGATTCGGGCTGCAACCATTACTACAACGGTAAGTAACATGTGCAACATAATAATGGAATAAGAAAACCTAAAATAGGGCCTCGTAGAGTCCGGTAAAACTCCATTTCGCTGCAAAAATGCAATAATAGTCAATGCAAATGCTGCAAAAAAACAGGAAACAAATACGGATTGGGCATCTTTTAAACCGGTTTGTCTCACTACACCACGATGCGTTTTAAGCAAAATAAACGTTAAAAAATACACGATCATTACGGTAGGAACTTTACACAGTGTCCGGTTCAGATTAAAAACACCGTAAAAACTACTCAATATAATATTGGAAATCAAAAAACAGAATACCACTATAAAAACATCAATACACAACACAATTCCACGCGGTGTATCTCTTTTTAACCTTGCTTTTATTGACTCCATAGAAACTCGACTGTTCTTTTAATTTTTTAGTTTGACTAAATGCCGGTTTTTATAGAAAAACGACATTTAATTTCAGAAATGTAAAGTTAGGCTATTTTTAAATAATTTTTTAATTAAAATATTTAAGTTTTATTGAACATTTTGAAAAATACAAACTTGATACAAACTTTTTTCACACCTCCCAATCTATTGTAAATCAAGTGGCAAATCTGAAAAGTTAAAAAACAGTTAAACCTACTAACCGAATTTGTATTTTAACCGATCAAAATATAAGCTCAATCTTACTCCGGATTCTTCATTACATGGAACTATTTGTCGCTTTTTTCATGTCAAATTCGCAATTATTATAATTGTGGAAACCCTTCTCAACTATATTTAAAAATGCCTTAATTAACAACGCTTTTTCACATAGAATGCGCGGTATCAATTGACTTAGTATTGGCGTCAATACCCTTATTAAATAGCAAAAAAAAACGCCACATTACCAAAGTAATATGACGGCTTAATAATTTCAGTAATATGTTTATTCTCTTTTGTGAAAAACAAATGTCATCACCTTTCTCTGGTTGAGTTAAGCGTTTTAATAAAAATTATCTCGATCATACAATGTCTTTATTTCTTTTTAATAACAGAAGAAGTCATCAAACGCAGTTTTTCAAATATTTTCTTTTCCTCATTATAATATACCACATTTACCTGATCTCCCTTTATCGACTCTATAGTCATTTTAGGTCCACCCGATTTTAGAACTACGATATCGCCTAGTTTAATATCCATATTTTATTTAAAAACTTTGATTTATCCAAAAATACATTTTTTTAAGGTATAAAAAATTGTTTTAACAATTTTTTCCAAATTTATGGCGAATAATGCAATATAAATAGTAATTAGTCTAAATAAAGACAATATTAGCCCGTAAAAACACAAGCTTTCCACAGCGACAGCCATCTTTTTGAGCCGAGTACACGCTTAGATCTCCGTTGATTTAAAGTCGTTTCCCCACTGTTTTTTCTATAAAAATAATAGTCGAACTTGCTGAATAGTATGCTACTAAAATTTATTACTTTACCTTTGTCCCATGCAATTTGATACTATCCTAAAAAAGCTACAGATTCAAGACTTGAATCCGATGCAGAAAACAACTTACAAAACCACACAAAACGATCAAGACATCGTGCTGCTATCTCCTACGGGATCTGGTAAGACCTTGGCTTTTCTTTTTCCGGTTTTACGCAATTTAAACACTTCAGTAAAAGGTGTTCAAGCTTTAATAATCGTTCCATCTAGGGAACTTGCCCTACAAATAGAGTCGGTTTTTAAATCGATGGGTAGCGGTTTTAAAATCAATTCTTGTTACGGCGGTCACTCGACCAAGATCGAAGAGAACAATTTTATCGAAGCTCCTACTGTATTAGTAGGTACGCCTGGTAGGATCGCCTTCCATGTTGAAAACAATAGCTTTGATGCTAATATAGTCCATACACTGGTTTTAGATGAGTTTGACAAAGCTCTTGAATTGGGTTTTCAGGATGATATGTCCTATATTATAGAACAATTATCGGGACTCAAACAACGTATACTTACCTCTGCCACGAATTTAGAAAAGGTCCCTTCTTTTGCGGGTTTGATCAATCATAAGAAATTAAATTTTTTAGATGACGTTGAAGTTAAGCCTGACTTAACTTTTAGAAAAGTCATCACAGATTCGGAGTCCAAACTCAACAATTTATATAAATTGATCTGTAAGATAGGCAACAAACGTACCTTAATATTCTGCAATCACCGTGATGCGGTTGATCGTATTAGTGCTATTTTAAGTGATAAAGGAATTGCAAGAGAGAGTTTTCACGGCGGTATGTTACAAGATGAACGCGAGCGTTCTTTGTTGAAATTCCGCAACGGCAGTGTCCAGATTTTCATTACCACTGATTTAGCGGCACGCGGTTTAGATATTCCAGAAGTTGAAAACATTATACACTACCAACTACCGGATAAGGAAAGTGCCTTTACCCATCGTAATGGAAGAACGGCTCGTATGAACGCAAAGGGAGTGGTATACCTGGTTATGAGTGAGCAAGAGAATTTCGAATTCCTTCCTAAAGATATAGCTACTGAAAATCTGGAAGGACGCTTTAAAGTTCCTGTCGCCACCGATTTCCAGACTATTTATATCAGTGCAGGAAAGAAGGATAAAGTCAATAAAGTTGATATTGTTGGATATCTTATGAAAAAAGGTCAACTCAACAAAGACGATATCGGAATTATAGAAGTCAAAGATACAGCGGCCTATGTGGCTGTCAGAAGAAGTAAAGTTGCACAAATGCTAAAAACTTTAGCGGATCAAAAAATAAAAAATAAAAAGGTAAAAATGGAAGTAGCTAATTAGATACTGCCAATTGGGGACTACTTACTAGTCCCCAATTTCTACTTGATATCTCGTTTTGCTTTTCTATAGTCGGCTGGTGAGAGGTCGTAATGCTGATGAAAAGCCCGATAAAAAGAGGAACGAGAATTAAAACCACTTTGCATCATGATCTCTTCAATTTTATCTTGATTATGGGGATCGTCCAGTAATGAGACGGCATACAATACCCGCTGAGTATTGATGTATTTATTAAAGTTTGACTGCATTCCCAAATTAAATACTTGTGTTAGATGGTATTTGGGAATTTTCATCTGTTTAGCAAGCAAATCCAAAGTTAAATCGGAATCCAAATAGATTTTGGTTGCCATGATTCTCTTCAATTTGTCGATCGAACTCTTAATTTCTTTTTCTGAAATTCTCGATTTTTGATATTTAATATTTTCGTCTTCATCTAGTGTAATCACCTCTTGAGCTAAGTCGACTTTTTCATTTTCCAAAAAAATGTCCTCCCCTTTATTATAATCAAAAAACATACGCCCCGTATAGCTCTTTTTGTAATAATTAAACTTTCTAACCAATATCAACAGATTATATCTAAATAAGATCATTACGGCTCCAAGCATCAATACATAAACTACCAAGCTATTAAATGTGTTCGATTTTTCCTTTGCATCACTGAGTACAAATGATAAAAAAATAAGGGCCGTAGACAACATTAAAATAATTGATTGACTCATCACTGCAATGGACTTCTTATCCGTGACCGCGCTATTAAACTTCATAAAAGCTGAAATACAATACAGTACCATTTGTATACAAGTCAATCCATACATAGTGATCAAATACACTTTTTTCAGCATTAAGTACTGATCTCCAAATAGCAACAGTATTATAAAAAACACTGTAAATATCAATCCAGGCAAGAAATGTTTCCAAATATTTTGTACAACATTTGATCTATCATCGATTAGAACAGATATTCCTATAAAAAAAAACGGCGCATAGAACAGTCCAAAAGGTGCACCTATATTTGTAAAATCAGACTCTGGAAGAAAAGATCGGACCACACAGATGTAAATACTGTGAATCATAATAAAAGACAAGAACAGAAATTGTACAGAGTAATAGGTTTGACCGTGATAGATCAATCGATTAAAATAAATATTTACTAAGGAAATCAATAGGACGTTGCTCAATATTATAAAATACAAATTATCCATATTACTTACTCTTTTTAAAATTTTCAAAATTTGAATTAAGCTTGCGATATACAGAGGGTCTTACTCCTACATATTCTTTAAAGTACTTATTAAAAGTTGATTTGGATTGAAACCCACATTCAACCATCAAAGTTTCTATGGTATAGTTCTCTTTCTTCACTAACATTTCCCTAGCATATTCAATGCGATACATCGCTGTTATGGAATAGAAGCCGATCATCATTTCGCGATTTAGCACATCAGATAATTCAGCACGGCTGCACCCCAATTCTTTTGTAAGATCTAATAGGGTAAAATCAGGGTTTAAATAGAGGTTTGAGGTTTCGAAAAAAAGGATTATTTGATTGGCTAACGGGTTTTTACTCGTTGACCTATATTTTGGCTGTTTGCTCTTAACCGCTTCCAAAAGCAATCTACCGGAATCTTCCGTATGCGTTTCTTCTTCCCGTATTTCCTTTTTAAATGTTTTTAAAAACAGCAGACCAAAAACCATACACATGGCGAGTATCCCTATAAAAATAACATAGATATTAAAACCAAATATCCGTTTATAATTCATCTCGACAAAGTGCACTGCGGTCACTATAATTGCAAAAACAGAGAAATAATTAAAAATGCTTATAATGTTTTTCGAATTGGAATATAACGAGGGTTGTCGCTGCTTTTTAAGTTCTAGACTAATACGAATGGTATAGTAAGTCAAGTAGCCGATGTTTGCTAACATCACCAAGTTATTATGGGGAAATAAGTTAGCAATAAGAATTAATAGAAAGATGGTGAAATTAATAAATATCGGTAAATATTCTTCCTTAAAAAGGAAATTGTCATTTATATTTTTCTTATATAAATAGATTAACATACAGGGCATCAAGCATATATATAGAGATATATTTAGTAAAACCAATACAATTTGTATGGCAAATACTGCAATAATCACTTTTAACACTTCTCGAAACTGTAATTTCTTAATTCCCTGTAAGTTCAGTAATAAAAATTGTTTCATGGATAGTATAGATAGGTCCTAAACATGCATTATAGGTATATCGCCCAATAAATCTCATGCTAAAACAGCTTTAAATTTTATTAACCATATAAATTTATAGCTTTATTAAAGAATACAATAATAAATTAAAGATTATTTTGATTTATTATTCGACCTCAATAGTCGTATGACGATTGCCGTCAATGAAATAGGACTTTTTTAAAAATTGAAGGATTATTTTGCAAAAAATCGTTATTAGGCACAACGATGCGAGTCCCGTTTTTTTATGTAAAAGGACCGAATAAATAAAATAAAAAGGATGGATACTAAGACGACTATAAAGTGTAAAATCAATACACTTTTAACTGGCATTTTGGGCGCGGTATCATTTTCCAATCGAAAAGAGTTTCTAACTGCTTTCGAGAATTGGATCTAACTTCACTTAAGAATACCCGCTGATTGGACGATACAAAATTCGCAAAGACAAGAATAGCTCTAGCTCTTCCGAAAAAAAGTCTAAAGCTATTCTATACTAGTTATGCAAGATCAAATAATAATTTATCTCTTTACATCTCTAGAATAATAAATTCACTTCTGCGGTTTTCTTGATGTTGTTGTTCTGTACAAGATTTTCCGTTCACACAAGCGTTGATCGGTTTTGTTTCTCCAAATCCGCGACTCATTACTCGACTGCTAAGAATCCCCTGTTCGACGATCCATTTTGCAGTAGCTTTTGCTCTTTTATCAGAAAGCCGTAAATTGTAGTTATCATTCCCACGACTATCTGTATGCGATCTGACATCGATCACCATTTGGGGATATTCGTTCATAACCTCCACAATTTTAGCCAGTTCTACCTGAGCATCCGGTCGAATTTCTGCTTTATCAAAGTCAAAATAAATCGGTTCTAATTTCAGTACTTTAAACAGATCGTCCCCTTTTTTAATTTCAACTCTATTTTTCTCGAGTCCAAAATCAGCCTGCGTTTTATCGGTAATCAATGGTAAATTTACCGTCACCTCGGCGGTATTGTAATCTTCAAGTACCACTTTAACACGATATCGAGTACCACAGTTTAAGTCTTTAAAAGCATATTCGCCTTTAGCATTGGAAGTGGTTTCTGCCAATTTATTAAAATCAACATCCCATAAAGTAACTTGAGCCGAAGCGAGTTTGGTTGCAGTAGGTTGATCGTAAATCTGTCCGTAAATCATTTGTTTACAATCCAATGAGATGCGTTTCAGTTCATTGAACGAATAAATATCATCATTCCCTGTTCTATTGGAGCTAAAAAAGCCCTTTCTAGTTTGAGCATCTATATAATAGGCAAAATCATCGTCAGATCCATTGATTGGTTCCCCCAAGTTGTAGACCTCAGAAAAGGTATGATCTTCACGCATTTGCGTGACATAGATATCCAAGCCTCCTAAACCTGGGCGTCCATCTGTAGAAAAATACAATTCGTTATCTGCATTAATAAATGGAAAACTCTCTCTTCCAGCTGTATTAATTTGGGCTCCTAAATTAATCGGATACCCAAAGGTTCCATGTGCACCTATGGCTACTTTATACAGATCCGACTGTCCTAAAGTACCTTCTCGATCGGACGCAAAAATCAACCATTTCCCATCCGCAGTTAAAGCGGGATGAGCGGTATTAAACTGATCGGAATTGAAAGGTAATTCTTGCACATTGGTCCAACGGTCATTTTCCAAAGTTGCTTTATAAATTTTCAGCAAAGTTGTTCCCTTATCATCCATTTTACGTTCACCATTGAGGAAATTATTACGCGTAAAATACATGGTATTACCATCTGCTGAGATAACCGGTGTCGATTCATTGAACATCGATGCCACCTCTGTTGCAAAGATTTTGGGATGCCCCACCTTTCCATCTGAACCCAAATCCGCTGCATACAAACGCGTGAAAGGTTCGCCAGTCCACGTGTGTATACGTGTAGAAAAACCGGTTTTATCCCGTGAAGAGGTAAAGATCAATTGCTTGTTATATACCGTTGCCCCGTAGTCCGAAAATGGTGTATTCACAGGGAATCGCTCCATCGAATAACGCCCGGAATTTCTTTTTATCTCGGCTAAATAATCTTTGTTTGCCTTAAAAATCACCGATCGAGAATCTTCTACCTCAAGTGCCGCAAACTTTTCCAAATAACTGTCTGCCTTAGCATATTGATTTGTTGCTTTTAAGGTTTGCGCATAACGATAATAGTATTCCGTAGGGATTTTATCTGCTGCTGGCAGTTCGAACAGCTGCCCATACCATATATTGGCATCCGCTAACTTTCCATTGAAATAATAGGAATTCCCTATATTCTGATACAACTTCTGCGAGTGATATCCTTTGTCAGCGACCCTTTCATAAATCCTGATCGCGTCGATATAAGCTAATTGATCGTACTTCTTGTCTGCGCGTCTTTCCTGTGCATACAACGTCGTAGTAAGGAGAAGGCTTATTCCCCAGAGTATATTTTTTATATTGACTTTCATAAAAATTCGTTTTAGAAGAATCTCGGTGATGTGATTCGGTTAAAGCGACTGAACAGTTCAAATCGCATAAAAATCTCATGAGATCCCGAGTTGTAATGAGCCAGTTTCGTGGTGTCGGTATCATAAGTATATCCTATGAATAAGCCGTCTGTTACTTGAAATCCAACCAATCCACTGACAGAAGCATCCCATCTATAAGCTGCACCTACAGTAAATTTCTCAAGAAACAAGAAATTTGCTGTCACATCTACTTGCACTGGAGCGCCAGCTACTGCCTTGGCTAAAAATGCCGGTTTGAATTTTAAACTTGGGCTTAAATCAAATACATGCCCTCCTATCAAGTAGAAATTCATTTTTTGCTTCATCGTAGAAACCGTATTGTCTTCGTACCGATCTGTGGTTAAGAAATTGGGTACCGAAAAACCAAAATACGTTCTTTCGGAATGCAAATAAAGCCCCGCTCCAATATTTGGTGAAAACTGATTGTCGATATTCTCCTGAAATTGCACATCATTGGGATTGTAAATGTTGAGTTTGGTATAGTCAACATTTAATAGATTGGCCGTTCCCTTTACCCCAAATGACAGTTTGAATCGTTGGCTTAGATCAATCGTATACGACAAATCAATTGAAATATTGTTTTCGTCCATCGCCCCAATTTGATCGTTGTTAAACGACACCCCTAATCCCACTTTGGAATCGCCTAGCGGGGTATTAATAGAAACATTAGCCGTTTTTGGAGCCCCGTCTAGGCCTACCCACTGTGTTCGATATAAACCAAAAACACTCATGACTCCCCGAGATCCTGCATAAGCCGGATTAATTTGCACCGTGTTGTACATATATTGGGTGTACTGCGGATCTTGTTGTGCATATAAGTGTTGGAATCCACTCAGAAAAAACAGCCCTATTCCAACGGTCTTAAGTAAGTTATTTAATTTCATAAGCAAGTATTTTGTCTGTATTTTAAATCATCTGGTCTTGCGATAGTCAAAATGGTATCTATGAATCTGTATAAATTTATTTTGAAGATAGCATTATCAATTCCTAGTTATTCTCCAAATGCAAATAACCCGCTTTTTTAATCATATTGGATCCGTTGGCATCGGTATGTTCATAAGTCAGTATATAATAATAGGTTCCTGTTGGCAATTTTTCATTTTTATTGATGGTTCCTTTACCATCTGAATATCCTGCGAAAACATTACCTGTAGTATCATAAGCCTTGGTTTCAAAAACCTTAACTCCCCAACGATTGAAGATTTGCACGGTATTATTCGGATACTTTTGAATGTTGTCAATTAAGAAATAATCATTTGTTCCGTCGCCATTAGTACTTACCGCGTTGTAGATTACCACATCTCCCTCTAAGATCAGGTCGTGTTTAACAGTAGCCAACGTAAAGATCCCATATCCGTCTACTGCGGTTGGAGTCGTAACGGTTTTGTTGGTTACATCTACAATACCCCCTTGATCTACCCACATTTTAGCTTGCTCATCCCAACGTACGATATGCAAATTCTGATCTGCCTTGGTGTATAAGTGATTTGGAGTCGTGTTGGCATCCCAAGACAAGGTTAATATAATATCATTTTTGGTTTGGTTTTGCTGTATCGTCCAATATTCCTTTTCATCGATATCTAAAATCACGCCTGCTTTACTGCTGCTTGGTCGCCCGAAAGTTGCTTTCTTAAAGTAGTACTTAGCCGCAAAATTATCAGCAATATCTTTGGGTGCACTGATTACTGCTTTTCTATAAAAAAGACCGTCTCCAATTGGATATTCAAAAGATTCCTTTCCCTTTTTTTCCACTTCACCATTGACATGACTACCATTGTGTGTATTGATTGCTTTAGCTGATTTCTCAAAAACCAAAGCTCCTTGTAAGGAATCTATATGAACAACCCCTTTGGTGAAATTAGCCGTTCCAGAAATACTGATGTCATTTTTAAGATCAATCCCCGTAGCGGCAATTGTCTTATTAAACAATACATCAAAAAACTGTAACTGTTGTTTGCCTGAGATCCGTTGACTTTCTTTTTGTGGGCTTTCAAAAATGGTATATCCCGTTTTATTGACCTCGTTAAAGGTGAACAATCCATTATTTTTTAAGGAAGCTTGTAAATAAAAATCTCCATCATTATACAAAACAGCCGTCTCGGTATTGTCAAAATCCATCAATGTGGTCACTAGTGTTTTGGGTGAGATGTAAACATCGCCCACGTTTACCAGTATAGCTTGTTCTTGCGAATATCCAGAGATACCAACAAACAACAATCCAGCATAAAGTTTGTATTTTATAATTCGGTTCATATCTTATTTTGTTTGGTCGGGATTATTCCAGGGTTTTCTACTGCAGCAACTACTTTTTTTGAATGACAATCGTCAATCGCACTTGAGTGGTATGGAATAGAAAACCCGAATAACCTCCTTGTTACTGAATCGGTTCAAAGGAAAACGGGAATGGAATTTCCTTCCCGTTTTCTTTGTAAATGTTATTGTACATTATAAGTAACAATGGTATTTTCCTGAACATATTTCACTGCCCATGCCATGGTATTGGCATAAAGTAAACTGTTGTAAACCGTACCTCCTGTATAAGATTTAGACAATGGTAACCCAGTAGTTGTAACATAGGCTGGCCAAATTGTCGTTGAAGTATTGGAAGGTGTCCCTGAAATCCAACCTGCATCACCTACATACACATACCCTAAAGTATTGTGTTTTAACATCCAGGCTCTGGCTGCATTTCCTTGTTGAGTTGCTAGAAGCGTCATGTTTGACGGATAGTTCGTAACATAGTACGAGTTATTCACGTCAGATCCGCCTGCTTTTCCTCTAACATCTTCAAATGGTCCCTCAAGAATTGGGTCTGCAACATTTAGGATTGGGTTTTGATACGTAGTTCCCGTACCACTTACAGTAACGGATCCACCCGAAATTTTATTGATTAAGTCTTGAACACTTGAAGCACTATTTTCCTGAGAGTGAATCAATACTCCTTTTTTGTTTTTAACAAAATCATTTAATATTTCAATACTTGCAGCATTTGGTAAGAAGTTATAAGACAATACGATAATATCAATTTTATTGTTATTGATGTTATTTCTTAAGGTCGCACCTTGGCTCAATCCATTATTAAAGATTTTCATATCTTCAATTTGTACTTTACCACTAGGTCCAAAACTGTTCTTATTTTGTATAATTGCTCTAGCTGCTTCAGAATTCGATGCTGTTCCAGGAGCATAAAGTCCTTGTCCAACACCCAAAACATTCATCGTTCTATAAACAAACGTAATGCTCTTCGTACAATTGGTTCCACCACTACTGCTGTTGCTTGTAATCGTATAGTTGAATGCACCACCCGCTAATGGGATTCCCGATCCTTTTAAAGTAACCGGTTGTGCACCTGTAGTACTAAAAGTACCCGTACCCGTAAAACTAATACCGTTAACCGTATTGGTTGTTATACTATAAGCACCCGGATAGGTTACCGTCACATTTAACGTCATGGTATTAGAAGCAATCATTGGGGTTTCAGGAGCATAACTTCCATTAACCGTTATCGAACTACAACTCATAGCATAATTTACTGGTTGTGCAGCAATTGGTATGGTTATATTACAAGGCGCTTCTAAACCTGGAGTACCTGTAATACCTAATATGATATCATTTGCACCAGTAATAGTACCCGTTCCTGTTAAAGTAATAAGTTGTTCTCCTAGAACATCTAAACTCACTACACCAGAAGTAAAGGTAATTCCTGATACGGTGTTCGTTGTAATGGTTGTCTTACCAGTAGCCAATACATTCACTTTCAACAAAATCGTATTAGAAGTATTTAAAGCCACGTCTTGCATATAAGAACCGTTGATAACCGCTTCACTACAATCCACTGAATATTTAACCGGTGCTACTATTACCGGAATATTAGAACAACTCGATGCATTCGAGGCATTTGACGACAAATTAAACTGGTTCGTACCCGAAGCCAAAGGCGTACCTGTACCCGTTAATTCAATAGTATGAGCTCCCACCGTTGTAAAGTTTCCAGTTCCAGCGAAAGAATATCCATTTAATACATTGGTATTGATACTCCAAAATCCAGTACTCGTTACATTGACAGCAACTTTTAATTTATTGGTATCATTAAGAGCCATTCCAATATAGTAATTACCTTGTGATTGGATATTAGCACAAGTTATTACAAAATCAACACTGGCTTTTTCAACAAATACAAAAGGCTTACAATTGGCGGGTCTGTTGTTTAGTACAATACTCAACTCATCACCTGATTCACCCGTGTTATACCCTTTGTTTGGCGTACCTACGCCATTCAGTGTCAACATATAAGACCCTGTAGTTGGGAAGGTTCCCGATACGGAGAAATAATATCCATTATTCGTCGATGCACTTACCTCATAAGTACCCGCTTGAGTAACCGAAACGGGTATATTTAAGGTATTGTTTGTATTTAAAAACTCCCCTTGTTTATATATTCCGTTGACTACCACTTCATTACACTGAACCGTCGATATATTAATTACTGCCGGTGGAGGTGTTCCACAGAGGCTCAACCATACCGATTGTACTGTGCTCCAATAGTTAAAACACCCCGTAGAGGTATTGTAAATCAATAGACCATCAACCCTGTTCGCCGGTATAATAGCATCACGTTGGCTTGCGGTTAATCGAGGGGTCAAAAACCCTTTATTATTACTCTCTAATTCAAGGACGGCACCTAAAACGGGCGTATTGGGTGTTCCAGACACCGTACCATCTTTAATTTTGGTCATGTTCGTTTGTGCAAACGAACGCTGTACTGAAAAAGTCAGTATTACCAGCACCAAAAGCGTGTGAAATATATTTCTAAATATTTGAGTTTTCATCTGATTTGAGTTTTAGATTACTAGGCTTACTATTTGTTTAATAGTAAAGATTCCAGTTTAGTTAAACGATCCTGAACAGCTTGGTTAGCCTCTTCTAATTTCTGAATTTGTGCATCTTTTTGCTCAATCTGATTTTTCTGATCGATCACGTGTAGATACAATTCTTCCGTTTTTTCTAAAAGTTGGATAGAAAGTTCAGATAGATTAAACGCATACCCCGCATCTGTTTTCACCAAATCATGAATAGGTGTGATACCCGGTAAGTGTCTGTTGGTTTTAATAAAATCCTCTACGCTATCTAAATCTTTGAATTTATAATCGAGTTTTATCTGCGAAAAACCATCAAAATAATCTTCAAATACATAATCCGCATAATTACTATTTACCGTAGAGATACTACCGTTAACCCTTAATTTTTCGTCAGGAACATCGGATGGTGTAGTATATCCAATTCCAACCCATCCTTTAGTGTAGATGTTATCGGTATTCGAAATAGCTCCTTGATTGGTTGTCGTACTGTACCACGGTTCTTGAATAATTGGTGCCAAGTCCAAAACATGAACAACCTTGTTCTCATCGGTGTATACCAATTTTTTCTCATCAATATCCAACTCTAACTTGGTTAAGGTTTCGATATCACCAACCATATCAACTAAATCAAATTTCGTCTCAATGTTTAATTCGTTGGTATAGATTAACGAATGTGTTACCGGATCATAGGTCATTGTCGTTAAGGTTTCTACTCCTTTAACCAATACCGAAATATCAATCGGATTAGCAATTCCCTTTTCATCCGTATATGTCAGCGTATGTACATCGATCTCTTGACCATCTTGATCAAATCCTGGTGTTACTACATCAATCAAAGTTGTTAAGGTTTGTTTCTCTTTAATCAGATTTGTGATGTAATCATTAAATTCTTGATTGGTGTTGTTTACCAAACTTGCAGGAATATCAATAACGGTTGTCGAAGCTTTCTCGTTGGTATAGGTATAGGTTCCATCTGCATTATTTACCAAAGTAGTTGTGGTTTCAGCTGCCTTTACTATATCCGTGATATCGATGATTTGTAAAACACCTTTATCATCATAATAATTGAAATTGGTACCGTCGTAAGTAACATTACCTTCAATTTTATTGATGTATTGGTTTAAAATCTCTTGTACAGACGT